>CAWDXP010000010.1:0-213328 GCA_963806295.1 uncultured Actinomycetota bacterium | reverse complement strand
CGAACCGCTTCGACGATGAAGGAGGCGCCAAGGATGGCCACCATCGAGGATGTCGCTAGACGCGCGGGAGTGGCTCGCAGCACCGTCTCGTACGCACTCTCGGGCAAGCGGTCGATCTCGGCGGAGACTCGCCGCCGGATCGAGCGGGCCATCGCGGACCTCGACTTCACACCTAACGCGGGCGCACGCGCCCTCGCGACCTCCCAGACCATGGTCCTTGGCGTCCTCTTGCAGTTCCACCAGGACGAGTTCGCCCCTGCCATGCTGCAGTACGTCCTGCCCATCTCCACGACGGCTCGTGACCTGGGCTACGACATCCTCATGGTCACCGACCCCGACGGGCCGTCCGCGTTGCGCCGGATCGCGGACTCGAACATGGTTGACGGGATCATCCTGCTCGACGTCACCACCGACGACCCGCGGCTCCCCGCACTGCGCGCCGTGAGTAAGCCGGGGGTCCTGCTCGGCCTGCCGCGGGACACCGCCGGTCTGGACATCGTCGACCTCGACTTCGGCGAGGCCGCGCGGCTGCTCGTGGACCACCTCAACGAGCGGGGGCACCGCGAGCTCGTCCTCGTCGCGCCGCCGGAGCACGTCATCGAGCGCGGGGGCTCGTACGCCTGGCGCTTCCGCGATGCGGCGGTGGAGCGCGCCGCGCGCTATGGCCTGCGCATCCACGTCTACCACGGCGAGTCACGCCAGCCGGGAATCAGCAGGTCCATGCAGTCGATCCTCGACGCGCACCCGTCGGCCACCGGGCTGATCGTGCACAACGACGCGACGATCGCCGCGCTGCCGTCCATCCTGCGCGAGCGCGGGGTGAGCGTCCCCGAGGACCTCAGCGTGGTCAGCCTCTACTCGCGGGACTTCGGCGAGGAGTTCTCCCTGCCCTACACCGCGGTGGAGTCTGCCGCCGAGGAGCTCGGACACCAAGCGGTGTCCCGGCTGATCAGCCGCATCTCGCATCCGCTGGAGACCGGCCCACCCCTTCTCCAGTTCGTCACCCCGGTCCTTCGTGACCGCGGAAGCACAAGGTAGCCAGGCCCCATGGTTGCCCCGACCAGGGTAGGTGGGTCGTCGAACCGGTTCACCACCCGCTCACAATGAAGTGAAAGGAAACACCATGCGCACCACCCCGAAGGTCCGGCGAGCAACCGGCATCGTCTTCGCAACCGTCGTCGCCACGTCGCTGGCCGCCTGTGGCGGGGGGTCCCCGGACTCCTCGTCATCCGGGAGCGCATCCACAGCCGTGACGGAGATCGGCTTCTGGGACCCATACCCCCAGCACGACGCCAGCTCGGACTGGGCCAAGTACGTCCAGGCCTGCGCACCCAGCGGGGCCACGATCAAGCGGACCACGGCACCAAATACCGACCTCATCAACAACCTCACCACCGCGGTGCGCGAGGACAACGCGCCTGATGTGGTGTTCCTCGACAACCCGGTCGTGCCGGAGGCCTCCGCCTCGGGCCTACTGGCACCGCTCGACACCGTCGGCCTCGCCGCCGGGGACGCGGACGCCAACCTCGCCGGCCCCGGCACCGTCGACGGCAAGACCTACGGCGTGCCGATCGGCGCCAACACCCTCGGGCTCTACTACAACGAGGACGTCCTCAAGAAGGCCGGCGTCGACCCCGCGACGGTCACCGACTGGGCCAGCCTCAATGCCGCGCTCGAGAAGGTCACCAAGGCCGGCGAGCAAGGGCATCACCTTCTCCGGCGTCCCGGGCGAGGAGGGAACCTTCCAGTTCCTCCCCTGGTTCTGGGGTGCGGGCGCCGACCTCAAGGACATCGGTTCCGAGCAGGCGGCTCAGGCCGGGCAGCTGGTCTCCGACTGGGTGGCCAAGGGCTACGCGCCGAAGTCGGCCATCACCGACAACCAGTCGGCGTCCTGGGACCAGTTCCTCACCGGTGACTACGCCTTCGCCGAGAACGGCTCGTGGTTCGCCAAGGCCGCGGCCGCGGAGAAGTTCCCGATCAAGATGATGCCCATTCCCTCGGCATCCGGCGGCGCCGCCCCGGTTCCGACGGGTGGCGAGTTCGGGGTCGTGCCGGTGCACAAGGACAACAGTGCGGGCCACTACGCCGCTGCGAAGGCGGTGATCGACTGCCTGCTCGGGTCCGACAAGCAGATCACGACCGACAACATGCTCGGCTACTTCACCGCCAACAAGGCGACCAGGCAGGAGCAGATCGCGGCGGAGCCGGTGTACGTGCCGTGGACCGATGCGATCAACGGTGCGCAGGGGCGCACGACCGACCTCGGGACGGACTACCTGACGACCTCGGCCGCGCTGTCGAAGGCCGAGCAGGCCGCCCTCAACGCCAGCGGTGACCAGGCCAAGGTCACTGACGCGTTCACGACGGCCGCCCAAGAGGCGAAGGGCTGAGACCCGATCTCCCGGTGGGCGGTCCCACAACCACGTGGTGCGCACAGGACCGCCCACCGGAGCACCCTGGAACCGACGGAGGGACCATGAGCCAGACCACCGCGAGCAGGCCGGGGGGGACGATGCAACCGGCACGCGACGTGCAGCCGCAGCGGCCCCGCCGCCGCGCTGCGGCGCCGTCACGTCACCGGGCTCGTCTTCGCAGCCCCGCTGATCGTCTACCTCGTCCTCTTCTACGCCTACCCGCTCGCGGTGAACGTGTCGATGAGCCTGCGCAGGTTCACCCGAGCCACGTTCGTCACCGGCGAGGCCCCGTTCGTCGGGACTCGACATCTACCGCGAGGTGCTGAGCTCAGCCGCAGTTCTGGCCCACCGTCGAGCAGACGGCGATCTTCACGTCGTGGTCGATCCCTGGTCTTCCAGTACGCGATCGGTCTGGCGCTCGCCGTCTTCTTCTACAAGCAACTTCCGGCTGTCGACCGTGCTCCGGGCGCTGTTCCTCGTCCCGTGGCTGCTGCCGATCATCGTCTCCGCCACCACGTGGCAGTGGATGATGAACGCAGACAACGGCATCCTCAACCGTTTCCTCGGCCTCTTCGGCGTCGACCCGATCTGGTGGCTCAACGCCGACAACTCGCTGTGGTCCGTGATCATCGCGAACATCTGGCTCGGCATCCCGTTCAACCTGGTGATCCTCTACTCGGGCCTGCAGAACATCCCGAGCGACCTCTACGAGGCCGCCGCGCTCGACGGTGCGGGTCCCTGGCGCCGGTTCTGGTCGCATCACGTTCCCGCTCCTGCGCCCGCGTCTCCGCGATCACCCTCCTGCTCGGCCTCGTCTACACGCTCAAGGTCGTCGACATCATCTGGATCATGACGACGGGGACCGGGAAGTCCCAGACCCTCGCCACCTGGTCCTACGGCATGGCGTTCGGCAAGGGCACCTCGGCCGTCATCAAGTACTCGCAGGCCTCGGTGGTGGGGACGCATCCTCCTGGTCATCGCGCTCGTCTTCGGGCTGGTCTACCTGGCCGTCCAGCGGCGCGAGGAGGACTGAGATGCGCAGGAACACGCGAACCTGGTGGAAGACCGCGATCGGCGTCGTGCTCACCGCCGTGATGCTCTTCCCGCTGTACTGGATGATCAACGTGTCGTTCACCCAGCGCCCGCGCCATCCGGCGCGGAGACCTGTTCCCCCGGTCACTTCACGCTCGACGACTACGCCGTCGTCCTTCAGGACCAGCTCCCCTACCTCGCCACGAGCCTGCTCATCGGCCTCGGCACCGTGGTGCTGACCCTGCTCATCTCCGCGCCCGCCGGCCTACGCGCTGGCCTAGCTGTTCGTGCCGGGCCGCCGGATGCTCAACTTCCTGCTGCATCGTCGCCCAGATGATCCCGGCGGTCGTCATGGCGATGGGCTTCTACACGATCTACGTCGGAGCTGGGGATCCTCAACACGATCCCGGGGCTGATCGTCGCCGACTCGACGATCGCCGTCCCGTTCGGAGTGATGCTCTTCACCGCGTTCATGGCGGGGATCCCCCGACGAGCTGCTGCAGGCCGCGGCCGTCGACGGGGCGTCCACCTGGCGCACCTTCCGCTCGGATCGTGCTGCCCATCTCCCGCAACGCGGCCGTCACCGTCGCGCTGTTCGCGTTCCTGTGGGCCTGGTCGGACTTCATCTTCGCGTCGACCCTCAACCGCGAGGGCGGCCGCCTCCGCCCGATCACGATGGGCATCTACGACTACATCGGCACCCAGAACCAGGAGTGGGGACCCGATGATGGCGACCGCCGTCGTGGCCTCCATCCCCACCGCCATCCTGCTCGTCGTGGCCCAGCGGTACGTCGCCGCCGGAGTCACCGCCGGCGCCGTCAAGGACTGACCCGAGGACTGCTGCATGAACCGACCCGACACCACCATGGCCTCCGCCGACCTCGAGCCGGCCACGCCCCGAACCGGCGGCGAGGTTCACTTCGACATCCGGGAGATCCCCTTCTCTCGGCACGGGTCCTGGCTCAACCTCTCGCCGGTCGTCGCTGCACACACCACGACTGACACCGTGCACCTCGTCTCGCACCGCAACGGCTTCCACGGGGTCCTCGCGCTGCAGCCCGAGCGCGATGGCGCACGGGTGACCACCACGTGGTCCGCGGATCCGGCCATGTTCCGCTGGGTTTCGGCGGAGGGGGCCGTGGAGGCCGCCTTTGCTGGTCGGGACGCAATCCGCCTGCGCGGCACGGGGCTCGGTCTGCGAGTGACGGATGCCGTGAGCGAGCTGACCCCGTTCAGCGGTGCCTTCCTGTTCACGGACCCGAGCGACGGCGCGCTCGTCTTCACCAGCTACGAGACCGGATGCCGTTACCGGGTCACCGTGCTGAGCGGCGCCTGGGCCGTCGAGGGGTGCGAGGCGCTGGGAGCTGCGACCCGCGCGGTGGTGCTCGGCAGCGACGGCGGGGGCTGGGAGGCCGAGGTCCGTGAGGTGACCTCGCAACAGACCGCGGTCTCCGCCACCTCGAGCTTCGCCGAGGTCGTCGCGCAGAGCGCGGCGGACTTCGACGACTACCTCGAGGACATCGCATCCTGGCGCGACCAGAACACCCCGGCAGCGGCCCTTGCGGCGTACGTGCTGTGGTCGGCGACTGTCGCGCCGAGCGGCTTCGTCACCCGCGAGTCGGTGCTCATGTCGAAGCACTGGATGGACAAGCTGTGGAGCTGGGACCACTGCTTCAACGCGATGGCGCTCTCGCCCGGACGCACCGACGCCGCCATCGACCAGTTCCTGGCACCCTTCGACCACCAGGACGAGTGCGGTGCCCTCCCGGACTCCGTGACCCACTCCGAGATCCTGTACAACTACGTCAAGCCGCCGATCCACGGATGGGCGCTGCTACGGATCCGCGCAAGCGCAACCCGCGAACTGACCGGCGAGGAGCTCGGGCGCATCCACGACGGCCTGGCCCGATGGAGCCGGTTCTGGCTCGACGCGCGCCGGCGTGCCGGGCACGTGCTGCCCTACTACCAGCACGGAAACGACAGCGGCTGGGACAACTCGACGACCTTCGACATCGACCGGGTCATCGAGTCACCGGACCTCGCCGCCTTCCTCGCGCTCCAGCTCGACGTCCTGGCGGATCTGTCCGACGAGCTCGACCGCCCCTCGGCGCACTGGCGCGACGCCGGCGACCGGATGGTCCGTGCCCTGCTGGACCAGCTGTGGACCGGCACGGAGTTCATCGCGGTCGGTGCCCTGTCCGGCCGCCACAGCACCGCAACCAGCCTGCTCAACCTCCTGCCCCTCGTCCTCGGCGACCGGCTTCCGCACGACGTCCGTTCGGCCATGGCGGATCGGCTGCAGGACCACCTCACCACACACGGCCTCGCTACCGAGCCGGTGACCTCACCGCAGTACGAGGCCGACGGCTACTGGCGCGGCCCGATCTGGGCACCGTCCACAGCCATCATCGAGGACGGTCTGCGACGCAGCGGGTTCGAAGCCCTCGCCGACGTGGTGAGCGTTCGTTTCCGAGCGCTGTGCGAAAGCTCCGGCTTCGCCGAGAACTTCGACGCTGGCACCGGTGCGGGCCTCAGAGACCGCGCCTACACGTGGACCGCCGCGGTCTATCTCCTCTTCGCCGCGGCTCACGTCCAGCGAACGAGCTGACGGCCGGGTTCCAGAAGCGGCACCCGCCCGGAGTCCTATCCTGCCCGGCAGTCGAGGCGGGCGTTGCGGTGTCTGGCCGGCAGTCAGGTTGCTCGGTCGACCCATCGCAACTC
Organism: uncultured Actinomycetota bacterium; assembly: GCA_963806295.1. Lineage (GTDB taxonomy): Bacteria > Actinomycetota > Actinomycetes > Actinomycetales > Dermatophilaceae > Fodinibacter. The sequence goes on along the minus strand of CAWDXP010000010.1, from coordinate 207,161 downwards.
AGCGCTATCAAGCATGTCCGGTAAGTCCGGCGGCGGCAGCGAGGGCACTCGTGAGAGCCGCCCCTATCGCGACGTGCGGCGGACCCAGGCGTTGCCGAGTCGATCGAGAGCCGGCCCCAGGGTGACAACGTCTCGGTCATAGATCCGGCCGGTTTCGAGGCCGGCCGAAAGCCGGTCCAGGGCCTGGATGATCTCCGGCAACGTGGTCGCAGACGCGGGCTGTCCGGCAGCCGGCGGTCGCGCCGCCCGCGGCGTGGCCCTCGTCGACAGCCCGACATTGATCTGCTCGAGCATCGCGGTGACGTCGTCCCAGACCTCGCTGTCGAGCTCCCCTGCCCGCCACCGGCGCTCAAGTCGAACCAAGAGTTCCCGGCTCAGACGCGACGACCGAGCCACCCGGGAGATCGCCGATTCGTCCCGTTCCTCCCTGGTCGGAGTGCGCTCGGGACGGGGCTTGGGTGCCCTGGGTACGTCGATCATTCGGATCTGAACGGCCGCCTCGCGGGCCCCGCGGCGGGTCACTGCAGCGATGTTCCGGCACCGGCTCGAGCACCATACGGGGCGTCGCCCGCGGCCCGCGTAGAACACCGGCGCCCCGCACTGCGGGCACCCCTGAAGCTCCTCCCCCGACATGAATCCACGGTATCGAAACGACGCGCATTTCGCACCACCGAAACTTCCCGCGAACCGGAATGCATGAGGTGTGCAGTTGACGGCGTTTCCGCTTTTCGAGGGAGGGACGTTCGGAGATTCTGGCGAGTCGTCTGGGCGGGGATGCGCAGTCGCGATGTGAGGGATGGGCGAGGTGGGGCATGGTGCTGCGCTGGCGGTCGTCCGTAGGGTCGATCAAGGCGTGCCGGGGATGGCTGGGACGCGGACCGCTTAGTGCCCGGAAGTGCGCGCCATCGCCGACAGGGCGGCGGCGATCTCCTGATCACGCCCACGGGCGGCGTGCTGGTACCGCAGGGCGGCGTTGACGCTGCTGTGGCCGAGCCGCTCCTGCAGCTCGGCGAGCGTCGCCCCTGCGCGGGCCGCCATCGTGGCGCCGGTGTGCCGGAGGTCGTGCACTCGAAGGTCTGGGCGGCCGGCCGCCTCACGGGCCATCCGCCAGTGCCGGTGCATCGTCGAGGGCTGCAGGTGCGAAACGCCGTCGCGCCCCGGGAAGAGGAGAGCGTCCGACGCCGGAGTCGTCATCGTGTCGAGGTGATGAGCGACCGCCGGCAGGACGTGCGGCGGGATGGAGACCACCCTCGTGCCGGCCGCCGACTTCGGCGTTCCCACGATGGGCTCGCCACCGACCCACGACAACGCGCGGACGACTTGCACCGTCCCTGTCGCGACATCGACGTCCTTGCGTCGCAGAGCGAGCACCTCGCCACTGCGCAGCGCGCACCAGGCGCACAGCAGCACGAGCGCTCGAAGTCGGTCCGGCATGGACTCGACGATCACCTCGAGTTCCTCGAGAGTCGCCGGGCGGATCTCCCGGGCTCGAGGAGTGTTGGCGCCCCCACGGATGCGGCACGGGTTGCTGTCGATCAACTCGTCGGCGACCGCGGTGTTCATGACGGCCTTCAGCAGCGCGTAGCTGCGAGCCCGAACGGTCGGCTTGTCGGCCGGCAGCTTCGCCCACCAGGTGCGCACCACGCTGGGCGTGATCGAGCCCAGGATCATCGGGCCGAGCAGCGGGTGGAGGTAACGACGCATCAGGTGCTCGTAGCCCTCCCGGGTGCGGGGCTTGAGGGCACGCTCCCTCAGCCACTGGGCGGAGTACGCGTCGAACGTCAGCGGCGCTGCCACCGGACACCGGCACTGGCGGCTGCCACTCCCCCGACACCACCTCTTCCCGACGCACCCCCAGCCACCCCTCGGCATCGGCCTTGGCCTCGAAGGTGTGCGGGGCCGACCGCCTCACCAGGTCGGGTCCCACATAGCTCGCCTGCCACCGACCCGAGGGCAGCTTTCGCACGTAGCCGAAGCCGCGTCGACGGCTCCGACCACTCATGACGCACCTGTTTCGTGCCACAGTCGTGCGATATCCGTGCGATATCTCTGGCATCTCGTGATCATCCGTGACCACTCCTGTCCCCACCGCAAGCGCTGCTGCGCGTGCTCAATAGCAGCACGGGACAAGGGTTTTGAGCAAGACCTACGTTGAGCTGGCGAAGGGACTCGAACCCTCAACCCCCTGTTTACAAGACAGGTGCGCTACCGATTGCGCCACGCCAGCGGGCCCACGCCGACGGGGCGCGGACAGCCCCGGAGTCTACGCGGATGCCGGCACCCGGCATCCGCCACCGGCCCGTGACGCACCACGCACGCAGAACTTCGCCGCGCACGCAGCAATCTCCGCGTGCCGAACGAACTTCTGCGTTCCCCGCACCGGCGACCCGCCACACCAGCAATCCGCCGCCTCAGGCGCGCCGCAGGTCGCCGCCGTCGTCGTCGTGCCCCTCGTCGCCCGTCGCGGCCCTCGGGCCGGGCGCCGCGCACCGAGCGGTCCCACGGCGACGCGAGGATCTCGCCGAACACCGTGCCGGTCGCGATGGCGACCAGGATCGCCCCCGCACCGAGCAGCGTGGTGAGCCCCGACTGGATGGTCAGCGAGCCGGGTGAGTCCCCACCCGCGGCGACCAGCTCGTAGAGGCCGCGGAAGATGGTCAGACCGGGCAGCAGCGCGAAGCTGGCCGGCACCACGAGCACCATCGAGGGGGCGCCGAGCCGGGCCGCGACCAGCCGACCCGCCGCCCCGAGCGCCACGGCCGCGACCCCGGTGGCGGCGATGGCCCCGATGCCGACCCCTCGCCCGAGCACGGCCGCGACCACGGCGGTGCCCATCGACAGCAGCCCCGTGGGCAGGATCAGCCGGCGCAGGCTCTGCACCGTCACCGCGCCGCTCAGCCCGACGACCAGGGCGCCCCCGACCGCCGCGACCACCGACGACTGGTTCACCCCCAGCTTGAGCACCGACGGCGAGACGAAGTCGGAGCCCAGCATCGTCGTCAGCGACAGCATCACGCTCAGCCCGCCGGCGATGCCGATGATCAGCCCCATCAGCGCGACCAGCACCGACAGCAGCCGGCCGGCACCGGTGAGCGGGAACCCGAACAGCACGTCCTCGATGGCCGCGGCCATCGAGCGCCCGGGCAGCATCGCCACGATGCCGCCGGCCACGATGAACGCGAAGTCCTGCTCCTCCATGGGTCGCCCGACGGCCGAGGTCGCCGCGTAGACCGCACCCGCCAGCAGCGTCGCCACCAGGGCGTTGATCGCGTTGGCGTAGAACTCGGGCAACGCAGTTCGCGCGTAGAGCCGGTTCACCGCGGTGACCGCCAGCACCACCAGCACGGTGGCCAGGGCCGCGAGCGCGCTCGCACCGATCATCACCGCGACGGCCGAGGCCAGCAGCGCGCTGGCGATCGACACCGCCCAGACCGGGAAGATGCGCCGGCTCCGCTTGATCTGCCGCAGCCGGCGGTCGGCCTCGCGCGAGTCGATCTCGCCGGCGGCGAGCGCCTCCACGAGCTCGTGCACGGCGACCAGGCGGGCGTAGTCGTGGCGGGTTCGCCGCACCACGCGCAGCAGGGTGTGCGGCCGCCCGGTCGAGCTCGACGCCTGGATGAGCAGCGACTGCAGCGTGATGTCCACCTCCACCACGTCGACGCCGGCGGCCGCCGCCACGGCCGCCACGCTGCCCACCACCTGGGGCGCGCCGGCGCCGCAGCGCAGCATCAGCTCGCCGACCCGGGCCGCGAGGTCGATGGCCCAGCGCACCTGGGTGTCCTCGGGCGCCTCCCCGGGGATCTGCATGTTCCGGTACGGCGTGCGCCGCAGCAGGTCGGCCATCGGCATGGGTTCGGTCGGCGACTCGCCCTGGAAGATGCGCCCGGGGCGGTCGCGCGGCGGTCGGCTCACAGTGTCGGCACCACCTGTGACGCCCACCCGGGCGCCGTCGTGCGGGGCCACCACGTGGGCCCGCTGCCCGTGAGGGTCATCGCCAGCACGACCACCGCGACGACGAGCAGGATGCCGGCCGCCACCTGCCCGGCCGCCTCACCAGGCGTCAGCCCGCGCACGATGCTGCGGCTGCCGCGCCGCAGGCTGGCCCCACCGGGGCCCCACCACGCGGTGAGCCCGGCGAACACTCCGGCGACGACCAGGGGCAGCACGTCGTCGGTGCGCACGTCGGTGCCCCGGGCGGCGGTGAGCACCAGGGCGCTGGCGTACATCGCGCACACCCCCACGAACAGCGGCAGCACCAGGGTGGCGGCAGCGCCCAGCAGGCCGAGCACGAGGTGCCACGGGCTGGTCGCCACCGCGACGGCGACGTCGCTGCCCCGGGCGCCCCGCTCGTGGCGGCGCATGACGAGCGAGGTGACCGAGCGGTCCGCGGTGCGGGCCAGGGTCACCCACGCCAGCAGCCCGAGCACGGCCACCACCGGGGCCCGGGCCGTGACGGCCGCCAGCACGGCGAGCAGCGCGAGCAGCGTGCCCGACCGGCTCGGACGACCGATCCGGGGGTCGCCGTAGGGCCCGTGCCCGAGGCGGGCGGCATCCCAGTCCGACTCGGAGTCGGGCACCGGCGCCCCCGGCGGGCCGGGCACCGGTGCGAGCTGCTGCGGGGCCGGCCGCGGGTCGCACCGGCGGCGGCTGCGGCGCCTGACGGCTCACCGGGCTGGGCCTGCTCCCAGCCGGGCGGCCCGGCCGGGCGACCGGTCGTCACCATCGGCGCCGGCAGGGGCGACGGCGCCTGCGCAGGTGACGGCACCCGGGCCGCGACGGGCGGCGCGGACGGCGGCGGCCCGGCATACCCGCGCGACGCCGCGGCCAGCCCGGCACCCGCGGCACCCGCGGCACCCGCGCCGATCACCGGCGCGACGGGTGGCCGCGACGGTGGGGGCGGCGGAGGCAGGGGCAGCGCGGTGGTCGGCGGCACGGAGAGCCGCTGGGTGGACGGGCGCACCCGGCGCACCTGGATCGCCTCGGTGACCGGCGCCCCGTGGGCGTAGCGCTCGAGCGCCGCGACGACCTCGTCGTGGTGGGGGCGCTCGCGCGGGGTTCGGCGACAGGGCCGCGTAGAGCAGCGGCTCGATGCGCGGGTCGACCGCCTCGAGGTCGGGGTCACCGGCGCTCACCCGGGCGAGCACGGCGCCCATCGGCCCGGTGCCGAACGGCGGTGTGCCGCTGGCGGCGAAGGCGGTGGTGGCCGCCCAGCCCCACCAGTCGGTGGCGGGCGTGACGTCCTCACCGCCGACCACCTCGGGGGCCAGGTAGCCCGGCGTGCCCATGACCAGCCCGGTCATCGTGAGCCGGATGTCGTCGGCCACGTGCGCGATGCCGAAGTCGATGAGCACCGGGTCGCCGTCGACGAGCAGCACGTTGCCCGGCTTGACGTCGCGGTGCACGACCCCGGCCGAGTGGATGGCGTCGAGCGCCTCGGCCAGGCCGGAGGCCACCCGGTGCAGCTCGGCCGGCGGCAGCAGGCCGCGCTCGGCCACGTAGTCGTCGAGCGAGGGGCCGGGCACGTAGCGGGTGACGATGTAGGGGGTGGGGCCGTCGACGTCGGCGTCGATGATCGGCGCGACCCGAGGGCTGGTGATCCGGCTCAGGCTGCTGACCTCGCGGGTCAGCCGGGCCCGCGCGTCGGGGTCGTGCGCGATGTGCTGGCGCAGCACCTTGATGGCCACCGCGCGGCCGTGCCGGTCGAGCGCGAGGTGCACCACGCCCATCCCGCCCTCGCCGAGGCGCTGGACGAGGCGGTACTCCCCGAGGCGCGTGTGCTCACGCGGCTGCTGGGTCTCGTCGTCCTCCGGCTCGGGGCCGTCGGCGATGGCGTCGGCGGTCATGCCCACCACGGTAAGCGCGTCTTGCTGGGTGCGCGGTGTGCTACCGGGCCCGGCAGCCGCCGTCGGTCAGGACTGGATGTAGGTGCGCAGCTGGTCGCGCTCGGCCTGCAGGTCGTCGATGCGGTTCTTGACCACGTCGCCGATGCTCATGATCGCGACGAGCTTGCCGTCGACGACCACCGGCACGTGCCGGAAGCGGCGCTCGGTCATCATCGACTCGAGGTCGTCGAGGCTCTCGTCGGGGCTGGCGGTGTGCACCTCGGAGGTCATGATCTGCCCGACCGGGGCGTCGAGCAGGGCCGCGCCGTCGGTGTGCAGGTGCCGCACGATGTCGCGCTCACTGACGATGCCGTGCACGCTCTCGCCGTCGTCGCTCACCACGACCGCACCGATCTTGTGCTCCGAGAGGAGGGACAGCAGCTCGCTCACCGATGCGTCGGTGCGCACGGTGATGACGGTCCCGCCCTTGCGCCTGATCACGTCCGAGATCCTCATGCCCGAACCATAGGGGTGCCTCCCGCGACGCGCCAGAGGAACGCGCCCGGATGCCGGCCGTCAGCGTCCGAGCGACGCCCTACCGCCTGGTATGCACGTGCCACCCGGCGGTAGGCGACGTCATCGGATGCCGGCCCCCGGCATCCGGCCCGGCGTCAGGCGCGGTGCGGCACCGCGCCGGTCGAGCCGCGCACGACGAGCTCGGGGCGGAAGACGTACTCCGCCCGCGGCGGCCCCTCGCCGCCGATCTCGTCGAGCAGCGCGCGCACCGCGGCATCCCCCATCGCCTCCACCGCCTGGCGGATCGTGGTGAGCGGCGGGTCGGTGAACCCCATGATCGTGGAGTCGTCGTAGCCGACCACCGAGACGTCGCGCGGCACGGTCAGGCCCATCGAGCGCGCCTGCCGGATGGCGCCCAGGGCCATCAGGTCCGACCCGCAGATCACCGCCGTGGCCCCGCGCGAGATCAGCCGCCCCGCCGCCGCCGCGCCGCCCTCGAGGCTGAACACCGTGTGCGTGACCAGCCGTTCGAGGTGCGCCGGCTCGACGCCGAGGTGGTCGCGCATCGCCACCCGGAAGCCCTGCACCTTGCGGATGACCGGGGTGTAGCGCTCCGGGCCCAGGGCCAGCCCGATCTCGGTGTGGCCCAGCTGCGCGAGGTGGTTGACGGCCAGGCCCATCGACGCGACGTCGTCGTTCGACACGAAGGGGGCGTCGACCCCGCTCAGCCAGCCGTTGACCAGCACGATCGGCAGGCCGCGGTCGCGCAGCCCCTGGTAGCGGGCCGGGTCGGAGGTGGCGTCGGCGTGCTGGCCGCTGAGGAAGATGATCCCGGAGACCCCGCGGTCGAGCAGCATCTGCACGTAGTCGTCCTCGTGCACGCCGCCCGGGGTCTGGGTGCACAGCACCGGGGTGAAGCCCTCGGCGGCCAGCGCGGTCTCGATGACCTGCGCGAACGCCGGGAAGATCGGGTTGACCAGCTCGGGCATCACCAGGCCCACGAGCAGGGCCGACTTGGGCTTGAGCCGGGTGGGCCGGTCGTAGCCGAGCACGTCGATCGCGGTGAGCACCGCCTGCCGGGTCGCGTCGGACACGCCGGGGCGGTCGTTCAGCACCCGGCTGACCGTCGCCTCGCTGACGTCGGCCTGCGCCGCGATGTCGGCCAGGCGCGCTGACCGCGACTCGTTCACGGGGCGCAATCTAACAACCGCGGCGGATGCCGTGCCGCAACTTCTCGGGACCGGGCTACCACAGCGCCGCCCCGACACGGCATACTGGCGAAACCGCTTACACCGATGTGGCGGGAGCTCCACCACCTTTACAACGGATCGTCCGGCACGTTCCTGCCGGTGAAGGAAGGCAATGACGCCATGGCAACTGTCAAGTTCGACGAGGCCACCCGGATCTACCCGGGCAACGACTCGCCCTCGGTCGACCGCCTCGACATCGACGTAGCCGACGGGGAGTTCCTCGTCCTCGTCGGGCCCTCGGGGTGTGGCAAGTCCACCTCCCTGCGCATGCTCGCCGGCCTCGAAGAGGTCAACGGCGGCAAGATCTGGATCGGTGACCGCGACGTCACCGACCTGTCGCCCAAGGACCGCGACGTCGCGATGGTCTTCCAGAACTACGCGCTCTACCCGCACATGACCGTCGCCGACAACATGGGCTTCGCCCTGAAGATCGCCGGCGTCGACAAGAGCGAGATCAAGAAGCGCGTGGCCGAGGCCGCCCAGATCCTCGACCTGGGCGACTACCTCGAGCGCAAGCCGAAGGCCCTCTCCGGTGGCCAGCGCCAGCGCGTCGCCATGGGCCGCGCGATCGTGCGCTCCCCCCAGGTGTTCCTCATGGACGAGCCGCTGTCGAACCTCGACGCCAAGCTCCGCGTCCAGACCCGCACCCAGATCGCCTCGCTCCAGCGCCGGCTCGGCGTCACCACGGTCTACGTCACCCACGACCAGATCGAGGCCATGACGATGGGCGACCGCATCGCCCTGCTCAAGGACGGCATCCTCCAGCAGTGCGCCACCCCGCGTGAGATGTACGACCGCCCGAACAACGTGTTCGTCGCGGGCTTCATCGGCTCCCCGGCCATGAACCTCGTCTCGGTGCCGGTCACCGAGGACGGCGTGCAGTTCGGCAGCCACCGCCTCCCGGTCGACCGCTCGCTGCTCGGCAAGGTCGGCAACCAGGTCATCGTCGGCATGCGCCCCGAGGACGTCGAGGTCACCACCAACGAGGACGGCCTCGAGCTCATCGTCGACGTCGTCGAGGAGCTCGGCGCCGACGCCTACGTCTACGCCACCCCGGCCCAGGAGCACGTCAAGCTCGAGGGCGGCGACGACGGTCTCGCCAAGCCGTTCATCGCGCGCGTCGACGGCCGCAAGGTGCCCGACAAGGGCTCGAAGATCTACGTCTACCCCAACCCCGAGCACATGCACGTGTTCGACCCGGGCAGCGGCGCCCGCCTCGGCTGACGCGCCACCTCGCTGCACGACGAGGGCCCCGGACGCTGTCGTCCGGGGCCCTGTCGCGTGCCCGGCACCGCCGACGCCTCCGATGCCGCCCGCGCCGCACGTACCGCGCGCCCGCCGAGTGCGAGAGGCTGTGCCATGGCACTCGAGATCTCGGCCGCCCGCCCCGACCCCGCCCTGCTCGACCTGCCGTGGCGGGTTCCGCTCGAGGAGTGGCCCGACGACCTGCTCGCCGCCCTGCCCCGCGGCATCTCGCGGCACGTCGTGCGGTTCGTGCGGCTGTCCGGGCGCGTGCTCGCGGTCAAGGAGATCCGGGCCGACCTGGCCCGGCACGAGTACGAGCTGCTGCGCAGCCTGAACCGGTTGCAGATGCCGTGCGTCGAGCCGTTCGCGGTGGTGAGCGGGCGGGTCGGGCTCGACGGCGAGCCGCTCGACGCCTGCCTGATCACCCGCCACCTGCAGTTCTCGCTGCCCTACCGCGCGCTCTACAGCCAGAACCTGCGCAAGGGCACCGCCGGCCGGCTGATCGACGCCCTCGCCGTGCTGCTCGTGCGCCTGCACCTCGCCGGGTTCTGGTGGGGCGACGTGTCGCTGTCGAACACCCTGTTCCGGCGCGATGCCGGGTCGTTCGCCGCCTACCTCGTCGACGCCGAGACCGGCGAGCTGCGCGAGCGGCTCAGCGACGGCCAGCGCGAGCACGACCTGGAGATCGCCCGGGTCAACATCGCCGGCGAGCTGATGGACCTCGAGGCCGGCGGGCTGCTGCAGGAGGACCGCGACCCGGTGGCGGTGAGCGAGCGGATCATGCTGCGCTACCGCGAGCTGTGGGACGCCCTCACCGGCAGCGAGCTGATCGACGACAACGAGCGCTGGCGGGTCGACGACCGCATCCGGCGGCTCAACGCGCTCGGCTTCGACGTCGACGAGCTGGCCATCACCACCGACATCGGCGGCACCTCCATCCAGATCCAGCCCAAGGTCGTCGACGCCGGCCACCACTCGCGCCGCCTGCTGCGCCTGACCGGCCTCGACGTGCGCGAGAACCAGGCGCGCCGGCTGCTCAACGACCTCGACGCCTACACGGCGGCGACCGGGCGGCAGGGGGAGGACGAGGAGATCGTCGCGCACGACTGGCTGGCCAACATCTACGAGCCGGTCACCCGCCGGGTGCCGCGCGCCCTGGTGGCGAAGCTGGAGCCGGCCGAGGTCTTCCACGAGGTGCTCGAGCACCGCTGGTACATGGCCGAGCGGGCCCAGCACGACATCCCCATCGAGGTGGCGATCGACGACTACGTCAGCTCGGTGCTGCCCTCGAAGCCCGACGAGCGGGCGGTGCTCGGGGTCGACACGCGTGAGCTACCCGTCATCGCCACTCCGCAGGGGCGAGCCTAGGATCGAAGGGCACCCACCCGATGCTCGCCAAGGGGTAGTCATGACCGACCTTCCGCAGGACCCCGCCGACCCGACCCGCGGCGAGCCGCCGGCCCCACCCACTCCTGCTCCGTCACCGGAGGCCGCACCTCCGCCGCCGCCGCCCCGCCGCCCGCCGCCCGCCGGCCCGCCCGCGCCCGCCACGCCGCGCTCCGCCCGCAGGCCCGCCTGCACCGCCGGTCGCGCCCGAGTACCCGCCCCCGATGCCGCCCGCCGGCTCCTACGGGCAGCCGAACCCCGGCTGCGGCACAGCCGGGTTACCCGCAGCCGCCGGCCAACCCCTACGGCGGCTACTCCCAGGCGCCGGTCTACGCCGGCGGCGGCGGCCCTGCCTACCCGGGCAGCCTCGCCTACGTCGAGCAGAACTTCGGCAAGGTGGCCAGCTTCGGGCAGCGCGCCCTGGCCTACCTCATCGACATGGCGCTCACGCTCATCGGGCTGGTCCCGGTCATCCTCGGCATCATCCTGATCGCGGTCGCCGTCACCGAGCGAGATCAACACCGACCAGTTCGGCAACACCACCACCTCGGGCGACGCCAACGTCGGGCTCGTGGTCGCCGGCGGCCTGCTCATCGGGCTCGGCGCGCTGATCGCCATCGGCATCACCATCTGGAACCGCGTCTTCAAGATGGGCCGCACCGGCCAGAGCGTCGGCAAGAAGGTGATCGGGCTCTACCTGCTCGACGACAAGACCGGCCAGCCGGTCGGCGCCGGCATGACCTTCCTGCGCGAGATCGTCAACGGCCTGATCAACCAGGTCATCTACCTGGGCTGGCTCTGGATGCTCTGGGACGCCGACAAGCAGACCCTCGGCGACAAGGCCGTGCACTCCAGCGTCGTGGTCGTGCCGAAGGGCTGACCCGCCGACCATTGCGGACAGATCCACCGCTGGTGCAGGGCGAGGCTGCCACTCGCCGTGGTGGATCTTCCGCACGGTCGGATCAGGCAGGACGTCGGGATCAGAGCGGGGAGAGCCAGGTCCAGCCCGGGACGTTGCGGGCCACCCAGTAGGCCACGAACGCCACGGCCAGGCGGCCGGCAGCCACGCGGCGGGTCCCAGCGCGGCTGCTCACCGCGCCAGCGGGCGACACCCAGCGCGTGAACCAGCAGCAGCCAGCCCGATCGCAGATGGCACGGCCAACGGGTTTCGCGGCATCGCTGTCGCCGGGTCGACGTGGGCGAGGGCGTGGATCGCGCGCAGCGATCCGCAGCCCGGGCAGTAGGTGCCGGTGAGGGCGAGCCGGGGCACATGGGGTAGTGGCCCGGGCGCGTTCGGGTCGAGCAGCCCGATCGTAGGCCGTGGCGGCCGCCGCGGCGACGACAAGCCCGCCGGGGAGCGAGCAGACGACGCACCCGGTCCCTGGTGGAGCCGGGGTGCGCCGTCTCGCGGACGAGGGTCACCTGGTCAGTGGTGCTGCTTCCGGAGATGGCCGCTAGGCCGACGAAGAGAGCAGCCGATGAGGATCGAGACGACCAGGAAGGACCATGCCGACGATGCCGAGCGATGACCGACCACTTGATCCACTCTGCCGGTCGGCCGCGCGACCCGGCTGCGCGTCGATCTCCTGAGCGCGTTGTTGCCCTGACTTGATGATCGCGACGATGCCGAGCGGCAGGCAGCAGAACAGCGACAGGATCGACCAGACGAGCTTGTCGTCCCCTGGGCGGGCCCCCGGCGGCCCACCACCCATCGGCGGCGGCGGCGGGGCGGCGTAGCCGCCGCCGTCCGACGCCGTCACCGGGCGGCGGAGGGGGCAGGTGGCCGCCGTCGCCCGATCCGGGCGGCGGGGGCGGAGGCGGCGGGGGCGAGCCTTGGTCGGACATGGGTTCCCTCTCTGCGACGCGACGTTGGGGGTCGTCATGCCCCCGGGACCGAAGTGCTCCGGCGGCGCCGATCCTCGCACAGACCCACCCGACACACCGAGCATTTCCGGTGCTTCGACGCGGTCGCGCCGGGCCCGCCTCAGCGACCGGCGGCGGCGCGCGACCTCGTAGAGGGTGACCCCGGTGGCGATGCCGGCGTTGAGCGACTCCACCGCCGAGCTCATCGGCACCGACACGATCTGGTCGCAGTGCTCGCGCACGAGCCGCGACAGGCCCTTGCCCTCGGACCCCACGACCACCACGAGCGGCTCCGACGCCAGCTCGAGGTCGGGCAGCTCGACGTCGCCGTCCATGTCGAGGCCGATGATGAAGAAGCCGGCCTTCTTGTAGTCCTCGAGGGCCCGGTTCAGGTTGGTGGCCTGGGCCACCGGGATGCGCGCCGCCGCACCGGCCGACGACTTCCAGGCGGATGCCGTCATCCCGGCCGAGCGCCGGCTCGGCACGACCACGCCGTGGCCGCCGAACGCGGCGACCGAGCGCACGATGGCGCCGAGGTTGCGCGGGTCGGTGATGCCGTCGAGCGCCACGACGAGCGGGATGCCGGGCAGCTCGGGGTCGATGAGGTCGCTCGGGTGGGCGTACTCGTAGGGCGGCACCTGCAGGGCCAGGCCCTGGTGCACCGACCCGTCGGTGAGCCGGTCGAGCTCGCCGCGCGGGGTCTCGAGCACCGGGATGCCGCGCTCGGTCGCGATCTTCAGCGCCTCGCGGACCCGGTCGTCGGAGTCGATCCGGCCGGCGACGTACATCGTCGTGACCGGCACGTCGGCGCGCAGCGCCTCGAGCACCGAGTTGCGCCCGGCGACCATCTCGCTGCTCGCCTTGTTCTTGCGGGTGCTGGTGCGCCCGGCCTGCCCGCCACCACGCCGCTCGGCGGCCTTGGCCGACTTGTGCGCCTTGTGGTTCGGGCGGTCGGCGGCCTTGGGCGTGGGGCCCTTGCCCTCGAGGCCGCGGCGGCGCTGGCCGCCGGACCCGACCTGGGGGCCCTTCTTGTTGCCGGTGCGCACCGCACCGCGTCGCTGGGAGTTACCGGCCATGGTCATTCACTCCGTCCCCGCGCGAGGGACCAACGGGCCCCTGCGGCGGTGTCCTCGAGCGCGATGCCGGCGGCGGCGAGCTCGTCGCGGATGGAATCCGCGGTGTCGTAGTCACGGGCGGACCGGGCCTGGGCCCGGGCCGAGATGCGCTCCTTGACGAGGGCGTCGAGGCTCGCGAGGGCGTCGGTGGCGCTGCCGTCGCCGGCCGACCAGGTCGGGTCGAGCGGGTTGACGCCGAGCACGTCGGTCATGGCGATGACGACGCGGGCGATCGCCGCGGCATCCTCGGCGTCGCCGTCGTCGAGCGCGGTGTTGCCGGCGGTCACGGCCTCGTGCACCTCGGCGAGCGCGCCGGAGACCCCGAGGTCGTCGTCCATCGCCTCGCGGAAGTCCTCGGGCAGCACCTCGTCGCCGGTCGGCACGGCCGTGGTGACGCCGGGCAGGGCGCGGCGCAGGAAGCCCTCGATGCGCTCGACCGCGGTGGCCGACTCCTCGATCGAGCCGGGGTGGAACTCGATCATCGAGCGGTAGTGGGCCGCGGTGAGGTAGTAGCGCACGGCGAGCGGGCGGTGCTCCTTGACGACCTCGCTGACCCGCAGCGAGTTGCCGAGCGACTTGCTCATCTTCTCGCCGCCCATCGTGACCCAGGCGTTGTGCAGCCAGTAGTTGGCGAAGCCGAGGCCGGCCGCGCGCGACTGCGCCATCTCGTTCTCGTGGTGCGGGAAGCGCAGGTCGACGCCGCCGCCGTGCACGTCGAAGGTGTCGCCGAGGTACTTGCGGGCCATCGCGGAGCACTCGAGGTGCCAGCCGGGGCGTCCGGCGCCGAACGGCGTGGGCCACGAGGCGGTCAGCGGCTCGTCGGTCCTTGTGGCCCTTCCACAGCGCGAAGTCGCGGGCGTCGCGCTTGCCGCGCGGGTCGGCATCCTCGGCGTCGACCATGTCGTCGACCTTCTGCCGGGTGAGCTCGCCGTAGGCCGGCCAGCTGCGCACGTCGAAGTAGACGTCGCCGCTGCCGTCGCCGGCGGCGTAGGCGTGGCCCCTGGCGATGAGGGTCTCCATCAGGGTGACCATCTCGGGCACGTGGCCGGTGGCCCGCGGCTCGTAGGTGGGCGGCAGCACCCCGAGGGCCTCGAGCGCCGCGGCGGTCTCGATCTCGTTGCGGTAGGAGACGGCGTACCAGGGCTCGCCGCTCTCGGCCGACTTGGCGAGGATCTTGTCGTCGATGTCGGTGACGTTGCGGATGAGCGTGACGTCGAGGCCGTGCCCGCGCGTCATCCAGCGGCGCAGCACGTCGAAGGCGACGGCGAAGCGCACGTGGCCCAGGTGCGGCGGCGCCTGCGTGGTGAGCCCACAGATGTAGATCCCCGCCTTGCCGGGCACGACGGGGACGAAGTCACGCAGCTCGCGCGTGAGGGAGTCGAACAGCCTGAGGGTCACCGGGCAAGGTTACCGGCGAGGGCCCCACCCCCTTGAATCCGCGCGGCCCCACACCCGCGGTCTGCCCCACCCCTCACTCCCTCGAACGTGGGTGATAATCCGCCGTCTGGACGGCGGTCTTCACCCACGTTCGGGCACGTGGGAGGTCAGGGCCGCGGGTGATCCACTCCTGCAGGTGCGGGGCCTCGGCGCCGATGGTCGTCGGGTCGCCGTGGCCGGTCAGCACCACGGTGTCGGCCGGCAGGTCGAGCAGCCGGGTGCGGATCGACTCGACGATGGTCGGGAAGTCGGAGAACGACCGCCCGGTGGCGCCCGGCCCGCCGTTGAACAGGGTGTCGCCCGAGAACAGCACGCCCAGGGCCGGGGCGTACAGGCAGCAGGCGCCGGGCGCGTGGCCCGGGGTGTGCAGCACGGTCAGCTCGACGTCGCCGACGGTGAGCACCTGCCCGTCGGCGAGGTCGGCGCCGGGCGGCTCGGTCTGGCTCTGGTCCCACAGCACCCGGTCGTCGGGGTGCAGGGATGCCGTGGCGCCGGTGGCCGCGACCACCTCACCCACCGCGTTGACGTGGTCGTTGTGGCCGTGGGTGCAGACCACCGCGGTGACCCGCCGGCCGTCGACGGCGGCGAGGATGGCGGCCGGCGTCGTGCGCCGCGTCGACGACGAGCACCTCGGTGTCGTCACCGACCAGCCAGACGTTGTTGTCGACCTCCCACGAGCCGCCGTCGAGCTCGAAGACGCCCGAGGTGACCACCCGCTCGACCCGCACGCCACCCGGGGAGGTGCGCACCGGCATCCCGATGTCGGCCGTCACGCGCCACCGCTCCATGACGACGACCGAGCGCAGCACGTCGCCGGCGTGCATCTTGTCGAAGGCCGCCTCGACGTCGCCGATGCCGATCCGCTCGCTGACGAAGGCGTCGAGGTCGAAGCGGCCCTGCCGGTAGAGGTCGACGAGCATCGGGAAGTCGCGCGAGGGCAGGCAGTCGCCGTACCAGCTCGACTTCAGCGCGCCGCCGCGGCCGAAGACGTCGATGAGCGGCAGGGTGATCTCCTTGTCGGGCGTCGGCACGCCGACGAGCACGACGGTGCCGGCGAGGTCGCGGGCGTAGAAGGCCTGCTCGTAGGTCTCGGGCCGGCCGACCGCCTCGACCACCACGTCGGCGCCGTTGCCGCCGGTGAGGGCGCGGATCGCCTCGATCGGGTCCTCGGTGGAGGAGTTCACGGTGTGGGTCGCGCCGAACCCGCGGGCGGCCTCGAGCTTCCGGTCGTCGACGTCGACCGCGATGATCGTCGTCGCCCCGACCACGCTGGCACCGGCGATGGCGGCGTTGCCGACCCCACCGCATCCGATCACCGCGACCGAGTCGCCGCGGCGCACCCCACCGGTGTTCACGGCGGCACCGAAGCCGGCCATCACGCCGCAGCCGAGCAGCCCCACGGCCGCGGCGTCGGCATCCCGGTCGACCTTGGTGCACTGGCCGGACGCGACGAGCGTCTTCTCGATGAACGCCCCGATGCCCAGCGCCGGGGTGAGCTCGGTGCCGTCGGTGAGCGTCATCTTCTGGGTGGCGTTGTGGGTGGCGAAGCAGTACCAGGGCTTGCCCTTGAGGCAGGCGCGGCACTGGCCGCACACGGCCCGCCAGTTGAGGATGACGAAGTCGCCGGGCGCGACGTCGGTGACGCCCTCGCCGACCGACTCGACCGTGCCGGCGGCCTCGTGGCCGAGCAGGAACGGGAAGTCGTCGTTGATGCCGCCCTCGCGGTAGTGCAGGTCGGTGTGGCACACCCCGCACGCCTCGACGCGCACCACGGCCTCACCCGGGCCGGGGTCGGGCACCACGATGTCGACGAGCTCGACCTCGGCTCCCTTGGCTCGGGCGATGACTCCCTGGACGGTCTGCGGCACGGGTGCTCCTGCGGTCGAACGGCGGCGGTCTGCGCCACGCTAACCCGCACCGCCGGATGCCGGGAAGGGCCGGCACCGCTCGGCGGCCGCCGGTTTCGTTGTGGCACAGCCCTCGATCGCCTTTCCGCGCAGGAAACGCGCCGTATGCTGCGCACCATGCCCTACCCGGTGTTCGACGAGGTGATCCACGAGCCGCACCGGCTGCGCATCTGCGCGATGCTCGTGCCGTCGACCGGCACCGACTTCGCCACGGTGCGCGACGAGATGGGGCTGTCCGACTCGGCGCTGTCCAAGCACCTCAAGGCCCTGACGGCGCAGGGGCTACACCCGGCTCGACCGGTCGGTGCGCGACGGGCGCCAGGTGACCACCGTGGTGCTCACCCCCGGCGGCCGCGAGGCACTGTGCGGGCACGTGGCCGAGCTGCAGCGGATGGCCCGCATCGTCGGCAACGACCGGCGCGGCGACCTGCGCTCCCGCTGACCCGCGGCGGCAGCCGGCGGGCCGACGTGACCTATTGGTCGATCTCGTACGGCCGGCGGGCGACGTGACCTATTGGTCGATCTCGTCCGGCCGGCGGGCAACTTGACCTATTGGTCGATCTTGTCCCGGGGGACCACCAGGGCGGTCGCGATCGCGGCGACGCCCTCGCCCCGGCCGGTCAGGCCCAGCCCGTCGGTGGTGGTGCCGCTGACCGACACGGGCGCGCCCACGGCATCCGAGAGCGCGGCCTGCGCCTCGGCGCGACGGGTGCCGACCTTGGGGGCGTTGCCGACGACCTGCACCGCCACGTTGCCGATGTCGAACCCGGCCTCGCGCACCAGCCGGGCCGCCTCGGCCAGCAGCGTCACCCCGGACGCCCCGGCCAGCTCGGGCCGGCCGGTGCCGAAGTGCGCCCCGAGGTCGCCGATGCCGGCCGCCGAGAACAGCGCGTCGCAGGCGGCGTGGGCCGCGACGTCGGCGTCGGAGTGCCCGTCGAGCCCGCGCTCGCCCGGCCAGTGCAGCCCCGCCACCCACAGCTCGCGCCCCGAACCCTCGGCCGCGAGGGCGTGCACGTCGACCCCGATGCCGACCCTGGGCGGTGCGCTCATGGGGTCAGTCTGGCAGGCGCCCGGTCGGTGGGCCCGGCCCGCTCGGCCAGCACCCGCTCGGCGTGCTCGAGGTCGTCGCGGGTGGTCACCTTGAAGGCCAGCGGGTCACCCTCGACCACGACCACGTGGTGCCCGGCGAGCTCGACCAGCGCCGCGTCGTCGGTGGCCTCGAGACCGCTGCGGTAGGCCGCGACGAGCACCTCGCGCCCGAACCCCTGCGGGGTCTGCACCGCCCGCAGCGACGCGCGGTCGGGGGTGCCGGTGATGACCCCGGCGGCATCGACCGTCTTGACCGTGTCGACCAGCGGGATGCCGGGCACGGCACCGGCCGCTCCCCCGCGCACCGCCTCGACGACCCGCTCGAAGACGGCCAACGGGGTGAGGCAGCGCGCGGCGTCGTGCACCAGCACGACGTCGACGGCACCGACCGCGGCCAGACCGGCGGCCACCGAGTCGGTGCGCGACGCACCCCCGGCCACCACCACGGCATCCGGGGGCAGGTCGACGCCCGCCCAGGCCGGCGCGGCAGGGTCGGCGAGCTCGGCGGGTGCCACGACCACGAGCGAGCGCAGCCCGCCCAGCCGCGCGACGGTGTCGACGGCATGCGCGAGCAGCGGCCGGCCGCGCAGCGGCACGAACGCCTTGGGCAGCCCGGCCCCGAGGCGGGTGCCCGAGCCGGCGGCGACGACGACGACGCCGACGCTGCACGGGGCAGCGTCGGCGTCGGTCACGTCAGTGCGGGCCTGGGCCCGGGCGTCAGGACGCGAGGACCTCGTCGAGGATGACTTCGGCCTTCTCCTCGTCGGTCTTCTCGGCGAGCGCGAGCTCGGAGACCAGGATCTGGCGGGCCTTGGCCAGCATGCGCTTCTCGCCGGCGGACAGGCCGCGGTCCTTGTCGCGGCGCCACAGGTCGCGGACGACCTCGGCGACCTTGATGACGTCGCCGGAGGCGAGCTTCTCGAGGTTGGCCTTGAAGCGGCGCGACCAGTTGGTCGGCTCCTCGGCGAAGGGGGTGCGCAGCACCTCGAAGACCTTGTCGAGGCCTTCCTTCGAGACCACGTCGCGTACTCCGACGAGGTCGCAGTTCTCGGCAGGAACCTCGATCACGAGATCGCCTTGCGCGACCTTCAGCTTGAGGTAGAGCTTCTCCTCTCCGCGGATCGTGCGGGTCTTGATCTCTTCGATACGCGCGGCCCCATGGTGGGGGTACACGACCGTCTCGCCGACCTTGAAAACCATGTGTTGTTGTCCCCTTTCGCGACACTCAGGATACCACGCACCGGCGTGTCGCAATAATCCGGCTCATCGGCGTTTGCGCAGGTCAGGGCCGGGAACGGGGTTGCGGGAGACGGTGATTCGGGTCTTGACAGAACCGCATCCGCCATGCTTCGCGCGCGTGCCCGGGGTGGGTTGGGACACCGTTGGAGACCCCGTCCGGGGCCACCGCGGGCGCGCTCGTGGGCGGGTCCCGACACCCCGCAGCCCCCTCGGGGCGGCACCCTGGGCGGCGCGGGGCCGGGCATGGCTATCCTTGGCCGCGTGACGAACCGTGCCGCCTCCGCCCTGCGAGCCACCGCCCTGGCAGGCACCATCCTGCTCGCCTCGGGGTGCGCCGCGTTCTCGCCGGTCCAGACCGACTACGCTACGACGCCGGCGACGGGGTGCCCCTCACCATCGTCGGGCTCGACCTGCGCGACCTCGCCGTCGTCGTGCCCGCCAAGGGCGAGACCGGCATCGTCGTCGGCCAGGCGGTCAACCGCACGACCAACGCGGTCGACGTCACCTTCGCCGTCGAGGGGGCGCCCACCCCGGCCATCGTCGCCGTGCCGGCCAGCTCGGGCCAGACGCTGTCGGATGCCGCGACCGGCGTCGAGATCCCCGGCATCCCGGTCGCGCCCGGGCGACGATGGTGCAGATGACCGTCACCACCGAGGAGGCCGGCGCCAACATCGTCACGGTGCCCGTGCTCGTCAACACCGGCTTCTACGCGGACCTCACGGCCTCGTCCTCCTGAGCCCTGGCGAGTCGACGGTAGAGAACACGCCGTCGGCGCCGCTGCCCAGACGGCGTGTTGTCTACCGTCGTCGGGGACGGGGCGGGGCTCAGACCTCGAACTTGTAGCCCAGCCCCCGCACGGTGAGGATGTGCGTCGGGTTGGCCGGGTCGGACTCGACCTTGGCCCGCAGCCGCTTGATGTGCACGTCGAGGGTCTTGGTGTCGCCGACGTAGTCGCTGCCCCAGACCCGGTCGATGAGCTGCACCCGGGTGAGCACCCGGCCGGTGTTGCGCAGCAGCATCTCGAGCAGCTCGAACTCCTTGAGGGGGAACGACACCTGCCCGCCGCGCACGGTGACGACGTGGCGCTCGACGTCCATCCGCACCGGGCCCGCCTCGAGCGTGGTCGGCAGCATCTCCTCGGGCTCGGCGAGCCGGCGCAGCACCGCCTTGATCCGGGCGAGCAGCTCGCGCGAGGAGTAGGGCTTGGTGACGTAGTCGTCGGCCCCGAGCTCGAGCCCCACCACCTTGTCGATCTCGCTGTCCTTGGCGGTCAGCATGATGACCGGCACGTTGGAGCGCTGCCGCAGGGCGCGGCACACGTCGACCCCCGAGCAGCCCGGGCAGCATCAGGTCGAGCAGCACGAGGTCGGCGCCGGTCGCGTCGAAGGCGATCAGCGCGTCGTGGCCGTTCTCGGCCACCGACACCTCGTACCCCTCCTTGCTGAGCAGGTAGGACAGCGGGTCCGAGAAGGACACCTCGTCCTCAACGATCAGGATGCGCGTCATGCAGGGCTCTCTCCTCGTGCGACTCGGGCCAGGGGCGGCCGTCGTCGAGCTCGACCGCGATCGGCCGCTCGGCCGCCGCGGGAAGGGTCATGGTGAAGGTCGAGCCGCGCCCCTCCTGGCTCCAGACGCTCACCCGACCCCCGTGGTTGGCGCAGACGTGCTTGACGATGGCCAGGCCGAGGCCGGTGCCGCCGGTGGCGCGCGACCGGGCGGCGTCGACCCGGTAGAAGCGCTCGAAGATGCGCTCCTGCTCGGCCGCGGGGATGCCCTGCCCCTGGTCGGTCACCGTCACCTCGACGGAGTCCTCGACCCGGCGGGCGCCGATGCCGACCCGGGTGCCCGACTCGCTGTAGTTGACCGCGTTGGTCACCAGGTTCGCGACCGCGGTGGTGAGCAGCTCGGCATCCCCGAAGACGCGCAGGCCGGCCTCGCTGACCAGGGTGAGCTCGATGTCGTGGGCCTCGGCCGCCACCCGCACCCGGTCGACCGCCTCGGACGCCACCGCCCCCACGTCGACCAGCTCGGGCTCGTGGAGGGTGTCGGCCACCTGCAGCCGGGACAGGTCGACGATCTCCTGCACCAGCCGGGTGAGCCGGGAGGACTCGACGAGGATGCGCTGGGCGAACCGCTCGACCGCCTCGGGGTCGTCCTTGGCGCCGAGCACGGCCTCGGCGAGCAGCGAGATGCCGCCGACCGGGGTCTTCAGCTCGTGGCTGACGTTGGCGACGAAGTCGCGGCGGATCTCCTCGACCCGGCGGGCGTGCGTGTGGTCCTCGGCGAGGATCAGCACGTGCGAGACCGCGATGGGCGCCACCCGCACCCGCATCACGACCGAGGCCGTGGTGTTGGGGCTGCGGGTGAGGTCGAGCTCGGCCTCGCGGATCATGCCGTCGCGGCGCACCTGGCGCGCGAGGTGGCGCAGCTCGTGGTGGACCAGCTCGCCGTGGCGCACCAGCCCGTAGCTGACCGCGGAGGCCGACGTGTTGACCACGGCGTCGCTGGCGTCGACGACGACCGCGATCGAGCGCAGCACCGAGAGCACGTCACCGACCCCGCGGGGCAGCGGCGGCTCCTCGGGCTCGGCCTCGGCGTTGCTGCGCTCCGACCACCGCGTGGCGGCGACGGCCACGGCCCCGATGACGAGGCCGACCGCCCCGCCGAGCATCGCCGCGAGCGTGGGGTCCACGAGGTCAGGGTACGGGGCGCACGCAGGCGTGCCTGCGGATCCTCGGGTCTGTGAGCGGTGGCGCTTCCAGAAGTTCACCTCGGGGGCGTCTCCGGTTCATCCCGGGGTGCCACAGTGCCGTGGGCAGGCACGTCGCCCCCCGCTGCCACACCGAACCCCGGAGGACACCCCGTGATGCGCAAGGCCTTCCACGAGGAGCTCGACCGCGTCGCCGAGACGCTGGTCGAGATGACCCACCTCGCGTCGTCGGCGATGAACCGAGCCACGACGGCCCTGCTCGACGCCGACATCCACCTCGCCGACTCGGTGATCGCCGCCGACGTCGAGATCGACGCACGCCGCGCCGAGCTCGACCTGATGTCGTTCGACCTGCTGGCCCGGCAGCAGCCGGTGGCCACCGACCTGCGCGTCATCGTCACGAGCATGCGGATGAGCAGCGACATCGAGCGGATGGGCGACCTGGCCCGGCACGTGGCCAAGGTCGCGCGGCTGCGCTACCCGCAGTCCGCCGTGCCGGCCGAGCTGCGCTCCACGATCCTGCAGATGGGCCAGGTGGCCGAGCGGATCGTCGAGAAGGCGGGGTCGGTGATCGCCGCCCGCGACGTCGAGGCCGCCCACCAGATCGAGCGCGACGACGACGCGATGGACGACCTGCACCGCGAGCTGTTCGCCCGGGTGACCGACAGCAGCTGGCAGCACGGCACCGAGGCCGCGGTCGACATCACCCTGCTGGGCCGCTACTACGAGCGGTTCGCCGACCACGCGGTCAGCGTCGCGCACCGGGTCATCTGGCTGGTCACCGGGGAGTTCGACCCGGAGAGCGAGCAGAGCCACGAGGACGTCGAGGACGGCGCCGCAGCCCTGCGCTGACCCTTGCACAGACCTGTTCGCACGGGCCCCTCGGTGTGAGACTGGGACGGTGACCCTCACCGTCGAGGACGACTTCCGCGACTTCGTGGCCGCGCGCTGGCCGGACCTCGAGGGCGTGGCCTTCGTCGTCACGCTCGACGCCCCCACGGCCCGCCGGGTCACCACCGACGCCCTGGCCACCCTGCACCAGCAGTGGCGCGAGGCGCTCGACGAGGGCCGGCCCGGGGCGATGGCGCGCCGCGCGGTGCTGACCGCCGCCGTCGCGGCCACGACCCGACGGCCCGCCGCACCGCCCCCACCGGATGCCGCGGCCGTCACCGCTCGCTCCGCCGGACCCGTGGGCCGACCCCGAGCGACGACCCGGTGCGCACCGCGCTCGAGGCGGTCGTGCGCGAGGCGACCCCGCTCGAGCGGGCCGTCGTGGCCGCCGGGTCGGTGTGGGGCGCGGGCCCCGACGAGGTCGCCGACCTGCTCGGGATGCCGTCCGCCGAGGTCCGCGACCGGGCCGCCGCCCTGCGCGGCCGGCTCGCGCACGCCCACGACGCCGCCCGCGTCGCGGACGGCCTGGAACCCGCCGACTGGGCGCTCGACGTCGACCTCGACGCCGTCGTCGAGCACCTGCTCGCCGGCCAGGGTGACCCGCCCGACCCAGCAGCCCTGGTCGAGGACCACCGCCGGTCCGTGCAACGGCGCTCGATCGTCGCCGGAGGCGCCGCCGCGGTCGCGGCCGGCGCCCTGGGCTGGTGGGTGGTCGAGCGCCGATCGGCCGCTGCCGGCGTGGGCTCCGGACGGGCAGCCTCGCCGTCCGGGCCCCCCGGGCCCACCGACCCGAGCTGGGGAAGCGTCGCCCGCTGGGCCGCTCGCGGCCGCCTGGCCACCGACCCACGGGTGCAGGGGCTGGTCATCAGCCGCTCCGACGGCATCGCGCGCCTGCTCTTCGCCGACGACGTCGAGGGCCGGCGGCTGGTCGTCTCGGGCACCCTCAATGCCGGCACCGAGGACCTCATCCTGCAGGCCTGGCACGGGGCGGCCGGGGAGGACCCGGCCACCCTGGCGGAGGTGCCGTTCCAGAGCCCGTTCGTCGCCGGCGCCCAGGACGCCATGGCCCTGGCCTTCTCCACCTCCCCCGGGACCCTCCTGCTCGTGCTCGCCCGGCCGACCGTCGCCGAGGCGGCCTACTCGCCGACCGCCGTCCCGACCGTGGAGGGCACGGTGCGCCGCGACTGGGCCGGCGTTCCCGTGCGCGCCGGCATCGGGGCCACCCGCTGGGCGCAGGACCCCGGGCCGGCCCTGCGGGCCCGGGCCGGGGAGTTCGACGGGCCGGTCATCGGCACCACCCCGACCTGGGTCGGGCGAAGTGGCGTCGACGCCCTCGCCGGGTTCGCCGAGGAGACCACCCGGTTCGTCGCGGCGGTGGTCGACGAGGGGGTCGACTCGGTCACCACCGAGGTGGTCAGCGACGTCACGATCGGCGGCAGCGTCATCGACCCCACCGCCATGTCGCCCTCCGACGCCGACGGCCGGGTGCGGGTGCTGCGCACCACCACCCGGGGCGGTGCCGTCATCCGCTCGGTGCGCGTGGTCGACGACGGCCGCAGCAGGATGAGCTGGCTCGACCTCGAGCCCCCGTCCGTGCTCCCCGCCGACACCCCGCGCGACGAGCCGGTCGTGCTGCGGCTCGAGGAGTCCGGGCCCCGGGCCGGGCGCTTCCTCGTCATCGCTCCCGGCGCCGCACGGGTGCAGCTGCTGTCGACCGCGTCCAACTCCTACCGTGTCTCGAAGGTGACCACGACCCGCACCGGTGGCGCCGCCATCCTCGAGGTCCCCAACGCCGACGACGCGGTCGGGTTCCGGCTGGTGCGCTGGGACGCCACCGGACGGCGGGTCGGCTCCGACGTGCCCCGCTCGGGCGTCGGCCTGCTCGACCTGTGGCCGGGCGAACGGAGGATCGTCCTGTGACGGTCACCGCCGAGGAGGACTTCCGCGACTTCGTGGTCGCCCGGTGGGGTGAGCTCGAGCCGGTGGCGCGCCTGGTCACCCTCGACGGGCCGACCGCCCGCCGGGTCACCACCGACGCGCTGGCCGACCTGCACGGCCAGTGGGGAGCCCTGCTCGACGAGGGAGTCCCGGGTGCCACGGCGCGCCGGCGCGTGCTGACCGCGGCCCTCGCCGCGACCCGGCACCGCACCACCGCGTCGCAGGGCGACGACCACCGGCCGACGCGGGCCGCCGACCTCGACCCCACGGGCGACGCCGACGACGCCGTGCTCGCCGCGCTGCTGGTCGTGGTGCGCGGTGCCACCCCACTCGAGCGGGCGGCGCTCGCCGGTGCCACGGTGTGGGGGCTCGACCCCGGCCGGGTCGCCGACCTGCTCGAGCTGCCGCCCGCCACCGTCGTCGACGCCGACCTCGCCGTGCGCCGCCGCCTCCTCGAGGCGCACACCGCGGGCCGCGCCGCCGCCGGCTGGGAGCCCGCGGAGTGGGCCCTCGACCGTGACGTCGACGACGCCCTGGACCTGCTGCTCGCCGACCACACCGACCCGCCGGATGCCGTGGCGCTGGTCGGCGAGCGCCACCGGCAGGTGCGCCGCCGCTCGGTCGTGCTCGGCACCGGGGCGGCGCTGGCCGCCGCGGGCCTGGGGGCGTGGGTCATCGACGCGGTCGCGACGGGTGCGGCATCCCAGCCCGCCCCCCAGCCACCGCGGCCCGGTGACCCGGTGTGGGTGGCGACGAACAGCTGGCCGGCCCGGGGCCGGCTCGCTCGCGATGCGGGTGTCGCCGCGCTGGTGGCCGGTGCCTCGCCACGGGCGCACCTGCTCTGGGCCGACGACCTGGCCGGCCAGCGGGTCGTCGTCGCGGCGTCGGCCGACGCGAGCGGTACCGGGGGCACCCTGGTGCGCATGTGGGCGGGCGCGGCCGGCGCCGAACCCCGCCGTCGCTCACCCCGGTCGGCCTGGTGCGCGACCGGGTGACGTTCCGCGACGACGTCGTGCCGATCGCCGTCGAGGCCGGGCCGGCCGACGGGGACGGCCCGGGGCGCGGTGCTCCTGCTGGCCCGGCCGACGGTGCTCGAGGCGTCGTACTCACCGGTCGTGGAGTACGGCCGCAACGGCGGGGTCGGCCGACGGTGGACCGAGGTGGCGCTGCGCGACGGCGTCGCGACGGTGCCGCTGCGAGGGCCCCTGCCCCCGGCCTTCCGGGTGCGCGTCGACGGGTACGACGCCGGCCCGCTCGGTGCCACTCCACTGGGGCTGCCCACGCCCAGCCCGTCGGGCCCGCTGGCCGAGTCGCTGCTCGACGCGCTCGGACCGTTCGTCGCCGCGTGCACCGGGCTCCCGGCCTCGGTGGTGCGCAGCCGCATCGTGCTGGAGGCGGCGGTGCCCGGTGACGTGCTCGTGCAGGCGGCCCGCGGCGAGAAGCTCGGCCCGGGGCGGGTGGTCGTCGTGCACACCGACCTGCCCAGTGGCGCGTTGCTGCGCAGCGTGCGGGTCGGCGGCGACGGTCGTGGCGAGGCCGGACCGGTCGACGTCGAGACCACCCGGGTGCTCGACGACGCCGACCCGGCCACCCCCTTCGCCACCCGCCTGCCGGCGTTCCGCGCCGACGTCAGCCGATTCCTCGTCGTCGCGCCCCGAGCCGCGCGGGCCCAGCTGGTGGCCGCGTCATCCAACACCTACCCGGCCTCGGCGGTCACCGCCCTGCGCGGCGGCACCGGGGTGCTCGAGGTCGCGGACGCGCGGCGCGCGGCGGTCTACTCGTTGGTCACCTGGGACCGGCGGGGCCGGCGGCTGGGCGGGTCGACGCGCTGTTCCGTCGCCGTGACCCGCGCGACCTGTGGCCGCGGGTGCGCTGACGCTCACGAGCCTTCGCCGCGAGTGCGGAAGTGGTTGCCGGGGCAGCCGTTTCCGCACTCGTCGCGGAGGGGGGTCAGCGGCCCTGGTTGGCGACGGCAGCGGCTGCGGCGGCCGCGGCCTCCGGGTCGAGGTACTCGCCCGGGCCGGTCGGCATGAAGTCGTCGCCGAGCCGGTAGACCAGCGGCATGCCGGTGGGGATGTTGAGCCCGGCGATGTCGTCGTCGCTGATGCCGTCGAGGTGCTTGACCAGGGCCCGCAGCGAGTTGCCGTGGGCGGTGACGAGCACGGTGTGGCCGGCGGTGAGGTCGGCCTGGATCTCGTTCTCCCAGTAAGGCATCATCCGCGGGATGACGTCAGCGAGGCACTCGGTGAGCGGCACGTCGACCCCGGCGTAGCGCGGGTCGCCGGTCTGGTCGAACTCGCTGCCCGCCTCGATCGGCGGCGGCGGGGTGTCGAAGCTGCGGCGCCAGAGCATGAACTGCTCGTCGCCGTACTTGTCGCGGGTGGCCGCCTTGTCGAGCCCCTGGAGGGCGCCGTAGTGCCGCTCGTTGAGCCGCCAGCTGCGGCGCACCGGGATCCAGTGCCGGTCGGCGGCGTCGAGCGCGAGGTTGGCGGTGGTGATGGCGCGGCGCAGCACCGAGGTGTGCACGACGTCGGGGAGCAGCCCGGCATCCGCCATGAGGTGACCACCGCGCACCGCCTCGGCGCGGCCCTTCTCGGTGAGGTCGACGTCGACCCACCCGGTGAAGAGGTTCTTCTGGTTCCAGTCGGACTCGCCGTGACGCAGCAGGATGAGCGTGTGTGCCGTCATGCCGCCAGCCTAGCCACCCGGCGCGGGTCGGGTCAGGCGGGCTGCTGACCGGGACCGGGGTCGCCCGGCCGGGCCAGGATGTGGCGGAACGCCTCGAGGTTGCGCAGGCTCTCGCCGCGCGAGACGCGCCACTCCCACTCCTTGCGCATCGAGCTGCAGGAAGCCCATGACGAGCAGCTCGTTGAACGGCTCGTCGGCGGCCGTGAGCACCACCCCGAGCAGCTGGTCGAGCGCCTCGGCGTCGACCCCGGCGGCCGGGATGCGGCCGGTGACGTAGACGTCGCCGGCCTTGTCGACGGCGTAGGCGAGGCCCGGGCAGGCGCAGGTTGCGGCGCAGCAGGAAGCGGTAGACCTCGTCGTGGTTCTCGTCGGGGTTGCGGATGACGAACGCCGACACCGACAGGGCGGTGTCGGACACGACGACCGAGGCCACCGTCTTCAGCTTCTTCTCGCCGGGCAGCGTGACGACGTACTCGCCGTCGCGCGAGCCCGGCTCCCAGTCGTGCCCGGACTCGCAGAGGTAGGCCTCGACGGTCGTCGCGAGGGTGGCGCGGTCGGTCACGGGATGACCGCCTGGGGGATGCCGGTGAGCGTCTCGGCGTCGTTGATCGACGCCTCGCGGGGCCGGGCCATCGCGTCGGCGTAGACCTCCGCGAGCCGCTGGGCGGTGCGGGCCCAGCCGAAGCCGGCCGCGTGCTCGGCCGAGGCCCGGGACAGGCCGGCCCGCCGGTCGGGGTCGAGCACCACCCCGGCGATGGCCGTGGCCCAGTCGGCGGTGTCGTGGCCGTCGACGAGGATGCCGGCCTCGCCGACCGCGGTGGGCAGGCCCCCGACGTTGGCCGCGACGACGGGGGTGCCGCAGGCCTGCGCCTCGACCGCCACCAGCCCGAACGACTCGTTGTGCGAGGGCACGGCCAGCACGTCGGCCGCGCGGTACCACTGGGCCAGGGTCGCCCGGTCGACCGGCGGCACGAAGCGCACCAGGTCACCGATGCCGCGCTGCTCGGCGAGCTCGGTCAGCCCCATCGGGTTGCGCACCCCGGAGCCGCTGGCCCCGCCCAGGATGCCGACGACCAGCCGTGAGCGCAGGTCGGGGCGGCGGCGCACCAGCTCGGCGGCGGCCTTGACGAGCACGTCGGGCGCCTTGAGCGGCTGGATGCGTCCGACGAAGAGGAGGAGCACGGCATCCGCGGGGACGCCGACCGCGGCCCGCGCCTCGAGCTGGGAGCCGGGCGAGAAGACCGCCAGGTCGACGCCCGGCTCGGCCACGACCACCCGGTCGGGGTCGGCGTCGTAGAGGTCGACGAGCTCGTGGGCCTCGCGCGCGGTGTTGGCCACCAGCCGGTCGGCGGCCTCGACGACCTGGGCCTCGCCGATCTCGCGGCCCATCGGCTCGGGCAGGTCGCCGTCGGCGAGGTGCAGGTTCTTGACCCGGGCCATGGTGTGCATGGTGTGCACGAGGGGCACGCCCCACCGGTCGGCGGCGAGCCAGCCCACCTGCCCGGAGAGCCAGTAGTGGCTGTGCACCAGGTCGTAGTAGCCGGGCGGGGCATGGGCCGCGACCCGCATCATGCCGGCGGCGAAGGCGCACAGCTGGCCGGGGAGGTCCTCCTTGGACAGCCCCTCGTAGGGGCCGGCCGGCACGTGGCGCACGACGACGCCCGGCTCGACCTCGACGACGGCGGCCTGGGCGGCGCTCGTGGTGCGGGTGAACAGGTCGACCGCGATGCCGCGGCGGGCGAGCTGGCGGGCCACCTCGAGCACGTAGACGTTCATGCCGCCGGCGTCACCCTCACCGGGCTGGGCCAGCGGGGAGGTGTGCACCGTGACCATCGCGACCCGCTGCAGGTGGGTGGGGACGGCCGGCGTGCTCATGCGTTCGAGTCTGTCACGGCGTCGCGAGGGGTGTCCGTGACGGTGACCACTGCCCGGGGGGCCCACACGTGCACGGCGATCCGCCCGTCCTGGCGCAGGTCGACGGCGCGCGGCACCTGCACCGGGCCGATCGACACGTCGGTGCCGAGCACCCAGGTGAAGGCCGGCTGCTCGACGACGGTCGGGTCGACCCAGTAGGCGCGCTCGCGCAGGTTGCGCTCGGGCAGGGCCGGCGCGATGCCCACGGTGGCGGGCCGCCAGTCGAGGTGGATGGCGACGGCGTCGGCACCGGGCACCGCGGCATCCATCCGGATCCGGCCGTCGATCGGCTGGAAGTCGATGCGCAGCGGCTTGCTCGTCGTGTCGTCGTGGACGACGCCGCTGTAGCGCACGGTGTCCTTGACCCGCGTCACGGCATCGATCCGCACGTGCATCAGCGTGGAGGTCACCTGCTCTCGCGGGTGACCGTCGTACTCGTCGATCGAGCCCATCATGGCGGTGACCGGGGCGCCGCGCGTCACGGTGTCGGCGAGCACGGTGCTGCCCCGCGCCAGCCGGAAGCCGGAGTCGTAGAGGGCCACCGACAGGCCGGCACCGAGCGACTGCACGCCGCGCGCGTCCTGGGCCACCTCGAGCAGGCCGGGGGCGACGTCGGCCACCCCGATGTCGCGCTCGAGCACCTGCGGCACCCACGAGGTGAGGCCCAGGCTCAGGGCCGCCAGGAGCGAGACGACCAGGGCCACCATCGAGAGGCTGACCTGACCCTCTCGAGACCGCTCCCGCCACCACTCACGCACCCGTTCAGGGTAAGCGGTCCTACGCTGGGGCCGTGCCGCAGCCGCGACCCGTCGGGGTCATCACCCGGGGGACGACGAACCCGAACCGGCTGCGTCGCTGCGACCGCTGGCTGGCCGGCCCACAGGCCTGGCGGCTGCGCGGAGGCCCGTCGCCGGTGGTCGTCGACCTCGGCTACGGGGCCTCCCCGGTGACCGCCCTGGAGCTGCACGACCGGCTGCGGCGGGTGCGCCCCGACGTCGAGGTGGTCGGCATCGAGATCGACCCGGCCCGGGTGGCGGCGGCGCGCCCGCTCGAGCGGCCCGGGCTGCGCTTCGCGCTCGGCGGGTTCGAGGTGCCGCTGCCCGGTGGGGCTCGCCCGGTGGTGGTGCGGGCGTTCAACGTGCTGCGCCAGTACGACGAGGCGCAGGTGGCCGGGGCGTGGGACACCACCGTGGCCCGGCTCGCCCCGGACGGCCTGCTCGTCGACGGCACCTGCGACGAGCTGGGCCGGCTGGCGACCTGGGTGGCGGTGACGGCCGACGGGCCGGTGAGCCTGTCGCTGAGCTGGCGGCTGCGCGGGCTGGAGCGACCCGGCGTCGTGGCCGAGCGTCTGCCCAAGGCGCTGATCCACCGCAACGTGCCCGGCGAGGGCGTGCACCGGCTGCTCACCGACCTCGACGACGCGTGGGCGCGGCAGGCACCGCAGGCGGCGTACGGCATCCGGCAGCGGTTCCTCGCGACGGCGGCGGCGCTGCGGGATGCCGGGTGGCCGGTTCTCGACGGCCCGTCACGCTGGCGGCTGGGCGAGCTGACGATCGCCTGGGATGCCGTGGCGCCGGGAACGTCGGCGGCTCACCCGGGCGGGGGTCGGTGAGCGCTGGTCACCAGGGGCCGTAGGGACCCTGGTTGCCCTGGCCGCGGCCCATGACCTGGTCGAGGGCCGGCTTGACGTCGGCGAGGTAGACCCCCGCGGCGACGATCGCGATGATGGCGAGGAAGCCGACCCCACCGAGGGCGACGATGCCCAGCAGGGTGGCGACCCCGGTGACGAGCAGCCAGAACTGCTTGGTGCGCTTCCCGGCCGCGGTGAACGCGTCGGCGCGGCGGCGCAGGCAGTCGACGAGCGCGTAGAGCTCGACGCCGAGGGCCACGACGGACAGGCCGAGGACGATCCAGTTCTGGAGCTGCGCGAGAAACGACATGGGACCAGCGTAGGCGTCATACCTCGAGCAGGATCGTCACTGGGCCGTCATTGACCAGCTCGACGTCCATGTGCGCGCCGAACCGGCCGGTCTGCACCTCGACCCCGCGGGCCCGCAGGGCGGCCACGACCTGCTCGATCACCGGCTCGGCGACCGGGCCCGGGGCGGCGGCGTTCCACGAGGGTCGGCGACCCTTGCGGGTGTCGGCGTAGAGGGTGAACTGGCTGACCACGAGCACCGGTGCGCCCTCGTCGAGCACCGAGCGCTCGCCGTGCAGGAGGCGCAGGTCGGCGATCTTGCGGGCCATCGTGGCGACCTGCTCGGGCCCGTCGTCGTGGGTGACCCCGACCAGGGCGAGCAGGCCCGGGCGGGTCAGCTCGCCGACGACCTGGCCGTCGACCGTGACCGAGGCCCTCGAGACCCGCTGCAGGACAGCGCGCATCGTCGCCTCACTCCTCGATGCCGACCGCCACCACTGCGCCGACCGGCTCGCCGTGGCCGCGGATCGGCGCGTCCTCGAGGCGCGCGTAGGCCGTGGACTGCACCCCCAGGCGGCGCAGCACGGCCGCCAGCACCACCGGCCGGGCCCGCTGGCCGCCGTCGGCGACCTTGAGCGCGACGCCGCGGCCGTCGGCCAGCCCGACCGCGTAGACCGCCTCGGCGCCGTCCTTGCCGATCAGGCCGTCGGTGCCGCGGATCAGGGCGGTGACGTCACGCCGGGTGCCGCCGACGAACTCGGGGAACGCGCGCATGGCCGCAGTGACCTCGCCCTCGGGGGTGCCGGGCCCGGCGGTGGCGATCCGGCCGAAGGCGCGGGCCAGCCCGGTGAGGGAGATCGCCATGACCGGGGCGCCACAGCCGTCGACGGCGGTCGCGGCGACCGGCTCGCCGGCGAGGTCGGCCAGGGTGTCGGCCATCAGGCGCTGCAGCGGGTGCTCGGGGTCGCGGTAGGTCGTGAGGTCCCAGCCATTGAGGCGGCAGGTGGCGAGCATGGCAGCGTGCTTGCCCGAGCAGTTCTGGGCGAGCGGGCGGGCGGTGCGGCCCGCGGCGATCCACACGTCGCGCTCGTCGGGGTCGTAGGGCAGGTCGGGGGTGTTCTGCAGATCGGCCTCGCTCAGGCCCGCCGCGGTGAGCATGTCGCGCACTCCGTCGAGGTGGAAGGGCTGCGCGGAGTGGCTGGCGCAGGCCAGCGCCAGGTGCTGCGGGGGCAGGGTGAGGCCCGCCCGGAGCATGGCCACGGCCTGGATCGGCTTGTTCGAGCTGCGCGGGAAGACCGGGTCGTCGGCAGCGCCCCAGGCGTGGAGGAGTGAGCCGTCGGTGCCGGTGACCGCGATGGTCGCGCGGTGGGCCGACTCCACGAACCCTCCGCGGGTCACGTGGGCGACGACGGGGGCGTCAGCCAGCGCGGGTGGGGTGGCTGCCCTGCGGGCGGATGCGGTCTGGTCGGGCACGCATCCGACCCTATCCGCGCGCGGTGCGGCGACGGCATCCGCTGGCGTTGGTGGGCGGACCCCGCGGGCGTTGGTGGGCGGCATCCGCGGGCGGTGGCGGGCCGGGACGCCGAGCGACCGGGGCCGATCGAGCCGGCCCCGGTCGTCGGGGGTGTCACCGGGAAAGGGGGCGAACCCGGTGACGGGTGGTCGGCCGAGGCCGACGCGTGGGGGTGCGGTCAGCTGGCGGCCGGGGTGGCCGGCTTCTCGACCGTGGTGGCCTTCTCGTCCGCGGTGGCCTTCTCGGCCGCGGTGAGGTGGGTGGTGCCGACCTTGTCGGCGGCCTTCTCGGTGGCCTTCTCGGCGGCGGCGGCGGTCTTGCGAACGCTCGTCGTGGCGCCCTTGGCCGAGGCGGTGGCCTTCTTGGTGGCGTTCTTGGTCGTGGTGGTCGTGCGCTTGGCCGCGGTGCGGGTGCGCTTGGCCGACTTGGTGACCTCGGCCTCGACGACCTTGGTCTCCTCGACGACGGAGCCGCCGACGATCGTGACGACCTTCGCGGCCTCCTTGCGGGCGGTCGTGACGGTGGCCTTGGCGGAGCGCTCGATGTCGGCGGTCGCCTTGCGGGCGGAGGTGACGGCACCCTTGACCTGGGCCACGGTGACGTCGGCCTGGGCCACGAGGTCCTTGGTGGCCTTCTGGTTCTGGATGCGCTTGACGAGCTTGTGGCCGCGGGCGGCGAGCTCCTCGTAGGCCTCGGCGACCTTGCCGCTGAAGACCATGGTCTGGTTGATGGCCAGGGCCGGGATCTCCTTGGCGTCGTCGACGGCCTTGGTGGCGCGGGCCTGGACGGCGGCCGGGGCGAGGTCGGTGGACAGCTCGACGCGGGTCTTCTCGGCGCGCACGGCGAGGTCGGCGCGGGCCTTGTCGGCGCGCAGGCGAGCCTCGCGCACCTTCTCGACCGCGAGGTCGGTGGCGCCGACGGCGGCGAAGAACGGGGTGGTGTCGACGGTCTTCTTGAGGTCCTCGATGACGGACATGGTGTGTCTCCTTCGGGTGGTGCGGGTGTGGGTCAGTTCTTGGGGGTGTGCGGGGCCTTGGCGGCCTTGCTGGCCTTGGCGGTCTTGCCGGCCGTGGCGGTCTTCGCGGTCGTGCTGGCCTTCGGGGCCTTACGGGTCGTGGTGGCCTTGCGGGTCGGCGGCGCTGCCGTGGGGGGCTCCTCGAGGTAGGACTCGTAGATGTCGAGGAGGGTCTTCTTCTGACGCTCGGTCAGTGCCGGGTCCGCGGCGATGGCGCTGCGGACGTCGGGGGCCGAGGTGGGCGGGGCGATCTCGGCGTCGAGGATGCCCGCCTTGACGTAGAGGCTCTCGGCCGAGACCTCGAGGCCCTTCGCCAGCTGCTGGAGGATCTCCGCGCTCGGCCGCTTGAGCCCGCGCTCGATCTGGGACAGGTAGGGGTTGGACACCCCGGCGAGCTCGGACAGCTGACGCAGGGACAGCCGGGCGGACGTGCGCTGCTCGCGCAGGTACTCGCCGAGGCTGCTGCCCAGGTCGTTCAGCGGATTCTTGCTCACGAGACCATTATGCTTGCTCTAGTTAGCAAAATGCAAACTGGAGCAAGCGTGAGTGCCCTCACACGGCCGGCGAGCCGGCGGTCAGGCGGCCGAACAGGTCCTCTCCACACCACTATTGGATGCATCGCGTCAGGGTGCAACTTTCAATGTTGCTCGCCAGGGGCGAGCATCCGGTTAGGGCCGGGGAGCGGTTCCTTGGGGTTCCGGGCGGGCGACTCGAGGATGAGGCTCAGGCGGTGGCGGACTCGCGCTGGCGCAGGGAGATGTCGGCGCAGGCCGCGCAGGTCTCCTCGGGCACCAGCCCGACCTTCATCAGCTGGGCGAACACGAAGCAGCCGGCGCAGAAGCCGACGACCGACTCCAGGAGGGCGAAGACGAGCAGCACGGCGAGCAGCCCCACGGTCACCGCCGGCAGCCCCGCCACCAGGAAGCCGGTGGCCGCGACGGTGAAGACCAGGCCGACGGTCTGGGCGAAGCGCTTCGGCGGCCCGGCCACCAGCGTCGGCGTCCCGAGCCGCGGCGCGACCACCTTGGTGGCCAGCTGGCCGAGCGGGCTGTAGCGCGGCCCGGCGGCCACCCGCAGCGCGAAGCCGACCGCCAGCAGGGCGCTCAGCCAGAGCCAGCCGGTCAGCAGCGCCGTGGCGGTGATCAGCACGACGCCGCCGGCCACGACCCGGGCGGCCTTCTCGTTGACGACGGCCGGGAATCCAAAAGCATCTCGCACAGGGGCCATAACCGGAGATTATGGAGGGACATTCCCCCGCGCACCTAGCCGCGTCCAGACCTCGGACTCGTGGCCGGCTCCGCCAGGATGCCGCTCAGCGAGCGCGCCGGTCCTTGACCCCGAGCAGCTCGCGGGCGGCCTCGGTGCCCAGCGGCGGCCGCTGCATCACCGTGGCCAGCTCGGCGGCCCGTGCCACGAGCTCGTCGTTGTGCTGCACCACCTGCCCCCGCGCGAAGACCACGTTGTCCTCCATCCCCACCCGCAGGTGCCCGCCGGCCGACAGCGCCGCCGCCATGATCGGCAGGTGGCCGCGCCCGATGCCGGTCGCCGACCACGACGTCACCTCGGCCGGCAGCATCGCGACCCCCGCCATCAGCGCGGCGGTCGTGGCCGGCATCCCGCCCGGCACCCCGGTCACGAAGTCGACGTGCACCCGGCCGCCGAACGGCAGGCCGTGGGTGTCGATGAGCCGCTGCAGCGCGTGCACGTGGCCGAGGTCGAACAGCTCGAACTCGGGCACCACCTCGCGCTCCTGCGCCTGCACGTACAGGTCGCTCATGAACCCCCAGGGGTTGAGGAACACGTCGTCGCCGAAGTTGGTGGTGCCACAGGTCAGCGAGCACGAGTCGGGCTCGGCGTCGAGCACGGTGAGGCGCTGCTCGAGCGGGTCGTGCACCGAGCCACCCGTCGAGAGCTGCACCACGAGGTCGGTCGACGACCGCAGCGCCTCGACCGCGGCCCGCAGCCGGCCGGCATCCAGGGTGGGCCGGTGCTCGCCGTCACGGATGTGCAGGTGGATGAGCGAGGCGCCCGGCGGCCTCGCAGCGCTGCGCGGTCTCGACCAGCTCCTCGAGCGTCGTCGGCAGCTGGGGCAGGTCGGCCTTGGCGTGCTCGGCGCCGGTCGGGGCGACGGTGATCAGGGTGCCGGCGGACACGGAGGCAGCGGGTGAGACGGGGGCCATGCCCCCATCATGGCAGGAACGACCCGCAGGATCTGCGGCGTTCAGGCGCCCACGACGACGGTCTGCGCGGCCGAGATGCCGTCGACGAGAAGATCCACGTCGGTCGCGATCGACCGCTTGACCACCGCGAGCGCCACCGGGCCGTCCTCGTGGTGCCGCGCCACCGAGGTGAGCCGGCCCACCTCCCGCTCGCCGAGCACCACCGGCGCGCCGACCGGCGGCAGCACGTGCCCCGACCCGTCGAGGTGCAGGAAGACCAGCCGCCGCGGCGGCCGGCCCAGGTTGTGCACCCGGGCGATGGTCTCCTGGCCGCGGTAGCAGCCCTTGTGCAGGTGCACGGCGGTGCGCAGCCAGTCGACCTCGTGCGCGATGGTGCGGTGGTCGGTCTCGAACCCGAGCCGTGGCCGCCACGCGGCGACCCGCAGCGCCTCGGCCGCCCAGGTGCCGGCCAGCGGGCGGTCACCGACCGCCGCCTCGAGCTCGGCCCGCGGCACGATCAGCTCGCGCCACGCGCGGCCTTCCGCCGGGTGGCCCTCGACCGGGCCGTAGGCCACGGTGTCGCCGACCAGCCCGGGCCAGGGGTCGACCCAGGCCAGCGGCTCCCCCGGCGCCGACTCCGCACCGAGCGGCTCCCCGAGCACCGCCCAGTCGGCGGACTGACGTCGGCCACCTCGACGCGCAGCATGAAGCGCATCGACTCCAGCCACGCCACCAGCGCGGATGCCGTGCCCGGCTCGACCGTGATCCAGGTGCTCTCGCCGTCGTCGACGAGGTGCAGCGCGTGCTCGACGTGCCCCTTGGGCGACAGCACGAGCGACTCGCGGGACGTGCGCGGCTCCAGCCCGAGCAGGTGCTGGGAGGTCAGCGAGTGCAGCCAGCTCAGCCGGTCGGCGCCGGTGATCGTCACGACGCCGCGGTGCGACAGGTCGACAGCCGCGAGCCCCTCGGCGAGCAGCCGCTGCTCGCGCACCGGGTCGCCGTAGTGCGACGCGACGCCGGCGTCGGCGCCCTCCCCCTCGACGGCGCCGTGGCGCGCCAGGAGAGGCGACGTCGTGGTGGACGTGGAGGAGCTCATTCAGGTGGCCTTCCGGCTCTTGGGGGCTGGTGCGGCGGCGGGCGCTGACCCGTGCAACGCCGCGCCAGGGCGTTCCTCTTCCGGCGGACCGCCGTCGCGGCAGGTGCGGCACAACCCGTGCACCGCGGCGTGCGCGACGTCGGAGGCGAAGCCGAGCGACTCGTCGAGCCGGGCGACCAGCTCGTCGGCGGCCGACAGCGGAGCCTCGCCGACCCAGCCGCAGCCCCGGCACACCACGTGCAGGTGGGTGGCGTGCTCGGTGAGGTGGTAGCTCGGCGCCCGGTGGTCGACGTGGGTGTGCCCGACCAGGCCGAGCTCCTGCAGGGCGTCGAGCGCGCGGTAGACGGTGGAGGCGGGCACGGCGTCCGCGCCGTCGGACGCCACGGCATCCACGATCTCGTCGGGGGTGGCGTGGCCGAGGCGGCCCACGGCGTCCAGCACGCGCTCGCGCTGCGACGTCAGGCGCTTGCCCCGCGCCCGCAACCGCTCCCCGAGATCACTCATTCGTCCAATGTATGCCGCATTGCGGCCGCTTCCAGACCACCGGCCTGGAAGCGCCGCGCGACGGCGGCTGGGCGCGTCCGACCGAGGTGATTGGGGGGCCGGCCTGCCTTGTCACTCGACGCGCTTGAGCTCCGCCGACACGTGCGACTGCAACGGCTGGCCGACTGCCGCCATGTCCATCACCCACAGCAGGTCGCTGTTGACGTAGCCGTAGAGCCGGTGGGCGGCGGTGTACTCCTTGGCCGTCGGGCTGCGCATCACACCGTCGGTGCGCAGCTCGACCTTGGCCGGCTCGGCGACGCCCGCATACATCTCGACGAACCCGGTCGGGTGGGTGAGCAGCAGCTCGACGTTGGTGCCGTCGGGCTGGTCGGCGACCGGCCGCCAGAAGCCGAGCTCGGTGGCAAGCGGACGCACCTGGTTGCCGTCGGAGTCGAGCAGCCAGGTGCGTGACTCCCACCGCAGGAACGGCCGGCCGTCGTGCGTGCACACGATCTCCTGGCCGAACTGCTGCGACTCCATGGTGGGGTAGCCGACCAGCCCGGCGCCCTGCCAGCGGCCGACCAGCCACGCGAGGGGGGCGAGCTGCTCGTGCAGCGAGGTGTCGAGGGTGAAGACCATACGCTGCAGTCTATGGACTCCCCCGCGGCCTCCCTCGTCGTCAAGGTCACCTGTGGCACCGAGGCCCTGGAGCGACTCAACCAGGGGTTCACGGTGGCGGCGACGGCCCTGGCGTCCGGGGTCGAGGTCAGCCTGTGGCTCACCGGCGACGCGACGCTGATGGTCGTGCCGGGGCGCGCCGAGGAGGTGGAGCTGCCGCAGGCCGCGCCGCTCGCCGAGCTGCGCGACGCCCTGCTCGAGGGCGCCCGGGTCACGGTCTGCGGCCAGTGCGCGGCCCGGCGTGGGCTCACGGTCGACGACCTGATGCCGGGGGTCGTCATCCGCGGCGCGGCGGCGTTCGTCGAGGAGGTCATGGCCCCCGGCGCCCGCTCCCTCGTCTACTGACCCCCGAACCCGAACCCCGCACGTGTGAGGTTGGGGCGGGTCAGCCGACGATGGCGAGCGCGAGGCCGTAGGCGACGACGCCGGGCACCAGCAGGGATGCCGCTGCGGTCGACAGCTGCCCCCGCACCGAGCTGACGCCGGGCAGCACGCAGAGCATCCGCCGGGTCGCGTGCGAGACAGCAGCCACCAGGAAGCCCACGAGCACGGCAGGCGCCGGGCTCGGCGACCCGGCCACCGAGGCGGCGACCAGCGCGCCGGCACCGCCGAGCAGCATCGCGATCGGCAGCATCCACGGCCGCACCTTCTCGAGGCCCGCCACGAGGTCGGCCAGCGACGCGACCGCGATCGCCACGAACCCCAGCAGCGCGATGTCGACGGCCCGGGTGGTGCGCGAGAGCGGCAGCCAGGTGGTGCCCAGCGCCACGACGGCGAGCCCGAGCGAGGTGATGCCGATCGACTCGGTGAGCCGGGGGCGGCCGTCGCGGCGCACCATCTGGTGGCCGAACATCACCGCCAGCCCGATCAGCAATGCGACGGGCACCAGCCGCAGGTAGGGCTCGTCGGAGGTCGCGACGCCGGCGACCGGCGCGAGCACCCCGGCGACCCCGATGGCCAGCGACGAGCCGAACCGGCTCGACGAGCCGAGCAGGGCCGGCCAGCCCCACGCCACGACGATGCCGGCCCAGGCCAGGCCGGCGGCGAGCAGCACCGGGTCGGCGAGCAGGGCCAGCACGAGCAGGGCGGCGAGCACGACCACGGCGACGACCACGACCGGCCGGGGCACGCTCGCCAGCGAGGGGAGCACCGGCTCGCGCAGCACGGACTCGCGCCGCGCGCGGCGTTGGGCCCGGGTCTCGACCGCGGGTTCGTCGGCCTCCGGCGAGGGCTGGTCGTCGGCCTCGGCCCGAGGCGGCGACGGCTCCGAGCCGTCGACCACGCCCGCGGACTGCGCCGGCTCGGCCCCAGGGCTCAGGTCGGTCGGCTGGTCGTCCACGCGCGGCATCCTCCCATCATCCCCCGGCGAAGGGGGGGAGGATCTCGACAATGGCCCCGGCCGGCACCGGGTCGTCGCCGGTGCTCGCGCGGCCCCCGACGAGCACCGAGCAGACCGGCAGCACCGGTTCGAGCGGCGGGTGCGCGGCCGCGAGCCGGGTCAGCAGGCCCCCGACGGTCTGGATGCCGGTGACGTGCTCGGCGTCGACGCCCGCGGCGGCCCGGGCGCCGGCCCAGTACCGGACGAGCACCGTCTCAGGGGTGCGCTGCGCGCCTTCGCTGCTCTGCATGACCGCCTATCCTGATCGACGATGGCCCATCTGCTGCTGCTGACGAACACCTTGGCGCCCAGCGCCGAGGTCGTTCCGGCGCTCGGGCTGCTCTCGCACCATGTTCGCATCCTGCCCGCCGAGGCCTCCGCCCTGGTCGACGCCCCCAAGGCCGACGTCGTCGTCGTCGACGCCCGCCGCGAGCTGGCCATGGCCAAGTCGCTCTGCCGGGTCATCTGCACCACCGGCATCTCCATCCCGCTGATCGTCGTCGTCACCGAGGGCGGCCTGGCCGGGATCACCAGCGACTGGGGGGTCGACGACGTCATCCTCGACACCGCCGGACCGGCCGAGGTCGAGGCCCGCCTGCGGCTGGCGGTGGGCCGCACCGTCGAGGCCGCGGTCGAGGAGGGTGGGCCGATCACCGCCGGGGCCCTGGTCATCGACGAGGCCACCTACTCGGTGCGGCTGCGCGGGCGGCTGCTCGACCTCACCTACAAGGAGTTCGAGCTGCTCAAGTACCTCGCGCAGCACCCGGGCCGGGTGTTCACCCGCTCCCAGCTGCTCCAGGAGGTCTGGGGCTACGACTACTTCGGCGGCACCCGCACCGTCGACGTGCACGTGCGCCGGCTGCGCGCCAAGCTCGGCACCGACTACGAGGTGCTGATCGGCACCGTGCGCAACGTCGGCTACCGGTTCGTGCCGGAGGTCGCCGACTCCGTTCTCCGAGCTCGAGGCCTGACGTGGCGCGCACCGAGCGCGTCCTCGAGGTCGGCGACGACACGGCATCCGACCTGCGGGCGCTGTGGGCGCGCGCCGAGGCGGCCGACGGGGTGGGGGCGGTGTCCGAGGCCTTCCGGCTCGCCGTCGGCCCGGCCCGCGACGGCGTGGTGCACCTGCTGCGGCTCGCCGACGACGACACCGTGGTGGGGTACGCGCAGGTCGCCGCGGCGGGCACGCCGGATGCCGTCGGCGAGCTGGTCGTCGACCCGCCCTCGCGGCGCCGTGGCCACGGCCGGGCGCTGCTGGACGCGGCCCTGGCCGAGGGCGCCCGCAGCGTGTGGGCGCACGGCATGCTGCCGCCGGCCGACGCCCTCGCCCGCGCGGCCGGGCTGGTGATGACCCGCAGCCTGTACCTGATGACGCGCCCGCTCACCGACGCGGATGCCGCCGACCCGGTTCTCCCGCAGGGGTTCTCGGTGCGGGCCTTCGAGCCCGGTCGGGACGACGAGACGTGGGTCGCGCTCAACGCGGCCGCGTTCGCACGGCATCCGGAACAGGGCCGGCTGACCGTGGCCGACCTGCACGAGCGGATGGCCCAGCCGTGGTTCGACCCTGCCGGCCTGCTCCTCGTCGTCGAGGACGCGACGGGGAAGGTCGTCGCCTTCCACTGGACCAAGGTCGAGCCGGGCTCCCTCTCGGGGCGGGCCCACGGTTCCGATCCGAACGCAGTGAGGAGCGGGACTGGGCGGGGCCACGACGCCAGCGCGAACGGAGTTCGCGAAGGCGTTGGGGAGGTCTACGTGGTCGGGGTGGACCCGGCGCACCAGGGCCGCGGGCTCGGCGGGCCGGTCACCCGGCTCGGGCTGGCGCACCTCGCCCGGGCCGGTCTGCGCGAGGTCGAGCTCTACGTCGACGGCGACAACACCGCCGCCCGGCGCACCTACGAGCGGCTCGGTTTCACCGACGCCGCCGTCCACGGGCAGTACACCCTTGCCACGACCTGACAGGATTGGGTCATGACCGCGAACCCGAGGCCCGAGGTCGACGAGCTGAGGTCGGCGAGCCATGCCGCTGCCGACGCCGCAGCGGATGCGAGCATCGTCAGCGAGGTCTCCATCGCGAGTGCCGCGGCCACCGAGACCCGCACCCACCAGCCACGGGCCGCCAACGGCCGGTTCGTCGGCCGCCCGGTGGGCTCCGAGCCCGCGCCCGACGACGACGTCGTGCTGCAGGGTGACCGGTTCCTCGACCGCGAGATCTCCTGGCTGCAGTTCAACGAGCGGGTGCTCCAGCTGGCCGCCGACGAGAACGTGCCGCTGCTCGAGCGGGCCCGCTACCTGGCGATCTTCGCCTCCAACCTCGACGAGTTCTTCATGGTGCGGGTCGCCGGCCTCAAGCGCCGCATCGCCACCGGCATCGCGGTGCGCTCGGCCTCCGGGCTCGAGCCGCGCGAGGTGCTCGAGCAGATCTCGCTGGTCGCCCACGAGCTGCTGGCGATGCAGGCCCGGGTCTACGGCGAGCAGGTGCGCCCCGCGCTCGAGGGCGAGGGCATCACCATCGTGCGGTGGGACGAGCTCGCCGACGTCGAGCGCGACCGGCTGGGCGCGATGTTCACCGCCCGGCTCTTCCCGGTGCTCACCCCGCTCGCGGTCGACCCGGCCCACCCGTTCCCCTACATCTCGGGGCTCTCGCTCAACCTGGCCGTGGTGCTGGTCAACCCGCGCACCGGCAAGGAGCACTTCGCGCGGGTCAAGGTGCCGCCGGTGCTGCCCCGCCTGCTGCGGGTGCAGGCCCCCGACGAGTCGCCGCTGGCCGACATGTACGACACCCGGTTCGTGCCGCTCGAGGACGTCATCTCCGCCCACCTCGACCACCTCTTCCCCGGCATGGAGGTGCGCGAGCACTTCACCTTCCGGGTCACCCGCAACGAGGACCTCGAGGTCGAGGAGGACGACGCCGAGAACCTCCTCACCGCGCTCGAGCGCGAGCTCACCCGGCGCCGGTTCGGCCCCCCGGTGCGCCTCGAGGTCGAGGCCGACATGGACGAGCACGTCATGGACCTGCTGGTCCGCGAGCTCGGCGTCGCCGGGTCCGAGGTCTACCGGCTCCCGGCCCCGCTCGACCTGCGGGCGCTCAACGTCATCGCCGACCTCGAGCGCTCCGACCTGCACTTCGACCCGTTCGTCGCCCGCACCAACCCCGACCTCGCGCCCACCGAGAGCGCCAAGGCCCGCGACATCTTCGCGTCGATCCGCAAGCAGGACATCCTGCTCCAGCACCCCTACGACTCGTTCTCGACCTCGGTGCAGGCGTTCATCGAGCAGGCCGCCGCCGACCCGCGGGTGCTGGCCATCAAGCAGACGCTCTACCGCACCAGCGGCGACTCCCCCATCATCGACGCCCTCATCGACGCCGCCGAGGCCGGCAAGCAGGTGCTCGCGGTCGTCGAGATCAAGGCCCGCTTCGACGAGCAGAACAACATCTCCTGGGCGCGCAAGCTCGAGCACGCCGGCGTGCACGTCGTCTACGGCATCGTCGGGCTGAAGACGCACGCCAAGCTGTGCCTCGTCATCCGGCAGGAGGCCGAGGGCCTGCGCCGCTACTGCCACGTCGGCACCGGCAACTACAACCCCAAGACCGCCCGGCTCTACGAGGA
This sequence comes from uncultured Actinomycetota bacterium, assembly GCA_963806295.1. Classification (GTDB taxonomy): domain Bacteria; phylum Actinomycetota; class Actinomycetes; order Actinomycetales; family Dermatophilaceae; genus Fodinibacter. The sequence goes on along the minus strand of CAWDXP010000010.1, from coordinate 164,300 downwards.
CCTCGGGCTGCTCACCGTCGACGACCAGGTCGGCCAGGACCTCACCCGCCTGTTCAACCAGCTCTCGGGCATCGCGCCGCGCAGCCGGTTCAAGCGGCTGCTCGTGGCGCCGCGGTCGGTGCGCTCGGGGCTGATCGACCTGATCGACGCCGAGATCGAGCACGAGCAGCGCCAGCCGGGCTCGGGGCACATCGCCTGGAAGCTCAACTCCATCGTCGACGAGCAGCTCATCGACGCCCTCTACCGCGCCTCGCAGGCCGGGGTGAAGGTGCAGCTGTGGGTGCGCGGCATCTGCGCGCTGCGCCCGGGCGTGACCGGGCTGTCCGAGAACATCGAGGTGCGCTCGATCCTCGGCCGCTTCCTCGAGCACTCGCGGGTCTTCCTGTTCGGCGCCGGCGGCGACACCGTCGCGCTGATCGGCAGCGCCGACATGATGCACCGCAACCTCGACCGCCGGGTCGAGGCGCTGGTGCGGCTCATCGACCCGCGCCACCTCGCCGACCTCGAGTCGCTGATGGAGCGCGGCATGAGCGACGAGTACTCGCACTGGAAGCTCGGCGGCGACGGCCGGTGGATGCGCCACCACCTCGACGACGACGGCAACCCGCGCACCGACCTGCAGGCCGACCTCATCGAGATGCACGCCAGGCGGCGCCGCAAGGCCCGTCGCCGGTGACCGTGCCGACCGGGGGGACGACGTGAGGATCCCGGCGGCCGGGACCCTCCCGTGGCGTCTCGTCGACGGCGCCCTCGAGGTGGCCATCGTGCACCGCCCGCGCTACGACGACTGGTCGTGGGCCAAGGGCAAGCTCGACCCGGGTGAGGACTGGGCCGTGGCCGCCGTGCGCGAGACCGAGGAGGAGACCGGCCTCGTCGTGCGCCTCGGCCCGCCGCTGCCCGAGGCGCGCTACACCCTGCTCGGCCGCGACGGCACCCCCGACGAGAAGGTCGTGCGCTACTGGTCGGCCCGGGTCACCGGCGGCGACGGGCACCTGCTCAACGAGATCGACGAGGTCGTGTGGGCCCGCGGTCCCCGAGGCGCACGCCCGCCTCGACTACGCCCGCGACCGCGACCAGCTGCTCGCCCTGGTGCGGCTGCAGCAGACCGATCGGCTCGACACCTGGCCGCTCGTGCTCGTGCGGCACGCCCACGCCGTCGCGCGCGGCGACTGGCACGGCACGGACGACACCGACGCGCCCGCTCGACGACCTCGGCCGGGCCCGGGCGGTCGCGCTGAGCGCCGTGCTCACCGCCTACGGCGTGACCCGCGTGGTCACCTCGCCCTCCGAGCGCTGCCTGCGCACCGTCGAGCCGTATGCCGTGTCCGCCGGCGTGCGGCTGCGCACCCGCGGCGGGCTGTCCGAGGAGGGCTTCGAGGCCGCCCCCGAGAAGGCCCACCGCCACCTCGCGCGCCTGCTCGACCGCGGTGAGCCCGCGGTGCTGTGCACCCACGGGCCGGTGCTGCCCCCGCTGCTCGACGACCTCGCCGCGCCGCCTCGACCTCGACGCCGCCGGGTCGGTCGAGGTCGTCGAGGAGTTCGCCGAGGCCCGCGACGAGCAGGCTCGACAAGGGCGAGGCGCTGGTCTGCCACGTCGTCGGCACGCGGCGACGCCGCCCGGGTCGTCGCCGTGGAGCGCCACCGCCCCTGACCAGCGCGGACCGGGCTCGCGGAGCCCGCCCGCGGCACGGCATCCACGGCGTCGGCGTAGAGCGTCCGCTACCTCGCCCTGACCGTTCGGACCACGAATGTCCGGATGCCGTTCACGGTGCGTTCACCCGCTGCGAGCCATCGCGTCACCCGGCATCCATACCTTCACACCTGTCGGGCAGTGTCGCCCGCCTCCCTGACCCTTGTCCTCCGAGAGGTACACACAGTGAAGATCCAGCGTTTCGGCGCCCCCGCCGCGCTCGTCATGGCCGGCGCCCTCGCCCTGTCCGCGTGCGGCGGGCAGGAGGCCAGCAGCGGCTCCGGCGAGCTCCGGCAGCGGCGCCGCGGCCCTCAGCGGCGACCATCTCCTCCGACGGCTCCAGCACCGTCGGCCCGCTCACCGCGGCCGCCGCCGAGCTGTTCATGACCGAGAACACCGGCGTCAACATCACCGTCGGCACCTCCGGCACCGGCGGTGGCTTCAAGAAGTTCTGCGAGGGCCAGACCCAGATCTCCAACGCCTCGCGCCCGATCAAGGACGAGGAGAAGGCGGCCTGCGCCGCCAAGGGCATCGAGTACCAGGAGATCGTCGTCGCCAACGACGCCCTGACCGTCGTCGCCAACAAGGAGAACACCTTCCTCAAGTGCCTCACGGTCGAGGAGCTCAAGACCCTGTGGGAGCCCGCCGCGACCGGCAAGGTCACGAAGTGGAACCAGGTGAACCCCTCCTTCCCGGCCGAGGACATCAAGCTCTACGGCCCCGGCACCGACTCGGGCACCTTCGACTACTTCACCGACGAGATCAACGGTGAGGAGGGCGCCTCGCGCACCGACTACGAGCCCTCCGAGGACGACAACGTCATCGTCCAGGGCGTCTCCGGCGACAAGAACGCCTCGGGCTACTTCGGCTTCACCTACTTCGAGGAGAACGCCGACGCCCTCAAGGCCGTCGAGGTCGACAACGGCAAGGGCTGCGTCGCCCCGAGCGCCGAGACCGCCCGTGACGGGTCCTACGCCCCGCTCTCCCGCCCGCTGTACATCTACATCGACAAGAAGGCCTTCGCCTCCAACGCGGCCCTGAAGGCCTTCGTCAACTTCTTCGTCGAGAACGACGCGAAGATCGCCGAGGCCGCGAAGTACATCCCGCTGAGCGACGAGCAGAAGAAGACCGCCCAGGACGAGCTCGCCGCCCTCGGCTGAGGCCGGTACCACCCACCACAGGAGCCCTTTCCTCGTGTCAACCATCAGTGCCGGCGCAGGCCCCTCGACGACCTCGAGGGGCCTGCGCCCGTCCCCGGAGCCGCCGACGTCGCTGCGCTCCACCCGCCCTCGCTACGGGGAGAAGGCCGCCTACGGCTTCCTCGTCGTCGCCGCGGGCGTGTCCATCCTGACCACCGTCGGGATCGTGCTGTCGCTGCTCATCCCGGCGCTGCAGTTCTTCCGCGAGGTCAGCGTCTGTCGAGTTCCTCACCGGGACCTCGTGGACGCCGCGGTTCCAGCAGAAGAGCTACGGCGTGCTCCCGCTCATCACCGGAACGCTGTGGACGACGGCCATCGCGCTGTCGGTGGCGATCCCGATCGGGCTCGGCGCGGCCATCTACCTGTCGGAGTACGCCTCGACGCGCATCCGCAAGATCTTCAAGCCCACGCTCGAGCTGCTGGCCGGTGTGCCGTCGGTGGTCTACGGCCTCTTCGCCGTGGTCTTCGTCGGCCCGGTCGTGCTCAACGAGTGGCTCGGCATCGAGGTCGGCACGTTCTCCGTGCTCTCCGCCGGGCTCGTCCTCGGCGTGATGATCATTCCCACGGTCGCGTCGCTGTCGGAGGACGCGATGTCCGCGGTGCCGAGGTCGCTGCGCGAGGCGTCCTACGGCCTGGGTGCGAACCGGATGCGCACGGTGCTGCGGGTCGTCTTCCCGGCCGCCATCTCGGGCATCGCCGCCGCGATCGTGCTCGGCCTGAGCCGGGCGGTCGGCGAGACGATGATCGTCGCCATGGCCGCCGGCAGCCAGGCCAAGATGGTCACCAACCCGCTGGAGGGCGGTCAGACGATGACCGGCTTCATCGCCTCCGCCGCCCTCGGCGACAGCGTGCAGGGCTCGCTGGACTACTACACGCTCTTCGCGGTGGGCCTGACCCTGTTCGTCATCACGCTGATCATCAACCTGATCAGCATCCGCCTCGTCAACCGATTCCGTGAGGTCGTACTGATGGCCGCCATCACCGCCGAGCCGACGTCCGCCACCCGGCCGCTGACCGCCGCATCCCACGGTGAGCGGAACCCGCAGTCGCTGGTGTTCCTCGTCCTGCTGTGGCTGAGCCTGGCCTTCGGTCTCCTCGTCCTCGCCGTGCTCCTCGTGACCACGTTCATCGAGGGCCTGCCACGGATGGACTCCGCGCTGTTCACCAACTACACCTCGCAGATCGAACCCGGAGACCGCCGGTGCGCGCGCGGCGATCCTCGGCACGGCCTGGGTCATCGGCGTCACCGCGCTGCATGGCGATCCCCGTCGGCATCGCGGCGGCGTCGTACCTCGAGGAGTTCGCCTCCAAGAAGAGCCGGTTCGCGCACGTCGTCGAGCTCAACGTGCAGAACCTCGCCGCCGTCCCGGCCATCATCTACGGCATGCTCGCCGCGGCCGCCGCGGTCGCGATCGGCCTCCAGCGCAACACCGTGCATCGCCGGCGGCATCGCCCTGGCGCTGCTCATCCTGCCCGTCGTCATCGTCTCGACCCGCGAGGCGCTGCGCGCCGTGCCCGCAGGAGATCCGTCAGGGCTCGCTCGCCCTCGGGGCCAGCCCGATGCAGACCCTGCAGCGCCAGACCCTGCCGGCGGCGATCCCCGGCATCGCGACCGGCACGATCCTGGCGCTGTCCCGGGCGATGGGCGAGGCGGCCCCGCTGCTGCTGCTCGGCGGGCTCGTGTTCGTCAAGTTCGACCCGAACGGGCTGCTCAGCGGCTTCACGACGATGCCCATCCAGATCTTCGACTGGGCCGGCCGCTCGCAGGAGGAGTTCCAGCAGCTCGCGGCCGCGGCCAGCATCCTGCTCCTCGTGCTCGTCATCGCCATGAACGGTGTCGCCATCGTCATCCGCAACAAGTTCTCGAACCCGCGATGACCGAGCCGACCACCACGCCCTCCGTGGACTCCCCCGTGGATTCCCCCGTACCGACGTTCGCGAACGTCGCCGCCGAGCACCACCCGACCACCGACCCCACAGGAGACCCCACCGTGGACACCACCACGACCATCACCACGCGAAAGCCGGAGACGATCGACGCCGGCCGCCTCGGGCTGTCCGAGACGCCCCGGGCGGTCCTGAGCTGCACCGACGTCAGCTGCTACTACGGCGACTTCCGCGCGGTCAACGAGGTGACGATGGACATCGGCGTCCACGAGATCACCGCCCTCATCGGGCCGTCGGGCTGTGGCAAGTCCACGATCCTGCGCGCGCTGAACCGGATGAACGACCTCATCCCGGGAACCCGGGTCGAGGGCACCATCGCGTACCACGGCATGGACATCTACGCCAAGGACGTCGACCCCATCGAGGTCCGCCGCCGGATCGGGATGGTCTTCCAGAAGCCGAACCCGTTCCCGAAGTCGATCTACGACAACGTCGCCTACGGCCCCAAGGTCACCGGCATGAAGGTCGAGAACATGGACGACCTCGTCGAGCAGAGCCTGCGCGACGCGGCGCTCTGGGACGAGGTCAAGGACAAGCTCAAGCAGTCCGCCTACGGGCTGTCCGGTGGCCAGCAGCAGCGCCTGTGCATCGCGCGGACCATCGCGGTCAAGCCCGAGGTGATCCTCATGGACGAGCCGTGCTCCGCTCTGGACCCGATCGCCACCGCCCGCATCGAGGACCTCATGATCGAGCTGCGGGGCGACTACACGATCGTCATCGTCACCCACAACATGCAGCAGGCTGCGCGCGTCGCCGACCGCACGGCATTCTTCACGGCCGAGGCCGCCGAGGGTCACGGCGACCGCACCGGGCACCTGGTCGAGTTCGACGAGACCGCCAAGATCTTCAGCACCCCCTCCGACCCGCGCACCGAGGACTACATCAGCGGCCGCTTCGGCTGACCCCCCACCCCACCCCCACCCCCTCCATCCGTTGCGACTTCGTGCGGTTTACACACCGTTCTCACCGGCCCCGAGCTGTGAGAACCGTGTGTAAACCGCACGAAGTCGTTGTCCACAAGCGAGGGCGGATGCCGTTGCCGTCCACAGCTTCTCGTCCCGACTTCGCGGCAGCGCCGGGGGCCGTGACGGTACGGGGATGCGCCTTGACCTCAGCGACCTGCCGACCGTCTTCCTGACCTCCGAGGCCGAGTCAGCGGGCATCGACACCCGGCGCCTCCGGACTGCCGCGACGGTGGGCCTGGTCGACCGACTCGGCAGGGGTGTCCTCGCTGACCCCGGCCGGTGGCCGTCGGACCCTGCGGAGCGGCATCTCGCGCTGGCTCGGGCCGCGGTGCGGGCGGTCGACGAGTGCGCCCTCAGTCACGTGAGTGCGGCCCTGTCGCACGGCCTGCCGAACCCCCGGGGCCCGCTCCCCCGCCCATCGGTGACGGTCGACGACCACGTCCGCTCGCGATCACCCGGGTCCTGGATGACCCTCTACCGCGGTGAGCTGCCCGGGGGACACGTGGAGGAGGTGGATGGGGTGCGCCGCACGATCGCTCCCCGAGCGGTCACCGACTGCGCGCGCCACCTGCCGCTCGGCGACGCCTTGGCCATTGCCGATGCCGCCGTTCGAGCCGGTCTCACGACGCCCACCGCCGTGCGCGACCTGCGGGAGTTCGAGCGCCGCTGGCCCGGGTCGCTGGGCACGGATCGGGTCCTTGACCTGCTCGACCCCCGCCGTGAGGGGTGGCTGGAGTCGTGGTCGGCCGCCGCCTTCCACCGGATGGAGCTTCCGCGGTGGATACCGCAGGTGAACGTCCACGACGCCCACGACCGTTTCCTGGGCCGGGTCGACGGCTACTGGCCCGAGGTCGGCGTGGTCGCCGAGGCGGATGGCCGCGGCAAGTACCTGGGTGACGTCGACCCTGCGCTCGACCGCAGCCCCGATGCCGTGGCCCAGCGGGTGGTAGCTGCGGGCGAACGCGAGGTCGGCCTTCGCTCGACCGGTCTGGGCGTGGTGCGGTGGACCACCGAGGAGATCACCCGGCACCAGCTGCTGGTCAGAAGCCGGTGGCTGGCGGAGGTGCGGCGCACCGACCCCCGCCGCATCCGGGCCACCTTGACCTGCTCGTGCTGCCGACAGCCCGTGACCTCGTGCGACATAGGTGCGGTTTTCTGGCCTCGGGCGGCCTAGAACCGCACCCAAGTCGCACGAAGTCGGAAATGGGGCGGCGGGGCGGGGCGTAGGGAAGGCCCGGGGCGCTCAGAAGATGAGGGTGAGGAGGGCGAAGGCTGCTGCTGCGGCGAGGCCGGCTCCGGGGAAGGTCAGCAGCCACCCGGTGAAGATCGAGCGCACCACGCCCCACCGCACCGCCTTGCGCGACCGGGTGGCGCCGACGCCCATGATCGCCGAGGTGATGACGTGCGTCGTCGAGATGGGCGCGCCGGTGGCCGTGGCCGCGAACAGCACCCCCGCCGACACCGACTCGGCGGCGAACCCGTGCGGCGGGTCGACGTCGATGATCCGTCGGCCGAGCGTGCGCATGATCCGCCACCCCCCGGCATACGTGCCGGCCGCGAGCACCACCGCCGACAGGGCGATGACCCACCACGGGATCGAGAGGTCGTCGGCCGGCCGGTGCCCGCTCGCCACCAGCGTGAGCGCGACCACGCCGGCGGTCTTGGCGGCATCCTGCATGCCATGACCGAACGCCATCGCGGCTGCGGAAACGGTCTGGGCGTAGCGGAAGCCGCGCGCCGTTGGCCCGGGCGCCGCCCGCCGGAAGGCCCACAGGATCGCCGTCATCAGGGCGAACCCGCCCACGAGGCCGAGCGCCGGCGAGACCACCATCGGGATCAGCACGCTGTCGAGGATGCTGTTCCACTGCACCGTCGCACCGCCGGCGAGCGCCGCGCCGCAGAGCCCGCCGATCAGGGCGTGCGACGACGACGACGGCAGCCCCCGCCACCAGGTGAGCAGGTTCCACAGCGAGGCCCCGATGAGCGCGCCGGCGCAGATGGCGACCCCCGTGGCGCCCATCGGCACCTCGATGATGTCGCCGCCGATCGTCTTCGCGACCCGCACCCCGGCGAAGCCGCCGAGCAGGTTCATCACCGCCGCCAGCACCACCGCGATGCGTGGCGTGAGCGACCGCGTCGACACCGAGGTGGCGATGGCGTTGGCGGCGTCGTGGAAGCCGTTGGTGTAGGTGAAGCCCATCGCCAGCACGACGACGAGCGCGACGGGCAGCCAGTCCACCCGGCTCAGGACTCCCGGACGGCGATCGCCTCGACCTTGAGCGCCACCTTCTCGAAGCCGTTCGCGGCCGCCTCGAGCGCGTCGATGATGTCCTTGTGCTTCATCAGCGTGATGGGGTCGGCACCGGGGGTGTTGAACAGCTCGGCGAGCATCCGCCGGTAGGCCTTGTTGGCGCGGTTCTCGAGCCGGTCGACCTCGACCCAGTAGGCGGTGAGGTCCTTCATCGCGCGCAGCCGGGGCATGGCGTCGGCGGTGATCTCGGCCATCCGCGAGATGACCTCGACCTGCTTGGCCACCCGGGGCAGCACCTCGTCGACCCGGTAGAGCACGATCAGGTCGACCGCCGCCTCGATCAGGCCCACGCAGCTGTCCAGCGCCACGGCGAGCCCGTGCATGTCGGCGCGGTCGAACGGTGTGACGAACGCACCGTTGACCGCCCGGATGATCTCGTGCGTGGAGTCGCCGGCGGCCGACTCGATCTCGTGCATCCGCTTGAGGATGGCGTCGCGCTCGTCGGCGGGCGCGCCGATGCAGGGCGGTGAGCTCGCCGGACGCATCGACGAGGTGCCGCGCCGACGCTGCGAACAGGTCGAAGAAGCGCGGTTCCTTGGGGGTGAGGCGGATCGCCACGAGCGGTCTTTCGGGACGGAGAGGCCGGACAGTGGCTACAGGCTAGGGCGCGATCCCGGATGCCGGGTAGCCGGGTGCCGCAGCACGCTCACCCCACGCCGCCGGGGGCGGGGACGGCCCCATCGGGCGTCGGGCGGGGATGCACCCCGAGGACCTCGTCGATCGCCTCGTCGGCCATCCGACCCTCGCTCTGCGAGGCCGCCAGGACGAGGTCGCCGACCAGGCGGATCTCGTCCTCGAGCTGCTCGTCGTGCAGCGACGGGTCATCCTTCATTGCTCCACGGTACGGGTGGCCTCGCGGCCCGGAGACCGTTATCCACAAGGTCGATCCGGCGATCGCGACGAGACGTGCGCCACGGCCGAACCTGAGGCGGAGCCACGGCGCCTGGAGCGTCGAAGGTGGGTGCCGGACCGGGAGCGCCTCACGGCGCGTGGCCGCTCGTAGCGGCTGATGTTGGGACCCGGGGCTGCCGCGGTCCGGCACCCACAGACGACCCTAACGCCTGCACCCGCCAGATGTGTTCCCCTGTCGAGCACTCACCTGGCAGCTCAGTCCAGTTCGCCGACCCGCCACAGCCGGGCGCAGGCGCGCAGGTCCTCGCCGGTGGCGAGCATCGAGGCGCCGGTACGGGTGAGGTCACTGGCCGCCGCGGGGTCGACGGCATCGCGGTCGTGGGCGAGCTCGGCCCGCCCGGCAGCGATGACCGTGCAGAACGCGGCAGCCCGCTCCAGCGCCACCGCGAGGTCGCCCTCGAACACCCCGGCCAGGATCTGGTCGGCCACCCGCTGCACCTCCTCGGGGCCCGGCGGCTCGGCGATGCCGGCGACCGCGTGGGCGACGTCGGTGAACCGGATGCCGGCCGCGTACTCCCGGCTCGCCTGCTCCGGGCTGCGCCGCACCCACTCGCGCAGCGCGTAGAGGCGCCACAGGGCCCCCGGCAGCGAGCGCGCGGGGCGGGCCGACCAGAGGTCGGCCACGGTGGACAGGCCCAGGTCGTCGACCAGCGTCACCAGGCGGGTGGTCACCTCGGGGTCGTGGGCGGCGCGGCCGGTGCCGACGAGGATGGCGGCGGTCTGGTGGGCCACCTCGGTCACCTCGGCGGGCCCGGGCAGGGTGCCGCCGTGCGTCTCCATCGCCAGTGGCCCGAAGGGCACCGGTCGCCGGGGCAGGGCTCGTCCGCCGTCACGACTCATCGGCACAGTCTCCCACCCGTTGGTCGGGATCGGCCCGCGACGTCCGGCCGAGGGTCGGCACGCCGGCACCATCGACCGTCTCGGACACCGGCTGCGGCCCCGGCTCATCTGCAGGGCCTGAGCAGGGAGGATGGCAGGGCGAGAGGGTGTGTCGAGCACCTCCGGGGGTAGGAGAGAACACATGGCACGAGAAGGCATGGCGGCCGCACGCGCCCAGACCGCACCCAGCCCCGACGAGGACCGAAAGCCGGACTCCCTCAAGGAGATCGAGAAGCCCGGATGGAAGTACACGGCCAAGTCCGCGTTCGCCGAGTTCCAGCGCGACCAGTGCACCGACCTGGCGGCCGCGCTGACGTACTACTCCGTGCTCTCCGTCTTCCCGGCCATCCTCGCGCTGGTCTCGCTGCTCGGCTTCGTCGGGCAGGGTGAGTCGACCACCACGGCGCTGCTCGACATCGTTCGACAGCTCGGCCAGAACGACGTGGCGGACCAGCTGAAGGCCCCGATCGACCAGATCGTGCGGGGCCCAGGGGTGCCGGGCTGGCCCTCGTCGTCGGCCTCGCTGGTGCGATCTGGTCGGCCTCGGGCTACGTGGGCGCCTTCGGGCGAGCGATGAACCGGGTCTACCAGGTCGACGAGGGCCGGCCGATCTGGAAGCTGCGGCCCGTCGTGCTCCTGATCACCGTCGGGCTCGTGGTCATGGCGGCTCTCGTGCTCGTCGGTCTGGTGGTCAGCGGCCCGCTGGCGGACGCCATCGGTGACGTGGTCGGCCTGGGCGACCTCGCGACGACCATCTGGGGCATCGTCAAGTGGCCGGTCATGCTCGGCATCGTCGTCGTCATGGTGGCCGTGCTCTACTACGCGACGCCGAACGTGCGCCAGCCCAAGTTCCGGTGGGTCTCGGTCGGGGCCGCGGTCGCCATCCTCGTGTGGGTGCTGGCCTCGGTGGCCTTCGGCTTCTACGTCTCGCACTTCGGCTCCTACAACAAGACCTACGGCTCGCTCGCCGGCATCATCGTGTTCCTGCTGTGGCTGTGGATCACCAACCTCGCCCTGCTCTTCGGTGCCGAGGTCGACGCCGAGCTCGAGCGGGCCCGCCAGCTGCAGTCCGGCATCGAGGCCGAGGAGACCCTCCAGCTGCCGCCGCGCGACACCCGCAACTCCGACAAGGCCGAGGAGAAGCTGGAGAAGAAGGTCGCGGAGGGCCGGCGCCTGCGGCTCGAGGCCGACGCCGAGGGGCATGACGACGACTCGACCGGGTATGGCGATCACCGTGAGAACGGACGCGGTGCACGGGACGGATCGGCATCGGAGCACGAGCTGGAGGCCCTTCCCTCGGACCGAATCCGCGACCGGGCGCAGCCCGACCGCTGAGCTGTCGGCCGCTGAGCACGCAGTCTCGCGAGCGCCCCAACCGGCCGGTTCGCGAGGACGATCGAGCGCCATCGACGTGCCTATGATCCTCTGCGTGAGACGCGCGGACCCCCGGTGAACCGGCTGCAGCAGGGCCTGGTGCTCGGCGACCGCTACGCGTTGCACACCCGCATCGCGTCGGGTGGCATGGGTGACGTCTGGGAGGCCGACGACACCGTGCTGTCCCGCACGGTGGCCGTCAAGGTGCTGCGGCCGGGCACCGACGAGGAGGAGGTCTTCGCGCGGCGGTTCCGCAGCGAGGCCCTCTACACCGCCAACCTCTGCCACCCGAACATCGCGACCGTCTTCGACTACGGCGAGGACGACACCGTCGCCTACCTCGTCATGGAGCTCGTGCCGGGCGAGCCGCTGTCGGCGCTGGTGCAGCGTGAGGGCGCCCTCGAGCCCGACCGGGTCCGCGCCATCATGGGCCAGGCCGCGCTGGCGCTCGGCGCCGCGCACGAGGCGGGGGTCGTGCACCGCGACGTCAAGCCGGCCAACATCCTCGTCATGCCCGACGGCACGGTGAAGCTCACCGACTTCGGCATCGCCCGCGCCGTCGACGGCTCGGGGCACACCCAGACCGGCGAGGTGCTCGGCACGCCGCACTACCTCTCGCCCGAGCAGGCCATGGGCGACACCGCGACCGGGGCGTCCGACCTCTACGCGCTCGGCGTGGTGGCCCACGAGCTGCTCACCGGCCGGCGACCGTTCGACAAGGGCACGCCGGTGGCCACGGCCCTGGCGCAGGTCAACGACCCGCCGCCCCCGCTTCCGCCGCACGTGCCGCCGGGCCTGCGCTCGCTCATCGAGCAGTGCCTGCACAAGCAGGCGGCCGACCGCCCCGCGTCGGCTCGCGAGCTCGGTGAGCGCCTCGGCGTGCCGGAGGGCGACCTGCCCGAGGCGAGCGAGGATGCCGCCGACGTGGTCGGCACCGCGGCCGCGGCCGAGGAGTCGGTCGACGACCGACCCGCCGCACCGCCGCGCTGGGACGCCTCGTACGACCCCACGCCCACCCCGACGAGCGTGCCGGTCGTGCCGAAGGGGCACGTGCACTGGGCCTGGGTACCCGGCTTCAGCGCGGCGCTCCTCGCCATCGCGGCGATCTGGTACTCGCTCGGCCGCTGAGGCACCCGAGGGGCGCCGAGCCACGTGCACGGCCGCTGGTGGCCCGGGAGTGCGGAGAGGCGGCCGGGGGGCGCCCTGCCCGCCGCCCGCACCCGGCATCCGGCTCAGCGCTTGGGCTTCAGCCGGATGCTGTGACGGTGAACGACGGGCTCCTGGTCCCCGACCACCCGGGTGGTGTAGCGGATGGAGTAGCTCCACCGCGCGCCGCCCTCATCGCGGACCGTGCCGCGCGAGGCGGATGTCGTTGGTGAACCGCGATGGCGTCTCCACCGTGCGCACGTCGAAGTCCATCGTGCCCGTGGCGAACCGCTCCGCACCGGGGCCGTCGGTCGCCGTGCAGTCGATGCCTCCCGGCTCGTCGTCGAACCGCCACACCTCCACGGGGAGGTCGTCGCCCTCGACCGTCGTCGTGGTGCGCTGCGGCTTCGAGGTCGTGGTGACGGTCACCTCCTCGACGCCGGCGCTGCTGTCGGCCGGCTCGACGGGTGGCTCGCCCACCTGGCCGCCCTCGAACCACGCCTCGAGGGCGTCCTCGTAGACGATCCGCTCCGGGGTGCACAGCTCGGCGCGCGACTTGTTGGCGAAGACCAGCAGCTGGTTGTCGCCGTCGCCCAGCCGGAACGTCTGGTGGGTCACCACGACCTGCCGCTGCCGGCCCCGTGCGCCGTGCCGGCCGAGGATGCGTGAGCGACACCGGTGCCGCCAGTGACGCCGAGCAGCGCGCACACCACCACGGTGACACCGCGCGTGATCCGACGCCTCGTGGCGGCCGCCACGACCCGGGCCACCTCGTGGGTCGACCCGCTGCACCTGGAGTTCCATGCCGTGCTCCCTTCGCCTGGCGGCCACCGTGCGCGGCCCGTGGGAACACCGTCCGGCCGACCGGTAACGCGCGGGTGTCGCCGCTGGGCCCGGCGCCGCCACAGCGGTAACGCCCGGGTAACGCGGCCGTTGACCGCAGCGGCGACGCGGCTCGACACTCGACACCGTGCGCATCCGCGTGCTCGGCCCTCTGCTCGTCGGCGATCCCCCGACCGCCCTGTCCCGCCGGGACCGGGTGGTCGCCGCGGCGCTCGCGGCGCGCCGCGGGGACCCGTGCGCCCCCGACGACATCGCCGAGGCGCTCTGGGGCGGCGCGCGACCCGCGACGTGGACCAAGGTGGTGCAGGGAGCAGTGGTCCGGCTGCGCCAGGCGCTGGGGCACCAGGCCATCGACTGGGGCCCGGACGGCTACCGGCTCCTCGTGGCCGACGACGACCTCGACGTCGCCGTGTTCGAGGAGCTGCTGCGCCGCGGTCGCCGGCTCGACGAGGTGGGTGAGCCGGCCCGCGCGCTGGCGGCCTACGACGATGCCCTCGCCCTCTGGCGCGGGCGCCCGTTCCCCGACCTGGACGACTGGCCGGCGGGCCAGGACGAGGTGCGCCGGCTCGAGGCCCTGCGCGCCGGCCTGGACGAGGAGCGGCTGTCGGTGGCTGTCTCCACGGGCCGGGCGCAGGAGTCGGTGGGGGTCGCGCAGCAGCTGGTGCGCGAGTCGCCCTATCGCGAGCGCCGCTGGGAGCTCCTGGCCCTGGCCCTCTACGCCAGCGGCCGGCAGGCCGAGTCGCTCGACGCGATCGCCAGCGCCAAGCGCACCCTGCGCGAGGACCTCGGGCTCGACGCCGGCGCCGGCATCACCGACCTCGAGCGCGCGATCCTGGGCCACGACCCGTCGCTGCCCCAGGGCCGGGCGCCGCGGTCCTCCGACATCTGCCCGTACCAGGGCCTGACCGCGTTCCAGCCCGAGCACCAGGACCTGTTCGTGGGGAGGGAGACCGATGTCGTGGCGTGCCTGCGCCGCCTCGACGAGCACCCCCTGCTCCTGGTCGTCGGGTCGTCCGGGTCGGGCAAGTCGTCGTTGGCCCGGGCCGGGCTCGTGCCCGCCCTGCGTCGGGGCGGCCGCTCGGTGGTCGTCGTGGTGCCGGCGACCGAGCCGGTGGCCGAGCTCACCCGCGAACGCGAGGGGGCGGCATCCGGCACCGCCCTCGTCGTCGACCAGCTCGAGGAGCTGGCCGGGTCGCCCGATGCCGAGCGCACGGCGTTCCTCGACCTGGTCGCCACCTGGGCTCAGACCGGTCCGGTGGTGCTCACCATCCGGTCCGACCGGCTCGACCTGCTGACCGCGTCGTCCCGGCTGGCGAAGCAGGCCAACCGCGGGCTGTACCTCCTGCCGCCGCTCGGTGAGCCCGAGCTGCGGCGGGTCGTGCTGGAGCCGGCCGACCGGGTGGGCCTGCTCGTCGAGCCGGGCCTGGTCGACGTGCTGCTGCGCGACGTCGGCGACCGGCCCGGGGCGCTCCCGCTGCTGTCGCACGCGCTGCGCCAGACCTGGCTCAACCGCGAGGGTGACGTGCTCACCGTCGACGGGTACGCCGCCACCGGCGGGATCGCCGGCGCCGTCGCCCAGACCGCGGATGCCGTGTACGACGAGCTGGATGCCGACCACCGGCGCGCGCTGCGCTCGCTGCTGCTGCGCCTGGTCTCGATCACGCCCGACGGTGCACCCGTCGGCACCCGCCTGGCGACCGGCCACCGCACCGAGCCCGACCTGCTCACCGTCATCGAGCGGCTCGCCGCCAACCGGCTGGTCACCGTCGAGGACGGGGCGGTGTCGCTGTCGCACGAGTCGCTGGCCCAGGCGTGGCCCCGGCTGCGCTCCTGGCTGGACGACGACGTCCGCGGACGGCTGGTCCTCGAGCACCTCAAGGTGGCCGCCGCGGGCTGGGCCGCCACCGGGCGACCGGTGGCCGAGCTCTACTCCGGGGTGCGGCTGGCCGCGGCGGAGGAGTGGCGAGCGGCCTCCCGCCCGGTGCTGTCCGCCGACGAAGAGGACTTCCTCGACGCCTCGCTCGCCCACGACGAGGACGACCGGCGAGCCGAGCAGCAGGCGCTGCGCGAGACGCGCCGGCGCAACCGGCGGCTGCGGGTGCTGCTCGGCACCGTGGCGGCGCTCCTCGTGCTCGCCCTGACCGCCGCCGGGCTGGTGGTGTCGTCCCGGCGGGACACCGTCCGGGCCGCACGGGAGCTCGCGGCGGCGCGGCTCGGTGACCTCGCGGCACGCGAGCCGCGCGCGGACACGGCACTGCTGGCGGCGCGGCAGGCCGTGGAGCTCGCCTCCACCCCGCAGACGTCCGCGGACCTGCTGCGGGCGGTCGACGCCCGCGCGGACATCCGCTCCCTGCGCGAGACCGGTCTGACCGGGTTCATCGGGGCTCAACCCCAGGTGTCACCGGACGGGTCACGCCTGCTCGCGCTGCAGCTGGACGGCATCCACCTCGTCGAGCCGGCGACGGGTCGGATGCTGCCGTCCGGCGCGCCGGCGGTGCCCGGCGAGATCGACGCCGGCCTCTACGCCGTCGGCTTCGTCGACGACGGTCGCACCGCCCTGGTGACCGCGGGCGCCGGCGCGGACGAGCCGGACCGCACCTGCGAGCTGCGGCGCCTCGACGCGGCATCCGGGGTGGTCACCGGCCCGGCCGAGCCGATCCCGGGGTCGCGGTGCGGCGACTTCTTCGCCCGGGACCGGTTCCGGGCGACACGGGACGGCTCGCTGCTGGTGTCGATGTCGGGCGACACGGTGCGCTGGTGGGCGAGGTCGGATGCCGGATGGCGCGGGCCGCGCGAGGTGGCCGTGCCCGGGTTGTCGCCGGGCACGCCGATCGCGCGGTGGCTCACCGTCAGCGACGACGGCCGGGTCGCTGCCGCCACCGTCGACCTGGGCAACAGCGCACCCTGGTACTCGTCCTACCAGGTGCCGGTCGCCGTCGACCTCGACGCCGGGCGGGTGCTCGGGCCGGTGCGGCGCGACCTGCGCGTGTCGAAGGCTGCGGTGTCGCCGGACGGTGCGCGGGTGCTCGTCGGTGGCACCGACGGCTGGGTCGGGGTGCGCGGCGCCGGGGACGCGTCGGTCACGACGCTCGCGTCGGGCGGCCAGCCCGCGGTGACGGCACTGGCCTGGTCCGGCGACGGCCGCACCGCCTACGTCGGGCGCCACGACGGGCGAGTGGACGCAATCGACGTGGCCACGGCATCGGTGAGGTCCACGCTTGCGGGGCACGGTCTCGGCGTGGCGATGCTGCGCGAGGTGGCCGCCGAGGACGGGCCGGGGCTGGTCAGCCTCGACGAGTCCGGCGTCGTCATCACCCGCACGCTCGGCCCGTCGACGGCGCTGGGCGCCCGGCGGAAGGTGACCCGCCCCCACTCCGTGGCTGTGCTCGCGGGTGGTGGCCCGGTGCTCGCCGGCGAGGAGGGCGGCGTGGTCGCCGTGTACGACCGCCTCGGGCTGGCCCGGGACGGAGAGCTGCGGCTGGAAGCGGGACGGGTGCCGGCTCCGCCGGATGTCGATGCCGCGCGTCGTCGGGTGAGCGCGCTCGCCACGACGTCGGACGGGAGCGCGGTCGTCGCCGGTGACCGCACCGGGCGGCTGACCGTGTGGTCGTGGCCGGAGCGCGCGGTGCGGTGGACCCACGACGACGCACCGACGGCATTCCTCGCGGTGACCCCGGACGGCAAGGTGCTCGTGACCGCTGAGCTGGCCCTGCCCGAGGGCGACCCGACGCCCGACGGTTTCCCGGAGAAGTCGTGGATCCGGTTGTGGGACATGGCAACCGGCGCACAGCTGGCGCAGATCGAGACCGAGGACCGCAAGCCGCGCCTGGTGGCCGTGTCACCCGACTCGCGCACCGCGGTGGTGGGGTTCTTCTCGGAGGGGACCGAGGTGGTCGACCTGGTCACCCGCCGCGTCGTGCACACGCTCGGCGGAGACGCCTCGACGGTGACGTTCACCCCCGACGGGTCGCGGCTGGTGGTCGTCGACTTCGCCGGCCACGGCACGGTGTTCGGGACCGACGACTGGACGCCCGAGGGCCGGTTCAGCACGCTCACCGCCGGCTACGCCCACCTGCTCGTGGAGCCGACCGGGCGGCTGATGTTCCTCGCCAACGCCAACGACGTGTCGGTGTGGGACCCCAGCGCGCTGCGCCGGCTGGTGGCCCGGGTGTCCCTGCCGGGCGACGGCACGAACGACGGCATCTTCCTCGCCGCGCCGGCGGACGAGCCGGTCATGGCGGTGGCCAGCCAGGGCGAGATCACCCTGACCGACCTGCGCGAGTCGATCTGGCGGGACACCGCCTGCCGCCTCGCGGACCGGCAGCTGACTCGCGACGAGTGGGAGCGCCTGCTGCCCGGGCGTGAGTACGAGCCGGCCTGCGGCTGAGCCACGCCCAGCACCACCGAAGCCGGGGGCCGGCCGGTCGTCCGTCTCCTACGCTCTGAGCATGCCCACCGGACTACGAGGCTGGATGGCCGCCCGCCCGCGGGTCGTCGACGCGGCCCTCGCGGTCGTCATCTTCGTGCTGTCGCTGCTCGCGGTGCCGGCGACGCCGGAGACCGTGGGCGTCACGCCGGAGCCCCTCACCGCCGTCACCGTCGTCCTGCTGGCGGTGGCCTGTGGGGCCCTGATGTGGCGGCGCACCCACCCGTTGATCGCCTGGGGCGTGGCGCTCGGCGCCACCGTCGTGCCCTTCCCGGCCGGATCGATCGGTCGCGGTCTGCCGGCCGCGATCGCCGCGCTCTACGCCGTCGCCGCCTACGGGTCGAGGCGGGCCGCGATCCTCGCAGCGGGGGCGACCATGGCCGTGGTCATCGTGCTCCTCTCCCGCTCGGGGCTGGTCGACGCCCAGGACCCGGTGGTCTACGCCGTGGTCGCCTGGTGCGGTCTCGCCGCCGCCCTGGGGGATGCCGTGCGCAGCAACCGCGCCGTGCTGGCCGCGGCGCTCGAGCGCGCCCGGCGCGCCGAGGAGGGCCGCGACGCCGAGGCCGTGCGCCGGGTCGCCGAGGAACGCCTGCGCATCTCGCGCGAGCTGCACGACGTGGTCGCCCACCACGTGGCCGTGGTGAACGTGCAGGCGGGGGTCGCCGAGCACCTCTCGACCAGCGACCCCGCGGCGGCCCAGGAGGCACTGGCCCGGGTGCGGGCGGCGAGCGGGATGGCCCTGCAGGAGATGGGGTCGATCGTCGGGCTGCTGCGCACCGACGCGGAGGCCGGCGCTCCCGATGCCGACCAGGTGCGCCCACCTGCGCCCGGCGCGGGCGAGATCCCGGCTCTCGTCGACTCCCTGCGCGGAGGGGGGCTCGACGTGCGGTGGAGCCACGAGGGCCCCGCGCTGGGCGGCACGCCGGGTGACGACCTGCACCTCTACCGGGTCGTCCAGGAGGCCCTGGCCAACGCCGCCCGCCACGGCACCGGGCCCGTGCTGCTGCGCACCCGTCAGGACGGCGAGGCCGTGGAGGTGGAGGTCGTCAACGCGATGCGGCCCGAGCGCGCCTCGGCGACCGCCGGCGGCGGGCACGGGCTGGTGGGGATGCGCGAGCGGGTGGCACTGGTCGGTGGCGAGCTCGCGGCCGGTGAGACCGATGACGGCCGCTTCCTCGTGCGCGCCCGCCTGCCCCTGCAGGAGACGGCATGAGCGAGCCGGCCCCTCCCCTGAACCCGACCAGCGTGCTGCTGGCCGACGACCAGGCCCTCATCCGGGCGGGGTTCGCGGCCCTGATCGGGTCGACCACCGACCTCAGGGTGGTCGGGGAGGCGGGCACGGGGCGCGAGGCCGTGACGGCCGCCCGGTCGCTGCGGCCCGACGTGGTGCTGATGGACCTGCGGATGCCCGAGCTCGACGGCCTGCAGGCCACCCGGGAGATCACCTCGGACCCCGACCTCGAGGGGGTGCGCATCCTCGTGCTCACGACGTTCGAGGCCGACGACCAGGTGCTCGCCGCGCTGCGGGCGGGAGCCTCCGGCTTCCTCGGCAAGGACGTCGGGCCCACCCAGCTGCTCGACGGCATCCGCACCGTGGCGGCCGGCGAGTCGCTGCTGTCGCCGCGGGCCACCCGCGGCCTGATCGCGCGCTACCTCGCGACCCCGATGACCGCCGCGCGCGACGCCCACGGCGCCACCCTGGACCTGCTCACCGAGCGCGAGCGCGAGGTCGTCGCCCTCGTCGGGCGCGGTCTGAGCAACGAGCAGATCGCGGCCGACCTGGTGCTCTCGCCGTTGACCGTCAAGACCCACGTCAACCGGGCGATGGCCAAGGTGGGGGCCCGCGACCGCGCCCAGCTCGTCGTCCTCGCCTACCAGACGGGGCTGGTGCGGGCCGGCGAGGACTGAGCGCGTACGGCATCCGCAGTAGGTCGCGAACACCGCGCTGGGTGGATGCCGGGTACCCGGCCTCGAGGCGAGGCTGGCGGACATGATCACCGTCGAGTCCCTCGTCAAGCGCTACGGCAGCACCACCGCGGTGGACGGCATGAGCTTCACCGTGCACCCGGGCCGGGTCACCGGCTTCCTCGGCCCCAACGGCGCCGGCAAGTCCACGACGATGCGGGTCGTGCTCGGCCTGGACCGTCCCACCTCCGGGCAGGCCCTCGTGAACGGCCGCCCGTTCCGCGACGCGCCGGCACCGCTGGCCCTGGTCGGGTCACTGCTCGACGGCAAGGCCTTCGACAAGAGCCGGTCGGCGCGCAACCACCTCAGGGCGGTGGGTGCGGCCAACGGCGTGGGTCGGGCCCGGGTCGAGGAGGTGCTCGAGGTCGCCGGCCTGGCGTCCGTGGCGCACCGGCGGGCCGGTGAGTTCTCGCTCGGCATGGGTCAGCGCCTCGGCATCGCCACCGCGCTGCTGGCCGACCCGCCGGTGGTCATGCTCGACGAGCCGGTGAACGGTCTCGACCCGGACGGCATCACCTGGATCCGCCGGCTCACCCGCGAGCTGGCGAGCGAGGGCCGCACCGTCTTCATCTCCTCGCACCTGATGAGCGAGATGGAGCTGACCGCCGACCACCTGGTCATCGTGGGGCGCGGCCGGGTGCTCGCCGACACCCCGATGGCGGACTTCATCGCCACGACGTCCGGCGAGCGGGTCGACGTCGCGAGCCCGGATGCCGCTCGCCTCGCGGCCCTCGTCGCCGGGCCCGGCGTCACCGTCTCGTCGGACGAGCCGGGGACGCTCGACGTCCGGGGCCTGAGCGCCACGGCCATCGGCGAGCTCGCCGCCGCCAACCACCTTGTGCTGCACCAGCTCGCCACCCGACGACTCTCCCTGGAGGACGCGTTCATGACACTCACCGACGACTCCGTCGACTACCACGGCACCGACGGACGGAGCGAGCGATGACGACCACCGACACCACCACACCCGCCGGCGCGGCGCGCATCGCCGCGCCGGCGACCGGCTACCGCCTCACCGCCACCAGGCTGCTGCGCTCCGAGCTCCTCCGGTTCGTCACGGTGCGCTCGAACGTCGTGACGGTCGCCGCCCTGGCCGCGCTGATGGTGGTCATCGGCGTCATCGCGGCCGCAACGTCCACCGGCGACGTCGCGGGGGCCGGCCCCGGGGGTGCTCCCGCGCCGGGGTTCGCCGCGTCCGACCCACTCGCCACGGTGCTCGCCGGCGCCACGCCGGGCGTGCTGGTCGTGGGGGTGCTCGGCGTGCTGGTGGGTGCGCGGGAGTACGGCAGCGGGATGATCCGCACGACGATGAGCGCCGCGCCCCGCCGGGTCGCGGTGCTGCTGGCCCGGATCGGCGCCTTCCTCGCCGTGGTGCTGCCCGTGGCGGTCGTCGCGAGCCTGGTCGCCTACCTCGCGGGCTCGGCCGTGCTGGATGCCGGCGGCGCGCCCGTCGCGGCCTGGGGCGACCCGGGCGTGGCCCGCTCGGTCATCGGCACCGGGGTCTACCTGGCCGGCATCGGCGTGCTCGGCCTGTGCCTCGGGGTGCTCACCCGCAGCATCGGGCAGGGCGTCGGGTGGCTCGTCGGCCTCGTGCTCGTCGTCCCGGGGTTCGGTGCCATCCTCCTGCCGGACGACTGGCAGGACGCCCTGAAGTACCTCCCGTCGAACGCCGGCGCCGCCTTCACCAGCCTCACCGAGTCGGCCTCGCGGCTGACCGCACCTGGCGGCGTGGTGGTCTTCGCCGGGTGGGTGCTCGCCCTCGCGGCCGCCGCGGCGATCGCCCTGCGACGGCGCGACGTCTAACGCTACGGTGCCGTAGCGTAAAGTTCCGGGCATGACCGCCACCACCCGCCCCGCCGTCGAGCGCACCATCCCACCCGCGCTCGTCACCCGCCTCGGCAACCCGGTGCTGAGCTGGCTGCTGTCCGACCCGCGCCGTGCCGCCAAGGTCGGCACCGGCCTGCTCCTGCTGCACGTCACCGGGCGGCGCACCGGTCGGGTCTACTCCACCCCGGTGGCCTACCACCGCTGGGCCGACGGCTCGCTGGTGGTGCTGACCAGCTCGGGCTGGCGGGTCAACCTGCGCGGCGGCCCCACCCCGGTCGAGCTGACCCTGCTCGGGCGGCGACTCCCGGCCACCGCGGTGCTCGAGGAGGACCCGGCCGCGGTGGCCGCGGTCTACGCAGAGCTGATCGACGAGGTGGGGCTCGCCAAGGCGGGGCAGCGGCTCGGCATCCGCATCAACGTCGACCGGGCGCCCACGCGGGACGAGCTGGTGGATGCCGTCCGCCGGGAGCACCTCAGCGTGGTGCGGCTGCGCACCGGTGAGTCCGAATGACCGGCCCGGTGCTGGTCGTCGGCGCGAGCGGGCAACGTCGGCGCGGCGACGGTGCGGGCCCTGGTCGCGCACGGCATCCCGGTGCGCTGTGGCGTGACCGACCCGGGCGCGGTTGCCACGGTGGCGGGCGCCGAGGCCGTCGAGCTGGACCTGTTCCGGCCCGAGACCTTCGGGCCGGCCGTGGCCGGCATCAGCGGCCTGTTCCTGCTGCGCCCACCACCGGTGGCGAGGGTGGGCCCGACCCTGAACGCCCTGACCGAGGCCGCCGTGGCAGCGGGGGTCGGCCACGTGGTGTTCTCCTCGGTGGCCGGGGCGGAGACCAACCGGGTCGTGCCGCACCACCGCGTCGAGACGCACCTGCGCGAGCACGCCCCGTCGTGGACCATCCTGCGGCCGGGGTTCTTCGCCCAGAACCTCACCGACGCCTACCGCCGCGACATCGTCGAGGACGACCGGATCCTGCTGCCGGCGGGCCGTGGCCGGGTCGCCTTCATCGACACCCGCGACATCGGCGACGTCGCGGGTGCGGTGTTCGCCGACCCCGCGCCCGCACCGCGGGCAGGGGTACACGCTCACCGGGCCGAGGGCGGTCGACTTCGACGAGGTCGCCGCGCTGCTCACTACGGCGCTCGGCCGCACCATCCGCTACGAGCCGGCGTCGGTGCTGGGCTACGCCCGGCACCTGCGCCGGCAGGGCCTGCCCCTGGCCCAGGTCGCCGTGCAGACCGTGCTGCACACCGGGCTGCGCCGCGGCGACGCGGAGACCGTCGACCCGACCCTGCCGCGCCTGCTGGGCCGCCCGGCGCGCACCATCGAGGACTACGTGCGCGACCACGTCGCCACCTGGGAACGGGCCTCGGCATGAGCCGCACGCACGGCAACGGGCGGTCCACCACGACGGTCGACGGCCCGGCCGTCATGGCGGTGCCCGACGCGGCCCTCGACCCACGGATGAGCCGGTCCCGGCAGCGCGCCCTCGGCGCCACCCTCGACCTGGTCGCCGAGCGCGGCATCGCCGGTGCGTCGATCGAGGCGGTCTCAGCCCGCTCGGGCGTGGCCAAGACCACGCTCTACCGCCAGTGGCCGAACCAGGCGGCGCTCGTGCTCGACGCCTTCCGCAGCATCGCCCCCGACCCGCCGCTGCCCGACACCGGAACCCTGCGCGGCGACCTCGTGGTGCTGGTCGGCGGCTTCGCCGAGGCGCTGGGGCGAGGGCGCGCCGCGGTGTTCATGGCGGCGCTCATGGATGCCGCCCAGCGCGACCCCGACTTCGCCGCGCTGCACGCGGCGGAGACCCGGCGCCGGCACCGGCCGGTGCTGGCGGTGCTCGCCCGTGGCGTCGAGCGGGGCGAGCTGCCCGAGGACACCGACCTCGACGCCCTCGTCGACCGGCTCGCCGGGCCGGTGCTCCACCGCCGGTTCGTCTCCGCGCTGCCTCTGGACCGCGCGTTCGGCGAGCACGTCGTCGAGGGGGTGCTGCGGGCCTGCCCCACTGGCTAGGGTTCGACGATGACGTCCGTCGAGCCGCAGAGCTGGCACCACGGGCTGGTGGCGCGCTGGTGGTCGCTGTTCCGTGACTCGGGCCCGGAGATCGACTACTTCCGGCAGTTCGTCGAGCCGGGCCAGCCGGCCCTCGACGTCGCCTGCGGCACGGGCCGGCTGCTCGTCCCCTACGTCACCGCCGGTCTCGACGTCGACGGCGTCGACGTGTCGCCGGACATGGTGGCGCTCTGCCTGCAGGCCGCCGGCGCGGCGGGTGCGTCACCGACCGTGACCTGCCAGGCCATGCACGAGCTCGACCTCCCCCGGCGGTACCGCACGATCATCGTGTGCGGCGGCCTGGGGCTGGGCTCCACCCGCGAGCAGGACCAGCAGGCGCTGCGTCGTCTCCATGACCACCTCGAGCCCGGCGGGCGGCTCGTCCTCGACAACGAGGTCCCCTACTCCGACGGCAGGCACTGGCGGCTGTGGCCCCGCGGCCAGCGAGGTGGCCTGCCCGAGCCGGCCGAGCCGCCCGGGGAGCGGCGGCTCGGCCCCGACGGAGACGAATACGCCCTCGTGTCAAGGCTGCTCGACCTCGACCCGTTGGGCCAGCAGGAGGCCTGGGAGATCCAGGCCTACCGCTGGCGCGACGGCGCGCTCATCGCAGCAGGAGCGCCACCGGCTCACGGCCAACCTCTACTTCCGCGGCGAGCTGGTGATGATGCTCGAGCGGGCCGGGTTCGCCGAGGTCGACGTCCGCGGCGAGTACAACGACCTGGCGCCCACCGCCGAGGACTCGTTCCTCGTCTACGTGGCCACCCGCGAGTAGGTCGAGCCGGCGGGCCGGATGGGCCACCGGGCCGCGATCAGCCAGCACAGGGCGCCCGACAGCAACCCGATGGCGGCGCCGCCCACCACGTCGACGGGCCAGTGCGCCCCGATGTACAGGCGGTTGAGCGCCACGAGCTAGCGCGACCGCCACGCCGACCACCCGCTGCGGCCGGGTGAGCCAGGGCCACAGCGCGGCGACGAGGCCGACGGTGACGGAGGTGTGGGCCGAGGGGTAGGCGTTGCCGAACGGGTCCTTGGGGTAGCCGTGCGCGTCGAGCCCGGGGATCGACGCCGTGGGCCTGGGCTGGTCGGCCATCCGCTTGAGGACCTGGGTGGCCAGCTCGCTGAGGGCGACGCCCAGCACCATCGCCCTGAGCACCTCCCACCGGTCGCCGCCGCGGGCGGTGACCATGATCCAGCCCACCGAGGGCGATGGCCAGCACGGCCAAGCGGCACCGGGCGCAGGAGCGAGTTGGTCACTGCCGCAACGGTGCTCAACGGCGGCGGCGGGTCGTTGATCCACCACATGAACTCGGTCTGGGCGCTGGCGGCTCCCGGCTGCAGCGCCAGCCAGTAGGTCGCCGCGACCACCAGCGCGGATGCCGTCGCCACCGCCCAGCAGGCACTCGTCCCCGGCAGCGGGGGTCGCCTGCCACCGGGGTGCTCGTCCGAGACCTGTCGGTCCCGGTGTTCGGTCATGGGCGCAACCTACCGACGACCCGCTCGGTGGCCGTTGACGCGCGCTGAGCCGCCCCGCATCCGGCCGTGTGGCACGCGACGGCGGCAGTGCTCGCCAGTGCGGTCCGAGCGTGAGGGGTGGGACGACCGCATTCTCCAGGATCCAGGGCTTCACGCGTGGCCGGGGGTGGGGCAGGCTGGGGGCGAGGCAGGACGTCGCGAGAGGAGTGCCGGGGTGGAGATCGAACGCCAGGAGATCGTGGACCAGCTGCGTGGCCGCAGCGAGGACGAAGTGGCCGACCGCGCGGAACGTGAGCTGCCCGAGCAGGTGGACACCGATGAGGATGCGGCGTTGCTCCACCAGCTCGGGATCAACCCGGCGGACCTGATCGGTGGGATCGGCGGGACCTTCGGCTGACCGAGCTCGTCGCTCACCCGCGGTGACATGACGCCGGTCGGCTCAGCCCCAGCTCGCCGTGCACCTCGAGCAGACCGGCGACCCTGCGCACGGTGGGGTGCGCGCCGCACGTCGTGACGTCCGGCCCGGCTCGTCGCGCGTGCCCGGCGAACGCGGCCAGGCGACGGATGGTGGCGACGTCCGCGAAGGCGAGGTGGGTCAGGTCGAGGCACGGCCTGCGGAGGTAGCCGCTCGCAGCGACGGGCTCCCGGTCTCTGGTTCCCCGGGAGCGGCGCCGTCCGGGGTGACGGGCTCGAGTGGCTCTCGGTGCCGCCCTGCCACCCCGGTGGCCCGCCACCCCTGCGCGCCGTGGACCGGGGCAGGACGACCCTGCCGCCGGCTGCGCCCGGCTGCTGCGCCCGGCTGTGGCAAGGAGGGGCGTCCCTTGGCCCCTCCTCGTACGGCAACGGTGGGAGACTCGCAGTGATCTTCAGCGCGCCGCCCGGGGGGGCATGGGCGCGGCGGGCAAGTAGGTGGGGGGTTTCAGATCACCGTGAACGTTCACCCGGTTCAGGCATGGGTGCTGCCGTCCGACCTGTCGGCCGCCGCTCAGGCGCGTGGTCACGTCGCGGAGGCCTGTGCGGGCCTGCCCGACGAGACGGTCTACACCGCCCGCCTGCTGGTCACCGAGCTCGTCTCCAACGCCGTGCTCCACGGTCGCGGAACGGTCCTGCTCACGGTGGTGCCCGACCACGGCGGCGTGCGGGTCGAGGTGCACGACGAGAGCCCCCACCCTTCCGGTGATCCTGCACCGGTCACCGATGGCCGAGCACGGGGCGGGCCTGCGGCTGGTGTCGGCGATGGCGAGCAGCTGGGGGTTCGAGCCGCTCGGCGACGGGCGGGCCGGGAAGCGGGTGTGGTTCGCACTGACCTGAGCGCAGCCCGTCGCCTCTGGCTCAGCCGTCCCGCACCCAGACCACGTGGGGGCCGACGGCCTGGAAGCCGGCGTCGGTGTACGGCGCCAGGGAGTCGTCGCTCCAGTAGCCCACCACCGCGACCCCCGGGTACAGCGCCTCGGCGCAGTCGAGCATCGGGCGGATCTCGGCCGACTCATCGCCCAGGGCCCACGTGTTCGACAGCTCGACCGCGTCGTCGACGCGGTGCAGGACGGCGCCGGCGACCAAGCGCCCGGATGAGCGCCGCACCAGGAACGTGAACCGGGGATGGTGCAGCAGGGCTGCCACCAGCACGCCCGTGGTGTCCTGTGCGCAGTTCCAGGCGGCCAGCTCGTCGTCGTCCGACACGACGGCCCAGCCGTGCGGCCACGTCGGTGCGGGGCCGGACGGTGCCGGCCGGTACAACCAGGTCGCCCGGAACAGGACCGTGAACCCGTGGTCGGCGAGGTCGAGGGTCGCGAAGGAGTCGGCCACCGAACAGCGGGCGAAGGGCGCCACGGCATCCACGACCTGCGCCGTCGGCACGTCGGGGCGAAGCGTCTTGGCGGTGGAGTGCCAGCGGGGCGGCTCGGCGAGGGCACTCCAGAGCCCGTCCTCGCAGCGCGTGGCGATCCTGTGGGCCCTGAAGACGTCGTCGTACCACGCCAGGCTCGCTCGCACCGCTGTCTGCAGGCGCGGGTCGGAGGTGGGCGCCGTGTCCATGGGTCCATCGTCTCGCTGGTGGCACGTCGTGCGGTGGGTCACAACCAGCCACGCGTCCGCGCCGAGATGGTTGCACCGCACCTCCCGCACTGCCACGCTGAGGCTGGCTCGTCAGCACGCTGCTGACCTCGACCCGTCACCGGGCCGACCGGTGACCATCGGCACGGCAATGAAGGAGGAGCACATGGTGCTCGGCATCGGTGGCTTCAGCAGTGGCAAGGCCGGGGGGCCGTACTACGAGATCGAGGTGAACGAGGGCTCGGTCAACATGCGCCACTTCACCAAGATCGCGAACCAGCGTGCGGACAACGGCTACCGGATCGCCCACGTGTACAGCCAGGACCGCAACACCATCGTCGTCTGGGAGCGCACCAGCGGCTGAGTGCGCCCGACGGGCCGGGCCTGCGCTCAGCCGGCCCGGCCGATGGACATTCCGTCGTGGACGGCCGCCAGCAGCACGTCGGCGTCGAGGTTGATCACGACCTTGCCGTCGGCGTTGGTGCCGTCGTCGAACCAGAGCCTGCACCCGGGGAACTCCGCCAGCATCCGCGTGTGCAGCCGGCGCAGGTCGGCCTGCTTGGGCTCGGGTTGGCCGGCGAGGTAGGCCTCGACCCGTTCAGCGATGTCCATCTCGGGACGGTAGCAACCCGGGCCGGGGCGCCGCCTACCATCGGCGCATGATGCCCAGCGCCGCGGTCCGGGCCGGACACGCCCGTCTCCGGGGTGTCGACTGGCGTGCGCAGTGGTGGTGGCTGGGCCTGCCCCTCGTGCCGTACCAGGGGTATCGGCTCGCTCGCACGCTCCCGCGGTTCGCCGATGCCGACGGCGTCACGGGGCGGGTCGGCTCCGGCGCACGCCGGATGAAGGTCGTCGCGGTCGGCGACAGCGTCACGGCGGGTTACGCCATCGGGCACCACCGCTCCTCGGTCGCGGGCCAGCTCGCCGTCCGGCTCGCCGAGCGCTACGACGCGACGGTCGAGTGGCAGGCCTGCGCCCGGTCCGGCGCCACCGCGGGCCAGGCCATCGGGCTGGTCTCTGCCGAGGCCCTGTCCGACGCCGACCTCGTCTTCGTCTCGATCGGTGTGAACGACCTCAAGAACCTGCACAGCACGGCCCGCTTCCGCCGCGAGCTCGGCTCGCTCCTCGATGCCGTCCTCGCGGCGGCGCCACACGCCCGGGTGTGCCTCCTCGGCATCCCGCCGCTCGACCACTTCCCGGCGTTCCCCCGGCCCCTCGCCGACGCCCTCGGGTGGCGGGGCCGGGTCTTCGACGCCATCGGGGTCTCGGCGATCCGGGCCCGGGAGAGGGCCTTCCGGATCGAGACCTTCGAACCGCTCGGACCGGAGATGTTCGCCGGCGACGGCTTCCACCCGAGCCCGGCGCTGCACGCCGCGTTCGCCGACGCGGTCATGGCGGCGGTGCCGCCCCTCGACGACCCGGCATCCACGCGGTGAACCCTGCTCGCCCGCGACCGCAGTTGCTCACTCGGCGCGCGCTCTGACCTCGAGCCAGCGCCGCGACCTGGCCCCGGGCTCGTAGGGCGAGTCGACCTGCTTGGCGACGACTGCGTCCAGCTGCTGCTCGCGGGCGGCGGCCAGCACGGAAGGGCCGCCACCGAACCAGGCCGGCGGGGTGCGCCAGGAGGGGCCGGAGAGGCCGAGCTCGTCCAGCAGCGCGCGACGCTCCCGGTAGGGCGCCGACACCGTCGATCGGCCGTCGAGGTGGAGCACGTCGACGACGCAGGTAGGTCACGGGGACCGATTCGGCCAGGCGCCGGATGCGCGCCGCACCCGAGGCGTCCGTCCGCCGGCCGAGCAGCTCGGCGCTCGGGGCGTCCGGCCGGGTCGAGTGCCACCAGCACGCCGTCGAGCACGGCCTGGGTCGCTCCCATCGACTCCGCCATCGCCCGCAGCTCGGGGTAGGTGCCCGTGACGTCGACCAGGTCGGTGCCGTCGGGCGACCACGCCGTCGCCCGACCACCCTCGACGTGCACCACGGCACGCACGCCGTCCCACCGCATCTCGTAGGCCCAGTGCTCGTCATCCGCCGGCAGCCCGTCGGCCGGCGTCGCCATCATCGGAGAGACCCTGGCCGGCAGCGGCTCCCAGCCGTCCGGCAGCGGGCTCATCCGGTGCATCATCCAGCTCTTCCCTCCGGTCCTGAACAGCACGTACCTCCCCTCGACCCGGGAGCCGTGGAGCACCACCTTGACCTTGCCCTCCGACCACTCCTCGGTCTCGTACGTGCCGCGGTCCCAGATCGCCACACCGCCCCCGCCGTACTCGCCGCGCCCGATGTCGCCCTCGAAGTCGGCGTACGACAGCGGGTGGTCCTCGGTCTGCACCGCGAGCCGGTTCACCGCCGGGTCGAGGGGTAGCCCCTTGGGGACCGCCCAGGAGACCAGCACGCCGCCCCGCTCCAGCCGGAAGTCCCAGTGCAACGCGGTCGCGTGGTGCTCCTGCACGACGAAGGTGTCGTCCGCGCCGGGTGTGACGGGGCCCGGTGGCGGCACCGGCTCCGGCGTGCGCGCGGCATCCCGCTTGGCGCGGTAGGTCGAGAGCCCATCGTCGGACATCCCGACATCGTCTCCCGCGAACGCTCGTGGCGGCCCCGCAGCACCGCACCAGGTGTGGCTCGGAGGGGAACCGGCGTTACGCCTGTCCCTGTTGCGGTGCGGCTGGAGGGGGCCGACGGCCCGGTCGGGATGCCGCAACCGCCTGCGCCGCAGGTCAGGGCGCCGTAGCCTTGGGTGCTGACGAGGGGTGCCTGGTTCGTGCAGGAGGCACCGTCACACCTCGTCGTCCTGCGCCGTGCCCGCGTGACGGGCGCGAGCCACCCCACGACGTCCGGTAGGTGCACCTTGCCGCTTCTGCGCACACTCGCCACTTCAGCCGCCGTGCTGGCCGCACTCGCTGCCACCGTGGCACCCGCGCAGGCGGTGCCCGCCGCCGCGCCGCGCAGCGCACCCGTCGCCGTGCCGGCGGTCGCCGCGCCCACCGTGGCCCGGATCGACGGGGCCGACCGGTACGCGGCCTCCGCCGCCGCGAGCCGGTCCGCGTTCCCGGCCGGCACCCATCCCGATGTCGTGTACCTGGTGTCGGGCGTCTCGCCGTGGGAGTCGCTCAGCGCCACCGCGGCCGCCGTCGCGGAGCACGGGGCCGTGCTGCTCACCCGGCCGGACGGCATCCCGGCAGCCATCGCCACCGAGCTGAAGCGGCTCGCACCACCGGCGATCGTCGTTGCCGGGTCCACGGCCACGCTGTCGAGCACCGTTGCCGCGCAGGCAAAGTCGTATGCACCGTCGGTCACGCGCATCGCCGGGAGCGGGCGCTACCAGGTCGCCCAGGCCGTGGTCCGCCGCGCGTTCGCCGCAGGCGGGGAGTCACACGCCTGGATGGCCACCGGCCGGGTGTGGGCCGACGGCCTGGCCGCCGGCGCTGCGGCTGCGTCACGGCAGGAGCCGCTACTGACCGTGGACGGAGCCGCCAGCGCGCTGCCCGCCGCCACGATCAACCTCGTGCGCGATCTCGGGGTCACCACGGTGACGCTGGTCGGTGGTGCCACGTCCGTCTCATCCGGCATCCAAGCGCAGCTCGAGGGCGTCCTGGGCGCCGGGAAGGTCGCGCGAGCCACTGGTGGTGACCTGTTCGCCATCGCGGCCCGCGTCAACGCGCTCGCCCACCCGGGCCTCGCCCCCGGCAGCTCCTACCTGGCCAGCGGGCGGGACTTCGCCAACGGGCTCGTCGGCTCCTTCCTGGCCGGCACGAAGGCACGCCCGCTCTACTTCACCCAGCCGTTCTGCGTGCCCGCCTCGGTGCGACCGTCGCTGGCCGGCGCCGCCACGACCCGGGTGGTGCTGCACGGCGGAGAGGGCTCCCTGCGAGGGTTGGTCGGTCAGCTCGCCGCGTGCGCGAGCATCACCAGCCCCTCGAGCGCGTGGGTGCTCGTCAACAAGCACAACGCGCTGCGGCCCGTCACGTACGTGCCCTCCGGTCTGGTCGTGCCGAAGGTGACCTACCCGAACGGCCAGCGCCTGCGCTCGACCGCAGCCGGCGCCCTCGCCACGATGTTCTCGACCGCTCGCTCCGAGGGCGCGGGCAGCATGGCGATCGCGAGCGGCTACCGGTCGTACGCCACCCAGCGCTCGGTGTACGCGAACCGGGTCGCGACCAATGGGAAGGCGTACGCGGACAAGTGGATCGCGCGCCCGGGGTACAGCGAGCACCAGACCGGGCTCAGCCTCGACATCAAGCCGGTCGGCAACTCGTCGTGCAGCGCGCACAACTGCATCGGCTCCACCCCGCAGGGGAGGTGGCTGCGGGGCAACGCCTGGCGGTTCGGGTTCGTGCTGCGCTACGAGAGCGGCTACACCGGCGTGACCGGCTACAACAGCGAGCCGTGGCACTTCCGCTACGTGGGTGTGCCGCTGTCGACGGCCTACCACCGCGGTGGCTGGCACAGCCTGGAGCAGTTCCTCGGCGAGCCGGCCGCGCCGACCTACTGAGGCGGCACGGCCGGCCCTGCTGCGTCAGGGCGGGGTCATCTCGGGCTTCTGCTTGTCGGCGCCACGCACGCTGTCGAGCACGGTCTGCCCCTGGCGGTCGACCAGCCGCGTGAACAGCTGCTGGGCGTAGCCGAACACCAACGCCCAGGCCAGGATCTGCGCGGAGGTGTCCAGCGCGCTCAGGCCGGGGACGAACTGCCCACGCATCAGCAGCAGGCCCAGGAACGCGGTGATGGCTCCGGTGGGCAGCTTGAGCACGGCGAGCACCACCGGCAGGTTCGAGCGCTCGGACGACCCGCGGATGCCCCGGATCGCACCGGCTGCGGCGACCGCGGCCGCGGCCAGGCCGACGAGCTCCACGACGAAGATGTCCTGCGGTGAGACCGTGTCCCGCGTGTAGTCATCGATGTCCTGGGCCTGGGTGGCCGGCGACGCGCCCTCACCCTGCACCGACGTGGAGAAGGGCGCGGACTGCGCGGTCGGGCACACGACGACGGCCTCTCCCCCGTCCTCCGGTGCGAAGCAGAGCGGGATCAGCGTCGGCGACACGAAGCCGACGACCCCGATGGCGATGACGAGCAGCCCCATCAACGCGCTCGTGACCACCAGGACGTCGCGGAAGCTGCGCACCCGCACCTGCTCACGCATCGACGCCGAGCTCGCCGCCCGCACCGCAGAGACGATCGCGCCACGCTCCTCCCGCACGATCCGCCGGTGCTCCTCCCGCGCCGCGGCCCGGGCCTCGACCGTGTCGGCGCCCTTGGCGGACGGGTGGTCGGCGTCGCGCAGGCCCAGGCTGCGGGCGAGCCGCTCGAACTCCGTCCGCCTCGGGTCGGAGGGGATGAGGTGGCACTGCACGTGGGTCAGCAGCCCGGGGAGCTGGCCGAGCACGTAGTCCGGCGGCGCGAAGTTGAGCAGCTGCGCCTCGGCCGCGTCGAGGTTGCTCTTCGCCCGCTCGCGCAGCGCGCCGGTGCGGAGCCTCGGCAGGCGGTCCTTGGGGTGGGCCCTCGCCAGCTCGGCTGCCTCCTTGGCGGCTTCCAGGTGCCGGGTGATGGAGTCGACGAACAGGCCTGCCTCCGGCACTTCGGTGTTCACCGCTGCCCAGTCGCACAGGGTGGTCAGCTCGCGGGCCCGCGTGAGGGTGCCCTCCCGCCACCCCGCCGAAACCGGTCCCCCGACAGGCGGATTGCTCGCTGCGGGGTGCTGGGCACGTGGCGCACTGCGGGAGGGTCCCGTCCCTGCCGGGCCCGGCTGCTCGGAGCCCGGCGGCACCGTGGGCCGGTCGGACCCGTTGCGGTCTGCCACTCGCTCGGGCGCTGTACTCAGCTGTGAGTCCATGTCTGCCTCCCTGCTCGCGTTCCCGCCGGCCGGGCTGACCCGGTGCCGCCGGCCACGCGATGCGTTGCCCACACATCAGGAGTGCCCTGGCGCCCGGGTGATACGGCCGGGGAGCGCATGGAGCCTCCGCGGTGGGAGGTATCACCACCGGGGACGGCACCTCCTCACGTCAGTAGGGCGCACCTGCTGACAGGGGAGTGGGGACATGGACGAGACCACCGACGACGACCCGGGTCGCTACGACCCGCGCGCGCTGGACCGCACCGTCATCGCGGTCCCGTTGCTCCAGCGGATCCGCGCGGCCACCGACCGCGGCGACTCCTCCCCCATCCCCGTCGTGCTCGACCTCAACCTCGAGTTCGCCCCCGACCGGACGGCCGCCACCAAGCTTGCCCTCCGCCTGATCCAGGCGGCGTGCAGGTCGACGGGTGAGCCGACGGTGACCCAGGGCGTGGCCGACCCGAAGGAGGGCGGGCCCTACCTCCTCGGCCGGCTCCAGCCGGAGGTCATCGTCGCCCTCGCCCGCGCCAACGCGGCGCAGGGCAAGCCGATCTTCCGGATCTGGCCCGACTTCGAGGTCAGGGCCCTGCTCGACCGCTCGATCTCGACGGTCAAGGCGGATGCCGCGCACGCCGCCTACGCGGCGCTCGGGAAGAACATCTGCTGGGCCGTGCTGGACACCGGGGTCGACGCCAAGCACCCCCACTTCAAGGAGTTCGACAACCTGAACAGCTCGGGCCTGTCCCACCGGGACTTCACGAACGCGCAGGGCGACGGGGCGCACGACGCCAACGGTCACGGCACGCACGTGGCCGGCATCATCGCCGGTCGTGGGAAGGCGACCCGCGGGCACCCGCTCAGCGCCGTGCGGATGCAGCGCGACGAGGACGGCGAGGTCTGCGGCGAGCTGACCCCCCTGTCATGCGTCTCGGGCATCGCGCCGCAGTGCTCGATCGTCAGCTACAAGGTGCTCGACGACCACGGCGTCGGGGGGACGGGCGCCATCCTCACCGCGCTCGACGCCATCCAGGAGATCAACGACCACGGGCGGCGCCTGCGCATCCACGGCATCAACCTCAGCCTCGGCTACGACTTCAACCCCGAGTGGTTCGCGTGCGGCCAGAGCCCGCTGTGCGTCGAGGTCGACCGGATGGTGCGCAGCGGCGTGGTCGTCGTGGTGGCCGCGGGCAACAGCGGATACGCCTATGCGACAGACGCTTTGACGATGCAGGCGGGCGCTGCCGGCCGAGCCCTGACCATCAACGACCCCGGCAACGCGGCCGGCGCGATCACCGTCGGCTCGACGCACCGGGACTCCCCCCACGTCTACGGAGTCTCCTACTTCTCCTCGAAGGGTCCGACCGGTGACGGGCGGGCCAAGCCCGACCTCGTCGCCCCCGGTGAGCGGATCCTGTCCGCGGCCGCCGGGGCGATGGCCGAGAAGGCCGGCGGCATGGTCGGGCGCACCGTCCGCTACGTCGAGGAGAGCGGCACGAGCATGGCGGCGCCGCACGTGTCCGGCGTGATCGCGTCCTTCCTGTCGATCCGACGCGAGTTCATCGGCAGCCCCGAGCGGGTGAAGCAGATCTTCACCTCCACCGCGACCGACCTCGGCCGCGTCCGCGAGTTCCAGGGCCATGGCCTCATCGATGCCATGCGCGCCATCCAGTCCGTCTAGGAGGTCACACCATGGGAGCAGGACCGCAGAACTACCCCTACCGCGAGCTCGAGTTCGCCAAGGACGGCAAGCCCGTCCACCCGGAGCAGGCGGATGCCGTGCGCCAGCTCGCCGACCAGGTCACCGACGTCGTGGTCATCTCGCACGGGTGGAACAACGACATGGACGAGGCGCGGGTGCTCTACCGCAACCTGTTCGCGAGCATCGACGCCGTCCGGCAGACACGCGGAGTCGCTCTCGGGGACAGGTCGATCGGCGTGGTCGGTGTCCTGTGGCCGTCGAAGAAGTTCGCGGATGCCGAGCTGATCCCCGGTGGCGCGGCGGGGATCGGCGATGCCGACCCGGCCCTTCCCGGCGACCTGCGAGCCATGGCGGAGGCGTTCGACGCTCCGGGCGCCGAGGCGGCGCTCGACCGAGCGGCGAAGCTCGCGGACCGGCTGGAGGGCTCACCGAAGGCCCAGCGCGAGTACGCCGACCTGCTGCGCTCCCTGGTGAGCGCCGACGCGTCCGAGCCGGCGGATGCACCCGACGCGCTGTTCGCGCTCGACGGTGCCGACCTCATGGACCGGCTCGCAGGCGGCGATGCTGACCCTGTCGCTCGGGGCGGTTCCCGCGGCGCGGTGGCGGCGCCATGGGGGTCGGCGGCCTGGGCGGCGGCGGTCTGGCCGGGGGTGGGGTCGGCGGTGCCGTCGGCCTCGGCTCGGCGCTCAGCCACGCGTGGTCGAAGGGACGGTCGCTGCTCAACTTCATCACCTACTACGAGATGAAGGCGCGCGCCGGCCGGATCGGGTCCGGTTCCGTGGCACCGGTCCTCAACGCGCAGGTGGCCGGCCGCGCCACGATGCACCTCGTCGGCCACAGCTTCGGCGCCCGCCTGGTGACGGCGACAGCGGACGGCCTTCCCGGCGCCAAGTCGGTGGGCTCGCTGAACCTGCTGCAGGCCGCGTTCTCGCACAACGCATTTGCCAAGGAGTGGCAGCCGGGACGGCCCGGCGGCTTCCGCCGCCTGGTCGACGAGCACCGCGTCGCGGGGTCGACGATCATCACCCACACCCGCAACGACAAGGCCGTCGGCATCGCGTACGCCATCGCGTCGAGCATCGCCGACCAGGCGGCCTCGGGCCTCGGCGACGCCGACAGCCCCTTCGGCGGCCTGGGCGGCAACGGCGCCCAGCACACCCCGGAGGTCGACAACGGTCAGGCGCTCCAGGACGTCGGTGCGACCTACCGGTTCGCGGGCGGTCGCATCCACAACCTGCTCTCCGACCGGTTCGTCGCCGGCCACAGCGACGTGAGCAACACCCAGGTCGCCAACGCGGTCCTCCAGAACATCCTTGCGACGCCACCCGCCTGAGGCGCGGGGCTAGCGGGCCGGTTCGCTGCAGATCGACGATGCCGCCTGCCCGACCCTTCTCAGGTCGGGGACCAACGCCTTGGACTTGTCGAAGTCCGTGATGAACCCGTCCGGGATGGTCGTCAGGTAGTCGATCTCCACCTGCGCGGCGCCGACCAGGACGATCTGGCCCTCCCCCATGACCTGTCGCACTGGCAGGCACTCGCCATCGGGCGTGTCACTGCTCAGCGCAGGACGCGGGCTGCTCAGCACGGTGAGGGGTCGGGTGCACCCTCCCTCGGCGTGATCCATGCACCGGCCGTACCCGAAGATCATCCGGCCGCTCTCCTCGTCGACGACGACATTCGCCAACTGCATGCCGGTAACGCTGTCGCCCAGGTAGAAGTACTCGGCATCCGCGCTGCCGAGTCGGGCCACTTCTGCCTCGGCGTCCGCCCGGCTCATGCCGTAGGGGGCGAAGCGCAGCCACCACACGACGCCGGCGGCCACGACCAGGACGATGCCGAGGGCCACCAGTCGCTGGCGGGTCACGGGCTGCAAAGCGCGACGTCATGGTGCCCTCTCGGAGATGCGCACCGACCGAGGCGGCACGACCCGGTCGACCACCACTGTCCTCGCCGTCCGACGCCACGGCCAGCCCCAGCGCGGGTGCCCGGCCCAGCGCATCGGTGGCCGGGGCTCGGCCACGCCCATGCTCTGGTCAGCCCCCCTCATCCGGGGCTACGTTGCTGGGCGTGACCACAGCCGGGCGCGACACAGCGTCGTGGCATGCCCTGCGCCTGGCCCTGATCGCGCTGGCGCTCCCGGTGGTGGCGTTCATCCCCGACCTGGTGCAAGAAGTCCTGACCATGATCCTTCTCGCGCTGGCCGGAGGGGCGGTGGCCGTCTTCGCCCTGGTGCAGGGGATCGGCGCGTTTCGGGCACGGCGGGCGGCGCACGAGTCACCGGCCATGGCGGCGAGCGCCATCGCCGTCTCCGTCCTGCCCATCATCGCCGCGCTGCTGCTGCTGCCCAGCCTGGGGTGCTACTTCGGTGAGAGCTGTGGAGGCGGCTGAGGCGCTCGCTGACGGTCGATGTACCAAGCGGGCCTCCCGCGGCTCCTTACCGGCAGGAACCGCACTCATCGAGGAGCCAGCCATGTCCCACCCCGACACCGTCGTCCTCAGCGCCGACAACGACCTGGGCACCGTGCGCACGATGCCGCAGTTCCGCAGCCACATCGCGCAGGGCCCGCTCACCGACGGCCAGCGCCGGGTCGTCCTGGACCAGGCCGAGATCCTGCTCGGTGAGGTCTATGCCCACCTGCCCCTCAAGCGCGCCATGCACGCCGTCGACCCGCTGCAGGCCCTCCGCCTGCTGCGGCACCGGCTCGGCGACCTCTCCGAGACGGAGTTCCACGCTCAGCTGCAGCGGATCTTCCTCGGCCTGCACGACCTGCACACCAACTACATCCTGCCCTCGCGCTACGCGGGCTTCGCGTTCCTCGGCATCCTCCTGGAGCGCTGCAGTCGTCGACGGCCGCACGGCGTACCTGGTGACCAAGACCTTCGACCACATCACCGGTGACCCGCAGCTCAAGGCCGGGGTCGAGGTCACGCACTGGAACGGCACCCCGATCCACCTCGCCGTCGAGGCCAACGCCGCCCGCGAGGCCGGCAGCAACAAGCCGGCGCAGCTCGCGCAGGGCCTGCAGAACATGACCCTGCGCTCGATCAACATGTCGCTGCCGCCCGACGAGGACTGGGTCGACATCACCTACCGGGTCGAACGGCGCGACCCACGAGACCCGGGCGCCCGTGGCGGGTCTTCGAGTCCGGCGCCGAGGTGACCACCCCCGGCACCCTGCCGTCGCTACCCAGCGGCGTCGAGGCCGCGGCGCACCACCTGGTCGGCATGGACCTGCGCACCGAGCTGACCCGGCGGGTCAAGCGCCAGCTGTTCGCGCCGGCATCCCTGAAGGCGCTGCCGGGCCTCGACGCCACGGAGGGTCGGGGCCGCGCGGCCGCGGCCGCCGCACCGCTCGCGGCCGGGCCGATCCCGACCAGCCGCCCCGACGAGCTCAAGGCCCGCATCGTCGACACCCCGAGCGGCACCTTCGGGCACCTGCGGATCTTCACCTTCCACATGGAGGACCAGGACATCGAGGCCTTCATCAACGAGGTCGCCCGGCTGCTGTCGGTGCTCCCCCGCGAGGGGCTGGTCGTCGACGTCCGCGGCAACGGCGGCGGCTACGTGATCGCGGCCGAGTTCCTGCTGCAGTTCCTCACGCCTCGCCGAGTGACGCCGGAGCCGTTCCAGTTCGTCAGCACCCCCGGCACCACCGCACTGGCGGGGGCGGTCGCGGACTACGCGCGAATGGCAGGCCTCGCTGGAGGAGTCGGTGACCACCGGCTCGGCGTACTCCACCGCGTTCCCGCTCTACCCGACGGAGCTGGTCAACAGCGTCGGCCAGCTCTACCAGGGCCCGGTCGTGCTGGTCACCGACGCGCAGTGCTACAGCGCCTGCGACATCTTCGCCGCGGGCTTCCAGGACCACCAGATCGGACCGGTGCTCGGCGTCGACGCCAACACCGGCGCCGGCGGCGCGAACGTCGTCACCCACGAGGACCTGCGCACCGAATGGACCGGCGGTGCGCTCAAGCAGCTGCCCAAGGGAGTGCAGATGCGCGTCGCGCTGCGCCGGTGCCTGCGCGTCGGCACCCGGATGGGCCAGCCGGTGGAGGACCTCGGCGTGGTGCCCGACGCGCTCCACGAGCTCACCAAGCGCGACCTCCTGCGAGGAGAACGCCGACCTCATGGCTGCGGCCGGCGCGCTGCTCGCCCAGCAGCAGCCGCGGCTGCTGCGCTTCACCTCCGCCGCGGCCGGCACCGGCAAGCGCAAGCTCACCGTCACCACCGGAGTCGGTCGCCAGCATCGACCTCTACGTCAACGGCCGACCGGTCGCCACGACTGCAACCGCCGACGGCAACACCCAGGTCACCATCCCTGCCGCCACCGGCCAGGTCATCCGGATCGAGGGCTTCGACGCTGCCGGGAGTCTGGTCGCGGCCAGCCAGCAGGAGGTGTGACCTACGGTTGCACTCATGCTGGTGCAGGTCTCGGCGCACTGCTGGGTGAGCCAGAGCGAGTTCTGCCAGTCCAACGCCGTGGTGATCACCGGTGGGTCGGAGGTGCTCGTCGTCGACCCGGGCGTGACCGGAGCCGAGCTCACGACGCTTGCCCACGGGCTGGAGGCGCTGGGTCTGACGCCGTCGACGGGCTTCTGCACGCACCCGCACTGGGACCACATGCTCTGGAGCCGTGAGCTCGGCGACGTGCCCCGGTGGGCCACCCAGCGCGCGGCCGAGCACGCGGAGGCCAACCTGGAGGAGGCGCGTGCGGAGGCGGCCCGACAGGCTCCCGGCACCGAGCCGCAGCTGATCGGTCAGCTCGCCGCGCTGCCCGTCGGGGCGGTGACCCTGCCGTGGGACGGACCGCTCGTCGAGGTGGTCGAGCACGACGGTCACGCGCCCGGCCACGCCGCCCTGTACCTGCCGGACGACGGCATCCTCATCGCCGGCGACATGCTCTCGGACGTCGAGGTCCCACTGCTCGACCTGGCCAGCGGCGCACCTGACCCGCTGCGCGACTATGACGTTGGCCTGACCAGGCTCGAGGCCGTCCAGCAGCGGGGATGTCGAGTCCTGGTCCCCGGTCATGGCGCGGTCGCGACCGGCGACGAGGTCGCTGCCCGCTTCATCCAGGATCGGTCCTATCTTCAGTCGCTGCGCCACCCCGGCCCCGTGCACGATCCCCGCCTCGACCCTGACGCGACCTATGGCCCGGACTGGCTCATCCCCGAGCACGACGCGCAACGTGCCTGGTGCCTCGGCCTGCGGCCGGCTGGGGAGCCCACACCGGATGCCGGGTGACGGCGCAGGCACGGCGCTCACCCGGCATCCGCCCGCCTCCCCTGATGCGGGTGAGGCGCCGCGCGGCCAGGCGTGGTTGCCTCGTGCGGGAGGGCCGTGGTCGTGAATCCGGGCGCGCCCGTCGCCAGAACTACCCACGAAGGAGACCAGCGATGAACTTTCTCGAGCTCGAGGAGAAGCAGCGGATGCGCCGCGAGGAGGCCGCTGCGCGGCTGCACGCTCTCGCCGATGCCCTCGCCAGCAACAACGAGGTGGAGTTCGAGCGCGGCGACCTGCGCTTCACCGTGCGGGTGCCCGATGAGGTGAACTTCAAGCTCGAGATCGAGGTCGGTGACGAGGAACGCGAGATCGAGATCGAGCTCACCTGGTGACGGCCAGCGGCCTCGTCGATCGGAGACCCGGATGACTCGGCGGATGGGAAGCCTGACCACGATCGAGGCGTGGGAGCGCGAGGAGGGCGCTCCGGCCCCGCTCGGGGCGACCTGGGTGGAGTCGGAGCAGGCGTGGAACTTCGCGCTCTACACCCGCACCGCGACCGGCGTGACGCTCCTGATCTACGGTGCCGACGACGTTTCCACGCCGATCCTGCAGCTCGCGTACGACCCGCTGGTGAACAAGACCGGCCGGATCTGGCACTGCATGGTCAGTGCCGCCAGCGTCCCCGGTGCGACGTACTACGCCTACAAGGTCGACGGCCCCTCCGGGGGGCGCAACGGGTTCGTGCCGGCCAAGGTGCTGTGCGATCCCTACGCGCACCGGCTGCACTTCCCGGATGCCTTCTCTCGTGAGGCCGCCCGCGGTGACGAGCCCAACGACGGCCAGGCCGTGCTCGGCGAGCTGCCCCGCGCGGAGTGGAACGAAGAGCCGGCGCCTCGGGTCGGGCCACGGCACACCCACGACACGGTCGTCTACGAGGCGCACGTCAAGGGGTTCACCGCTCGCGAGAACAGCGGCGTGACGGCCGCTCGGCGCGGCACCTTCAGCGCGCTCATCGAGAAGATCCCCTACCTCACCGAGCTCGGGGTCACCGTCCTCGAACTGCTCCCCATCCACCAGTTCGACCCCCAGGAGGGCAACTACTGGGGGTACATGACCATGAACTTCTTCGCCCCGCACGAGGCCTACGCCGTCGAGCACCCGATGAAGGAGTTCCGCGAGATGGTCGACGCGATGCACGCCGCCGGCATCGAGGTCTGGCTCGACGTGGTCTACAACCACACCAGCGAGGGGGACCGGAGTGGGCCCACCTACAACCTGCGGGGCATCGACAACGACTCCTACTACATCGTCGCCGAGGACGGTTCGTACATCGATGACTCCGGGTGCGGCAACACGACCCAGGGGGCCGACGTCGCCATGCGCGCCCTGGTGCTGCGAAGCCTGAGGCACTGGGCCGAGCAGGGTGTCGACGGGTTCCGGTTCGACCTGGCGTCCATCCTCGCCCGGGACGCCGACGGCGCGATCGACCCGAACGACACCCCTCCCCTGATCAGCGAGATCGGGCTGCTCGCCGCCCAGCAGGACGTGAAGGTGGTGGCCGAGGCCTGGGACATGGGCGCCTACCTGCTGGGGCGCTCCTTCCCCGGCATCATGTGGCGGCAGTGGAACGGCCGGTACCGCGACGACGTGCGTGGCTTCGTCAAGGGCGACGACGGCCTGGTGCCGGCGCTGATGACGCGGGTCTACGGCAGCGACGACCTGTTCCCCGACGGGCCCGGTGACGTCTACCGGCCCTTCCAGAGCGTCAACTTCATCACCGCCCACGACGGCTTCTGCCTCTACGACCTGGTGTCCTACAACGACCGGCACAACGAGGCCAACGGCCACGGCGGCACCGACGGCGCCAGCGACAACCGCAGCTGGAACAGCGGATGGGAGGGCGACGACGGAGTGCCCGACGAGGTCCGGGCGCTCCGGCTGCGACAGATGAAGAACTTCTTCGCCCTGATGATGCTGAGCAACGGCACGCCGATGATCGTGGCCGGCGACGAGTTCGCCAACACCCAGCAGGGCAACAACAACCCCTACAACCAGGACAACGAGACGACCTGGCTCGACTGGGACCGCCTCGAGACCCACCGCGACCTGTTCGACTTCGTCAAGGGGATGATCGCGCTGCGCAAGTCCCGGCGCAGCATCGCGCCGCAGCCGGTTCTGGCGCGAGGACGTGCAGTGGTTCGGCACCACCGGTGCGCCCGACCTGTCTTCGTCGTCGCACACGCTCGCCTGGCGTCTCTCCGGGGCGTCCTACGA
This sequence comes from uncultured Actinomycetota bacterium, assembly GCA_963806295.1. Lineage (GTDB taxonomy): Bacteria > Actinomycetota > Actinomycetes > Actinomycetales > Dermatophilaceae > Fodinibacter. Next base: position 122,220 of record CAWDXP010000010.1, on the reverse strand, counting down.
CGAGGACGACCTGTACGTGATGGTCAACGCCTACTCGGCGGCCCTGGAGTTCGCCGTCCAGGTGCCGGGGTCCTGGCGGGTGCTGGTCGACACCAGCTCGAGCCAGCCACCGGACCTGGCCGCTGCCGGGCCCCTTGTCCCGGATGGTCCGGTGACGGTGCAGGCCCGGTCCGTGGTGGTGCTCAGCGGTCGCCCCGTCTGAAACCGAAGGGACACAGCGCTTCTCGAGGCCGGGCGCTGCCCCGTGCGGTGGAGTGCCCGCCCAGCCCCGGACTCGCCCCTCCCACCGGCGCGCCCTGCTGACCCGAGCCTCCGGTGTCAAGAGCCCGCAAACCAGCCCCTACCTGTCACCGTGGGAGACATGGTTGACATCCGAGGGGGTGGGCCGTTCGGCGCAGTTGTTGATCATGATCGCCAACTCGTGCTGGTCGACCAGGGGTGATTCAACTCAGCCGCCTGACCAGGAGGACACATGAGCACCGCCGCAGCAGTCAAGGGCAGCCACGAGGACAAGGGCGGGGGTGACCGCGCCTTCTTCGGCCAGCCCAAGGGTCTGGGGACCCTGTTCTTCGTCGAGCTGTGGGAGCGGTTCTCCTACTACGGGATGCGCGCCATCCTGCTCTACTTCCTGATCGCGACGACCGCCGACGGCGGCCTGGGTATCGACGAGACGACCGGCACCGCCGTGGTCACCATCTACGGGGCTTCGGTCTACCTGCTCTCGATCATCGGCGGGTTCACGGCCGACCGGATGTTCGGGCCCAGGCGCTCGACGCTCTACGGCGCGTTGGTCATCATGGCCGGGCACATCTGCCTGTCGATCCCGGCCACGGCGACAGCCTGGCTCGGCATCGCCCTCGTCGCCTTCGGCACCGGCCTGCTCAAGCCCAACATCTCGACGATGGTGGGGATGCAGTACAGCAGCGATGACCCGCGTCGTGACGCGGGCTTCTCGATCTTCTACATGTCGATCAACATCGGCGCCTTCTTCTCACCGCTCATCGTCGGCTGGTTGCGTGACAACTACGGCTTCCACGTCGGGTTCTCCGCCGCCGCCGTCGGCATGGCCGTTGCGGTCGTGTGGTTCCTCAGAGGGCGCAAGGTGCTGGGGCCCCACGTCGACGACGTGCCCAACCCCCTCAACATGGAGGAACAGGCGAAGGTGGGGGGTCTGGCTGCCGGGGCCGTGGTCGCCTTCGCGCTCGTCGTGGTGCTCGCCAGCCTGTGGCGCGACACGATTCTCGAGCAGGTCATCGACGCCATCTCGATCGTCGCGCTGCTCACCCCGATCGCCTACTTCACCGTGATGTTCCGCAGCCCGAAGGTCGAAGCGGAAGAGAAGTCGCACCTGCTCGCGTACGTGCCGCTCTGGATCGGGGCCATGCTCTTCTGGATGATCTTCGAGCAGGCCGCCGGCAAGATGGCACTCTTCGCCGCCGATCGCACGGTCACCGAGACGGCCGGCATCGACATCAGCCCGGAGTGGTTCCAGTCGGTCAACCCGCTCGCCATCGTGGTGCTGGCACCCGTCGCCGGGTGGATCTGGACGCGGCGTGCCGGACGGTTCCCCTCGACCCCGATGAAGTTCGTCCTCGGCGTCACGCTCATCGGGCTGTCGGCGCTGGCCATGTCGTGGGCCTTCGCCACCTTCGAGGGCAACACTGCGCCCGTGATCATCCTCGGCAGCGTGTTCGTGCTGCAGACCGTGGCCGAGCTCTGCATCTCACCGGTGGGCCTGTCCGCCACCACCCGCCTGGCGCCCAAGGCGTTCGCCAGCCAGGCGATGGCCCTGTGGTTCCTCGGCAGCGCGGCCGGTCAGGCGCTGGCAGCCCAGCTCATCCAAGCGATGGGCGACCTGTCCGACTCCGTCTACTACCTGGTGAACGCGATCATCACCCTCGTCGTGGCCGGCATCCTGCTGGCGCTGGTGCCCTGGATCCGCACCAAGATGGCGACCGCCGAACTACACGCGGCATCCGGGGTGCACTGAACCGAACCACAGCAAAGAGCTAGTCCCCCAGCGTCGTTGAGGGGTTGCGCGCCAGTGCTACAACCCCAGGCTGTGGGCCGTCGCCCGGACGGTCGCCGCCGACTCGACCAGCTTGGCTAGTTCGTCGGCGGAGAGCGGAGTGGCCAGTACGCGCTGGATCCCCGTCCGCCCGACGACCGACGGCATGGACAGGCACACGTCGCTCAGCCCGTGCACGTCCTCGAGCCGCGTCGTCACCGGCAAGACCCGGTGCTCATCGTTCAGCACGGCCTCCAAGATGCGCGAGACCGCCAAGCCGACCGCGAGGTTCGTCGCACCCTTACCCGCGATGATCTCGTCCGCCGACCGGACGACCTGCTGGTGGATCCGAGCCCGGGCCGCCTCGTCCAGGGAGTTCTCCCCTGCCGAGCCCCAGTCCTGGACAGGCACACCGCCGATCGTTGCGGTGGACCACAAGGGCACCTCGGAGTCGCCGTGCTCACCGGCGATGTACGCGTGGACGTTCTGCACGGCCACCCCGGTGTGTTCGGCAATCAGGAACCGCAGCCGCGAGGAGTCCAGCACCGTGCCCGAGCCGAAGACCCGGTGCGGCGGCAGGCCGGAGAACTGCTGGGCGGCATACGTGACCACGTCCACCGGGTTGGTCACCACCAGCAGCAGGGCGTTCGGTGCCAGGGCGACCAGTGCCGGTACCAGGTCACGACACATCGCGACGTTCGCCGCGGCCAGGTCCAAACGGGTCTGACCCGGCTTCTGCTTCGCGCCGGCCGTGATCACCACGACGTCGGCGTCACCGCAGACCTCGAGGTCATCGCTGCCGGTGATCTGGGCCATCGGGGTGAACTGCATCCCGTGGTTCAGGTCCAGTACCTCGGCCCGGACCTTGTCGGCATTCAGGTCGAACAACGCGAGCTGACGGCAGACTCCGCGGATCTGGGCCGCGTACGCGATCGCCGTGCCCACCGCGCCCGCACCGACTACCGCAACCTTGGACACGTTGCCCACTGTGGCACACCCGGAAGGGCCGGGGCCCTCCAGCGCTCTTCGGATGCTCCACGTCGAAGGAGGCCTTGACCGTGACCCACCCTCAGGTCCAAGTGCCGGTTGAGCGGTAACCCGCAGGCAGCCCACAGTGCGCGAACAGGCGGCCGCTGTGACGCAACCTCGCTGCGCGAAGCTGTCGCCTTCGTCGAATCAGGGGCAGTCCTCGCTCAACTTGACTGCTGACAGCGTCACCATCGTCTCGATCACTACTGTCTTGCCCGCCTTCGGGCTCTGCTTGCACACCCTCCAGTTCGAGTCATCGATCTGGAAACGGTCTAGCCCGAGCGCGTCCTTCTGATCCAACACGTACGACCCCTGACTCTGGAGCGTGTCCTGCGCCAGCTGGAGGTTCTTTCCCACAAGCTTGGGCATCTTGAACTTCTCGGGCGCCTCGGGGGCGGGAGTGGCTTCCTCCACCACCGGCTCTTCCGTCGGCTCCTCCGTCTGAGTCGCTGTGACTGTGACGGCCGGGACTGATACGGCCGGGGCCGCATCCGTAACCGTCGCAGTGGGGGCCGCACCTCCACCGCACCCGCCGAGAGCGAGGAGGGAGAAGCTGGTGGCCACGACGATGGCCATCGAGCGCGGGGTGTTCATGGGTTACCTATCTATCCACGTGATCGAATCGCCGCGGGCACGCGGCATGACAGCCGGTCATCAGCAAAGCCCCCGGCCGCAGCAACGTCGCGACCACCGATGACGCGGCGATCAGACTAAGCACTCCGAGCGCCGTCCGGATCCCTCGTGGTGGGCATCGCTCGAGAACTGGCCGAACGGACTAGGCAAGCGTCTGCGCCCAGTTGAGTCGTCATTCGCGTGTGCTGCCGTTGAAGACGTCGTCGGGCTCTTGGCCGCCGTCGCGCTCAGGGAGGACAACGAATCCGAATCTGGGACTCTGTGTTGGGCGTCCTACGCAGGCCTGCACCGGGCAAATCGCCGGTGAGCGGTCAGGAGGCGGCGAAGAGACTGCAACTTGGTCGTCGAGTCTCCGGCAGGGGTAGGTCTCCCCGGCGTTGCGATGCGGCCGCCTCCAATCCCAAGACGCGGAGTCGCATCCCTGATGGACTTGAGCCATGTCGGGTCTCTGGGACACGTGGGCTGAACTTACGAGATTTCTCGAGAGCGCCCGCTTGGCATTCGCCCGCGAACGGACACTGTGGCAGTCGCTGGAACTCGCCAACCGAGAGGATGCCCGGCTCAAGGTGCGGGTTGGAAAGGGGTGGTACAAGACCCGCCTAGACCAGCACGTTCAGGCCGTCATGAATGAGGAGATCCTGTACGCCTCGGTCCTCATCCACAGTTACGCCCTCGCAGAGTCCGCGGCTATGGACGCGCTGGCGCTGAGCAGGGCGCCGGGACGAATTGAAGAGTGGGGTCGCCGACTGCTCACCCAGGCAGGCGCAGACTGGGCCAGTGTCAAGGACGGCGAGGCCGGGGCAGCAGAAGTCGCAGTGGTGCGCAACGCCTTTGCACATGGGACACGCCGCATCGACACGTTGGCTTCAAAGAGGTTGGTCGAGGCCGGCGCCCCGCATCGTTCGGCGGGAACACAGGTCACCCTGAGCTACGAAGAACTCCACACGTACCGCGCACGCCTGGCAAGCCTCCTGAACGAGGGAGGCCTGCAACGACGCCCCACCGCGACCTGAGGAGAGCCGGACCAGCCAGGCGTTCCCATCCGGGACACACGAAGAGGGCTCAAGCGGCTGCTAGACGCGCCCAGGTCCGGCCCTGCCGGGTGACCCTGTCTGAATATGGATGCCCTGTGTGTGCCGGCCGGCACATACGGCGGGGCACTCGACGCGGGATAAATGGGTCGGCACTCCGGACCGCGCCTTCGCGGCCAATAGCAGGAGCGCAAGGAGGAGAACAAGATGTGGTGGTTCATAGTCGCAATTGCAGTCGTGATCGTCGCCATCTGGATGATCGACCGCCGTCGAGGCTCGACCGGCGCGAGTAGGAAAGATGACCTCCCCTCCGGCGCGGAAAGGCAGACCCCGGATCCCGGCTTCAATATGCCTCAGGGTGGCGGTGGAGACGGTGGCTTCTGAACGCTCGACGGGCCAGCAGTCCGGCGACGCACGGAGGCCTCAGGCGGCGATGTGACGCTGGTGCGATCCGCTCGCTCGTGCTTGATGCGGGAGAGGTTGGCCGCTGCCGCACAGCAATCGGTGCGAGGCAGGATCCGCGCCTACAACGAGGGTCCCGCCGAACCCGGCACATGGATGACCGGGGCCGTGACCGCCGCTCGCGCCAGTCGACCGGGCAGGTCCATCCGGAGCCAGCGAGACAGCCGCGTCGGCAGCGTGCAGACGAGGACGGCGTCGAACTCAAACTCGCCGAGGAGCTCCTTTACCCGGCCCACTGGGTCGTGGTCGACGATCTCTCCACGCGCCGTCACCCCGAGCCGCTTCAACCTGTCGAGCTCGTGCTCGAGGCGGCCTCCGGCCAGCGCATGGGCGATCTGCTCGGCGCTGGGGATGTAGCGGTCGATGGGTGGATAGTCCCACTGGGACTCCCCCTCACTGACCGAGATCGGTGCTACCACGATCATCTCGGCATCACCCTCGGTGTAGGGCGCGAGGGCCTCCTCGAGCTCGGGGCACCCCAGCGTCTGGTTGGCCACGACCAGGATCCTCGTCATGGCTCCATGATGCTCCCCAAGCGGCGCGAGGAGTAGACGGCCGTCCGGTCCCAGGAACGGTGCCCCAAGCCGGGCGTCGGCGGCGGGATCCGCACCAGCCTCGGGCCGACTGATCGAAAGGCGGCGATGTGACGCAGGTCGATCCGTCCGGAACTGGCTCCCTTCTGTGTCAGACCTCGACGTGCGGCTCTCGGTCGGACTTACGTCGGGCACAAGTGACGTAGCTGCCGCAGAGGTGCATCTGGGCCTGTCAGACTCAAGACCCCGCTGAGCACAAGGACACACCACGGACCCTGAGCACAAGGCTGCCGCGGACAGTGATCGGACCGATGATGTGGGAGATGGCCCGCCAGCGTTCCGATTGCTCTCTCCCACACCGCAACCAGCGTGCCGCGGCGTCGGATCCGACAACGGACCACCCGAACGGGGTCGAAGTCAAACAGCCCAAAGGTCCGCACGCGAGGGATGCTTTCAGGCTGGCTCGACAGGCCCAGACCACCAGAACCGCCCCCGCCTCGAATGAGGTCGGCCGCGGTTCGGCGTGCTGCGGGCAACCCCCAACTTTGGGGGGCCTGGGCTTCTCGAAACGGGCCTCGCGGGTCGCTCCTTGGGGTTCCACTAGATGGGAGTTACCGGTCCGCCGTACGTGGTATGGGGTGAACCACGGACGGCGGCCAAGCCCGGCAAAAGGGCCTGTTTGGCTGCCGGGCCCTCGCATCGTGCAGGGGGTGCGAGGGCTCGGCGGCCAACCGCCCCTCGCCGGCACGCGCTTGGGCTGGCGAGAAGGATCCTCAAAGGTCGTTCGGCCAGAATCCGCGTACGGGTCACGTGCTCACCCTCCGAGGAGTGGCCGAAGCGCCCCGGGGTTGGCCTGCACCCACCCCGGGGCGCGCCATAACCCGATGCCCTCCCGAGGCACCCCGACTCTGCCCGAGGCGCGTTCCCTATGCCACGTTGAGGAAAGTCGAACAGGCGGCGCTGAGACCCCTCAGCGCAGTCCCATCGGCGACAGCGCTCAGCGACGCGGCGTCCGTCCAACGGCTCCGCTGGGTGGACGGCATGGTCGCGAGCCGCTCGCGGTAACCTCGGTGCTCGTGAGGGCGGCATCCACCGCTTGCCAGCCAGGGGTCTTCCTGGTTGCTGCCTTCACCCGGGCCTCTAGCTCAACTGGCAGAGCTGCGGACTTTTAATCCGTAGGTTGTGGGTTCGAGCCCCACGGGGCCCACCAACGCCGCAGATCAGCGACGTGCTCGCTCTCTGTGACGCCGACCCAACACGGGGCGGCAGGACACATAACAGGACACATGTCGCTCACTGCCCGTCCCGACGACGGGTTGCGGCCGCTGATGGTCGTCCAAGGACTCGAGCGCCTCGGCGAGCTCGGGCGACACCGCGCGCCGGCCCATGTAGACGTCCTGGGTCATCGAGACCCTCGAGTGGCCGAGCTGGTCGGCGATCATCCGGGCGCTGGCTCCCTTGCTGTCGAGCAGCGTCGCGACCGTCTTCCGGAACGTGTGCGGCGTGACCCACTCAAAGCCTGTGCCGGTACGAACTCGCCGGAACGCGGCTCCCACGTTGTTGCGGTCGCGGTAGCCGCCGAGCGAGTCGGCGAAGACTGGGCCGTCTGCTACGCCGAGGCGGGCCCGGCGGGCCTGGAGCATCGTGAGGCACCACCCCGGCAGCACGAGCACTCTCTGCGAGGAGTGCGTCTTGGGCCGTGACGCGACGAGGCCCTTTCCCTTGACGCGGACGATGGTGCGCTCCACGCGCAGGGAGCCTCGATCAGGGTCGATGTCGCTCCACCTCACACCAAGCGCCTCGCCGAGGCGGAGGCCGGTGGCGAGGATGAAGCGAGCCAGCTCAGGTAGGTCGTGGCGGCGAGCGAACTCGTCAGCATCGAGGATGTCGAGCCATTCTCGGATCTGGGCCGGCGTCATGGCCCTGGCCCACTACGCCCGAGGTCTGGTCGTACACGGTAGGGGGCAAGAACGTAATCAAGTCCTGGGTCAATTACCGTCTGAAGGTGCCGGGTGGACGGAAGACCTCGCCCCTAGACCTTCTGCACTCTGGATCATGGGATCCAGACTGGACGACCGAGTTTGTCGACCTGCTCACCGTATTGACCCGACTCGTGGAGCTGGAGCCCCAACAGGCACAACTGCTTGAACGCATCGTCGACGGACCCCTGCTACGCCGAACGCACCTGCAGGCCCTCGGAGTGCAGTGGCCCTCATCAGCGGCGGATCGGAAGCCGCGCCGTGGAGCTTCCAGCACGAAGATCGATGGCCAGCAGCCAACGCTCCCTGCCTTGGATGACTGACCGCCGACGGCTGTATCTGCGCGGCATAAGACGCATTGGGCGCTGAGCCGCCCCATCAGTGGGCGGAGTCGGTTGCCAGCTGCGGCGTCTCCCAACCGATTGTGATCTGAAAGCTGACCGCCACAGAGCTCCGCCACCTGATTTCCGACAAAGGTGGCCTAGGAACTGAGGAGACCGTTGGCGGCCAGTCGAACTTGATGTCACGCACCGGCGCGACGGTGGTCCGGTTCACGATGAGAGTCTTTGCAGTCCTCGATCGCAAGGGTGGGCTCAGCGCCGTGGCTAATCACCTTGTGGTGCGCGCGCGTCCGGCCGAAGGCGACCTTCGGTGCGCGTCGCGACGCCCGCACGGAAGACGCCATCGCCCAAAGTGCCCGACCCCGTCCCTGGTAGGGCTCACCCGAGGGATACCTGCCGCAAAGCATCCGACGGAGACCCCTCTCCCAACGGATGCTCTGCCGAATTCACCTCTACAGGATCAAGGCGGCGCTGCGCGCCGCGGCGCCCTGCGGGCGGCGCTGGCGCGCCGTCCTCGGTCACAATGCGCAACCCACTTCGGTCTCGAACAGGTGATGCAAGGCCCAACCGGAAAACTCGGTTAAGGCAGCTCACCCTGCAGCGTCGCACGTCGTGGGACTCGGCAAAGGACGTGCCTCCCGGATAGCGCCAGGCTGATATCGAGCACCCCCTTGCACACTGAGCACACCAAGGTGCCCGGGGGAAATAGTGCCCCGTTCTGCGGATGCGGGTGCCTGACGCTTTACTCAGCGAGGCATGCCTGCCGTCGCCGGTAAGCCTCCTGGCATGCGCGATGTGCGGTCAGCCGCTTTAGAGTTGCTCGGAGCGCGTTCACGCTCATGGCCGCGCTGGGCCCTCGCAAGTCTCGAACGGCAGGCAACCAGCACATGGCCTGTGATCTGCATCTGGTTGCCGCGATGGGTTTCGGGGGGTGTCTAGAGCGCTGCGGACGTTCGACCCTCCTCGGAGGATGCGAGCTCGATTACTTCGCCGGGCTCGCGGCGGCGTATTTCGGGGAAGAACTCGTCAAGCTCGCCAGGGGCGAACCGGCACAGCTTCATCGCCCACCAGAGGATGTCGCCTGGGTCGCCCTTAAGGGCGTAGCTGCCGTCGGCGAAGAGAGTTGCGCCGCCTCCATCTGGGAGCGGTACGAGAGTTGCCAGTAGCCGACCTCCGATGGCGTCCCAGATCCCCGCGGTCGAGTCCTCGGATGCGGTGGCCAGGCTGGTGCCGTCGCGGGACCAGGCCACCGCGTGCAACGCCTCGGTGTGACCTACAAGGGTGCTGCGGAGGCTGCCGGTAGCGGCGTCCCAGATCCGCGCGGTCGAGTCGCCGGAGGCGGTGGCCAGGCTGGTGCCGTCGGGAGACCAGGCCACTCCTCTCACCCAGTCGGTGTGACCTACAAGGGTGGTGCGGAGGGTGCCGGTAGCGGCGTCCCAGATCCGCGCGGTCGAGTCGCCGGAGGCGGTGGCCAGGCTGGTGCCGTCGGGAGACCAGGCCACCGCGTTCAACACGTCGTCACCTTCAAGGATGGTGCGGAGGGTGCCGGTAGCGGCGTCCCAGATCCGCGCGGTCGAGTCGCCGGAGGCGGTGGCCAGGCTGGTGCCGTCGGGAGACCAGGCCACCGCGTACACCCAAAAGCTGTGACCTTCAAGGGTGCTGCGGAGGGTACCGGTGGCGGCGTCCCAGATCCGCGCCGTCCCGTCGTCGGAGGCGGTGGCCAGGCTGATGCCGTCGGGAGACCAAGCCACTCCCTCTCACCCAGTCGGTGTGACCTTCAAGGGTGCTGCGGAGGGTGCCGGTAGCGGCGTCCCAGATCCGCGCGGTCCAATCGTCGGAGGCGGTGGCCAGGCGGGTGCCGTCGGGGGACCAGGCCACTCCTCTCACCCAGTCGGTGTGACCTACAAGGGTGCTGCGGAGGGTGCCGGTAGCGGTGTCCCAGATCCGTGCGGTCAAGTCGCCGGAGGCGGTGGCCAGGCTGGTGCCGTCGGGGGACCAGGCCACTGCGTGGACCAGTCCGCCACGGTCTGTGACAATGATGCGGAGGGTACCGGTAGCGGCGTCCCAGATTCGCGCTGTCCGGCCGCCGGAGGCGGTGGCCAGGCTGGTGCCGTCGGAGGACCACGCCACCGCCCTATGAACGCTCACGTGGTCTGTGAGGATCGTGCGGAAGGCGCCGGTGACGGCGTCCCAGATCCGCGCAGTCTGGTCGTCGGAGGCGGTAGCCAGGCTGGTGCCGTCGGGAGACCAAGCCACCGCGTTCAACACGTCGTCGTGACCTTCAAGGGTCGTCCGGAGGCTGCCGGTAGCGGCGTCCCAGATCCCCGCGGTCCGGTCGTCGGAGGCGGTGGCCAGGCTGGTGCCGTCGGGAGACCAAGCCACCGCGTTCAACGCCTCGGTGTGACCTTCAAGGGTGCTGCGGAGGGTGCCGGTAGCGGCGTCCCAGACCCTCGCGGTCCCGTCGTCGGAGGCGGTGGCCAGGCTGGTGCCGTCGGGGGACCAGGCCACTCCTCGCACCCAGTCGGTGTGACCTGCAAGGGTGCTGCGGAGGGTGCCGGTAGCGGCGTCCCAGATCCTCGCGGTCAAGTCGCCGGAGGCGGTGGCCAGGCTGGTGCCGTCGGGGGACCAGGCCACCGCGTTCACCACGCTAGTGTGACCTACAAGGGTGGTGCGGAGGGTGCCGGTAGCGGCGTCCCAGACCCTCGCGGTCAAGTCGCCGGAGGCGGTGGCCAGGCTTGTGCCGTCGGGGGACCAGGCCACCGCGTTCACCACGCTGGTGTGACCACGCAGCATCCGCAGGGTCCGCCCATCCGTGGCATCGACAAGTTCCACGGAGCTGTTACGGGCCACGGCGAGCAGCGTCTCGTGCGGCGAGTAGGCCACGTCGTTCACCTGGCCCCCGGTCTGAATCATCGGCTCGGCAGCATCGATCCCGTCAACCGCGGCGGCTCGCAACTCCGGCCAGGTCAGCAGGTCGGCGACTCCGTCGACACCGAGCAGAGCGGCCCGCTCCCATCGCCCTCCGGTGACAATCGCCTCACGCAGCGACCCGCGAACCAGCCGCACATCCTGACAGTCGGCATCGCTGAGGTCGGCGCCTGTGAGGTCAAGGTCTTCCAGCCGCATCCCGCGCAGGATGACCCCGCGCAGGTCCGCCCCGCGCAGGTCCAGGCCAGTAAGCTTCTTGGTCGCGCAGGTCGACGCCGGCGAGCATCTGCCTCGACTCAGCCGCAAGGCCGGTCGCGGGTAGCCGTTGCTGGACGGCCAAAGCGTTCTGCCGCGAGATCTCCGATGAGTTCTGATCCGCGAGAACGCCGATCGCCCAGGTTCGCGCGACCCGGTGCCCGGCTAGATCGACGAAGAAATCCACCATAAGCCGGGACATCCGCCGCAAGCTATCGATCGGCGGGCCGTCGTCGCCGAGCGAGTCTGCGGCTGCGGAAGCCACCAGCCATTCCATGATCGACTGGTGAATGAAGCCGAAGGCGCCCTCGTCGGTGCGGATCAGCAAGCTGCCGGAGCCGATCGCGTGTCCTGCCTGGTCGGTGCTGTACCCGCGTTCGGCGAGCCGGGACAGTCGCGCCGCAACCTCCACAGTCAAGTCGCCGGCGGGGATGGTCGTCGAGGTCGACGCCCACAGTTTCAAGGCTAATCCGGAGCATGCCGCCAGCCGTTCCTTATCGTCCAAAGACTGCAGGCCGCGCCGATGCCGTTGCCGGTCCGCCTCATGCACCAACCAAAACTCGATGATCTCCCGATATAGTTCTGCAGCACTGACCCGGCCGTGCTCAGCCTGCACGTCCCGCAGCCGACTCTCCTCGAGGGCGGCGATGAAGCCCAGCATGCGCGGGTTGCGAGCTAGGCCGAGCAGGTCCTCCACCTCACCAAGCAGGGCGAAGCGAGCCGCCGCCCGCTTCGCGTCCCCGTCGTAGAGGTTGGTCAGGTACTGGAGGACCTGGTCCTCGGAGAAGTCTTCCAAGACGACGACCCGGCTGCCGCCTGCCGTCTCGACCCGCTGGCCCAGCGCCGTGCGAACCTGATCGGTGGACAGGAAGTGCTGCGTGCGGCTTGTCAGCACCACCTTGGCCCGGTCCGCTACGGAGGCCAGGAGAGTCTGCAGATAATCGGCGGCGTTGTCGTAGCCGACGCGCAGCTCCAGCTCGTCGAAACCGTCGAAGAGCAGTGCCAGCCGGCCACTGCCGATCATGTATCGGAGCCGGTCCAGCCGGATGTCTCGCACGCCCTGCCCGGCCAAGTGCTGGGCCAGCAGCTCATCCAGGCTTGGAGCCTTCTCCAGCCCGCGAAGTTCGACGAGGACAGGCTGGATCCCCGGCCGTTCGACCGGCAGGGTACGGGCCAGTTGCCGTAACAGCGACGTCTTGCCGCGGCCGAAGTCTCCGAGCACCATGAGCAGCCGGGCTTCGTCAGCATCCAGCCATCGCAGCAGTTGGTCGAGTGCGTCCCGCCGGATCCCGTCGCCTGCGCCGAGGACTGTGTAGCGCTGCGGCACGTACAGCTCGGATGGATAGATCCGGTCATTGACCAGCCTGGCCGTCTGCCGCTCGACTAGCGGCGACAGGTCGAGTAGGCCCTGATAGGACACATAGTTCGTCACCCGGACGCCTCGTTGGCGCGCCCGCGCGCTGAGTTCCTCAGGAGCGGGAGGACCGGTGTGCACGACAACGGACTGCACCCCCGGATCGGCCGCGGCGAACTCGGCGTGCACGCCGTCCAGAAACGCTGCCAGCGCGTCCTCGGTCGCGGGACCGTCGACCACACCGACCGGCCACTGCTCCGCGCCGCCGGACTCTAGCGGTCTGGCCACCCGCAGGTAACGACGGTCCCGGCGCTCAGTGATTCTGGCGCCCGGGTCGCGCGCTGCTGTCGCTTCGACCACACGATCGAAGAAGTCGTCTCGCTCCCTCGGCTTCTGCGGCGCTGCCGACCGTTCGGAACCCCCGCGCTCCGGCGTCCTCTCGGGCTGCGCGGGTAGTGCGGCATCCACGTCGGTCAGGTCGACGGGCTGCCGGACCACCCAGCTCGAGCCGTCGCCGCTGATCCTCGGATCCCCGATCCAACGCTTCTGGCCCAAGGCGTATTGGCGGGCGTACCGGGTTACACCGTCGCGGCGGACGTCGAGCAGGTGGTACTGGTTGGGCACCTCAGCAGGCCGAGCGTCGGCGTCGACGGCGGCGCTGCCCGTTGACATGACGATCAGCCCGGAGGGCAGTCGATGCAGTCGCCCGTCGTGCGTGTGCCCGTGCAGGAGCAGGTTCACCAAGCCGGGCTCACCCAGATACCGATCGAGGTCCTCGGCGTCCCGCAAGTTCTCCTCGTCCAGCGCCGCCATACGCGCCGCGTTATGGTGGACGGCGGCCAGCCGCAACCAGCCACGCCGGCGATAGTCCTGCAGCCGTCCGGCGAACCAACGCAGCTGTGCCTCGCCCAGCCAGCCGTAGTGGTCCTCGTCGCGGTGACTTTCGGCCATCGTCGAATTGAGTCCGGCCACCACCGTGTTGATCGCCGGCATCTCGAAAAGAGTCCACGGCTCGTCCGGGGTGAAAGTCGCTCCTGGGACCTCGGCGTAGAACTCCTCGAACGCCGCGACGAACTCGCGCCACTTCGGCCAGAATGGGGCGACCGGATCCCGCTGCCGACTGGCCTGATCGTTGAAATACCCCTGGCAGGCCAACCGGTTGATGTCGTGATTGCCCGGGACCATAGCCACGTGCTCCCGGGGCAGGTCCACCGCCTCGGCGAGGCTTGCCAAGAAATCGGTGACAGCGGCGAACTCGCTGGGCATCCCCCATTCGGCCAGGTCACCCGTAACCACCATGAGATCGGGCCGAAGGTCGCGGCTACTTTTAAGGAGCTCCAAATCGTCGTGCAGCCGCGAGAAGAGGCTGTCGACGTCGCGGTCGGCTTTCGTGAGGCCGTTCCCGCCGAAGAGGTGGTGCATGCCGAATTGCGGGTCCGAAACGTGGAGCACCGTCAGATCAGAGTTGCCGACTGGGCCGGAGGACTTTCGGCCCTCGCGCGCTCGGCGCGGATCCAGTACCTGGGGCCAGGCGGTTCTCAACCGATCTGCTTCGATCGCGTAGCTGTCCCGCTCATTTGCCCTGGCGGACGCCGCTGACACTAATCCGAGCACCCGGCCGAGCTCGCCATCCCACACCGGCCCGCCGCTGAACCCCGGCTGCACACGCAGCGCAGCGTCCACTCCAGATTCCAGTTGTAATCGCCCACCGCCGACCCGGCCAACCACGGCTGTAAGCACCCACGCACCGTCGGGTCGCGGGGGCACACCCGGATACCCGAACACTCGCACCGACCGCCCCGCCGGTGGTTGGTTGACCACCAGCCGGGCGGGCACCGCACCGGCGGGCGCGGGGTCGAGCAGCTCCAGGCCGGCGATGTCGTCACCGGCCGCACCGGCTGTGGGGGGTGGCACCCATCGGGCCACTCTGGCGCGCAAAGGCTCTCCGTCCACTAGCGGCAACCGCACACGAATCACGCCGTCCGGCCGGGGCTGGGAGCGCTCGTCCAGCCCAAGCGCCACATTGACGACGTGCGCGCAGGTGACGACGTGCCGCGGGCCGAGGAGCACCCCGACGCCGACCGGCCGATCCTCGGAGTTGAGGACGCCGACCACAGCTGCCTCCGGCGATGCCTCAGCCATGGGCAACAGACCCATCCGGTGGAGCGTTCTTCCACGCAAGAGTCACTTTGAAATGCACTTCGCTCGTGCCCTTGGCCACGATTACGCCAGTCTCGGCACCCAACAGGATGCCGAACTCGACCGTCGTTTCGTCAGGCGCCATGGCCTGCAGCCGGGATCGGACCGCACTGATCGCCGGCTGGAGCGCCTCTAGCGCCCGCTCAACCGATTCGCCGGTGCGGGCTACCACGTCACCGGGCTTGAGGGCGGCAAGTTGCAACTCGCTTGGGTCGTCGTCAGCGGCCTGGACGAGCAGTCGTCCTCCGCCTTCAACCGGAACCTCGATCAGATACGACATGTTGTCCCCCGTCTGGCCTGCTGCCGAATCGCGTCACTCGATTAGTGCTACAGATCACCGTCGGCTGACCGCTTTAACAACTCGGACTATACGGTGGGTCTGTCAGATCAGCGGTGGAACCGGCGGTTCCACTAGACGTTCTCCGCCGCCGGCATCCGGTCCCGGAAGGTGACAGCTAACGGGTTCAGGGCCGGCTGCAAGCGGGTGACCCCGACGACCGCTCCGGAGGACTCGAACGTGGATACGCATGCAGTTCCTAGCGAGGGGCTTCGTTCGCCCCCAGGAGCACCCCCGTATGTGCGGTGAGTTGAGTGATCGAGCGGCTACAGCGGTGCGCGGCCATACGCTCGACCGTGTAGCTGGTGTAAGGGCTGCAAGCCGTAACTACCTCGACGCGGTGACGAAGTTCGGGAGGGAGAGGTCTCGCGCGAGATCGCTCACATCAGCCCAGCACGGCTCGAGCTGGGAGCGTCGCGATTGAGGCGTCGCAAGCAACCCTTCTCTGTCGGGGACAGGTGTGGGGACACATGACGTAGGGTGAGCCGCTGCCAGCCACTAGTGATCGCTAGCACTACGCAGGTCATCCCTGTAGGAGCGGGGCTGGTCAAGGGCGGCTGCGGTCCAATTTCAAGGGTGGCCGGGCCGTTGCGCGCATGACTGGGTGGGCGCCGGGGTCAAGGCTCGAGCGGAGCTCGACCGCGTAGCGGCCGTAGGGCCTTGAGGCCGGCGCCCGGCGAGTCGACGATGTGGACGGCGGGGAGCCGGGAAGCTGTCGTCTCGTGTCGTGTCGGGGATCTCCTGGTGGGTGCGCAGTGGTGGGGCGTCGTTCCTCGTCAGTGCTGATGCGGTGCGGGTGGACAAGCCGTGGTGGGTGTCAGTCATCCCTTCGCCACCGTGGCGGGTGGCATGACGTGATGCGTGGTGTCTTGGCCGGTGTGGTCAATCAGAGAGCTCGACCGCGCCGAATGGCTCGGGGGTCATGACCTGCACGACCCAGCACCGGCCAAGAAGATCCTTGGTGGTTCATGCCGCACCCCGGTGGGTCAGCGCGCGCACGTGCCCGTCACGCAGGGCGTAGTAGACATGCTCGACCTGCCGGCGGGCGGCCGCGACCGTGCCGATGTTCTTGCCGCGGGTGGCCGCGACCCGCTCCCGCAGCGCACCAACGCCGGTATGCGGACCCAACGCCTTGACGGACTCGATCGCGGCCCACCGCACCAGCTTCGAGCCCTGCTTGGTGATCCGGCCACGACGCACGTGGGTGTCGGACTCGCGGTGCTTGGGAGTCAGCCCCGCCCACGAGGCCAGGTGTGCGGCGGTCGGGAAGCGGTGCACGTCACCGACCTCGGCGACGAACACCGCCGCCAGCACCGGCCCGATCCCAGGGATCGTCTGCACCGCCCGATAGCCCGGGTCCGCGACCAGGCGCCCCTTGGCCAGGCGGGTGAACAGGTCGACCTCGACGTCCAGGGCATCGATGAGCCGTTGAAGCGACTGGATCCGTGCCACGTACGGCGCCGGCGCGTCCATCGCAGCGAGCAGCTGCAGGCCGCGGTCGGTGAACAGATCGCTCATCGGCACCTGCACGCCGAGCTTGGCCAGCACCGCGTGCACCTCGCACTTGCAGCCCGAGCGCAACGCGACGAGCTTGGCCCGGTGCCGCACCAGCTCGCGCAGCTCGCGGGTGGCCGGTGGCGCGATCCATGCTTCCGGAAGGCGGCCCATCCGCAGCAGGTCGGCCAGGTCGCTGGCATCACGAACATCGTTCTTGACCCGCCGATACGCGAAACCCTTCACCCCCAGCGGGTGCGCCAGATGGACTTGCGCCCCACCGGCCTGCAGCGCGTCCACCGCCCAGTACCAGCCGTAGGTGGCCTCGAGCACCACCTGAGGGTCCTCACCAGCCCGGGCCATCACCGCCGCCAGCGAGTCCAGGTCGTTGCTGATCCGCACCACCTCCAACGCCTCCCCGGCGTCGGTGGTGCGCACGACCACCGATCTCCTGCGGTGCAGGTCGATCCCAACGAACTGCGAACCGTCATAATCAGACATGAGGGGCCTCCTCGAATCCGATGGATTGCATGAGCACTCCCAGCATGAGCACGACCGCGCTGGAAGGTAACCCACGAGGAGCGGAGGCCCCGCTCCTACATCGCATCAGAGCGGATCCTGATACCCCGCCTTGCGTCACTCTGTCCACTCCGTAGGTTGTGGGTTCGAGCCCCACGGGGCCCACCGACCGCGGGTGGCACAGCACGACACATCAGCAAGGCCACCAGAGCCAGCCACCGGCGCCATCTCCTACTCGGGTGTGCGCCGACCCCGAAGGATCAGCGCGACCCCGGCGATCGCCACGATCGGGCCGATGACCGCCCAGAGCACACTCCCGCTCATGAAGCTGCCGCCGAGCACCCCGATCCCCTGGAAGAACCAGATCAGGCCGATGACGACGAGGATCCCGCCGAGGACGAGGGTGGCTGAACGGCTCATCGCCCGAGCGTAGCCCGCATCCGGCTCAGAGCCGGACGACCATCTTCCCGGTGTTCTCACCGCGCAGCACACCGAGGAACGCGTCGACCGCCCCGTCGATGCCGTCGGCGAACGTCTCGCGCGACTGCAGCCGCCCGTCGCCCAGCCACTGCGCCGCCAGGCCGGCGTACTCGCGGGCCAGGTCGTAGTGGTCGCCGACCAGGAAGCCCTGGATGCGGCCCCGGGTCTGGATCAGGCGAGACAGGTTGCGCGGGCCCGGCGCCGGCTCGGTGTCGTTGTAGACCGAGATCATCCCGCACACGGCGACTCGACCGCCGAGCCGCAGCGAGCCGACCGCGGCCTCGAGGTGCTCGCCGCCGACGTTGTCGAAGTAGATGTCGATGCCGTCCGGAGCCGCCTCGCGCAGCTGCTTCCCGACCGGGCCGTCCTTGTAGTTGAAGGCCGCGTCGAAGCCGAGGTCCTCGACCACGTGCCGCACCTTCTCGGCCGAGCCGGCGCTGCCGATGACCCGGCTCGCGCCGAGCGCCTTGGCGATCTGCCCGACCGCGCTGCCCACGGCACCGGCCGCGCCGGACACGAACACCACGTCGCCGGGCTGGATCTCGGCGATCCGGGTGAGGCCGGCATACGCGGTCAGGCCGGTCATGCCGAGCACCCCGAGATAGGCGGATGCCGGTGCCACGGAGACGTCGACGACGCGCGCGCCGCTGGCGTCGATGACCGCCACCTCGCGCCAGCCGAAGCCGTGCAGCACGTGGTCACCCACGGCGAAGCCGTCCGCGCGCGACTCCTCCACGACGCCCACGGCACCACCGGTCATCGCCTCGCCGACCTCGTAGGGAGCGGCGTACGACTTGGCCGCGCTCATCCGGCCGCGCATGTAGGGGTCGACCGACATCACGACGTTGCGCACGCGCAGCTGGCCGTCGGCGAGCTCGGGCAGCACGCTCTCGACGACCTCGAAGTCGTCGTGGGTGGGCCAGCCGACCGGGCGGGCGGCGAGGCGCACCTCGCGCGGGGCAGCGGTGGGCTGGGCGGTGGTGTCGGTCATGACGACCTTCCTGTCGACGTCGTTGGGCACGAGAGGGTCCAACGACGGTTCACCCCCGGGTATGCCGTGACGCTCACCACCGCGCGGAGAAGCGGCGCTGGGTCAGCTGCCGGTGCGGTCCTGACCCGCGAGCCGGGCGGCCCGGGCGGCCTCGACCTTGGCGGCGCGCTCGCGCTCCAGCCGGCGCTGGGGGTCGCGCTCGTCGCCGAGCTGCGCCGGGCCGAACACGTGCAGGCCGGTGTGCTTGAGCCGCCACATGAAGCGGTAGCCGAGGGTCAGGCCCTCGTTGTCACTGTTCCGGCTCATCGCCGCACTCCCGTCCCTCAGATGCTTAGTGCCCTAACTATATGCCCACTCGGCACTAGACTGCGAACCATGGCCACGCCTCGGACCCGCAGCCGCCCACCCACGCACGGACGCCGGCCCCGACCTGCTCGCCCTCGACCGCCAGGTCTGCTTCGCCCTCGCCGTGGCCTCGCGCACCGTCATCTCGCTCTACCGCCCGCTGCTGGAGCCGATGGGCCTGACCCACCCCCAGTACCTCGTGATGCTCGCCCTCTGGGAGGCCGAGCCGCTGCGGGTCAGCGAGCTCGCCGACCGGCTCAGCCTCGAACCCGCCACCCTGTCACCGCTGCTCAAGCGCCTCGAGGCCGGCGGCCTGGTCACCCGGCGCCGCGACCCCGACGACGAGCGCGCCGTGGCGGTCACCCTCACCCCGGCCGGCCGGCGGCTGCGCGCCAAGGCCGAGCGCATCCCCCCGGCCGTGGTGGCGCGCCTGGGCATCGAGATCAGCGAGCTCGAGGAGCTGCGCGACCGGCTGACCACCGTGATCGAGGCGGCCCGCCGCGAGGTGTGAGCGCGGCTCAGTGCGCGGCGAGGGCCGCCGTCACGACCGCGGGGCTCGGGTTGGTGTGCGCGACGCCGTCGATGACGACGGTGGGCACGGTCTCGTCGCCGCCGTTGACACTCGCCACGTAGGCCCGGCCGGCGTCGTCCTCCCAGATGTTGACCCAGGCGATCTCGTCGCGCTGCCCGCGCACCGCCATCCGCAGCCGGTCGCTGAACACGCAGCCCGGCCGCCAGTAGACCGCCACCCCGTGCTCGGCCCGGGCCAGCGCCTCGGCGTGCGGCGTGGGGTCCGGCCGCCCGACCATCAGGTCGACGAGTCCCATCGGCCCAGCGTAGGCCCGTCGCGGGGTAGCGTCACCGCAGCGGATCCGCCCCCGACGACGCGTGTGGCCCGCGGCCGGCGCGCCCGCGCCGACCCGATCCCCATCCCGGAGGTGCCTCGTGTCCGACCCGACCTCCGCCCTCGGCGGGCCCGGCCACCTCGGCCACCGTCGGCGCCCACCTCGACATCCCGGTCGAGGGCGCCGGGCGGCTCGCCGTCTCGGTCGCCGTCGCCGCCGGTCTGGATGCCGTCGAGACGCTCACCATCCGCGGCGAGGACGGCACCGACATCCCCCATCACGTGCTCGAGCTCGACCGTGGGACGCGCGTGCACGTCATCGACGCGCCGGTCGGCCAGCTGTCGGTGCAGCTACGAGGCGACCGTCGCAGCTCAGCGAGGCGGATGCCGTGGACGTCACCGAGAGCGAGCGCTTCCACTACCGCCTGCCGAGCCGCTACTGCCCCAGCGACCGCGTGGAGGGCTTTGCCGCAACGGAGTTCGGCCCGGTCACCGACGAGGCACAGGCCGCTCAGCGCGTCGTGTCGTGGGTGAACCAGCGGCTCTTCTACCTCCCCGGCTCGACGACCGCCGCCGACGACGCGCTGGTGCCGCTGGGCACCGGGCAGGGCGTGTGCCGCGACTACGCGCACCTGGTGGTCACGCTGTGCCGCGCACTGGGGATGCCGGCCCGCTACGTCTCGGTGTACGCGCCGGGGCTCTCCCCCATGGACGCCCACGCCGTGGTCGAGGTCGCGGTCGACGGCGTGTGGCGGGTCTTCGACGCGACCCGGCTGGCCCCGCGGGCGTCGATGGTGCGCATCGGCACCGGGCGCGACGCCGCCGACACGGCGATCCTCACCGCGCTCGGGGGCGCCAGCCAGCCGGCGAACTTCACGGTGCTGGCGACGTCCGACCCGCACCTGCCGGTGGAGGACGTCGACGCGCTCGTCGCGCTCCGCTGACCGCGGCGGCGCCTCACCAGGGGGCCGAGAACGGCCCGACGAGGAAGAACGCGACCATCCCGAAGGTGTTGGCCAGGCCGTGCGCGAACACCGAGCGCCCACAGCGAGCCGTAGGCGTAGCGCAGGACTCCGAAGAACACGGCATCCACGAAGACCAGCACCATGCCGGCGACGCCCTGCTCGCTGTGGATCAGCGCGAAGAGCAGCGCCACCCCGACGACGGCCGACGGCACGGGCGGCGAACGAGGTGCCGATCAGGTCGGTGATCCGGGTGAGGAGGTAGCCGCGGAAGGCGAGCTCCTCCACCACGGCGGCCAGCGTCCAGCTGAGGGCGACGAACAGCAGCAGCATCGGGAGGTTGCCCTCGAGCTCGGCGAACTCGCTGGTGTCCTGCGTCGAGCCGGTGAGGTGCTCGGTCACCGGCATGACGAGCAGGAACTCCACGATGGTCCACCCCACGGTGATGGCGGCGACCTGCGCCAGCTGCCGGCCCGGGTGGGCGAGCCGGTGGAAGCCCAGGGTGCTCGGTGGCTCCCGGCGCACCGCGAGGGACAGGCCGGCCATCACCGCGAGCACGACGGCCGGCAGCAGCAGGTCGAGCGAGCACCGCCGTGACGGCGAGCACCACCTCGACGACGGTCAGGGCCGTCCAGGCCGGCCCGGTGCGACGCGGTGCGCGAGGGCCGGCTGCGGTGCCGGCCCCGTCGGGTCGGCCGGGCCGGCCGGTCGGCCTCGGCGGCGCCTGCGGGCGGTTCGTGGCGGCGTCGTGTCGACCGGGCATCTCGGTCTCATCTCCACGCGGGCGAGGGCTCACTCTCCCCTCGATCCTCCCGCCGCCGGTCGCAGCGCCAAAAGGTCAGCGCGCCGAGATCCGCATCACGGATGCGGCGGTCAGGCGTCGAGCGGCACGGTGAGCGCGCCGCCGCAGTGGTAGACGTCGGGGCGGCCGGGCCACACCTGGCCCCCCTCGCGCATCTCGTCGTCGAGCTCGTTGCGCCAGGTGCCGCGGTCGTCGATGAACCAGCGGGCGGCGTGGTCCCAGAGCCGGCGGTACCAGTGCTCCCAGTGCGGGTCGCCGGTGAGCCGCCGCAGCACCGCGGTGGTCTGGATGCCCTCGCACACCGGCCAGTGCAGCCGGATGTCGGCCACCGGGCGCGCCGTCCCAGTCGACGGTGTAGACCAGCCCGGGCCGGCCGTCGAGCGCCCAGCCGCCGTCGAGCGCGCGCCGGGTCAGGCCGTCGGCGGCCTCGACCAGCCACGGCGGTGACCCCACCAGCGGTGAGGCGTCGAGCTGGAGCAGGAAGCGCGACCACTCCAGGGAGTGGCCGAAGGTGGCGCCGTAGGGGCGGAACGGGTGCAGCGGCTCGTCGCGGTTGTACTCGGGCAGCACCTGCCAGTCGGCCGTGAAGTGCTCGGGCAGCAGCCAGTCGCGTTCTCGTGCAGCGACGTTGATGAGGCGGTCGGCGATCGCCAGCCCGCGCTCGTGCCACACGGCATCCCCCGTGGCGTTGCCCATCGCGATGAACGCCTCGAGGCCGTGCATGTTGGCGTTGGCGCCGCGGTAGTCCTCGGAGTCGGACCAGTCGGGGGCGAACGACTCGAGCAGCGCCGAGGCGCTCGGGTCCCACAGCCGGGTGTCGATGACCTCGGTGACCTGGGCCAGCAACGGCGCGGCCGCCGGGTGGCCGACGGTGAGCGCCGTGGCGGAGGCGAGCCCCACGTGCACGTGGTCGTACGTCATCTTGCGGGTGACCGCGCCGGGCTCGCTGAGCCAGCCCCCGTGCTCGGTGTCGGCGTGCAGGCCGGTGAGCGAGCTCATCGCGTGGTCGAGCAGCTCGCCCGACCCCGGGATGCCGTGCCGCACCCCGAGTGCCGCCGTGTGCGCCATCCGGGCGGTGAGGAAGAGCTGGGGGCGGCGGCCCGGCATCGGCGACCCGTCGGCCGCCTGGTAGGCGAACCCACCGCCGGGCAGGATCGAGCCGAGCGCGAAGCCGAGGACGTCGGCGAAGCCGGCGTGCAGCCAGGCCCGGTGGCCGGGCTCGTCGAGCCAGGAGGGGCCGGCGCCAGCGGTGTCGCTCACAGCGGCTGCACCTCCACCCGGTAGCTCGTCGTGTGCGACTCCCCGGGCTGCAGCACCACGGCGTTCTCGAAGGTGTTGGCCCCCTCGATGCACACGTAGCGCTCCCAGTCGTCGTCGCCGATGTCGGCCGCCTCCGCGGCCTTGGCGGCCCACGGGTTCCACACCACGAGGTTGCTCGCGCCCTCGGTCGTGACGACCAGCCGGCGCCCGAGGGCCGGGTCGTGGAGGGTGACCGGACCGCCGGTGCGGTACACGGCATCCGTCTCGCCGGCGAACGTCGAGGTCGCCCTGCTGCACGCGCTCGGTGCCGGTCACCTTGTCGACCAGCGACGCCCCGTCGAGCCCCTCGACCCGCACCCGGTGCACGTCGCCCACGACGAGGTAGGTGTGCAGGGCGTCCTCGTAGTCGAACGGCCTCGTCGCCGGTGTTGGTGATGCTCAGCGACACCACCAGCGCCCGCCCGAACCGGGTGCGCACCTCGGCGCAGTAGGCGTGCGGCCAGTGCGGCGAGGTCGCCTCGTCGGAGGTGAGGCGGTGCACGACCGTCGTCTCGTCGTCGCAGTCGGTCACCTCCACGAGGTCCCAGGTGGAGGTGCGCGCGAACCCGTGCGCGGGCTCCATCCCCGGCCACCCGGCCCGGCCCGAACCACGGCCAGCAGACCGGCACCCCGGCCCGGATCGCCCGGCCCGGCTCCAGCCGCAGCGCGCTGCTGACGTAGAGCACCGGGTCGGCGCCGGCCGGTGCCCACCGGGTCACCTGGGCGCCCTGGTCGAACACCTCGCCGGTGCACGCGGAGTTCTCGACGGTGCGTGGCGGCGGCAGGGTCGGCGTCATGGTCCCAACCTAGGGATGCCGTGGACCCGCGCACCAGCGGAACACCCGCTGGTGCGCGGGACGGCGTCAGGTCGGCCGCGGACTCGCGCTCCGGCTGGGGCTCCACGGCCCCGTCCGCCTCGGCCTCCGCTTCCGCGGCCGCGGCCCGGCGGGCGTCGCGCCGGTTGGCCAGCACGCTCGTGGTGGTGGCCAGGGCCAGGATGCCGACGATGACGGCGAGCGAGGCCAGGGTGGGCACCTCGGGCACGGCCGGCCAGATGCCGTGCGCCCAGTGCAGCACGAGCTTGACGCCGATGAAGGCGAGGATGGCGGCCAGGCCGTGGCCGAGGTGGCGCAGCGAGCCCAGCGCCCCCTCGACGACGAAGTAGAGCGCGCGCAGGCCGAGCAGGGCGAAGGCGTTGGTGGCGAAGACGAGGTAGGGGTCGCCGGTGATGCCGTAGACCGCCGGCACCGAGTCGATCGCGAAGACCACGTCGGTGCCGAGGATGGCCACGGTGACCAGCGCCAGCGGGGTGAGGGCGCGGCGGCCGGCCTGGCGCACCGTCATCCGGGTGCCGTCGTACGACTCGGTGACGGGCCAGAAGCGGCGCAGCAGGCGCACCGTGCGCAGCGACCCGATGTCGACCGTGTGCTCCTTGTCGGACAGCGCGTCGCGGCCCACCTTGATGGCCGTGACGAGCAGCACCGCGCCGAAGAGCAGGAAGGCCCACGAGAACGAGGCGATGAGCTGGGCGCCGAGGGCGATGAAGATGCCGCGCAGGATGAGCGCGCCGGCGACGCCGATGAGCAGCACCCGCTGCTGCAGCTCGCGCGGCACGGCGAAGGCGGTGAGCAGCAGGAGGAAGACGAACAGGTTGTCGACCGAGAGCGACTTCTCGACGAGGTAGCCGGTGTAGTACTCCAGGCCGCGGTCGCCGCCGTACTGCTGCCAGATCCAGACGCCGAAGCCGACCGGGATGGCGACGTAGAACGCCGACCAGCCGATGGCCTCCTTCATCGAGACCTCGTGCGGGCGGCGGGTGATCAGGAAGTCGAGGACGAGCAGCACGAGGATGGCGCCGATGGTGATGGCCCACAGCAGGGGCGTGCCGATCGACGGCTGAGTCGCGGCCGGTTCAGCGGCGGCGAGCACGGAAAGCGGGGACATGGGTCTCCTCAAGACACAACTGCGGTCTTGAGGTCTCCTTCACCGCCCGGATGCCGGGTGGCGCCGCACCGGGTCCGCCGTGGGGCGGACGTATTGACCGGCACGAGCTTGGGAAGTACTCCCCTCGTGTGGAGGAGTCTAGGGAACGCGGCGGCATTTACCCAAGTTCGAGGTGTGGAAACTCGGCCGAACCCTCGACAGTGCAGCGGGTGAGGCGCTGCGTGCGTGAGCGGGCCTCGGGTGAGGCGCGTCGCGGCTGCGTCGTGGGGGCCTCCCTGCGGCGCTCCGGTGTCGGGCATCCGCCGGCTGTCGGACCGCTTCCGCCGCCTGTGGATAACCGGATCGCCTGTCGGTGGACATGTGTACGATTAGTGCATGGCGGGGGGATCA
The DNA here is from genome assembly GCA_963806295.1 of uncultured Actinomycetota bacterium. GTDB lineage: Bacteria > Actinomycetota > Actinomycetes > Actinomycetales > Dermatophilaceae > Fodinibacter. The sequence goes on along the minus strand of CAWDXP010000010.1, from coordinate 97,061 downwards.
GTGCTTCGAGGAGCGTCGACACCAGATGGTGGCGGCGTGTGAGGCCGTGGACGGGCTCGGGGGTGAGCTGTGGCGGGCGGGGTCTGCTGAGCTGGAGGAGGTGATGGCTGAGGCTGACCGGATGGTCGCTGCGGGTGAGGCTGCCCGGGTGGCGGTGCTGGCCGAGGTGATCAGCCGGGGTGAGGTCGGGCTCTGGTGCGGAGGCGTTGTCGCCGGTGCAGTGGGTGCGGCGGCACGCGCCGAGCACCCGCGCGGGTGGTGCTGGCCAGGTGGTCGCGGTGGCGCAGGCGTTCGCGGTGCCTGGGAGGGCGGCGGTCAAGGATGCCGTGCTGTCGGGGGTGTTGCCGGTGCGCAGTGCCGCGGTGGTGCTGTCCGAGGCGGACAAGCTGCTGCCGTCCTTGCCGAGGAGGCTCGGCCGACGGTGCTGGAGGGGTTGATCCGGATCGCGGTCAAGGACGGGCCGCGGGAGTGCCGCCGGCTGCGCCCGCAGCTGCTGGCGAAGTACGGCCTGGACGGGCAGCTGCAGCTCGAGCAGGATGCCGCGAAGCGGTACGTGGCGCTTGTCGCAGCCGTGCGTCGACGAGATGGGCGTGGCCGAGTACCGGCTGACCCTGGACCCGGAGGGCAAGGCCGTGCTCGAGGCCGCGCTGGGTCCGCTGTCGGCGCCGCGGCCGGTCGACGGGGAGCGCGACCTGCGCTCCAGCGACCGCCGCCGCGGCGAGGCGCTGGTCGCGCTGGTGCGGCGCGGGGTGGCGGCCGCGCGACAAGGGGCCGCGGCACACCAAGAGCCAGCTGTTCGTCACCGTCGACCTGGAGACCCTGCGCAGCGGGCTGCTCGGTGCCGGGGTGACCATGGGCGGGGCGCAGGCCGGCACCGTGCTGGCCCCGGAGACGGTGCGGCGGCTGGCCTGCGACGCCACGATCATCCCCACCGTGATGGGGGTGGCCGGGGCCGTGGTCGACCTCGGCATGGACGTGCGGCTGTTCACCGCCGCCCAGGTCAAACGGCTGTGGCTGCGCGACCAGCACTGCACCTACCCCGGGTGTGACATGCCTCCGCAGTGGACCGACGCGCACCACCTCATCCACTGGGCCGATGGCGGCCCCACCGACCTGTCCAACGCCGCGCTGCTGTGCGAGCGGCACCACACCATCGTGCACCAGCGCCGCTACGCCGGCTGGCTGGTCGAGGACGACGACGGCTCACGCGTCGAGTGGGACCTCACCATCGGCTCCTACGACCGGCTACTCGCGACCCGGGCAGCGCGAGAACCAGCGTGACCCCGCCCCGCACCCCGCCCACCCGGCGGGGCGCACCGGCACGTCCGGGCAGCAGTCACCGGCGGCCTGTGGCACCGGCAGGTCCGACCGAGCGGGCGAGTGGCGACGCGTCAGGCGCCGGCGACGGTCAGCCGCTTGGTGGCCTCGAGCCGGGACAGCGCCTCGACCCGCTCGGCCGCGTGGTCGACGATGCGCTGGGGGTAGCCGTGGGCGTAGCCGTCGGCGGCATCCCACGGCTCGTGCGCCGCCGCGCCCGGCCAGGTGCGCCAGCTCGGGCACCCAGCGCCGCACGTAGGCGCCGTCGGGGTCGAACTTGCATGCCCTGGGTGACCGGGTTGAACACCCGGAAGTAGGGCGAGGCGTCGGTGCCGGTGCCGGCCACCCACTGCCAGCCGTGGTTGTTCGACGCGATGTCGCCGTCGACGAGGTGGTCGAGGAAGTGCCGGGCACCGACCGGCCACCACACGTGCAGGTCCTTGGTGAGGAAGCTCGCCGTGATCATCCGCAGCCGGTTGTGCATCCAGCCCTGCGCGAGCAGCTGGCGCATGCCGGCGTCGACGATCGGGTAGCCGGTGCGCCCGGCCTTCCACGCCTCGATGGCGTCCTGCGGGCTCGTCGTAGCGCATCCGCGCCATCTCGGGCCGCAGGTCGTGCCACGAGGTGCGCGGCTGGTGCCACAGCACGTCGGCGTAGAACTCGCGCCAGGCCAGCTCGTTCTCGTAGGTGTGCGCGCCCGAGCCGCGCTCGTCGGCGAGGTCGGCGAGCAGCGTGCGCGGGTGCAGCACACCGAGCTTGAGGTAGGGCGAGAGCCGCGAGGTGCCGTCGAGGTCGGGCCGGTTGCGGTCGTCGCCGTATGCCGTGAGCGCACCGTCGCGGAACGCGCGCCACCGCTCGAGGGCGGCCTCCTCCCCCGCGGGCGGCAGCTCGGGCAGGTCGGGTGCGGCGAGCGCGGCCTTCACCGCGGCCGTCGCGTCGGCGTCGTTGCGGGCGTGCCGCAGCGGCAGCTCGCGCGGGCGTCGGGCGCGGGAGCCGGCCAGCCGTGCGCCCGCCAGGCCTTCGAGAACGGCGTGAACACCTTGTAGGGCTCCCCCGACCCGTTGACGCACGCAGACCGGGCCCCACGGCATACGGCGTGCCGGTCTCGACCCACTGGATGCCGTTCTCGCCCAGCGTCCTTCGCCACGACCTCGTCGCGGCGGCGGCCGGCCGGGGTCGTCTCGCGCGAGACGTGCACCGAGGTGGCGCCGACCCGCGGCCGCGAGCTCGGGCACGACGCGGCGCGGGTCGCCGTGCAGCAGGGTGAGCGCGCCGTCGAAGGCCTCGTCGGTGGCCTCGAGCGTGGCGGCGAGCCAGGCCCGGCGGGCCGCACCGCCGCCGTCCCACAGCTGCGGGTCGACGACGAACGCGACGACGAGGTCGCCGCCCTGCGCGGCGTCCCGGGCAGCGAGCAGGGCGGGGTGGTCGCGGCGGCGCAGGTCGCGCCGCAGCCAGAGCACGGAGGTCAACGGCATCCCCTCACGACAGCCGGTCGAAGACTTCGGGCAGCAGGAAGAGCATGCCGAGCGACCAGGTGAGGTGCGTGACGATCGGGCCCGAGGATGCCGCCGGTCACCCGCCGCTGCAGCCCCACGACCAGCCCGACGAGGGCGCCCGCGAGGACCAGCAGCGGGATGCCGGACGTCGCGGTGACCAGGGTGTAGACCACCGTGGTCACCGCCACGGCGTGGCGGCGGCCGACCGCGGCATACATGGCCCCGCGGAAGTAGAGCTCCTCGGCGATGCCGTTGACCATGGTGATGACGGCGACCACGGCGAGAGAGCCGAACCGGGCGTGGTCGAGCAGCTCCTGCACGGGGTCGCGCAGGAACGGCACCTGGGCGACGACGACCGCGCCGACCATGAACAGCCCGAGCAGCAGGGCGCCGAGCGCGAGCGACTGCACGATCGCACGGCTGGTGTCCTTGCCGTCGCGGGTGTGGCCGCGGCCGAGGTGCAGCGGGCCCGACGCGAACGCCCCGATGGCCCACACGGCGGCGAGCGCGAAGGTGGCGGTGTAGAAGGTGGGGTTGCCCGGCTCGATGCGCAGCGCCCAGGTGAGCACGGCCGCGCCCGACGAGCAGGGTGATGACGACGACGATGCGGCGCCGGCGGAAGGCCCAGTCGGGCTCGGTGTGGTCGCGGGGCACCGGGTCGACGAGGGCCGCGCGCACGAAGGCGTGCAGCTCGGTGACCGGGTTCATCGGGCGGCTCTGCTCACGACCCGCCGCTCCCGCGCCCGCCGGCCCACGCGGGGTCGGCGCTGGTGATGCGGGCCGGGTCGACGGTGCCCGGCTCGGGGCGGGGCTGCACGTCGTCGCCGGCGATGGCGTCGGCCACGGCCCGGTCGTACGTCAGGGCCCCCTGCGGCGGTGGCCCGACCAGGTCGTCGAGGTCGTGCTCGCTGCAGACCACCTCGTGCAGCAGGCTGCCCACGAGCGGCTTGGCGACGCCGGTCGGCACCGGGGTCACGAAGCCGACCCACTGGCTGGCGAGGTAGGGGGTGAGCACCGGCACGGTGACGATGCGGCGGCTCATCAGCCCGGCGATCTTCGCGAAGCGCTGGATCATCTCGCGGTAGGTGAGCACGTCGGGCCCGCCGATGTCGAAGGTGCGGTTGACCTCCGGCGGCAGGTCGGCGGCGCGCACGAGGTAGTGCAGCACGTCGCGCACGGCGATCGGCTGGATCCGGTTGTCGAGCCACTTCGGCGTGACCATGACCGGCAGGCGGGTGGTGAGGTGGCGCAGCATCTCGAACGACGCCGACCCCGAGCCGAGGATGATCGCCGCCTGCAGCACCGCCGTCGGCACCCCGCTGGACATCAGCAGGTCGCCGACCTCGACCCGGGAGGCCAGGTGGTCGCTGAGCGGGCCGTCGTCGTCGGGGTGCAGCCCCGAGAGGTAGACGATGCGGCCGACGCCGGCCTCGAAGGCGACCACCCCGAAGGTGCGGGCCAGCTCGCGGTCGCGCTCGACGAAGCCGCCGGCGCCGTCCATCGAGTGCAGGAAGTAGTAGGCGACGTCGACGTCGGCGAGCGCGGTCGCCAGGGTGTCGGGCGAGCCGGCATCCCCCTCGACGACCTCGACCTGGTCGCGCCACCACCGGTCGGCCACCTTGGCGTCGTCCCTGGTCAGGGCGCGCACCTGCCAGCCCTCCTCGAGCAGGCGCGGGCACCAGCCGCGACCCGATGTAGCCGGTGACCCCCGTGACCAGGGCGCGGCGGGGCTGGGTCATCGGCTGTCCTTTCGGGCGAGTCGGACACGGGCGACGTCGAGCGGTCGCATGGCGGACCTTCACAGTAGGTGAGGCGGCACGCGCATCCGCCGCAACGTCCTGCCGCCCCGGAGCTGTCGATGCTTGGCCTCACCTGCACGCTACGGGCCGGGAGCGCGGAGTGTCCAAACTTTGTCCAAGGATGTGTCACATGTTTGTCAAAGGTGAGATCAGCGTCTACCGTGGCGTCCATGAGGGGTTCGGTACCGCCGACGATGCGGATTGGTGAGCTCGCCGCCAAGGTGGGCGTGAGCACCCACGTGCTGCGGGCGTGGGAGAGCCGGTACGGCCTGCTGCGACCGGTCCGGTCGGCGGGTGGCTACCGGCTCTACGGGCACGAGGACGAGCGCCGCGTGCGCGAGGTCATCGCCCTGCGCGACCAGGGCGTGAGCGCCGCCGAGGCGTCGCGGCGGGTGCTGGCCACCGAGCGCGGCGGTTCCGCCGGCTACGACGACGACTCCGACGACGGCTCGGGCCGGGCCGGCGCCGGGGACGCCGGGCGCGGCACCAACGGTGGTGGCACGGCATCCGGGCGCCGGCACGCCCAACGGCTCGGCGCCCCCGGGGCTGCGGGCCGACCCGCCGATGCTCGTGGCCCAGCTGCTCGACGCCGTCACCGCCCTCGACGAGGACCGCGCGCACGCCGTGCTCGACACCGCCTTCGTCGAGCGCTCGGTCGAGAGCGCCATCATCGACGTGCTGCTGCCCCTGTTCGTGCGGGTCGGCGAGATGTGGGAGCTCGGCCGCATCGGCATCGCGCAGGAGCACTTCGCGAGCAGCCTGGTGCGCCGCCGGCTCGGGGCGCTCTCGCTCACCTGGGGCGTCGGCACCGGCCCGGTGGCGGTGCTGGCCTGCCCGCCCGGCGAGTTCCACGACATCGTGCTGCTCAGCTTCGGCGTGCTGCTCGGGCGCGCCGGGTGGCGCATCCGCTACCTCGGCCCCGACACCCCCATCCACTCGCTGTCGCAGGCCGCGCGGCTCACCCAGGCGGATGCCGTGGTGCTCGCCTGCCGCCGGCCCACCGGCTTCCGTGGGCACGCGTCGGCGCTGCGCCGGCTCAGCGAGGACCACCCCGTGTGGCTCGCCGGCCGCGGCGCGACCCCGCGGGTGCTCGAGGAGGTCGGGGTGCCCAACCTGGGCGGCGACCTGATCGCCGCGGTCGCCGAGCTCACGGCCACGGCCCGCGCGCGCCGGGCCGCCCGGCCGCGCCCCGGCAGCGACGCCGCGAAGGTGGTCGAGCCCTCCGGCGGCTGAGCCAGCAAGCGGCTGAGCCAAGGATCACCGACCGTCCCCGGAGTGACCTATTGGTCGATTCCGGGACGCCGGCGAGTCGGCGTGCGTCCCTGAAGTGCCCTATTGGTCGATTCCGGGACGCGGGTTGTGGCGGCTGAGCCGGTCAGCCGGTTGCCGTCAGCCGGCGAGCTGCGACAGGGCGTGGATGCCGAGCCCGGCCAGGGCGCCGACGATGGTGCCGTTGATCCGGATGAACTGCAGGTCGCGGCCCACGTGCAGCTCGATGCGCTCGGCCGCCTCCTGGCCGTCCCAGCGGTCGACGGTCACCGAGATGACCTCGGCGAGCTCGCTGCCGTAGGTGTTGACGAAGAACGACACCGCCTCGCCGAGCCGCGCCTCGAGCCGGCCCCGCCACACCTCGTCCTCGACCAGGTGCTGCCCGAGGTGCTCGAGCAGCTCGTCGCCGCGGGTGTGGAAGTAGGACGTCTCGTCGTCCATGGCGGTGGTCAGCGCCGCCTTGAACGACGTCCACAGCCCGACCGCGGTCTCGGGCACCTGCGGGTGGGTGAGCAGCCGCTCCTTGAGCGCCTCGGCGCTGGCCATGACCTCCGGGTCGGTCTGCAGGTCGTGGGCGAGCCGGCGCAGCAGCTCGTCGAGCGCCTGGCGGGCCGGGTGCTGCGGGTCGTCGTGGATGTCCTGCAGCCAGGCGAGCACCTGCTGGTAGGACCAGCCGATCACCTTGTCGTCGACCCACGGCGGTGACCACCACGGCGCGCGCTGACCCAGCACCGCGGCATACGTGCCGGGGTTGTCGGCGAGGTAGGCGCGCAGCTGCTCCAGGCCGAGGTCGACCAGCCCGTGGTGGGTCTGCTCGTCGACGATGCCCTCGAGCAGGGTGCCGGCGATCGGGGCCACCGGCTCCTGCACCAGCCGCGGCACCAGGAAGTCCTCGACCAGCGCGCGCACCTCGTCGTCGGACATCCGGCCCAGGCCGGCGCGGGCCACCCGCACCACCTCGGTGCGCACCCGGTGCCGGTGCTCGGGCACCCCGAGCCACTGCCCGACCCGCTCCCCCACGTGCGCCGCCGCGAGCCGGTCACGGGCGATCTCCTCGGTGAGGAAGTTCTCGGTCACGAACTCCTGCAGGTTGCGGCCGATCTCGTTCTTGCGCTTGGGGATGATCGCCGTGTGCGGCACCGGTATGCCGAGCGGGTGCCGGAACAGCGCCGTCACCGCGAACCAGTCGGCGAGCGCGCCGACCATCGCGGCCTCGGCGGCGGTGTTGACGTAGCCCCACACCCCGGAGTGGTCGAGGTTGAGGGTCAGCGCGTAGACGACCGCGGCCAGCACGAGCAGGGACACCGCGAGCAGCCGCATCCGGCGCAGACCGGCGCGTCGGGCGGCATCCGCGGGCGAGGGGGCCAGAAGACTCACGTCGCGATCCTGCCCCATGATCCGCGCAGCGCCGACCTCGCACGTGCGGGGTTGTGGCGGTCGGATCGCCCAGGTGACAGCAGTAAGCCCGCACGTGCGGGATTCCACGCCGTGCAGCGCCGGATGCCGGGCCCGCCCCGAAGGCGCCCGCCGCACCTACGCTGGGCGGGTGCGTTTCCTCAACGACCTCCAGCCGCAGATCGACCTCACCTACGACGACGTCTTCATGGTGCCGAACCGGTCGTCGGTGACCAGCCGGCTCGACGTCGACCTCGCGTCCGTCGACGGCACCGGCACGACGATCCCCCTCGTCGTCGCCAACATGACCGCCATCGCCGGCCGCCGGATGGCCGAGACCACCGCCCGCCGCGGTGCGCTCACCGTCATCCCCCAGGACATCCCGGCCGAGATCGTGCGCGACGTGGTCACCTGGCAGAAGTCGCGCCACCTCGTCTACGACACCCCGATCACCCTGACGCCGACGATGACCGTCGGCGAGGCGCTCGTGCTGCTGCACAAGCGGGCCCACGGCGCCGCCATCGTCACCGTCGGCGACCGCCCGGTCGGCATCGTCACCGAGACCGACCTGACCGGGGTCGACCGGTTCACCCAGCTCGACGACGTGATGGTGCGCGACATGGTGACCCTCAAGGACGGCGTCGACGTCGAGTCGGCGTTCGACACCCTCTCGCACGCCCGCCGCCGGCTGGCCCCGATCGTCGCCGACGACGGCCGGCTGGTCGGCATCCTCACCCGCGCGGGGGCGCTGCGAGCGCACCTGTACTCCCCCGCCGTCGACGACGCCGGGCGGCTGCGGGTGGCCGCCGCGGTCGGCATCAACGGCGACGTCGCGACCAAGGCCAAGGACCTGCTCGACGCCGGCGCCGACGTGCTGGTCATCGACACCGCGCACGGCCACCAGGAGAAGATGATCGAGGTGCTGCGCGCGGTGCGGGCCCTCGACCCGGGCGTGCCGGTCGTGGCGGGCAACGTCGTCTCGGCGCAGGGCACCCGCGACCTCATCGAGGCCGGCGCCGACATCGTCAAGGTCGGCGTGGGTCCCGGCGCGATGTGCACGACCCGGATGATGACCGCCGTCGGCCGCCCGCAGTTCTCCGCGGTGCTCGAATGCGCTGCTGCGGCGCGCGCGCTGGGACGGCACGTGTGGGCGGACGGGGGCGTGCGGCATCCGCGCGACGTCGCGCTCGCCCTGGCCGCCGGCGCGTCGAACGTGATGATCGGCTCGTGGTTCGCGGGCACGCTGGAGTCGCCCGGCGACCTCTACACCGACGAGGCAGGGCGGCAGTTCAAGGAGTCGTTCGGGATGGCGTCGTCGCGGGCGGTGCGCGGTCGCACGGCGAGCGACACGGCCTACGACCGGGCCCGCAAGGCGATGTTCGAGGAGGGCATCAGCTCGGCCCGGATGTACGTCGACCCGGCCCGGCCCAGCGTCGAGGACGTCATCGACGAGATCGTCGCCGGGCTGCGCAGCAGCTGCACGTATGCCGGGGCACGCACGCTCGAGGAGTTCCACGAGCGGGCGACGGTCGGCATCCAGAGCACCGCCGGCTTCGCGGAGGGGCGCCCGCTGCACACCTCCTGGTGAGCCGCCTCAACTTTCCCGCCCGGTGCGGGAAGCTTCAGGTCCGCGCCACTTCGGTTCTGGTGCGGACATGGACCTTCCGCCATCGGGCGGGAAAGTTGTGACGGTGTGGTTGGGGGCTGGTGCAGGATTGCCCGTATGCCGCTCGACGTCGCCTCGGTCCGTGCCCACTTCCCCGCCCTGGCCGAGGGGGCCGCGCACTTCGACGGCCCCGGCGGCAGCCAGACCCCCGACGTCGTCGCCCGCGCCGTCGCCGACACCCTGACCAGCGCGATCTCCAACCGCGGCACGGTCACCGCGTCGGAGCGGCGCGCCGAGCAGGTGGTCACCGACTGCCGCAGCGCCCTCGCCGACCTGCTCGGGGCCGACCCGCGCGGCATCGTGTTCGGCCGCAGCGCCACCTCGCTCACCTACGACCTCGCCCGGGCGCTGGCCAAGGACTGGGGCCCCGGCGACGAGGTGGTCGTCACCCGGCTCGACCACGACGCGAACATCCGCCCCTGGGTGCAGGCGGCCGAGGCGGCGGGCGCCACGGTGCGCTGGGTCGACTTCGACCCCGCCACCGGCGAGCTGTCCGCGGATGCCGTGGCCGCCGCGATCTCCGAGCGCACCCGGCTCGTGGCCACCACGGGCGCCTCGAACCTGATCGGGACCCGCACGCCGGTCTGCCGGGTGGCCGACCTGGCCCACGAGGTCGGCGCCCTGCACTGGGTCGACGGCGTGCACGCCACCGCCCACGCCTCGGTCGACCTCGCCGCCCTGCGCGCCGACTTCTGGACCTGCTCGCCCTACAAGTTCATGGGCCCGCACTGCGGGGTGCTCGCCGCCGACCCGGCGCTGCTCGAGACCCTGCACCCCGACAAGCTGCTGCCGTCGACGGATGCCGTGCCCGAGCGGTTCGAGCTCGGCACCCTCCCCTACGAGCTGATGGCCGGCACGACCGCCGCGGTCGACTTCATCGCGAGCCTCGACGGCTCCGGCGCGGGCGGCACCCGGCGCGAGCGGATCGAGGCGGGGATGTCGGCGGTGCACGTGCACGAGCGCGCGCTGCTCGACGAGCTGGAACCCGCCCTGCGCGGCCTCCCCGGTGTCACGGTGCACAGCAACGCCCGCTCGCGCACCCCCACCCTGCTCTTCACGGTGGCCGGTCGCGACCCGCAGGAGATCCGCCGGCGGCTCGCCGAGCGCGGCGTCAACGCGCCGGCCGGGCACTTCTACGCCATCGAGTGCTCCCGCCACCTGGGGCTGGGCGACACCGGCGGGGTGCGGGTGGGGCTCGCGCCCTACACGTCCGCCGACGACGTCGACCGCCTGCTCACTGCCCTCACCGAGATCGTCTGAGAGAGAACGGATTTCCCATGACTGAGTACGACCGCGACCCCATCCTCATCACCGGTTGCTCCACCGGCATCGGCCGCGCCGCCGCGCAGGCCCTGCTCGCCCGGGGCCACACCGTGTGGGCCACCGCCCGGCGTCCCGAGACGCTCGCCGACCTCGCTGCCGCGGGCGCCCGCGTGACCGCGCTCGACGTCACCGACGAGGCCTCGATGGCGGCCGCGGTCGCCGAGGTCGAGGCGGCGCACGGCGCGGTGGGCACCCTGGTCAACAACGCCGGCTACGGCGAGTACGGCGCCGTCGAGGAGGTCGAGCTGGACAAGGTGCGAGCCATGTTCGAGACCAACGTCTTCGGGCTGGCCCGGATGTGCCAGCTCGTCCTGCCCGGCATGCGCGCCACCGGCCGCGGACGCATCGTCAACATCAGCTCGATGGGCGGGCGGATGACCTTCCCGCTCGGCGGCTACTACCACGCGACGAAGTACGCCGTGGAGGCGCTGAGCGACGCCCTCCGGGTCGAGGTGAAGCCGTTCGGGGTGCAGGTCGTCGTGGTCGAGCCGGGGGTCACCCGCAGCGGGTTCGAGGAGACGATCAGCGCGTCCGGAGCGCTCGCCTCGCACGACGACTCCCCCTACGCCGCGATGCGTGCGTCGGTCGCCGAGGGCAACAGCGCCGCCTACGCCAACCCGCGGCTCTCCGCCTCCGCCGACAGCGTGGCGCAGGCCCTGGTCAAGGCGGTCGAGGCCGAGCGCCCCCGCACCCGCTACCTGCTCACGCCGGCCGCCCGCGCCATGGTGACAGCCAGGGCCGTCGGCGGCGACCGCGTCTGGGACGGCATCGTGAAGCGCCAGTTCAGCCTCTGATGGTCGCGCTGCTCGAGCCGCTGGAGGCGCCGGTCCACCCGATCGAGGCGCTGCGCCGGGTCGCGTTCCTGCTCGAGCGCACCCGGGCCGGCACCTACCGGGTCGAGGCCTTCCGCAACGCGGTCAAGACGCTCAAGCAGGTCGGCGAGGACGAGCTGCGCGAGCGGGCCGAGGCCGGCACCCTGCAGGAGATCCCCGGCATCGGGAAGTCGACGAGCGGGGTCATCGCCGAGGCGCTCGCCGGTGAGCTGCCCGCGTATCTCGGCTCGCTGCAGGAGAAGTCGGGCGGGCCGCTCGTCGACGGCGGCGAGTCGACGTACGCCGCGCTGCGCGGCGACTGCCACCTGCACTCCGACTGGAGCGACGGCGGCAGCCCGATCGACGAGATGGTGCTCACCGGCATCGAGCTCGGCCACGAGTGGCTGGTGCTCACCGACCACAGCCCGCAGCTGCGCGTCGCCAACGGGCTCACGGTGGAGCGGCTGACCCAGCAGATCGGCATCGTGGAGGCCATCGACCGGTCACTGGGCGGGTCGTTCCGGCTGCTCAAGGGCATCGAGGTCGACATCCTCGACGACGGCGGGCTGGACCAGACCGAGGCCATGCTCGCGCGCCTCGACCTCGTCACGGCATCGGTGCACAGCAAGCTGCGGATGAACGGCGGCCCGATGACGGCCCGGATGGTCATCGCAGTGTCGAACCCCCGGGTGAACGTGCTCGGGCACTGCACCGGGCGCCTCGTCGAGGGCTCGCGCGGCACGCGGCCGCAGTCCGACTTCGACGCCCGGGCCGTGTTCGAGGCGTGCGCCGAGCACGGCACGGCGGTCGAGATCAACAGCCGCCCCGAGCGGTGCGACCCGCCCGACGAGCTGCTGCTGCTGGCCCTGGAGATCGGCTGCCTGTTCGCCATCGACTCCGACGCCCACGCCCCCGGCCAGCTCGACATGAAGGCGTACGGCTGCGAGCGCGCCGAGCGCCTCGGGGTGCCGACCGAGCGCATCGTCACCACCTGGGATGCCGACCGCCTCCTCGCCTGGGCGAACCCCAGCCGCTGACTCCGTCGCCACCTCCCTTGCGAATGTGGGTGATAACCGACGGCTGGGCGGAGAGTTTCACCCACGTCTCGGGGACCGGCGCGTGCCGGGTCAGGCGGTGCGGCGGCCCCGGCCGTCGAGGTCAGCCCGCAGGGCGGCGACGTCGACGCCGAGCGAGCCCAGCAGCATCCGCACCGCGTCGTCGTCGGTGCGCAGCACCGCCAGGGCGATGTGCTCGCTGCGGATCTCGCGGGAGTGCACTCGGATCGCCTCGCGCAGCGACAGCTCGAGCACCTTCTTGGCACCGCGGCCGAACGGCACGTGCCCGCCCAGGGTGAAGCGCCGGCGGGACTGATCGAGGTCGACGTCGTCGGGGTCCGCCCCCTCGGGGGACCCAGCGGCGCCGCCTTCCAAAGCTCCCTCGAGGGCGCCCTCGCCGAACTGCCCGTCGACCGCCTCGCGGATGGCGTCGAGGTCGATTCCGAGCGACCGCAGGGCCGCCGCGTCGTCGTCACCCAGCGGCTGCGGCGGGGTGGGCCGCGGGGCACCCAGGGTGGCGCGCACGGCATCCTCGGTGATGCCGTGCGCCGCGAGCAGGCCGCGGGCCCCGTTGCCCTCCTGGGTCAGGGCGAGGAGCAGGTGCACCGGGCGCACCTCGTCGGCGTCGAGCGTGCTGCACAGGTCGATGGCCGAGACGACGACGGTGCGGGCGTCGCGCGTGAAGCGTTCGAACACGATTACCTCCGGGCGTGCTTGCGGTGGACGGTCTGCTTGGTGACGCCGAGGGCGTCGGCGATGTCCTGCCACGACCACCCCTTGGCCCGGGCGTTGCGCACGTGCAGCGCCTCGAGCTGCTCGAGCAGGCGGCGCAGCGCGGCGACCGATCGCAGGCCGACCGTGGGGTCGGTGCTGTCGAGGTCGCCCGCGAGGTCGGTGGCAGTTCGCGTCATGTTCGTCAGCATATGCTGACGCGATCGCGGCGTCAACACATGCTGACGAATCGGCGCCGGGCGAGCGTGCCGGCCTGCGACGGCATCCCCGTTTTGGTGACGCGCCGGGTGTCCCCTATGCTTTCGGAGTCCTCGACGGATCCGAGCGCTGCGCGCTGCGCGACCTTGAGGCCCGGTCGAGGTCGGGTCCCCATCGTCTAGCGGCCCAGGACCCCGCCCTTTCACGGCGGTAGCACGGGTTCGAATCCCGTTGGGGATACGTACAGCAAGGCCTTTCACAAGGCCCCGTAGCGCAGTTGGTTAGCGCGCCGCCCTGTCACGGCGGAGGTCGCGGGTTCGAGTCCCGTCGGGGTCGCTCCGAGAAGGAGCGGTCGGTTTCTCCGGCCGCTTCGCCTCTGGTCCGGCCAGGTAGCTCAGTTGGTACGAGCGTCCGACTGAAAATCGGAAGGTCGGCGGTTCGACCCCGCCCCTGGCCACCAGCACGACCGCAGGTCGCACGACCGCGGCGCCGCGTATCGATCCTCGGTCGACCAGCCGGTCTTCAGGCGAGCAGGTCGAACGCCAGCTTGAGCGCGATGGCCCAGAGCAGCACACCGATGAACCGCTTGAGCTGAGCGCTGGACAGCCTGTTGGCCATGAGGTTGGAGCCGACGAACGAACCGCCCGCTGCGAGGACGGCCATGGTCAGCAGGAAGGTCGGGTCGAGGCCGCCCAACGCGACGTGGCCCAGGAAGCCCGACAGCGAGGAGAAGACGACGGCCAGGGCTGTGGTTCCTGCGGCGAGCTTGGCGTCCAGACCCAGCCAGGTCAGCCCGGGAAGGATGATGTTGCCCCCGCCCACCCCGAGCAGGCCGCCGAGGAACCCGGCGACCCCGCCCACACCAGCCCCGGCCACGGCTTCGACCGCGGCTCCCGGCTCGCGCCGCGCGGCGGGAGGGCGGTAGAAGAGCATCATCGTGCCGGCGAAGACGAGGAAGCCGGCCAGGATGGCGAGCAGGACGTCCTGTGGCACCCGAACGGTGAGGGCGGCGCCGACGGGGGCCAGGATGACAGCCGCGACGAGGACGGGGATCCCGGCCCGCCAGTCGATGAGGCGGGCCCGTGCGTACGTGACGGTGGCGGTCGACAGGCTCACGACGTTGATGAGGAGAGCCGCGGATGTCGCCTCGGCGAGGGGAAGCCCGAGGTAGTAGAAGAACGGGACGAACAGGAACGCAGTACCCAGCCCGGCCATCGCCATGACGCCGGAGCCCACGAACACGGCGAGACCGCCGACGATGTACAGCACCATGATGCGGCCGCTTCCGGTCAGGTCCGGCGTGGCCAGAACGACGTGACCCTGCCCCGGGGCAGCGGGGTCGGTGGGTCGGTCAGGCCGTCGCCGAGGCGCAGGCCGCCGCTGCAGTCGAGGGCCGGGGTGGGGACCTCGGCGGCATCCATGTGCACTCCTTTGGTGGTGGTGCGGGTGCCGGGTTCCGGGCACGACCTCGGCGACGCAACCCGGGCTCCCCGGCAGGGAATGACCCGCGGATTAGCAGGAGACCGTATTCGGGCCGTTTTGTCAGGCGCTTCATTTCACCGCTTCTCGCACGGACATACCCCCGAACGGTATCCGGAAGTGACTGAGGTCATAGGTCGGTGTCCTCGATATCCGGACGGCCCGCAGAACCTGCGGACGATGGTTAGTGCGAGTCATGTTTTCGGCAATCGAGGAAAGAGGTTCAATGATGCGCACTGCAGTCCTGACGGGGCATCGAATCATCGCGGTGGCGCCCTTGGTGGCGCTCGCGCTGTTGGCTTCGGCGTGTGGAGGGGGTGCCACCGCGACCGACACCACGACCACCGCGACAGCATCCTCGACCGCCGGCGCGGAGCCGCTGACGGGCACCATGACGGTCATGGCTGCCGGTCCCCTGAAGGGGCTCCTGGAGGCTGCGAAGACCCAGTTCGAGGCAGAGAACCCCGGGGTCAAGGTTCAGCTGAGCCTGGGTCACGTGCCCACCCTGCTGACCCAGATCGCAGGCGGGGTTCCGGCGGACGTGCTCGTCACTCCTGACGCGGGCACCATGGGCCAGGCGACGTCGAAGGGCATGGTGGCCGGCGAGGCCGACGTCATCGCCCGTAGCCCGATGGCCCTGGTCGTCCCGGCCGGCAACCAGGCTGGAGTGAAGGGAGTCGAGGCCCTCGCAGACGCGTCCCTCGCGGTCGGCGTGTGCGCGACGGAGCTGCCGTGCGGCAAGCTCAGCGAGCAGCTCGCCTCGAAGTCCTCGATCTCGCTGGACGCCGACACGCTGGAGCCGGGTGGCAGCCCGGCCCTCGTGACGAAGGCGTCGACCGGTGAGATCGACGTCGGTCTGGTGTTCGCCACCGACGTCGCCGCCGGGGGCGACAAGGTCGAGAGCATCGTGATCCCCGACTCCGCGAACGTGTCGTCGGAGGTGTCGGCGGCCGCGCTGTCGGCCAGTACCAACGCAGCGGCCGCGAAGGCGTTCGTCGCCTTCCTCGCGTCGAGCGACGGGCTCGAGCTGGCGAGCAAAGCCGGTTTCCTGAAGCCGTGACCGACCGTTCCCTCGTCGAGGACCGGGCGCCTCGAGGTTTCGTGTTCGTCGGCATCCTGGCCGCGCTCTTCCTCTCGCTCCCGGTCCTCGGGCTCGTCCTGCGGGCACCGTGGGGCACTGCCGTCGAACGTCTGAGCCGCCCTGGCGTGGCTGACGCCATCCAGCTGTCGGCGATCTGTGCGACGGCATCCACGGTGGTCGCCCTGTTCCTGGGGGTGCCGCTGGGCTGGATCCTTGCGCACGGTCGGTTCCCGGGGCGCGCGCTCCTGCGGGCGGTGGTGTTGGTGCCCTTGCTCCTCCCGCCACTGGTCAGTGGAGTGGGACTGTTCTCGGTCCTGGGGCGCCGCGGCACCCTGGGGCGGGTGCTGTACGACTGGACCGGACTTGCCCTGCCGTTCAGCACGGCCGGAGTGGTGGTGGCGGTGTCCTTCGTGGCGCTCCCATTCGTCGTGATCACGATGGAGAGCGGCTTCCGATCCGTCGACCGACGACTCGCGTCTGCGGCCGCCAGCCTCGGGGCCTCACCCGGCGTCGTGGCCCGAACCGTCATCCTGCCTCTGGTCACACCCACGCTCCTGGCGAGCGCGGCACTGGCATGGGCGAGGTCGTTGGGCGAGTTCGGGGCCACGGTCACCTTCGCGGGGAACCTGCCCGGCAGGACCCAGACCCTGCCCCTTGCCACGTTCCTGGCACTCGAGACCGACCTGGACCAAGCGGTGCTCCTGAGCATGCTCCTGCTCTTCCCCACGCTCATCGTGCTCGCGCTGCTCCGCAACCGTTTCCGGCCGATGCCATGACCTTGGTGTTCGACGGCACCGTGGACCTGGGGCGCTTCGTCCTGGACGCGCAGTTCTCGTGCTCGCCCGGTGAGACGATCGCTCTCGTGGGCCCCAACGGGTCGGGCAAGTCCACCGCCTTGAACACGCTCGCAGGTCTGCTCAGGATGTCGTCCGGTTCCCTCTCGATGGACGGCCAGGTGTTCGACCGCTCCGGCGTCGACCCGTGGACACCCCCGGAGGAACGCGACCTGGGTGTCGTCTTCCAGGATCTGCTGCTGTTCCCACACATGAGCGTCCGGGACAACGTCGCCTATGGCCCGCGCCGCCGGGGGACGCCGGCAGCCGAGGCACGCGCCATCGCATCGCACTGGCTGGAACGCTTCGGCGTCGACGACCTCGCCGACGTCCGGCCCGGCTCGCTGTCCGGTGGCCAGGCCCAGCGGGTCGCACTCGCCCGTGCCCTGGCCCGTGGCCCCCGGCTCCTCCTGCTGGACGAGCCCCTCAGCGCCCTCGACTCCGCGACGCGCCTCCAGGTGCGCTGCGAGCTGCACGGGTACCTGGCGCAGCAGGCGGGGTTCACGGTGCTGGTGGCCCATGACGTCGTCGACGTGCTCGTGCTCGCTGACCGGGTCATCGTGCTCGACGAGGGGCAGGTCGCCCAGATCTCCGAACCCGTAGAGCTGGAGGGTCGGCCGCGCACCCAGTACGCAGCTGCACTCGTCGGCACCAACCTGCTCCACGCACACCGCCGTGGTCGGTTCATCGAGTTCGCCGAGGGCGCCGCCGTTGACGTGGGCGCGTCCGGGAAGGACGGCCCGGTCGACGTCGTCATCGCGCCGCGCGACGTCACGGTCACGGCCGCTGACGACAACGACGCAGCCGGTGGATGGGTCGCCCCGATCGCCGGCCTGGAGGCCGCCGGCAACGAGGTCCACATCAGGGTCGGAGGAGCCGCGCCGATCGCCGCCCGTGCCTCGCTGGAGTCCCTGAGGGACCTGCACCTGGCTCCCGGCACCATGGTCCGGGTCGTCGTGGACCCGGCCGGGCTCCACGTCTTCGACGACCCGGACGCCTAGCCTCGCCGCGAGTTCGCGCTTCAGCCCAGCATCGCCTCGCCCAGGATCTCTCCCTGCGCCCGCCCCCGGGAGCACGGCGAACACGGCCGAGCCCACTGGTGTGGTCCACAGGTTGAGCAGGTCGCGCTCGGACAGTCGCTGCTGCACCGGCAGGAACTGGCGCACCGGGTCGGCCTGGTAGGCGACGAAGACGAGCCCGCTCGAGCTCGTGGCACCACCCTCGGGCGGGTCGTCGTACGAGTACGGCCGGCGCAGGAACCGCTCGTGCGGGGCCGTGGCGTGCGCCCGTCGCAGGTGCGACGCGTCATCGATGACGTGCAGGCCGAGTGAGTCGACGGCCTCCAGGTCCGGGGCGTCGTGCAGATCGGTGCCGGTCACCGGCGCCCCCGTGTCGAGCCGGCGGCCCATGGCGAACTCCCGCGACATCCGGTCGGCACGGTCCCAGGCTTCGAGGTCCATGGCGATACGGCGCACGACGACCGCCGAGCCCCCGCGCAGCCAGGACGGAGCCGAGTCGCCCGCCCAGAGCAGCGCGGCGTCGACGCCGGCGACGTCGGGTTGCACCGTGCCGTCGACCTGCCCGAACAGGTTGCGCATCGGCAGGCCCGGACCCTCATGCGGCTCACGGAAGCCGCGTTGCACCCACCGGACCCGGGCCAGTCCCGCGACCCCGGCGAGCAGCCGGCGCTGGGCATGGGCCACTGTCGTGGGGCTCGTGGCACAGATCTGGAGGAACAGGTCACCACCGCTCCACCTGTCCTCGAGGCGGTCGATCGTCAGGGGAGGTAGTGGCGCCAGCCAGCCGGGGGCCTCGGCCCCGGCCGCTGCCACCACTGCTGGGCCGACCCCCACGGTGACGGTGAGCTGTGCCGTGACCGCCGCGAGCTCGGGCTCGAGGTCGGTCAGCGGAGCCCGCCCCGCCATCAAGCGCTCGATGTCGTCGGTCCACACCGTGAGGAGCCGGCGCACCGAGTCGGCGTCGGCCCCCCGGTCGAGGTCGAGGGCCACGAAGGTGGCGTACGCCGGTGGCCCCTCGAGGATGCCGGCCTGGTGCGCCCCGCGGAACGCGCGGGCCGGCGACGTGGCCACCGTCGCGGCCGCGGGGGTCGAGGTCGCACCAGCAGCCGGCTCGACAGCAGACCTGGTGCAGCCTGCGACGGTCGTCACCGCCGCACCGGCCACCAGGCCTGCGCCGGCGAGCCCCGAGCGCAGGAGCGTGCGGCGGTCGGAGACCGCCGCACGCTCCTCGTGGGGTGAGCTCACGACGCCGACGGTGTCGGGACGTAGGACTCCTGTGCCCCCGGGAAGGCGCGCACCGGAACCGTCAGGGACACGTCGCCGCCACTGGTCGTCAGGGTCACCGTGGTGCTCGCGCCGTTCTCGAGGGACCCCTTGAGGGCCATGAGCATCACGTGGTTGCCTCCCGGCTGCAGGACGAACGTGCCGCCCGCGGGGATGACGAAGCCGCCCGCCTTGGGCTGCATCTGCATCTGACCGGCGTCGTTCTTGACCGTCTCGTGCAGCTCGACGACCCCGGCCAGCGGGCTTGACCCGCCGGTCACCGTGATATCGGCCGACGAGGTGTTGCGCAAGGTGCCGAACATGGCGCTCATCGCGCCCATGGCGGACATCTCGCCCGTCCCGGAGGAAGCGGTCGCGCTCGGGGAGGGCGTCGAGGACATCCCGCCTCCCGCTGGGGCGTCGACGGCCTTGACCCAGCCGTCGTCGAGGGTGAGGGCACTCGGCACGGCCGAGCTGGATGCCGACGCCGAGGCGCCGGGGTCGGTGGGCGTTTCGGAACCACAGGCGGTGAGGCCGGCGGCAAGCAGGACGGTGGAGCAGATGACGGCGACCCGACGGGTCGCGAAGCTTCGGGTGGGCACAGGAGTCTCCTGGAGGGCGTGCGGGGGTTACCGCGGGGGTCGGGGGTCGCGTGGCCGGCCGGCCCGAGACACCTCGAACCGGCTCAGCAGGTGCGCAGCGGTGGAGCGCGTCCTCCGACCGGTCGCGTCCGGCGACCTGCGAGGCGACGAACAGGTGCCGCGCCGAGGCGGACGCGGACGGTGGCCGGAACGGTCGCCGTGCGGAGCACGACGACGAGGCGCCGGACGACGGCGCGCACGACGTCTTCGCCGACGGCCAGCAGCAGGCTCGCCACCACCGTCGCCAGCACGTGGGCGAGCACCATCGGGCCCGTGAGGTGCAGCGCGAGCGGTGGGGTCGAGCCGATGGCGACCACGGCCGAGGCGTCATGGACGTGGTGCGCCGGCACCGCATGGCCCGGCGAGGGCGTCATGCCGACGAGGGCCAGGTGGGTGACGACCTGCCCGGCGGCGATCGCGAGGACCATCCGCGCCACGGAGGTGCGAGCGCGCAGGACGAGCCAGACCAGCGGCCCGACGAGGACCAGGAGCACCGCCGCGGAAACGGGCTTCAGGGCGGGGCCGCCACTCATCCCGTGCGCGGAGGCGCCCAGGGCGACGACCACCAGGGTCGCCACGACGGCGCGCAACCGGCGCACCGCGCGTCCCCCTGATCCGCTCACCGCCCGAGAGTACTGGCGGGCACCGCGCCATCAACAGGCTTTCCACGAACTCGCGGACAACCCCCGCTGCGGCGCGCTACCGTCGGCGGTGTGACCGGCGACACAACCGACAGAGCGGCGCGGGCGCGGGCGCGCCTGGCCGTGGCGGCCACGGTCGTGTTCGTCGGTTTCGGCGCGGTGGCCCACCAGATCGGTACCGGGGAGCCCGTGCAGGTCATCCCCCTGGCCATCGTCGCCGTGCTGGTCGCCCCGGTGGTCTGGGTCGTGATGCCGACCGTCTCCCTGTCGCGGGCGCTCGCCGCTGCCTGCAGCGCGCAGGTCATCATGGTCGCGGCGCTGCTGAGCATGGAGCCGTCCACGGGAGGCTCGGCAACCAGGGCCACCGTGCACCCGACCCACTCGGCGCTGCGCCTCGACGACACCGTGACGGTGGTCGACACCGGGTTGTCGGTCGCCCTGGTCCAGGCTCACGTGGCCATGGCGCTGCTGACCTGCGTCCTCCTCGTCGTGGCTGACGACACCCTGCGGACCGTGCTGCGGTCCGGGGTGCACGTGCGCGTCCCCCGGCTGTCCCGCTGACCACCGCCGACGGGCGGTGACCGCCGACAGGCGGTCACCACCGACGCGATGACGGGGACCACCCGTGGGTGGTCCCCGTCATCGGTGCCGGCGGTCGGCCAGGTGCGCTACATCGTCATCATCGCGCTGCGCATCAGCTGCATCGCGGCGAACATGTAGGCCATGCTCGCGGCCATCACGGCCATGCTGACCCGGCTGGTCACGGTGTTGTGGAACGAGCGGCACGAAGGCGAGCTGCTGCTTGGTCTCCTCGCGCACGCCGACGGCGTTGGCCGCGGGCCCGCCGGAGGCGGTGACGAGCTCAGCAGGCGGCGCAGTGGTCTCCGTGTGGCGCGGCCCGATGCCCATCGACGGCTTGGAGTCGTTCATGAGGCCGGCCAGCCAGGCAATGGCCTCGAGGCTGAAGTAGACCACCAGGGCCCAGGTGAGCGCCGGCATCCACTTCGGCATCCACATGTAGGCCATCGACACCTGCATGATCAGGGCCAGGATCCACAGGGCGCTGAACGGACGGCGCTGGACGAGCCGCACGACCATCCAGATGCCGATCGCGGCACTGGAGAGCCAGAAGATGTTGACCCACAGGGTGTGGGGGAACCACGTCCACTTGTACGCCATCCCCGCGTACATGTAGATCTGGCTGACCAGCATCAGGATGTGGCTGGCGTGGAACCAGCGGTGCTGGCCACCCATCGTGACGAAGTGCCCGCAGTGGAGGACGAGGACGGCGGTCAGGGCGACCAGCCAGACCCACGTCACCCACAGGGGCAGGAGATCGACGAACTGCGGTGCGTTTCCCATGAGGGTTCCTCTCTCGATCGACTGATCGACTGCTTGACCGTTTGACCGTATTGCTCGGCACACCGAGCGACACGTCGGAATCGAGAGGCCCGTGGGTTTTGTCATAAACCTCGTGCGGACGCCTGGAAAGGGGCCATAATGTCCAGACCTCGGGCCCATGCAAATACCCATGAGGGGTATTTGTCCGGCACTCCGAACAATACTCCCCGGAGGTATGCTACATACCTCCGGGGAGTATAAAAGAAAGGCAGGGAGGCCATGGGCCTCCCCACACCCGGAGCAGGCTCCGCGCCGTGCTCGACACACCCAAGGAGAACCATGAGCACCCAGACCTTTCCGGTGACCGGACTGACCTGCGGGCACTGCGTCAGCGCCGTGACCAGCGAGGTCGCGGCACTGCCGGGTGTCAAGGACGTGCAGGTCGAGCTCGTCGCCGACGGCACGTCGACCGTGAGCGTCACCTCGGACGAGGCGCTCACCGACGCCGCGGTCGCGGCGGCCCTCGACGAGGCCGGCGACTACAAGCTCGTCACCGGCTGACCGCGGCCCGCCGGCCGCGCCGGGCTCACTCCTCGACGAGCGCCCGGCCGTGCACGATCGCGGCCCACATGACGAACACGTCGAGGGCGATGATCATCACGCCCCAGATCGGGTAGTGCGGCAGCCACGCGAAGCTGCCGATCATGCTGACCGCCGCGGCGATGACGGCCACGGTGCGCGCCCACGTCTTGCCGAAGAACAGCCCGGCACCCGCGGCCGCCGTCAGCAGCCCCAGCAGCAGGTGGATCCAGCCCCACGTCGTGAAGCTGAAGTGGAAGACGTAGTTCTCGCCCCGCACGTAGATGTCGTCGCCGAGCAGTGCGACCAGCCCCTGGAGGGCGTGGAACAGCCCCACCATGATCAGCAGCACCCCGGCGAAGGCGACCGCACCGGTGTTCTCGCCCCCGCTGAAGCCACCCCGCTTGTTCAGGTCCGTCGTCATTGACGTGTTGTCGTGCGACATCGTGGCCCACTCTCCTCGTCCAGCGCGGCACAGGTCGCCGGCGCGCGGCCGTCCGGCCGCTCCACCGTTTCTAAGGGCAGCCTGACCCGCGCGCCTCACCCCGCCGGGGTGAGCCCCGGAACGGGGCCCACGGTCAGCCGCCGTCGTCGGCCGCGAGCACCGCTGCGGCCCCCTCGGCCACCACGGCCACGTCGGTGCTCACCGCCAGGCAGCGGATGCCGTGTGCCCGCAGCCGCCGCGCGTTCGCCGGGGTGCCCGCGAACCCCGCCACGAGGATGCCGTGCCGCTGCGCCGCCTCGACGACCCGGCCGAGCGGGTTGCCGTCGGAGTGGTCGTCGAGCAGCGCGTCGACGGTGGTGCCGAGGGCGAGCGCGAGGTCGAGCGGGCCGACGAAGAGACCGTCGACGCCCGGGGTCGCGGCGATGGCGTCGACGTCGGCCAGGGCGCCGACCGTCTCGACCATGACCAGGCAGCGCACGGCGGCGTTGGCCGTGGCCGGCATCGGGCGCGGTGCCACCCCACAGGGGCGCGAAGGGGCCCCAGCTGCGGTCGCCCTCGGGCGGGTAGCGGGACGCGCGAGCCGGCGAGCGCGGCATCGTCCCGCCCGGTGACGGACGGCACGACGACCGCCGCGGCACCGGCATCCAGCGCCGCGCCGATCCACACCGGGTCGACCGCCGGCACCCGCACGACGAGGGCGACGCCGGCATCCGCGAGGCCACGACCGACGACGTGGAGCGCGGCGCGGTCGACCGGTCCGTGCTGGGCGTCGAGGGCCACCCAGTCGAAGCCCGCGCCCGCGAGCCGCCGGAGCAGGTCGACGTCGGCGGTGAAGGCCCACACGCCGCGGGAGGACTCCACCAGCCCCGACGGATCGCCCGTGGGCCGCTCGCCGCTGCCGTATGCCATGTCGTCCTCCGACCTCGTGAGCCCGAACCGCGGTCAGCCGCGGCCCACGCCCAGTCAAGCAGGGCGCCCGGTGAGCCCTGCAGTCAGCGGGAGTCCTTCTTCGCCTGTCGCGCAGCCCCCTTGGCGCGCGACGACGCGTCGCGCTTCACGCCACCCGTGGTCTTCGTGGCGCGGCGACGGGTGCTCGCCCCGGCGGCGGAGGTGCGGCCACCGGCCGGCGCGGACCCCGGGCCGGTGGACCCCCGGGACGCGGCCACCGCAGCCAGCCGTTCGGCCTTGAGCTCCTCGGCGGCGGCTCGCGCCACCACGTCGACCCGCGCGCTGACCCGGGCCAGCGCCAGCTCGAACACCTCGGCCTTGGCGGCGTTGGCCGCGTTGCCCGGGCGGGCGTGCCCCCGAGCGCCCTTCATCCCGACCCGCGAGGCACCGGTCTGCCGGTAGAGCTTCACGTACTTCGAGCGGGCCCGGCGCACCCGGGTGTGCAGCTCGAGCAGCTCGTCCTCGTCGAGCTTCTCCATGCGCTTCGGCTCGGTCTCGCGCACCAGGTCGGCCTGGGTGTCGGTGAGGAACCGGGGGATCTCGACGGTCATGGGGACAGTCCTCTCGAGGAGCCGGGCGGTGCCTCCGCCCTGGCGAGCCGACCGGGCCCGTGTCCGTGGCACCCGGCCCGGGTCGAGCCTCGCGGCGCAGGTCGTCGCTGTCAACGGGACGAGCGGAGGCGTCGAACCCGGTGCGTCAGGACTGCGGGGCGAGCGCCTGCACGGTCGCGATCGTGTCGGCCTCGTCGGCCGTCTTGTCGTCGCGGTAGCGCAGCACCCGGGCGAAGCGCAGCGCGACACCACCGGGATAGCGCCTCGAGTGCTGCAGCCCGTCGAACGCGATCTCGACGACCTGTTCCGGGCGCACCTCGACCACCCAGCCGTCGGTGCCGCCGACCGCCAGCGCGGTGAACCGCTCGGTCTGCCAGCGGAGCATCTCGTCGGTCATGCCCTTGAACGTCTTGCCGATCATCACGAACCCACCGGTCTCGGGGTCGCGGGCGCCGAGGTGGATGTTGGACAGGGTGCCCTGCCGGCGGCCCGAGCCCCACTCGACGGCGAGCACGACGAGGTCGAGGGTGTGCGTGGGCTTGACCTTGACCCAGCCGCTGCCGCGGCGACCGGCGGCGTAGGGGCTGTCGGCAGCCTTGACGACCACGCCCTCGTGACCGGCCGAGACCAGCTCGGCGAAGAACGCCTCGGCCGCCTCGGCATCGCCGGTCAGCAGGCGCGGCACGACGAGGTGCGGCGCGAGCTCGACCAGGGCGTCGTGCCGCACCCGGGCGGGCTCGTCGATGAGGTCGATCCCGTCGCGGTGCAGCAGGTCGAACAGGAACGTCGTGAGCGGCACCCGCTCGCGCAGGCCCGCGACGTCGGCCGAGCTGGCCGTGCGGGCCCCGGTGACCTGGAACGGCGCCGGCCGCCCGTCGGGCAGCATCACGATCGCCTCGCCGTCGAGCACGAGGTCGCCACCCGGCAGCGCGGCCACGGCCTCGACCACCTCGGGCACCCGCTCGGTGATCTCGTCGAGGCTGCGGGTGTAGACCGTGACCTCACCCGAGCGCCGGTGCACCTGCACCCGGATGCCGTCGAGCTTGCCGTCGACGAGCAGGTCGCCACCACCCACGGCCTGCACCGCCTCGGCCGCGGTCTTCGCCGAGGCCGCCAGCATCGGGCGCACCGGCCGCCCCACCACGAGCCCGACCTGCTCCAGTGCCTCGACCCCACCGGTGGCCGCGAGCCCGGCCACCTCGGCGGCGGTGCCGGCCAGCATGGTGGCGCGCCGCACCACGGCGTCGGGCACGGCGTACGCCTTCGCGATCGCGGCGAGCACCACGCCGTCGAGGGCGCCCTGGCGCAGGTTGCCGGTGATCAGGTCGACGAGGAAGCGCTGCTCGTCGGCGGTCGCGCGGCTCATCAGGCCGGCCAGCTCGGCTCGGCGGGATGCCGTGGAGCCGGCCCCCGCCGTGGCCGCCAGCCGGGTGAACGCGGCATCGACCTCGACCACCGTCAGGACGGGCTCGTCGGCGGGGTCGGGCAGCGACCCCAGCGAGCGGTAGCCGACACCCAGGCGGCGTTGCGGCAGCACCCCGGACAGGTGCGAGACGACCACGCCGACCTCGGCCGGGTCGCAGCGCACGAACAGCTCGGCCAGCGTCTGCGTCTTCGCGGTGCGCGACCGGGTGGCGCCCACCGCCTGCGACGCGGCGACCACCTCGGCGAGCGTGACGTCCATCCGCCCATCCTGCCGTCCGGCACCGACAGAGGGCACCGCCGCCGACCGCGGGCTCCCGCGGTGCCCGACCGAGTGCCGGTCAGCGCGCTGCGACCGCGACCTCCACGCGCCAGTCGATGGGGGTGCAGACCCCGTTGTTCGACTTCTCGGCCGAGCAGGCAGTGACCCCGACGACCACCGGCATCCGGGCCTCGATGGTGAACCGGTCGCCGGGTCGGGTCGGTGGGGGGTCGATGTGCAGCTCGCCGCGCTCGTCGGTCCACACGTCCATGAAGACGTTGAGCGTGGTGCCGATGCGGTCGGGGTCGACCCCGAAGGGCGCCAGGGCGGCGCAGAGGTTGGCGAAGCACGACGGGTGCGGGGCGCCGGCGAACTCGGGGTAGAGCAGGTCGAAGGTCGCCTGGCTGCACGGGGTGAGGGTGAGGTCGTGCACCCCCACGGAGTCGTCGACGACCTCGGCCATGACCCGGCTGCGGTTCGACCACAGGCTCGAGCCGGTCGAGACGTAGATGCTGTTGCCGAAGTCGGTGGTGCGGCCCGACGAGAACACCTCGGCCGGGTCGTCGGCGGCCACGAGGTAGAGGTCGCTCACCTGCTCGCCGCACGGGTCGAGCACGGTGAGCCGGTCGCCCGGGGCCAGCTCGACGGCGACGCCGCGCTGGGGGGCGATCCGGGCCCAGCCGTCGGCGGGGGCGTCGGCGGAGCCCGGGTAGGCCGGGGCCTCAGCGGTGCGGGGGAACCGCGTGCGCGCCGGGTTCACGGCTGCTCCGCCGCGGACACGGCATCCGGGTCGGGCTCGAACGGCGGTGTCCAGTCGGGGGGCACGGCGCGGCCGGCGTACTGCCGCGCCTCGGACGACTGCCCGTGGTCGCTGACCATCGGGTTCAGGTAGCCCTGCAGGTCGGTGTCGCGCCGGCGGATGGTGTCGCGCATCCGCTGGTAGCGCCCGTCGCCGCGCATCCGCTCGAACTGCGAGTGGAGGTTGAAGACCAGGGTCGGGAGCGGGGCGCGGCGGGCCACCCGGGAGGCGTTGGGGTGCAGCCCCACCACGAAGAACGCGGTGCCGGCGACGCTGAACGCGAAGTGGGGGTTCTCGGGGTCGGCTGCCACCCCGTCGGCCCAGGGGGCGTCGTCGTTGTCGTGCAGGTGCTGCAGCGCACTCCACAGCAGCGCCTCGAAGTCGCGCTCCGCCTCGGGCACCGGCCCGCGGAAGCACGCGACGAACGACACCAGGTCACCCTCGGCGTCGACCTCGTTCGCGTACTGCGCGAGCGTCGCGCCGAGCGTGTCGAGCGACCCGCCGGGCGCGGTGTCGGTGAGGTCGTCGAGCACCACGAGGTCGCGGCATCCCGCCGGAACACCGACCGCGCTCCCAGACAGGGGAACTCGGGGTGCGCCACCATCTCCTCGATCGCGTCGACGATGTCGCTGCGCGGTCGGTCGCCGAGGTCCTCGGCGGCGCGCTCCTCGAGCAGCTCCTCCAGGGGGTCGCTCATCGAGCGCCGCCGGATCGGGCGGTGGGGTCGGTCACGGGTGCTCCTGCGGTCGGGCGTCACATGCTTCCCCATACCCGGGGGCCGGTGGGGGTATGCCGACACGCCCGCTGGGCCGTCGAGGGTTTCGTCACAGCCCCTGCCGAGCCCCAGAGCCCCCGACTTCGTGCGACTTGCACACGGTTCTCGCAGCCGTGGGCATGCGAGAACCGTGTGCAAACCGCACGAAGTCGGGAAAGGGGGCGGGGCTACTCGACCAGGCGGTAGCCGATGCCCGGCTCGGTGAGGATGTGCCGCGGTCGCGACGGGTCGCGCTCGAGCTTGCGCCGCAGCTGGTTGCCGTAGACCCGCAGGTAGTTCGACTCACGGCCGTAGCCGGGGCCCCACACCGCCTTCAGCAGGTCGGCCTGGGTGACCACGCGGCCGCGGTGCTTGGCCAGCTCGCCGAGCAGCCGCCACTCGGTGGGGGTGAGGTGCACCGGCTCCCCCGCCGCGGGTGGCGGTGAGGGTGCCGAAGTCGATGGTGAACGCGTCGGTGACCACGGGCGGGATGCCGCCGAGCACCTCACCGTCGCCACCCCCGCGGCGCAGCGCCGAACGCACCCGCGCCATCAGCTCGTCCATCCCGAACGGCTTGGTGACGTAGTCGTCGGCGCCCTCGTCGAGGGCCTCGACCTTGTCGTCGGACTGGTGCCGCGCCGACAGCACGACCACCGGCACCCGCGAGGTGCGCCGCAGCCGGCGCAGCACCTCGACGCCGTCGACGTCGGGCAGGCCGAGGTCGAGGATGACCAGGTCGGGCGGGGCGTCCTCGAGGGTCGACAGGGCGTCGCGCCCCGAGGCGACCTCCTCGACCTCGTAGCCGCGGGCCCGCAGGTTGATCCGCAGGGTGCGGCGGATCGTCTCGTCGTCGTCGACGACGAGCACGCGCTCAACCATGGGGGTCCTCCTCGGAGCTGGGCAGCTCGATGACCATGGTGAGGCCTCCGCCGGGTGTCTCCTCCGCCGACACCTCGCCGTCCATCGCCTCGGCGAGCCCGCGCGCGACCGCCAGGCCCAGCCCGACGCCGTCGCCGGACGGCGCGTCGCCGTATCGCTGGAAGGGCAGGAAGATCCGCTCGCGGGCCTCCTCGGGCACGCCCGGGCCCGCTGTCGCACGACGCGCACCTGGGTGCGCCCGCCGAGCCCGCTCGTCGACACCCGCACCCGACCGGGCGGCGGCTGGTGGCGCAGGGCGTTCTCGACGACGTTGCCGAGCACCCGGTCGAGCAGGCCGGGGTCGGCGACGACGACACGGGCGGCCGGGTCGAGGCGTCCAGTCGACCCGGTCGGGCTCGGACACCGCGGCGACGGCCGCCGGCACCACCTCGCCGAGGTCGACCGGCGCGCGGCGCCGCGACCAGCGCGCCCGCCTGCAGCCGCGACATGTCGAGCAGGTTGCCGATGAGCGCGTCGAGCCGGTCGGCGGAGTCCTCGATGGCGGCCTCGAGCTCGGCCTCGTCCTCGGGCGAGAAGGTCACCTCGCGTCGAGCGCAGGCTGCCGATCGCCGCCTTGATGCCGGCCAGCGGGGTGCGCAGGTCGTGCGACACCGCCGACAGCAGGGCGGTGCGCGCCGAGTTGTCGCGGGCCAGCACGGCGGCCTCGCCGGCGGCCTGCTGGAGGGCGCGCCGCTGGAGGATGGCGCCCGCGTGCGTGGCGAACGCCGCGAGCAGCCGCTGCCGGTCGGCCGGCACCGGTGCCCCGACGAGGACGAGGTCGTGCTCGTCGTCGGCGGTGGCGTGGCTCTCCACGTCCTCGTCGGATGCCGTGGTCCCCGCCACGCTCGGCCAGCGGTGTCCGCCGCCTCGCCCTCGGCGACGACCTCCGCCGGGCGCGTCGGCGGTCGCCCGGCGCACGACCCGGGCCTGCCGGGCACCGAACATGTCGACGGCGTGGTCGAGCAGCACGGTCATCTGGTCGGTCGAGCCGAGCAGGGTGTGGGTCAGCTCGGCCAGGGCCGCGGACTCCCGCTGCGCCGCCACGGCCCGCTCGGCCCGCCGGGCGCTCGTGTGCACGACGAAGGCGACGACGATGGCGACCAGGACGAACACGACGAGCGCGACGGCGTTCTCGGGCTGCGAGATCGTGAGCGTGCCGACGGGGTGGGTGAAGAACCAGTTGAGCAGCAACGAGCTCGACACGGCCCCGACGAGCGCCGGCCCGATGCCGCCGAGCAGCGCGACGAGCACGGTGATCAGCAGGTAGAGCGGCACGGTGAGGGGCAGGCCGGGGTCCTCGGGCAGCAGCACGAGCAGGCCGGTGAGCGGCGACGGGCGCGACGAGCGCGACGGCGTACCCGAGTCGAACTCGTCTGCGCGGCAGGGCGGCCCGCGACACCCGCCAGCCGCGACCGGCGGCGAACGAGTGGGTGACGACGTGCACGTCGATGTCGCCGGAGTGGGTGATGACCTCCTCGGTGGTGCTCGGCACCGCCAGGGTGCGCCACCGCGGGCGCCGGGTGCTGCCGATGACGACCTGCGAGGCGTTCACGCCGCGGGCGACGTCGAGGATCGCCTCGGCCGGGTCCTCCCCCGTGACCGTGTGCCAGGAGCCGCCGAGCTCGTCGGTGAGCCGGCGCAGCGTCGCGAGGGTCGGGCAGCGGTGGCCCGCTCAGGCCGTCGGACCTCGCGACGTGCAGGGCGATCAGCTCGCCCGCCGGCGCCGCGCGAGGCGATTCGAGCCCCCCGCCGCAGCAGCGTCTCGCCCTCGGGGCCACCGGAGAGCGCGACGACGACCCGCTCGCGCGTCGGCCAGGTCGAGTCGATGCCGTGGTCGGCGCGGTAGCGCCCCAGCCCCTCCTCGACCCGGTCGGCGAGCCAGAGCAGGGCCAGCTCGCGCAGGGCCGACAGGTTGCCGACCCGGAAGTAGTTCGCCAGCGCGGCGTCGACCTTCTCGGCCTTGTAGATGTTGCCGTGGGCCATCCGGCGCCGCAGCGCCTCGGGCGACATGTCGACGAGCTCGATCTGGTCGGCGCGGCGCACCACCTCGTCGGGCACCGTCTCGCGCTGCACGCACACCGGTGATCGACTCGACGACGTCGTTGAGCGACTCGAGGTGCTGGATGTTGACCGTCGAGATCACGTCGATCCCGGCATCCAGCAGCTCGTCGATGTCCTGCCAGCGCTTCTCGTGGCGCGAGCCCGGCACGTTGGTGTGGGCGAGCTCGTCGACCAGGGCGACGCTCGGGCGGCGGGTCAGCAGCCCGTCGAGGTCCATCTCCTCGAAGCTCGCGCCCCGGTGCTCGAGCCGGGCGCGGGGCAGCACCTCGAGGCCCTCGACCATCTCCGCGGTGTGCTCGCGACCGTGGGTCTCGACCAGGCCGACGACGACGTCGGTGCCGCGCGCCATCCGTCGGCGTCCCTCGTCGAGCATGGCGACGGTCTTGCCCACCCCGGGGGCCGCCCCGAGGTAGATGCGAAGTCGACCGCGTGCCATGGGCTCATTCTCACTGACTGCCGGTGGCGGCGTCGGCGGTCTCGAGTGCGACGTTGAGCTCGGTGACGTTGACCCGGTCCTGGCCGAGGAAGCCGAGCGCTGCCTCCTGGGTGTGCTCGGCGATCAGTGCGTTCACCTGCGCCACGCTCATCCCGCGCGCCGCGGCGACCCGCGGCGCCTGGTAGGCGGCGTACTCCGGCGAGATGTGCGGGTCCAGACCGCTGCCGGATGCCGTGAGCGCGTCGGCCGGGATGGTCGCCGGGGCGTCCGGGTTGGCCTCGCGCAGAGCGGCTTCCCGCTCGGTCACCTGAGTGGCGAGGTCCTGCGAGCTGCGGGCCGAGGTTGGACCCGCCGCTGGTGTCGCCGGTGTGGTCGCGACGCCGAGGGCCGGGCCTGGAACCACTGCGGCCCCTCGGCGGCCTGGCCGAGCAGGCTCGAGCCGACGACCTTGCCGTCGACCTCGATGAGCGAGCCGTTGGCCTGGCCGGGGACGACGAGCCCGACGGCGAGGATGGTGGCGGGGTAGAGCACCCCGAGCAGGACGGTGAGGACGAGCAGCGCCTTGAGCGCGGCGGAGAGCTGGCGGGCGATGGCCATGGTGATCACCTGAGTCCGGGGATGAGGGAGACGACGAGGTCGATGAGCTTGATGCCGACGAACGGCACCACGAGGCCGCCCAGCCCGTAGACGAGCAGGTTGCGGCGCAGCATCTGGTGGGCGGAGACCGGGCGGTACTTCACGCCGCGCAGCGACAGCGGGATGAGCGCGACGATGATGAGCGCGTTGAAGATGACCGCCGACAGGATCGCCGAGTCGGGGCTGGACAGCCCCATGACGTTGAGCCGGTCCAGGCCGGGGAAGATGCCGACGAACATCGCGGGGATGATCGCGAAGTACTTCGCGACGTCGTTGGAGATCGAGAAGGTCGTCAGCGCGCCGCGGGTGATGAGCAGCTGCTTGCCGATGGCCACGACGTCGATCAGCTTGGTCGGGTCGCTGTCGAGGTCGACCATGTTGCCGGCCTCCTTGGCGGCCGAGGTGCCGGTGTTCATCGCGACGCCGACGTCGGCCTGGGCCAGCGCCGGGGCGTCGTTGGTGCCGTCGCCGGTCATCGCGACCAGCTTGCCGCCCTCCTGCTCGGCCTTGATCAGCGCCATCTTGTCCTCGGGGGTGGCCTCGGCGAGGAAGTCGTCGACGCCGGCCTCGGCGGCGATGGCCTTGGCGGTGAGCGGGTTGTCGCCGGTGATCATCACGGTGCGGATGCCCATCGACCGCAGCTGGTCGAAGCGCTCGCGCATGCCGGGCTTGACGATGTCCTTGAGGTGGACCACGCCGAGGGTGCGCGGCGCGCCCCCCGGCTCCGCGATCGCCACGACGAGCGGGGTGCCGCCGGTCGCGCTGATGCCGTCGACGGCGTAGTGCAGGTCGTGCGCGACGTGCCCGCCGCGCTGCCTCGCACCCACGCGGCGACGGCCGAGCCGGCGCCCTTGCGCACCGAGGTGCCGTCGGGCAGGTCGACGCCCGACATCCGGGTGGAGGCCGAGAACGGCACGAACTCGGCGCCGGCCTGGCGCAGCTCGGCGAACGACCCGGTGGCCGGGTCGACCCCTGCGGCGAGGGCGTGGTCGACGATCGAGCGGCCCTCGGGGGTCTCGTCGGCCAGCGAGGACAGGTAGGCCGCGCGGAGCAGCTCCTCGCGGTGGGCGCCCTCCACGGGGACGACGTCGCTGGCCTGGCGGTTGCCGAAGGTGATCGTGCCGGTCTTGTCGAGCAGCAGGGTGCTGACGTCGCCGGCGGCCTCGACGGCGCGACCGGACATCGCGAGCACGTTGTGCTGCACGAGGCGGTCCATGCCGGCGATGCCGATGGCCGAGAGCAGCGCGCCGATCGTGGTCGGGATCAGGCAGACGAGCAGGGCGACCAGCACCACGAGCGACAGCCGGGAACCCGAGTAGATCGCCATCGGCTGGATGGCGCCGACCGCGAAGATGAAGATCAGGGTCAGGGTGGTCAGCAGGATGGTCAGGGCGATCTCGTTCGGGGTCTTCTGGCGTGACGCCCCCTCGACGAGCGCGATCATCCGGTCGATGAAGGTCTCACCGGGCTTGCTGGTCACCTTGACGACGATCCGGTCGGACAGCACCGTCGTGCCGCCGGTGACGGCGCACCGGTCGCCGCCGGACTCGCGGATGACGGGTGCGGACTCGCCGGTGATCGCCGACTCGTCGACGGTCGCGACGCCCTCGACGACGTCGCCGTCGCCGGGGATGACCTGGCCGGCCTCGACGACCACGAGGTCGCCGAGCCGCAGCTCGGTGCCGCGCACCTGCTCCTCGGTGCCGTCGTCGCGCAGCCGGCGGGCGGTGGTCTCGGTGCGGGTCTTGCGCAGGGTCTCGGCCTGGGCCTTGCCGCGGCCCTCGGCGACGGCCTCGGCCAGGTTGGCGAACAGCACGGTCGCCCACAGCCAGAGCGTGACCGAGATCGGTGAACACCGACGGGTCCTGGACGGCCAGCACGGTGGTGAGCACCGAGCCGACCCACACCACGAAGATGACGGGTGAGCGGAAGGTGTGCCGCGGGTCGAGCTTGGCGAACGCCTGGGGCAGGGCGTCCCAGCCGGTGCGGATCAGGGGTGTAGCGGTCATGACAGTGCCTCCGCGATCGGCCCGAGTGCGAGGGCCGGGAAGAAGGTGAGCCCGGCGACCACCACGACGGTGCCGGCGAGCAGGACGGTGAACAGGGGGGTGTCGGTCGGCATCGTGCCGGCGGTGACGGGGCGCCTGCGCTGGGCGGCGAAGGCTCCGGCGAGGGCGAGCACGAGCACGATCGGGACGAACCGACCGGCGAACATGCACAACGCCAGCGTGAGGTTGAGGAACGGCTGGTCGGCGGTGAGCCCGGCGAAGGCCGAGCCGTTGTTGTTCGAGGCCGACGTGAAGGCGTAGAGCATCTCGGTGAGGCCGTGTGGCCCGCTGTTGAGCAGCCCGGCGGTGGCCACCGGCAGCACGATCGCCAGACCGGTGCCGACGAGCACGAGCGCGGGGGTGACCACGACGCTGAGCGCCACGTAGGTGATCTCCCTGCGCCCCACCGTCTTTCCCAACAGCTCCGGGGTGCGGCCGACCATCAGGCCGGCGATGAAGACCGCGAGCACGACGTAGACCAGCAGGTTGTACAGCCCGGTGCCGACGCCGCCGGGCGACACCTCGCCGAGCATCATGTTCGACAGCGGCACCGCGCCCGCCGAGCGCGCTGTAGCTGTCGTGCATCGAGTTGACCGCGCCCGTCGAGGTGCCCGTGGTCGCCGTGGCGAAGATCGCCGACCAGGCGATGCCGAAGCGCTGCTCCTTGCCCTCCATCGAGCCCAGCGGCCGAGCCCGAGGCCGAGTACTCCGCCCACGCGGCCAGGCCCATGCTGGTGACGAGCAGGCCGGCCATCGTCGCCGTGGCGACGACGCCCTGGCGGCGGTTGCCCACCATCCGGCCGTAGGCGTAGGGCAGCGAGAACGGGATGACGAGCAGCAGGAAGATCTCGAACAGGTTGGTCCAGGCGTTCGGGTTCTCGAACGGGTGGGCGGAGTTGGCGTTGAAGAAGCCACCGCCGTTGGTGCCGAGCTCCTTGATCGCCTCCTGCGAGGCGACCGGCGCCGCCCTGCACGACCTGCTGGGCGCCGGTGACGGTGGTGATGGTCGTCGGGTCGGTGAGGTTCTGGATGACGCCGCCCACCAGCAGCACGATCGCGGCGACGACGGCCATCGGCAGCAGGATGCGGACGGTGCCGCGCACCAGGTCGACCCAGAAGTTGCCGATCCGGTCGGTGCTGTGCCGCGCGATGCCGCGGATCAGCGCGATCGCGACGGCCAGGCCCGTGGCGGCGGACACGAAGTTCTGCACCGTGAGCCCGACGGCCTGGACGGTGTAGCCGGCGCCGGCCTCACCGGCATACGACTGCCAGTTGGTGTTCGTCACGAACGACACGGCGGTGTTGAGCGGCGGTGTGCCAGTCCATCGACCGGTCGAGCGCCCACGGCAGCCACCCCTGCACCGTGATGAGCAGGAACAGGGCGACGACCGAGACGACCGCGAAGGCGACCACCGAGACGGCGTAACCGGTCCACCGCTGCTCGGTGCGGGGGTCGACGCCGACGAGCCGGTAGACCAGTCGCTCGACGCGCCAGTCCTGCTCGTCGGTGAAGACCCGGTGGATCCAGGTGCCCAGCGGCACGTGGGTGAGGGCGAGGAGCACGGCCAGCGTGAGCACGGCGGCGCCCGTGGTGAGGACGGGGTTCACGGTCGTCTCCTCAGAACCGGTCCGGGCGGACCAGGGCGTAGAGGAGGTAGCCCACGAGGGCCAGCCCCACGGCGGCGGCGATCAGGTCTTCGAACATGCCTCCACGACACACCCGCGCAGGCCCGGCCACCGGCGCCGGTGACGCCGCCCTGACAGCTCTTGACGCGACCTTGACGCGGGCTGTCCGCGCGACCGGGACAGAATCGACCAATAGGTCGAAGTTGCTCGCCCGCAACCCGCTCCGGGACAAGATTGACCTATTGGTCGATCTTGTCCCGCCGCGGGGGCTCGGTCAGTCGCCGGTGAAGTCGGCCGGTCGCTTGGCGAGGAAGGCCGCCACGCCCTCGCGGTAGTCGGCGGTGTGCATCAGCGCGATCTGCCCCGCCTCCTCGCGGGCCAGCGCCGCCTCGACGTCGACGGATGCCGCGTTGACCGCCGCCTTGGTCTCACCCAGTGCCAGCGTGGCGCCGGCCGCGAACGCCGCGAGCACGGCATCCGCGCGGGCCGAGAACTCCTCTGCCGCAACGCACTCGGCGACCAGCCCCCAGTCGGCGGCGGTCACGGCATCCAGCTTCTCGCCGGTGAGCGCGAGCCGCATCGCCCGGGCCCGCCCGATCGACGCGGCCACGAGCGCGGTCGAGCCGCCGTCGGGCATCAGCCCGATCCGGGCGAAGGCCAGCACGAACGACGCGGCGTCGCTGGCCAGCACGTAGTCGCAGGCCAGCGCCATCGGCACCCCGATGCCGGCCGCGACCCCGTTGACCAGCGCCACGACCGGCGTGCGCGACCCCAGCAGCGCCCGCACCAGGTCGGCGCCGGCGTACAGCGTGCCCTGGGTCGCCCCGTCGGCCGACAGCGGCGCCCCGGAGCAGAACCCGCGCCCCGCCCCGGTGAGCGCGACCACCCGCACCGCGGGGTCGGCGTCGAAGGCGCGCACGGCATCCGCCACCGCCGCGCACATCTGCGGGTCGACGGCGTTGAGCCGCTCGGGGGCGTTGAGCGTGATCCGCCCGACGGCTCCGGTGGTCTCGACGATGACGGTGGTGACGGCGCTGGTGCTCATGCACGCCATCCAACCGCAGGGCTCAGGCCTGGACGACCGCGCCCGACGCCACCAGGTCGGCGACCTCCGCCTCGCTGAACCCGTGGGCGAGCAGGTAGGTCGTCGTGTCGGCCCCCGGCACCGGCTCGGGGCCGGGGTCGAGCGCCGGGGTGTCCGAGAGCCGCGGGCCGGTGCGCGGCACCGGGTGGCCGTGCGCGTCGGGCGCGAAGGTGCCGCGCCCCACGAGGTGCGGGTGGTGCGGCGCCTCGGCGAGCGACAGCACCGGCGCGACGCACGCGTCGGTGGCCTCGAAGTGCGCCGCCCACTCGTCGCGCGAGCGGGTGCGGAAGGCCGCCGTGAACGCCTCCCGCTGCGCCGGCCAGGTGTCGGGGTCGTACTGCTCCCCCTCGACCTCGCACCCCCAGCCCGGCCACCAGCTCGGCCCAGAACGGCGGCTCGAGCGCCCCCACGGCGACGAACCGGCCGTCGGCGCACTCGTAGACCGCGTAGAACGGCGCCCCGCCGTCGAGCAGGTTGGCCTCGCGCTCGTCGCGCCACCCACCCACGCCGAGCAGCCCGTGCACCATCGAGAACAGGTGCGCCGCGCCGTCGACCATCGCGGCGTCGACCACCTGCCCGCGCCCCGTGGTGCCCCGCGCGATGAGCGCGGCCAGCACCCCGACCACGAGGTACAGCGACCCGCCGGCGAAGTCGCCGATCACCGGCACCGGCGCCACCGGGCGCTCGCGCGGTGCCCAGCGCGTGCAGCGTGCCCGACACCGCGGCATACGTGATGTCGTGCCCGGCCCGCTGCGCCCACGGGCCGGTCTGCCCCCAGCCGGTCATCCGCGCGTGCACCAGCCGGGGGTTGCGGGCGAGGCACTCGTCGGGCCCGAGCCCCAGCCGCTCGGCCACCCCGGGCCGGTAGCCCTCGACGAGCACGTCGGCGCCGTCGACCAGCCGCTGCACCACCGCGCGCCCGGCATCCGTCTTGAGGTCGACGGCGATGCTGGGCCGCGACCGGCGCAGGCCCCCGGCGAGCGCCAGCGGGTTCGACTCCCCCGGCCGGTCGACCCGCACGACGTCGGCGCCCAGCTCGGCCAGCATCATGCCGGCGAAGGGCGTCGGCCCGATGCCGCCGAGCTCGACGACCCGGATGCCGGCCAGCGGCCCGGGCGCCGGCGCTCACCGTCGCGACCCCGCGCACCGCGAGCAGCGGCGGGCGGTCACCCCGGATCGTCGCCACCATGTCGACGACCCGCCGGGTGGCCCGCACGTCGTGCGCCCGGAAGACCGTGGCGCCCAGCCAGGCCGCGACCGCGGTGGCGGCCAGGGTGCCCTCGAGCCGGTCGTCGGCCGGCAGGTCGAGGCTCTCGCCGATGAAGTCCTTGCGCGACAGCGCCTGCAGCACCGGGTAGCCCAGGCCGACGATCGCCGCCGTGTGCCGCAGCAGGGTCAGCGAGTGGGCGGTGGTCTTGCCGAAGTCGAGGGTGGGGTCGACGAGCACCCGCTCGGGCGGGATGCCGGCCGCGACGGCCCGCTCGGCGCCCTCGCGCAGGGTGCGCAGCGCGTCGTCGAGCACCCCCAGCGGCTCGGGCGGGTAGGTGACCCCGACCGGGTCGGTGCGCGGCGGCAGGCCGCCGGTGTGCGAGATGACGTAGCCGGCGCCGGCCCGGGCGGCGACGTCGACCAGCTCGCGGTCGTGGCCGGCCCAGGTGTCGTTGACCAGGTCGAGGCCGGCCTCGGCGGCGGCCACCCGGGCCACCTCCGAGCGCCAGGTGTCGAGGCTCAGCACGAGGTCGGGGTGGTCCTCGCGGGCCCGGGCCAGGAACGGCACCACCCGCTCGATCTCCTGCTCGGGCGTCACCACCTCGCCCTCCTGGCCGGCCCGCACGCCGCCGACGTCGACGATGTCGGCGCCGAGCTCGACGGCCAGGTCGAGGGCCCGGCGGGCCGAGGCGAGGTCACCGTGGCGGTTCCCGGCCCAGAACGAGTCGTTGGTGCGGTTGACGATCGCCATCACCGCGGGGTGGCCGGCGTCGAAGGTGCGCCCGCGCAGCCGCAGCGCCGTCGGAGCGGCGGGCACGGCCGGGCCGGGTGCCGGGATGCCGTCGCCGCTCACCGCGCGCTCACCGGCGCGCGGGGGTCAGCTCGCGCAGGCCCGGCAGGACCTGCTCGGCGAAGGTCGTGAGGAACCGCTCCTGGTCGTGGCCGGGGCCGTGCACCACGAGGTGGTCGAAGCCGAGGTCGGTGTAGACCTTCAGCGCCTCGACGACCTCCTCCGGGCGCGAGGCGACCACCCAGCGCTTGGCGACCTGCTCGATGGGCAGCTCGTCGGCGGCCCGCTCCATCTCGGCCGGGCTGTGGATCGAGTGCTTCTGCTCGGCGGTGAGCGACAGCGGCGCCCAGAACCGGGTGTTCTCCAGCGCCTGCTCGGGGTCGGGGTCCCACGACACCTTGACCTCGATCATCCGGTCGATCTCGTCGTGGGCCCGGCCGGCCTTGTCGAGCCCCTCGTCGACGGCGGGCACGAGCTGGTCGGCGTAGAGCTCGACGACCCTTGCCGGAGGTGCAGATGAAGCCGTCGGCCACCCGCCCGGCGTACCGGGCCACCATCGGGCCGCCGGCGGCGACGTAGACCGGCACCGGCTGGTCGGGGCGGTCGTAGATCGCGGCGTCCTCGGTGCGGTAGTACTCGCCCTCGAAGGTCACCCGGTCCTGCGTCCACAGCTCGCGCATCAGCCGCACCGCCTCGCGCAGCCGGCCGAAGCGCTCCTTGAACTCGGGCCACTCCCCCTCGCCGACCGACCCCACGGCCACCTCGTTGAGCGCCTCGCCGGTGCCCACCCCGAGCATCACCCGCCCGGGCGCCAGGCAGGCCATCGTGGCGAAGGTCTGGGCGACGACCGCGGGGTTGTAGCGGAAGGTCGGCGTCATCACCGAGGTGCCCACCAGCACCCGCTCGGTGCGGGCGAGCACCCACGACATCCAGGCGAGCGAGTTCGGCGCGTGCCCGCCCTCGAGCCGCCACGGCTGGAAGTGGTCGGAGATGGTGACCGAGTCCAGGCCGAGCTCCTCGGCCCGCACCGCGAACCCCGCCAGGTCACCGGGGGCGAACTGCTCCGCCGACGCCTTGTACCCGACCCGCAACACCGTGTGGCTCCGTCATGGCCCCATCCTGCCGCACGCACCGGGCGGGTCCTGGGGACGGCGGCGTCCTTCGACGGGCGAGTGCCGCCGAAGGAGTGCCGCCCTGCCGCACCCGGCCCCGGTGCGGACCGAGCCCCCCGCCGCCCGGTCCGCACCGGTCCCGGGGCCCCGCCTCTGAGCAGCCCCCCGGATGACCGGCCCCCCACGCTGGTCGGGCCCGCTGCGGCGTCGCTGCGAAATCGCTGTGCGGCCGGGAGGGCGGCCGCACCACCGCCTCGGGGGCCGTGCCACCTCCGAGCCCGGAGGGATAGCGTTGAGGCACCGAACGAGCACCAGGAGCACCACCATGGCCACCGACCTGATCGACCTCGCGGGCCACGAGCAGGTCGCCTTCTGCTCCGACCCGGAGACCGGGCTGCGGGCGATCATCGCCCTGCACGACACCTCCCTCGGGCCGGGCCTGGGCGGCACCCGCTTCCACCCCTACTCCTCCACCGACCAGGCGCTGGCCGACGTGCTGCGCCTGTCGCGGGCGATGACCAGCAAGAACGCCGTCGCCGGCCTCGACCACGGCGGCGGCAAGGCGGTCATCATCGGCGACCCGCGGCGCGACAAGACCCCCGAGCTGCTGCGGGCCTACGGCCGCTTCGTCGAGTCGCTCGGCGGCCGCTACGTCACCGCCTGCGACGTCGGCACCTACGTCACCGACATGGACGTCGTCGGCGAGTCCACCCGGTGGGCCACCGGGCGCTCACCCGAGCGCGGCGGCGCCGGCGACTCCTCGGTGCTCACGGCCTACGGCGTCTTCCAGGGGATGCGCGCGGCGGCCCAGCACGTGTGGGGCGAGCCGACCCTGGCCGGGCGCCGGGTCGCGATCGCCGGCGTCGGGCAAGGTGGGCCGGCGGCTCACCGACCACCTCCTCGAGGACGGCGCCGAGGTCGTCGTCTCCGACGTCGACACCGATGCCGTGCAGGCGCTGGCTGCGCGTCCACCCGCGGGTGCAGGTCGTCGACGACCTCGACGAGCTGGTGCGCCGGGAGGTCGACGTCTTCAGCCCGAACGCCCTCGGCGGTGCCCTCGACGACGATGACCGTGGAGGCGCTGCGGGCGCGGGTCGTGTGCGGCGGGGCCAACAACCAGCTGGTCAGCGAGGGCGAGCGCGGCACGGCCGACCGGCTGCTGGCACGCGGCATCACCTACGCCCCCGACTTCCTCGTCAACGCGGGCGGCGTCATCCAGGTCAGCGACGAGCTGCACGGCTTCGACATGCAGCGGGCCCGGGAGCGCACGGCGACGATCTTCGAGCACACCCTCGAGGTGCTGCGCGACGCCGATGCCGCCGGCGTGAGCCCCGCGGTGGCCGCCGACCGGCTGGCCGAGCGGCGGATCGCGGCCGGCGGGCGGCGGCCCTGGCTGCCCGGTGACGGGTCGGCGCGGCCGGTGCGGCGCCCGCAGCCGGGGAACAGCGCAACCTGTGACAGCCGTTGACGGGACGGCGTCGCCGGAGCGTGCTCCACTCATGTACCGTTGGCGTCACGACACACACACGATTCCCGGGACCGCTCCGCGACGTTGGGATGACCCTGAAGACGGGGCCGTCCGACGAGCGATGCCGCCCCGGCAGACGCACGAGGGGGTCACGCCATGGGGCGCGGCCGAGCCAAAGCCAAGCAGACGAAGGTCGCTCGCGAGCTGAAGTACTACAGCCCGGACACCGATCTTTCAGCGCTTGAGCGAGAACTACACGGAACCGCCCAGAGCGGGAGTCGAGCGAGCAGCGACGACCGCGACCGGGAGGACGAGGACGACTACGGGCAGTGGTCGTCGGGTCGGCGTTGACACCGACCTGATCGAGCCCTTCGTGCGACCCGCGCCGCCGGCGCGGGTCGTCCGTGTGCCCCCGCGCCGGTCGTGAGCGCGCAACCTTAGACAGCGTTCGGGCCGGGCCTATGCTCGCCCCTATGACTGAGACGACGGTGGCCGCGACCAAGCGGCTCGGTGTCGAGACCACGGGCATCGAGATCATCGACGAGGCCGAGCGCACCGCCGCCCCCCGTGACCTGTTCTGGCCGTGGTTCGCCGCCAACGTGTCGGTGTTCGGCATCTCGTACGCCGCGTTCGTGCTCGGCTTCGGGGTCTCGTTCTGGCAGGCCGCCCTGGTCACCGTCGTGGGCGTCGTCGTCTCGTTCGCCCTGTGCGGCATCATCGCCATCGCCGGCAAGCGCGGGCTCGGCCCCGACGATGATCCTGTCGCGAGCCGCCTTCGGGGTCACCGGCCAGAAGGTGCCCGGCGTCATCTCGTGGCTGACCTCGATCGGCTGGGAGACCTTCCTGGCGATCCTGGCCGTGCTCGCCACCTCGACGATCTTCGAGCAGCTCGGCTGGGGCGGCGGCACGGCGACCAAGATCGTGGCGGCCGCCGTGGTCGCCCTGCTCATCGTCGCGGCCTCGGTGGCCGGCTACCACATCATCATGCGGATGCAGTCGGTGCTCACCTGGGTCACCGGCATCGTCACCGTCGGCTACATCCTGCTCACCCTCGAGGACGTCGACTGGTGCGGCGGTGCAGTCGCTGCCCAGCGGCCCGCCCGCAGGCGGTCGTCGGTGCGCTCGTGCTCGTGATGACCGGCTTCGGCCTGGGCTGGATCAACATCGCCGCCGACTGGTCGCGCTACCAGCGGCGCGACGCCTCGGGCGCCGCGATCGTCGGGTGGAACACCTTCGGCGGCGCCGTGGCGCCCGTCATCCTCGTCATCTACGGCCTGCTGCTCGCCGGGTCCGACCCCGCGCTCAAGGACGGCATCGCGGCCGACCCGATCGGCACCCTGGCCACCCTGCTGCCGCACGTGGCTGCTCGTGCCGTTCCTCATCGCCGTCATCCTGTCGCTGGTCTCCGGCGCCGTGCTCGGCATCTACTCCTCGGGGCTCACCCTGCTCTCGCTCGGGGTGCGCATCCCGCGGCCGGCGGCGGCGCTCGTCGACGGCATCATCCTCACCCTCGGCACGATCTACGTCGTCTTCTTCGCCGAGAGCTTCATCGGCCCGTTCCAGAGCTTCCTCATCACGCTCGGGCGTGCCGCTGGCCGCGTGGGCGGGGATCATGATCGCCGACATCGCCCTGCGCAAGCGCGACTACGACGACGAGGACCTGTTCGACGCCCGCGGCCGCTACGGCGCCTTCGACTGGGTCTCGATCGGCACGATGGTCGTGGCGTCGGTCATCGGCTGGGGGCTGGTCGTCAACAACTTCGCCACCGACGCCGCGTGGAACAACTGGCAGGGCTACCTGCTCGAGCCGCTCGGTCTGGGCACCTACGTCCCCGACGGGCGAGGGCGCGCCCTACTGGGACGGCAACTGGCCCTACTCCAACATCGGCGTGCTGCTCGCCCTGCGTGCTGGGCTTCGTCGTCACCTACCTCGCCCGGCGCGGCCGGGTGCGCCGGCAGGAGGCGGCCG
This sequence comes from uncultured Actinomycetota bacterium, assembly GCA_963806295.1. Taxonomy (GTDB): domain Bacteria; phylum Actinomycetota; class Actinomycetes; order Actinomycetales; family Dermatophilaceae; genus Fodinibacter. Next base: position 54,584 of record CAWDXP010000010.1, on the reverse strand, counting down.
CCCCGTCGTCGTCGCCCGCTGCCGCCGGACCGCGAGCCCGCCCGGTGACCGAGGCGCTCGGCGGTCGACGACGGCTGGCTGGTCGTCGTCGACCCGCAGGCGGTGTTCGCCTACCCGACCTCGCCGTGGGGCTCGCCGATGTGGGCGGCGACGGTGCCGCGCATCGCCGAGCTCGCGGCATCCTTCGGTCGTGAGCGCACGGTGCGTGACCCGCTTCGTCGCCGACCCGTCGGCTCGGCGGCTCGTGGGGGCCCTACTACCGCGACTGGCCGTTCGCGCTGGTGCCCGGCTCCGACCCGCTGTATGCCGTGGTGCCCGAGCTCGCCGACGTCGCCGACCACGTGGTCACGGCCGGCACCTTCGGCAAGTGGCCGGTGCTGCGCGAGCTGGTCGGCGACGACGCCCCCTGACGCTGACCGGGGTCGCCACCGACTGCTGCGTGCTCTCGACGGCCCTGCCGGCGGCGGATGCCGGGGCCACGGTGCGCGTCGTGCGCGACGGGTGCGCGGGGTCGAGCCCGGAGAACCACGAGCGAGCCCTCGCGGCGATGGCCCTCTACGCCCCCCAGATCACCATCATCTGACCCGAAGCCGCTCCGACTTCGTGCGGTTCACCACACGGTTCTCGCACCCACCCGACGGGCTCGGTGAAACCCGTGATGTAAATCGCACGAAGTCGGTTAGGGGGTCGGGGTGCTCGCCGACGACCTGCACCGACCCGCCGTCGACGCCCTTGGCGCCGCGGACGACCTCGACACCGTCCTCGACCGGCGCGCCGTCGGCGGCGGTGACCTCACCCATCACCCAGGTGTGGATGCCGCGTGCCTCCAGCAGCGCGGTGGCCGCGTCGACGCCGCCGGCCGGCAGCACCGCCACGAAGCCGACGCCCATGTTGAGGGTGCGCTCGAGGTCGGCCCGGGGCACCGACCCGAGGGCGCCGACCGTGCCGAACACCGGCGGCGGCGTCCAGGTCGAGCGGTCGAGCCGGGCGTGCACGTTGGGCGGCAGCACCCGGGCGAGGTTGGCCGCGAGCCCGCCGCCGGTGACGTGCGAGAGGGCGTGCACGTCGACGGCATCCGCGCGCACGAGGTCGAGCAGGTCGGCGGAGTAGACGCGGGTCGGCTCGAGCAGCTCCTCGCCCAGGGTGCGGCCGAACTCGTCGACGTGCCGGTCGAGGGCCCAGCCGGCGTGCGCGATGACCCGCCGCACCAGGGAGTAGCCGTTGGAGTGCAGCCCGCTGCTCGCCAGGCCGAGCACGACGTCCCCGGGGGCGACCCGCTGCGGGCCGAGCACGGCATCGCGCTCGACGACGCCGGTGGCGGCGCCGGCGACGTCGTACTCGTCGGGGTCGAGCAGGCCGGGGTGCTCGGCGGTCTCGCCGCCGATCAGGGCGACACGGGCCTGGGCGCAGGCGGCGGCGATGCCCGAGACGATGGCCGCGATGCGCTCGGGCACGACCTTGCCGCAGGCGATGTAGTCGGTCATGAACAGCGGCTCGGCGCCGCAGACCACGATGTCGTCGACGACCATGCCCACCAGGTCGAACCCGATGGTGTCGTGCCGACCGAGTGCCTGCGCGATGGCGACCTTGGTGCCGACCCCGTCGGTGGAGGTGGCGAGCACGGGGTGGTCGAAGCCCTTGAGCGCGGACGCGTCGAACATGCCGGCGAAGCCGCCCAACCCGCCGAGCACCTCGGGGCGCGTGGCGCGGCGGACGCTGGCCTTCATCAGCTCGACGGCCCTGTCACCGGCCTCGACGTCGACGCCGGCCCCGGCATACGTGATGGACGTCGGCTGCTCGGTGTCGCTCACGCGGCGAAGCCTACCGGCGGCCCGGTCGCCCCTTCGGCGGGCCGGGCCTCAGCGGACCCGGACTCAGCGGACCGGGTCGTCGGGCACGTCGGAGAGCCGGGTGGCCGCGGGTGCCGAGTCGCACTGCAGGACCCAGAGCCTGGTGTCGCGCAGCCGCGCGTCGGTGACCCGAGGCCCGGCCGTGCACCCCGCCGAGGCAGCGGCGACGAAGCGGTCGGCCGCGGTCGAGCGCAACGACAGCAGCACGACCCGGGCGGGTGCGCCGGTCGGCGCGGCCTCGCCCACCGCCACCGTGCGGGGCGGGCCGGTGGAGGCGACGACCCGGGTGACGTCGCCGAGGTCGCCGCTCACCGCCCGGTCGTCCAGGGCCGCCGTGAGGTCGCCGTCACCCCAGGCTCGGGCCAGCTCACCGGCGTAGCCGCCCCAGCCCACTCGCTGCTCGACCACGAGCAGGTCGCCGGGCCGCAGCACCTCCCCCACAGCCCGGGCGAGGGCCGACTCGGGGTCGGCCGACCACGGTGCCGCGGCGCGACGCGCGTCGGTGGTCGGGCCACCTACGCGCCCCACGAGCACGACCCCCGCCACGAGCACCCCCGCGACGAGCACGACGGCCGCGACCCTGCGTCCGGCGCCGTGCTGGCCCCGCTCGCCTCCGGGCGGGCGAGCAGGTCGGCGACCGCCCCCGCCGCCCCACCGGCGAGCAGCGCCGCCCCCGCGGGGACGAGGAAGAGGTAGCGGCGCACGAACGCCGGCTGGAGCACCGCGCTGACGACGGCCAGGAGCAGGGGCGGCGCCGCGACCAGCGCCCCGCCGACCCACCACCACGGCGCCGGCCGGCGAGCCACGACGAGCACCAGACCGACCACGCCGCCGGCGGCGCCGAGCCACGGGCCGGGCCGGCCAGCACGCCGCGCACCATCTCCGCCGCACCACGCGGATCGACCTCGGCGATCCAGCCGACCTGGCCCTGCTGCCCCCGCGACCCGAGGGCGACCAGCGCCGCGGCCGCCAGCGCCACCGCCCACCCCAGCAGCAGCCGCCGCCACCGGTGCCGGGCCGAGGTGCCGGCGACCAGCGCGACGTGGGCCGGGAGCGCGGCCGCCGCGAAGGGCTGCAGCAGCACGGATGCCGTGACCAGCGCCGCGTGGGGCACCCACCAGCGCCGGCGCGAGGACTCCAGTGCGAGGTGGAGCACCAGCACGGCCGGACGGCGGCGAGCGCCGCCACCGCATAGGGCCGGGCCAGCACCGCCACCGTGGGCACCAGTGGCGCCAAGCCCGCGGCCAGGGCGGCGACGACCCCTCCGACCGGCCCCGCGAGCCGTCCACCCAGCACGGCGAGCACCGCGACGAGGCCGATGGCGGCGGCGACGGAGGGCGCCCGCAGGGCCAGCGTGCTGTCGCCGGCCACGGCCAGCCAGCCCTTCATGAGGAGCAGGTAGGGCAGCACCACCCGGTCGACGTGCTCGGTGGCGCGCCACAGGTCCCCGAGCGGGAGCGTCGCGAGCTGGGCGGTCGCCACCTCGTCGCGGAACACCGCGGTCCGCCCGCGCGAGCACGATCGGCACGGCGGCCGCCGTCGTCGGAACCGCGACGACGAGCGCACGCAGGCTCGCGGGGGCAGCCGCCCACCCGGGATGGACCGACGAGCTCACGGCCAGCGGGCACCGAGGATGTCGTCGGCCCGATTCTCGCGGTCGACGGACCCCCGAAGTGGGCCGACCAGCGGGTCTGGCGTCACGGCATCCGTGACGTCGGTCGACTGCTCGGTCGGGCTCACGCGGCGCAGCCTAGCGAGGCGCGCTCGCGGCATCCAAGGTTGGGTGCCCACGTGGTTGCTGGGGCAGCCGGCTGAGCACCCAGGGCCGGAGCGGTGAGGGGTCAGAGGGCCTTGAGGATGTCCTCGACGCGGTCCTTGGCGTCACCGAACAGCATCTGGGTGTTGTCCTTGAAGAACAGCGGGTTCTGCACGCCGGCGTAGCCGGTGGCCATCGAGCGCTTGAACACGATGACCTGCTCGGCCTCCCAGACCCGGATGACCGGCATCCCGGCGATCGGCGAGGTGGGGTCCTCGGCGGCGGCGGGGTTGACGGTGTCGTTGGCGCCGATGACGAGAACGACGTCGACGTCCTTGAGGTCGTCGTTGACCTCGTCCATCTCAAGGACGATGTCGTAGGGAACCTTGGCCTCGGCCAGGAGCACGTTCATGTGGCCGGGGAGGCGACCGGCGACCGGGTGGATCGCGAACTTCACGTCGATGCCGCGCTCGCGCAGCTTCTTGGTGAGGTCGGCAACCGGGTACTGGGCCTGGGCCACCGCCATCCCGTAGCCCGGGGTGATCACGACCGAACGGGCCTCGGTGAGCAGCTCGGCAGCGCCCTGGGCCGTGATCTCGCGGTGCTCGCCGTAGTCGACGTCGGCGGCGATGGTGCCGCCCTCGACGCCGAACCCGCCGGCGATGACCGAGATGAACGAGCGGTTCATCGCGCGGCACATGATGTAGGACAGGTAGGCACCCGAGGAGCCCACGAGCGCGCCGGTGATGATCAGCAGGTCGTTGCCGAGCAGGAAGCCGGCCGCGGCCGCCGCCCATCCGGAGTAGCTGTTGAGCATCGACACGACGACGGGCATGTCGCCGCCGCCGATCGAGGCGACCAGGTGCCAGCCGAGCGCCAGGGCGATGAGGGTGACCAGGCCCAGCAGCGAGGACCGCAGGACCACGTTGTCCTGGGGGACGAACACGTAGATGACGGTGAGTACGAGGAAGGCGCCGATGGCTCCGAGGTTGATCGCATTGTGGTGGGGCAGCATCAGCGGTGCGGACTTGATGCGCGCCGACAGCTTCAGGAACGCCACGATCGAGCCGGTGAAGGTGACCGCGCCGATGAAGACACCGACCATCACCTCGACGCTGTGGATGCCGGGGTACAGCGCGTTCTCGTACGAGGAGTTCCAGCCCACCAGCACCGCGGCCAGGCCGACGAAGGAGTGCAGCATCGCGATCAGCTCGGGCATGCCGGTCATCTCGACCTTGCGCGCCCGGTCGAGGCCGATCGCGGCGCCGATGCCCATGGCGGCCAGGATCATCGCCAGACCGAAGAAGCCGGAGCCCTCGATGCCGACGGTGAACCCGCCGGACTCGGCGACCTTGACCCCGCCGGTGGCGGCCCAGATGGTGGCGACCAGGGCGATGGCCATGCCGATGATCCCGAACCGGTTGCCGGCGCGCGCGGACTCGTGCTTGGACAGCCCGGCCAGGGCGAGGATGAAGGACAGGCCGGCGACGATGTAGGCGCCCTGCACCAGGGTGACGGGCAGCGTCATCGGGCCGGCTCCTCACGCTTGAACATCTCGAGCATTCGGGCGGTGACCCGGAACCCACCGAAGACGTTGATGCTCGCCACGAGGGTCGCGATGAATGCGAGCACCGTGACCGCGACGCTGTCGTGACCGATCTGCAGGATGGCGCCGACGACGATGATGCCGCTGATCGCGTTGGTCACCGACATCAGCGGGGTGTGCAGCGCGTGGTGCACGTTGCCGATGACGTAGAACCCGATGACCACCGAGAGCATGAAGACCATGAAGTGCCCCAGGAACGGCGCCGGCGACACTGCCGCCACGAGGAGGAACACCGCCGCGGCCAGGCCCATGTAGGCCAGCCGCCGGTTCGCGCTCATCGGCACCTTGGCCGGCTTGGGCTCCACCGGCGCGGCCACCGCAGCGGCGGGCGCGGCCGACACCTGCACCGGCGGCGGCGGCCAGAGCACCTCGCCGTCGCGCACCACGGTCATGCCGCGCTGCACCTGGTCGTCGAGGTCGAGGGTGAACTCGCCGTCCTTGGCCGGGGTGACCAGCTTGAGCAGGTTGACCAGGTTGGTGCCGAACAGCTGCGAGGCCTGGGTCGGCAGCCGGCCCGGGAGGTCGGTGTACCCCAGGATCGTGACGCCGTTGGCGGTGACCACCTTCTGGTCGGCGACCGAGCCGGCGACGTTGCCGCCGTTGGAGGCCGCCATGTCGACGACCACCGAACCCGGCTTCATCGAGGCGACCATCGACTCGGTGATCAGCCGCGGTGCCGGACGCCCCGGGATCAGCGCCGTGGTGATGAGGATGTCGACGTCGGCGGCCTGCTCGGCGTACATCTGCGCAGCCTTGGCGTCGAAGTCGGCGCTGGTCTCCTTGGCGTAGCCGTCGGCCGAGGGGGCCTCCTGCTCGATGTCGATGCGCAGGAACTCCGCGCCCATCGACTCGACCTGCTCGCCCACCTCGGGCCGGGCGTCGAAGGCACGCACGACCGCACCCAGCGAGGATGCCGTGCCGATCGCGGCCAGCCCGGCCACGCCGGCGCCCACGACGAGCACCTTGGCCGGCGGGACCTTGCCCGCGGCGGTGACCTGCCCGGTGAAGAACGAGCCGAACTCGTGGGCGGCCTCGACCACGGCGCGGTAGCCGCCGATGTTCGCCATCGAGGACAGCACGTCGAGGGACTGGGCACGCGAGATGCGCGGCACGGCATCCATCGCGAGCGCGGTGACCCCCCGGGCGGCGAGCGTCTGCACGAGGTCGGGGTTCAGGGCCGGTGCCAGCAGCGACACCACCACCTGGCCGGGCCGCAGCAGGGCGATCTCGGCGTCGGAGGGTGCGTTGATCTTCAACAGCACGTCGGAGTGCCACACCGCCTCGTCGACCACGTCGGCGCCGGCGCGCGCGTAGGCGGCGTCGTCGAAGCTCGACAGCACTCCCGCACCGCTCTGGACGAAGACGGCGTACCCCAGAGCGCGGATGGCCTCCACGGTCTTGGGGGTCGCCGCGACCCGTGTCTCACCCGGTCGGGTCTCTCTGGGCACTCCGATGCGCACGGCGGTTCCTCTCGGCCAGTCGGTGGCTCGAACCTATCGGGTCCACCCCAGCACGGCCCACCGAGGCTTACCTTCGTGGCGCGCGTCACGACGACCGCGCGGCACGCCGGGAGCCGGAGTGCCGCGCGGTCGGGCCGGCGGGTCGCGCAGGCCTGTCGTGGGTGGGGTCAGCCGTCGGCGCGGCGGAAGCCGCTGCGCTCGGCCGCGCCCTCGTCGTAGAACCACACGTCCGGGTCGGCCGAGTCGTACCCCGCGTCGCCGGGCGCCCGGAACGTCATGTCGTGGTAGCCCTGCACCGGGTGGTCAAGCGGCTGGGCCCCGTCGTCGAGGGGGGCGGCCGAGCCGACGCCGAAGCCACCGTCGCGGATCTCCTCGAAGGCGGAGATGCGCCGGCCCGCGGGTGCCGAGTCGCCCGACACCTGGTCGGATGCCGTGGCCTCGTCGGATGCCGTGGCCTCGTTGGGAGCGCGCTCCGCATCGGCGCCCTGGTCGTCGGTGCCGACCGGCTCGGGCGAGACCGGTGCGGTCTGCTCGGAGGCCAGGACGGGCTCGGTCGTCGCGTAGGCCTCGGGCTCGCCGATGATCGTCATCTCGGCCGCATCGCCCTCGGGCCGGTCGCCCTGGTCACCCGGCTCGGTCTGCCCGTCGTCGTGGGAGACGTCCTCGGCGGACCGGTCGGTGCCGTGCGTGGTGTCGTCGCTGGTCACGGTGCTGGAGTTGTCGCTCATGTCCGGCTCGGTACCCCGCTCGGAGGCGGCGTAAACCTCGGTCTGCTCAGCAGGCACGTCGTCGCGGAAGTCGGCGGCGGAAGCGATCCGCTCGCTCTCCTCACCATCGTGATCCTCGCCGTGGTCGTGGCCGTGCTCGTCGGCACGGGCGGCCCAGGCCGAGGCACCGGCGGCAGCGCCACCGACCGCCCCGGCGGCCGGGGCCGACGACGCGGCAGTCGGAGCAGCCCAGCCGGCAGCACCGTCGGCCTCGCCCGCCTCGCGGGCCTCGCGGCGCTCCGCGCGCGTCATCGGCTCGTCACCCTCGGCGTGGTCGGCATGGCCGGCGTGGTCGCCGTGAGCGGCGTGGTCGCCGTCGGGCAGGTCACTGCGCTCGTCCGTGCCGGCATCCGCCTGCGTCACCGCGGGGTACGCGGACTCCTTGACGTCGGGGTCGATGTCGTCGGCCCGGCGCATCGTCGCCTCGTAGTCGCGCTGGGTGGCCTCGAGGGCGGCCCGGTGCTCGGCGGCCTCGGCCTCGAGCCGGGCGGCCTCGCGAGCCCGCTCCTCGGCCTCGACCCGCGCCAGCTCGGCGCGCTCGGCGGCCTGGTCGGCGAAGGCGCTCTGACCGGCCACGCTGGCGGCCAGGGCCTGCGCGTCGGAGCGCAGGGTGGCCGCCTCCACGCGGTCCGCGTCGCGCTTGGCCGCGCCCCGCCGCAGCAGCACCACGACGATGACGACCGCCACGAGGATCAGGAGCAGCAGGAGGATCAGGCGGGCGGCCGACATGGTGAGGGTCCTGTCTTGGGGGGTGCCACGGGGGCGACGTCGCCGCACAACCTACCGCCCGTGAAGTGCCGGCAGCGGGACAGGTGCGACCCCCTCCACGGGAGCCGCGACGTGGCCTAGAGACCCAGCTCGCTCACCGTGACCTCGCGCATCTCGACCTTGCGCACCTTGCCCGTGACCGTCATCGGGAACTCGTCGACGACCCGCACGTAGCGGGGGATCTTGTAGTGCGCCAGGCGCCCGTCGGCGTAGGCGCGCAACGACTCGGCCGTGAGCGGCTCGGCGCCGTCGCGCATCCGCACCCAGGCGCAGAGCTCCTCGCCGTACTTGGGGTCGGGGATGCCGATCACCTGGGCGTCGAGGACGTCGGGGTGGGAGTAGAGGAACTCCTCGATCTCGCGCGGGTAGATGTTCTCGCCGCCGCGGATGACCATGTCCTTGATCCGGCCGGTGATCTGCACGTAGCCGTCGGCGTCCATGACCGCGATGTCTCCGGTGTGCATCCAGCCGTCGGCCAGCACCTCGGCGGTCTTCTCCGGCTGCTCCCAGTAGCCGAGCATCACCGAGTAGCCCTTGGTGCAGAACTCACCGGCCTCGCCGCGAGGGAGGGTCTCGCGGGTCAGCGGGTCGACGACCTTGATCTCGAGGTGCGGGTGCACCGCACCGACCGTGCCGACCTTGCGCTCGAACGAGTCGTCGGTGCGGGTCTGGGTCGACACCGGCGAGGTCTCGGTCATGCCGTAGCAGATCGTCATCTCCTCGATGCCGGCCTCGAAGAGCTTGGTCATCATCGACGCCGGGCACGGCGAGCCGGCCATGATGCCGGTGCGCACCGAGCTCAGGTCGTAGTCCGCGAGGTTCGGCAGCGCCCACTCGGCGATGAACATCGTCGGCACGCCGTAGAGCGAGGTACACCGCTCCTCCGCCGTCGCCGCGAGGGTCAGTGCGGGGTCGAACCCGGGAGCCGGGATGACCATGCAGGCGCCGTGGGTCGTGGCCGCCAGGTTGCCCATCACCATGCCGAAGCAGTGGTAGAAGGGCACCGGGATGCAGATCCGGTCCTCCTCGGTGTAGCGGCACACCTCCCCCACGAGGTAGCCGTTGTTGAGGATGTTGTGGTGCGAGAGGGTGGCGCCCTTGGGGAAACCCGTTGTGCCCGAGGTGTACTGGATGTTGATCGGGTCGCCGGGGTCGAGCTCGGCCTGCACCAGGGTCAGCCGCTCGGGGCTCACCGCGTCGGCGCGGGCCAGCAGGTCGTCCCACGACCCCTCGCCGATGACCACCACCTGCTCCAGGTCGGGGCACTCGTCGCGGGCGGCGTCGACCATCGCCACGTAGTTCGACGACTTGAACGACGGCGCGATGACCACCATCGAGATGCCGGCCTGGTCGAGCACGTAGGTGAGCTCGTGCGAGCGGTAGGCCGGGTTGATGTTGACCAGGATGGCGCCGACCTTGGCGGTCGCGTACTGCGTCAGCACCCACTCGGCGCAGTTCGGCGCCCAGATGCCGACCCGGTCGCCCTTGCCGATGCCGGCACCCACCAGCCCGCGGGCGAGCCGGTCGACCTCCGCGCCCAGCTCGGCATACGTCATCCGGATGCCGGTCGCGCGGTCGACGAGCGCCTCGCGCTCGGGCACCCGGGCCACGGTCGCGTCGAGGTTGTCGCCGATGGTCTGCTCGAGCAGCGCCGGCGTGTCCCTCCCGACCGTGTGCGACAGGGCGGGGTCGGGTGTCTCGGGTGCCATCGGCGTCCTTCCGGCTGCGGTGCTGGATCGTGGCCCAGCCAATACCCCTGCGGGTCGAGGGGCAAGCGGTCGGGGCAACATTGACCTATTGGTCGATCTTGTCCCACGCGGGGCCGGGGTCAGTGCGGTGCGCTCAGGATGCCGTGGGGCGCGACAGGCGGTCGAGCACGCCGAGCAGCAGGGCCTCGCGCAGCGGCAGCGGGGCAGGCGTCGAGCAGGGCGTTGACCGCGGCCATCCGGCGCGGCAGCGCGAGGGTGCCGTCGCTGCCGGCCAGGCCGGCGGCGGCGAGCAGCCCGGCGAACCCGGCGTCGTCGAGGGTCGCCGGGTCGACCGACCCGAGCAGGCCGGCCAGCCCCGGGTCGAGGGCGACCGGGCCGGCGGCGCGCGCGGCATCCGCCGACTCGCCCAGGGCGACGACCAGCTCGGGCACCGACGGTGCGGTCGCGGCCGACAGGGTGAGGTGCAGCGTGGGCGGCACGCCGCCGAACGACAGCTGCGGCTGCACGAACCAGCCGCGCTCGAGCATCTCGTCGGCGACGGTGAACACGTCGCAGCGAGTCGTCGGCCACGAGGGCGACCAGGGTCGAGTCGGGCGGGGTGAGCACGCTCAGGCCGGGGATGCCGTCCACGGCGGTCGCCACCGCGAGGGTCGCCTCGCGCGCCTGCCGGGCGAGGGCGGCGTAGCCCTCGACGCCGATCCGCTGGGTCACCGCCCAGGCCGCGGCGAGCGGCCCGCCGGAGCGGGTCGACTGCATCGTGCTGTTGAGCATCGTGTAGCCGGGCCAGTTGGCCGAGGCGAAGAAGTGGCCCCGCCGCAGGGCCGGGGTGCGGTGCAGCAGCACGGAGACGCCCTTGGGGGTGTAGGCGTACTTGTGCAGGTCGACGCTGATGCTGGTGACGCCCTCGACCGCGAAGGTCCACGGCGGGGCGTCGTCGAGGTGCGGCAGCACCCAGCCGCCGATGCACGCGTCGACGTGGCAGCGGATGCCGCGCGCGGCGGCCAGGGCAGCGATCTCGGTGACGGGGTCGACCACGCCGTGGGCGTACGACGGGGCGGAGGCGACGACGAGCACGGTGGTGTCGTCGACGGCATCCGCCATCGCGACCGGGTCGGCGCGCAGGGTCTCGGGGTCGACGTCGACCAGCACGGCGCGCACCCCGAGGAACTCCGCCGCCTTGTGGAAGGCCGCGTGCGCCGAGATCGGGATGACCATGCTCGGGTCGGTGGTGCCCGGGGAGCCCTGCCGCGCGGCGAGCACCGCGAGCAGGATCGACTCGGTGCCCCCGGAGGTGACCGACCCGGCGAACCCGTCTGGGGCGTCGAGCAGCCCGCCGGCGAGGGCGACGAGGTCGTTCTCCATCCGCAGCAGCGAGGGAAAAGCGGTGGGGTCCAACCCGTTCGAGGAGGCGAACATCGCGAGCGCCTCCAGCCCCACGGCATCCGCGTCGGCGAGCCCGGAGTCGTAGACGTAGGCCAGCGTGCGGCCGCCGTGGGCCGGCAGGTCGTGGGCCTGCAGCTCGCGCAGGGTGGCGAGGACGGCTTCGGTCGTCGGTGGGGTCACCGGGACACCTCCTGGTCGAGCCGGTACGTGCGCAGCACCAGCAGGGACACGCCGACCAGTGCGGCCGGGATGATCGTGAAGCCCAGCGCGATGGCGGTGTGCGCCGAGTCGGGCTGCACCGCAGCGGAATCCGTGGACGACACGTAGCCGCCGAGGGCGAGCACACCGGCATACAGCAGCGGGCCGAGCGCGAGGCCGAGCGTCTCGCCCGCGGTCCAGACCCCGGTGTAGGTGCCGGCCCGGCTCTCGCCCGGTGCGGGCGGTGTCGGCGGCGGCGACGTCGGGCAGCATCGCGAGCGGGAACATCTGGCAGGCGGCGTAGCCCACGCCCACCACGGCGACGCTGGCGGCGGTGGCGGCGACGCCCACCCGCACGGTGAGCAGCGTGGCCAGCGCCCCGCCGGCCAGCAGCAGCGAGCCCCACAGGTAGCCGGTGCGCTTGTCGTGCCGCTCACCGACCCGCTGCCACAGCGGGGTGACCAGCAGGGCCGGTGCGACGAAGCAGACGAACAGGATCGTCGAGGCGCCCGCGCTGCCGAGCAGCACCCGGGCGACGTAGTCGACCCCGGCGAGCATCGCCCCGGTGGCGAGCGCCTGCAGCACGAACACGGTGAGCAGGGTGCGGAACTCGCGCGAGGCGGCGACCACGCGCAGCTGGTCGGCCAGGCTGCCGCCGGCCGTGGCGGCATCCGTCATGTGGGTGTTGCGGGTGCCCCACCAGGCGCCGATCGTGCCGATGAGGATGAGCGTGCCGACGAACAGGCCCACCCCGCGGTAGCCCCACTCCGGGCCGAGCTGGTTGCGGATGACCGGCGAGAGGCCGCCGCTGACCAGGATGGTGAGCGCGAGGATCGCCACCCGCCAGGTCATCAGGCGGGTGCGCTCGTCGTAGTCGTCGGTCATCTCGGCGGGCATCGCCACGTAGGGGACCTGGAAGAACGCGTAGGCGGTGGCACAGGCGATGAACAGCACGACCACCCAGGTGGTGGCCAGGCCCGTGGGGGAGGTCGGGCCGGTGAAGAGCAGCACGAAGGCGAGCGCCAGCAGCGTGCCCGAGCGGATGAGGAACGGACGGCGCCGCCCCCCGGGGTTCTCGGAGCGGTCGCTGATCCGGCCGGCGACCGGGTTGAGGATGACGTCCCACGCCTTCGGTAGGAACACGACCAGGCCGGCGAGCCCGGCCGCCACGCCCAGCCGGTCGGTGAGGTAGGGCAGGAGCAGCAGGCCGGGCACCGTGCCGAACGAGCCGGTCGCCACCGAGCCCAGGCCGTAGCCCCGGCGGGCGGACGGGGTGAGGCGAGGGCCGTGGCTCGTGGAGGAGCCCGGTGTCGAACCTGGGGTGGGCGCCGCTGCCATGCCCGGACCCTAGTGGGGATGATGTGGCGGTGGGTGCGCGTCAGAGGTTTCGGGGCCGGATCGCCGGCGTGGGGTCCACCAGCGGAGTGCGGGTCGTGGTCGGCTGGTGGCACGAGAGCCCGTTCGGGCCGTTCGCCGACGCGATGGTCGAGCGCCCCGACGGCCGGCGCATCCTGGTGGCGCCCACCGAGCAGGTGCGCGACCTGGTCGCCACCACCTACGTCTTCGACGAGACCCGGGTCGAGCCCTTCACCGTGTCGGCCGGCGGTGCCGCGGGGTCGGTGTGGGTCGTCGAGTCCGGCGTCGCTGTCGCTGCGCCTCGAGGTGGGCGGCCGGATGCCGGTGGGTCACCTCCTGCGGCTGGTGCCCCGCAGCCGTGGCGCAGAGCCCGGCGTTCGCGACGGTGGCCGACCCGGTCGCCCGGGTGGCGATGCGGGGGGTGCGCACGCGGGGCATGGCCCGGGCCGGGCGGCGCGAGTTCTACGGAGCGACCGACCTGCGCACGGTCACCGCGCTGACCGGCACGCTCGACGGCATCCCGCTCGGCGACCTGGCGCCGGTCGACCCGCCCTGCCGGTTCGGTTTCTCCTCGACGCCGAAGCGGCCGTCGGTGACCGACGTGGTCACGACCATCGTCGAGACCGGCTGAGCCGAGGTGCCGGGGTCAGGGGCGCGGGCTGACCCGCAGGAGCTGGTCGTCGTCGCCGTTGGTGGTCGTCACGTACAGCGCACCGTCGGGCCCCATCCGTGCCGCCCGCAGCCGCCCGTACGGCCCGTTGGTCGCCTCCGGCACCGCCACCTTCGCGAGGGTCCCGTCGTCCTCCAGGGTCAGCAACAGCAGCTTGGCACCCTTGAGCGCCGTGACGACCAGGGCACCCTCGAGCCCACCCCACTGCCGCCCCTCGAGGAACTCGGCGGCGCACACCGCCTGGGTCGTCTCCCCTGACTGCCAGATGGCCGGCACGGCATCCGGGAAGCGCTCCCGGTCGGTCATCGGCACGCTCTCGTCGTAGCCGCCGACCGTGCCGCCCTGCGACGGGTCCCACCCGTAGTTGGCGCCGGGCCGGATCCGGTTGACCTCGTCGTTGAAGGACGGCCCGTGCTCAGCGGTGTAGACCTCGCCGGTGCCGGGCTGCACCGCCACGCCCTGCAGGTTGCGGTGGCCGTAGCTCAACACGTAGCGCTCACGGGCATTCGATGCCGAGGCAAAGGGGTTGTCCGGCAACGCCTTTCCCGTCGAAAGGTCGAGCCGCAGCACCTTGCCACCCAGGCTGCGACGGTCCTGTGGGATATCCCCCTCCGCCGTGTCACCCGTGCCGACCAGCAGCGCCCCGTCGGCGGCGATCTCCGGGCGGCACCCGGAGTGCCGCCCGGTGGAGATCGGCAGCCCGGTGAGCAGGGTGCGCACCCGCTGCGCCGAGCGCGCGTCGTCCGACAGCCGCCAGGTGACCAGCCTGATGTCCTTCGGGTCGCCGCCCTCCTGGTAGGTCTGGCACGTCGTGAACTCCCGTGACGTCGCGAAGTCGGGGTGCACGACCATCCCCATCAGGCCACCCTCGCCCTGCGCGAACACGTCGTCGAGGTCGGCCCGCACGGTGCTGCGCGTCGCCCCCTTGCGCAGCCCGGACACCAGCGAGATCCGCCCCGGCCGCTCGGTCACCAGCACCGTGCCGTCGGGCAGGAACCCGATGTCCCAACCGTGCTCGAGCCCATCGGTCACCACCTCGACCGCCAGCCCGGGCACGGCGGTGTTGCGCGGTGCGGGGCTCGCCGACGGCTCAGGGCTCGCGGATGCCGTGCCACTGCCGGATGCCGTGGAGCGCACGGTCGGCGGCACCTCGCCGACCGAGTCGTCGCCCGAGCAGGCGGTCAGGGCCAGGGGCGCGAGCAGGGCGAGCCCGGCGAGCGGGGCGACGTGACGGAGCCTCATGCCCCAGTCTCACCCGGGAAGGTCCGCGGTGGCACGCTCGTAGGCCTTAGACAACGCGGCGAGGTCGGCGCGGTAGTCGGCGATCCGGCATCCGCGGCCGTTGGGCTTGAGCAGGATCCCCTCGGCCGCCCACCGCTCACGCACCTCGTCCATGAGTGGCACCGGCAGGTCGCCGTAGGAGTTGCAGACCCTCCACCAGGTGACGTTCGAGCCGTAGGTGCTCATCACCCGGCCCACCAGCCGGGGCCCGACCCCCACCAGGGCCCCGATGTCGCCGTACGAGACCACCCGGCCGCGGGGCACCTGCTCCACGGCCCGCAGCACCCGCTCCACGACGACGTCGTCCACCCGCCGCAGTCTGCCCGACGGGCCCCGCCCGAGGCGCTCGGCAGACCCTTGCGCCGGGTGCGCCCGCGCGAGAGCATCACGGGCAGTGACGACGACACGAGGGGGTGCCATGGGACACCGCACCGACCTGCTCGTGATCGGCGCCGGCCCGTACGCCTACTCGGCCGTCGCCTGCGCCCGGGATGCCGGCATCGACACCACGGTGGTCGGCGTGCCGATGAGCTTCTGGCGCGAGCAGATGCCGGTCGACATGTTCCTGCGCTCCGGGCCGGACTGGCACCTCGACACCGCCGGCGAGCACACCTTCGCCGCCTACATCGAGGACCGCGGCCTGCGCCCTGCCGACCTCGACCCGGTGCCGATCGGGGTGTTCCTCGACCACACCGACTGGTTCCGCGAGCAGAAGGGGTTCGACGTCGACCAGCGCCTCGTCGACAGCCTGCAGGTCGGTGCCTCCGGCGAGGGCTTCGTCGCGACGATGGAGGACGGCACGACCATCACGGCCGACAAGGTGCTGGCCGCGCCCGGCATCCGGCACTTCGCCGCCCTGCCGGCCTGGCACGAGGGCGTGCCCGAGCACCGGCGCGCGCACACCTGCGACCTCGTCGAGTTCGACACGCTCGCCGGCGCACGGGTGGTGGTGATCGGCGGGCGGCAGAGCGCCTACGAGTGGGCTGCCCTGCTCTGCGACCACGGGGCGGCCTCGGTCGACGTGGTGCACCGGCACCCGGCCCCGGCGTTCGAGCGGGTCAGCTGGGAGTTCGTGAACCCCTACGTCGAGCAGACCCTCGCCCAGCGCGGCTGGTGGCGCAGCCTGTCGGCCGACGAGCAGCGCGCCATCGCGCTGGAGTTCTGGCAGGTCGGCCGGCTCACCCTCGAGCCCTGGCTGCCTCCTCGCCTGAAGCCCGACGTCGTCACCGTGCACCCCGACACCGAGGTCGTCGACGTCGAGGAGGGTGACGAGGCGACGGTGCTCGGCCTCACCGACGGCACCCGGCTCACCGCCGACTTCGTCGTGTTCGCCTCGGGCTACCGCGCCGACATCGGGCGGGTGCCCTACCTCGAGCCGGTGCTCGACTCCCTCGAGGTGGCCGACGGGTTCCCGCAGCTGTCCGAGGGGTTCGAGACGACGGTGCCCGGCCTCTACCTCACCGGGTTCGCGTCGACGCGCGACTTCGGCCCCTTCTACGGCTTCACCAAGGGCTGCCCCTCGTCGGCCACCCTCGCGGTCGCCGAGATGCTGCGCTGAGCCCAACCCCGGCCCACCGGGTCGTGGCCCGGCTGCCCGACCGCCCTACCGGCCGAGATCGGAGCCGAGCTCCCACGGGGCCACCGGTGAGTGCTCGAGCACCCAGGCCTCGACGTCCTGCATCAGGCCGGTCGCCACGAGCACGCCGATGACGACGAAGAGCACACCGAGGCCGCGCCGGAACCAGGAGTGCGGGTCCGCGGCCCAGCGCAGTCGCCGCACGGCTCGCTGCCCGAGCAGGGCGATGGGCAGCAGGACGCCCACCAGCCCGGCGACGTAGGCCGTGAGCAGCGCCAGGCCGCGAGCGGGCTCGGCGGGCAGCACCGTCACGACGACGTAGCCGAACAACGGGCTGCACGAGGTGAACACCGGGCCGAGCGCCACCCCGGTGAGCACCGCCCCGAGGGTTCCCCGACGGTGGTGTGCCGCGGAGAGGCCCCGCGCGCTCCCCCGGCTGAACCCGGTCGCGGTCGAGAACCGGTCCCAGGCCTCGGGCACGACGGCCGCGAGGCCGAGCAGGACGAGCAGGCCGCCGCTCACCCACCGCCACACCGAGGGCGGCACGTCGATGAGGGCGGTGGTCGCCCGCAGGGCGAGGGTGAACACGAACACCGAGGCGCCGAGCGAGGTCGTCACGATCACGGCCCGGCGCACCGCGTCCGAGTCGGCGGCTCCGGAGACCGACCCGCCCACCACGACCGGGAGCAGCGAGAGGGCGCACGGAGCCAGCGTGGTCAGGGCCCCGGCGAGGACGGCCCCGACGAGGGCCAAGGGCACGTCAGACCGTCTTCGCGAGGATCTCGGCGCCGCTCTGCGAGCCGGTCCACCTCGCGAGCTCGGCCCCGGACGGGTCGACCTGCACGAAGGTGTGCTGCGTGGTGACGCCGAACTGCCGTCGCAGGTCGTCCTCGCTGTCGAAGTCGACCTTGACCACCGTGAGCCCAGCGGGGATGCCGTCGCGCGCGATGGCCTTCTCCGTCGCCCGGCAGGTGGGGCACCACGGTGCGTGGAAGAAGTAGACGACCTTGGTGCCCGCCCGAGAGGTCATCTGTAGCGGTGTACTCCGCCTTGCTCAGGTAGGCGCCCGCCGGCGCCGCGGCGCCCGATGGAGCTGCGGAGCCGCCGGACGCCGCTGTGCCCGACGCCGAGCTCGACGCCGAGTTGGGCGCCGCGCCCACCGCGGACGGCGCGGACGGCGCCCCCGCCCCCGGTGTCATCGACGGCTCGCCCGCCGTGCCGCAGGCCGCGAGGACGAGGAGGGCCACCACCGCGGTGGCCGTGGCGAGCGGGGCGTTCGGGCTGGGACGCATCTGGTTCTCCTTGGTCGGTGACGTCCTGCAAGTGCAACCCAGCCGCACCGGGTTCGCCAGAGCCCGCGGCAGTCCGTGAGAACCCGGTAACAACTCGCGGGTCCTCCCGGTGCTGGCCACCGACGCTCGTTCGGCCCTAACCTCACACCCACGCGTCCTGACGACGGGCCGAGACGACGGGTGGTGATGGTGGTGGTGAAGCGCACGATCACGGTCGTGGTGTTGGTCCTGCTGGGCTTCGTCAGCCTGCCGGCGGTCGCCGGGGTTCTCGACGGACGGGCCAGCGAGAACTGGATCGTGCCCGTGCAGCTCGCCCTGATGGCCGCCCTCGGCGCGCTCGCCGGCCGGCTGGTGCCGACGCTGGGCGGCGCGGAGGCCTCGCGCCGCCGCGGGGTCGTCGTCGGCGCGCTCATCGGGGTCGCCGCCGCGCTCGTCGGGGTGCTGTCGTTCTTCCTCCTCATCAGCGGGCTCGCCGGCGCCTGACCGACCCGAGTCCCGGGCAGCGGCCGGATGCCGGGACGCCGCCGGCCGTGCGGCGCGTCACCCCGGGCCGACCCGCCGGGCCCCCGACCGGGCTGGAACACTGGCCCCATGCGCCGAGTCGTCCAGAGCAAGAAGCTGCAGCACGTCCGCTACGACGTGCGCGGGCCGATCCTGGTCGAGGCCCAGCGGCTCGAGGCCGAGGGCCACAAGATCCTCAAGCTCAACATCGGCAACACCGCGCCGTTCGGCTTCGAGGCCCCCGAGGCGATCCTGGCCGACATGATCCACAACCTGCCGCTGAGCCAGGGCTACGCCGACTCGCGCGGCATCTACTCCGCGCGCACCGCGGTGGCGCAGTACTACCAGTCGCACGGGCTCACCGACACCGTCAACGAGGACGTCTACATCGGCAACGGGGTCTCCGAGCTGATCACGATGGTGCTGCAGGCCTTCGTCGACGACGGCAACGAGGTGCTGGTGCCGGCACCCGACTACCCGCTGTGGACCGGCGCGGTCTCGCTGTCCGGCGGCACCCCGGTGCACTACCGCTGCGACGAGAGCAACGGCTGGAATCCCGACCTCGAGGACATCGAGGCCAAGATCACCGACAACACGCACGCCCTGGTGATCATCAACCCCAACAACCCGACCGGGGCCGTCTACTCGGAGGAGGTCGTCAAGGCGCTGGTCGACATCGCCCGCCGCCACGACCTCGTCGTGATGGCCGACGAGATCTACGAGAAGATCCTCTTCGACGACGCCGTGCACCACCACGCGGCGACCTTCGCCGGCGACGACGTGCTCTGCCTGACCTTCAGCGGCCTGTCGAAGGCCTACCGGGTGTGCGGCTACCGCGCCGGCTGGGTGATGGTCAGCGGGCCGAAGCACCTCGCCGAGGACTTCCTCGAGGGTCTCACCCTGCTGTCGAACATGCGGATGTGCGCGAACGTGCCTGCGCAGCACGCCATCCAGACCGCGCTCGGCGGCTACCAGTCGGTGAACGAGCTGATCGTGCCCGGCGGCCGCTTCCACGAGCAGAGCAAGCTGGCATCCCGGCTGCTCAACGAGATCCCCGGCGTCTCGTGCGTCGAGCCGCGCGGCGCCCTCTACTGCTTCCCCCGCCTCGACCCCGAGGTCTACCGCATCGAGAGCGACGAGGCCTTCGTCATCGACCTGCTGCGGGCCAAGAAGATCCTGGTCACCCACGGCACCGGCTTCAACTGGTTCGAGCCCGACCACTTCCGCCTGGTGACCCTGCCCGACGTCGAGGTGCTCACCGAGGCCATCGGCCGCATCGCCGACTACCTCGAGACCCTGCGGGCCTGACCTCGTGGCCGACCCCGGCCCGCGCGCGGACCTCGCGCTCCTGGCCTCCGTCGCCGTCGGTGGCGTCATCGGCTCGCTGGGCCGGTATGCCGTGGGCGCCGCCCTGCCGCACCAGCCGGGCGCCTTCCCCTGGGCGACGTTCGTCGTCAACGTCACCGGCGCCTTCGCGATGGGGCTGCTCGTCGCCTACCTCGTCGACCGCCCCGGCGTGCACCGGCTGGCCCGGCCCTTCGTCGGGCGTCGGCGTGCTCGGCGGGTGGACGACCTTCTCGGCCCTCGCGGTGGATGCCGTGCAGCTCGGTTCCGCCGGGCAGGAGCAGGTCGTCCTGGTCTACCTGACGGCCACCTTCCTCGTCGGCACCCTCGCCGTCGCCGCCGGTTCGGCTTCTCGGACAACGGGTCTGGCCCGGGCCATGACGCTCACCACTGCCCTGCTCGTCGCCCTCGGCGCTGCCGTCGGCGCGCCGCTGCGCTACCTGGTCAACCACGGCATCCGGGCCCGGTTCGGCGGCACGCCGACCGCCGGCACGCTGGTCGTCAACGTCGTCGGGCTCGTTCGTGCTCGGCCTGCGTCGTCGGCGCCGGCGTCGGCAGCGCGCCGCTGGCCCTGGTCGGCATCGGGTTCTGCGGCGCCCTGACCACCTTCTCGACCCTGGCCCTGGAGATCTGGGACGCCCTGGCCGACGACCGCTACGCGCACGCCGTGGCCAACGTCGCGCTGTCCCTCACCCTCGGGCTGGGCGCCGCCTGGCTCGGCTGCGCCCTCGGCGGCATCTGACCGTCCCGGGATCGACCAATAGGTCACGGCAGGGACGCCTGACCTGTCCCCCGCGTGACCTATTGGTCGATTCGGGGACAGCGGTATGCCGCCCGCTCGGGTGAGCGGACGGCATACCGTTGGTTCCCTCGAGAGGGTCAGTGGTGCCCGGTCAGTGGCGGTTCCTCGCCACGACGCCGAGGGCGTTGACGATGCCGTCGCCGTAGATCGAGTTGAAGTCGGCGGTGCCGGTGCACAGCGCGTCGAACTCGGGCGATCGACCCTCCTGCGCGTAGCTGATCAGCGCAGGCGTCGGGCAGGCGTGGTCGGTGGCGGTGCCCATGAGCAGGCGACGCACCTTGTTGGGCGAGAGGCCGAAGCCCGACTTGCCCTGCGACTCACCGTGCGCCGAGACCGCGAGGGCGGCGACGCCGGCGGCGTGCGGTGAGGCCATCGAGGTGCCCTGCAGGTACTGGTAGTACCCGCAGACCGTCTTGCCCTTGACCTTGCCGCAGTCCTTCAGGACGCCCGTGCGCCTCACCATCGGGGGTGATGTTGCCGTCGGCGTCGACCTCGCCCGTGGCCTGGAGCACGTTCGAGCGGCGCCGTCGACAGGATGAGGTTCTCGTTGGTGCGGTAGGTGGGGGTGCCGAAGCCGTCGCGGAACCAGCCACCCGGGGCCGAGACCTCGAGCTCACCGGAGGTGAGGTCGGTGGCGTAGTTCGAGTAGTCGGCCTTCTGTCCCGACGGGCCGACGCGCCGAGACGCCGATGACGTGCGGGCCCTCGACCGGCAGGTCGAAGCAGGTCGCGTTGTCGATCGTGCGGTCGTGCTCGGTGCCACCGGGGTAGTCCGGGCTGCTGATGTCGACGCGCGGGTTCGAGATGTCCTCGTGGTTGTTGCCGAGGGCCGCGACGAGGGTGACGCCCTTGCGGTGCGCGTAGTTCAGCGCCCGGTTCATCGTCTCGATGATGACGTCCTGCTCGGCCGCCTGCGCGGGGGAGTCCTCCGGGGCGCCGCCCTCGCAGTTGTAGAGCCACGGGTCGACGTAGAACGACATGTTCACGACGTCGAGGCCGGCGTTGCCCGAGTAGGTCAGCGCGTTGGCGGTGGCACTGAGGAAGAAGTAGCCGCTGTCCTGCCCGGCGCGCACGTTGACGAGCGAGACGTCCGGGGCGACGCCGGAGAGGCCGATGCCGTTGAGCGCGGCCGCCATCGTGCCGGCGGTGTGCGTGCCGTGGCCGTCGTCGTCCTGCGTCGACCGGGTCGACACAGCTCGCGTACTCGCACGGCCCGTCGATGTCGGGCATGTCGGTGACGAAGTTGCGCGACAGCTTGCGGTCGAAGTTCGGCGCGAGGTCGGGGTGCTTGCCGTCGACGCCGGTGTCCATGACACCGACCTTGACCTTCTTGTTGCCGAGCGTGACGGCGTGGGCCTGCGGGGCGTCGATCATGTCCATGCCCCACAGCAGGGAGTCGAGCGGGTCGGCCTTCGGCGCCTTCTTCGCGCTCTTCCCGCTCCCGGACGACCGGTTCGGGGAGGCCTGGTGCTCCTTGAGCACGCGGTCGCTGACCGGCGCGGCATCCGGCGCCTGTGCCCACGACGCCGTCGTTGGCCGCGGCCTTGACGCCCGCGAGGCCACGCGCCGTGCTTCAGGAACGTGGCGGACGTGGAGCGTACCGAGATGAGCCCGATGTCGGTGTTGACCGAGGTGACGGTCGCACCGTCCTTGCGCAGCGCCGCCGCGACGGTGCGGGCGTCGGCCCCGCTGTCGACGAGGACGACATACGTTCCCGACCCGGTGGTCGAGGATGCCGTGGACGCCGAGGACGTCGTGGGGGACTGCAGGGCTGCGGTCGCCGTGCTCGCACCGAGGGCGGTCGTGGCCAGGGCCACGGCTCCGGTGAAGGCGACCAAGCGAGATCGTCGCATTCGTCTACTCCTGTGTAGGGGTGGGCCCGAGGGGTCCCGGACCATCCGCTCACCGTAGGGCCTCGAACCGCGCGGGGGAAGGTCGCGAACCGTATGCTCTCGACCATGCGACGACGCCCCTCCCGACCCGTTCCGGACGTCTTCGAGACGTTCTCCCACCGGGTCGACTCGGGCGAGGACCAGTCCTACGACACCCCTCGCGCCGGCAGCGTGGCCCGCTCGGCGGGCATCACGGTGGGCCTGATGGTGCTCACCAGCCTCGCCTTCGTGGCGGGGGCCTGGCTCGCCGGCAAGGTGCGCCCCGAGCTGGTCTTCGCCAACCTCCTGTGGGAGGGCGTCGCCATCACCGCCTGGTCGGTGGGGTGGGGCATCCTGGCCGCGATGGTCGTGCTGGCCGCCGGGGTCGTCGCCGTCGGCCTGCCCTGGGTGCGGCGTCAGCGCGGCGAGCGCGCCACCTCGACCTCGACCCCGTAGGTCCACCCCGGCGTCAGCGGCAGCGAGTCACCGCTCCAGAAGCGGCCCGGGTCGTACCAGTTGGTCGGTGAGTCGGCCGCGCAGCACGCCCATCTCCTCGAGCGTCACGGCGACCACCTCGGCGCAGTAGGCCTGCTCGGGTCGCACCCCCTTGCGCTCGGCCTCGCGCCGCGACAGGTGGCCGTCGCGGCCGCGCAGCCAGCGCCAGGCCAGCCCCATCGTGGTCGGGAACGACACCCCGTCGAGCCGGGCGATCGTCCGCAGCACGGCATCCTCCTGCTCGCGACCGACGTCGGGGCTGAGCTGGCGCAGCCAGGCCCGCTGGCTCGTAGCGGTCCTGCCAGGTCGTCACCGCCTCGCGCAGGTCGTGCAGCTGCACGCCGCGGTGGTGGTCGCCGGTCCAGTGGTCGCGCAGCGAGCGGCCGAGCTCGGCGTGCCACATCAGCGGGGGCAGGTCGTCGAGCACCACGGCCATGCCGACGTGGTTGACCGGGGCGTTGCTCGCCGTCTGGATCAGCCGGTCGGCGACGGTGCCGCCGCGGAACATCCACAGGTCCCCGGTGCGGGTCGCGTCGACGGCCTCATCGAGGGAGACGGTGCTCGATTCGGTGCGCGCCATGGCCCCAGTGTGCCGAACCCGGCGTCGGCGGCGCCGCCCCCTGTCCACGGGGGCGCCCACGGCATACCGTGAGCGGGTGCGCACGAGGCGCAAGAGGCGGGGACTCACCGTGCAGGCCGTGGCCGGCACCCACACCGTGCTGCTCGGGTTCGACCTCGACGACCCCGCCGGCTGCCTCGGCTTCGCGATCCACCGCACCGACCACACCGAGAACGAGGCGCGCTGGCTGCGCGGGATGAAGACGTTCGAGAGCGCTCGTGCCCGACCCACCCCCGGGGTCGGACTGGCCCACCAACGCGCACCCGGTGCAGGGCTTCCAGTGGGGCGACTACGCCGCCAAGCCCGGGCACGACTACACGTATGCCGTGTCGGCCGTCAGGGGGTCGGCACAGGCGCCGGTGCTGAGCGCGACCGTGTCGCTGCGGGTGCGCACCGAGGTGGAGGACGACGGCGAGCACGGGGTGTGGTTCAACCGCGGCGTGGCGGGGTCGCAGGCCTTCTCCCGCCAGTTCGCGGGATGGGTGCCGACCTCGACGCCCGACGAGACGCACCCGGCGATGGTGTGGCTGTCGCGAGGGCTCGGCGAGGCGCTGCTCGCCTTCGTCGGTGAGGCCCGCGACGAGGCCTGGTCGCTGCGCGGCGCGTTCTACGAGTTCACCTGGGGGCGTGGGCTGCAGGCGTTCGCGGCCGCCCGTGACCGGGGCGTCGACACCCGGCTGGTCGTGCACGGTCGAGACCGCGACGCGGCATCCGGCACCGGCCCTGACAACGCCGACCGCACGGCGGAGCTGGCCCGTGCAGCGGTGCACGACAACGGGATCGACGACCTCGTGACGTGGCGTGAGGCTCCGGCCAGGAGTGCGCTGCACCACCACAAGTTCATCGTGCTCTCGCACCACGGGGTGCCCGAGGCCGTCTGGACCGGCTCGACCAACCTCACCCTCGGCGGCGTCTACGGGCACTCCAACGTCGGGCACGTGGTGCGCGACCGGGCGGTCGCCGCGCGGTTCGCCGCCGAGTGGGACCGGCTCCAGGCCGGGATGCCGTCCGCCGAGCTGCGTGCCGCGCACGCCGCCGACCCGGCGCCTGCCCGCACCGTGCCGGTCCCCGGCGGCGTCGGGCCGGTGTTCTCGCCGCTCACCGGCACCTCGCTGCTCGACTGGTACGCGAGCGTCTTCGACTCCGCGGTGAGCTCGGCGCACATCACCGGGGCCTTCGGTCTCAACGCGGTGTTCCGCGACAAGCTGCGGGATCGACCGGTCACCCGTGACGCGCACGGTGCTGCTCGAGAAGGTGCCGCCGCCGCAGCAGGCGATCCCCCGCACCGACGACCACGTGCGCATCTCGACCGGCAGCCACCTCGGCGGAGACCCGTTGCAGCAGTGGGCGACCGAGGGACTGACGGGCTTCAACAACCACGTGCGCTACATCCACACCAAGATCGTGCTCGTCGACCCCCTCGGACCCGACCCGACCATCCTGACCGGGTCGGCCAACTACTCCGGCGCCTCGACCACCACCAACGAGGAGAACACCCTCGTCATCCGCGCCGGACGCACCCGGTCGGCGTCGAAGCGCGCGGTGCGGCGGGTGGCCGACATCTACCTCACCGAGTACCACCGGCTGTTCATGCACTTCGCATTCCGGGCGATGGCCCAGGACCGCGAGCTGAACACCGGTGTGACGCAGTGGAGCAGGTACCTCGACGAGACCGACACCTGGACCCAGCGCTACTACATCGCCGACTCCTGGCGCGCCGCGCAGCGGCGGCTGTTCTCCGGGTCGTGACGCCGCGCCCTCGCTAGGGTGGCGGCATGCCCGCCTCCAACCGCGTGTGGAAGATCGTCGGACTCGCCGGCCTCGTCGGTGTCGTCGCGACCGGGGCGCTGGTCGCCCGCAACGAGCGCGAGCGCCGCGCCTACACCCCCGACGAGGTGCGCGACCGGCTCCAGGAGCGGCTGCGCGCGGCGGAGGGCGAGAGAGGCCAGGAGGGCCGGATCATCGGCTGACCCGGCCCGCCGGCCGTCGTGCTTCGCTGGTCGGGAGGGCGGCGGTCAGCCCTGCGCCACGATGGCGTCGAGCCGGTCGTACCCCTGCGACATGCCGACCTCCATGCCGGACTCGACCATGGCGTCGCGGCCCTCGACGGTGCGGCCGATGCTGCGCCCGCGCAGCCGGGTGCGACCGTCACCGAGGTCCTCGAACCACATGAACTCGAGGGCCACCTCGTCGGGGGCGCCGTCGAACTCGAAGGTCTGCAGCGCGAACTCGTTGTCACGGATGGTGTGGAACACCCCGCGGAAGCCGAAGGTGCCGTGGTCGGTGCGGTGCTCGTAGCGGTAGCCGCCGCCGGTGGTGAAGTCCCACTCGTCGATGACCATCTCGTAGCCGTGCGGGCCGAGCCACTGCTTGACCTTGTCGGGGTCGCGGTGGGCCTCGAAGACCGCCGCCACGGGGGCGTCGAACTCGCGGGTGAAGTCGATCCACGGCACGCCGGCCGGGATGTCGAGGTGCAGGCTGTTTCCCATTGCTCACTCCTGATCGGTGGGGGGTGTCACTGACGCGCCGAGGACGGCGTCGAGCCGGCGGAACCGCTGCTCGTGAGCCAGGCGGTAGCCGTCGATCCAGGCGGTGAGCGCCTCGAGCGCGTCGGGGTTGAGGTGGACCGGGCGGCGCTGGGCCTCCCGGGTCCGGGTGACCAGGCCCGCGTGCTCGAGGACCTGGATGTGCTTCGAGATCGCCTGGAGGGAGATCTCGAACGGCTCCGCGATCTCGTTCACCGTGGCCGGCCCCCGGCTCAGGCGGGCGATGATCGCGCGACGGACCGGGTCGGCCAGGGCCGCGAAGCCCAGGTCCACCGAGGTGCTGCTGCGGTCCGTCATGGCTTTACTCAACCATACCGTTGATCAACTGTCAAGTTGATTAGCGCGACGCCTCGCGATGGCGCCCGGCACCGCCTGCACTACCCGCCGAAGGGCCGGTCAGGCGGGGAGCACCTCGTGCGGGTAGCCCTCCGAGCGCCCCTGGAACGACAGGATCGCCGGGTTCTGGATGACGCCGTCGCGGATCTCGATGGCCCGTCGGATGGTGGGCACGTCGTCCCAGGAGCCCGGGCCGTCCATCACGGTGCGCAGGAACGGCAGCAGCGCCTCGCTGATCTCCCAGGTGGCCGAGGCCCACAGGTACGACGGGCTGTGGTCGACGGCGTAGTACAGGACGTTGCGCCCCACGGTGAAGGTCGGCTCGGCGAACGTCGTGGGCCGGGCCCACTCGAACCCCATGCCCTCGTCGCACGAGACGTCGACGACCATCGTGCCGGGCGACAGCTCGGGCAGGTCGTCGTGGGTGAGGAAGACCAGCGGGTTGTCGGTGTCCTGCAGCACGCAGTTGACGATGATGTCGTGCCCGCCGAGGAACTCCGCGAGCGGCACCCGGCCCTCGGGCGTGACGGCGTGGCTCACCCGGCCGGCGGTGTCGTCGGGGTCGAAGTGCAGGATCCGGGCCGAGTGGATCGGCGAGGCCACCGCGGCCACCTGGCGGTGGGTCAGGATGTCGACGTCACCCACCCCGAGCGCGGTCAGGGCCGTGACGGCTCCGCGGGCCGTGGCGCCGAAGCCGATGACGACGGCGCTGCAGCCTGGGGCCGTAGTTGCCGGTCGTGCCCGACAGCGGTCAGGGCGTGCAGCACCGAGGCGTAGCCGGCGAGCTCGTTGTTGGTGTGGAACACGTGCAGGTCGAACGAGCCGTCGGGCTTCCAGTGGTTCATCGCCTCGAACGCGATGACGGTCAGCCGCCGGTCGACGGCCAGCTGGGTGAGCTCCTCGTCCTGCACGCAGTGCGGCCACCCCCACAGCACCTGCCCCGTGCGCAGCTCGGCGACGTCGCCGTGCAGCGGCTTCGGCTGCAGGATGACGTCGCACTCCGCGACCAGCTGCGCGTGGGTGCGCACCCCGGCCACCAGCTCGCGCAGGTCGTCGTCACTCACCCCGAACCGCTCGCCGTACCCCGCCTCGAGGTACATCCGCTGGCGCAGGTCGGCCGGCACCCGCTCGAGGTGCGCCGGGTGCAGGGCCAGCCGGTGCTCGTTCTCCTTCTTCGAGCGCCCCATCACCCCGAGGCTCAGCGTGGTGCGGGGAGGCCGGTCGGCCTCGGCAGGGGCGGATGCCGGCGCGTCGCCGTCTCCGCGCGTCGAGTCCCGAGGACCGGTGTGATCGTGAAGCGCCTGGCTCATGGGCTGCCCGTCCGGGGCCGGAACGGCCCGCGTGTCGACCTGATCGGGGCCGGCGAGGAGTCGTCGACCTCGCGCGTCAGCCCCGCTCGGCACTCTACGCCGGGCCCGGGGCGGGTGCCCCTGCGGGCTGCTCGCCCTCGGGGGCCGGCAGCTGCGGGTAGCCCTCGACCGGGTAGATGCCGACCACGAGGCCATAGGTGGTGTCACCGCTGCGTGGCAGCCGGTCGAACTCCTCGACGAGGTCGCGGATGCGGGTCCAGAACTCGTCGGCACGGTCGGCCTCGAGCCGGGCGTGCCGGATGAAGGACCACAGCCGGCGCTGCTCCTCGGCCCCGACCGACTCCGCCGCAGCGACGGCGAAGTCGTTCTGGTCGGTCGGCAGGTCCTCCTGGCCGCGCACGGCGATGGTCACCGTGCGGGCGACCCGGCCGTAGAACCGCTCCTCGACGGCACGCACCCGCCGGGTGCGCACCACCTGGACCAGCCCGGCCCGGTGCAGCACGCCCACGTGGTGCGCGACGGTCCCCTTGGCGCGGCCGGTGGCCTGCGCCAGCTCGGCGACCGAGGCGGCCCGCTCGGTGAGCAGCCCGAGCACCGTCGTGCGCAGCGGGTGGCCCAGGGCGCGCACCTGCTCGGCCCGGGTCACGACCAGCCGGTCGGCGAGGTCGTAGCCGGGAGGTGGGGCGGACGCGGCCGGGGGGCGACCGGCATCCGTGGGGTGGCGCTCCATCGGGGATGAGACTACAGTCACCGATCAATCGACAATTCCCGATCATTGGAGCCGAGATGGCCGAGGTCGTGCTGTTCCACCACGTGCAGGGGCTCACCGCGGGGGTGCGCCGGCTCGCCGACGAGCTGCGGGCGGGCGGTCACACCGTGCACACCCCCGACTTCTTCGAGGGG
Organism: uncultured Actinomycetota bacterium; assembly: GCA_963806295.1. Lineage (GTDB taxonomy): Bacteria > Actinomycetota > Actinomycetes > Actinomycetales > Dermatophilaceae > Fodinibacter. Next base: position 26,186 of record CAWDXP010000010.1, on the reverse strand, counting down.
GCGACCTTCGCCTCGATCGACGACGGCTTCGCCGCCGTGCGGGCGCGGGGCGAGGGAGCCGTCGACGCCTGGGCCGACGCCGTGGTCGCCGAGCTGCCCGCCGAGGTGGTCTACGCCGGCATCTCGCTCGGCGTGATGCCCGCCCAGCGCATCGCACAGACCCGGCCGGGAGCGGTCGGTGCGCTGTTCCTGGAGGCGTGCGCGCCGGCATCCGCGTTCGGCGAGCGCTGGCCGGCCGACGTGCCCGGTGCAGGTGCACGGCATGGAGCACGACCCGTTCTTCGGCCTCGAGGGCGACGTCGACGCGGCTCGCGAGCTCGTGGCCCAGGCCGGCGACGGCGAGCTGTTCGTCTACCCCGGCGACGTGCACCTGTTCACCGACTCCTCGCTGCCCGGCTACGACGCAGCGGCCACCGCGCTGGTCGTCGAGCGAGCCCTGGCCTTCCTCGCCCGCGTCTGACCCGAGCCAGCGCGGATGCCGCGGCGCCCGCGCCCGGCATCCCACCTCGCCTACCGCTTGATGGCTGCACCGATCGCCTCACCTACCAGGCGGTAGCCGACGTCGGGCGAAACCCGCGACCACAAAGTGCAACTCAGGGGTTGCGCTCGCATCGACTTAGTGCAACCATCGGGTTGCACAGGCCGGGATGCCCGGTCGACCGACCGAGAGGAACTCCCATGACCACCACGAGCAACAGCACGGCATCCGTCGTCGACGCCGGCGACCTTCACCGTGCGCCGCACCATCGACATCGCCGCCCCGGTCGAGAAGGTGTGGGCGGCCGTCACCGAGGCCGAGCACATCTCCCGCTGGTTCGGCCGCGCCGAGATCACCGGCCGCGGCGTCGGCGCCACCGGCACCCTCACCTGGCCCGACCACGGCCCCGTCCCGCTGCGCGTCGAGGCCTTCGACGCGCCGCGCACCGTCTCCTACCGCTGGAGCAACGACGACGCGCTGGGCACCGCCCCTGCCGAGCTCGACGTCGAGCACTCCACGGTGTTCACCTTCACCCTCGAGCCCGTGCCCGCACGGCACCCGGCTCACCGTGGTGGAGACCGGGTTCGACGCCACCTCCGACCCGCATCGCCAACCTCGAGGACCACCGCAAGGGCTGGGACGGCGAGCTCGACAAGCTGGTCGCGCTGCTCGAGAGCGGCTCGTGACGACCGGGACGATGGTTCCCGTGTTCGCCGCCCTCGGCGACGAGACGCGGTGGAGCGTGCTGGCGGCGCTCGGCGAGGGGGACGCCTCGGCATCCGCCCTCGCCGGGCGCCTGCCGGTGAGCCGCCAGGCCATCGCCAAGCACCTCGCGGTGCTGGAGGAGGTCGGGCTGGTCGAGCCGGTGCGGGTCGGGCGCGAGGTGCAGTACCGCGTGCTCGGTGCGCAGCTGCGCGAGCCACCGCCACCCGGCTCGACGCCATCGGCGCGCAGTGGGACCGTCGGCTGGCGGCGATCAAGGAGATCGCCGAGAACCTGTAGCCGGAGGTCCCCCACTAACCCGGCAGCGGCATCCCGGGGCACTGCGACAGCACCCGCACCATGGCGTCGTGCTCGGCCGCGGTGACCCACAGCGCGTACTTCGCCTTCACGGCAACCTGTTTCGCGACGTAGGCACAGCGGTAGGACCGGTTGGGCGGCAGCCAGGTGGCGGCATCCCCGTCGCCCTTGGAGCGGTTCGCGTGGGCGTCGACGGCCAGCAGGGCCAGCGGGTCGTTGGCGAACGCCAGCCGGATGCCGGGCGGCCAGGTCGCGGCGCCCTTCTGCCAGGCGTCGGCCAGGGTGACGACGTGGTCGACATCGATCTCGCTGGGCCCGCCGATGACGAAGCGGATCGTGCGCCCCGTGTAGGGGTCGGGGTCACGGGTGCCGGCCAGCACCTTGCACCAGTTCTTCATCCGCAGGTCGACCAGGTCGCGCCGCAGGATGTCGTTGCGGGTGTCGCAGCCGTTGCGGTCGGCGTCGAACCAGGCCTGCCCGAACTGCTCACGCGAGTAGCCGGTCTTCGGGGCCCGGCCCTTGACCGTGAGCCGGTCGACCGCGGCGAGGGCGGTGCCGCTGGTGGGCGGCGTCGGGACGTTCGATGGTGAGGTGATCGGCGGTGTCGGAGCGGATGCCGTAGGGGCAGGGGGTGCGGTCGCCTTCAGGGGCGCGGGCGCGGGCGCGGGCGTGGTGGTCGGTGAGTCGCTGGCCGCCGGCGGCGACGCGGACTCGGTCGTGGCCGTGTCGTCCCGGGACGACGGTGGGGCGTCGGCCCCGCCGATGAGGACCAGGGCCAACGCCACCCCGGCGACACCCACACCGCCCCCAGCCGAACCACGCCCGAGCGCTCATCTGGCCTCTTCGTCCGCGTCGCTGGTCGACACGTGGACGTGGCCCGGGTGGCCCTGTTGGTGACCGTCGCCGTGCCTCAGTGGGTGGCCGTGTGGCTGGTCACGCGCCATGACCCCGGGCCGGTCTCGTGGGCGTGGTGGTGGGTGCCGCCCTCGTGCTCTGGATCCTGGTGCAGCTCGCCGTGCTCCAGCGGTACTTCTTCCTGCAGCCGGTCATCGCGATCATCGGCGTGCTCGAAATGCTGGTTTCCTGGGCCTGGATACACCGAACGCACCGGCCCTGATTCATATTCGGCCCGCAGCAGTGGTCGACATCCTCGCCCACCGGGGCACGCTGCACGTGTGGCGTCAGCGGCCTCTCATCAACGCGCGCGCATCCACGTACAAAACGGCCCGCAGGAGAGAAAGCCGCTCGTTCACCGTGATCTCGTCGTGATTGTTGAGCCAGCGCCCCCCTCGAGAGGTGAGGTAGACGGCATGGAAGTCTTGGGCGTCGTCGCGCCCTGGAAAGAGCCGACGCAGGCCGGTGATGTCACCCGGCGCGATCCCCGCCAGCCGCAACGCCCACTGTGGCTCGTCATGGTCTTGAAGGAGCTCGACGAGCTCAGCCAAGGTGGCCATCAGGTCAGCCTCCCGGGGCTCCAGGGGTTGTGCGGAACGTCCTTTGACGTCGTCATCCCCGAGACTCGCACCAGGACCGAGACGCGTGTTTGCAGACACTGAAACGACAGCTCCCTTCATGGCGCCGGGGCGCAGTTCGCAAGCGTTGCCGACGTCGCCGGGTGGCCGTCACCGCGTCGTCCATGACGCGCCCGCACGCCGTGGAACTGAAGGCCATGCCACGCTGACGACACTGCGTCCCCGGTCGAGGCTGAACGCGGTGGTGGTGCATCACGCCCAACGAATGCCTCCTCGGCAAAGGTGCGTGACCGAGCCCCTGGCACACCTGACCATAGGATCAGGGACGCCAGGGGCTCGGTCACGCTTGACGAAGGGTCCGAACGCCCCTGCTGCGTCTTTGCTCTTCGCTGACCAAGAACTTACTCTTCCTTTACTCACTCGACCCGTGAATGTGGTCCGCACCACTGGCCGGTTGAGTGGCTTCGGCGACCAGCCGCTCGTTGTCTGCCGCGACCAGGTGGAAAGCATCTGGCGACGGCCGCAGCAGAGGGGACGCTCGGCCGGGCACTGGATCGATGGCGTTCACCATGCGGTCATGGCCACCCACGGAGTCCTTGGTCGGCGACCGGGAGCTGGTGCCACCAGCCTGGCGATCCTGCTGGTCCCAGGGCCGCCGCACTCGGCGCGGCCGTTGTCGAGGTAGCCGATGTAAGTCCGAGGCAGACGCAGCTCGCAACGACACTCAGGCGCCAGCCGCGCGCCGCAGGTGGCGAAACGCCCCTTGCCACCGCAGATGTTGCGTCTTTCCGCCGCCTGTCCGCACGGGCGGTGCTGGGGATCAAGCGTCCCCCGTCTGGTCGCTCACGCGATGGGAGACTGCGAACCCGATCCGATCATGCGCTGGCGAGTGGAAGCGGCATCCGTAGGTGCACATCGAGTGGCTCACGGGCGAACCAGGCGGGGTCCGGCGGGTTGGCGACCACAGCGCCGAACCGGCCACCGAAGCTACAACCGACACGGCGAGGCCTTCGACCGGGGTGAGACCTTCTCCGGCGTCGACTACGACGAAGGCGTACGCGCAGCCAGGGAGTTCTCGACCCTCGCCGCCGCGCATGGCCTGTCACCCGCCCGCGCAGCGCTGGCCTGGGTCGCCCAGCTGGACGGCGTCACCACCGTGATACCCGGCGCCCGCTCCCCCGAGCAGGCCAGGCAGAACGCCACCGCAGGCTCCGTTCCCCCGCTGGGTGCCGGCCTCGGTCCACGACCAGTGCTGAGCACCTCGCCCAGAACACGCCAGGCGCTGGCGGATCCGCCCTGTCTGACTGCTATCGCTGTGCGGATCGACCACCACAGTGACGTACACCGGCCCAGCCGAAGCGGCGAAGTCCGACGCTGCTTCAGACAACAGCAGACCTGCGTCTCCACGCCGGCTGCCGCCCATGTCAAGGCTCGGGGGCGAGGCCGGCCCTGCGGGTTCTCTAGCTACGCCGCGGAGACGACGCCGAGGCGGACGCCGCGTGCCCCCGTCACCGATGTGCGACGGGCATGGGGCATGGGGCATGGGGCATGGGGCATGGGGCATGGGGCATGGGGCATGGGGCATGGGGCATGGGGCGACTGTCCCGAACTCCAGCGGCCGCATGACCGCAATGGGTCTACTTCCTATCCAGGGCATCCTTGGCGTGGCCTGCGACTTGCTCGACTTTGGCTGTGGCCTTATCGATGACCTCGGCGACCGTGTCCTTTGCGTGCTCGACGTTCTCCTCGGCTTCACCAGCGCGCCGGTCGGCCGTTCCTTCGGCCTCGAGGTCTTGGTTCCCGGTGAGAATCCCGGTGGCCTCCTTAGCGCGTCCCTTCACCTGATCCGACTTGCCACTCATCTCGCACCACCATCCGTGTCGTCAATCTCGAATCTACCGCTGGGGGCTGCCCCCGGGCTCGGACCGGAACTGCGCGACGACCCCCATGGCGGCCGGGGCCATGAGAGGTGAGCTGGCCTGCGTGGTCCGAATCCGGTGGGCATCCCGGTCGCCGCAGCCCTATTGATCAGGCGAGCTGGGGGGTTCGTGGTTGTCGGCGTAGCGCTCGTCCACCAAGGCATCCCGCTCTTCGCTCACCGCGGCCGTCTGGCGCCTCGACTCCTTCAGGTCCCGGCGAGCGGTGTTGCCTCGGACAGCGGTTCGGCGTGCGCCCGCCAGCAGGAGGGCCAAGCCGGCTGCGGCGACGAGGCCGACCACGATGCCGATGAGGAACACGGTGCCGGTGGAGCCGTTCACCGTGAGGCCAAGGACAGAGAACCCGTTTGTGACGGCATGTTCACTGCCCGAGTTGGCGAGCACCCCGGCGAAGCCGAAGATCACAGCGGCCAAGAGAATGAGGAGCCCCAGGACGACCAGCATGACGATCACTTCCTTGTGCAGGTCGCGTCGCAACCCGCAGTGCCAAGCCTACGGTCGGACCCTTTGGGCCAGGCGGCACTGTGTGCAATGTCCCGAAAGCCCCCGCTGTGGGCTCGGTCCTAGGGTGGGCGTATGAGCATTCGCGTCGGATTCCTGCGCGCAGTGAACGTCGGGAGGAGACGGGTGCCGATGTCCCGTCTGGTGACGGTCTGCGAGGAGCTTGGCCACAAGCATGTGTGGACCTATGCCAACAGCGGCAATGTCGTGTTCGATGCGACAGGAGCTCGAGCATCGGTGGAGTCAGCGTTGGAGCGGGCGCTCGAGATGGAGTTCGGGTTCGAGTGCACGACGTTCGTCCGCACGGTTGCCCAGATCAGGGCCGTGCTGGACGTCGAGCCCTTCACGGTCTCGTCGGCAGACACGTACTTCGTGACCTTCCTCAAGAAGGCGCCATCGGCGAGCTCGGCGGCGGCGCTGGAAGGGCTGTCGAATGATTTCGACACTCTCGTGGTGGAGGGCGCCGAAGTCCACTGGCGGATGCGCGGCAAGTCCACCGACTCCACCCTGGCGACGCGTGACTGGGCCAACGTGCTCGGGGATCTGACGACCACCAGCCGCAACGTCACGATGTTGGCGAAGCTCCTCGCAAAGGTCGACACCAGATAGGCACAGCGCCGGTCGCGGCTCCTGCCGATTCGCCCCAGCCCTTCCCGACCCCTCATAACTGCAGCTGCAACCGCAGCGGGGAATCCTATGCCGCCGACCGTGAGACGGGAGCTCTGCCGATGCCGCAGGATGCGGGCATGTCTGAGGAGCGTTTCAAGAAGCATCGGCTTGGGGACCGCGTTGACTCATCGGCCGGCTCCTCGATTCGGCTTCGGCGCGATGCGATCGAGTACACGGATGAGGCCGGCACTGTCTTGATCGACGCGGAGTGGGCGCCGGGTGCTGGCACATGGGTTTTGGTGTTCGCCTGCAGTATCCCGGAGGCAGCTGAGCGGCAGCCCGAGGCCGTGATCGACAACCTCGAGCGTGCCTTCACGGCTGCCGGCTGGGGGCTCTCGATTCGCTAAGGGCCGCCGCCAAGCGGCACGCTCATGCCGCGGATAGTGCTGTGTCGTCGGGATGGGCGGCTGTGGGCGTTCCAAGACGTGGGCTTCTGTTGCCCGTCAGCGCCCGAACCGCTTTTGGGCCGCCTGCTTGGTGACACCCAAGGCCATACCGATACTCAGCCAGGAGTCGCCGGCCTCGCGGGCGGCGCGGACCGCGTCGTGAAGCTCGCGATCGGCGCGAACAACACCGTCTTGGGCCGCGATGATCCGCCGGAAGTGCACCGCATCGCGGGCCTTGACCGTCGAGGGATCGAGGTTGTCGAGCATCTTCTCGATCTCGTTGATGTTCGTGGTTGCCATGTCAGATCACCTCCCTTCAGGAATTCATAGAACTTCGGTCGGAGCCGGTCGGCGTGGATGATCCGGTCGGCCCCGTCGGCGGGCATCGCCACCAGCTCCAACCAGTTGCCTGCCCGGTCGGGACCGATGACGATGAGCCGGTCCTCGCCGTACTGCTCGACCTCCACCAGTCGCACGGCATTGGCGTAGGCGTGCAGGATGTCGGCTTCGGCGATGCCATGCTTGAACGCTGAGTCCGTCACCCGCACGTGTCAACCCTAGGCTGACAGCACCTTGCGGGTCAACACAGGGTTGACATGGCCACTCCATCCGCCATTGCCGCCGACCGGGGTCCTGCGTTGGCAGAGGAACGACACACCGAAACAGCCACCGGTGTCCATGTGTCCATGCTCCCCTCAGCCGAATCCACGTCCGGGCGCGTGCGTCGTGGGCGCAGCCCAGCGTTGCCTCGTCGTCGACGACGACGCCCCCGCCGTCGCCCGGATCGCCACCCCCAGCAATCCCAGCTGAACCCAGCTCGCCCGCTGCTCAGCTACTTCGCACCGTTTAGTCAGCGCCCGGACCGACCCGACCGCGCATCGCCGATGCTCGCACCGACCGATTCGTACCCACCGACAAATCCGAGATCTCATGGCCTACACAGGCCCGTGAATAGGTGACCAGAGGGCGCGCGGGAGCGCGTCGGGCGGAGCCCGACGGTCTTGGGGGTCGGGGTCGGGGTCAGGCGGGTTGGAGGATGACGTGGTGGCCGAGGCGCTGGAGCTGGGTGACGAGCCGCCGGGTGTGTTCGGCGTCCTTGCGTTCGGCCAGCCAGTGGGGTCCCAGGTCGTGATAGGGCTCGTCACGGGTGAGCATCCAGTACGCCGACACGAGCATCGAGTGCGCGACGGCGACCTGGGCTCGGCGCATCCCGCGGCGTTTGGTTAGCCGGGCGTGTTGGTCGGCGAGGTAGTTCTTGCCGTGCATTCGCCCGACGGAGCCGGCGGCTTCGACGAGGATGCCGCAGAGCCACTTGTTGCCGTGGCGTTTGCCGGCGGCGGTGCGTTTGCCCGCGGACTCGTGCATCGCCGGGGCCAGCCCGGCCCACGCGGCCAGGTGACCTGGGCTGGGGAAGCGGGACATGTCCCCGCCGGTCTCGGCGATGAACACCTGCGCGACCACGGGTCCGAACCCGGGCATGGTCTGCAGCAGGTCCAGCTGGTGCTGCCATGGCGCGAACGCCTCGGCCATCACCGTGTCGAGCTCGACGATCGCGGCTTCGACCAGCTCCAGGCGGTACAGCAGCGAACCGGCGAGCTGGGCGTGGTGCGCGTCGAAGTGCCCGTCCAGGGCCTGGGCCAGGTCGGGGATCTTGCGGCGCATCCGACCCTTGGCCAGGTTCGCCAGGACCAGCGGGTCGTCCTGTCCGGCGATCATCGCCCTCAGCATCGCCCGCGCCGAAACCGTGTTCAGGCTCGAGGCGACCGTGGACAGCTTGATCGAGGCGTCCTCGAGCATCAGCTCCAACCGGACGGTCTCACGGGTGCGGTCTCCCATCAGCTGCAGCCGGTACCGCGTCATCAGCCGCAGCTGGCGGATCGGTGGCGGCGGCACGAACGAGGGAGCCAGCAGCCCGTGCTCGAGAAGCTGGGCGATCCACTCCGCGTCACGCACGTCGCTCTTGCGGCCCGGGACGGCCTTCATGTGCGCGGCGTTGAGCAACCAGACCTCCATCACCTCCTCAAGGCAGTAGAACGGCGGCTTCCAGTACGTCGAGGTCGACTCCATCGCCGCGATCGTGACCCCGCACTCCACCAGCCAGTCCCGCATCACCCGCAACGAGCCCGTGGTGGTCTTGAACGTCCGGGTCTCCCGATGCCGCCCATAGCGGGTGCTCGGGATCCGCACACACACCGTGAGGGTCTCCTTGCCGATGTCGAGCCCAGCGACCCGATCGAAGATGACTTCCATGGTGACCAGTCCTTCCGGTCAACAGCCGCGGCCATCGCGGCCGACGCCGCCCGGAAGGTCCTCTGCCAGGACACAGGCCCGCGTGCTCGTAGCAACAATCCAGCGGCAGCCCGAGGACCCCGCGCCATACACCTAAACCTCCCTCTCCGGACATGCGAAAGGGGGTGGGAGGCTGTTCGCCGAGCCGTCGGTCGGTGAACACCGTGTGAGCCTGAGGCTTTGATCTCTACGCCTAGATCGTGTCCCGACCGGCGGGTAGGTCGCCCGTTGAGCGCTGCTGGGATGTCGTGCCCCACACGTTGGTGAGCACTGATCCATTAGGTCGCTGCCGGGGCGGTCTCGGCTCCTGTCCGAAGTTGGTGTCGATCGAGGTGAAGGAGGAGGTGGTTGCGTTGATCTTCGTCGGCAATGACTGGGCCGAGGATCACCACGACATCCACATCATGAACGAGGCGGGCAAGAAGCTCGCCGCGCGGCGACTGCCCGAGGGAGTCGCAGGGGTCAGCGCTTTCCATACGCTGATCGCCCAGCACGCGCAGGACCCGCAGGAGGTGGACATCGGGATCGAGACCGACCACGGCTTGTGGGTGGCCTCGCTGGTCGCGGCCGGCTACCGGGTGTACGCGGTCAACCCCAAGGCAGTGTCGCGGTACCGCGACCGCCACCACGTCGGCGGTAGCAAGTCCGACGCCGGCGACGCGAAGGTGCTGGCTGATCTGGTGCGCACCGACGCGCACAACCATCGGGTCGTGGCCGGTGACAGCGACCAGGTGCAAGGGATCAAGGTTCTGGCCCGAGCCCAGCAGTCGATGGTGTGGTTACGCACCCGCGAGAGCAACCGGCTACGAAACGCGCTGCGGGAGTTCTACCCTGCCGCGTTGGTCGCGTTCGAGGACCTGCACGACCGCGACGCCCTCGCGGTGTTGTCCCGTGCCCCGGATCCCGACACCGCCTCGAGGCTGAGCAGGCCACAGATCACCGCTGCCCTCAAGACTGGTGGTCGACGACGCAACCTCGACACCACCGCGCAGCGGATCCAGACCGTCCTGCGCACCGAGCAGATGCAGGCCCCGGCGGCCGTCGCGGCGGCGTACGCATGCGTGGTCACCGCCCAGGTCGGGGTCATCACCGCGATCAACACCCAGCTCACCGAACTCGAGGCGCAGCTGGAACGGACTTTTGAGCAGCACCCGGACGCCGACATCATTCTCTCGCTGCCAGGCCTGAGTGACGTCCTCGGCGCCCGGGTGCTCGGCGAGTTCGGGGACGACCCCGAACGCTTCGCTGATACCAAGTCTCGCAGGAACTACGCCGGGACCTCCCCGATCACCATCGCCTCCGGCAAGAAGCGCGCCGTCCTGGCCAGGCACGCCCGCAACAAACGGCTGTACGACGCGATCGACCAATGGGCCTTCTGCTCACTGACACCCAGCCCCGGAGCCCGCGCCTACTACGACCAGCGACGCGCCGCCGACGACACCCACCACCAAGCCCTACGCGCCTTGGGCAACCGATGGGTCGGCATCCTGCACGGCTGCCTCACCCACCGCACCCCATACGACGAACAGACCGCCTGGGCACACCGCCAACCCGCAGCCGCTTGAACGGGCTCCAACCCGCACCAGTGTGTGTCGACGTCGCCGGACGACACCCCAATTCTCATCCCCCAGTGCAGGGCCGCCAGGCCCAAGCCCGTTACACCTCTTGCACTCCGGGGTCGGGTTTTATCGTTGTGACGAAGAACCCGAGACGCGAAGGTGGGAGGGACGTCGAGATGAACCCTGACGAAGCGGAGCCGGCCGAGGCCTCCAAACCCTCCTCGACAACCGGGGCGCGGCCCGCGCCAAGGGTGCCGGGGCAGGTCGTCGTATGCGGTTGGTGCGGGGTGGAGGTGCCGGTCCCGGCTCGCGGGCGCGTCCCGAAGTGGTGCTCGGGGACCTGCCGGCACCGGGCGTGGGAGCAGGCGCGCGCTGCGGCGTCCGGGCGTGCGGCCGTGACCGTGGTGGACCGCGTCGTGGAGACGGTGCGTACCGAGACGGTGGTGCAGCACCACCGGACGACGGTGCCTGTGGCCGTCCACCCCGTGAGCGCCCTCGAGTGGGCGCGGCTGCTGGAGGAGCTCGCCGTCGGCCTGGACACGGGACGGGTCTACGACCGAGACCTGCCGGTGCTGATCCCGGCGGCCAACGCCGTGATCGACGCCCTCCAGCGACGGATCCAGCGCCGATGACGCGCCCGCCGGTGTCAGCCGGGCAGCTGACGACTCCCGGTCGGGTCCGCAGGGGCGCCGCCCCACAGTGCCGCTCCCATCCGCCGGGCCGCCTCGTGGCGGAGCTCGTAGACGGCGTGGACGTACCGCTGCGCGGTGGTCAGCTCGGTCCAGCCCATGATCGCCATGACGGTGCGGATGTCGACGCCCTGCAACAGCAGCAGGGTGGCCGCGGTGTGCCGGGCGTCGTGCAGGCGCACCTCGCGCACCCCGGCGTCACGCAGGATCTGCTTCCAGTGGTGGTAGTCGGCGTGCGGGTCGATGAGCGCGCCCCAGTCGGTGCCGAAGACGAGGTCGTGGGTGTGGTCCCAGACGTTGGCCCGCTCCAGCTTCAGCCGAAGCTGGGCGGCACGGTGGGCGCGCAGCTCGGCGACCAGCGGCGGCGGGAGCGCCACCGAGCGCCGCGACGAGCGGGTCTTGGGCTCGACCAGCACCAGTCCCCCGTCGCGTCGCTGCGGGCACTGCGCGCCGCGCAGCCGTCCACCCGCGGGCTCCGCGCGCCGCCGCGGGCTGCAGCCGTGGCTCCAGGTGCGTCGCTGCACTGCACGTCGCACCCGCAGGACGCCGGCGTCGAGGTCGACGTCGTCCCACATCAGCCCGAGCGCCTCGCCCTGGCGCAGCCCCAGCGACAGCGCGACCGACCATCGTGCAGCGTTCAGCCGTCCCCGCGACGCCTGCAGGATCGCGCGGCACTCGTGCGCGGTCAGCGGTTCGATCTCGGTCCTCTCCACCCGCGGCGGGCGTGCCAGGGCGGCGGGGTTGGTCACCAGACGCTGGCGCCGGACCGCCTCGTTGAGGCTGGAGCGCAGGACGCGGTGCACGCCGTGCACGACGTGGGTCGACCGGCCGTCGTCGATCAGCCGGCGGTAGAGGCGCTCCAGGGTCTCGGGCCGCCGCTCGGTCAGCCGCGCGGCTCCGATGGACGGGATGACGTGCACGCGCAGGTGGCTGGCGTACCCGGACCGGGTCTTTCACCGCACCGACAGCGGCAGGATCTCCTCGAGCCAGTGCTCGAGCCACTGCTCGAGCGTGATGTTGTCCAGGAGCCAGGGCTGCTGCCCGCTGTCGCGGGCGTTCTCCAGCTCGCGCACGGCGGCGTCGAGCTCGCGCTTGGTCGCCCGGCTGAGGTGCCGGCGGTCGCGCTCCCCGTCGAGGCGCCGCCCGACGGTGACCCGGGCGTGCCACCGGCCGTCGGCGCCTCGGTACCTCGTCGTGGCGCTGTCAGCGGCGGCGGCCCGGGGCCTACCGCGCATCGCGCCTATCCCGCATCGTGATCGCGCATGGAAGCGACGAACCGGTCGAGCTCGACCCGCACGGAGCGACCGAGGTGAACCGTACGCAAGCGGCGATCCGAGATCTGGCGCTCCACGCTGCGGCGCGTCCAGCGCAGTTGGGTCGCGACCTCGTTGAGGTTGAGCAGCAGGGTGGCCCGGGGGGTGCGGTGTGGTGTCCATGACTCCCAAAGGCGCCGAACGTGCGCCGCGTGGCCACATCCGACCCAGCTGGTTGTCCTCACGACCCCAGTGTCAGCCCACCCGACCCCAGGCCCTCGCGGCGAATTCTGGGGCCCATTTCGGGGCCAAAGCCCTCACCGGGCACCGTCCGGATGCCGGACGGAGCGAAGGCCCCGACCGCGCATCCGCAGGTCAGGGCCTTCATCCTCTGTCTCAACACAGAGCGCGCCCGAAGGGATTCGAACCCCTAACCTTCTGATCCGTAGCAACTCGATCGACCCGACACGGGCCGAAGCAGCCCGCCCTCAGACGAAGCCAGGGCAGGTGTTTGCGCAGGTCACAGGGCGTGGGGACGCGCCAGGGCGGGCCCGGTCGTGGTGTTACGGAACCGAGATCCGCGGAATTTTGGGTCACATTCTGGGTCAGACATCCAGCTCCGGGTAGGCGCCGGCGGCGGTCGGCAGACCCTCGCAACCGGGGGCGAGTTGTCCCTCCGGCATGCTTCGGGCGGCGATCCCACTAAAGCGGCCCAAGACGCCGGCTCCCGAGGGTCAGTCCTTGGAGCGACGGCGTCGAAGCTCGGGCACCACCAGCTGGGGGATGGCGCGCAGGATGAACTTGTCGAACTGGGGAACCGTGAAGGCTGCGTACCCGTGCTCCGGCGTGTAGAGCAATCCCATGTTGATCAGCTCTGCTCTGGTTGGGGCCAGGTTTTGTGACGTCCTGCCCATCACCTCGGCCACGTCCGAGGCCTTGTGGGGCTGCGGCCCCAGCTGGGCCATGGCCCGAAGGTAGGCACGCTGGAGCTCGGTCGAGCGATCCAGCCGAACACGGAAGAACGACTCGTCCAGCTTGGCCTCATAGCTGGGGACCGTGACCCGGATGTCGTCCACAGAGATCTGGGGGCCCTCAGCAACCGTCCAGACCGCATAGCCCAGCTCCTGCAGGAAGTACGGATACCCCTCCGTGATGGCCACCGCGGCATCCAGGGCTGCCTCGCTGTAGCTGACCCCTTCGTCGTTGGCCGGTCGCGACAGCGCCTCCCTGGCATCGTCGGCGGCCAAGTTGCCGATCGCCGGGAACTTGAACAGTCGCTCGGCGTACGACTTGGCGTCCCCGGCCAGCTCCGCGATCTGAGGCAGCCCCGCTCCCACCATGGTGATCGGAAGCTTGCGTTGCACCATCTTGTGCAGCGCTTCGATCACCGCCTCGAGCTGCGTCTTGGTGAGGAACTGAACCTCGTCGAAGAGCAGAACTACCCCGCGCTCGCGCTCGGCAGCTGCTTGCCCAATGGCAAGCAGCACGTCAGTGAGGTCGAGCGCCAGGTTGGCATGGTCGGCAAACCCTTCCGCCGGCTCGACGTCCAAGCCGGCCGACCAACGTCCGGCCGAGTCCACGCTGATCGTGAAGGACTTGAGCACCGCAGCCGCATGCCTGAAGCGATCAGTCCACTTCGCCCTGGGGGAAAGTTCGAACAAGGCCGTCCGCAGCCGAGAGGCCATGTCACGCCGGAACTCAGCCTCGTCGTTCTTGCTCACTTCCAGCTCCACCACGACCCACTCACGCGCCAACGCCTTGGTGCGGAACTGCCCCAGCAGCACCGTCTTGCCCACCCCACGCAAGCCCGTGACGATCATCGACTGCTCGGTGCGCCCTGCCTCGATCCGGGCCAGGAGCAGCTCGAACCACTCGAGCAGGTCGTCGCGACCCACCACAGCCTGCGGCTCGGCGCCCGCGTTGGGCGTGTACGGGTTGGTAAGTGCCTTCACACCGACGAAGTTACAGGATTTAGCCGACTTTATGTATCTCAGATAAAACGCCCTAAAGCCGATAAACCGGGTGCACGACCCGCAGCCCAAGGAGCCGCGGCCAGCAGCAGCCCCCGGTGTCGTGGCAGTTCGAATCCACGGGCGCGAAGCAGGCCTGGTTACCGCTCAGCGGTCTGTGCCGGCGCTGAGGCCGCCCAGGATGCAAGCAGCCGGAGGCCTTCGGCGGACGCTGAGCCGGGTTCGGCCGTGTAGACCATCAGGACGAGTCCCGGCTCGGCGGTGATGGCGAGCTCTTCGTAGGCGAGGACCAGTTCGCCGACCACGGGGTGGTGGAAGCGTTTGGTGCCGGTGCCGTGGGTGCGCACGTCGTGGGCACCCCACAGGGTGCGGAAGGTGTCGCTGCGGGTGGAGAGCTCGCCGACGAGGTCCTGCAGGGCGCGGTCGTGGGGGTCGCGGCCGGCTTCGGTGCGCATGATGGAGACGCACATCTGCGCGAACAGGTCCCAGTCGGGGTAGAACTCGCGCGAGGCGGGGTCCAGGAACTGGAACCGGGCAAGGTTGGGGGTCAGGCCGCCGTCGCCGATGACCGGCGAGTAGAAGGCGCGCCCGAGCGCGTTGGTGGCCAGCAGGTCCTGTCGGGGGTTGCGGACGAAGGCGACGCCGTCGGTGATCGCCTCGAGCGTCCACTGCAGCGTGGGCCGGGACGCGGCCTGCTTGGCCGGTCGGCGCCGGGGCCGGCTGGACAGGGGGATGCCGTCGGCGGCGCGGGCGAGGTCGAACAGGTGGGTGCGCTCGGTGTCGTCGAGCTGCAGGGCGCGCGCGATGGCGTCGAGGACCGAGGAGGAGGCGCCGGCGATGGTGCCGCGTTCGATCTTGGCGTAGTACTCGACGCTGACTCCGGCGAGGACGGCGACCTCGGTGCGGCGCAGGCCGGCGACCCTGCGGTTGCTGCCCGCGGGCAGGCCGGCCTCCTGCGGGGTCACCTTTGCTCGTCGCGACATGAGGAACTGGCGCACCTCGGCTCGGTTGTCCATGACCCGAGGGTAGGCCGGGTAAGAGTCGTCACTCGGCCGTGAGGGATGCCCTGTCAGTACACGTTCCGACAGGGACTCCCGCATGGCCCCGAAGGGGTGTTGCCTTGAAAGCACGAGAGCTTCCGGTGCACGGCAGTCCGCCGTTCGGAAGACGCGACCACCGAAGGAGCACGCCCAATGCGTGGAGCAGTGATGTACGGCCCCGGCGACGTCCGGGTCATCGACCGCGACGTCCCCCAGATCGTCGAGCCGACCGATGCGGTCGTCCGCCTGGCGGCGAGTTGCGTGTGTGGGTCGGACCTGTGGCCCTACCGGGGTGCGGACCAGCTCAGCGAGCCGATGCCGATGGGTCATGAGTACGTCGGTGTGGTCGAGCAGCTCGGGGACGCTGTGCGGACCGTCAAGGTCGGTGACTTCGTGGTCGGGTCGTTCTTCTCCTCCGACAACACCTGCGAGATCTGCCGGGCCGGGTACCAGACCCACTGCGTGAACCGGGGACCGGGCGCGGCCACCGGCGCGCAGTCCGAGCTGACCCGCGTGCCGAACGCGGACGGCACCCTGGTCGCCACCCCCGGCATGCCCGATGCGGACCTGATCCCGTCGCTGCTGGCCGCCTCCGACGTTCTGGGCACCGGGTGGTTCGCCGCCGACGCCGCCCAGGTGGGACCGGGCAAGACGGTGGCCGTCGTCGGGGACGGTGCGGTGGGACTGCTCGGGGTGCTCGCCGCCAAGGAGCTCGGTGCCGAGCGGATCATCGCGATGTCCCGGCACGCCGACCGGCAGGCCCTGGCGCGCGCCTTCGGGGCCACCGACGTCATCACGGAGCGCGGCGACGACGGTGTCGCCAAGGTCAAGGAGCTGACCGGCGGGCTGGGTGCGCACTCGGTCATCGAGGCCGTCGGCACCCAGGAGTCGATGATGCAGGCCATCCACGCGACTCGCGCCGGCGGCCACGTCGGGTTCGTCGGGGTCTCCCACGACGTCGAGCTGAACGGGGAGCAGCTGTTCTTCTCCGGGGTGCACCTGCACGGCGGACCGGCCCCCGTGCGCCGGTTCCTGCCCGACCTGATCGACCGGATCTGGAAACGGCAGATCGACCCCGGCAAGGTCTTCGACCTCACCCTCCCGCTCGAGGACGCGGCCGAGGCCTACCGGGCCATGGACGAACGCCGCGCCATCAAGGTGCTCCTCACCCCCTGACCAGGCCCGCATCATCCGACAGGGCCACCGCGAGAACTGGAGACACACGATGAACATCGCACCGAACACCGCCACGGTGAAGAACCCACCCGAGCAGTTCATCGGCGACGTATGGGTCGACACCATCGCCGCACCGCACGAGAGCGACCAGCGGATGGTCGTCGCCACCGTCAGGTTCGCACCGGGCGCCCGCACCGCCTGGCACTGCCACGCCCGTGGCCAGTACCTGCGGGTCACCGACGGGGTCGCCTGGTTCGGCGACCGGGACGGCACCGTCCTCGAGGTCCACCCCGGGCAGACGCTCTACACCCCACCGGGTCAGGACCACTGGCACGCGGCAGCCACCGGGTGCTTCATGGAGCACATCGCGATGCTCGAGAACGCGGACGACCCGGCCACGACCACGACCTGGAAGGAGCACGTCAGCGATGACGAGTTCCACGGGCCCGCAACGGAGGCTGACCCATGACTGACTCGCACCCGTCGGCCGCCAGGCAGATGCTGGGTGGGTTCGCCGACAAGCTCGTCGACCTCACCGACGACGTCCTGTTCGGGGACGTCTGGGAGCGCCCCGAGCTGTCCCCGCGTGACCGCAGCCTGGTCACCATCACTGCCCTGGTCGCCGGTGGAAACGTCGAGCAGCTCGGCTTCCACCTCGACCTCGGACGGCGCCACGGTCTCACCGAGGACGAGATCGTCGAGACCATCACCCACCTGGCGTTCTACACCGGGTGGCCGCGAGCCATGTCCGCGATCACCGTCGCCAAGGCCACCTTCGGGACCACGTCAGGAGCCCCAGCATGACCACCGAACTCACCGGGCGCGTCGCCTTCGTCACCGGCGCCACCAGCGGCATCGGC
Organism: uncultured Actinomycetota bacterium; assembly: GCA_963806295.1. GTDB lineage: Bacteria > Actinomycetota > Actinomycetes > Actinomycetales > Dermatophilaceae > Fodinibacter. Next base: position 8,887 of record CAWDXP010000010.1, on the reverse strand, counting down.
CGCGCCACCGCACTGGCGTTCGCCCGGGCCGGAGCCTCCGTCGCCGTGGTCGACGTCGATGCCGCTGGTGTGCGCGAGACCGCCCGGCTCGTCGAGGCCGAGGGCGGGCGCGCGATCGCGCTCGTCTGCGACGTCACGGATGCCGCCCAGGTCGCCGATGCGGTCGACCGGACGGTCGCCGAGCTCGGCGGGCTGGACGCCGCGTTCAACAACGCCGGGATCGAGCAGCCGCTCGCGCCCCTGGCCGACATCTCCGACGAGCAGTTCGACCGGATCGTCGCCGTCGACCTGCGCGGTGTGTTCCTCTGCATGAAGCACGAGCTGCGGGCCATGCTCCGCAGCGGCGGCGGCGCGATCGTCAACACCTCCTCCGGTGCCGGCCTGAAGGGCTTCAAGGACCAGGCCGGGTACGCCGCGGCCAAGCACGCGGTCATCGGGCTCACCCGGTCGGCAGCGCTGGACTACGCGGCCCACGGCATCCGGGTCAACGCCATCTGCCCCGGCATCATCGACACCGAGATGATGGACCGCTTCACCGGCGGCACCCCCGAGGGCCGCCAACGCGTCATCGACCAGGAGCCGATCGGACGGATGGGGACGCCCGGAGGAGATCGCCGACGCCGTCGTCTGGCTCTGCTCGGACGCCGCCGGCTTCGTCGTCGGTCACGCGATGGTCGTCGACGGCGGCCAGACCGCCTGAGCTCACACCACACCCCACCAGCCACTCCGCCGGCAAAGGAGCCGTGATGACCCCCGAAGACCACGACAGCAGGCTGGGACTGGACGTCCCCGGCATCCTCGCGCAGCTGACGCTCGAGGAGAAGGCCTCCCTCCTGGACGGCGAGGACTTCTGGCGCACCAGCCCGCTCGACCGGCTCGGGGTGCCCTCCCTGCTGCTGTCCGACGGCCCGCACGGTCTACGGACCCAGCAGGAGGGCGGTGACCACCTGGGCCTGACCGCCAGCGAGCCCGCCACGTGCTTCCCACCGGCGTCGGCCCTGGCCTCCAGCTGGGACATCGACCTGCTGCGGCGGGTCGGTGAGGCCCTCGGTCGCGAGAGCCGAGCCCTTGGCGTGTCCGTGCTGCTGGGGCCGGGCATCAACATGAAGCGTTCGCCGCTGTGCGGCCGCAACTTCGAGTACCTCTCCGAGGACCCGCATCTCGCCGGAGAGCTCGCCACCGCTGTCGTGCAGGGCGTCCAGTCGCAGGGGGTGGGCACCTCCTTGAAGCACTTCGCCGCGAACAACCAGGAGACCGACCGGATGACGGTCTCGGCCGACGTCGACGAACGCACCCTGCGCGAGATCTACCTTCCGGCGTTCGAACGGGTCGTCACGGTGGCCCAGCCGTGGACGGTCATGTGCTCCTACAACCGGATCAACGGCGTCTACGCCTCGGAGGACCCGTGGCTGCTCACCACCGTGCTGCGCCAGGAGTGGGGGTTCGAGGGGCTGGTCGTCTCGGACTGGGGGGCGGTCAACCGCCGCGACGCCGCGGTCGCCGCCGGGCTCGACCTGGAGATGCCCTCGAGCAGCGGCAGCGGGACTCGGATCATCATGGATGCCGTCCGGTCCGGCACGCTTGCCGAGGCGGACGTCGACCTGGCCGTCTCCCGCGTCCTCACCCTGGCCGACCGCGCCCTGCGCGGCCGTGCGGTCCCCGCCGACCCGGTCGACGCCGACGCCCACCACGCCCTGGCCAAGGAAGCGGCCACGGCCAGCGCGGTCCTGCTCAAGAACGAGGGCGGGCTGCTGCCGCTCGAGGCCGACGGTGCCGGCTCGATCGCCGTCATCGGCGAGATGGCCCGCACCCCGCGCTACCAGGGCGCCGGCTCCTCGCAGGTCAACCCCACCCGGCTCGACCCCGCCCTGGACGCCCTTGTCGCGGCCCTCGACGGGCGACGGCGAGGTCGTGTTCGCCGCCGGGTACGTGGTCGAGTCCGACACCGGTGACCCGACCCTGGTCGACGAGGCGGTCGCAGCGGCTGCCGCCGCTGACGTGGCCGTCGTCTTCCTCGGGCTGCCCCCGTCGTGGGAGTCCGAGGGGTACGACCGCTCGACGATGGACCTGCCTGCACGCGCAGGTCGAGCTCCTCGAGGCGGTGGCGGCCGTCAACCCTCGGGTTGTGGTCGTGCTGTCCAACGGTGGGGCCGTGACGGTCGCGCCGTGGCAGGACCACGCCCGGGCGGTCCTGGAGGGGTGGCTGCTCGGACAGGCCGGCGGGTCCGCGACCGCCGACCTCCTTCTGGGCGTCACGTCACCCTCGGCGCGTCTGGCCGAGACGCTCCCGGTCCGGTACGAGGACAACCCGACCGTCGGTGCGTTTCCCGGCGAGCACGGACACGTCCGGTACGGCGAGGGCCTGCTGATCGGATACCGCTGGTACGACGCGCACCGCCTGCCGGTGGCGTACCCCTTCGGTCATGGCCTGTCGTACACGACCTTCGCGTACAGCGATGTCGCGCTCGACGTCGATCGACGCGGCGCGAGCCCCGGGTGCAAGTGCGGGTCACCGTGACCAACACTGGTCAGCGGGCCGGCACCGAGACCGTCCAGGTGTACGTCCGCGACCCCCATGCCAGCGTGTACCGCCCGGAGCAGGAGCTGCGCGCCTTCACCCGCGTCACCCTGGAGGCTGGGGAGGCTGCCGAGGTGGCCCTGACCCTGGACCGACGGGCGTTCGCGTACTGGCACACCTCGCTTGGGCGCTGGGTCGTCGAAGGTGGGACGTTCGAGATCCGCGTCGGGGCCTCCTCGCGCGACATCCACCTCACGGCCGAGGTCCACCTCGACGGTGACGACATCGCTCCGCCACTTGCCGTGGACTCCACCGCGGACCAGTGGTTCGCGCACCCGGAGGGAGGCGCGTGGCTGCACGAGGCGTTGGGCGACAACGACTTTGCCCGCCTCATGGCAGACCCGCGCAACGGCGAGATGCTGCGCGCGGTGCCCCTGGTGCGGCTGACCCGCATGCCCGGCTTTCCCGTGACCGAGGAGCAGGTGAGCCAGGCTGTGCAGCGGTTCGCGCGCACACCCTGACGCTCGTCGCGCGTGGCGAGTGATTGGGGTGCCCTGCCGGTACACCTCCTGACGGGGACTTCCTCCCTCTTCGCCCATCGGGTCTCATGGATGGAACACCTGGTCCACACACCTGAGAGGGAGTTCATGACCGTCCACACCGTAGAGCGAGCGCGCACCGGCGCGGGAGCCGGGACGCCGCCATCGGCATCCGCCACGAGGATCAGCCGCGGCCTGCTCGCGACGATCATCCTGGTGACCTCGATCGCACCGCTGGCCACCGACATGTACGTGCCGGCCTTCCCTCGCGTCGGCCACGACCTGCTCGCCGGAGCCACCCAGGTGCAGCTGACGCTGACCACGTTCTTCGTCGGGATGGCGCTGGGCCAGCTCGTCGGCGGACCGGTCTCCGACGCCCGCGGCCGCCGCACGCCGCTGCTGCTGTCGCTGGCCGTGCTGACCCTGGCCTCCGTCGCCTGCGCGGTGAGCCCGTCGATCCAGCTCATGATGGTCGCCCGCTTCGTCCAGGGCCTCGCCGGCGGCTGGGCGATGGTGACGGCACGGGCGGTGGTCGTCGACCTGGCCGAGGCCCCCAGCTCGTCCGGAGCCTGAACCTCATCGCCGGCGTCGGAGGGATCGCGCCCATCGTCGGGCCCGCTCGTGGGAGCAGCCATCCTGCAGCTCACCCACTGGCGCGTGTCGTTCTGGGTGGTGCCCTCCTGGGTGCCCTGATGCTGATGGCCGCGGCCGCCTGTGTCCCCGAGTCGCTTCCCGTCGCCAGACGGCACCGCGGTGGCCTCACCGCTCTTGGCCAAGGAGTGCGCCACGTCTCCGGCAACCGCGCGTTCGCCGGCCACCTGGTCGTCATGGCGCTGTCCATGGGTGTCACGTTCGCTTACGTCGCCTCTTCCGCCTTCGTCCTGCAGGGCATGAACGGGCTCTCGCCCGTTCAGTACTCGATCGTGTTCGCCGCGAACGCGGTCGGGCTCACGGTCGCCACCCTCGCCGCCGCCCGACTGGCCGGGCGCGTGGCCACCCGCACCGTCATCGCGACCGGCCTGCTCGCCACCGGGTTCGCCGGCGTCTTGCTCCTCGCCGGCGCCCTGTGGTGGTCCATGCCGCTACCCGTCACCATCGTGGGGTTCCTGATCCTGATGAGCGCCCAAGGCCTGGTCGGGCCGAACGCCGGTGCCCTGGCCTCGCAGGCAGTGCCCGACCACCCAGGTACCGGCTCTGCGCTGCTGGGCTTCTTCCAGTGGTGCGCCGCCGGCGTCATCGCCCCACTTGTCGGGCTCGGCGGTGAGCACACCGCGGTGCCGATGGCAGGAACCGTCATCGTCCTGACCGCGCTGTCGGCAGGCGCCTTGGCGGCGGCCGCCCGACGCCCGGGTGAGCGCCTACTTCCCAGTGTGCGGGGCTGACCATGCCAGTCATCCACGTCGCCACCACCGCCCTTCTGGCCGCGACCGCCGGCTTGACCCTCGTCGCCTGCGGGCCGGGCGCCAGCTCCTCCGACGCCCCACCCGCCACCACCCCATCGAAGGCCGCGACCGGCATCCCATCGCCCAGCCCGCAGAGCACCGCCCCCACGCGAACCCCCGTCCAGGAGGACACCATGAGGATCGAGATCAGCATCAACGACCAACGCTTCCAGGCCACGCTCGACGACAGCGCAGCCAGCCGCGACCTGGTGGCTCAGCTTCCACTGACCGTGAAGATGAGCGACCACGGGGCCGTGGAGAAGACCGGCCCACTGCCGTCACCGCTGTCCCTGATCGGTCAGCCGGCCGGGGCCGACCCCGATGTGGGCGACGTCGGGTACTACGCGCCCGGAAACGACTTTGTCCTGTACTACGGCGACCAGTCCTACTACAACGGGATCGTCGTGCTCGGCCATCTGGAGGGCGACGCCGCCGTGCGCATCGCCGACATCCACGGCTCGATCACCGCCACGGTCGTATCCCTCGACGGCTGAGCGTCGTCGTCCTGGCGAGTCCCGCAGGCCCGCTCAAGCAGGCAACGACTGCCGAGGGACCGATCACTGGTCGAGGACATCTCCGCTGGGCGACGATCTGACGACGGCATGAGGCAACGTTCCGGTACTCGCCTCGGAACCCGAGACCGTACGTCCCGCGTGGGATGGTGATCCCATGGAGTACGCGCGTCTGGGGAGTTCGGGCCTGCGGGTGAGCCGGATCGGCCTGGGCTGCATGAGCTACGGGCGGGCCGCGACCGGGCTGCACCAGTGGACCCTCGACGAGGACGCCGCCGCGCCGTTCTTCCGGCAGGCCGTCGAGCTGGGCGTCACCTTCTGGGACACCGCCAACGTCTACCAGGGCGGCACCTCCGAGGAGTTCGTCGGCCGCGCCATCCAGAAGTACTCCCGGCGCGAGGACATCGTGCTGGCCACCAAGGTCCGCGGGAAGATGCACGACGGCCCCGGCGGCAGCGGCCTGTCCCGCAAGGCCATCCTGGAGCAGCTGGACGCCTCGCTGCGGCGGCTGGGCACCGACTACGTCGACGTCTACTACATCCACCGGTTCGACGACCAGGTGCCGGTCGAGGAGACGATGCAGGCCCTGCACGACGTGGTCAAGGCCGGGAAGGTGCGCTACCTGGGCGCGTCGTCGATGTGGGCGTGGCAGTTCGCCAAGATGCAGCACGCCGCCGAGCGAACGGCTGGACGACGTTCTCGGCGATGCAGGACCAGTACAACGTCCTCCAGCGTGAGGAGGAGCGCGACATGATCCCGCTGTGCCTCGACCAGGGCGTCGGGCTGACCCCGTACTCGCCGCTGGCCAAGGGGCGCGCGGCCCGGCCCTGGGGTGAGCAGACCGCCCGGTCGTCGACCGACGCGGTGGCGAAGGCGTTCGACCGCGACGTCGGACAAGCCGGTCGTCGACGCGATCCAGCAGATCGCCGACGCTCGAGGCGTTCCGATGGCGCAGGTCGCCCTCGCCTGGGTGCTGTCCAAGCCGGTGGTGTCCTGCCCGATCGTCGGCGCCACCAAGCCCCACCACCTGCAGGACGCGGTGGCGGCCCTGGACATCGCGCTCACCGACGACGAGATCACGGCACTCGAGGAGCCCTACGCCGCCCAGGACAACTACTGGTGGTGACGGGTTCGCCGTTCCTGAGTCAGCAGGAAGCGTTCACCCTTCAGCTTCCGCTCACGGCTGCTTGTTTCATTGACGGATGACCGGTCGGTGGCCCTCAGAGGCGCTGCGTCCGTGGATGGCGTCCGGCCGCGACGGCGCGGCGGTCACCGCGCCAGGGAACGGATGCGGGCAGCCACGACCTCGGGCCGGGCGTCGTTGACCCAGCCACCGACCCCGCTCTCGGACCCGGCCAGGTACTTCAGCTTGCCGGGCGCGCGAAGCACGGTCATGACCTGGAGGAAGAGCCGCGAGACGTCCCGGCCCACCCGGGCCGGCGCCTGGTGCCACGCCGCGATGTACGGGAAGTCGATCGGGTCACCGTCCTCGGTGGCGTAGAAGCGGTCGAGGCGACCGAGCAGGTCCAGGTAGACCGTGGCCAGCTCGTCGCGTTCGGCGGCGTCCAGGCCGGCGAGGTCGGGGACGTCGCGGTTCGGTGCGAGGTGCACCTCGACCGGCCACCGGGCGGCGTAGGGGACGTACGCCGTCCAGTACCGGCCTCGGATGACGACCCTGCTCCCGTCGGCCAGCTCGGCGTCGAGGATGTCGGCGCCCAGGAGCCGGCCGGTGCGCACGTGGTGGGCCTGCGCCTGGGCGAGCAGGTCGCGGGTGCGGGCCGGGATGTACGGGTAGGCGTAGATCTGGCCGTGGGGGTGGTGCAGGGTGACCCCGATCTCCTGGCCGCGGTTCTCGAAGCAGAAGACGTGCTCGACGTCGTCGCGGGCGCCGAGCTCGACGGTGCGGTCGGCCCAGACGTCGATGACGGTGCGCACCCGGTGCGGGGTCAGCGACGCGAAGCTGGCGTCGTGGTCGCTGGTGAAGCAGACGACCTCGGTGCGTCCGCCGGCCGGGGCGGCCCTGAATCGGCCGCCCACCTCCGGGACGTGGTTCGGTCACGGGGGCGTACGACGGGAATCGGTTCTCGAAGACGACGACGTCGTAGTCCTGGTCGGGAATCTCCGACCCGGGCGCCCTCGACGCGGGGCACAGGGGGCACTGGTCCTTCGGTGGCAGGAAGGTGCGGTTCATCCGGTGCCCGGCGATCGGCGACCCAGTCACCGACCAGGGCGTCGTAGCGGATGTGCCCGGCGGTGGCCCGCGCGCCGAGCGGCCTCGGGTCGACGGTGGTGCGCGGCGCGGCATCCGGGGTGTCGTCGAAGTAGATGACCTCGCGACCGTCGGCGAGGGTGCGCGACGTGCGGCGGAACTGCGCGCGGCGCGGCCCGCTGCGGGGTGCGGGCGACGTGCCGTCCACGTCTGCCGTGACGGGCTCGCTCATCGGTGGTCCTCCTCGGCGCGGCAGTGGAACAGCACGACCTGCTCGGGGTTCATCACCGGAGGTGTCGTCCCGACCTGTGCCAGGGCGGCTCCGGAGAGCACCACACCGGGGTAGCTCGCGCCCCGACGCACGGTCCGGGCGTGGCCCATCGAGTGTGGCCGGGCGCCCGCCCGGGCTGTGACGGTCTGGTCCTCGCCCCACCAGGTGGGCGCGATCAGCCCGGAGGGGGGCTCGCCGACGAGCACGGGTCGCACGCGGTACCGGGTCGTCGCGTCCAGGCCCGGGAAGCGGATCCGTGGCCCGGGTGCGTGCACCGGGTTGCCCACGGTCGCGATGGCGAAGACGGCCTCCGCCCGGTCGGGCGCGACGACGCCGTGGGCGAGGACGTTCGGGTCGCCGGTGTCGACCCGCACGAGGTCGCCGCCGAGCAGGAGGTGGCGCTGCTCCTTGTAGAAGGAGACCCATTCCGCGATCTCGTCGAGCGTGGCGTCGTCGACGGCGGTGAGGTCCCACTCGATGCCCAGGTGACCGAAGACGGCGGTCCCGGCCCGGAAGGACAGGTCGTGCCGACGCCCGGTGGAGTGCGAGTGGTCCGAGGCGATGTGGGAGCCCATGTACTCGGGCGGAATCAGCTGGGTGGTCCAGCGCAGCATGTGCTGTCGCTCCAGAGGGTCGATGACGTCGGAGACCCACACCCGGTCGGTGCGTTCGAGGATGCCGAGGTCGACCCGGGCGCCGCCGGAGGAGCAGGACTCGATCTCGAGGTCGGGGTGCGCGGCGCGGATGTCGTCGAGGAGCCGGTAGACGGCCAGGGTCTGGCCGTGGACGGCCGGCCGCCCGGCATCCGGCTGGCTGCCCGCCTCGACGAGGTCACGGTTGTGGTCCCACTTGACGTAGCCGATGTCGTACTCGTCGAGCACGGCCAGCAGCTGGCCCTTGACGTGCTCGAACGCCTCGGGGACGGTCAGGTCGATCACCTGCTGGTGCCGGGCCGGGACGGGCAGCTCGTCGCGGGCCGCCAGCATCCAGTCGGGGTGGGCCCGCGCGACGTCGGAGTCGGGGTTGATCATCTCCGGCTCGAACCACAGCCCGAACTGCATGCCGAGCTCACGCACCCGGTCGACGAGCGGGTGCAGCCCGCCCGGCCAGACGTCCGGGGAGACGACCCAGTCGCCCAGTCCGGCGGTGTCGTCGCGCCGGGCGCCGAACCACCCGTCGTCGAGCACGTAGCGCTCGACGCCCACCCGGGCGGCCCGCTCGGCCAGCTCGACCAGCCGGTCGAGCCGGTGGTCGAAGTAGACCGCCTCCCAGACGTTGAGGGTGACGGGCCGGTCGGTGGTGACCCGGCGGGGCCGGGACCGGAGGTACTGGTGGAAGCGTCTCGCGACGGCATCCAGCCCGTTTCCGGTGGAGAAGAACACCCACGGGCTGGTGT
>CAWDXP010000009.1:0-183702 GCA_963806295.1 uncultured Actinomycetota bacterium | reverse complement strand
CCGTCGACCTCACCGGCATCGGCGCCGTGGTCGGCCTCGCCGGCACCATCACGACGATCACGGCGCACGCGCTGCGGCTGGCCACCTACGACCCCGATGCCGTTCACCTCGCACGCATCCCCGCCGAGGTGATGCGCGAGGCGTGCGAGTCGCTGCTGGCGATGGGGCACACCGAGCGGGCCGCGCTGCCCTACCTGCACCCGGGCCGGGTCGACGTCATCGCCGGTGGGGCGCTGGTCTGGGAGCAGGTGCTCGTCCGGGCGCTGGAGCGCTCGCCGGGCGCCGTGGTCGTGACCTCCGAGCACGACATCCTCGACGGCATCGCCCTCTCCCTCACCTGAGCACGCGGGGCAACATCGACCAATAGGTCAAACCTGTCCCAACCGGGCCGGGGCAACTTTGACCTATTGGTCGATGTTGTCCCAGCCTCCGACACGCGCCGGTGTTCCGGTTGTCGCGGTAATGCGGATTGCGCGGTAGTGTGCGAACCGCACCAAGATGGTGCGCGAGCGAAGGGTGGTGGGCCGGTGGACGGCACACAGCTGGTCAAGGGGGTGCTCGACCTCGCGGTGCTCGCGGTCGTGGCCCGGGAGGACGGCTACGGCTACGACGTCGTGCGCCGGCTGCGCGCCGCGGGCCTGGAGGAGGTCGGCGACGCGTCCGTCTACGGCACGCTGCGCCGGCTCTACTCGGCGGGGGCGCTGACGTCATACGTCGTGCCCTCCGACGAGGGGCCGCACCGCAAGTACTACGGCATCAACGCGCAGGGGCGCACGGTGCTCGAGACGCAGGGAAAGACGTGGGCGGCCTTCGCCGCGACGATGGACGGTCTGCTCGACGAGGCGGGAGTGCGGTCATGAACGACACGACGGTGATCGAGGCGGCGCAGGCCGAGGACGTGCGGGCCTACGTGGCAGCGGTGCGAGCCTGGCTCGCCGACCTGCCGAGCGACGAGGTCGAGGAGCTCACGGCCGGGATGGAGGCCGACCTCGCCGAGCGCGCGGCCGAGTCCGGCGGCACGCTGGGTGGCCTGCTCGGCCAGCCCGAGGCGTATGCCGCCGAGCTGCGGTCCGCCGCCGGGCTGCCCCCGCGCGCCGACGTGGTGGTGCCGGATGCCGTGCGCACCGAGCCGTGGACCGACCGCCTGGAGCGCGAGGCGCACGAGCTCGTGGCCCGGCATCCGTGGCTGCGCGAGCTGCGGCCGACCTGGTGGCTGGCTCGGGGCGCGGTGGCCGGGTGGGCCGTCGACGCCGTCCTCGGCACCGGGCGGGTGCTGCTGCTTCCGCTCGTCGGGGCGGCGCTGTCGCTGTGGCTCGGCCTGGTGCTGCGCCGTCGGGAGCCGCTGGGCGCCGGCCTCCGGTTCGCCCTCGGCGCGGGCAACGCCCTGGCCGTCGTGCTCCTCCTGCCGATGCTGGCGTTCTACACGCCCTCGTCCGACTACTCCGATCCGGCCGCCCTGGAGCAGCCGGTGCCGCCGGGCCTCTCGGCCAACGGGTCGCCCGTCACCAACCTCTACGCGTACGACGCCACCGGGCAGCGCGTGGCAGACGTGCGGCTCTACGACCAGTACGGTCAGCCGATCACTGTGGCGCCCGAGGTGGTGCCGGTGCCGGTCGGCCCGAACGGCGAGGAGGTCGTCGCCGGGCCGCCGGACCCGCGGACGCTCGGGGTCTTCCCGCTGCGGCTCACGGCGACGGCGGACCCGTGGGTGTCGATCGACGGTGGGTGGGTGCCACCGATGGTGGTGGCCCCGCTCGCCGGGACGGCGCTGCCCAGCGCCGCGCCGTCCGGCGCGACCAGTCCGTCCCCGAGCCCGACGCCCTGACCTCGGAGTTGGGTGCTCAGGTGGCTGCCCCGGCGACCACCTGGGCACCCACCCCGCGGCCGGCGGTCCGGCTACAGTGACGGGGCCCCCGTGGCCCAACTGGCAGAGGCAGGCGACTTAAAATCGCCACAGGTGCGGGTTCGACCCCCGTCGGGGGCACCAAGCCGCCCCCGACGCGTCTGGCATCGGACGACAGTAGACAACACGCCGCCGCGGCTCGACTGCCGACGGCGAGTTCTCTACTGTCGTCGAGTCGCTCGTCCAACGCTGGACGGCGCGGGAACAACCGCCACGCCTCACACGTCTAGGCTGGTAACACGTGCGGTGACGACACCGCCATGACCATCACGGAGGAACGATGGCCAGCAACCCGGCCTTCAACCGCATCGAGAAGGACGCCCAGGACGGCTACGCCAGCTTCGGCGGCCCCGGCAACGGCGCCGCCCAGCAGGCGGCCGCCGGTCAGGCAGCCACCGCGGGGATGAGCGCCCAGCAGCTGCAGGACCTGTACAACCAGCCGTCGGCCGGCCCGGCCGACACCCGTCGCGTCACCATGGACGACGTCATCATGAAGACGCTCGGTCTCTTCGCGATCGTCGCTCGTCACCGCCGGCGTCGGGTGGACCGTTGCAGCGGCCAACCCGGGTATCGGGATGGCCCTGTGGATCGGCGGCATGATCGGCACGCTCGTGCTCGGCCTCGTCATCGCCTTCCGCAAGACCCTCAGCGTCCCGCTGATCCTGCTCTACGCGGTCGTCGAGGGCCTGTTCATGGGCGCGGTGAGCCAGTGGTTCAACGCTCAGCCCCAGTTCCAGGGCATCGTCCCCATGGCTGTCCTCGCCACGCTGGCGACCTTCGCCGGCATGTTCCTCGCCTACAAGTTCGGCCTGATCAAGGTGACCGAGCGATTCCGCAGGATCATGACCTTGGCGATCATCGGCTACGCGATCTTCGCCGTGGTGAACTTCATCTTCGCGATGGTCACCGACACGGCCTTCGGCATCGGCGGCACGGGCATGCTCGGCATCGGCATCTCGGTGTTCGCCGTGGGCCTGGCCTCCTTCACCCTGGTGCTCGACTTCGACTCGATCGACCGCGCGATCGCTAGCGGCGCTCCGGAGAAGTACTCGTGGCTCCTGGCCCACGGCCTGATCGTCACCCTGGTCTGGCTCTACATCGAGTTCCTCCGTCTCTTCGCGCGTCTGCGTCAGTGACGGTAGACCGCACCACTGACACCGCCGGGGCAGGCTCACCTGCCCCGGCGGTGTCGTCTGCGCAGCGGGAGCCGGGGGCGCCGAGCGGCGGTGATGCGCGGCCGGCATCCGTCGACGTCGTGGCCCCGGAGGCACGCGTCGAGCTCGACCGGATCCGCCGCCGCTGGGCCGAGCTCCCGCTCGCGCAGGCCGAGGCCCGGATGCCGGTGCTGCGCCGCCTCCTCGCCGACCTCGCCCCCCGCTCATCCCGACTCATTGCGGAAAACCCACCCGCGGACGTCGGCTCTGACCCCGCACCGGTGGCGGAATCGCAATCAGTCGTGCCGGACCTGGGGCCGGCGGTGGTCGTCGACCAGCTGACCGTGCTCGTCTGGGACGCCTACGCGAGCGGGCGGGGCGACGGCATCCCCGAGCTGCTCACCGCGGCCCGACGCGGGCTGGGCTGACCGCCCGAAGCGCACACCCCCGACCACGGTGCGATCTGACCTGCGCGCAAGGGACCACGCAGCGCCCGGCGGGTCTACGTTGCGGGAATGGCCGACAGCGATGTTCGACCTGGGGGCCCCGATCCTGACGTCGTGATCGTCATGGGCGTGTCCGGGTGCGGGAAGTCGACGGTGGCGAAGGGGTTGTCCACCGTGCTGGGGTGGGAGTTCGCCGAGGGCGACGAGTTCCACCCCGAGGCCAACGTCGCGAAGATGCGCAGCGGCACCCCGCTCACCGACGAGGACCGCTGGCCGTGGCTCGAGGCCATCGGCGACTGGATCTCCGCCAAGGAGGCGCGCGGCGAGTCCGCGGTCGTCACCTGCTCGGCGCTGCGCCGCGTCTACCGCGACCTGCTGCGTGACGGGCGTCCGCACGTGCGCTTCCTGCACGTCACCGCCGAGTCCGCCGTCATCGCGGACCGGATGGAGCACCGCCCGGGCCACTACATGCCGCCGTCCCTCCTGCCCAGCCAGCTGGCCACGCTCGAACCGCTCGGGGACGACGAGCCGGGCGTCGCCATCACCAACGAGGGCAGCGCCGCCCAGGTCCTCGACCGGGCGCTGGCCGCGCTCGGCCACCGCAAGGAGCACGCCTGATGTCTCTGCTGACCCTCCCCGCCGCCCTGTCAGGAGCCGTGTCGAGCGGGCTCCCGCTCGTCGACGATCCACCACCGGTGTATGCCGGGAACACCCAGCTCATCCTGGCGTGCCTGCTCGGCATCCTCGCGGTCGTCCTGCTCATCACCTGGGGCAAGGTGCACCCGTTCCTGGCCCTGATGCTCGGCTCGGCCGTGCTCGGTGTGGTGGCCACGATGCCGCCCGGCGACACCGTGACGAGCTTCGTCGCCGGGTTCGGCGCCACCGCGGGCGCGGTCGGCATCCTCATCGCGCTCGGGGCGATGGTCGGCAAGCTGCTCGAGGACTCCGGTGGCGCCAACCGGATCGTCGCGTCGATGGTCAGCCGGGTCGGGCCGGGCGGCCTGCCGTGGGTGATGGCCGCGATCGCCGCCATCCTCGGGCTGCCGCTGTTCTTCGAGGTCGGCGTCGTGCTCCTCGTGCCCGTGGTCATCCTCGTGGCCCAGCGCACCGGGGTCTCGCTGATGAAGATCGGCATCCCGGCGCTGGCCGGCCTGTCGGTGCTGCACGGGCTGGTGCCGCCGCACCCGGGCCCGCTCACCGCCATCGGGCTGCTCGAGGCCGACCTCGGGCGCACCCTCATCTTCGGCATCCTCATCGCGATCCCGACGGTCATCGTGGCCGGGCCGATCCTGGCGCGGTTCGTCGACCAGTGGGTGCCGAAGTCGGCCGACGACCTCGCGCTGTTCGGGGTGGGCTCGCAGGAGCAGGCACCGGCCCGGGCGGCCGGGCGAGGCGACAAGCGCGCCACCGAGGGCAGGCCGCAGCGAGCGGGATGCCGGTGACGGCGGCGTCGCCGTCGACACCCGGGCGCGGGCGAGGGGTCGGGGCGAGTCACGACCTCGTCGGACTCGGCGCTGACCGAGACCGGCCACCCGGGCGAGGGCCGCCGGGGCGAGCCCGGCTTCGACTGGGCCGACGAGCCGCTGGCCCCCGGGCGCAAGCGGGTCGGCTTCGCGCCGGCCATCATCGGCATCACCCTGCCGGTCGTGCTGATGCTCCTCGACGCCATCACCAAGCTCGTCGTCACCGACGAGGAGGCCGGCGTCCGCAAGACCATGGACTTCATCGGCACCCCGATCGTCGCCCTGCTCATCGCGGTCATGTACTGCTACTTCGCGCTCGGCTTCGGCTCGGGCATGAGCAAGAACCAGGTGAGCGACTCGGTGGGGTCGGCGCTGCCCGGCATCGCGAGCATCATCCTCATCGTCGCCGCCGGTGGCGGCTTCAAGCAGACCCTCATCGACGCCGGCGTCGGCAACGTCATCAAGGACTGGGCCGAGGGCGTCAGCATCTCGGTGCTCGTCCTGGGCTGGCTGGTCGCCGTGCTCATCCGGCTCGGCACCGGGTCGGCCACGGTCGCCACCATCACCGCCGCCGGCATCGTCGCCCCGCTGGCGCCGACCCTCAGCGCCAACCACCTCGCGCTGCTCGTGCTGGCCATCGGCTGCGGGTCGCTGTTCTTCTCGCACGTCAACGACGCCGGGTTCTGGCTGGTGAAGGAGTACTTCGGCCTGACCGTGGGCGAGACGATCAAGTCGTGGTCGGTGATGGAGACGGTGATCTCGGTGTTCGGCTTCGCCCTGGTGATGCTCGTCAGCGTCATCGTCACCTAGCGCGCGGCTTCCACACTTCGTGCGACTTGCCTGCGGTTCTGCGGTCACGGGCGCCCAGAACCGTAGGCAAGTCGCACGAAGTGGTGAACGACTCGAGTCGGGTGCCGAGGTGCTGCCCGGGCAACCACCTCAGCACCCGAGTCCGGGGTCAGCTGAGGCGCTCGACGATGATCGCCATGCCCTGGCCGCCGCCGACGCACATCGTCTCGAGGCCGAACTGGCCGTCGCGCGACTGCAGCCCGTTGATCAGCGTGGTCATGATCCGGGTGCCGGTCGACCCGAACGGGTGGCCCAGGGCGATGGCGCCGCCGTGCACGTTGAGCTTGTCGAGGTCCATGCCGAGGTCGTCGGCGCTGGGCAGCACCTGCGCGGCGAACGCCTCGTTGATCTCGTAGAGGTCGATGTCGCCGATCGACATCCCGGCCCGCGACAGCGCCTGCTTCGACGCCTCCACCGGCCCGAGGCCCATGATCTCCGGCGACAGGCCGGACACCCCGGTCGACACGATCCGCGCCAGCGGCGTCAGCCCCAGCTGCTGGGCCCGCTCGTCGCTCATCACGACCACGCCGGAGGCGCCGTCGTTGAGCGGGCAGCAGTTGCCGGCGGTGACGGTGCCGTTCTCGCGGAACACCGGGTTCAGGCCCTGCACCGCCTCCAGCGTCACCCCCGCGCGCGGGCCGTCGTCGCGCGACACGACCGAGCCGTCGGCCAGCGTCACCGGCAGGATCTCGCGGGCGAAGAAGCCGTCGGCGATCGCCTTCTCGGCGCGGTTCTGGCTCGTCACGCCCCACTCGTCCTGGCGCTGGCGCGAGACGCCGCGCGAGGTGGCGACGTTCTCGGCGGTCTGCCCCATCGAGAGGTAGACGTCGGGCAGCAGGCCGTCCTCGCGCGGGTCGGTCCACGTCGCGTTGGTGCGGGCGATCTCGGCGCTGCGCGCCGCGGCATCCGCGAACCGCGGGTTCTGGGCCTCGGCGTCGCTGCCGCCGGCCCCGGCGAAGCTGGTGTACTGCGAGACGCACTCGACGCCGCCGACGAGGAAGGTGTCGCCCTCGCCGGCCTTGATCGCGTGGAAGGCCATCCGCATGGTCTGGGTCGAGCTGGCGCAGAACCGGTTCACGGTGGCGGCCGGGCAGGTGGTCCATGCCGGCGAGCACCGCGACGACGCGGGCCAGGTTGGAGCCGTGGGCGCCGCTGGGGTCGGCGCAGCCCCAGTAGAGGTCGTCGATGGTCTCGGGGTCGAGTGCCGGCAGCTTGTCGAGCAGGCCGCGCACCACCTGCTCCGACAGGTCGTCCGGCCGCAGGTCCTTCAGCGACCCCTTGAACGCGCGGCCGATGGGGGTGCGGGCGGTGGCGACGATGACGGCTTCGGTCACGGGGGCTCCTCGGGTGGGACGGCGTGCCAGGGCGCACGACGTCGTGACGACCACTAAGCGCTCGCTCAGTGCAGGGTCCAAGGGTATGCCGGGCGGCCGCCGGCCGCGGTGTGGGCTCGGTCTCGCACCGAGGGCTGCCACGGCGGCCGGTCATCCGACAGGATGAGGACATGGACACCACGCGCAGCCTCGCATCGTCAGGGTCGCCGTACGAGGGCAGCGTGGGGTTCTCCCGCGCCGTCCGCGTCGGCCAGCACATCGCGGTCTCGGGCACCGCACCGATCAACGCCGACGGGCACGTCAGCGTCGACCCCGCCTCGCAGGCGCGTCGCTGCTGGGAGATCGCGCTCGCCGCCCTCAGCGAGCTCGGCGGGCGGTCCGCAGGACGTCATCCGCACCCGCCACTACATCACCGACGGCGACGCCGAGCTGGTCGACGCGGTGTCGTCGGTGCACGGCGAGATCTTCGGCGCGATCCGCCCCGCGAGCACGATGGTCGTCGTCGCCGGGCTGGTCGACCCCCGCTGGAAGGTCGAGGTCGAGCTCGAGGCCATCGTCGCCGTGTAGCCCCGGCTCTCCTCCCGGGTGACCTAGGCTGCGGCGGGATGGACGCCGCCCCCCGCACCCCCGACGCCGACGTGGTGCGCCTCCTGACCGTGTGCACCGGCAACATCTGCCGGTCGCCGTACGCTGCAGCGGTGCTGCGCGAAGTCCCGCAGCGACGCACGGGGCCAGGCCTGGCTCAGGCCGGCGCCGCGGGCTTCGCGTCATCCGTGCTGGCCGGCTCGCCCTCGGTCGCGACCGGGGTGTCCTGCGCCGGTGGCACGTCGTCGCGCCGGCGCCGCAGGGTGACCGCCCACCGTCCCGCGCGGCCCGCGGGACTGGCCGGCGATCTCGGTCGGTGCCACCTCGGTGCCGGGCTCCTTGACCGCGTGGCCCGCCGCCACCGCGACCGGCCCGACGCCCTCGCCGCGGCGCGGCTCGGGGGCCCGGTCGGCGGTGTCCGCGCCCCACACGCCCAGCGCGGCGCACACGCTCGGCAGCAGCGCCGCGGCCGCCCGGGCGTAGCCGGCCGCCGACGGGTGGAAGCGGTCCTTGCTGAACATCTCGTGCGGTGACTCCGCGAAGTCGGGCCCGATCAGGTCACCGAGCGACACGGTGCGACCGCCGGCCTCCACGACGGCGACGGTCTGGGCCGCGGCGAGGTCACGCGACCAGCGCTTCATCAGCGAGCGCAGCGGCTGGCGGATCGGCTGGATGGTGCCGAGGTCGGGGCAGGTGCCGACGACCACCTCGGAGCCCAGCGCGCGGATCCGCCGCACGGTCTGCTCGAGCTGGCGCACCGACGCGCTGCGCTCGATCCGGTGCGTCACGTCGTTGGCGCCGACCATGATCAGCACGACGTCGGGGCGCAGCACGTCCTCGAGGGCGTTGGCCAGCTGGCGCTCCAGGTCGCTGGACTCGGCGCCGACCACGGCCCGGTTGGTCAGCCGCACCCGACGCCCGGTGAGTGCCGCGATGCCGCTGGCCACGATGGCGCCGACCGTCTCGTGGGGGGCCTCGGCGCCCATCCCGGCCGCCGAGCTGTCGCCGAGCACGACGATGTCGTAGGGCTCGCCGCGACCCGCGCCGTAGATGCCGTTGTCGTCGGGGGAGTCGTCGAACGGGCTGCCGATGACCCGGCGCGCCAGCGCGGCCTCGGCCTGGATGACGCCCCAGCCGGCCGCGCCCAGGGCAGCACCGAGCGCCGCGACCCCACCGCCGCCGTATGCCGCGGTGGCCGCGATCTTGCGGGCTCGACGTGCCCGTCCCATCAGCGTCCGTCCTTCCCTCGGTCTCGCCGGGCGTCATCCGGTCGTGCCCGTCTCGCCCGGTCTCCCACCGTAACGCGACCGGTGCCCGCGCTCATCCCCCTCTCATCGCCCGCGCCGAGCCCGGCCCGGCATACGGTGGTCGGCGTGGAGACCAACGTGGGTGACCGGGGCGTCGTCGTCGCCGTGGTGACGGATGACGACACGGCGCTCGCGCTCGGGTCCGGCGCGCTGGCGGTGCTCGGCACGCCCGCGGCTGCTGGCCTGGTGCGAGGCGGCCACCTGCCGCGCGCTCGAGGGCCGGCTGCCGCCCGGGTCGTCGAGCGTCGGCACCGCGGTGGCCCTGGAGCACCTCGCCCCCAGCGCGGTGGGGGAGGCGGTCACCGTGGTCGCCGTCGTGCGCTCCGTCGAGGGGCGGCGCCTCGGGTTCGAGGTCGAGGCGACGGATGCCGGGGGGACGCGTGATCGGCCGCGGCACCGTCGAGCGCGTGGTCGTCGACGACGAGCGCTTCCTCGCGCGGCTGGGCCCGCGACCGTTCCTAGCAGAACGGGCTTGCGCGCCTGCAGGGTGTAGGTGAGGGGCAGCCGGTCGGCCTCGTCGACCAGGCGCCACTCGTCGAGCTCGCCGTCCACCACCATCCGGCCGGGCAGGGCGTCCCACGGCACGCTGCGGTGCTCGACGAACCCGGTGACCTCGAAGCCGCGGTTCAGCAGGGCGGTCAGGATCTCGCCGATGCCGTGGTTCCAGGACAGCTGGCGGGTGTTGACGAACACGTGGTCGTTCTCGACGTAGGTCCCCTCCTCCTCGATGTCCATGGGCTCCGGGGTCTCGAAGTAGGGGTAGCCGATGGTCAGCCCGTCGGTGCGCGTCTCGTCGACGGCCCACATCATCGGGTGCCCCTCGCGCACGAACAGCCGGCCCCCCGGCACGAGCAGGTCGTCGACGACGCCGGCCCAGCGGTCGATGTCGGGCAGCCAGCACAGCGCGCCGATGCCGGTGTAGACGAGGTCGAAGGTGCGCCCGCGCAGGGCCTGCGGTGCCGAGTAGGTGTCGGCCTCGACGTAGTCGATGTCCGCGCCGGCGTCGGTTGCCAGCCGCCGGGCCTGCTCCAGCGACGCCGGCGACAGGTCGAGCCCGGTCATCCGGGCGCCGAGCCGGGCCAGCGACACGGTGTCGGTGCCGATGTGGCACTGCAGGTGGATGCCGGTCAGCCCGGTCACGTCGCCGAGCAGCGGCCGGTCGAAGCGCACGACGTCGCTGAGGTTGCTCGGGGTCGGTGACGTAGCGGTCGAACCCGTACTCCTCGCTGGCGGCGTGCACGGCCGCGCGCTCGTCCCAGTTGCGCCGGTTCACCTCGAGGTACTCGTCCATGCCGGCCATGGTCGCCCATCAGCCGACCCGGGCAGGCCGCGAACGTGGGTCGACAGATCGCCGTCCGGCCGACGATCTTCACCCACGGTCGCGACGGGACGGGCGGGACGGCATCCGGGCCGTGACAGGATGAGCGGATGAAGTACGCGGAGCACATCGTCGACCTCGTCGGAGACACCCCCCTCGTCAAGCTGAACGCCGTGACCGAGGGCATCGCGGCGACGGTGCTGGCCAAGGTCGAGTACCTCAACCCCGGCGGCTCCGTGAAGGACCGCATCGCGCTGAAGATGGTCGAGGCCGCCGAGGCGTCGGGTGAGCTGCAGCCCGGCGGTGTCATCGTCGAGCCGACCTCCGGCAACACCGGGGTGGGGCTGGCCCTCATCGCGCAGCGCCGCGGCTACTCCTGCATCTTCGTCTGCCCCGACAAGGTGTCCGAGGACAAGCGCAACGTGCTCAAGGCCTACGGCGCCGAGGTCGTGGTCTGCCCGACCAGCGTGCCGCCGGACCACCCGAACTCCTACTACTCGACGAGCGACCGGCTGGTGCGCGAGACGCCCGGCGCCTGGAAGCCCGACCAGTACTCCAACCCCAACGGCCCGCTGTCGCACTACGAGACCACCGGCCCCGAGATCTGGCGCGACACCGACGGCCGGGTCACCCACTTCGTCACGGGCGCCGGCACCGGCGGCACGATCTCCGGCGCGGGGCGCTACCTGCGCGAGGTGTCCGCCGACCGCGAGGGTGGCCGCGTGCAGGTCATCGCCGCCGACCCGGAGGGCTCGGTCTACTCCGGCGGCACCGGGCGCCCCTACCTCGTCGAGGGCGTCGGCGAGGACTTCTGGCCCTCCGCCTACGACCCGTCGCAGGTCGACCAGGTCGTGGCGGTCACCGACGCCGAGTCCTTCGAGATGACCCGGCGGCTGGCCCGCGAGGAGGGCCTGCTCGTCGGCGGCTCGTGCGGGATGGCGGTCGTCGCGGCGCTGCGGGTGGCCAAGGACCTGCCGGCGGATGCCGTGGTCGTCGTCATCCTCCCCGACTCCGGTCGCGGCTACCTGTCCAAGATCTTCAACGACGAGTGGATGCAGTCGTACGGCTTCCTGCGCACCAACGGCGGCCGCTCCGTCGGCGACGTGCTGCACGCGAAGGCGGGCGACCTGCCGGCGCTGGTGCACACCCATCCCACCGAGACGCTGCGCGACGCCATCGAGATCCTGCGCGAGTACCACGTGTCGCAGATGCCGGTGGTCAACGCCGAGCCCCCGGTGATGTCCGGCGAGGTGGCCGGTGCGGTGTCGGAGCGCGACCTGCTCGAGGCGCTGTTCACCGGCAAGGCACACCTGGCCGACTCGGTGTCGGCGCACATGAGCCCCGGCCTGCCCCTGGTGGGCTCCGGCGAGCCGATCAGCACCGCCCGCCAGGAGCTCGAGCACTCCGACGCCGTGCTGGTGGTCGAGGACGGCAAGCCGGTCGGCGTGCTGACCCGCGCCGACCTGCTGTCCTTCCTCGCCGACTGACCGGCCCGAGAGGCGCACTTCGCTCGGCCCGGGTGACACTGGTCGAGTGCAGCCAGAGCGACCCCGGTGGGAGAGCCCCGTCGAGAAGGCGATCCGCGAGGCCCAGGAGCGCGGGGAGTTCGACAACCTGCCCGGCGCCGGCAAGCCGCTGAAGGACCTCGGTGACACCGACGACCCGATGTGGTGGCTGCGCCGCTACGCCGAGCGCGAGCAGCTCGACATGACCGGGGCCCTGCCGCCGGCGCTCCAGCTGCGCAAGGAGGCCGCCTCCTACCCCGAGGCGCTCGCCGACCTGCGCACCGAGGAGGCCGTGCGCCACGTGCTCGAGGACTTCAACCGGCGGGTGCGGCACGAGCGGCTGCGGCCCCCCGACCGCGGGATGCCGCAGCTGCTCGCCCCCACCGTCGACGTCGACGCCATGGTCGAGCGCTGGCAGGCGCTGCGAGCAGCCTCACAGCCGGCTGATGTTGACCCGCCGGTAACATCGGGAGAGGCTCGTCCGAGGCGCCGCTGGTGGCGCCGCCGGCGGTGAGCCGCGAGCGGGTGCCGGCACACGGCATCCGGCCCGGGTCGCCGCCCCGGGAGCAGTACGCGACCTGACACCGACGACGAA
The DNA here is from genome assembly GCA_963806295.1 of uncultured Actinomycetota bacterium. Classification (GTDB taxonomy): domain Bacteria; phylum Actinomycetota; class Actinomycetes; order Actinomycetales; family Dermatophilaceae; genus Fodinibacter. The sequence continues at coordinate 171,243 of CAWDXP010000009.1, read as the reverse complement.
GAGGGCCGATGAGCGACTACCCCCACCTGCTGGCGCCCCTGGACCTGGGCCACGTGACGCTGCCCAACCGGGTGGTCATGGGCTCGATGCACACCGGGCTCGAGGACCACGCACGCGACTTCCCCAAGCTCGCCGCCTACTTCGCCGAGCGGGCGCGTGGGGGTGCCGGCCTGATCGTCACCGGCGGCTTCGCACCCAGCATCGAGGGCACGTTCTACCCGATGGCGTCGAAGCTGACCACCCACCGCGAGGCGCGCCAGCACCGCCAGGTGACCGATGCCGTGCACGAGGCGGGGGGCCGCATCGCCCTGCAGATCCTGCACGCGGGCCGCTACTCGTACACCCCGTGGTGCGTGGCACCGTCGGCCGTGAAGAGCCCGATCAGCAAGTTCACCCCGCGCCGGCTGTCCGACCGCGGGGTGCGTCGCCAGATCCGGGCGTTCGCCCGGGCGGCCACGCTGGCGCGCGAGGCCGGGTACGACGGCGTCGAGATCATGGGGTCCGAGGGCTACCTGATCAACCAGTTCCTCGCGCCGCGCACCAACAAGCGCATCGACGACTGGGGCGGCAGCCCGAGCAAGCGCCGCCGGTTCGCCGTCGAGACCGTGCGCGCGGTGCGCGAGGCGGTCGGGCCCGACTTCATCCTCATCTACCGCATCTCGGTGCTCGACCTCGTCGACCAGGGGCAGACCTGGGACGAGGTGGCCGCGCTCGCCAAGGAGGTGGAAGCAGCCGGGGCCAGCATGCTCAACCTCGGCATCGGCTGGCACGAGGCCCGGGTGCCCACGATCGTCACCTCGGTGCCGCGCGCGGCCTTCACCTCGTATGCCGCGCGCCTCAAGGAGCACGTGTCGCTGCCGGTGGTCGCGACCAACCGGATCAACATGCCCGACGTCGCCGAGTCGGTGCTCGCCGGTGGGGCCGACCTCGTCTCGCTGGCGCGGCCGTTCCTCGCCGACCCCGAGTGGGTGCGCAAGGCCGCGGAGTCGCGCGCCGACGAGATCAACACCTGCATCGCCTGCAACCAGGCCTGCCTCGACCACACCTTCGTCAACAAGCGCGCCACCTGCCTGGTCAACCCGCGGGCCGCGCACGAGACCGAGCTGGTGCTCGGGCCGACCCGCACGGTCAAGCGCGTGGCCGTGGTCGGGGCCGGGGTGGCCGGGCTCGCCGCTGCGACGACGCTGGCCGACCGTGGCCACGAGGTCGAGCTGTTCGAGGCGCGCGACCACGTGGGCGGGCAGTTCGACATCGCGATGCGGATCCCCGGCAAGGAGGAGTTCGCCGAGACGATCCGCTACTTCACCCGGCGCCTCGACCTCACCGGGGTCAAGCTGCACCTCGGGCGCAAGGTCGACGCCGACGAGCTCGTCGAGGCGGGCTTCACCGAGGTCGTCGTCGCCACCGGTGTCGTGCCCCGGGTGCCGGCCATCCCCGGCGTCGAGCACCCGATGGTGATGACCTACGCCGAGCTGGTGCGCGGTGAGCGCGTCGCGGGAAAGCGGGTGGCCGTCATCGGCGCCGGCGGCATCGGGGTCGACGTCAGCGAGTTCCTCACCACCGAGCACTCCGCCACCCTCGACGTCGACGCGTGGAAGGCCGAGTGGGGGGTCGGGGACCCGGCGCAGACGCGTGGGGGACTCACCACGCCGCACCCCGAGCCGAGCCCGCGCCAGGTGGTGCTGCTGCAGCGCAAGTCGAGCTCGGTCGGCAAGGGCCTGGGCAAGACCTCGGGCTGGGTGCACCGGGCGGCGCTGAAGGCCAAGGGTGTCGAGCAGGTGACCGGCGTCGTCTCCTACGACCGGATCGACGACGAGGGCCTGCACGTCACCGTCGCCGCGCGAGTGGAGAAGGGTGCCGAGCCGGTCACCGAGCAGCGCACGTATGCCGTTGACAGCATCGTGGTCTGCGCCGGCCAGGAGTCGGTGCGCACCGTGGCCGACGCCCTGGAGGAGCGCGGCCTGACCGTGCACGTCATCGGAGGTGCCGACGTGGCCGCCGAGCTCGACGCCAAGCACGCGATCCGCCAGGGCACCGAGGTCGCTGCCCGAATCTGAGCCCGTCGCAGCGCCGTTCGCGGCCTTCACCGCGATCGCCGAGTACGTCGCCGAGGTGATCGACCTGTGTTCAGAAGTGGCGGCGCAGCGTGCGCGACCAGCGGTTGTGGGGGAGGTCGGGGTCGAGGGCCGCGAGGCCGGTGGCGTACTTGCTGATCCGGGTGGGGCGCACGCCGTGCGACCAGAACAGCCGGTCCATGGGGGATGCCACACCCGCCGACTTGGTCTCGACGATCACCAGCGCGGGCTGCGAGATCCTCGTGCGGGTCGCCGTGAGCAGCCAGCTCAGGCCGCGGTCGACGGTGACCCGGCTGGCGTCGTCGGCCAGCTGCAGAGTGCTGCGGCGGTAGCGGGTGCGCAGCACCGGGGTCAGGGTGGGGACCACGTCGGTGGCGATGCCGGCGTCCGCGAGCGTGGCGGCCACGAAGTCGCGACCCTCCTGCGTCAGCCCAGGGCCGCGGACGTGCTGACCTGCCAGCCGGGTCTTCACGGTGCGCGCGCCGTCGCGGGTCTTGACCTCGAGGTAGGCGAGGTCGCTGCCGTCGTAGGAGCGGCTGCGGACCTTGAACCGGCGCCGACGACGGTGCGCCGCCAGGTGGTAGCCGAGCAGGTCGGGGGTGTCGAGGTAGACCGAGGTGTAGCCGAAGTCGCGTTCACCGCCGATGTCCAGGGCCCGGGTGCCCGCTGGGGCCAGGGCGACCAGGGTGTCGGCGCCCGGGGGGTCGAGCACGTACTTGCGGTCGACCCGGGTCTGCAGCGCGCTGCGCTCGACGAGCTCGGCCAGGGAGATGGCCGGCAGCGAGTCCAGGGGCGCCACGTCGGCGCGCGTCGGGCCCGCCAGCGCGGTCATCGCACGGACCAGGTGGGTGTCTGGCCGTTGCGGCCGGCCGCGGCGACGTGGTCGGTGTCGGAGCGCGGGCTCGGTGGCGTGAGGGACGCGGGGCGCGGCCCGTCGGCGCCGGGTGGCGTCACGGCATCCCCCGCCTTGGGCAGCTGGAAGCGGACCTCGACCCAGGTGGCGTCGTTGACGTGGTCCACCTTCTGCACGGTGACGCCCTGCACGCGGGCGCCGAGCCGCTCCTCGAGGTGGGCGACCATCGAAGGCTCGGAGTCGTAGGCCCGGTCGAGCACCATCAGCTGGCGGCGGTTGCGCGAGAGGAGCCGCGGGTTGTCGCCGACCGCGAGGGCGAGCAGGATCGCGGCCATCAGCGTCCCCGAGAGCCAGAGCGGGCCGACCGACACGCCACCGAGCAGGCCGAGCGCCAGGGCGCTGAAGTAGTAGGCCACCTCGTGCTGGGCGAGCTCCTCGGAGCGCAGCCGGATGATCGACAGCACCCCGAACAGGCCCAGGCCGAGGCCGGCGGTCACGGCGCTGTCGAGCAGGGCCGCCGACACCGCCATCACACCGACGTTCACCCCCAGGAAGGCGACGACGAGGTCGCGGCGGTGGTGGCGTGGCACGTAGAGGCCGAAGACGAGGACGGTGATCGCCACGAGGTCCATGGCGATGGAGGTGAGGGTGCTCACGAGGGCTCCTGGGTGGTGGTCGAGCGGCTGAAGACTCCATTGACCCGGCTGCGGCTGTGGGGTGGCTGTGCGAGCCCGCTGACGCACCTTTGACCGGATGAGGCAGTAGCAAAACAACTGCAGCACAGGGAGGTAACGCAGGATCGCGTCATCACCGGCTGCAGTTCGGCTGTCCCACAACCTGTCCCGCCAGCATCATGGCGACGCCATGGACGGATGACAGTCACGGCACAGTCTCGGTTCCGACAGTGGGTCGCATGACCACCACGCCACCTCCCGGGCAGCAGGGCTTTTCCCGCGCCACGACGACCCGCCGGGCGCTGCTCGGCGGCGGCGTCGGCACGCTCGCCCTGGTCGCCGGCGGCTCGGCCTGGGCGGCCGACCGCTACCTCATCGACCATGTGCAGATCGACTCCGCCAGCGCCTACGAGGCCAGCCAGGGCACCGCCTCGGCTGCCACGGCCACGACCGGCGGCACCGTCTCCGGCACCACCTACACCAGCGACCTCGCCGCCATCGACATCTCCACCACCGTCGTCGGCAGCGGCACCGACCAGGTGACCTACGTCGTCGGCGACGTCACCCTCACCGACGCCACCGCCCTGCGGTCGGCCTTCGCCAACGACGAGTTCGGCCGCAACATCATCGAGGTGCCCAGCGTGATCGCGTCGTCGGTCAACGCGGTATTCGCGGTCAACGGCGACTACTACGGCTTCCGTGACACCGGCATCGTGATCCGCAACGGCACCGTGTTCCGCGCCGGCGGAGCCCGCGAGGGGCTCGCCTTCTACCGCGACGGCACCATGCGGCTCTGCGACGAGACGGCCACCGATGCCGACCAGCTGGTGAAGGACGGTGTCTGGCAAACCCTTTCGTTCGGGCCGGGGCTCGTGAAGGACGGCAGGGTCGTCGAGGGCATCGACAGCGTGGAGGTCGACACCAACTTCGGCAACCACTCGATCCAGGGGCTGCAGCCCCGCACGGCGATCGGCCTGGCCGGGACCAACCACCTGGTCTTCATCGTGGTGGACGGCCGCAGCGCCGGCTACAGCCGCGGGGTGGGGCTGAGCGAGCTCGCCCAGCTCTTCGTCGACCGGGGCGCCACGGTGGCCTACAACCTCGACGGTGGCGGCTCCTCGACGATGGTCTTCGACGGCCAGCTGGTGAACAACCCGCTCGGCCGGGGCCAGGAGCGCGGCACCTCCGACATCCTCTACATCGGCGCCTGAGGGACCGCCCATGATCGTCCTGGTCCCCGCCTACGAGCCCGACACTCGACTCGTCGACCTGGTGCGCGACCTGCTCGCGACCGACCCGCCAGCTGCACGTGCTCGTCGTCGACGACGGCAGCGGGCCGGACTTCCGGGAGGTGTTCGACGCCACCGCGGCCCTCGGTGCGGTGGTCGTGCGGCACGAGGTGAACCGCGGCAAGGGGCGGGCGCTGAAGACCGGGTTCCACCACGCGGCGGCGCTCTGGCCGGGCGAGGACGTCGTCTGTGCCGACAGCGACGGGCAGCACACCCCGGCCGACGTGCTGGCGGTCGCCGAGAAGGTCGCGGCGTCGCGCACCGCGATGGTGCTCGGTGCCCGCCAGTTCACCGGGCCGGTACCCAGCCGCAGCCGGCTGGGCAACGGCCTGACCCGGCGACTGTTCTTCCTCACCACCGGCATCGACCTCACCGACACGCAGACCGGACTGCGCGCCTACCCCGCCGAGATGCTCGGCTGGCTCTGCGAGGTCGACGGTGAGCGCTTCGAGTACGAGCTCGAGCTGCTGCTGCGCGCCCGCGATGCCGGCCACGCCATCGTCGAGGTGCCGATCAGCACGGTCTACCTCGACGACAACGCCTCGTCGCACTTCCGCCCGGTGCGCGACTCGGCGCGGGTCTACGCGCCGATGGTGCGCTTCGCGGCATCCTCGGCGCTCGCCGCGGTCGATCGACTACGCCCTGCTCTTCGTGCTCCACGCGCTGACCGGCAGCCTGGCCGCGTCCGTGGTCGGGCGCCCGGGTCACCAGTGCGAGCGTCAACTACGCGACCAACCGCCGCTTCGTCTTCCGCCGCGGCGGGCCGACGTCGGCGCCGCGCTACGCCGCCCTCGTCGCCGTCATCCTGGCCGCGAACTGGGCGCTGATGCACACCCTGGTCGTGGCCCTGGGCGCGGGCCTGCTGCTCGCGAAGCTCGTCACCGAGGGCCTGCTGCTGTTCGTCTCGTATGCCGTGCAGCAGCGGTTCGTCTTCGCCCGCCGGCGGGCTGCCGGCACCCGGAGGGAACCGGGTGCCGGCATCCCGGTCGAGGCGGAGAGCGTCGGTCGACGGTAGAGAACACGCCGCCCCGGCCGAAACCGGGGCGGCGTGTCTTCTACTCTCGTCGATCCGGCGAGAGGCGTGCGGCTCAGGCCGGCGGCAGGATGTCGGTCTGCGCCGGGAGGTTGGCGACACCGACGGGGCAGGTCAGCCCGTTGGGGCCGTGGTTGCAGTAGCCACCGGGGTTCTTGTGCAGGTACTGCTGGTGGTAGTCCTCGGCGTAGTAGAACGGCCCGGCCTCGCTCGCCGACGCGAGCTGCGTGGTGATCTCGCCGCGGCCGGCGGCGGTGAGCACGTCCTGGAAGGCCGACCGGGTGGTGCCCGCGGCGGCCTCCTGCGCGTCGGTGGTCCAGAAGATCGCCGAGCGGTAGGCCGTGCCGATGTCGTTGCCCTGCCGGTTGGCGGTCGTGGGGTCGTGGTTCTCCCAGAACGCCTTGAGCAGCAGCTCGGGGGAGGTGACCGACGGGTCGTAGGCCACGAGCACGGTCTCGGCGTGGCCGGTGCGCCCGGTGCAGGTCTCCTCGTAGGTCGGGTTGGGGGTGAGGCCGCCCATGTAGCCGGCCGCGGTGGTCACGACGCCGGGCAGCTTCCAGAAGATCCGCTCGACGCCCCAGAAGCAGCCCATCGCGACGTAGAGCACCTCGGTGCCGTCGGGCCAGGGCCCCTCGAGGGGGGTGCCGAGCACCTCGTGGGTGGTGGGCACGACGTAGAGCCGGCGGTCGCGACCGGGGAGGGCGTCGTCGGCGGTGGGCATGGTGGTCTTGGCGCGGGATCCGAAGAGCATGTCCACCCCAACGCCTGAACACCGCCGAGTCATCCCCGCCGGCTGCGACCGTGGCCCGGGACCCGCCGCGGTGCGGCATACGCTGTCGCCCATGACTCTCGAGAACCTCGGCTTCTCCTCGCGCGCCATCCATGCCGGGCAGGAGCCGGACCCCACGACCGGCGCGGTGGTCCCCCCCATCCACCAGGTGAGCACCTACAAGCAGGACGGCATCGGGGGCCTGCGCGGCGGCTACGAGTACTCCCGCTCCGCGAACCCCACCCGCACCGCGCTCGAGGAGTGCATCGCCGCGCTGGAGGGCGGTGAGCGCGGGTTCGCGTTCGCCAGCGGCCTCGCCGGCGAGGATGCCGTGCTGCGCGCGCTGCTCGCCCCGGGCGACCACGTCGTGGTCCCGTCCGACGCCTACGGCGGCACCTACCGCCTGTTCAACCAGGTCGCGAAGCCGTGGGGGGTCGAGCACTCGATCGCCACCGTCGCCGACGTCGAGTCGGTGCGCGCCGCCATCCGGCCCGAGACGCGGATGGTGTGGGTCGAGACCCCGACCAACCCGCTGCTCGGCATCGCCGACATCGAGGCCATCGCCGAGGTCACCCACGCGGCCGGCGCCCTGCTCGTCGTCGACAACACCTTCGCCTCGCCCTACCTGCAGCAGCCGATCGCCCTCGGGGCCGACGTCGTCGTGCACTCCACGACGAAGTACGCGGGCGGCCACAGCGACGTCGTCGGCGGTGCGGTCGTCGTCGCCCCCGGTGCCACCACCCGCGACGGTGCCTCGGTCAGCGAGCGGATCGCGTTCCACCAGAACGCGATGGGCGCGGTCGCCGGCCCGTTCGACGCATGGCTCGTGCTGCGCGGCCTGAAGACCCTCGCGGTGCGCATGGAGCGGCACTGCGACAACGCCGAGGCGGTCGTGGCGTTCCTCCAGCAGCACGAGGGGGTCACCGCGGTGCACTACCCCGGGCTGCCCGACCACCCCAACCACGAGGTCGCCGCCCGCCAGATGAAGCGGTTCGGCGGCATGGTGGCCTTCCGGGTCAAGGGCGGCGAGGACGTCGCCACCAAGGTGTGCGCCGAGACCCAGCTGTGGATCCTCGGGGAGTCGCTCGGCGGCGTCGAGTCGCTCATCGAGCACCCCGGCCGGATGACGCACGCGTCCGTCGCGGGCACCGCCCTCGAGGTGCCGTCCGACCTCATCCGCCTGTCCGTCGGCATCGAGGACGTCGAGGACCTCGTCGCCGACCTCGGCCAGGCGCTCGACCGGCTCACCTGACCCGCCGTGCCCGCGGTCCTCTGCGTCGACGTCGGCTCGACGTTCACCAAGGCGGTGCTGGTCGACGTCGCCACCGGTGACGTGCTGGGCACCGCGAGCTCCCCGACCACGGTCGACACCGACGTGATGGACGGCGTGGATGCCGTGCGCGCGTCGCTCGCGCGGCACGGGGACCCGCACGAGGTGCTGGTCTGCTCCAGCGCCGGGGGCGGGCTGCGGCTGGCCGTGGTCGGCTTCGAGCGCGAGGTGACGGCCGAGGCCGGGCACCGGGTGGGGCTGTCGGCCGGCGCGAAGGTGGTGCACGTCGCGTGCGGCCCGATGTCGGGCGCCGACGTCGCCGCGCTGCGGGCGGCATCCCCCGACCTCGTGCTGCTGGTGGGTGGCACCGACGGGGGCAACGTCGACGTGCTGCTGCACAACGCCGAGCGCATCGCGAAGGCGCGGCTGTCGGCGCCGGTGGTCGTCGCCGGCAACGCCGAGGCCGCCGACCAGGTCGCGGCGCTGCTGGCGTCGACGGGGCGCCGGTTCGTCGTCACGGCCAACGTGCTGCCCCGCATCGGTGTCGTGGCACCCGAGGCGGCCCGTGCGGCCATCCGCGAGGCCTTCCTCACCCACGTCATCGGTGGCAAGGGGCTGTCCCGCGGGCGCGGGTTCGCCGAGCTGGTGCGCGCCCCCACGCCGGATGCCGTGCTGCGCGGCGTCGAGGTGCTGGCCGACGTCGCGGGCGGTGACGTGCTCGTCGTCGACGTCGGCGGGGCGACCACCGACGTCTACTCGGTGATCACCCCGCAGGGCGAGGACGCGACCATCCACCGCGAGGTCGTCGGCACCCTCTGGCACGCCCGCACGGTGGAGGCCGACCTGGGCATGCGGTGGACCGCGCGAGGGGGTCGTGGAGGCGGCGGCCCGCGAGCGGCTTCCGCTCGACGACGCCACCGCGCGGTATGCCGCCGAGGTCGCCCGCGACACCGCCCACCTCGCGAGCACGGATGCCGAGTGGGCCGCCGAGGAGTCGATCGCCTCGACGGCCGCGGTGGTGGCGGTGCGCCGCCACGGCCGGCCCCCGCACCCGTCGGAGCGGCCGCGCCCGCTCGCCGAGGTGGCGCTGGTCGTCGGCTCCGGGGGAGTGCTGCGGCACGCGCCCGGGGACGTGGGGGACCGGGTGCTCGCTCGGGTGACCGGCGACCACGGTGGGGGGTGGCGGGTGCCCGAGCGCGCGGCCCGGCGGGTGGATGCCGCCTACGTGCTCTTCGCCGTGGGCCTGCTCGCCGACGGCTACCCCGAGGCGGCGGCTGCCCTGGCCGCCCCGCTCGCCGCGCCGCCGGCCTGAGGGCGCTGTGGTCGGCCCTACGGTGTGGTGATGAGCACCGAGTGGCCGTGGGCCGACGAGTTCGAGCCCGACGGCACCTACCTCAACTCGGCCACGCTCGGCCTGCCGCCCCGGGCCACCCTCGCCGCCCTGGCCGCGGCGCAGGACGAGTGGCGCCGGGGCACCGCCTACGCGCCGGGCTACGACGCCGACGTCGCTGCCGCGCCGGGAGGCCTACGCCCGGCTGGTGGGAGTGGGGGCGGACACGGTCGCCATCGGCAGCCAGGTGTCGCCGCTGGTCGCGCTCGTCGCGGCGGCCGTGCCCGACGGGTCGACGGTGCTCGTGCCGGAGGGGGAGTTCACCAGCGTGACGTTCCCGTTCCTCGCGCAGGAGGCGCGCGGCATCCGGGTGCGTGAGGTGCCGCTCGGGGAGGTCGCCGAGCACGTCGACGGCACGACCGGGCTGGTCGCCCTGTCGGCGGTGCAGTCGTCCGACGGCACGGTCGCCGACCTGGCCGCCGTGGAGTCGGCCGCGGAACGGCACGGGGTCGACGTGCTCCTCGACGTCACCCAGGCCGCCGGGTGGCTGCCGCTGGAGGCGGGGCGGTTCGCGTACACCGTGTGCGCGGCCTACAAGTGGCTGCTCTCGCCCCGGGGCACGGCGTTCCTCACCGTGCGACCCGACCGCTGGGAGCGCCTCGTCCCCGCGGCCGCGGGGTGGTATGCCGGGGAGCTCCCCTGGTCGTCGATCTACGGCCTGCCGCTGCGGCTGGCCTCGACCGCGCGCCGGTTCGACGTCTCCCCGGGGTGGCACTCGTGGGTGGGCACGGCATCCTCGCTGGCCCTGCTCGAGGAGGTGGGGGTCGGCGCCCTGCACGCCCACGCGCTGGAGGTGGAGGCCGCCTTCGCGGCGGCGGCCGGGGTGGAGCCGGTGGGCCGGGCCGTGCGCGCCCTGGCGGCCGACGAGCAGGTGCCGGCGCTGCTCGCCGCCCACGGCATCGTGGCGGCGGAGCGGGCCGGACGGCTGCGGGTGTCCTTCCACGTCAACAACACGGTCGAGGAGGGGAGCCGCGCCGGGGCCGTGCTGCGGGGGCACGTGCGGGGCTGAGCCGCGGCCGGGCAGAAATCGAGAAGACCTGTGTCAGAGGTCACACCTAGGGTTGTTGCCATGAGTGAGACCACCACTTCCACCACCACGTCCACCGCCTCGTCGACCACCACGATCACGCTCGACGTCGTGGCGTTCGACTGCCCCGACGCCCGCGCCCTCGGCGCGTTCTACGCCGGCCTCCTCGACTGGGAGGTGAGGGACGGCTCCGATGACGACTGGGTCACCATCGCGCCGGCGGGGGCCGGTCCGGGGGCGCCCGCCCTGGCCTTCCAGCGCATCGACGACTACGTCGCGCCCACCTGGCCGGGCGGCACGCACCCCCAGCAGGCCCACATCGACCTCGAGGTCGGCGACCTGGCGGCCGGGGAGCAGCGCGTGCTCGCCGCGGGTGCCACCCGCCACGAGCACCAGCCGTCCACCGAGGGCGGTTTCGTCGTCTACCTCGACCCGGCTGGGCACCCGTTCTGCCTGGTGTCATGAGCGCCCCGGCCATCGAGGCGGTCGACCTCGTCAAGCGGTTCGACGACTTCACGGCGGTCGACGGCGTCAGCTTCTCGGTGCCGGCCGGCTCCGTCTTCTCGATGCTCGGCCCCAACGGCGCGGGCAAGACCACGACCGTGCGCATGATGACGACGCTCAGCATCCCGACCAGCGGCACCGCGCGGGTCGCCGGGTTCGACGTCGTCGCCGACCCGGATGCCGTGCGCCACCGGATGGGCCTGACCGCCCAGTCGGCGACGGTCGACGAGCTCCTCACCGGCCGCGAGAACCTCCGGCTGATCGGCGACCTCTACGGCCTCGACCGGCGGGTGGTGAAGTCGTCGATCGAGGAGCTGCTCGAGCGGTTCTCGCTGTCCGAGGCCGGCAACAAGGTGGTCAAGGACTACTCCGGCGGCATGCGGCGCCGGCTCGACCTCGCCGCGAGCCTGATCGCCACGCCGCCGGTGCTCTTCCTCGACGAGCCGACCACCGGTCTCGACCCGCGCAGCCGGGTCGAGCTCTGGGGGGTGCTGCGTGACCTCGTGCGCGACGGCACCACCTTGTTCCTCACCACCCAGTACCTCGACGAGGCCGACCAGCTCGCCGACAACATCGTCGTCGTCGACCACGGCCGGATCATCGCCCAGGGCACCCCGCTCGAGCTCAAGGACCAGTCGGGCGCGGCCAGCCTGGTCATCACGGTCAGCCGGCCCGGCGAGGTCGACCGCGCGGCCGAGCTGGTGCGCTCGGAGGTCGGCGAGCATCCACGTCGACCGCGACGCCCGGCACATCACCGCGCCCGCCGAGGGGGTGGGTGCGCTCACCCGCATCGCCGCCCGGCTCGACGAGGCCGGCATCGCCCTCGACGACATCGGCCTGCAACGGCCCAGCCTCGACGACGTCTTCCTCAGCCTCACCGGCCACCGGGCCGAGGTCGAGGTCGAGGTCGACCAGGAGTCGTCCCACGACGAGCAGAAGACGGAGGCGGTCCGATGACCTCCACCACGGTGACCCACTTCCAGGCGACCCATCCCGACGAGCGCGGTGCCACCGGCACCCGGCAGATCGGGGCGCTGATCCGGCGCAACCTCACGCACATCAAGCGCCAGCCCGAGATGCTCACCGACGTCACCATCCAGCCGGTGATGTTCGTGCTGCTCTTCGCGTTCGTCTTCGGTGGCTCGATCAACATCCCCGGCGTCGACTACAAGGAGTGGCTGCTGCCCGGCATCATGGCGCAGACCATGGCGTTCAGCTCGTTCGTCGTGGCCATCGGGCTCAACAACGACCTCGGCAAGGGCATCGTCGACCGGTTCCGCTCGCTGCCGATCGGCCGGGGTGCAGTCGTCGTGGCGCGCAGCGTCTCCAGCCTGATCCACTCCAGCCTGGGCATCGTCGTCATGTCGGTGACCGGGCTCTTCATCGGGTGGGGCATCAACAACGGGTGGGTCCTGGGCCTGGTCGGCTACGGGCTGCTCGTGCTGTTCGGCTTCATGATGATCTGGATCGGCATCCTGGTCGGGTCGTCGCTGCGCTCGGTCGAGGCGGTGCAGGGCGTCATGTTCGTGACGATCTTCCCGATCACCTTCCTCAGCAACGCGTTCGCGCGCCCCGAGGGCATGCCGCCGGTGCTGCGCTTTCTCGCCGAGTGGAACCCGATCAGTGCGCTGGTGCAGGCGCTGCGCGAGCTGTGGGGCAACGAAGGGCTTCCCGGTGCCGCCCGACGCGGCGCTGCCGCTGCAGTACCCCGTCACCGCGACGCTGATCTGGACCATCGGGCTGTCCGCCATCCTGGCGCCGCTGGCGATCCGGGCCTACGTGCGCCGCACCACCGACTGAGGGCCGGCACCGGGGCAGGCCTAGGGTGGGGTCCATGATCGTCGCCGTCACCACCGCACCCGATGGCACCGTGGGCGGCGGCCTCGGCCGGGCCCAGAGCGTGGCCGTCGCCGAGGTCCGCGACGGCCAGGTCGCCGTCCTGGGCCGAGTTCGCCGTCGGCTGGGGCGACCTGCACGACACGGGGGCCGAGGGCACCCACCACGCCCGGATCGTGCGCTTCATGCGCGAGCACGCCGTCGAGTCCGTCGTCACCAGCGGGCTCGGCGAGGGCATGCGCACCACCATGGGCAAGCTCGGCGTCGTCGTGCGCACCGAGCTGCGCGGTGATGCCCGTGCGGCAGCGGTGCTGGCCGCGACGACCACGCCCCTGCGGATGCCGTAGCTCCGCCACCACGTGGTTGCATGGGCGCATGCCAGCCGTGCGCTTCGTCGACGTGTTCTCCGAGTCCACCTGCCGCGGCAACGCGCTGGCGGTCTTCCACGACGCCGACGACCTCAGCGACGAGCAGATGGCGGCCATCGCCCGCTGGACCAACCTGTCCGAGACGACCTTCCTCTGCGCGCCGACCGACCCCGGCGCCGACTACCGGGTGCGCATCTGGACCACCGGCGGTGAGCTGCCCTTCGCCGGGCACCCCACCCTCGGCAGCGCGCACGCGTGGCTCGAGGCCGGCGGCGTCCCGGCATCCGAGGGCGTGGTCGTGCAGCAGTGCGAGGCGGGTCTGGTGGAGGTGCAGCGCGGGGAGCGACTCCGGTTCGCGGCGCCGCCGCTGACTCGCACCGGGCCGGTGGCCGAGGACGAGGCCGCTCGGGTCACCACCGCCCTGGGCCTGGCACCAGCCGACGTCGTCGACGTGGCCTGGGTCGACAACGGGCCGGGCTGGGTGGGGGTGCTGGTGCGGTCACCGGAGGCGGTGCTCGCGGCCACCCCGGACCCCAGCCTGTGCCTGGGGCTCAAGGCCGGCTTCGTCGCGATCTACCCGCCCGGTGCCCGGGACGACGGGGTCTGCGCGGAAGTGCGGGCGATCTACTCCGACGGCCGCGACGTCGCCGAGGACCCCGTCACCGGTTCGCTCAACGCCGGCCTGGCCCAGTGGCTGGTGCCGGCCGGACACCTGCCCGAGCACTACGTCGCCGCGCAGGGCACCGTCATCGGCCGGGAGGGCCGGGTGCACGTCGACGTCGTCGACGGCACGGTGTGGGTCGGCGGAGCCACCCGCACCGTCATCACCGGCGAGCGCCCCACCCCCTGACCCGGGCCACCACCCCCTCGAGTTGGGTGCTCAGGTGGTCGCCGGGGCAGCCACTTCAGCACCCAACTCATGGTGGGGGGCACGGGTGACGCGACGAGGGGCCGGGTCCACGCGGACCCGGCCCCTCGTCATCCAGCCGTCGTCCCCACCGTCTGGTGGGCGGCGGGGTCGCTCAGCCGTCGTAGGGCTTGGTGGCCAGCACCTTGACCTCGATCTGCTTGCCGTTGGGGGCCTCGTAGGTGACGATGTCGCCGACCTTGGCGCCGTTGACGGCCGCACCGATCGGGGACTTCTCGGAGAACACGTGCATCGAGTCGTCGGTGATCTCGCGCGAGCCGAGCAGGAAGGTCTCCTCGTCGCCGAACATGTCGACGGTGACGACCATGCCGGGCTCGACGACGCCGTCGTCGGCCGGGGTCTCGCCGATGACGGCGGTCTCGAGCAGCTGGGTGAGCTGGCGGATGCGGGCCTCCATCTTGCCCTGCTCCTCCTTGGCGGCGTGGTAGCCGCCGTTCTCCTTGAGGTCACCCTCCTCGCGGGCGGCCTCGATCTTCTTGGCGATCTCGGTGCGGCCCGGCCCGGAGAGCTCGTCGAGCTCGGCCTGGAGGCGGTCGAACGCCCCCTGGGTCAGGAAGCTCGCCTGGTTGGCGGTCTCGGTCACGTCACTCACTCCTGGATCATGGGCGGCACCTGCCCGCAGGGGGCGGCACCTCGGTGCTACGGCAACGGGCCCGGGTTCCGAGGGATGCCGTTCGGCACGCGTGTCGGACCCAGACCCGAGGTGATGAAGCAACAAGCCTACCAAGCCGGGCCCGGATCGCCACCATGACGAGGCCCGCGCCGGTCCCTGTGGTGCGTCCGCCGGCGGCCCACCGAGCAGCGCGTCAGGGGGTGTCGAGCACCCGGATGCACGAGTCGACGACGCCGGTCACGGCCCGCACGCTGGTGCGCAGCGTGACCACCCGGTGCACCGAGCTCGGCCCCTGCGCGGGCACGCTGTCCTCGACCGTGCCGACCCGGTTGCGCCCGCCGTCCAGCGCCGTGATCCGGCAGACCACGGCGACCCCGGCCGGCCGGTGCAGGTCGTACTCCACGAGGATCGAGGTGTCGGACTGCACCTGGTAGGCGGTCACCTCGGGACGCACGCTCCCCGCCGTGCTGGCGATGCCGTACCACGTGATGACCCCGACGGCGGCGAGGCAGCCGAGGATGCCGACCACCCACCATCGGGTGGTGCCGGGAGCGGGGCGGGGCAACGGCATACGGGTCCTTGGTCTGGGCTGGTGTGCGGTGGTCGAAGGGGCGACACCGGATGAGAGGATGGACGGCGTCCATTCTCGGGTACGCCCCGAGAGCGCTGCAGGGAAGGGTCCCCACGTGTCCGACCGGCTCCGGCTCATGTGCGTCCACGCGCACCCGGACGACGAGTCCAGCAAGGGCGCGGCGACCATGGCGCGCTACGTCGACGAGGGCCACGAGGTCCTGGTGGTGTCGTGCACCGGGGGCGAGCGCGGCGACGTGCTCAACCCGAGGCTCAAGAACGACGTGCACATCCTGCGCGACCTCGCCCAGGTGCGCCGCGACGAGATGGCCGCCGCCGTGGAGATCCTCGGCGTGCAGCACACCTGGCTCGGCTTCGTCGACTCCGGCCTGCCCGAGGGCGACCCGCTGCCCCCGCTGCCCGAGGGCTGCTTCGCCCTCGAGCCGCTGTCGGTCACCTCCGAGGCGCTGGTCCGCGAGATCCGCCGGTTCCGCCCGCACGTCGTCACGACCTACGACGAGAACGGCGGCTACCCGCACCCCGACCACATCATGTGCCACGACGTGTCGATGGCGGCGGTGGTCGCGGCCGGTGACCCCGACGCGTTCCCGCACGCCGGGCCGGCCTGGCAGCCGCTGAAGGTCTACTACAACCAGACCTTCAGCCGGGCGCGGATCGAGGCCTTCCACGAGGCGCTCACCGCGCTGGGCGAGGAGAGCCCGTATGCCGAGTGGCTCGAGAACTGGTCGCGCCCCGACCGCGCGGTGACCACCCGGGTCGAGTGCGCGGACTGGTTCGAGCGGCGCGATGCCGCGCTGCTCGCCCACGCCACCCAGGTCGACCCCGAGGGCACCTGGTTCCGGGTCACCCGTGAGGTGCAGGCCCGGATCTGGCCGACCGAGGACTTCGAGGCGGCGCTGTCCTTCGTCCCGATCGCCGAGGGCGAGGACGACCTCTTCGCCGGCATCCCCACCGACCTCGCGGCGGCCGACGCCCTCGCGACCTCCGGCGACCTCCAGATCGCCCTCGACACCCGCACGGAGCGTGAGGCATGAACGAGGCACCCACCGCCGACGGCGGGCCGGGCTTCCTGGCCTTCCTCGCCTTCTTCATCCTGGCCATCGCGCTGTGGTTCCTGATGCGGAACATGAACGCCCGGATGCGGCGGATGTCCTACCGCCAGCAGGCGGCCCACCGCGGCAAGGACGACCCGCAGGCGGGTCCCGGCGAGGTCGACCTCGAGGATGACGGGCCGGTGACCGCGGCGACCGGCAGCGCCGGTGACGACCCGGCATCCGGACCGGTCGACGAGGCGAGCGGCCCCGACGACGTGGGCCAGGCCGGCGACCGCGACGACACCGGCGGCAGGGCCCGGCCGGCGCTCAGTGACCCGTCCGCCGCTCAGTGACCGGGCGAGCCCAGGCGCACCGGCCGGTCAGACGATCGCGGGGCCGGTCAGCGCGAGCGAGGCGGCGACGAAGTGCGCCGTGAAGGCCAGGATGGTCAGCGCGTGGAAGACCTCGTGGAAGCCGAACCAGCGCGGTGAGATGTTGGGCCGCTTGGTGCCGTAGACGATCGCGCCGAGGCTGTAGAGCGCTCCACCGATGACGACCCAGGTCATCACGGCGGCTCCGGCGTGCTGCAGCAGCGGGCCGAAGTAGAAGACGGCGACCCAGCCGAGCATCAGGTAGGCGGGCACGTAGAGCCAGCGCGGGGCGCCGGCCCAGAAGACCCGGAAGAGCACCCCGAGGAAGGCGCCGCTCCACACGATGATGAGCATCCGCTTGGCCTGCTCCGGGGGCAGCAGCAGCGCGAACGGCGTGTAGGTGCCGGCGATGATCAGGAAGATGTTGGAGTGGTCGAACCGGCGCAGGAACCCTCCGACGCGCGGCGACCAGGTGCCCCGGTGGTAGACGGCCGAGGTGCCGAACAGCAGCACCGCGGTGCCGGCGAACACGGCGGCCGACACCTTCTCGGTGGTGCTGCCGGCGAGCACGATGAGGATGATGCCGGCGACGAGCGCCACCGGGGTCATCCCGGCGTGCAGCCAGCCGCGCAGCTTGGGCTTGACGTGCTCGATGGCCGTCTCGACGCGCTGCTCGATCGCCTCTCGACGGCTCGGCTCGGCGCCGGGGGTCGGGTCGGTCTGCGTCATTGACCAACCGTAACCTACCCGAGCGTAAGTTAGGGTCCCAGCGCCGGGTGACCCGTGCCGCACCGGGCGCGCCACGCGCCCACACCGGTCCGGCCGGGCCTCCTGCTGCCCGCCGGCGTGCGGGAGTAGCGTGGGGCGCGCCGTCCGCGACCTCGCGGCGACGGCGTTCCGGGACACAGGCGGGAGGCCAGGCGCATGGGGCTCAGCGACGTCCTGTATGCCGCCTACGCCCGCCGCCTCGCCCGGCAGCTCGACCCCTCGTCGGTGCCGCGCCACGTCGGCGTCATGCTCGACGGCAACCGCCGCTGGGCCAAGGCCCGTGGCGCCGGCGCGAGCGAGGGCCACCAGGCCGGCGCCGACAACATCGCGAACCTGCTGTTCTGGTGCGACGAGGCCGGTGTCGAGGTGGTCACCCTGTGGCTGCTGTCGACCGACAACCTCAACCGCCCCGAGAAGGAGCTGCGGCCGCTGCTCGGCATCATCGAGAAGGCCGTCGACACGCTGGCGGCCACCCACCGCTGGCGCATCCACCCGGTCGGGGCGCTCGACCTGCTGCCGGCCGCCACGGCGGCGCGGCTCAAGGCCGCGGAGGACGCCACCCGCGACGTCGACGGGATGCTCGTCAACGTGGCCGTCGGCTACGGCGGGCGCCGCGAGATCGCCGATGCCGTGCGCTCGCTGCTGCAGGAGCAGGCCAGCCAGGGCACCAGCCTCGAGGAGCTCGCCGAGGTCATCGACGTCGAGCACATCGCCGAGCACCTCTACACCAAGGGCCAGCCCGACCCCGACCTGGTCATCCGCACCTCGGGGGAGCAGCGGCTCGGCGGCTTCCTGCTCTGGCAGAGCGCCCACAGCGAGTTCTACTTCTGCGAGGCCTACTGGCCCGACTTCCGCAAGGTCGACTTCCTGCGCGCGCTGCGCGCCTTCGGCGAGCGCAACCGCCGCTTCGGCTCCTGAGCCGCGGCGCCCGGCATCCGACGGGCGCCGGCGAGCGCCCGGATGCCGTGACCGCTCCGGTCACATCCCGCTCACCAGGCGCAGGTGTCCCACCAGCCCCAGCGGTTACGGGTTCGGGGCGACACGCGGAGCCGGACATGCGCGGGGGTGTCCGAGGTGGCACGTAGCGTCGAGACCACCGCATTCCGCACCCCAGGAGCGACCATGGCCTCGAGCACGCGACCGGCACCGCCCGCCCGCCCTGGGAAGGAGCCGCGGCGCACCTACGTGCTCGACACCTCCGTCCTGCTCGCGGACCCCCGGGCGATCACCCGCTTCAAGGAGCACGAGGTCGTGCTCCCGGTCGTGGTGGTCACCGAGCTGGAGGCCAAGCGGCACCACCCCGAGCTCGGCTACTTCGCCCGCACGGCGCTGCGGATGCTCGACGACCTGCGCATCTCGGCCGGCCGGCTCGACGCCCCGGTGCCCATCGGCGACGACGGCGGCACGCTGCGGGTCGAGCTCAACCACACCGACCCGACGTCGCTGCCCGCCGGCTTCCGGCTGGGCGACAACGACACCCGCATCCTGGCGGTGGCGCGCAACCTGGCCAACGAGGGCCGGATGGTCACCATCGTCAGCAAGGACCTGCCGATGCGGGTCAAGGCCTCCGCGTGCGGCCTCGAGGCGGAGGAGTACCGCGCCGAGCTCGCCGTCGAGTCCGGCTGGACCGGCATGGCCGAGCTCGACGTCACCGTCGAGGAGATGGACCACCTCTACGAGTACGGCCGGCTCGAGAGCGTCGAGGGTGCCGAGTTCCCCTGTCACACCGGGCTGGTGCTCAGCTCGCCGCGCGGCTCCGGGCTGGCCCGGGTCGGCCCCGACAAGCAGCTGCGGCTGGTGCGCGGCGACCGCGACGCGTTCGGCCTGCACGGCCGCAGCGCCGAGCAGCGCATCGCGCTCGACCTGCTGCTCGACCAGGACATCGGCATCGTCAGCCTCGGCGGCCGGGCCGGCACCGGCAAGTCGGCGCTGGCCCTGTGCGCCGGCATCGAGGCCGTGATGGAGCGCCGCCAGCAGCGCAAGGTCGTCGTCTTCCGCCCGCTCTACGCGGTGGGCGGCCAGGAGCTCGGCTACCTGCCCGGTGACGCGTCCGAGAAGATGAACCCGTGGGGGCAGGCCGTGTTCGACACGCTGTCGGCGCTGGTCTCGCGCGAGGTGGTCGAGGAGATCCTCGACCGGGGGATGCTCGAGGTGCTGCCGCTCACGCACATCCGCGGCCGCTCGCTGCACGACGCGTTCGTCATCGTCGACGAGGCGCAGAGCCTGGAGCGCAACGTGCTGCTCACCGTGCTCTCGCGCATCGGGCAGAACTCCCGGGTCGTGCTCACCCACGACGTCGCCCAGCGCGACAACCTGCGGGTGGGCCGGCACGACGGCGTCGTGGCCGTGGTCGAGGCGCTCAAGGGGCACCCGCTGTTCGCCCACGTCACGCTCACCCGCAGCGAGCGCAGCCCGATCGCGGCACTGGTCACCGACCTGCTGGAGGGCATCGAGGTCTGACCGCCGCCCCGGCCGACCCGAGCACGGCGTGAGACGCGGATTTCGTCCTGTCGCGAACGATCGCCTAAAGTCAGGTCTCGATTCGGTAACGTCCCGAGGGCTCCCCTGCGCCCCGACCCCTGCTTCCTCCCGAGAGGTTCCCCCCTGCCCATGCCCCGCTACTCCGCGCGCCATGCGCCCCGTCACGCCGCTGCTTCGCGGCGTTCGGGTGCCGCCCACGCGACCCGTACGGCCCTCGGCCGGCCGGTGCTCGCCACGGGTGTCGCGGCGGCCGTGCTGTCGACCGGGGCCCTGGCCGCGTCGGTCTCGGGCGGAACCGCGAGTGCCGACACGCTGACCTTCGCGGTCGACGGCGTGACCTCCAGCACGTCCACCGAGCAGATGAAGACCGAGCAGGCGGATGCCGTGCGCGTCGCCGCCGACCGGAGCGCGACCAACGCGCAGCGCTCCGTCGCCGCAGCCCGCAGCGCCCAGCGCGAGAAGGTCAAGGCCGCCGCCCTGGCCAAGGCCCGCAAGGCCGCCGCCGAGAAGGCCGCTGCCGCTGCCGCGCGCAAGCGGGTCATCGACAACGCCCGCAAGGACCCCAAGGCCGCGGCCCGGGCGCTGATGCCGGACTACGGCTTCAGCCAGTCGCAGTGGGGCTGCCTCGAGCGCCTGTGGATCGGCGAGAGTGGCTGGAACTACAAGGCCGAGAACCCCTCGTCGGGCGCCTACGGCATCCCGCAGTCGCTGCCCGGCCGCAAGATGGCCACGGTGGCCGACGACTGGCGCACCAACCCGGTCACCCAGATCAAGTGGGGCCTGAACTACATCAAGCTCTCGTACGGCTCGCCGTGCAACGCCCTCGACTTCTGGAACAGCAAGCTCCCCGCACTGGTACTGACCGGCCCGCCGCCGGGTCTACCTCGGGCGCCCTGCGGCTCAGATCTTGCGCAGCCGGATGCCGGTCACGGCGTGGTCGGCTCCCTTGGTGAGCACCAGCGTCGCGCGGTCGCGCGTCGGCAGCACGTTCTCGACCAGGTTGGGCTCGTTGATCTGCTCCCAGATCGCCGATGCCGTGGCCCGCGCCTCGTCGTCGCTGAGCCCGGCGTAGCGGTGGAAGTACGACTGCGGGTGGGCGAACGCCGTCTGCCGCAACCGGAGGAAGCGCTCGACGTACCAGGTGCGGATCTCCTCGACCGGCGCGTCGACGTACACCGAGAAGTCGAAGTAGTCCGAGATCGCCCCGGTGCTCGACCCGTCGGTGCGCACCGCGGGTGGCTGCAGCACGTTGAGCCCCTCGACGATGAGCACGTCGGGGCGGCGCACCCGGATGGTGTCGGGCAGCACGTCGTAGGTGAGGTGCGAGTACTGCGGGGCCTCGACCACCGGCATCCCTGACTTGACCGCGGCGATGAAGCGCATCAGCGCACGCCGGTCGTAGGACTCCGGAAAACCCTTGCGCTGCAACAGGCCACGCCGCTCGAGCTCGGCGTTCGAGTGGAGGAACCCGTCGGTCGTGATCAGCTCGACCCGCGGCGTGTGCGGCCAGCGGCTCATCAGCTCCTTGAGGATGCGCGAGGTCGTCGACTTGCCGACGGCCACCGAGCCGGCCACGCCCACGACGAAGGGCACGCGCGTCGGGCGCTCGCCGAGGAACTCGCTGGTGGCGAGCCGCAGCCCGTGGGTGGCCTCGACGTAGAAGTGCAGCAGCCGCGAGAGCGGGAGGTAGACCTCCTCGACCTCGTTGAGGTCGAGCCGCTCGCCCAGGCCGCGCAGCCGGGCGAGGTCGCTCTGCTCCAGGCTCATCGGGTGGCTCTCGCGCAGGCGCGACCACGCCCGTCGGTCGAGGTCGACGTAGGGCGTCGGTAGCGTGCGTCGCTCCTGCGTGGCGCTCACCCGCGCCATTGTTGCGCATGCCCTGACACGCCGCCGGGAGGCCGGGGTGACCGGCACCTCGGCGCGGTGGCGGTGGGGCGGCCACGGGGGTACGGCATCCCAACTAGGCTGGCCGCATGTGCGGAATCGTTGGGTACGTCGGGTACGACGATGGATGACACGGCGCTCGAGGTCGTGATGGAGGGGTTGTCCCGCCTCGAGTACCGCGGCTACGACTCGGCGGGGGTGGCGCTGGTCACCGAGGACGGCATCACGTCAGCGAGAAGCGCGCCGGCAAGCTCGAGAACCTCCGGTCGGCGCTGGAGGCGCAGCCGCTCGTCGGCCTCGCGCACCGGCATCGGGCACACCCGGTGGGCGACCCACGGCGGCCCCACCGACGGCAACGCCCACCCGCACCGCGGCGGCGACCACGACCGGCTGGCCCTGATCCACAACGGCATCATCGAGAACTTCCACGCGCTGAAGAAGGAGCTCCTCGAGGAGGGCGTCGACTTCCGCTCCGAGACCGACACCGAGGTCGCCGCGAAGCTCGTCGGTCGCGAGTACGACCGGGTCGGCGACCTCACCACCGCGATGCGCAACGTCGTGCAGCGGCTCGAGGGCGCCTTCACCCTGCTGGCCGTGCACGCCGACAGCCCCGGCGTCGTCGTGGGCGCCCGCCGCAACAGCCCGCTCGTCGTGGGCCTGGGCGACGGCGAGAACTTCCTCGGCAGCGACGTCGCGGCGTTCATCGGCCACACCCGCCACGCGCTCGAGCTGGGCCAGGACCAGATCGTCACGATCACCCCCGAGGGCTACTCGGTCATCGACTTCGACGGCACCCCCTCCGACGGCAAGGCCTACGAGGTCACCTGGGATGCCGCCGAGGCCGAGAAGGGCGGCTACGCCACCTTCATGGAGAAGGAGATCAACGACCAGCCGCACGCGGTGGCCGACACCCTGCTGGGCCGCACCGACGAGACCGGTCGGCTGGTGCTCGACGAGGTGCGGATCAGCGAGGAGCAGCTGCGCGCGGTCAACGCGCATCACCATCGTCGCGTGCGGCACCGCTGCCTACGCCGGCATGGTCGCGAAGTACGCCATCGAGCACTGGACCCGCATCCCGGTCGAGGTCAGCCTCGCTCACGAGTTCCGCTACTGCGACCCCATCGTCGACGGCACCACGCTCGTGGTGTCGGTGAGCCAGTCCGGCGAGACCATGGACACGCTGATGGCCGTCAAGCACGCGTCCGAGCTCGGCGCGATGACGCTGTCCATCTGCAACACGCACGGATCGACCATCCCGCGCGAGTCCGATGCCGTGCTCTACACGCACGCCGGCCCCGAGATCGCGGTCGCCTCGACCAAGGCGTTCCTCGCCCAGATCACCGCCTGCTACATCCTGGGCCTCTACCTCGCCCAGCTGCGCGGCGAGACCTACGCCACCGACGCCCAGGCCGTGATGGCCGAGCTGCAGGAGATCCCCGCCAAGATCGAGGACCTGCTCACCCGGATGGACCGCGTGGTCGAGATGGCGCACTTCATGGCCGACACCCGCGCGGTGCTCTTCCTCGGTCGCAACGTCGGCTACCCGGTGGCGCTGGAGGGTGCGCTCAAGCTCAAGGAGCTCGCCTACATCCACGCCGAGGGGTTCGCGGCCGGTGAGCTCAAGCACGGGCCGATCGCGCTCATCGACGCCGGCCAGCCGGTGTTCGTCATCGTGCCGAGCCCTGACACCCCGCACGAGCTGCACAAGAAGGTCGTCTCCAACATCCAGGAGATCCGGGCCCGCGGCGCGCGCACCATCGTCATCGCCCACGACGGCGACGACGACGTCGAGCCCTACGCCAGCGAGGTCATCCGCATCCCGCAGTGCTCGCCGCTGCTGGCGCCGCTGCTGGCCGTCGTGCCGCTCCAGGTGTTCGCGCTGCACCTGTCGACCGCCAAGGGCCTCGATGTCGACCAGCCGCGGAACCTGGCCAAGTCGGTCACCGTTGAGTGACGGCCGGACGCCCCGGGCGTCGCGGTGATCATCGGCGTCGGCATCGACGTCGTCGACGTCGCGCGCTTCGGTGCGACGCTCGAGCGCACCCCGGCCCTGCGCGAGCGCCTCTTCACCACCGGCGAGCGTGACCTGCCGCTGAACTCGCTGGCCGCGCGGTTCGCCGCGAAGGAGGCCCTCGCCAAGGCGCTCGGCGCCCCGTCGGGCATGCACTGGCACGACGCCGAGGTGCACCGTGGTGCCGACGGCCGCCCGCACCTCGAGGTGCGCAGCACCGTGCAGACGCAGGTCGACGCCCTCGGCATCACCTCGCTGCACCTGTCCCTGTCCCACGACGCCGGCATCGCGTCGGCCGTCGTCATCGCGGAAGGACCCCAGCCATGATCGCCGCCTGGTCGACGGAGTCGGTCTACGCCGCCGAGCGCGCGCTGATGGAGACCCTCGACGACGGCGAGCTGATGGCGCGTGCGGTCGAGGGGCTGGCCGGGGTCGCGGCCGCCCGCCTCGAGGAGTGCGGCGGCGAGGCCGTGGCAGCGCTCGTGGGGCCGGGCAACAACGGCGCCGACGCGCTGTATGCCGTGGCCCGCCTCGCGGATGCCGGCTGGAACGCCGTTGCGGTGCACCACGACACGGTGCACGAGGGGGCGCGCGCGGCCGCCGAGGTGGCCGGGGTGGTGCTCACGACCGACCCCAGCGGGCTGGGGGAGGCCGACGTCGTGCTCGACGGCATCCTCGGCATCGGTGCGCGCCCGGGGCTGCCCGAATGGGCGGTCGGCTGGCTGGCCGCGCTCTCCGAGACGGCGCACGTCATCGCCGTCGACCTGCCCTCGGGCCAGGACCCGATGGGTGGCGAGCTCGACCCCTACGGTGTCTTCGCCGACGAGACCGTCACCTTCTCGGTCGCCAAGCCGGTGCACCTGCTGCCCCCCACCGAGCAGGCCTGCGGGCTGCTGACCGTCGTCGACATCGGCCTCGAGATCGACGACGAGCCGGCCGTGTGCCGCCTCGACCACGACGACGTCGCCGGGCTCTGGCCGGTGCCCGTGGCGTCCGACGACAAGTACTCCCGCGGCGTGCTCGGGGTGGTGGCCGGTGGCGAGTCCTACACCGGCGCCGCGGTGCTCAGCGTGACCGCCGCTGCCGAGGCCGGGTGCGGCATGGTGCGCTACGTCGGCACGCCCACCCCCACCGCGCTGGTGCGGGCCGCGGTTCCCGAGGCGGTGCACGGCGTCGGCCGGGTGCAGGCCTGGGTGGTCGGGCCCGGCCTCGACGTCGAGTCCGGGGGCGAGGGGGCGCAGGCCCAGCTCGGCGCCGCGCGCGAGGCGCTCGCCGGGCCGGAGCCGGTCGTCGTCGACGCCGGTGGCCTCGACCTGCTCGACGCCGCGGTGCTCGCGGGGCGCGCGGATGCCGTCACCCTCCTCACGCCGCACGCGGGCGAGTGCGCCCGCCTCCTCACCCGACTGGGCCCCGACGAGGTGAGTCGGGCGCAGGTGGAGGCCCGGCCCCTGCAGCACGCCCGCGCCCTGGCCGCGCTCACCGGCGCGACCGTGCTGCTCAAGGGCGCCACCACCCTCGTCGTGCCGCCCGGCGAGGGCGCCACCGCCTGGTCGCAGGCCGACGCCCCGGCGTGGCTGGCCACCGCCGGTGCGGGCGACGTGCTCGCCGGCCTGCTCGGCACGCTGCTGGCCGCCGGCCTGCCCGCCGACGTCGCGGGTGCCCTGGGCGCCCTGGTGCACGGCGTCGCCGCCGAGCGGGCGAACCCGGGTGGCCCGGTGCGGGCGCTCGCGGTGGCGCACGGCATCCCCGCAGCAGTGACCCACCTGCTGGGCCGCGGGCGACTCCCGGCGTCCTAGACTCGTCAGGCCCATGACCACCTCGCCCGCCTCCGCCCCGACCCCCGCGCCCGTGGGCGCCTCGGCGTGGGTCAGCGTCGACCTCGACGCCATCCGCGACAACGTGGCCGAGCTGGTGCGTCGGGCCGGGTCGGCCCAGGTGATGGCCGTCGTCAAGGGCGACGCCTACGGCCACGGCCTGGTGCCCTCGGCGCGCGCCGCGCTGGCCGGCGGTGCGACCTGGCTCGGGGTGGCCCAGCTCGCCGAGGCGCTCGACCTGCGCCGGGCCGGCGTCACGGCCCCGCTGCTCACCTGGCTCTTCCCGCCCGGCGGCGACGTCGGGGGCGCCATCGACGCCGACATCGAGGTGACCGTCGGCAGCGACTGGACCCTCGATGCCGTCACGGCCGCGGCCCGCGAGCGCGGTCGCCCGGCGCGCGTGCAGGTGAAGGTCGACACCGGGCTGGGGCGCGGCGGCATCCTCACCGACTGGTCGGAGATGGTCGCCCGGGTCGCGGCCGCGCAGGCGGAGGGTGCGATCGAGGTGACCGGGGTGTGGTCGCACTTCGCGTGGGCCGACGCCCCCCAGCACCCGACCGTGCGCGCCCAGCAGGCGCGGTTCGCCGAGGCGGCGGCCGAGCTCGAGCGGGCCGGCGTGCACCCGGCGCTGCGCCACCTCGCCAACTCCGCGGCGACGCTGACCAACCCCTCGGCCCACTTCGACATGGTCCGCCCCGGGCTGGCCGTCTACGGCCTGTCGCCGGTGCCCGACCTCGGCGACCCCGAGCACTTCGGCCTGCGCGAGGCGATGCGGGTGACCGCCCGGCTCACCCTGGTCAAGCGGGCCCGGGCCGGCCAGGGCGTCAGCTACGGCCACGAGTACGTC
Source organism: uncultured Actinomycetota bacterium (assembly GCA_963806295.1). GTDB lineage: Bacteria > Actinomycetota > Actinomycetes > Actinomycetales > Dermatophilaceae > Fodinibacter. The sequence continues at coordinate 144,813 of CAWDXP010000009.1, read as the reverse complement.
ACCGAGCGCGACACCGTGCTCGGCCTGGTGCCGATGGGCTACGCCGACGGCATCCCGAGGTCGGCGGGTGGCCGCGGGCCGGTGCTGGTCGGCGGTCGGCGGCTTCCGGTGGCCGGCCGGGTCTGCATGGACCAGATCGTGCGTCGACCTCGGCCCGGGGTTCGCCGGTGCGGCCGGTGACGAGGTCGTCGTGCTCGGGCGCACCGCGGCGGGCGAGCCGTCGGCGCAGGACTGGGCGCTGGCCGCCGGCACGATCAACTACGAGATCGTCACCCGGATGGGGCCACGGCTGCCGCGGGTGCTGCTCGGGGGTGAGGGCTGATGGCGCTGGGCCCGTTCGGCAGCGCCGCCAGTGCCGTCGGTGAGCGGGTCGTGCGGGCGCGCGGCGGCTACCGCTCGGTCGACGCCCCCGACGGCTGGGCGCACACGCCCACGGAGTCGCTGTGGGTGACCGCCGACGACGGCGTGGCCCTGCACGTCGAGATCGACGCGCCCGACACCTCCAGCCTCAGCCGGCGCCACCTCGCCGGGCGCACGCCCACCGTGGTGCTCGTGCACGGCTTCAGCCTCTCGATGCAGTGCTGGGTGCTGCAGCGCCGGGCGCTGATCCACTCCGGCTTCCGGGTCGTCACCTACGACCAGCGCGGGCACGGCCGCTCGGGCCAGCCGGCGCTCGAGAACTGCACGGTGGCCCAGCTCGGCCGCGACCTCGCCGCCGTCATGGACGCCACCTGCACCAGTGGCCCGGTGGTGCTCGTCGGGCACTCGATGGGCGGCATGACGGTGATGTCGTATGCCGGGCAGCACCCCGACGTCGTGCGCGACCGGGTGCTGGCGGTCGCGCTGATCGCGACCAGCCCCGGTGGCGCCGAGATGACCGAGTTCGGGCTGGGCACCACGGTGGGCAGGGTCGTGGGCTCGTTCGGGCCGGGCGTGCTGACCCGGATGTCGCGGCATGCCGGGCCGATCGGGGCGCTGCGCAAGATGGGCCGCGGCGTGCAGGATGCCGTGGTGCAGCGCTGGGCGTTCGACTCGCCGGTGAGCCCCGAGCTGGTGCAGATGGTGGGCGACATGATCTTCTCGACGTCGTTCGACGTCATGGCGGCGTTCCTGCCCGACTTCGACGCGCTCGACATCAGCGCCGACCTCGCGCCGCTGGTCGGCATCGAGACCCTGGTGATGAACGGCGCCGGTGACCTGATCACGCCGCCCTCGCACAGCGAGGAGATCGTGCGCCGCATCCCGGGCGCCGAGCACGTCGTCGTCGAGGATGCCGGCCACATCATCATGCTCGAGCACCCCCAGCTGGTCACCCAGCAGATCCTGATGCTCATCGGGCGGGCCCAGCGGGCCGTGGCCGAGGGCGTGCCGGTGAGCAGCAAGCCGCGGGTGCGCCGCACGGTGCAGGACATCTCCAAGAAGCGCCGCGTGGCGCGCGCCCGGGCCGGCCGGAACGGGCAGGAGGCCGCGTCGTGAGCGGGCGCCGCGTCGCGCTGCCCGAGGTCGACGACACCCACGCGCTCGGCCGGGCGCTGGGCGCGCTGCTGCGCGCCGGTGACCTCGTCGTGCTCACCGGGGGTCTCGGCGCCGGCAAGACGACCCTGACCCAGGGCATCGGCGAGGGTGTCGGCGTGCGGGGGCCGGTCACCTCGCCGACCTTCGTCATCGCCCGGGTGCACCCGTCGCCGGTGGGCGGGCCGGCCCTCGTGCACGTCGACGCCTACCGGCTCGGCGGGGCGCTCGAGCTCGACGACCTCGACCTCGACGCCTCCGTCGACGAGAGCGTCACCGTGGTCGAGTGGGGGCACGGCCTGGCCGAGGACCTCAGCGAGGACCGGCTCGAGGTCGTGCTCGACGTCGACATCGCCACCGAGGAGCGCACCGCCACGGTCACCGGCGTGGGTGGGCGCTGGAGCGGCGAGGCCGCGGATGCCGGGCTGGTCGCCCTGGGCGGTGTGCCGTGCTGACCCTCGCGATCGACACCTCGACCTCGGCCATCGGCGTCGCCGTGCTGGCGTCCGGGCACGACCCGGTGGTGGGGGTGGTGGTCGACGCGCGCGCCCACACCGAGCACCTCGCACCGCTGGTGCGCGACACCCTCGCCGCCGCCGGCGCGACGCCGGCCGACCTCACCGACATCGCCGTCGGCACCGGCCCCGGGCCGTTCACCGGGCTGCGGGTCGGCATGGTCACCGCGCTCACCCTGGGGCACGCCCTCGGCATCCCGGTGCACGGCGTGTGCAGCCTCGACGCCCTGGCCGAGCAGGCGCTGGCGGCCCACGACGGCGTCGACGAGGTGCTCGTCGCCACCGACGCGCGGCGCAAGGAGGTCTACTGGGCGCGCTACGCCCGAGGCGCCGACGGGGCCGTGGCCCGCACCGAGCCCGCCGTCGACCGACCCGCCGAGGTCGCCGAGGCCGTGCGCGCGCTGCCCACCGTCGGCCGGGGCCCGGTGCTCTACCCCGACCTCTTCCCCAACGGCCTCGGCGGTCTGCTCGACGTCGACCCCTCGTGGCTGGGGCAGGTCGCGCTGCGCCGGATCGCCGCGGGGGAGCCGATGCCGGTCGAGCCGCTCTACCTGCGCCGGCCCGACGCCCTCACCACGGCAGAGCGAGGCCGGCCGTGACCGTGGCCGCGCCGACGCTGCGCGAGGCGCACTGGGCCGACATCCCGGCCCTGGCGCTGCTCGAGCGCGACCTGTTCGCGCACGACGCCTGGGCCGAGCCCACGTGGTGGGCCGAGCTCGCCGGCCGGCCGCGCCGCGACTACGTCGTGCTCACCGACGGCGACGGCATCCTCGGGTATGCCGGCCTCGACCACGGCGGCGACGTCGCCGACGTGATGACCGTCGCCGTGGCGCCGCGTGCGCAGGGCCGCGGCATCGGGCGGCGGCTGCTCGACGAGCTGGAGCACCGGGCCCGGGCCCGTGGTGCGGCCCACGTCATCCTCGAGGTGCGGGCCGACAACGCGCCGGCGATCGGGCTCTACGAGCGCGCCGGGTTCGCCGTGCTGAGCACGCGTCGGCGCTACTACCAGCCCGGTGACGTCGACGCGATCGTGATGCGAAAGACGTTGCAGGAGAATGGAACCGACGATGCGTGACGAACCCCTGGTGCTCGGCATCGAGACGTCGTGCGACGAGACCGGTGTCGGCATCGTCCGCGGCGAGACCCTGCTCGTCGACGCCATCGCCAGCAGTGTCGACGAGCACGCCCGCTTCGGCGGGGTCGTGCCCGAGGTCGCCAGCCGCGCCCACCTCGAGGCCATGGTGCCGACCATCGAACGCGCTTGTGCCACAGCGGGAGTCACGCTGCGCGACGTGGATGCCGTTGCGGTGACGTCGGGCCCGGGCCTTGCCGGTGCGCTCATGGTCGGGGTCGCCTCGGCGAAGGCGCTGTCGCTCGCCCTCGGGGTGCCGCTCTACGGCGTCAACCACCTCGCCAGCCACGTCGCCGTCGACATCGTCGAGCACGGCCCGCTGCCCGAACCCACCCTCGCCATGCTGGTCTCCGGCGGGCACTCCTCGCTCCTGCTCGTGCCCGACGTCACCCACGACGTGCGCAGCCTCGGCTCGACCATCGACGACGCCGCCGGTGAGGCCTTCGACAAGGTCGCCCGGGTGCTCGGGCTGCCCTTCCCCGGCGGGCCGCACATCGACCGGGCCGCTCGCGAGGGCTCCATCACCATCGACTTCCCGCGGGGCCTGACCACCGGTCGCGACATGGAGCGGCACCGCTTCGACTTCTCGTTCTCAGGCCTCAAGACCGCCGTGTCGCGGTGGGTGCAGGCCCGCGAGGCGGCGGGAGAGCCGGTGCCGGTCGCCGACGTCGCGGCCAGCTTCCAGGAGGCCGTCACCGACGTGCTGACCCGCAAGGCCGTGCTGGCGTGCCGCGAGCACGGCGTCGGCCACCTGCAGATCGGCGGCGGCGTGGCCGCGAACTCGCGGCTGCGGGCGATGGCGCAGGAGCGGTGCGACGCGGCCGGCATCCAGCTGCGGGTGCCCCGGCCGGGGCTGTGCACCGACAACGGAGCGATGGTCGCGGCGCTGGGGGCGCAGATGGTGCTCAAGGGGCGGCCGCCCTCCGACCTCGCGCTGCCGGCCGACTCCTCGATGCCGGTCACCCAGGTGCAGGCCTAGACCAGGGTCAGGACTTCGTGGTGGAGCAGGGCAGCAGGCCCATCCGCTCCTTGAGGGTGACCACCCGCTGCACCGACGCATCGACCTTGGCGGCGAATGCCGCGTCGTCGGCTGCCTTCGCCTTCACCGCCGCGATCATCGCTGGCGCGCTCGAGGCGCGGCCGGTGAGCACGATGTCGCCGCCGGCGTCGATGAAGCGCACCGCCCGCTGGGGGGCGGGGGTGCTGCGCACCGCCTGGGCGTTGACGTCGTCGGTGATGACCACGCCGTCGTAGCCGAGCGTGCCGCGCAGCAGGTCGGTGACGATGGGCTCGGAGAACATCGCCGGCACCTTCGGGTCGAGCTTGCTGTAGCGCGCCGAGCCGACCATCACCAGGCCGGCGCCCGCCTCGACGCCCGCGGCGAACGGCTGCAGGTAGGGGTCGTTCGCGTCGGTCACGCCGTCGGTGATGCCGGTGCTGCTGAAGTCGGTGTTGCTGCGGATGCGCCCCAGGCCGGGGAAGTGCTTGACCGTGCCCTCGACGCCGCCGGCCAGCATCCCCTTGAGGAAGGCGGCCGAGGCGCGCTCCACCGTCTCGGGGTCCGAGCCGTACTGCCGCCCGTAGCGCCCGATCGGCTCGTTGGCGCGGCCGATGTCGCGGGGCACCGTGTCGGTGACCGGGGCGAGGTTGACGTTGACCCCGGCGGCCTTGAGCTCGCGGGCCCACCCCGTGGCGGCCTTGGTGAGCGCTGCCGACGACATCGTGGCCTGCTTCTTGGCCGACGGAGGCCGGGTGAAGCCGTCGCCGCGCAGCTGGTGCACCTCACCGCCCTCCTGGTCGGCCGCGATGAGCAGCCCGACGTCTCCGGTGCTGGCGCGCGACACCAGGCCCTGCAGGTGCTCGGAGGTGCGGGTGACCTTGGCGGCGCCGTCCCACCCGCCGAGGTAGATGACGTTGCCGACGTGCGAGTCCCGCACCAGGTCGTCGAGCGACCCGAGCGAGGCGTTGGTGTCGAAGCCGACCATGAACAGCTGGCCCAGCCGCTGCGCGGGGGTCATGGCCTCGACGGTCGACGTGACGCAGGCGGCCGCGGCGTCCTGGCGGGGCGAGGGGGATGCCGTGCTCGGCGTCGCGCTCGGCGTCGCCGTCGCGCTGGTCGGCGCCGAGGAGGGGGACGCCGGGCTCGCGCTGCCCGAGGTGGGGGACTGCCCGGGCCGGCCGGGTCGCCGGCGCACCCTGCGAGCACCAGCGTCAGCACGGCGGCGGTGGTGACGGCCAGGCGGCGGGTCGGTCGGGGTCGGGACGTCGGGGACAGCACCCGACGACGGTACGTGACGCCCGCGGCAACCTCCGAATGCCCGCACGGGGCGCGTCAACCCGGAGTCGGGTGCTCAGGTGGCCGCCCGAGCAGCCGTCTCAGCACCCAACGCGAGGTGATGGTGCGGGCCATCCGACACAATCGTCCCCATGCCGAGCCTGCCCGTGGTCCTCGACGTCGACACCGGAGTCGACGACGCCTGCGCCCTCCTCCTCGCGGCGCTGCACCCACGGCTCGACCTGCGGGCGGTCACCTGCGTCGGCGGCAACGCCCCGCTGGCCGACGTCGTGCGCAACACCCTGGTCGTGCTCGAGACGGCCGGCCGTGGTGACGTGCCGGTGGGGGTGGGCGCGGCGCGCCCCATCCTCGAGGACCCGGTCGACGCCCGGCACGTGCACGGTGCCGACGGCATGGCCGACCTCGGGATGCCGGCACCCACCCTCACCCCCGACCCGCGCCCGGCGATCGACCTCCTGCGCGACACCATCGAGGCGCAGCACGCTGCCGGCGCGCCGGTGACCGTGGTGCCGCTCGCCCCGATGACCAACCTCGCGCTGCTCGCCCGGGTGCACCCGCAGGCCTTCGCGCGGATCGCGCGGATCGTCTTCATGGGCGGCGGCGTGGAGATCAGCAACGCCACCGCCGCCGCCGAGTTCAACGTCTTCCACGACCCGGAGGCCGCGGCCATGGTGCTGGCCGCCTGCGCCGAGCACGACGTCCCCGTCACGATGTACGGCCTCGACGTCTTCTACGACCCCCTGGTCACCGACGTGCAGGTCGAGGGGCTGCGCGAGCTCGACACGCCGGTCGCGCACCTCGCCGCGGGGCTCATCTCGTTCCACCACCGCCGGTTCGCCAACTCCGGGGCGACGATCGGCGACGCCGGTGCGGTCGGCATCCTCGTCGAGCCGGATGCCGTGCGCACCGAACGGCTGCCCGTGCGGGTCGAGCTGGTGGGCACCTGGACCCGCGGCCGCACCGTCGTCGACCGCCGCGACTGGAGCGGCCACCTCGAGCACGACCCGCACGGCCTCGCGCCGGCGATGGTCGACGTCGCGCTGGAGATCGACGGCCCGCGGATCGCCGACCTCTGGGTGCGCACCGTGCGGGGGGAGGCGTCGTGAGCGGGCGGGTGCTGGTGCTCGGGTCGCTCAACGTCGACCTCGTCACCCGGGTCGAGCGGCACCCCCGGCCGGGGGAGACCGTGCTCGGTGACGGTCTCGAGCAGCTCGCCGGGGGCAAGGGGGCCAACCAGGCCGTGGCGGCGGCATCCGCGGGCGCGAGGGTCGCCATGGTCGGGTGCGTCGGCGACGACGCGGGCGGCACCGCCTACCGCGCCCGCCTCGAGCGCCTCGGCATCGACGTGAGCGGCGTGCGCGTGGTCGGGGGCGCCCCGAGCGGGCACGCCCTCATCGCCGTGTCCGACGACGGCGAGAACTCCATCGTCGTCATCCCCGGCGCCAACGACCTGCTCGACGAGCGCGAGGTCGCGGCGGTCGACGGGCTGGGCCCCGGCGACGTGCTCGTCGTGCAGCTCGAGGTTCCGCGCGCCGTCGTGTGCACCGCGGTGCGCCGCGCGGCCGGGCGTGGGGCACGGGTGGTGCTCAACACCGCCCCGTATGCCGCCCTGCCCGTCGACGTCGTCGCCCTCGCCGACCCGGTGGTCGCCAACGAGCACGAGATGGCGGCGCTCGCCGAGGCCGGCGCCGAGCCGCGCTCGCTGCTGGTCACCTTCGGGGCCAACGGCGCGGCCTGGGACGGCGAGACCCGCCCGGCCCACGCCGTCGCGGCGCACGAGGTGGTCGACACCACCGGTGCGGGCGACGCGTTCTGCGGCGCGCTCGCGGCATCCCTCGCCGCCGGCGCCGACCGCGAGGCGGCCCTCGACGCAGCCCTGGCGGCCGGTGCCGCGGCGGTGCGCCACCCCGGCGCCCAGCCCGACCCCCGGCTCTAGGACCTAGGCCGGGTCGACGACGAGGACGACCTGCTGGCCCGCCACCCGGGTCAGGATGACGGTGGCCTGGGCGCCGTCGCCGGCCTTGCGGCCGATCCGCAGCTCGCGGCGCAGCTCGTCGTCGTCGAGCCGCACGCCGCGCTTCTTGATGGTGAGCCCGGTGATGCCGTGCTGGCGCAGCCAGGCCCGCAGCGACTTCACCCCGAACGGCATCACCTCGCGCACGGCGTAGCGCCGGGCGAACGGCACGTCGACGTGCGCCTCGCTGACGACGTAGCCCAGACCGGTGTCGACCTCGCTGCCCAGGGTGGCCGCGGTGACCGCCCCGAGCAGGCCGGCCTGGGTCGACCGCCCGGTCGGGCTCGTAGAGCCACGGCCCGACCGCGCCCAGCGACTCGACCGTGGGGATCTCCGGCTCGGCCATCGTCTCGTCGACCTCCACCGGCGAGCGGTCGGGCCGCAGGATGCGCGCGCTGCGGCCCGGGCGCTGGGCGAGCGGCCCCCACCACACCGCGCACTCGAGCACCTCGCCGGCGAACGAGGTCCACTGGGCCTCGGTGCCGAGCGGGATGGCGTCGTGCGGCATCGAGGGCGAGAGCTTGGCCCCGGTGGCGGGCACCGCCGTGGCCACCTGGAGCACGAACTCCCACGTCGGCTGGATCTCGTCGAGCCGGAAGACCCGCTTGATCCGCCCGTGCCGGCCGGTCAGCCCGGGCACCCGCCGGGCCGGGTCGAGCCACACGCCCACCCGCGAGCGCAGCGGGTCGCGCGGCGCCTCGAACTCCTCGGCCAGCCCCACCCGGGCCCGCGAGTCCGGCCACGGGCGCAGGTTGATGTCGGCGATGGCGGCGGTGACGGGGTCGATGTCGACCCCCTGCACGGTGACGCCGAGCGCCGACATCGCCACGGCATCCGACCCGATGCCGCAGCCGAGGTCGTGCACGGTGGCCAGCGAGGCGTTGTAGAACCGACCGGCGTGGGTCGCCGCGACCTCGAGGCGCGAGGCCTGCTCGAGCCCGTCGGCGGTGTAGAGCATGTCGCCGGCGAACTCGCCGAACTTGGCCACGGCCCGCGCCCGCAGCCGCTGCTGGGTCAGCAGCGCGGCGACGAAGTCGGGGTCGTGGCCCTGCTTGCGCAGCCGGTCCTGCAGGCGCATCACCTCGCGCTCGTCGTACGCGGGCAGGCTGCGCAGGATCGCCCGACCGTCGGGTGACCCCAGCGCTCGAACGGTGCCGACATCCACGGCGGGCATCCTGCCAGTTCCCGGGTCGGCCGCATCCCGGACGTGCACCGGGGGTCGCGACGTCCGGCGACTGGCACTCGAGTTGACCGAGTGCTAACGGGCGACCTAGATTTGCCTCATTGGCACTCGCCCCCGGTGAGTGCCAGCGCACCCCGGGTCTCGATCGACCCCCGCGACGGCGAGAGCGGCCCGGGAGCGCAGTCCCCGTCCACTTCGACTCACCCCACAGGGGAGGAGCACACCGTGTCGGTTTCCATCAAGCCGCTCGAGGACCGCATCGTCATCAAGAGCCTCGAGGCCGAGCAGACGACCGCGTCCGGTCTCGTCATCCCGGACACTGCGAAGGAGAAGCCCCAGGAGGGCGAGGTCCTCGCAGTCGGCCCCGGCCGCATCGACGACAAGGGCAACCGCGTCCCGCTCGACGTCCAGGTCGGCGACCGCGTCATCTACAGCAAGTACGGCGGCACCGAGATCAAGCACGGCGGCGAGGAGTACCTCATCCTGTCCGCCCGTGACGTGCTCGCCGTCGTCGGCTGACGCACGACCACGTATGCCGTGACCGCGCCCCGGTGCGCACCCGCCACCGGGTGTGACCGGGGCGCGTCCGGTACCGGTGCACCACAGACAACCCGCCGCGGCGGGGCGCACCCCCGCCCCCGGCATCCCGATCACGAAGGACAGCAATGGCCAAGGAACTGGAGTTCAACGACTCCGCCCGCAAGTCGCTCGAGCGCGGCGTCGACGCGCTCGCGAACGCCGTCAAGGTGACGCTCGGCCCCAAGGGCCGCAACGTCGTCATCGACAAGAAGTGGGGCGCGCCGACGATCACGAACGACGGTGTGACCATCGCTCGCGAGATCGAGCTCGAGGACTCCTACGAGAACCTCGGCGCCCAGCTCGCCAAGGAGGTCGCCACCAAGACCAACGACGTCGCCGGTGACGGCACGACCACCGCGACCGTGCTCGCCCAGGCCATGGTCCACGAGGGCCTGCGCAACGTCGCCGCCGGCGCCTCGCCGTCGGGCCTGAAGCGCGGCATGGACAAGGCCGTCGAGGCCGTGTCCGAGGAGCTGCTCAGGAACGCCCGCGACATCGAGTCCAAGGACGAGATCGCCCAGGTCGCCGCGCTGTCCGCGCAGGACCCGGAGATCGGCGAGACCATCGCCGAGGCCTTCGACAAGGTCGGCAAGGACGGCGTCATCACCGTCGAGGAGTCCTCCACCGCGAGCACCGAGCTCGAGTTCACCGAGGGCATGCAGTTCGACAAGGGCTACATCAGCCCCTACTTCGTCTCCGACCCCGAGCGCATGGAGGCCGTCGTCGAGGACGCCTACGTGCTCATCAACCAGGGCAAGATCTCGGCCATCGCCGACGTCCTGCCGATCCTGGAGAAGGTCGTCAAGGCCGGCAAGCCGCTGCTCGTCATCGCCGAGGACGTCGACGGCGAGGCCCTGTCGACGCTGGTCGTCAACAAGATGCGCGGCACCTTCAACGTCGTCGCCGTCAAGGCGCCCGGCTTCGGTGACCGCCGCAAGGCCATGCTCCAGGACATCGCCACCCTCACCGGTGGCCAGGTCGTCGCCGAGGAGGTCGGGCTCAAGCTCGACCAGGTCGACCTCGACACCCTGGGCTCGGCCCGCCGCGTCGTCGTGACCAAGGACTCCACGACGATCATCGACGGCGCCGGCGACCACGAGGAGGTCACCGGCCGGGTCAACCAGATCAAGCAGGAGATCGAGCGCACCGACTCCGACTGGGACCGCGAGAAGCTCCAGGAGCGCCTCGCCAAGCTCGCCGGTGGCGTCTGCGTCATCAAGGTCGGCGCGCACACCGAGGTCGAGCTCAAGGAGAAGAAGCACCGCATCGAGGACGCCATCTCGGCGACCCGCGCGGCCATCGAGGAGGGCATCGTCGCCGGTGGCGGCTCCGCCCTCATCCAGGCCGTCAAGGTCATCGACGGCCTCGGCCTCGAGGGTGACGAGAAGGTCGGCGCGTCCATCGTGCGCAAGGCCGCGGCCGAGCCGCTGCGCTGGATCGCCGAGAACGCCGGCATGCAGGGCTACGTCGCCGTCGCCCGGGTGCAGGACCTCGACCCGGGCCAGGGCCTGAACGCCGCCACCGGCGTGTACGAGGACCTGGTCAAGGCCGGCGTCATCGACCCGGTCAAGGTCACCCGCAGCGCGCTGCGCAACGCCGCGTCGATCGCGTCGATGGTGCTCACCACCGACACCCTCGTCGTGGAGAAGAAGGAGGAGGAGCCGGCCGGCGCCGGTGGCCAGGGCCACGGGCACGGTCACTGACGCTCGCTCCTCTTGGCGCCGGCTCGCCGGCGCACCCCGCACCACGCCGGATGCCGTCCGCTCACCACGAGCGGGCGGCATCCGCGGTTCCCGGGTTCGCGAATATCCCTGCCCGGCGTCAGGACTCGGCGCTGACCCGGATCGTCTCGGTCTCGTAGGTCACGACGTCGCCCGGGCGCACCTGACGGCCGCGCCGGGTGTCGATCTCGTCGTTGACGGCGACCAGCCCGCGCTCGATGACCTCACGGGCCATGGCCCCGTCGTCGACCACGCCGGCCAGCTTGAGCAGCTGGCCCAGGCGGATGGAGTCGTCGCGGATCGGGACGTCGAGGGGCGTGCTCATCGGGTCAGGCTACGCCGGGCCCGCACGCCATCTGTCCGGACCGCAGGACATCCTGGCCGGTGGATGACGTCGCTGTCACCCACCGGTCGGGACGTCCTGCGACCCGAACTGCCTCTCGCCCCCGGGTCTTCAGGCGGTGACCGCGCGTGGCGGTCGCCGGGTCACGACGCGATGTGGCGGGCGCGGGCGTAGACCGTCTCGCGTTCGTCCTCGGTGAGCCCGCCCCAGACGCCGTACGGCTCGCGGACCGACAGGGCGTGGCGCCGGCACTGCTGCAGCACCGGGCAGGTCAGGCAGATCTCCTTGGCCGCGCTGGCGCGGGTGCGGCGCTTGCTGCCGCGTTCGCCCTCGGGGTGGAAGAACACCTCGGGACCCACGCGACGACAGGCTCCTTCGAGCTGCCAGTCCCACAGGTCGGCCACGGGACCCGGGAGCCGGGTGATCTCGGCCATGTGTACCTCCACAGAATCGCACTGCCGCTCCCTGAGCGGCCAGACCATCACGGTAAGAGCGGCTTGGTAGGTGGTGGGCAATCCTTTGGTAAAGGCTTGGTCAAGTGCTCACCCAGAGCCCCTAAACCGCCGCTGACCTCACGCTTTCCCTACCTACGGAATCCGAAGGTCAGCGGCCCGGATTCGAGCCGTCGGGCTGTTCCATCACGCACCGGGCGGCGGGTCCGGGGGAGTGACGGCGGCGGGCGTCCGACCACGTAGAATCGGGCGATGAGCCTCGGACTCGACGAGACCAGCACCACCCACGACGACGACCAGGTCGGAGCCGTGCCGACGCCAGCCGTGGTGGCCACCACCGCGGAGCCCGCGCCGGCCTCCCCGTTCGCCGAGCTGGGCCTCACCTACGACGACGTGCTGCTGCAGCCCGGCGAGACCGACGTCATCCCGAGCGAGGTCGACACCACCGCCCGGCTCACCCGCGAGATCTCGATCAAGGTGCCGCTCATCTCGGCCGCCATGGACACCGTCACCGAGGCCCGGATGGCGATCGCGATGGCGCGCCACGGCGGCATCGGCATCCTGCACCGCAACCTGTCGATCGAGGACCAGGCCTACCAGGTCGACCTCGTCAAGCGCACCCAGACCGGCATGATCTCCAACCCGGTCACCATCGGCCCCGACGCCTCCCTCGAGGACCTCGACGAGATCTGCGGCCGCTACCGCGTGTCGGGGCTCCCGGTCGTCGACGACGGCAACCACCTGCTCGGCATCGTGACCAACCGCGACCTGCGCTTCACCCCGGTCGCCGAGTGGGGCCACACCCTGGTGCGCGAGGTCATGACGCACATGCCGCTCATCACCGGGCACGTCGGCATCGGCCACGACGAGGCCACCGTGCTGCTGCGCCAGCACAAGCGCGAGCGGCTGCCGATCATCGACGACGAGGGCCGGCTCAGCGGGCTGATCACCGTCAAGGACTTCGTGAAGTCCGAGCAGTTCCCCGACGCCAGCAAGGATGCCGACGGCCGCCTCCTCGTGGGCGCTGCGGTGGGCTACTTCGGCGAGGCCTGGCAGCGCGCCACCACGCTGATCGACGCCGGGGTCGACGTGCTCGTCGTCGACACCGCCCACGGCCACGCCCGCCTGCTGCTCGAGATGATCGAGCGGGTCAAGAAGGACCCCGCCACCCGGCACGTGCAGGTCATCGGCGGCAACGTCGCGACCCGCGCCGGCGCCCAGGCACTCATCGACGCCGGGGTCGACGCCGTCAAGGTCGGCGTCGGGCCGGGCTCGATCTGCACCACCCGCGTCGTCGCCGGCGTCGGTGTGCCGCAGGTGACCGCCATCTACCAGGCCTCGCTGGCCTGCGCCCCCGCGGGCGTCCCGCTCATCGGCGACGGCGGCCTGCAGTACTCCGGCGACATCGCCAAGGCCCTGGTGGCCGGCGCCGACACCGTCATGGTCGGCTCGCTGCTCGCCGGCTGCGAGGAGTCGCCCGGCGAGCTGGTCTTCATCAACGGCAAGCAGTTCAAGGCCTACCGGGGCATGGGCTCGCTGGGCGCGATGAGCTCGCGGGGCAAGAAGTCGTACTCCAAGGACCGCTACTTCCAGGCCGACGTCACCTCCGACGACAAGATCGTCCCCGAGGGCATCGAGGGCCAGGTCGCCTACCGCGGCCCGGTCGGTGCCGTGGCCCACCAGCTCGTGGGCGGCCTGCACCAGTCGATGTTCTACGTCGGGGCCCGCACCGTGCCCGAGCTCAAGGCGCGCGGCCGCTTCATCCGCATCACGACGGCCGGCCTGCGCGAGTCGCACCCGCACGACATCACCGGCATCGTCGAGGCGCCCAACTACTCCGGCTGACCGGTCGCCGCTGGGACAACTTCGACCTATTGGTCGATGTTGTCCCAGGCGATCGCGTCGCGGTAGGAGGGCAGGGCCACGCCGCCGTCGGCCGTGCGGTCGACCGAGGTCGCGGCCAGCACGGCGCGCACGATCGCGAGCGACACGCAGTCGGCCGCCGCGGTCTGCAGCTCGACCTCGTCGATGCCCGTGACCGCAGGCCGCGCGCCGGTCGCCAGGGCGAACGCCGTGTCGCCGTCGTAGGCGGTGTGCACCGGCGACAGGGCGCGCGCGAACCCGTCGTGGGCCACGCCGGCGAGCTTCTGGCACCCCGCCTTGGTCAGGGTCACGTCGGTCGCCACGACGGCCAACGTGGTGGCGATGCCCGCCCGCAGCCGTTCGGACTCCTCCGCCACCGCCGCCCAGTAGGCGGCCGCCCGCGCGGCATCCGGCGCCGGCAGGGACTCGTCGGGCGCCAGGTGCGCCGCGAGCATCCGCCCGTCGGGGCCGAACGCCGCGCCGACCGCGTTGACGACGACGAGCGCGCCGACCGTGGCCCCCGAGCCGAGCACCGTGGATGCCGTGCCCACCCCGCCGCGCAGGCCGCCGGTCCGCGCCCCGGTGCCGGCCCCGACCGAGCCCTGGCGCCACCGGGCCGTCGACCGCCGCGCGGTAGGCCGCGGCGCCGTCGGCCGGGCTCGGGGTGGTGCAGCCAGGGCCCGCCACGGCCGAGGTCGAACAGGATCGCCGCGGGCACGATCGGCACCCGCTCGTGCTCGGCTCGGGCCCGACCGGCCAGCCGCCGCCCGCCGTGTAGACCGCGGCGGCGACGCCGTCGGCAGCCGACAGCCCGAAGGCGCTGCCACCGGCGAGCACCACGGCGTCGACGGCGGTGACGAGGTTGCGCGGGTCGAGCAGGTCGGTCTCGCGGGTGCCCGGGCCGCCACCGCGCACGTCGACGCCGCCGACGGTGCCCGGTGGTGGCACGACCACGGTCACCCCGGTGAGCCAGCCCGGCTCGTCGCGGGTGGTGTGGCCGACGCGCACGCCGTCGACGTCGGTGATGGCGTCGTGGGGTCCGGGGTGCACGGGCCCAGCATGACGGATGCCGGCCCCGCGGGTCCCACGCTCTGCGTGGGAGTGCGGGACCGGCATCCGGTCCGGGGCGCGAGGGCCTCAGTGCAGCATCACCGTGGAGGCGACCTCGTCGGCGGACGCGTCGTCGAGCAGGTGCGACTCCTCGTGCTTGCGCGGCAGGAAGTACGCCGGGATGAGCGTGAGCGACAGCAGGATCGCGGCCACCCAGAAGGTGTTGGCGAACGCCACGGCCATCGCCTCGTTGATGGCGGCCATCAGCACCTCCTGGCCCTTGGCGAGCAGCGCGGCGACCTCGGGGAACTTCGCCGCGATCGCGCCGATCTGCTGCGGGGTCCTTGACGCCGGCCGTGGCCTCGTTGAACGCCGTCGACGCCTGGAGCAGCGGGTCGTTCTTGAGCCCGTTGGTGAGCACGACCGACATGATCGCGACACCGATCGACGAGGCGACCTGCTGGCTGATGTTGAGCAGCGTCGAGCCGCGGGCCACGTCGTGCGACTTCAGCGTCTTCAGCGCCGAGGTCATCAGCGGCATCATCGTCGCGCCCATGCCCAGGCCCATGACGAACAGGACCGGGAGGATGTAGGTGTAGGGCGTGGTCGCGGTGATCTGGGTCAGCGCGAACATGCCGCCGATGATGGCCACCAGCCCGAACGGCACGATGCGGCCGACCGGCAGCTTGTCGGTGAGCGCGCCGGCGATCGGCATCGTGACCATCGCGCCCAGGCCCTGCACGGCCATCAGCCAGCCGGCCTGCAGCGGGGTCTCGCCGCGCACCTGCTGGAAGTAGGTGGGCACGAGCAGCAGCCCGCCGAAGAACGCCGCGGCGAACAGCGCCATCGTGATCACCGACACCGTGAGGTTGCGGTTGCGGAACAGGCGCAGGTCGAGCAGCGGGTGCTTCGGCTTGAAGCTCCACCACACGAAGGCCGCGATCATGAGCAGGCCGATGGTGCCGCGGATGATGACCTTGGGCGAGAAGAAGGTGCCCTCACCGGGGATCGACGAGACGCCGTAGAGGAACAGCGCCAGGCCGGGGGACATCAGGGCCGCGCCGACCCAGTCGAAGGACTCGCTCGGGGTGGGGCGGTCGGACGCCAGCACGCGCCAGGCGTAGATGATCGCGGCGATGCCGATCGGCACGTTGATCAGGAAGATCCAGTGCCAGGAGTAGTTGTCGATCAGGTAGCCGCCGAGGATGGGGCCGAAGATCGGGCCGAGCAGCATCGGCACGCCGAGGATCGCCATCAGGCGGCCCATCCGGGCCGGGCCGGCGGCGCGGGTCATGATCGTCATGCCGAGCGGCATGAGCATGCCGCCGCCGAGGCCCTGCAGGAAGCGGAAGCCGATCAGCATGCCGATCGAGTTCGCCGTGGCGCACAGCACCGAGCCGAGCGTGAAGAGCAGCAGCGCGGTCATGTAGAGGCGCTTGGTGCCGAACCGGTCGGCCGCCCAGCCGGTGAGCGGGATGACCATGGCCAGCGCCAGCGTGTAGGCGATGACCGACCAGGTGACGGTGGAGTAGAGCAGCGGGGCGCCCGGCTCACCGAACTCGGTCTGGAAGGTCGGCAGCGCGACGTTGACGACGGTGATGTCGAGGATCGACATGATGGCGCCGAGCACGACGACACCGGCGATCTTCAGGACCGGCCCGTCGATCTTGTCGGGGTAGACGGGGGGCGCGGTCTGCGCTGGTGCTGATGACACGTTGGCTCCATGTCCGGGAAGGGCGATGGTGGTCTACCGGGCGGCCGCGTCGTCGACCCCTCGTGGGGGCGGCGGGCCGGGCGGCGGCGGCAACGGTGCCGACGGTCAAGTGTGCCTCACCTAACCCCCCCTTCGGAAACGGGTTTCTGCTAGCAGCGGACACCCCGCGGACCGGGAATACCGCGAGGTCAGGATCGCTTCGCCGTCCCGTGGCTCCGCCCACGAGCGCCCGTCGGTAGGGTGACCCGGTGACCGAGATCGAGATCGGCCGCGGCAAGCGCGGCCGCCGGGCCTATTCCTTCGACGACATCGCCATCGTGCCGTCGCGCCGCACGCGCGACCCCGAGGAGGTCTCGGTCGGCTGGCAGATCGACGCCTACCACTTCGACCTCCCGGTGATCGCCGCCCCGATGGACTCGGTGATGTCGCCGCAGACCGCCATCTCGCTCGGCCGGCTCGGCGGGCTGCCGGTGCTCGACCTCGAGGGGCTGTGGACCCGCTACGAGGACCCCACCCCGCTGCTCGCCGAGATCACCACCCTCGACCCGGCGCTGGCGACCACCCGCATGCAGGAGATCTACCGCGAGGAGATCCAGCCCGACCTCGTCACCGAGCGGCTGCGCGAGATCCGCGCCGCCGGCGTCACCGTCGCCGGCGCCCTCACCCCGCAGCGCACCCAGCAGCTGTGGAAGACCGTCGTCGATGCCGGCGTCGACCTGTTCGTCATCCGCGGCACCACGGTGTCGGCCGAGCACGTCTCGGGCCGCGCCGAGCCGCTGAACCTCAAGCGGTTCATCTACGAGCTCGACGTGCCGGTCATCGTCGGCGGGGCCGCCTCCTACTCGGCCGCCCTGCACCTGATGCGCACCGGCGCGGCCGGCGTGCTCGTCGGCTTCGGCGGGGGAGCGGCGCACACCACCCGGCGCACGCTCGGCATCCACGCCCCGATGGCGTCGGCGATCGCCGACGTCGCCGCCGCGCGCCGTGACTACCTCGACGAGTCCGGCGGGCGCTACGTGCACGTCATCGGCGACGGCGGCATGGGCACCAGCGGCGACATCGTCAAGGCGGTCGCCTGCGGCGCGGATGCCGTGATGCTCGGCGCCGCGCTCGCCCGCGCCACCGACGCCCCCGGCCGCGGCTTCCACTGGGGCCCCGAGGCGCACCACCCCGAGCTGCCCCGCGGCGAGCGGGTCGAGGTGGGGGCGGTCGCCGGGCTCGAGGAGATCCTCTTCGGCCCGAGCCGCGTCGCCGACGGCACCACCAACCTGGTCGGTGCGCTGCGCCGCGCCATGGCCACCTCGGGCTACCTCGACCTCAAGGAGTTCCAGCGGGTCGAGGTCGTCGTCGCGCCCTACCAGCGCAGCTGACCCGGGTCCAGTACGGGCGGCCCGCGTGCTGCACCTCACGAAGCGGTCACGCGGGCACGGCGGGGTCGTTACCCTTCGGTAATGGCCGAAGTCGTCGCGGACCCCGAGACCACCCCCAGCGCAACGTATGCCGTCGACCCGGCCCGGGTCCGGAAGCTCCTCGCGCGCGTGGTGGCCTCCGGTGACGGCGGCGAGGAGCTCACCACCACGCCGATGACCGGCGCGCCGCTCGCGAACCTGCCGCTGGCGACGGCCCGCGACGTGGGGGTCGCGGTCGACACCGCCCGTGGCGCCCAGCAGCGCTGGGCCGCCACCCCGGTCGAGGAGCGCGCCGCGGTGCTGCTGCGGGTGCACGACCTCGTGCTCGACCGGCAGGGCGAGCTGCTCGACCTCGTGCAGCTCGAGGCGGGCAAGGCCCGCTCGCACGCCTACGAGGAGGTCGCCGACTGCGCCATCGTGGCGCGGCACTACGCCCGCCGCGGTCCCTCGCTGCTGCGCGAGACCAAGCACGTCGGCGTGCTGCCCGTGCTGTCGCGGGCCGTCGAGCACCACCGGCCCAAGGGTGTCGTCGGCATCATCTCGCCGTGGAACTACCCGCTGAGCCTGGCCGTCACCGACGCCATCCCGGCATTCCTGGCCGGCAACGCCGTGGTGCTGCGGCCCGACGTGCAGGGGTCGCTCACCGCCCTCGCCGCCGCGGAGATCTTCGCCGACGCCGGGCTGCCCGAGGACCTGCTCCAGGTCGTGCTCGGCCACGGCGAGCCCACCGGGCAGGCCGTCGTCGACCGCGCCGACTACGTCAGCTTCACCGGGTCGACCGCCACCGGCCGCCGGGTCGCGCAGTCCACGGGCCGGCGGCTCGTGGGGGTGAGCCTCGAGCTCGGCGGCAAGAACACCATGTACGTCGCCGCCGACGCCGACCTGCGCCGGGCCGCCGCGGGCGCGGTGCGCGCCTGCTTCGCCTCGGCCGGGCCAGCTCTGCATCAGCGCCGAGCGGCTCGTGGTGCACGCCGACGTCTACGACGAGTTCGTGCCGCAGTTCGTCGAGCTGGTGTCGCAGATGCGCCTGTCGACCGGCCTGCACTGGGGCGCCGACATGGGCAGCCTGGTGAGCGCGGCGCAGAAGGAGAAGGTGCTCGCCCACATCGACGACGCCGTCGCCAAGGGCGCCCACGTGCTCACCGGCGGGCGGGAGCGCCTCGACATCGGGCCGCTCGTCGTCGAGCCGACCGTGCTCGAGGGCGTCACCTCGGCGATGGCCTGCCGCGACGAGGAGACCTTCGGGCCGGTGGTGTCGCTCTACCGGGTCGGCTCCGACGAGGAGGCCGTGCGGATGGCCAACGACACCGAGTACGGCCTCAACGCGTCGGTCTGGACGCGCGACGTGCGCCGCGGGCGCCGGCTCGCGGCCGGCATCCACGCCGGAACGGTGAACATCAACGAGGGCTACGCCGCGACCTGGGGCAGCGTCGCCGCCCCGATGGGCGGCATGAAGTCCTCGGGGCTGGGTCGCCGGCACGGCCGCGAGGGCCTGATGAAGTACACCGAGACCCAGAACATCACCTCCCAGCACCTCGTGCCCATCGCGCCCTTCGGCGGGATGTCGGACGAGACCTACGCCCGGGTGCTCACCGGGGCGCTTCGCGTCATGAAGGCGGTTCGACTCAAGTGACCACGAACGACACGTCCACCACGCCCGAGCCCCAGGTCGACGTGGACGTCGACGTCGTGGTGGTCGGGTCCGGCTTCGGCGGCTCGGTCACCGCGCTGCGGCTGGCCGAGAAGGGCTACCGGGTGCTGGTGCTCGAGGCCGGCCGGCGCTTCGAGGACGACGACTTCGCCAAGACCTCGTGGGACAGCCAAGAACTACCTGTGGGCCCCCCAGCTGGGCTGCTACGGCATCCAGCGCATCCACCGGCTGCCCGACGTCGTCGTGCTCGCGGGCGCCGGGGTGGGCGGCGGGTCGCTCAACTACGCCAACACCCTCTACGTGCCGCCGACGCCGTTCTTCCGCGACGAGCAGTGGGCCGACATCACCGACTGGGAGAGCGAGCTCGCACCGCACTACGAGATCGGCCAGCCGGATGCTGGGCGTGGTCACCAACCCGTGCCACGGCGCCGTCGAGGACCTCATGCAGCGCACCGCCGACGACCTCGGTGTCGGAGCGTCGTTCCGCAAGACGCCGGTCGGCGTGTTCTTCGGCGAGCCCGGCGAGACGGTCGACGACCCGTACTTCGGCGGGGCCGGGCCGCAGCGCACCGGCTGCACCGAGTGCGGCAACTGCATGGTCGGATGCCGGGTGGGCGCCAAGAACACGCTGCGCAAGAACTACCTCGCGCTGGCCGAGAACCTCGGGGTCACCATCGAGCCGCTGCGCACCGTGACCCGGCTCGGGAGTCGTGCCGGGCACGGAGGGCGAGCACGCGGCATACCGGGTGCTGCACGAGCGCACCGGGCCGGTGCCGGGGCGCGACCCGCAGGTGGTGACCGCGCGCCGGGTGGTGCTGGCGGCCGGGGCGTGGGGCACCCAGACGCTGCTGCACGACATGAAGGCCAAGGGCGAGCTGCCGCGCCTGTCGGACTACCTCGGGCACCGCACCCGCACCAACTCCGAGGCACTGCTCGGAGCCATGGCGCAGCACGTGCCCGACGGCGACCTCGACCTCACCAAGGGCGTGGCGATCACCTCGTCGTTCCACGTCGACGAGACCACGCACGTCGAGAACTGCCGCTACGGCAAGGGCTCGAACGCGATGGGCCTGCTCGCGACCGTGGCGGTGCCCGGCGGCACGGGCCGCCCGCGCTGGGTCGAGCTGCTACGCAAGGTCGGTCGCGACCCGATGGGCTTCCTGCGGCTGATGCCGATCGCGCGGCACTGGAGCGAGCGGATGATCATCGGCCTGGTCATGCAGACCAACGACAACTCGCTGCACGTGTCGGGCAAGCGGGGGCTGTTCGGGCGCCCGGGCCTGACCTCGCGCCAGGGCCACGGACACCCCAACCCGACCTACATCCCGCAGGGCCACGAGGCCATGCAGGCGCTGGCCACGCGGCTCGGCGAGGCCACCGGTGACTACACCGCGGCCGGTGGCTCGTGGTTCGAGGTCTTCGACGTGCCGATGACCGCGCACTTCCTGGGCGGGGCCACGATCGGCTCGTCACCCGAGCGCGGTGTGGTCGACGGCTACCACCGGGTGTGGGGCTACCCCGGCATCTCGGTCGTCGACGGCTCGGCCGTCTCGGCCAACCTCGGCGTCAACCCCTCGCTCACCATCACGGCACAGGCCGAGCGGGCGATGTCGTTGTGGCCCAACCGTGGTGACGCCGACCAGCGCCCGGCCCAAGGTGAGCCGTATGCCGTGCTGGCGCCGGTTCCGGCGCGCAACCCCGCGGTGCCCGACGGCTTCCCGGTGCGGGTCGAGCCGCTGGTGTCGGTCGAGGCGCTGGCCCGTTCGGCGCGGTCGGCCCAGCGTGCCGCGGACCCTGCCGACCCGGTGTCGGTGGCTGGCGCCACGATGGGCGGATGAGCGGTCCGGCATCCGTGCAGGAGTCGGCGGTTCAGCGCGCCCGTGTGGCGGTGGCGTGACGGGTCGTGGCGCTTCGTCACCGTTCCCGAGGGAGTCAGCGACGAGGTCGACGAGGTCGTGGGCGACTCCACCGGCGGCTTCGGGTCGGTGCGGGTCGAGGTGACGGTGGGGCGCACGGTGTGGCGCACCTCGTTGTTCCCGTCGGCCGAGGCGGGTGCCTACGTGCTGCCGGTGAAGAAGGCCGTGCGGGTGGCCGAGGGGCTCGCTGACGACGACGTCGCCGAGGTGACCATCCGGCTCGTCGATCGCTGACCGGCATCCGGCAGGAGTTCGTCGCAAGGGCACCCATGGAAGGTCCGCCGCCCACCTCGACAACACCGGAAGGAGCGCTCCCAGCGCAAGGCCGGCGACCGCGAACAGAGTTGCCAACCACGCACGGCCGGCCGGGTCGAAGCCGCCAACCCTCTGCTCTGCATGCTCATCCCGGCGTCCCGCGTTAGTCATGCCCCAAGAGCCTTAACCGGTAGGGGCTCATCACGGATCTGCGATGGTCGGACGCAAGTGCCCGGCAGTCGACCGGTCGAGACATGCCCGTGAGAATCGATCCCGGGCATGTCTCGACCCCTCGATTCGTCCCGGGTGGCCAGAGGTGATGCACGGGGCGCGTCCTGTCGCGCAGCGTGCATCACCCGAGATCAGTCCCCGCCTGGGCTGAGCGTGAACAAGGGGGCTGACAAGGTCGACTGCATGTCTACAGGCACCCCGTCCGGAGATGCCGCAGATGGGGCGAATCGATGGTGCCGATGAAGGGGACGGAGCCCCCGGTCAGCGGGCGGCCACATGCAACTCGCAATCGTGGCGTAGATGACCACCAAGCCCTCGGGTGAGAAGCCGAGCGCACGGACCTCTTCGTCGTCCACCATGGCGAAGGTGGTCCCGTCGGCACACGTGACTGCGGCACCGTCAGCCCGACGCTCGATCCGACATCCGTCGGTTGTTACAACCGGGAGCCGACCACCCCACAGACCTGTGACCGGCATGGTGTGAGGGCGCTCCACGTCTGCCCACCTCCCGGACGGTGGCGACTCCGTCAACCATTCGTACGACCCATCTGTGTCGGCAACCCGGGCGATCCGCTCGCCGGTCACCGCATCCACGACCGCCACGCCGCTGTGACTACCGAGGAACACCCGTTGCTCGTCGGTGAATCCCACAGCCACAAGGCCGCCGACGGCAATCGCTCGCACCGGACCCAGCTCGTCATGCCCGCGACCCTAGCCCGCGGTTACTAACCGAGTGTCCGGATATGCCGCGGGTGGTGCGGTTCCCTGACACCCTGGTCACTCAACCGGTTTTCGTTATACGATTTACGAGTGGTGAGCAACGAGCAGATCCAGAAGTGGGCCGATGAAGCCGAACAGGGCTATGACGTCGAGGAGCTCAAGCGTCGAGGCCGCGGACGTCCCGGTCGTGGGGCTCAGCCGATGCAGGTCGTGGCGGTCCGCCTGACCGCTGAGGAGCTCGAGGCTCTCGACGCCGTGGCAGCGCAGAAGGACATGAGCAGGTCCGAGGCCATCCGGGCTGCGCTGGCCCACTTCGCTGCGTGAAGGTCCACCCGAGCGCGCTCAAGCACGGCGTCTCCGCCGAGGATGCGATCCAAGCCGCGGAGTGGGCGCTGTGGATCGAGCCGTTGGGAGATGACGCACCAGCCATACGGGAACTGCGCCTTGGCTTCGACACCCGAGCCCTGCTGCTTGAGACCGTGGTCCTGGTGCTCGAGAGCGGCGATGAAGTGATCATCCACGCCATGCCAGCGCGTAAGAGGTACCTAGACCTCCTGCCCTGACAGGGGGAAGGGGCGTGCGTGCGGAATCCGTCCTCAACTGGCCGCGAACCGGGAGCTGCCGGATCCATCAACGGATCCTGTGGATCAGGCCTCCTGCGAAGGGGTGCGCCGTCCTGCGTGGCTTGACGCCACCCCAACGACTGGGTCGCCGTCAGGTCGGTGGCGGGGTGGGTGGGGTGAGCGTGCGGCGGCGAACGGCCGCCTCCACGAGTTGCCGGGTGAACCGCATGCGCTGCGCCTTGCCGCCCGGTGCCGCCGGTGGTGGCGGCACGGTGGTCACGCTGACGGCGACGAGGTCGGTGTAGGCGTCCTGGCGCAGACGGGTGACCATCCGCTGCGCGGCGCTCTTTCCCTTGGCGAGCAGCCACGCGGCCGCGAAGGCGCCGAACCCGCCGGTGGCGAGCAGCGACGAGAACCAGACCGGCACCGAGCCGACGTCGCCGGCCGTGCCGACCACCGAGAAGTAGGCGGTGACGAGGGCGATGGAGAGCAGGGCGAGGGCGATCTGCGGCCAGAAGATCTTGGCGGCCCGCAGGATGTTGGTGGGGCTGCGGAGTCGCTCGTAGGGGCGGATGAGGGTGGTGGGGTCCTGCCCGAGCACGAGCAACTGGTACCAACGGCGGGCCTGCTCGTAGAGGGTGGTGCGCATCGAGGCGTGTGCGGCCCACCGGGGGTCAGCCGCGACGGCACCCCAGGCCTCGAGGGTCCCGGCGACCGCCGGGGGTGTCATCTCGTGGGCGACGCCCGGCTCGAGCCGGCCCAGCATTCGGGTGAGCTCGCGGCGCCGTTCGGCGCCGAGCAGGAAGGGGAGCGAGACCGCGCTCGTCGTGCCGTCGAGCTGCCACTGGTCGTCGGGGCCGAGGCCCCAGTAGCACTCCGCGAGACCGCGACCGAGCAGGTAGCCGTTGGCCAGCGGCTCCGTCCGCCGGGCCAGCTCGTCCTGGAACCAGGCGTCCCACTCGAGGAAGAAGGTGCCGGCCGGCCGCCACCGGTCGTCGTCGGCGGCGCCGTCCGTGCCGGTCGTGCCGCCCGTGCCCTTCGGACCATTCGGATCGGCAGCCTCCCCGGGCCAGGGGGCCAGCGCGGCCCGCAACTCGGGGTCGAAGGTGGCCTCGCGGTCCAGGCCCAACCGGTCGACGAGGTGGACGAGCGAGGCGACGGCCTCCTCCCGCGACGCCGAGCCCACCCGTTGCGACCGCAGCGGCAACACCAGGTCGGGCCGCAGGGGCAGCGGCGTGGCCTGCGGGCGGGGGCCCTGCGGCCAGTGCCGGCCGCGCACCTCGGCCACCGACCAGCCCAACCGCAGCGCGTCGACCACCGTGGCGCTACCCGCTGCCACCTGGCTCGGTTCGTTGCCGGCCACCACCCGGCTCGGTTGGTTGCCGGCCGCCACCTGGCTCAGTGCGTCGCCCGCTGCCATGGGTGCCTCCTGCCGCCGCGAGCCGAGGCTCGGAACTGACTGCTGCACGCACCGTACCGGGTCGACACCGCGGCCCATCCCCAGTCCGATCCCCATGCGTTGGGTGCTCAAGTGGTTGCTGGGGCAACCATCTCAGCACCCAACTCTGGGCTTCAGCACCCGACTCTGGGCGTCAGGACTCGTCGCGCCAGGAGCGCCACAGGGCGGCGTACGACCCGTCGCGGGCGATCAGCTCGTCGTGCGACCCGAGCTCGCTGACCACGCCGTCCTCGACCACGGCGACGCGGTCGGCATCGTGGGCCGTGTGCAGCCGGTGCGCGATGGCGACGACCGTGCGCCCGTCGACGACGGCGGCCAGCGACCGCTCCAGGTGCCGCGCGGCTCGCGGGTCGAGCAGCGAGGTGGCCTCGTCGAGCACCAGCGTGTGCGGGTCGGCGAGCACCAGCCGGGCCAGGGCCAGCTGCTGCGCCTGCGCCTCGGTGAGCGCGTGACCGCCGGAGCCGACCGTCGTGTCGAGGCCGTCGGGCAGCGCCTGCGCCCACTCGAGGGCGTCGACGGCGGCCAGTGCCTCGCGCAGCTCGGCATCGGTCGCGTCGGGCCGGGGGAGCCGAAGGTTCTCGGCGAGGGTGCCGACGAACACGTGGTGCTCCTGGGTCACCAGGGCCACCTCGCCGCGCAGCACGGGCAGGGCGAGGTCGACCAGCGGCACACCGCCACCGGTCACCCGGCCGGTGCGGGGGCCGTCGATGCCGGCCATCAGCCGGCCCAGGGTCGACTTGCCGGCCCCGGACGGCCCCACGATGGCGAGCCGCTCGCCGGGAACCAACCCCAGCGAGACTCCGTGCAGCACGTCGCGGCCGGCACGGTAGGAGTAGCGCACGTCGTCGACGTCGACCTGCTCGCCGTCGGGCTCCGCGCCGGTGGCCACCCGGTCGGGCGGCACCTCCGAGACGCCGAGGATGCGCGCCAACGACGTTGCGGCGAACTGGATCTCGTCGAGCCACGAGATGAGCTCGCCCAGCGGGTCGAGCAGCTGCTGCACGTAGAGCGTGACGGCGGTGGCGGCCGCGATGGTGATGTGGCCGTTCCAGGCCAGCCACCCGCCCCACAGCACGGCGGTGGCGATCGGCAGGAAGAAGCCGATCTCGAGCCACGGGAACCAGCGCAGCCGCAGGCCCAACGTGTAGCGCTCGGCGTCGCCGCACTCGTCGAGTGCCTCCTGGAAGCGCCGGCCGCGTGCCGCCTGCAGGCCGAGGGCGTCCATGGTGTGCGCGCCCTCGATGGTCTCGGACGCGACGCCGTTGAGCCGGGCGTAGGAGGCGTGCTCCCACAGGTAGCCGTCGCCGGCGCGCTTGAGGTACCAGCGCGAGCTCGGCACGTGCACCAGCGCGGCGGCGAGCAGCGAGAGCGCGGCCAGCGGCGAGATCAGGAAGGCCGCCACCGTCGTCGCGGTCACCGTGGTCACCGCGACGACGATCGCCGGGATGCCGAAGCGGATGATGTGCGCGAGCGACTCCACGTCGTTGGTCGTGCGCGCCACGAGGTCGCCGGTGCCGGCGCGCTCGACGACCGAGAGGGGCAGGCGCACCGAGGAGGTGATGAAGTCCTCGCGCAGCCGGGCGAAGATCCGCTCGGACAGCACGAACGAGGCGCGCCGGGCCACCCAGGTGAGCAGGGTCTGCACCAGGATCGCCGCGACGAGCAGGGCGATGAGCCGGTCGATGCGGCCCAGGCTGCGCTCGCCGGTGGTGACCTCCTGCACGACCTGGCCGATCACCCACGGGCCGACCAGGGCGACGAGCGCGGCGACGACGTGCCAGCCGAGCACCTGTCGACAGCGGGCCGCGGTGGTCGCGCAGCAGCACCGCGGTGTGGGCGCGCACGGTGGCGCTCGTGGCGATCGGCAGGGTGCGGGCGGCGTGGTCGGTGCGTCCGAGCAGCGGCGACATCACTCACCACCTCGCAGCACGATGTCGCGGTAGGCCGGGTGCGACCGCAGCAGGTCGTGGTGCCGCCCGGTGGCGGTCACCCGGCCGTCCTCGACGAGCACCACGGTGTCGGCGCGGTCGAGCAGCAGCGGGCTCGCGGTGACGAGCACCGTGGTGCGTCCCGCCCGGTGGGCCACCAGCCGCTCGGCGATCCGCGCCTCGGTGTGGGCGTCGACGGCGCTGGTCGGCTCGATGAGCACGAGCACCTCGGGCTCGCGCAGCAGGGCCCGGGCCAGGGCCACGCGCTGGCGCTGCCCGCCCGACAGGGCCCGGCCGCGCTCCTCGAGCTCGCCGTCCATGCCGTGCTCGAGCGCGTCGAGGGCGTCGGAGGCGCTGGTGACCCAGACGGCCACGTCGCGGTCCTCGTCGCTGGCCCCGCCCAGGGCCTCGCGCACCGGCCCGCTGAACAGGTGCGGGTCCGCCTCGGACACCACGACGCGCGCGCGCACGGCATCCACCGGCAGGTCGTCGAGCGGCACCGCGCCCCAGCGCACGCCGTGCCGGCCGGGCCGGGTGCGGCCCAGGCGGTGGGCCAGCTCGGAGGTCTCCTCGGGGCGGGCGCTGACCAGCGCGGTGACCCGGCCGGGCTCGATGACGACGCCGGTGACCGGGTCGACCAGCGGCGCGCCCCCGTCGACGACGTGGCCGTTGAGGGTCGCGCCCGATCTCGGTGGTCGCGTGGTCGGGCTCGACGCCCAGGATCAGTCACGACCCGGCGGGCCGCCACCCGGGCCCGGATCAGCTTGTCGACGAACTCGGTCGCGGTGCGCAGCGGCATGGTGAGGAAGGCGGTGTAGCCGTAGAACGCCACCAGCTGGCCGGGGGTGATCTCGCCGGCGACGGCGAGGTGCGCGCCCACGCCCGGTGACGATGACGACGAAGATGCCGGGCAGCAGCACCTGGGCCGCGTCGAGCGTGGCCTGGATGCCGGACAGCCGCACCCCCGCGGCACGCACCCGGCCGGACTGGGCGGCGTAGCGGGCCAGGAAGGTGTCCTCGCCGCCGATGCCGCGCAGCACGCGCAGCCCGGCGACGGTGTCGGCGCCGAGCGAGGTGAGCAGCCCGGCCTCCTGCCGCTGGGCCGCCTGGCGCTTCTGCAGCGGGCGCATCACGAGGGTGAGCGAGGCGAGCAGCACCGGGCCGCCGACGAGCATGATGACGCCGAGCAGCACCGAGCCGCGCAGCAGGATGACCGACACGACGAGGAAGCTGACGATGGCACCGGCCATCCGGGCGGTGACGTCGTAGGCGTTGCCGATCCGCCAGAAGTCGCTGGCGAAGCTGGTGACGACCTCGCCGGCCGGCATCTGCCGGGTGAGGGACGGCCCGGCGCGCCGGACCGAGCGCTCGGTGACCACCGCGGTGCGGAACGACGCGATGAGCCAGTTGCGCACCGCGAACCAGTGCCGGCCGTTCGACGTCACGGCACTCAGCAGTCCCAGCCCCATGATCGCGGCGGACCACACGAGCAGGGCCTGCGGGTCCTGGGCGACGAGGCCGTCGATGGCCTTGCCGATCGCCGCCGGGACGAGGGCGATGGACAGCATCCACGGCACGCCGAACAGGACGCCCCCGAGAATGGTTCGCCACTGGCGCCGAGCCAGCCACCCGAGGTAGCGGTCGGCGTCCACCGGTGGGGCCTCGTCCGCGTCGATCGCGTAGGGCCAGTAGTCGTGCGACATCAGTTCTCCACGCTAAGCGCCGGAGGTCCCTGCGAGCGAACGAGTTTCCGAGCCTCCGAGCCGAGTTGAGGGCTCAGCCGGTCGCCCAGGCAGCCACCTCAGCACCCAACTCGGGATCCAGCTCCTGCCAGACGTCGCCGACGGCGATGTCGCCGGACTCGAGCACCCGGAAGATCGAGCCGCCGTGGTAGCGGTCACCGACCAACCCTGCGCCGGCCTCGGCGTGCACCCGCTCGACGTCGCGCATCGGCAGCCGCGTAGCGAGCGCGACGCTGATCGCCGTGACGACCTGCAGCCCGTCGGGCCCGCTCACGCGGGTGCGGGGGCGCCGGCCGGCCGGGTGCGCAGGGCCGTGATGCCGCTCAGCGTGGCGGTGAGCCGGTGCCGGATCTCCACGATGACCACCTCCACGGCCCCGCACCCGGGGCAGCGCAGCACCATGCCGGGGCAACGCAGGTAGACGTGGGTGCGGGCGATCTCGTGGGTGTCGCCGCACCCGGCGCACTCGATCGACCCCTGCGCGAGGTCGGTGCCGAGGGCCAGGGAGAGCGCGCCGATCACGGCGTTCCCGTCGACGTGGTCACTCATCGGTTGCTGCCTCTCGTTCGCGACTGGGGGTGGGGTGGATGCCGTGCGGCCGGAGTCGGGTCGACATGGCGTCAGCCGAACCGCTCGGCCCGCACGGTGCGGGGGTCGAGGCCGGCGTCGCCGAGCAGCCCGACGACGGCCTCGACGAACGAGGTCGGCCCGCAGACGAAGACGGCCGGGTCGGCGTCGGGGCCGCCACACGCGTCGAGCGCCGCCACGACGGATGCCGCGTCGACCCGCCCCGGCCGGAGCGTCACCGCGCTCGAGCGGCGTCCCGGTGCGCACGGCATCCGGGGGCACGTCGTCGCGGGAGAGGTGGACGGTGGCGGCGACGGCGCCGGAGCGCACGCGGTCGGCGAGCTCTGCGGCATACAGGAGCCGGGCGGGGGTGGTCACCGAGGCGAGCACGACGGCCGGAACGGTGGGGTCGGCCGCGCGCCAGATGGCCCGCAACGGGGCCAGCCCCGAGCCGCCGCCGACCAGCAGCAGCGGTCGGTGCTGGCCGGTCCACACGAAGTAGCCGCCGATCGGCCCGCGCAGCCCGATGGTGTCGCCGACCGCGACGTCGCGCACCAGGTAGGTCGAGACCTCGCCGTCGGGCACCTCCTGCACGGTGATGGTGGGCGGCTCGCCCGGGCCGGACGACAGCGAGTAGCTGCGGGTGGCCTGGTAGCCGTCGGGCGCGGTGAGCCGCACGTCGACGTGCTGCCCGGCGACGTGGCCCGGCCAGCCGGGCACGTCGAGCACGAGGCTGCGGGCGTCGGCGGTCTCCTCGACGACGGCCGCGACCGACGCCTCGCGCCAGGCGAGGTGCGCCAGCGGGGCCACGCGCGGAGCCGTGGGCGGGGCGGCGAGGATGCCGGGGGGCTCGGTCACCGGTCAGTCGCCGTGGTAGCGCTGCTCGCGGAACGGGTCGCCGTAGTTGTGGTAGCCGGCGACCTCCCAGAACCCCGGGTGGTCGTGCTCGAGCAGCTCGATGCGGGTGACCCACTTCGCGCTCTTCCACAGGTAGAGGTGGGGCACGAGCAGCCGGGCCGGCCCGCCGTGCTCGGCGCGCAGCGGCTCACCCTCGAACTCGACGGCGATCATCGCGTCGCGGTCGACGAGGTCCTCGACGGGCACGTTGGTGGTGTAGCCGCCGTAGCTGGTGACCAGCGCGTAGGGCAGGTCGTCGACCCCGACCGCCTCGAACAGGGTCGACACCGGCACGCCGCGCCACGAGGTGCCGAGCTTCGACCAGTGCGTGACGCAGTGGATGTCGGTGGTCAGGGGCTGCAGGCCGAACGCGTGCAGCCCGCGCCAGTCGAAGGTGCCGGTGGCCGTGCCGTCGGTGATGGTGAGCTGCCACCGGTCGGTGGGCACCACCTCGGTGGGGCCGGCCGTCAGCACCGGGAAGTCGTGCGTGACGTACTGGCCCGGTGGCACGTTGTCGTCGTGCTCGCGTCGTCGCCCCAGGAACCCTGCCATCGCGACCACTCCTTGCTCCCGTGGCCGCTGGGCTCCGCGCCCAGCGGGCCGACCTCCGCCGACGATATCGAGTCGACGCCACGAGAAGGTGGCCGCGGTTGGGCTCGTCCAACCTCGAACGTGGGTGATATCCGCCGTCCAGGCGGCGATTTTCACCCACGTCCGCGGTGGGGGGTGCGGGGCCGAGGGGCCGGGCGAGACCCGGGCGTCGCGGTGGTCGTATGCGGGTGACGTAACCTCGAAGGGTGCTGCGGACCGCCCTGACGCCGAGGTTCCTCGGCCTGCTCGGGCTCGCGCTGGTGCTCTGCGCCACGTTCATCTGGCTCGGCCGCTGGCAGCTCGGCGTCGCCGAGAGCACCGCCCACCGCGAGGCGGTCGAGCAGGCGCGCTCCCAGGCCCCCGCCGAGCTGACGACCCTGCTCCAGCCGCACGCGCCGTTCCGGAGCGACCTGTCGTCACGGCCCTTCATCGCCACCGGCCACTACGCCGCCGAGGGCCAGCTGCTCGTGCCCGGTCGCCGGCTCGAGGGCCGGCCGGGCCTGTGGGTGCTCACGCCGTTCGTGCTGGACCGCGGCGGCGCCACGCTGCCCGTGGTGCGCGGCTTCGTGCCGGATGCCGCGTCGGCCGACGCCCCGCCGGAGGGCACCCTCACGATCCGCGGCGGCCTCGCGCCGGGCGAGTCGCCCTCACCCGACCCCGTCCCGCCCGGCCAGATCGGCTCGGTCGACCTCTCGCTGCTGGTCAACACGTGGCCCGGCGAGCTGTACAACGCGTTCGGGTTCCTCGAGTCGCAGAGCCCGGCGCCGGCATCCGGCCCGACCCTGGTGCCCACCCCCGTCGGTGACACGGGCGTGCAGTGGCGCAACGCGGCGTATGCCGTGCAGTGGTGGATCTTCGCGGCGTTCACCCTGTGGATGTGGGCCCGGATGGTGCGCGACGAGACCCGCCGGGCGCGGGCGGAGCAGGTCGCCGGCGCGCCGCCGGAGCCCGACGTGCCGGCGGAGCCCGACGTGCCGGCGGAGCCGCTCGGCACGGGGGCCGTCGACAAGGAGCCCGTCGCCGCGGGTGACAATGGTGCGCGTGACGACGCCTGAGCCCAGCACCCCCGCCGCCTCGACCCCGGGCATCCCCTCGTCGGCGACCCCCAGCGGCCTGCGCATCGAGGACGCCGACGGGGTGCGCCCCCGCCTGACGTTCTTCAAGGTGATGGCCTTCATCGTCGGTGTCGGCCTGCTGGTGCTCGTGGTCGAGATGGTGCTGTCCTACGGCTTCGGGCTGAAGGGCACGGACAACCCGCTGTACTGGTGGCCGCAGCCGCACGGCTTCATCTACATGGTCTACCTCGTGGCCACGGCGCTGCTCGGCTTCAAGGTCGGGTGGACGCTGCCGAAGATGGCGCTGGTCATGCTCGCCGGCTGTGTGCCGTTCCTGTCGTTCTGGGTCGAGCGCAAGGTCGCCCGGGAGGTCGAGGCCGGCCTCGCGGCGGCGCGCCTATAGCCTTGGCCGCGTGAGCGACGCCCCCCGCACGGACCCCGCCATTCCCCATCACGACGACCCCGACCACGTGGTCGTCGAGGGTGGCGAGCCGGTGCACCTCGCCGACCGGCCGGTGCTCGTCGTCGACTTCGGCGCCCAGTACGCGCAGCTCATCGCGCGGCGGGTGCGCGAGGCCTCGTGCTTCAGCGAGGTCGTGCCGCACTCGATGCCGGTGGCCGAGATGCTCGCGAAGGAGCCCGCGGCGATCATCCTGTCCGGCGGGCCGTCGTCGGTCTACGAGGAGGGCGCACCCTCGCTCGACCCCGCGCTGCTCGAGGCCGGGGTGCCGGTGTTCGGCATGTGCTACGGCTTCCAGGCGATGGCCCGGGCGCTCGGCGGCATCGTCGAGAAGACCGGGCTGTCGGAGTTCGGGGCGACGCCGGCGAGCATCCTCGACACCAGGTCGACGCTGTTCAACGGGCAGCCCACCGACCAGTCGGTGTGGATGAGCCACGGCGACTCGGTGTCCAAGGCGCCGGCCGGGATGTCGGTCACCGCCACGACGTCGGGGGCGCCGGTCGCGGGGTTCGAGGACGACGATCGCAAGCTCTACGGCGTGCAGTGGCACCCGGAGGTGCTGCACTCGACGTTCGGCCAGCAGGTGCTCGAGAACTTCCTGCTCCGCGGGGCGGGGCTGACGGGGGAGTGGACCGCGGCGAACGTCGTCGACGACCTGGTCGCCGCGGTGCGGGCGCAGGTCGGTGAGGCGCGCGTCATCTGCGGCCTGAGCGGCGGCGTCGACTCGTCGGTGGCGGCTGCGTTGGTGCAGAAGGCCGTCGGTGACCAGCTGACCTGCGTGTTCGTCGACCACGGGCTGCTGCGCTCGGGTGAGGCGGAGCAGGTCGAGAAGGACTTCGTCGCGGCCACCGGGGTCGACCTGCTGGTCGTCGACGCGCGGGAGCGGTTCCTGTCGGCGCTGGCCGGGGTGTCCGACCCCGAGGAGAAGCGCAAGATCATCGGCCGCGAGTTCATCCGGGTCTTCGAGCAGGCGGCGCGCGACGTGGTCGGCTCGCACTCGGGTGACTCCGACCACCCGGTCGAGTTCCTGGTGCAGGGGACTTTGTATCCCGACGTGGTCGAGTCGGGCGGCGGCACCGGCACCGCGAACATCAAGTCGCACCACAACGTCGGCGGGCTGCCGGACGACCTGCAGTTCAAGCTGGTCGAGCCGCTGCGGCTGCTGTTCAAGGACGAGGTGCGCCAGGTCGGTCTCGAGCTCGGCGTGCCGGAGGGGATCGTGTGGCGCCAGCCGTTCCCCGGCCCGGGGCTCGGCATCCGGATCGTCGGTGAGGTGACCGCCGAGCGGTTGGACGTGTTGCGCGCTGCCGACCTGATCGCGCGCGAGGAGCTGACCTCGGCCGGGCTGGACCGCGAGATCTGGCAGTGCCCGGTGGTGCTGCTCGGCGACGTGCGCTCGGTGGGGGTGCAGGGCGACGGCCGCACCTACGGTCACCCGGTGGTGCTGCGCCCGGTGTCGTCGGAGGACGCGATGACCGCTGACTGGACGCGGGTTCCCTACGACGTGCTGGCGAAGATCTCGACCCGCATCACCAACGAGGTGCGCGAGGTCAACCGGGTGGTGCTCGACGTCACGAGCAAGCCGCCGGGCACCATCGAGTGGGAGTGAATCAGCGCTGCGCGAGCCAGACCAGCACGGCGAAGAACGCAGCCAATCCGACGAAGACGGCCACCACGAAGCCGACCACGATGGCGATGGATGCCGCGAGCCCCTTGCGACGCTGGGGCTCGTGCCCGATCGATCCGGTGCTGAAGACATGGTGCGGAGCCGCGTAGAACACGGGCACGACTGCGCCTGGTGGGACCTCGACCTCGAGTGACGCCTGGCCGTAGGTGCGCCACCACCTGGCACGGACATCCACCCGGTTCCGACCGGCCCAGACGGGGAGGTCCATGGTGCCGAACCGGCTGTACACGGACCACCCGTTCACGGAGACGGCCGGCGTCAGCCACCCGGAGGTGAGAGCGTTTCCTTGCAAGGTCAGACGCAGCGTGCCTTGGGCCGAGGGGTGCGGAGGCCGGCTTTCGGGCTCCGGCGCTTGCGTCATGACCGAACCCTAGGGGCATGGTCGCTCGGGTCGTCGGATCTCCGGTGACCCGGCGACTCCCCGCTCGTGCCGTCATCAGAAAGGCGGCGGATCGTCGGGAGGGCGCGTGCTGACCGCAGCCGGCTGCGGCTCGGGTGGCGCGGGTTCTATGGGTGGCCAGTAGGTGTGTTGGGGGTAGGTCATCCGCCGCTTGCCGTTGGGTGAGGTCCAGGTGGCGGTGCCGTCGGGGTCGAGCTGGTAGGTCCAGCGGCGGCGTTGCTTGAGGCGGTGGTGGCGGCGGCAGAGGCCGCCGAGGTTGGTGGGGGTGGTGGGTCCGGCGGGCCAGGGTCGGGCGTGGTCGGTGTCGCAGGCCGTCGCGGGGCGGGTGCAGCCCCACATCCGGCAGGTTCCGTCGCGGGTGGCGACGAAGTCGCGCATCGCTCTGGGTGGGCGGTAGGCGTTGGTGAC
Source organism: uncultured Actinomycetota bacterium (assembly GCA_963806295.1). Classification (GTDB taxonomy): domain Bacteria; phylum Actinomycetota; class Actinomycetes; order Actinomycetales; family Dermatophilaceae; genus Fodinibacter. The sequence goes on along the minus strand of CAWDXP010000009.1, from coordinate 110,501 downwards.
CGAGTCGATCAGGGTGCCGGTGCGGGCGTCGAGCAGGGCGCGGCCGATGTCGGTGGGGACCACGGCGAGCAGGGCCTCGACGGTGTCGGGGTCGATGAACCCGATGCCGGGGACGTCGGCGCCGTTGAGTGCGGCGAGGACGGAGAAGTCGCGGCCCAGCCCAGCACCCGCAACACCCGGCTGCGGCCGTCGGCCGCGGCCGAGGCCACCGCTGCGGCCTTGGCGTCGACCGCGTCCGGGCCGGTGATGACCGGGATGCCGAGTGTGACCCTGGCGGTGACGGTGACGTTGCTGAGGACGAGGTCGGCCAGGGCGTCGGCGCGGGCTTGGTCGAGGGTGAGCGAGGGGTTGTCCTGGGCGATGGTGTCGCCGTGGCGTTTGATGGCGTCCCACATCGCGGCGGACGGCCCGGTGGGCAGCTGCGCCGACCACATGGTGGTGCCGTCGGGCCCGGGGCAGACCTCGACGTACCGGTCCTTGCGGTTCTTCTTGGTGGTCTCGCGCATCTGGTCGGCGGCGATGCGGGTGGCGACCGTGCGGATGACGCCCGTCACCCGCGCGGGGTCGAGCCCGGGCAGCCGGTCGAGCAGCACGTCCTCGACCTTCGCGCACGCCTGCAGGTCGAGGCCGTCGCAGACCGAGACGACCTTGGCGATGGTGGCGCTGGTCAGCTCACCGGCCACCACCTTGCCCAGCAGCCGCGGGAAACGTTCCGACGACTTCGCGGCCAGCGACACCCGGCGACCGGCCGCCCACTGGCCGATGCCGGCCTCGAGCGACACCAGGGAAGGGGCCATGGTGTCGACGAACCCCAGACCGTGGTGCACCTCGACCAGGCCGCGGTCGCTCAGGCGGGACTCGTGGCAGGCGGCGTGGGCCATGGCGACTAGCTGCGCCCCCTCGACCGCGTTGGCCGCACCCTGCAGCTCACCACTGACCTCGAACAGCTCGTCGGGCTCCATCTCTGGCCGCCCGCGCAGCCAGCTCGGCGCCGATGGCGGTGGCCTCGGCACGCACTGCCGCGATGCGGGCTCGGAGCTGGCTGGTCGACATACCTCATGATAGTCGAACACACGTTCGATAGCCAGAGTTTCCACACCCCAATTCTGATGGCGCACAACCTGTTTGAGCGCGGGCCCAGACGAAGAGATGGGTGAGACATATCGGGGTGATGGCACCGATTTATCGGACCGTTATCCCGAAGCGGGCTCGGCGGTGGTCAGCCGGTCGCCCCGGCCGGGAGCACGCGGAACTCGTTGCCGTCGGGGTCGGCGAGCACCACCGCCCCGTCGGGCCGTCGGTCGCCCTCGACGCGGGTGGCACCGAGCGCCAGGAGGTGCTCGACCTCCGCGTCCTGGTCGCCACCCGGTGGCGGCGCGAGGTGCCACCGCCACCGCTGGGCCCCGGCGCGAAGGGCGTAGGGCGGGCCGCCCCACGAGATCTTCGAGCCGCCGCGGGCCGACTGGATCGCCGTCTCCTCGTCCTGGTCCCAGACGAGCGGCCAGCCCAGGGCCTCGCTCCAGAAACGGCCGACCCGTGGCGAGCCGTCGCTCGACAGGCAGCCGATGCGGGGCGTGTCGGCGAGGAAGCCGTTGCCGGCCTCGATGACGCAGAACTCGTTGCCCTCGGGGTCGGCGAGCACCACGTGCTCCTCCGCGGGGAGCTGGCCGACGTCGAGGTGGCTCGCGCCCCGCTCGAGCGCCCGCGCCACGGTCGCCGCCTGGTCCTGGCTGCGTGGTGCTGTGCAGGTCGAAGTGCATCTGGTTGGGTCCGAGCTTGGGCTCGCTCGTCGGCGCGAAGCGCACCGCGAACCCCGGCTCGCCGTCGGGCGGCAGCACCACCTCGCCCGACCCGTCGACCCGTCGTCCGCGACCTCCCGGCCGAGCACCCCGGCCCAGAACTCGGCGAGGGCCGCCGGGTCGTGCGCGTCGATGCACAGCGCCACCAGCTCACACGTCATCCGTCGTCTCCCCGTCCGCTCGCCCGGCCGCCCACGCTAGGACGGCGCGGCTCACCGCCGCCACCGGGTTTCCGCGGCGCACCAGCCGGCGTCGCAGGCGAGGATGAGGGCGTGGACGACGCAGACCTGCTCCCCGCCGATGCCGTGGCGACCGCCGTCGCGGCCGTGCGTTCGGGCGACCACGACTCCCTGGCAACGGTGCTCGCCGCGCATCCGGCCCTGGTGACCGGGCCGCTGCCCGGGCACGGCGGCCGGTCGCTCCTGCACGTCGCGACCGACTGGCCCGGCCACCGCCCCGGCGTCGCGGCGACCATCGCGCTGCTGGTCGCGGCGGGCGCCGACGTCGGTGCCCGCTTCGTCGGCGAGCACTCCGAGACCCCCTTGCACTGGGCGGCGAGCAGCGACGACACCGAAGCCGTCGCCGCCCTGCTCGACGCCGGCGCCGACATCGACGCGCTCGGCGCCGTGATCGGTGGCGGCACCCCGCTGAACGACGCCACCGCCTTCGCCCAGTGGGATGCCGCGCGCCTCCTTGTCGAGCGTGGAGCCGCGGTGTCGCCGTGGGATGCCGCAGCGCTCGGGATGACCGACCGGGTCGCCGCCGCGCTCGCCGCGGGCGACGTCGACTCACTGGACGCGCTGCTCTGGGGTGCCTGCCACGGGGGCCGGCTCGAGACGGCATCCCTGCTGGTCGATGCGGGCGCCGACCCGGGCTGGCGCGGCTGGGACGGGCTGACCCCGCTCGGCGCCGCCGAACGCTCCGGCGCCACCGAGCTGGTGGCGTGGCTGCGGGAGCGCGGCGCCCGCCCCTGACCGGCGAGCCACCACGCCGCCCGATGCCACCATCATGCTACGGTCGTGGCATGCCGAAGGTGAGGGTGAGCACGACCGTCGATGCCGACCTCCTCGCCCGCGCCCGCCAGGCCCACGGCAAGACCACCGATGCCTCGCTGCTCGAGGCGGCCCTGGAGTCGCTGCTCGACGCCCACCGCCGGGCCGAGGTCGACGCCGCCTACGACCGGGCCTACTCCGCCGCCCCGGTCACCGAACCCGACGCCTGGGGCGACCTCGACGCGTGGCGCCGGCAGGCGTCGTCGTGAGCGCCCTGCCGCTGCGCGGGGAGGTGTGGTGGGCCGAGGCGCCGGAGGTTCCGCGCCGGCCGGTCGTCGTCCTCTCGCGCGACGCGGTCGTCCGTGGGCTGCGGCGAGCGCTGGTGTCACCGTGCACCACGACCGTGCGTGGCCTGCCGAGCGAGGTGGGGCTCGACCCCGAGCACGACCCCGTGCCGCAGTCGTGCGTCGCTGCCCTCGATGCCGTCGAGTCGGTGGCCGTCGGCGCCCTCACCCAGCGGCTCGGCCGGCTCTCGGACCACCGGATGCGCGAGGTCTGCGCGGCGCTCGCCGTGTCGACGGGCTGCGCCTGAGAGACGCGGCTGTGCCCGGTGCGGCCGGCGTGGCAGGCTGTGCTCGGCATACTCATCGGTAACCAAGGACGGCGACCATGCAGAGCACGACCACGACCGTGACGGCGAGCGACGGCACCGGCCTGAACACCTACCGGTGGCTGCCCGAGGGCCCGCCCAGGGCGGTCGTGCAGATCGCCCACGGGATGGCCGAGCACGCCGCCCGCTACGCCCGGCTGGCCGAGGCGCTCACGGCGGCCGGCTTCGCGGTCTACGCCAACGACCACCGCGGCCACGGCGGCACGGCGAGCAAGGCCGACCACGGCTACTTCGCCGACCAGGACGGCTGGGCGAGCGTCGTGGCCGACCTGCGGGCCGTCACCGACTTCGCCCGGGAGGAGCACCCCGACCTGCCGGTCTTCCTGCTCGGCCACTCGATGGGGTCCTTCCTGTCCCGCGCCTACGTCATCGAGGACAGCCGCCAGCTCTCCGGCCTGGTGCTGTCGGGCACCGCCGGCGACCCGGGCCTGCTCGGCAAGGTCGGTGGCCTGGTGGCGCACACCGAGGCACGGCTGCGCGGTCGGCGGCACGTGAGCACCCTGCTCGACAAGCTGACCTTCGGCCAGTACAACGCGGCCTTCAAGCCCAACCGCACCGACTTCGACTGGCTCTCGCGCGACGACGCCGAGGTCGACCTCTACGTCGCCGACGAGCTGTGCGGCAACACCTTCACCTCGGGGTTCTTCGCCGACCTGCTCACCGGCCTGGGCGGCATCAACGACCGCCGTCAGGTCGCCCGGGTACGCCGTGACCTGCCGATCCTGCTGGTCGCCGGTGACGCCGACCCGGTCGGCGACAGCGGCAAGGGCGTGCGGGCCGTCGCCGAGCAGTACGAGTCGGTGGGGGTGGCCGACGTCACCTGCACGCTCTACCCCGGCGCGCGCCACGAGATCTTCAACGAGACCAACCGCGACGAGGTCACCGCCGACGTCGTCGCGTGGCTGAACGCGCACCTGCCCGCCTGAGCAAAGCCGCGCCATCGCGAATCGGTCTGCCCCGGCATCCGTGGCAGGCTGGGACCTCGGCAACCACCTGGGATGCCGCTCGCCCACCCCCCCCGAGCACGAGGACCTGACCCAACGCATGTGCGGCATCGCCGGCTACCACGGACTCCACGCCGACCACGCCCTGCTGGAGCGGATGAACGACTGCCAGCAGCACCGCGGACCGGACGGTGAGGGGGTCGTCACCAGCGGACCCTGCGGCCTGGCCCACCGGCGGCTGTCGATCATCGACGTCGCCCACGGCCAGCAGCCGATGGACACCGCCGACGGGCGCTACTCGATCGCCTACAACGGTGAGGTCTACAACTACCTCGACCTGCGCGACGAGCTCGTGGCGCTGGGTCGCGAGTTCAGCACCGACTCCGACACCGAGGTGGTGCTGCAGGCGTTCGCGCAGTGGGGGCCCGACGCGTTCGACCGGTTCAACGGCATGTTCGGCCTGGCGATCTGGGACCGCGAGGAGAAGCGGCTCACCCTGGCCCGCGACCACTTCGGCATCAAGCCGCTCTACGTCGCCCGGGTGCCCGCGCCGGGCGGTGGCGGCGAGGCGCTGCTGTTCGCCAGCGAGATCAAGCCCATCCTCGCGAGCGGGCTCTACGAGAAGAAGGTCAACGAGCGCTCGGTCTACCGCTACCTGCGCTTCCGGGCGCACGAGGACGGCACCGAGACGTTCTTCGACGGCATCGAGCGGCTCGCCCCCGGCGAGATGCTCACGGCCGACGGCACCGGCATCCACCGGCGCATGTTCACCCGCCTGAAGGAGGAGCTGCTCGAGCTCGCGCACGAGCAGCGGCCCTACGACGACGCCGCGGCCGCGGAGTACAAGCGCCGCCTCGTCGAGTCGATCCGGCTGCGCCTGCAGTCGGAGGTGCCCGTCGGCACCAGCCTCTCGGGCGGCCTCGACTCCAGCGCCGTGGCCGTCATCATCAACCAGCTGCTCAACGAGGGTGACGAGCTGTCGACCCGCGCGGTCGGCGCCCGGCAGAACACCTTCTCGGCGGTCTTCCCGGGCTCGATCAACGACGAGGAGCGCTACGTCGACGACGTGCTCGACATCTGCACGGGCCGCGTCGACTCGCACAAGATCCTGCCGACGGCCGACGAGTTCAAGGCCGACCTGCTCGACTTCATCCGCACCCAGGAGGAGCCGCTCATCTCCTCCGGCCCGTACGCGCAGTTCCAGGTGATGCGCGAGGCCACCCAGCACGTCACCGTGCTGCTCGACGGCCAGGGCGCCGACGAGATGATGGCCGGCTACATCCCCTACTACTTCGTCTACCTGCGCCAGCTGCGCGCCCAGGGGATGACGGTCGCGGCCGGCGAGCTCGCCAAGAGCCTCGACGTGCTCTACCGGCTGGGCCGCTTCAAGCTCAAGGCCAAGGTCAAGCTCAAGAAGACCATCCCGGTCACCCAGCTGATGGATGCCGGGTTCGTCGCCGAGCACCGCGGGGAGCGCTACGTCTCCGAGGGCGCGAACCTCAAGAAGCGGCTCGTCGAGGACCTCTTCCACAACAGCCTGCCCAGCCTGCTGCGCTACGAGGACAAGAACACGATGCGCTTCTCGCTCGAGGGGCGCGTGCCGTTCCTCGACAAGGAGGTGCTGAAGTTCATCTTCAGCCTCTCCGACGAGGCGATCATCAAGGACGGCTGGAACAAGCGGGTGCTGCGCGACGCCACCCGCGGGCTGCTGCCCGAGTCGATCAACCGCCGCCGCAACAAGATCGGGTTCACCACCCCGCAGGTCGAGTGGTTCATGCGGCTGAAGAACCACTTCTACAACATCTTCCTCAGCGAGTCGTTCGCCAACCGCCCCTACGTCAACCAGGGCGAGGTGATCGCCGCGTTCGAGGGCTGGATCAAGGGCGCCAACGACGTCGACACGATGACCTTCTGGCGGCTGATCAACCTCGAGCTGTGGCTGCGCGAGTTCATCGACGACCACGACCCGGATGCCGACGCGGCCCTGGCCGAGCAGGCCGCTCACGTCAAGACCGACTACGAGCCCAACGAGGGCCGGTCGCTCGACCTCACCACCTCGCTCGGTGAGGCGGTGCGGCGCTACCCCGTGCGCACCGAGCTGTTCAGCCGCGACGACGACCTCGACGCCAAGGTGCTCGAGTACGTCGACCGGTTCTTCGCCGGCCTGCCCACTGCCGGCCCCGACCACGACGCTGCCACCCGCGGCCCGTGGTGGTTCTTCCTGTCCGAGAAGGTCGTTGCCATCACGCAGGGCCGGTCCTACTTCGTCTGGGACATCAAGGTCGGTCGCCCCGCACGGGTGCTCTCGCGCTACGTCACGCGCACGCCGGCCGGCATCGGCCTGGGCAGCCCGTTCACCATGCAGCTCGCGATCCAGGAGGCCGGCCTGCCGCGCGTGCTCTACGCCTCGGCCGGGGGAGCGGTCGGCAAGGTGCTGGGCCGCAAGGGCATGTTCTACGAGCTCGTCGGCAACGACATCAACGCCATCGACGGCCCGACCGAGTACTCGGCCTACCCGAGCAACGTCTCGGCCAAGCTCGCCCCCAAGGACCCGGATGCCGTCGCGGCACGGCTGTCCGCCGCCATCCGCCAGCGGGTGCCCGAGCCGTGGCGCTCGACCTTCGGCGGCACGGTGATCATGGACGCCAACGACATCGGGCGCAACGTGCTCGGCTCGGACGTGCCCGGCGACTGGGCGCGCTTCGAGGAGATGTTCGCCGACAACCCGCTCGGCCAGGGCAGCGAGCAGACCCCGATGGCGATGGTCTTCCTCCGCGAGGACTGACCGGCTCTTCCCTACATGGTCGGGGAGGAACGGGGGTCGGTGTGCTCCCGGACGAAGGTCGGCTCGTCGCCCTCGGCGGGCGGCTCGACCTTCTTGCTGGCGGTCCACAGCAGCCAGCCGAGCGCGCCGAGCGGCACCTCCATGAGGTGCGTGAAGATCGAGAAGAGCACCACGCCGGCCGTCGCCCCGGCCGCGTCGGCCCCCCAGGCCACGAGCACCGCCGACGTCGCCGTCTCCGTGATGCCCATGCCGCCGGGGGTGATGCCCACCGCGGTGAGCAGGCGCCCGATCGCGAACGCCGCGAAGAGCAGGTTGAGCGGCAGGGTCACGCCGGTCTCGCGCATGATCAGCACGAACAGCACGTAGTAGGCGCCGAAGAAGCCGATCATGCCCAGCGTCATCGAGATCCAGCCGCTGCTGACGACGTCGTTGATCCGGGCCCGCAGGTCGGTGACGAGCTCCGTGATGCTCATCGGCTCCGCGGGCGGGGGCGGACCGTTCCCGGCGGCCTTCGCCTTCGCTGCGGCATCCGCGGTCCTTCTCGCCCGCCGCCGGCGGGTCAGCGGCCCGAGCACGATGTCGAGCACCCGGCCGATCCACTGCGCGGCCCGCTCGCTCGCCATGATCGCGACGAAGGCCGCCAGGATGCCGACGCCGGTGAACATGCCCGCCACGGCGAGGTCGGTCAGGGCCGGGGGGAGGGTGACGCCGCCGAACCACAGGGCGCCGATCGCCACCACCGGCAGCGCGATGCGGGCCATGACGTTCCAGACGCCGGTGACGATGACCGAGGTCGACGTCGCGCGCCGCGAGAAGCCCCAGGACCGGCAGATCGCGTAGGTGGCCGCGAGCCCCACGGCGCCACCGCCGGGCAGCAGGTTCGAGACCGACGAGCCGCACAGGTTCACGATCAGCGCCCGGCCGTGGCTCAGCCCGCGCAGCGACCCGGTGAAGGTGAAGGTGTAGCTGTACAGGCCGAGCAGCATCAGGGCCTGGAAGGCCGAGTGCGTGGCTGAGCGGGATGGTGCGGATGACCGCCCAGATGTCGGTCCACGACGTCTTCGCGAAGTAGGGCAGCCCCCAGATGAGCATGGCGGCCGCCAGCCCCAGACCGATCACGGTCTGCAGCACCTTCCTGGTGCCGGAGCTCATCGGTCCCCCTCGAAGATGTCGGTGCGCACGGGTCCCCCCGGCGGGAGGGCGGGGTCGCGGAACCACTCCCTGCCGAACACGAGATCGTAGACCGGTCGGGGGATGCGCAGGAAGGCCGCCAGGGTGCGGTCGCCGGTCTGGCCGCCGGCACCGACGGATGCCGCGCCGCCGCCGGTCGCCTGCGAGGCGTGCGCCCGCATCGCCGCCCGCTTGGCACCGGCATACCGCCGCACGTTGACCCGGTGGGTGATCTCGGAGCGGGCCGAGAAGGCGCGCTCGAACGACGTCGGGTCGAACTCGTCGGGGAAGCGGTAGACCCGGCCGACGGCGCGCACCGCCCGCACGATGGTGTCGCGGGGCACGGTGGCCTCGAGCACTCGCGGGGTGCGGGCGATCTCGGCCGCGCGGGCGCCGACCTCGTGCACCCGCACGTGGTCGCGGTGGCCGTAGCCCCCGTGGGCGTCGTAGGACAGCAGCAGGTCGGCCCGCTCGGTGCGCAGGATCGCGGCGAGCCGCTCGGCGGCCTCCTCGACGGGTGCCCGGCAGAACCGGATGACCCCGGGCAGGTCGGGCTCGGGCTCGGGCCCGCTGCCGCTGTCGGCGTAGCCCAGCCACTCGACGCGGGCGACGCCCAGGGCCGCGGCCGACCGTCGCGCCTCCTCCAGCCGGCGATCGCCGAGGTGCCCGTCGCCGCTCAGCTCGGCGGCCGCCAGGCCGGCCCCGCCGTCGGTCGCCAGCACGAGCACCACGCGGTGGCCCTCTGCCGCGGCACGAGCCATCGTGCCTGCGGTGAGCAGGGCCTCGTCGTCGGGGTGGGCGTGGAAGGCCACGATGGTGGGGGACATCGTGGCCCATCCTCCCGCATGGCAGGCTGAGGCCTCGTGAAGGTCGCCATGCTCACGGACTGCTACCCGCCTCGGCTGGGTGGGATCGAGAGCCAGGTGCGCGACCTCTCCCGCCAGCTGGTGCGCGCCGGGCACGAGGTCGAGGTGTTCACGGCGACGGCCGGGCCGCACGGTGAGCGCGGCGGCCACACCTCCACCGGCGACGACGGCGTCACGGTGCACCGGCTCGCGATCCCGCTGCCGGGCGGAATCCCGGTGAACCCGTTCGCTCCTCGCGAGGTGCGCCGGCGACTGGCGGCCGGGTGGCTTCGACGTCGCGCATGCCCACCTCGGCGTCGTGAGCCCGTTCGCCACCGACCTCGTGCCGGTGGCGCTCGACGCCGGCCTGCCCGTCACCGCCACCTTCCACTGCGTGATCGACCGCTCGTCGCACGGTGTTCCGCACGCTCGGTCACCTGTCGCGCTGGGCCGGGCGTGGCGTCGCCCTCAACGCGGTGTCGAGGATGGCGGCCGCCCGGGTGTCCGCCGCCGCCCGCGGCGCGGTCGTCGAGGTGGTGCCCAACGGCGTGGATGCCGCGTGGTGGCACCCCGGGCCCGAGCGCGCGGAGGCGGGCACCCGGCATCCGGTGCACGTCGTGTCGGCCATGCGGCTGGTGTCGCGCAAGCGTCCGCTGGCCACGCTCGAGGTGCTGCACCGGGCGCGCGCCGTGCTCGACCCGGCCGTGCCGCTGCGCGCGACGATCGTCGGCGAGGGGCCGCAGCGCCGCCTGATGGAGCGCCGCCTGCGCCGGCAGCGGGCTGGACTGGGTCGAGCTGCCCGGGCGGGTCGGCAAGGAGGAGCTGCGCCGGCTGCACCACGGGGCCGACGTCTACCTCACGGCGACGCGGCTCGAGGCGTTCGGCATCGCCCCGCTCGAGGCGCGGGCCGCCGGCGTGCCGGTGGTGGCGCCGCGCGGCACCGGGGTCGACGACTTCGTCGAGGACGGCGTCGACGGCCTGCTCGCCGACGGCGACGGGCCGCTCGCGCTCGCCCTCGCCCGGCTCGCCGGTGACGACGCGCTGCGCGCCGGGATGCGCGCTCACCTGCTGGCCACCCCGCCGGCGCAGGACTGGAGCGGCGTGCTGGCGGCGACGCTGGCCGAGTACGACCGGGCCGCGGTGCACGCCCCGTGATCACCGTCGTCGGCAGCCCGGACGGCGTGGAGGTCGTCCGCTTCAGGCTCGCGCACGGGGAGGACCCCGCGGTCGGCCTGGCGGCGCGCGGCTGGCCGGGGTCGGTCGTCGGGGTCGAGGGCGTGCTCGGCGACCTCACCCTGCGGTATGCCGTGCAGCCGGCGGCGCCGGTCGACCCACCGTTCGGGCCGGAGGGCCCGGGCCTGACCGATGCCGAGCGGCTGGGTGTCGACCCGCACCAGCGGGTCGCGGCCTACGCCGTCGTCGTGGCCGACGGGAAGCTGCTGCTGACCCAGCTGGCCGGCTACACCGGTGCGGCCGGCCGGTGGAACCTGCCCGGTGGTGGGCTCGACCCGGGGGAGTCGCCCACCGACGGCGTGGTGCGCGAGGTGGCCGAGGAGACCGGCCAGGTCGTCGACGAGGTGCGGCTGGTCGACGTGATGACCCAGCACTGGGTGGGGCGCTCGCCCCGGGGGCTCGAGGACTACCACGCGGTGCGGCTGCTGCACACGGCCCGCTGCGAACGGCCGACCCGCCCCGTCGTGCACGACGTGGGCGGGTCGACGTCCGACGCGCGATGGGTGCCCCTGGACGCCCTCGGGTCGGTGGCCGTCGTGGCGAGCGTGGGTGCTGCGCTGCGCGCGGCAGGGCTCGCCTGACGACACCGGGTGGCCTCAGCCGCGGGTGTCGCGGCTGCGGCTGCTGCGCAGCCCGATGGCCCCGACGAGGAGCACGACCAGGCCGGCCGCGACCACGCTCCACGGCCCGAGGTCACCCCACGGCAGCGTGATGTCGGTGAGCTCGTTGACCAGCACGCTGCCCGCGACGAGCAGGCCGAGCAGGCCGAGCACGAGGGCGAACGGGGCCGGGCCGCCGAGCCACTGCGGCTCGGGCGGGGCGACGGGCGCCGGGATCTGCGGCGCTGCCGGTGCCGGTGCGGTGGCGGTCATCGTGTGGTGGCGCCGGTGGCGGTCGCCGGGGCGTCCGTCGTCGGCAGGGGCGTGGTGCGGCCGTCGTCGACGAACATCTCGTCGGCCAGGCTGTCGCGGGGCTCCGTGGGCTCCGGGGGCTCCGGGGTGAACGGGGAGTCGGGGGTGGGGGGAGTGGTCGGGGTGTTCATCACTGCTCCTGGATGGTGATCTGGCCGAGGCCGAGCTGGGCGTCGACGACGACCTCCACGGGCTCGGCGCCGATGAGGGTCGAGGTGCTGCGGTCGCTGCCGGTGGTCTCGGTGGTGCCGCCGACGCCACCGGTGTGGGTGATGTCGCCGAAGCCGACGCTGGCGTCGACCCGGACGTCGAGGCCGGGGGGAACGACGATCGTGAGCTCGCCGGCACCCATCTGCACGTTGACCTGCTGCGCGGTGGTGGCGGTCGGGGTCGTCGCCGACGGGGCGGGGGTGGGCGAGGTGGCGGCGAGCCGGCTCAGGTCGAGGGTGGCATCGCCGGCGCCCAGCTCGAAGGAGGTGGTCCCGGTGGCGGGCACCGGGGTCCAGGTGCGGTCACCGACGCCGTCCCTGACCTCGACGCGCGAGGCGGCCGAGGCGGTGACGAGCAGCAGGGCGAGGCACACGACGAGGAACCCGCTGAAGCCGGAGGCCCGGCCCCGCATCCCGAGGGTGAGGACGACGACCGACACGCCGGCCAGGGCGATGATGAAGCCGAGGGTGGCGGAGCTGCCGGGGAAGCCGATCGGGTCGTCGAGCGCAGCGCCGAGACCGATGCCGACCAGGGCGATGCCGAGCGAGACCAGGCCGACGAAGGCGCTGGGGCGGCGGCGACGCGGGCGCGGCGGCGGGGGCGGGCCCACCGGGCCGACGGGGCGCGGCGGTGCCGGCGGGGTGGGCCGGCCGCCGTAGGGCCCGGAGGGGCCGCGGTAGGCACCCGGCTGGCTGCCGCCATACGGCGCCGTGGGGGTCTGGGTCGGCACGCTCGCCATCGGCGGCGCGGCGTAGCTGGGGGTGGTGGACATGGCCTCTCCTGACGGGGGCGGGGTGGGGGTGGCGGGGGTGCCGTACGGCGCGGGTGAGGCGGTCCCGTAGGGCGGCGGCGGGGCGGCCACGCTGCCGTAGCCGGTCTGCGGCGTGTGGCCGGAGCGACGGGCCAGCACCAGCCAGGCGATCGCCGCGACCGGGATCAGCCACAGCGGCGCGAACCAGCCGTTGCCGTTGCCGATCGAGAACACGCCGCCGAGCACGAGGAACGCGGCGAGCACGAGCAGGGCGATGGGGCCGGCGTCGCCCTGGCGCACGGCGCGCTCGGCGAGGATGTCGCCCTGCCGGTCGGGCAGCAGCAGCCAGAGGATGACGTACGCGGTGAGACCGATGCCCCCGAGGAAGGCGAGCACGACCGCCGCGGCCCGGATGAGCACCGGGTCGACGCCGAAGCGCTGGGCCAGGCCGGTGCAGACACCGCCGAACCAGCGGCCGTCGGTGTCGCGGAAGTAGCCGCTGCTGCGCAGCCGGGCGAAGCTGTCGTCGAGGAATGACGTGCTCGGTGGAGGCACGCTCTGGGTGGGGTTCTCGGTCATGGCTCCAGCGTGGTCCCCGCGACGGGGTCCTCGCCATGAGGGTCGACCCTGACGTCCCCCTGAGCGGACCCCGGGACCGACCCTCCATCCCCGGCAGGTAGGTCAGGATGGGGGGGTGCCCACGCCCTACGAACCCGCAGCCGCGCACCCGCGCCCGGTGACCGACGGTGGTCCCGACGCCGGTGCCGCCGCCGGGGTGCCCTCGGCGTACGGCTACGACTCCTACCCGGCCCGGCCGCCGCGGCCCCCGCTCGTGCGGTCACGCACCCGCGGCTGGACCCCGGGGGTCTGCGGCGCGGTCGCCCGCCACCTGGGGGTCTCGCGGCGCAGCGTGCGCATCACCTTCATCCTGCTGACCCTCGCCGGCGGGGCCGGGCTCGCCGCCTACGTGTTCCTCTGGGCCCTCACCCCCGAGGGCGACACCGACGCCGACCCGTCGCAGGCACCCTCCGCGGGCACGCCGCCCGAGCGCCGGCAGTGGGGGCTGGTCCTCGTCGTCGGCGGCCTGCTCGTGGTCGGCGGCGCGGTGCTGCTGACCCCGGTGCTCGGGGGCGGCGTCATCGGCACGCTCCTCGTGCCCCTGTTCACGATCGCGGTCGGCGCCATCGTCGCCTGGTCCAACCTCGACGACACCCAGCGCTCGCGGTGGCTCGGCTCCGGTGAGGGTCGCTACGGCTGGCTCCGGGTGGCGCTGGGCGCGGGTCTGACCGTGGCCGGCATCCTCGTCATCGTCACCCGCGGCGAGTCCCTCTCGGCCGTCTGGGACGCCCTGCTCGCCGCCATCGCGGTGCTGGTCGGGGCCCTCATCATCGCCGCGCCGTGGGCGCTGCGGCTGTGGGGCGACCTGCGCCGCGAGCAGGTGGCGGCCGCGCGCGCCACCGAGCGGGCCGACATCGCCGCGCACCTGCACGACTCGGTGCTGCAGACCCTCGCGCTCATCCAGCGCCAGTCGCACGACAGCGCGGCCGTCACCCGGCTGGCCCGCGCCCAGGAGCGCGAGCTGCGCTCGTGGCTGTATGCCGGGCCGCAGGGCTCGCAGTCGACCCTCGCGGCCGCGGTCACCGAGGTCGCCCACGACGTCGAGGACCTGCACGGCGTCGCCATCGACCTCGTCGTGACCGGCGACCGCCCCTACGAGCCGCACGGTGCGGCGCTGGCACAGGCCATGCGCGAGGCGCTGCTGAACGCCGTGCGGCACGGCGGCACACCCGTCACGGCCTACGTCGAGATCGGGCCCACCGGGGTCGAGGCGTTCGTGCGCGACCGCGGCGAGGGGTTCGACCTCGACACCGTGCCCGCCGACCGGCTCGGCGTGCGCCAGTCGATCCTGGGCAGGATGGAGCGGCACGGGGGTACGGCGCGCGTGCGGCGCCGCGACGACGGAACCGAGGTGGAGCTACGGCTGCCACCGATCGAAGGAGGAACGTCATGAGCCACCCGACTCCGACCCCGGGGGTGCAGCCCGGCCCCGTGCGGGTCGTGCTCGTCGACGACCACCGGATGTTCCGCACCGGCGTGCGTGCCGAGCTGACCGACGCCATGGCTGCGAGCGGAATCCCGGTGTGCGAGTTCGTCGGTGAGGCGCCCGACGTCGACACCGCCATCGCCGTCATCCGCGCCGAGCAGCCCGACGTCGTCCTCCTCGACGTGCACCTGCCCGGCGGGTCCGGCAACGGCGGCGTCGACGTCATCCACGGCTGCTTCGGGGTGCAGGCGCGCTCGGGCGCGCCCGTGCGGTTCCTGGCGCTGTCGGTCTCGGATGCCGCCGAGGACGTCATCGCGGTCATCCGCGCCGGGGCCCGTGGCTACGTCACCAAGACGATCGGCGCCCGCGACCTGATCACCGCCATCCGCCGGGTCGCCGACGGGGATGCCGTGTTCTCGCCGCGGCTCGCGGGGTTCGTGCTCGACGCGTTCGGCGCGGCGGCGGGCGAGATCGCCGAGGTCGACGAGGAGCTCGACCGGCTCTCCGCGCGCGAGCGCGAGGTGATGCGGCTGATCGCCCGCGGCTACCAGTACAAGGAGGTGGCCAAGGAGCTGTTCATCTCGGTGAAGACCGTCGAGACCCACGTCTCCTCGGTGCTGCGCAAGCTGCAGCTGTCGTCGCGGCACGAGCTGACCGCCTGGGCGATGGGTCGTCGCCTGCTCTGAGCCCGGGGCCGCGGGTCGGTGGCCCGGGCGCGGACCGCCGCCCCTATGGTGTGCCCATGGAAATCCTCGAGCACCTGTTGGTCCTGGCGCACCTGCTCGGCATGGCCGCGATCATCGGCAGTGCCGTGTTCGTCGCGCGCGGAGCCGTCACCCCTGCCCTGGTGTGGGGTGCGCGGGCCCAGCTCCTCACCGGCATCCTCCTCGTCGGCATCGCCGAGATGGGCGACGAGGAGGAGCTCAACATGGTCAAGATCACCGTCAAGCTGGTCGTGGCCGTCGCGGTCGTGGCCTGCGCCGAGATCGCCGCGGCCAAGGAGCGCAAGGGCGAGGCCCGGCCCCAGCTGGTCAACGCCGCGGGCGGGCTGGCCCTGCTCAACGCCGCGATCGCCGTCCTCTGGTAGCACCGGGCCCCCACCCGTCACGGCGTCGGGGCCTCGGTCAGGGAATGAGCAGCAGCTTGCCCTGGGTGCGCCGGCCCTCGAGGTCGCCGAACGCCGTCGCCGCCTCGCCGAGCGGGTAGCGCCCGCCGACGGCCACCCGCAGGCTCCCCGCGGCCACGGCGCCGAGCACCTCTCCGGCCCGCCACTGCAGCTCCTCGGGCGTCGCGATGTGGTGCCCGAGCGAGGGCCGGGTGAGGAACAGCGAGCCGCCCACGTTGAGCCGCTGGATGTCGAAGGGCGGCACCTGCCCGCTGGCGGCGCCGAACAGCGCGAGCATCCCGCGCGGGCGCAGCGAGGCGAGCGAGGCGTCGAAGGTGTCCTTGCCGACCCCGTCGTAGGCCACGTCGACCCCGCGCCCGCCGGTGAGGCGGCGCACCTCGCCCGCGAGGTCGTCGACCGCCCGGTAGTCGATGACGTGCTCGGCACCGAGCGACCGGGCCGTCTCGCACTTGGCCGGGCCGCCCGCCGTGGCCACCACCGACCCCCCGCGCGCCCGCACCAGCTGCACGAGCAGCTGGCCCACCCCGCCGGCCGCCGCGTGCACCAGCGCGACGTCACCGGGCTGCACGGCATACGTGCTGGTGGTGAGGTAGTGCGCGGTGAGGCCCTGCAGCAGCACGGCTGCCGCGGTCTCGAGGTCGACCCCCTCGGGCACCAGCACGAGCCCGGCTGCCGGCAGGGCGGCGAAGCGGGCGGCGCTCCCCAGCGAGTTGGGCCAGGCCACCCGGTCGCCCGGGTGGAACGCCTCGACGCCCTCGCCGGTCGCCACGACCGTGCCGGCGCCCTCGTTGCCGGCCACGAACGGGGGCTTGGTCGGGTAGACGCCCTCGCGCTGGTAGACGTCGAGGAAGTTGACCCCGGCGGCGGCGACCTCGACGAGCACCTCGCCGGGCGCGAGCTCGGGTGCCGGGCGGTGCTGCACGGCGAGCACGTCGATGCCGCCGTGGGCCGTGACGACGAGGGCGGGGCCGGTCGAGTCGGTCATCCCGCCACCTTAGGACGCCGCCGCGGCGGCCGGTGGCTCAGCCGCCCGTCGGCACCCAGTAGCGCTTCTTGTCGCCGCGGACGTCCTCGAGCACACCGCCGTTGGCCTCGATGACCCGGGCCGATGCGACGTTGTCGAGGTCGCAGGTGACCAGCGCCGGGTCGATGCCGAGGGTCGCCGCGTGGGGGAGCACGAGCCGTAGCGCCTGCGTCGCCACGCCGCGCCGGCGCGCGCTGGGCCGCACCGAGTAGCCGATGTGGCCGCCGACCTCGAGCAGGAACGGCGTGAGCCCGTGCCGCACCGCGATCGAGCCGAGGTAGGTCGCGGGGTCGGCGTCGTCGACCACCCAGTAGAACGTCGCGGGCACGTGACCGGTCGGGCGGGCGGCGTCGTCGCGGGCCCGGTCGAGACGCCAGCGGACGAACCGCGCGAACCCGTCAGGGGTCTCCAGCTCCTCGCGCGTCCAGGTGACCCCGGCGTAGCCGCCGTCGTCGGCGGGCTCGACCCAGTCGCCGTCGCCGTCGCGTGAGGCGCCGCCGAACTCGTCGTGCGCCTCGAGATAGCTGCGGTGCACGCGGGCGTGGGGGCGGTCGAGCCGGATCATCCTGCGACGCTAGGCGATCCGGGCCGCCGGGTCGACCGCATTACCGGCTGTGTCAACCGGCTCTGAGCGAGAGCAGCACGGCATCGAGCATGGCCGGCGTGAGCCGTCCGGTGAAGGTGTTGTGCGGGCTCACGTGGTAGCACCCGACGAGCCGGATGCCGTGCCCCTCCGGCGTCGTCAGCGTCACCTCGGCGGCATGGCCGAACCGCGGCTTGGGGCGCGGCACGTCCCAGCCGAGCCCGCGGGCGGCGGCCAGTGCGGCATCCCAGCCGATGGCGCCCAGGCACAGGATCGCCCGCAGCCGCGGCGCCGACAGGGCGAGGTCCCGCTCGAGCCAGGCCGAGCAGGTGGCCCGCTCGGCCGGGGTGGGCTTGTTCGCCGGCGGTGCGCAGCGCACGGCGGCGACGATGCGGATGCCGGTGAGCGACTGGCCGTCCCCGGCGGCGACCGACGTCGGCAGTGCCGCGAACCCGGTGCGGTGCAGCGCGGCATACAGCACGTCACCCGAGGAGTCGCCGGTGAACATCCGCCCGGTGCGGTTGGTGCCGTTCGCGGCGGGTGCCAGCCCCACGAGCAGCACCTCGGCGTCGGGGTCGCCGAACGACGGCCCCGGCCGCCCCCAGTACGGCTGGTCGGCGAACGACGCACGGCGCCCCGACCGCGCGACGTCCTCGCGCCACTGCACGAGGCGGGGACAGGCCCGGCACACCGAGATCCGCGCCTGCAGCTCGGGGATGCCGGTCGCCGACGCCGCGAGCCGGCGCACCGCCGCGGGGGTCCCGGCCACCGGGGTCGAGGCGTCGGCCGGGTCGCCCGGCCACCCGCTCCCCGCCGGCACCGGTGAGGCGAACAGGTCACCGGTGACCGGGTGCGGGTCGAGGGGCTCCATGGGGCCACGCTAGGGGAGGATGCGGTGGTGGCACTCGTGACGGTGGTCGGTGGTGGCGTCATCGGCCTGACGTCGGCGCTCGGGCTGGCGCAGGCCGGCCACACCGTGCGCTGCGTGCGCGACGAGCCGGTGGCCGCCACCACCTCGGCCGTGGCCGGCGGCCTGTGGTTCCCGTACCACGTCGAACCGCGCGACCGGGTGCTCGCGTGGGGCCGGGTGGCCCTCGAGCGGTTCACCGACCTGGCCCGTGACCCCGACGCAGGGGTGGTCCTGCGCGAGGGGGTGGTCGTCGAGCGCGGCCCCGCCGACCGGTGGTGGGCCGCCGCCCTCCCGACCTGGCGCGAGGCGCGCGCCGGCGAGCTGCCGGCCGGGGCCCCCGCGGGCGTGGTGGCCAGCGTGCCGCTGGTGACGATGCCGGTGTTCCTGCCGTGGCTCGAGACCCGTTGCCGCGAGGCCGGGGTCGAGCTCGTGCACGGGTGGGTGAGCGACCTGGCCGAGGTGCCCGGTGACGTGGTGGTCGTGGCCGCCGGGCTGCGCTCGGGCACGCTGGTCGACGACCACGCCGGCACGCCGTCGCGCGGCCAGGTGGCGCTGCTCGCCAACCCCGGGCTGACCCACTGGCTCGTCGACGACGAGCACCCCGACGGCATGGTCTACGTGCTGCCGCACCCGCAGTGGGTGGTCTGCGGCGGCACCGACGTCGCCGGGTCGTGGGACGCCGTGCCGGACCGCGACGGTCCACGACGCGATCGTGCGCCGGGTGCGGTCGGTGGTGCCCGCGCTGGCGCGCGCCGAGGTGCTGGGCGCCAAGGTGGGGCTGCGGCCGGTGGCGCCCGAGGTGCGGCTCGCGGCATCCGAGGTCGGTGGGCGACCGGTCGTCACCTGCTACGGCCACGGCGGCGCGGGCGTCACCCTGTCGTGGGGGTGCGCCGACGAGGTGGTCCGCCTCGTCGCCGAGGCCACCGGCTGACCGGCTCTCAGGCGTCGGATGCCGGCCGCGAGCGACCCGCCTTCGTCTCACCCCGGCGCTTCTTGGCCGAGAGCCGGCGCTCCTTCGACCCCCGGGTGGGGCGGGTGGCCCGGCGCGGGGCGGGTGGGGGAGCCATCGCCTCGCGCAGCAGGTCGGCCATCCGCTCCCGTGCTGCCACCCGGTTGCGGCGCTGCTGGCGGTGCTCGGACGCGGCCACGACGAGCAGCCGGCCCCCGACGAGCCGCGAGTCGAGCGCGCGCAGCACGCGGGCGCGCTGGGTGTCGGTGAACCCGCCGAAGGCCACCACGTCGAGCTCGACCTCGACCCGGCTGTCGGCGGTGTTGACGCCCTGACCGCCCGGCCCCGACGACCGCGAGAACCGCTCGACCAGCACGTCGCCCGGCACCGTGAGGCCCTGCGGCACACCGGGGCCCGGACGCGACGACGAGGTCCATCAGGGCTTCCCCGTGTCGTCCTCGGGCTCGGGCGGCGCCGCCGCGCCGGCGGCCTCGTCGCGCTCGGCCCACTCCAGCAGCGGCGCGATGTCGAAGACGGCGTCGTCGATGCCGGCGTGCAGGTCACCGAGCTCGGCGTAGCGCTGCGGCACCGTCGCGATGGTGCAGTCGTTGGGCTCGACGTCGTCGAGCTCGTCCCACCGGAAGGGTGTCGAGACCGTTCCGATGTCGTTGCCGCGCACCGAGTATGCCGCCGCGATGGTGTGGTCGCGGGCGTTCTGGTTGTAGTCGACGAAGACCGCCTCGGGGTCGCGGTCCTTGCGCCACCACGTGGTGGTCACGTCGTCGGGGATGCGGCGCTCCACCTCGCGGGCGAACGCCAGGGCCGCCCGTCGCACGTCGCCGAACCCGTGGTCGGGCGCGATCCGCACGTAGACGTGCAACCCGTGGCCGCCGCTCGTCTTGGGCCAGCCCACCGCGCCCAGCTCGTCGAGCACCTCGTGCGCGACGTGCGCGGCCCGGCGCACCCGCGAGAAGGGCGCGTCCGGCATCGGGTCGAGGTCGATGCGCCACTCGTCGGGCTTCTCGGTGTCGGCCCGACGGCTGTTCCACGGGTGGAACTCGACGGTGCTCATCTGCACCGCCCACGCGACGTCGGCCAGCCGGGTGACGCACAGCTCGTCGGCGTGCAGGCCGTAGCGGGGGAAGTGCAGGCGCACCGTCTCGACCCAGGGCGGCGCCCCGCGCGGCAGCCGCTTCTGGTGCACCTTGGCCCCGGAGACGCCGTCGGGGAAGCGGTGCAGCATGCAGGGCCGCTCGCGCAGCGCGTTGACGATGCCGTCGCCGACCGACAGGTAGTAGTTGACCAGGTCGAGCTTGGTCTCGCCGCGGGCGGCGAAGTAGACGCGCTGCGGGCTGGACACGCGCACGTCGAAGCCGTCGACGTCGAGCACGACCGGCTCACCGAACTCACCCTTGCGCGAGGCCATGGACGACACCGTATGCCGTGGGGCCGGCTCCGGGTCGTGCGCGCGGCCACCGGGAACCAGACACCGGTGGCCGCGCGGTCGATCCCCAGGGGTGACCAGATGGTCGACGTCGTTGGGTGGAGGGTGGACGAGCCGGGGTGGGCACCTGCCCACTCGCCGGTTTCGCGGCCCTCGGGAGTGTGCCACGACGCGGTTAGCACAGGAGCCGATCGGCGCGACCCGAGTTCGATGTTGTCTAAGGTTTGTGCTCGCACGGGCACCCGGCGCGCACGCGCGCGGGGACGGGCGGGGTCGGCGGCTCCACGTAGGGTTGACCCCGACATGAGCACCCTCTTCGACGGCCTCGACTTCGGCGACCCGGGCCACGAGCCGCACGTGGATCCCGCCACCCACGCGAGCGCCCACGCGGCGCTGGTCAACGCCGCAGGGGTGCCCACCTGGGCGGAGGCCGCCGCTGCCGGCCTGGGCCCCGACGGCGGCCCGGGCGCGAGCCGGCCGGGCGCCGACCCCGAGGAGCTGCTCGTCGGGCTCAACCCCCAGCAGCGCGAGGCCGTGCTGCACGAGGGCGGCCCGCTGCTCATCGTCGCCGGCGCCGGCTCGGGCAAGACCCGGGTGCTCGCCCACCGCATCGCGTACCTGCTCGCGGCCCGGGGCGTGCAGCCCGGCCAGGTGCTCGCCATCACCTTCACCAACAAGGCCGCCGCCGAGATGCGCGAGCGGGTCACCGGCGCTGGTCGGCCCCCGCGCCAAGGCGATGTGGGTGATGACCTTCCACAGCGCCTGCGTGCGCATCCTGCGCCGCGAGGCCCCCAAGGTGGGGCTGCGCTCCACCTTCTCGATCTACGACGCCGCCGACAGCCAGCGGCTGATGTCGATGGTCATCCGCGACATGGACCTCGACCCCAAGCGCTACAACCCGCGCTCGTTCAGCCACCAGGTGAGCAACCTCAAGAACGAGCTCATCGACGAGGAGACCTACGCGAGCCGGGTGGGTGAGGCGAGCCCGCACCAGGAGCAGGTGCTCGCCGAGGCCTACACGGCCTACCAGCGGCGGCTGCGCCAGGCCAACGCCATGGACTTCGACGACCTGATCATGACCACGGTGCACATGTTCCAGGCCTTCCCCGACGTCGCCGAGCACTACCGGCGCCGGTTCCGGCACGTCATGGTCGACGAGTACCAGGACACCAACCACGCGCAGTACCAGCTGGTGCGCGAGCTGGTGGGCCGTCCGGAGACGCGCACGCGAGCACGGGGTCGAGCCGAGCGAGCTGGTCGTCGTCGGCGACGCCGACCAGTCGATCTACGCCTTCCGCGGTGCCACCATCCGCAACATCGAGGAGTTCGAGCAGGACTACCCCGACGCCCGCACCATCCTGCTCGAGCAGAACTACCGCTCGACCCAGACCATCCTGCGCGCCGCCAACGCGGTCATCGCCCGCAACGAGGGCCGGCGCAAGAAGAACCTGTGGAGCGAGACCGGCGACGGCGCCCGCATCGTCGGCTACGTCGGCGACAACGAGCACGACGAGGCGTCGTTCGTGGCCCGCTCCATCGACCGGCTCGGCGACGACCACGGCGTGCGGCCCGGCGACGTCGCGGTGTTCTACCGCACCAACGCCCAGTCCCGAGCCCTGGAAGAGGTGTTCGTGCGGGTCGGTCTGCCCTACAAGGTGGTCGGCGGCACGCGGTTCTACGAGCGCCGCGAGGTCAAGGACGCCCTGGCCTACCTGCGGGTGCTCTCCAACCCCAGCGACACGGTCAACCTGCGCCGCATCGTCAACGTGCCCAAGCGCGGCATCGGCGACCGCGCCGAGGCCTGCATCGGCGCCCTCGCCGAGCGCGAGCGCATCCCGTTCGTCGCCGCGCTCGGCCGCCCCGAGGACGCCCCCGGCATCGCCACCCGCTCGGTCGCCGCGATCAAGGGCTTCACCACCCTGCTCGAGGACCTCGGCCGGGTGCGCGACGACGAGGATGCCGGGGTGTCCGACCTGCTCGAGGCCGTGCTCGACCGCTCCGGCTACCTCACCGAGCTGCGCGCCAGCCACGACCCCCAGGACGAGACCCGGGTCGAGAACCTCGCCGAGCTCGTCGCCGTCGCGCGCGAGTTCGACGAGGAGCGCCGCGAGACCGGTGAGGTGATCAGCCTCGAGGACTTCCTCGAGCGGGTCTCGCTCGTCGCCGACGCCGACGAGATCCCCGACACCGAGGAGGCCGAGCAGGCCGGTGTCGTCACGCTGATGACCCTGCACACCGCCAAGGGCCTGGAGTTCCCGGTCGTCTTCCTCACCGGCATGGAGGACGGCACCTTCCCGCACCTGCGCAGCCTGGGCGACGCCAAGGAGCTCGAGGAGGAGCGCCGGCTGGCCTACGTCGGCATCACCCGCGCCCGCGAGCGGCTGCACCTCTCCCGGGCGGCGGTCCGATCGGCGTGGGGCGCACCGCAGTACAACCCGCCGTCACGGTTCCTCGACGAGATCCCCGAGCGAGCTGGTGCAGTGGGAGCGCGAGCTCTCCGGTGCCGCCGCCATCGGCCGGCGCGACCAGCGCCCGGCCGTGGCCACCCTGGCCACGCCGCCCGGGCGTGCGCTCGCCCGGCAACCGGCCGGTCATCCCGCTCTCGCCCGGCGACCGGGTCACCCACGACAGCTACGGCCTCGGCACGGTGGTGCGCACCCTCGGCGAGGGCGACAAGACGCAGGCCGAGGTCGACTTCGGCGGTGAGCTCGGCGTCAAGCGGTTCGTGCTGCGGTTCGCGCCGCTCGAGAAGCTCTGAGCAGAGCCCCGGCCCGGCGCGGGGTGCGACCGGCTCAGTTCAGGCCGTGGCGCTTGAGCCAGGGGATCGGGTTGACCGGGCTGTCGGTCGACGCGCTCTTCTGGATCTCGAGGTGCAGGTGCGAGCCGAAGGAGTGCCCGGTGTTGCCGACCAGCCCGACGAGCTCGCCCGGCATCACGGTGTCGCCCTTCTGGGCGACCCGCTTGCTCAGGTGGCCGTACCAGGAGATCGAGCCGTCCCAGTACTTGATCTCGACCTTGTTGCCGAAGCTGGAGTCGTAGAACGAGCCGATGACGACGCCCTTGGACATCGCGTAGAGCGGGGTGCCGGTGGTGGCGC
The DNA here is from genome assembly GCA_963806295.1 of uncultured Actinomycetota bacterium. Taxonomy (GTDB): domain Bacteria; phylum Actinomycetota; class Actinomycetes; order Actinomycetales; family Dermatophilaceae; genus Fodinibacter. The sequence goes on along the minus strand of CAWDXP010000009.1, from coordinate 87,014 downwards.
CGAGGTCGATGCCGTCGTGGGTCTTGCCCCAGCGCGAGCCGAAGCCGGAGGTGATGTTCCAGGTCTTGATCGGGCGCACCCAGCGCTTGCCCTCGCGCTCGGCCTTGGCCTTGGCCGCGCCGCCTTGGCCGCGGCGGCGGCCTTGGCGGCGGCCTTGCGCTGGGCGGTGCGGGCCGCGCGGGCGGCCTGCTCGTTGCGGCCCTGCAGGGCGGCGGTCTGGATCGACGCGGCCTGGCGCCGCTGGGCGAGGTCGGTGACCATCGCCTCGTCGGAGACCTGCTCGGTGAGGGCCAGGGCGGTCTGCGTGCGCGTCGAGCTCGAGGGTCGGCGGCTGCTGCGCGGGCTGCGCGACGGTCGCTCCGGTGGCGGTCACCACGAGCGCCGCGGCGGCCGCAGTGGGCAGCACGAAGCTCGAGCTGAACGCTCTGGGCAGGCGGGCACGACGAGTCTGGACGCGGTGACGTCCGCCGTAGTGCCGTCCTTGTGTAGGACGAAGAACTCACAGGGGGATGACCTCAGGGGGGTGTAGACGGGGCTAGCACCACCGTACCGTGACCATTCCGTGACAACCCAATCACCATCCGGCAACCTGTGGACGGATGTGGCGACAATCCTGCCGTTCCTGCGGCATACCCGCTCGTCGGGGCGCCATCCCGTGACGTACCTCACACCAGCGACCGCCCTCGCCGGCGGCCCGGCATCCTCACTCGTCGCGGGCCAGCGGGGTGACGCCCGAGGTGACCGTGCCGCCCTGCTCGTCGAGGTGGGCCAGGGCGTGTCGAGATGCCGTGCACGACCTCGCGCAGCATCGGCAGGCTGAGGTGCCCCGCCCCGTGCAGCTTGATGTTGCGCGCCCCGAGGTCGCGGTGCCGCAGGGCCGCGTTGCGCTGGGGCTGGATGGCCCAGTCGTTGTCGGACCAGTACGAGATGAACCGGGTGCGGCAGCCGCGCACCGGCCGGTCGAGCTCGCGCATCAGGTGGCTGCCCGGGCCGCATCTGCTGCATCAGCGTGGTCGGCACGGCGTACGCGGCGTAGCTGCCCTCGTGCGGGGTGCCGAGCGTGATGAGGGTGTGCACCCGCGCGTCGCCGCCCAGCCGGGTGACGTAGTAGCGGGCGATCAGGCCGCCGAGGCTGTGCCCGATGATGTGGATCCGCTCGAAGCCGGTCTCCTCGACGACCCGCTCGACCTCCACCGACAGGCCGGCCGCGGCGGCGCGCACGTCGTTGGCGACGGTGAGGTAGTTCATCGCGAAGACGTTGGAGAAGCCGCGCCGGGTCAGCCCGCGCCGCAGCAGGGTGAAGATCGAGCGGTTGCTGACGATGCCGTGCACCAGCAGGATCGGCGTGCCCGCGGCCTCGACGTTGGAGACGAGCAGCCCGCGCTGCACGGGCGGCAGGTGCTCGAGGCGGTAGGCCGGTCGGCGCGCGCGCCGCGACCGCCCACCAGGCCGACCGGCCAGGTCGTGACGTGGGCGGCCAGCCAGACCGACTCGACGGCGTTGCCGGCCAGCACCGCCGGGTCGAGCAGCCGCAGGGCGGCCGACGCCAGCCCGCCGGCACGCCGGACCACCGAGACCTGCGTCGGTGCAGGGTGCTCGGCGGGCGGGTACGGCGCTCGGCAGCGGAAGCGTCACCATGGCCCCGCCACTGTAGGGCCGGGCCGCCTCCTACACCCCGGACTCCGGGCAGATGGTCACCATGCGGTCTGGCGTCTGCACCGCCCCGGTCAAGGCCCGGTGTGGCCGGCGGTAAAGATGCGGCGCGCCCGGTCAATTCTTTCCACAAACCGTTGTCACGGCGGCACCCAGCCGACAGGTTTCCCTCGTGCCCGACCCCGGGCGCCCACCATGAAGGAGAACCACCTCGTGAGAAGACTGACCACAGGCCTCGCCCTCGGCGCGGCCGCCGCCACCTTCGCCGCCGGCGCACCCGCCGCGGCGGCCCTGCCCGGCGCCACCCCTGCCGGCCCGCCGTCCGACCGCCAGGCCCTCAAGCTCGGCGCCGACGACACGCTCGTGCAGCGCTCGGTGCTCACCGACCCCGACGGCACGACGCACACCCGCTACGACCGCACCTGGAAGGGCCTGCGCGTCGTCGGTGGCGACCTCGTCGTCGAGAAGGCGAAGGGCGGCCGCATCGAGGACGTCCAGCTTCAACAACGGCAGGAGCGTCGCCGCGGCCACCACCACGCCGGCCGTCGCCGGACCACGGCGGTGTCGACGGGCCAGCAGCGCTCGAAGGCGTCGCGCGAGACGAGCGCGGCGAGCTCGTGGTCTGGGCCGCGACCGGGACGCCGCGCCTGGCCTACGACGTGCTGACCACCGGCACGCTGGCCGACCAGACGCCGAGCCGGCTGCACACCATCGTCGACGCCGGCATCGGGCGCCGTCATCACCTCGTACGACGAGGTCGTCAAGGGCACCGGCAACAGCCAGTACTCGGGCACGGTCACGCTCAACACCACGCTGAGCGGCTCGACCTGGCAGCTGCGCGACACGCCGCGGCAACTACACGACCGACCTGAACGGGGCGACGTCGGGCACGGGCACGCAGTTCACCGACGCCGACAACATCTGGGGCAACGGCTCGACCGACGAGCCGGCAGACCGCGGCGGTCGACGCGCAGTACGGGGCGGAGAAGACCTACGCCTACTACAACTCGGTGCTCGGCCGGGCCGGCATCTGGAACAACGGCACGGGGGCCCGCAGCCGGGTGCACTACGGCAACGCCTACAACAACGCGTTCTGGGACGGCACCCAGATGACCTACGGCGACGGCGCGGGCAACGCCAAGCCGCTCACCTCCATCGACGTCGCCGCCCACGAGATGAGCCACGGCGTCACCGAGAACACCGCGGGCCTGATCTACTGCGGCGACTCGGGCGGCCTCAACGAGGCGACCTCCGACATCTTCGGCACCGCCGTCGAGTTCTACGCCAACAGCGCCGCCGACCCGGGCGACTACCTCATCGGCGAGAAGATCAACATCAACGGCAACGGCACCCCGCTGCGCTACATGGACCGGCCGAGCAAGGACGGCCGCAGCCAGGACTGCTGGACCACCGGCACCAGGAACCTCGACCTGCACTACTCCTCCGGCCCGCTGAACCACTGGTTCTTCCTGGCCTCCGAGGGCTCCGGCGCCAAGACCATCAACGGCGTCTCCTACAACAGCCCGACCTGCAACGGCACCACCGTGACCGGCGCCGGCCGGGCCGTCGCCGAGAAGATCTGGTACCGCACGCTGTCGACCAAGCTCACCTCGAGCAGCAGCTACGCGGCGGCCCGCAACGGCGCCATCGCCTCGGCCAAGGAGCTCTACGGCGCCGGGTCGGCCCAGTGCCTCGCCACCGAGAACGCCTTCACGGCGATCGCGGTGCCGGCCGGCACCGAGACCTGCGGCGGCACCACCCCGCCGCCCACCGGCGGCAACCTGCTCGGCAACCCCGGCTTCGAGTCGGGCAACACGGTCTGGACCGGCACCGCCGGCCCGATCACCAACAACACCGGTCGCCCGGCGCGCTGAGGCCGGGGCGCACCGTCTGCCTCAGCGGCAGACGGTGCGCTGGTCCTGCGGCAGCTGCACGTCGTCGAGCAGCTCCCGGGCGGCGGTCGACAGCGGGTCGCTGCCCGCGGCCTCGCCGAGGTCGATGGTCGTGCCCGTCGCGCTCGACGCTCGCGGCGATCCGGTCGTTGCCCGCGTTCAGGCCGGTCGTCGGCGCGCGGGGCGGTGGCGAGCACCTGCACCGTCGCGGCCGGCACGGTGCAGTCGACCGGCCCGTTGCGCGTCGTGCCGGTCACCGCGCCGTCCGGCGCGACGACGAGCGGGTCCTGGAACCCCGCCACGCCCCCGACCCGGGCCAGCGTCACCTCGGATGCCGTGGGGCTCGGTGTCGCGGTCGGCTCGCCGTCGGCCGGCGAGCCGCTCGGGCCGCCGGGGTCGAGGGCTCGCCGCAGGCGCCCAGCGACCAGGGCCAGGGCAGCGGCGGCGAGGGCGGCGACGGCGGGGCGGGCGGAGCGCGCGAGGGTGGACGGCATCCGCCCATCCCACCACCGGTCGTCGCGCGGGGCGACCGCTCGGGCGTGAGATGAGTCCCACCGGCCGCCTCGGGGCGACCCGTGGCGCGACCTCACCCCTCCGGCCCCGTTAGGCTCCCCAACGGACCACTTTCCCATCTCAGCCGACCGACAGTGAGGACGGATCGCCTCGTGGATCTCTTCGAGTACCAGGCCCGTGACGTGTTCGAGAAGCACGGTGTCCCCGTGCTCGCCGGGGCCGTCGCCACGACCCCCGAGGAGGCCCGCGCGGCCGCCGAGCGGATCGGCGCCGCGAGCGGCGGCGTGACCGTCGTCAAGGCCCAGGTCAAGACCGGTGGCCGCGGCAAGGCCGGCGGCGTCAAGGTCGCGAAGACCGCCGACGAGGCGGAGGAGCACGCGCGCGCCATCCTCGGGCATGGACATCAAGGGGCACACCGTGCACCAGGTGATGATCGCCCAGGGCGCCCAGATCGACGAGGAGTACTACTTCTCCATCCTGCTCGACCGCGCCAACCGCACCTACCTCGCGATGTGCAGCGAAGGAGGGCGGGATGGAGATCGAGCAGCTCGCCGTCGAGCGCCCCGAGGCGCTGGCCCGGGTGGCCGTCGACCCCAACGTCGGCATCGACGACGCCAAGGCCCGCGAGATCGTGCGAGGCCGCCGGCTTCGACGCCGAGACCGCCGCGAAGATCGAGCCGGTGCTCACCAGCCTGTGGACCGTCTACCGCGAGGAGGACGCCACGCTGGTCGAGGTCAACCCGCTGGTCAAGACCGCCGACGGCGACATCGTCGCGCTCGACGGCAAGGTCACCCTCGACGAGAACGCCTTCTTCCGCCACCCCGAGCACGAGGCGCTCGAGGACACCTCCGAGACCGACCCGCTCGAGCTGGCGGCCAAGGAGAAGGACCTCAACTACGTCAAGCTCGACGGCTCGGTCGGCATCATCGGCAACGGCGCCGGGCTGGTCATGAGCACCCTCGACGTCGTCGCCTACGCCGGTGAGGAGTTCGGCGGCCAGAAGCCGGCCAACTTCCTCGACATCGGCGGCGGCGCGAGCGCCGAGGTGATGGCCAACGGGCTGCACATCATCCTGTCCGACCCGCAGGTCAAGAGCGTCTTCGTCAACGTCTTCGGCGGCATCACCGCCTGCGACGCCGTGGCCAACGGCATCGTCGGCGCGCTCGACGCCCTCGGCGACGAGGAGGACCGCCCGCTGGTCGTGCGCCTCGACGGCAACAACGTCGAGGAGGGCCGGCGCATCCTCGCCGAGCGCAACCACCCCCGCGTCCTCATCGAGGACACCATGGACGGCGCCGCCCGCAAGGCCGCCGAGCTGGCCTCCGGCAACTGACCCCCCGAGCGCGAAGAGAGACAACGACACCCATGGCCATCTTCCTCACCGCAGACTCCAAGGTCATCGTCCAGGGCATGACCGGCTCCGAGGGCATGAAGCACACCCAGCGGATGCTGCGCTCCGGCACCGCGATCGTCGGCGGCGTCAACCCGCGCAAGGCCGGCACCACCGTCGAGTTCGAGGGCGGCACCACCGTGCCCGTGTTCGGCACCGTCGCCGAGGCGATCGAGGCGACCGGCGCCGACGTCAGCGTCATCTTCGTGCCGGCCGCCTTCACCAAGGCCGCCGCCACCGAGGCGATCGACGCCGGCATCCCGCTCGCCGTCGTCATCACCGAGGGCGTCGCCGTCAAGGACACCGCGGAGTTCTTCAACTACGCCCAGGAGAAGGGCACCACGCGCATCATCGGCCCGAACTGCCCGGGCCTGATCAGCCCCGGGGCCGCCAACGCCGGCATCATCCCGGCCGACATCTCCGGCCCCGGCCGCATCGGCCTGGTCTCGAAGTCGGGCACGCTGACCTACCAGATGATGTACGAGCTGCGTGACTTCGGGTTCTCCACCGGCGTCGGCATCGGCGGCGACCCGATCATCGGCACCACGCACATCGACTGCCTCGAGGCGTTCCAGAACGACCCCGACACCGACGCGATCGTCATGATCGGCGAGATCGGCGGCGACGCCGAGGAGCGGGCCGCGGCCTACATCAAGGACCACGTCACCAAGCCGGTCGTCGGCTACGTCGCCGGGTTCACCGCCCCCGAGGGCAAGACGATGGGCCACGCCGGCGCCATCGTCTCCGGCTCGTCGGGCACCGCGCAGGCGAAGAAGGAGGCCCTCGAGGCCGCCGGGGTCAAGGTCGGCAAGACGCCGTCCGAGACCGCCGAGCTGATGCGCGAGATCATGCGCGGCCTCACCGAGGCCGACCCCATCTGACCCGCGGAGCACTTTCGGGCGCGCACGGCGTTGCTCGGACGTGCGCGACGGGTTCTCCCGCAGACTGGTCGCGATGAGTGTCAGTGAGCGCCTCCGTTCCGTGCTGCCCGGGTCCGACGACGACTCGGGGGATGCCGCGGAGCCGGACGCCGGGTCGCGCTGGTGGCGCGCCGGCGGGCGTGGGGCTGCTCACCGGGCTGACGTCGCTGCTGGTCGTGCTCGCCCCGGTGGTGCTGGCCTGGCTCGTCGAGCCGCTGGCGACCGGCGACGGCTGGCAGGCCGCGGGCACCGGTGCCGCGCTGTGGCTGCTGGTGTCCGGGGCGCACCTCGCCACCGGTGAGGTGACGCTGTCGCTGGTGCCGCTGCTCGGCACGGCCGCGCTCGCTCGGCGGTGGCCTGGCTCGGCGCGCGCGAGGCGATGGTCGACGTGTCCACCGACGGTGAGCACTGGTGGGGCACGCTGCCGCGCCCGCTCGCCGCCGCGCTCGGTGCCTGGTGGGCGGGGTATGCCGCTCGCCGTCGCCGTCGCGGTGGGCCTCACCGTCGCCGGGCCGTTCCGGGTCACCCCGCTGTCGCTCGTGCTGCCGGTGGTGGTCCTGCCGCTGCTCGCCCTGGTCCTCGCCCTGCGGCCGGTCGCCGCCGACGACCCCGACGTGCTCGGTCGCGCGGCTCGGGCTCGCCTGGGTGCCCGACACCGTGCGCCGCGCGGTGCGACCGGGCCTGCTCGGCGCCGCGCGTGCTGCTCGGTGCCGGGCTGGTCGTCGTCGTCGCGGCGGTCGCCCTGTCGTGGAACCAGGTGAGCACCATCTCCACGGCCGTCGCAGCCGGCGGCCTCGGCGGCGTCGTGCTCGCGCTGGCGCAGGTGGTCGCCCTGCCCAACCTGGCGCTGTGGGCCGTGTCGTTCATGGCCGGCCCCGGGTTCCGCGTGGTCGAGGGTGGCTCGGTCAGCTGGTCCGGGCTCGAAGGGCGGCCTGCTGCCGATGGTGCCGGTGCTCGCCGCGCTGCCGCAGCCCGGCGGCTTCCCGTGGTTCACCGCGCTCTCGGTGCTGGTCGTCGTCGCGGTGGGCGCGTTCGTCGCCCGCCGGGCGCTCGGGTCGGTCGCGCGCCTGTCGCGGCTGCGCACCAAGCTGGCCGTCGCCCTGTCGGCCTGCGTCGTCACCGCCCTCGCCCTCGCCACCCTCGACCTGGTGGCCGGCGGGTCGGCCGGGCAGTTCCGGCTCGCGGCCGTGGGCGCCCCGACCGGGCGGCTGTTCCTCGCCCTGCTCCTCGAGCTGGGCATCGGCGCGCTGGTCGTCGTGCTGCGCGACGCCTGGAAGCTGCGCCGGTGACCGCGTCGTCCGACCGGCCCACCGCTCGGGCTCGTCGTGCTCGTCTCCGGGTCGGGCAGCAACCTGCAGGCCCTGATCGACGCCTCGGCGCGCGATGCCGCGCCCTTCCGGGTGCTCGCCGTCGGCGCCGACCGCGACGGCACCGGCGGCGTCGAGCGCGCCGAGCGGGCCGGCATCCCGACGTTCGTCGCCCGGGTGCCCGACTACGTGACGCGCGCCGACTGGGACCTCGACCTCGAGCGGCTCGTCGCCGAGCACGAGCCCGACCTCGTCGTCTCCGCCGGGTTCATGAAGGTGCTCGGCCCGGCGGTGCTCGCCGCCCACCGGGTCATCAACACCCACCCCGCCCTGCTGCCCAGCTTCCCCGGGGCGCACGGGGTGCGCGACGCGATGGCGCACGGCGTCAAGGTGACCGGGTGCACCTGCCACTGGGTCGACGCCGGGGTCGACACCGGCCCGATCATCGACCAGCGCGCGGTGCGGGTCGAGCCCGACGACACCGTCGAGACGCTGCACGAGCGGATCAAGGTGCTCGAGCGCGAGATGCTCGTCGACGTCGTGCGCGCGCCTCGCCGCCGACCGCTCCTGGCGCTGAGCCCGCTCAGCCGAGGTCGCGCAGCCGGGCGGCGATCGCCTCGGGCCGCGCGTCGTTGACCCAGCCGCCGACGCCGCTCTCGGAGCCCGCGAGGTACTTCAGCGTGCCCGGGGCGCGCAGCACCGACACCACCTGCAGGTGCAGGCGCGAGACGTCGCGGCCGGTGCGCACCGGGCGCCTGGTGCCAGGCGGCGATGTAGGGCAGCGGCACGGGGCCGCCGTCGGCCGTGACGTGGTAGCGGTCGAGGCGGCCCAGCAGGTCGAGGTAGACCAGCGGCGAGCTCGTCGCGCTCGTCGTCGTCGAGGGCCACGATGTCGGGCACGTCGCGGTGCGGGGCGAGGTGCACCTCGACCGGCCAGCGGGCGGCGAACGGCACGTAGGCCGTCCAGTGCCGGCCGGTCAGCACGACCCGTGACCCGTCGGCCCGCTCGGCGTCGAGGATGTCGCGGCCGAGCAGGCCGGCCGGTGCGGTCGTGGTGGCGCCTGCGCCTGGCGGCAGGATCTCGCGGGTGCGGGCGGGCACGTACGGGTAGGCGTAGATCTGGCCGTGCGGGTGGTGCAGGGTCACCCCGATCTCCGGCCCGCGGTTCTCGAAGCAGAAGACCTGCTCGACCTCCGGCGAGCTCGGACAGCGCAGGCCGTGCGGTCGGCCCAGGCGTCGATCGACGGTGCGCACCCGGCTCGGCGCGAGGGTGGCGAAGCGACGCGTCGTGGTCGCTGGTGAAGCAGACCACCTCGGTGCGGCCGAGCGCCGGGCGGTGCTCGAACGGGGCGGGGTCGGGGGCGTCGTCGACGGCGACCGGGGCGTAGGAGGGGAAGCGGTTCTCGATGACGACCACGTCGTAGTCGGCGTCGGGCACCTCGGTCGGGCTGCGGCCCGCGGCCGGTCGGGCACAGCGGGCACGACTCGCGCGGGGGCAGCAGGGTGCGGTTCATCCGGTGGCCGGCCACCGCCACCCAGTCGCCGACCAGCGCGTCGTAGCGCACGTGCGCCGGCCGCGGCCCGCGGCCGCCGAGCTCGCGGGTGTCGTCGACCGTGCGCGGCGGGGCGCCCGGGCGTGTCGTCGAAGTAGATGATCTCCCGGCCGTCGGCGAGCGTGCGCGACGTGCGCCGCAGCGTGCCGGAGCGTCGTCATCACCCCGCCTCACCACCGCCCTGGCGGCGCACCCCGCGGACCGCCGTCGGCAGGTGCGGCGCGCACGTCGGCGAGCACCAGGTGCTCGACGCGCTCCTCGAGCACGGCGCGGGCCCGGCCGGGCACCCCGGCAGTCGGTGATGAGGGTGTCGACCTCGCGCAGCGCCATGAAGGTCGAGAGCCCGACGATGCCGCACCTTGGTGTGGTCGGCGAGCACGCAGACCGACCGGCTGGCCCGCACCAGCGCCCGGTTGGTCTCGGCCTCGACGAGGTTGGGCGTGGTCAGGCCCGGCGTTGCGGTCGATGCCGTGCGCGCCGAGGAAGAGCCGGTCGACGTGCAGGCCCTGCAGCGCCGAGCACGGCCACCGGGCCGACCAGCGCGTCGGACGGCGTGCGCACCCCGCCGGTCAGCACGACCACGTGGCCGCCGCCGCCCGACTCGTGGAGCAGCTGCGCGACCGGGCACCGAGTTGGTGACCACGGTGAGGTGGGGCACGTTGCGGATGGCGCGCGCGAACTCGTACGTCGTGGTCCCGGCCGAGATGCCGATGGTGGCGCCCGGCTCGACCAGCCGCGGCCGCCGCGATGGCGATGGCGTGCTTCTCGGCGGTCATCAGCGAGGACTTGGCGCTGAACCCCGGCTCGTCGGTGGCCCGGGGGAGCAGGGCCAGGGCGCCGCCGTGCACGCGCTCGAGCAGGCCGTCGGCGTCGAGCCGCTCGATGTCGCGGCGCACCGTCATGTCCGAGACGCCGAGCTGCTCGACCAGGTCGGAGACGCGCACCGCCCCGGTCTCCTCGACCTGTGCTGAGGATGGCCGCGCGGCGCTGGCTGGCGAGCACGCTCACTCCTCCCGCACCACGGCGGCCGTGCGAGGGGCGAGGCGCAGCGTCGGCCCGACGCGCACCGCCCGAGACCAGGTCGTGCCCGGCCGTGTCGACCTCGCGGTGCTCGTCGGTGTGGTTGAGCACGAACAGCCAGCTGCGGTCGCCCGACGCGGCGGCGGACCACCTCGACGCCGGCGGGCGGCACCGCGGCCGGCGCGACCTCGGCCTCGGCCACGACGCGGTCGAGCAGCGCGCCCAGCGAGGCGTCGTCGGGCAGCGTGCCGAGGTACCAGGCGACGCCCGTCGCCGACGGCGCGCCGGGTGACGGCCGGGCGCCCGGCCAGCGGCCCCGTCGCGTAGGTCGTCACGACCTCGGCGTCGACGGCCGTGGCGTGCTCGCTCCAGTGCCACCCGGAGCCGCCGTCGGACAGCGCCACCGACTCCTCCACCCGCAGGGGGAAGAACTCCTCGACGCGGATGCCGAGCAGCTCGCGGAACGCTCCGGGGTAGCCGCCCAGCCGGACGTGGTCGTCGGGGTCGCTGATGCCGGAGAAGTAGGTGACCAGCACGTGGGCGCCACCGTCGGCGGCGGCGCGCACGGCATCCGCCTGGGCGTCGGAGACGAGGTAGAGCGTGGGGACCACGACCACCGCGTAGCCGGACAGGTCGGCATCCGGGTGCACGACGTCGCAGGTGATGCCGCGGTCGCGCAGCAGCCGGTGCACGGTGTGCGCGGCGGTGGCGTAGTCGATGGCCGACGACGGCATGCACGGCCCCGCGACCGCCCAGGCGGACTCGTAGTCCCAGAGCACGGCCACCTCGGCCTCGACGCGGGAGCCGACGCAGCTCGCCGAGCCGGCCCGCGATGGCGCCCAGCTCGCAGACCTCGCGGAACCGGTCGCTGTCCTCGCCGGCGTGCGGCACCAGGGCGGAGTGGAACTTCTCCGAGCCCGACCGGGACTGGCGCCACTGGAAGAAGCCGAGCGTGTCGGCGCCGCGCGCGACGTGGGTCAGCGAGTCGAGGATGGTGCCGCCGGGCACCTTGGCGGGGTTGACCGGCTGCCAGTTCACCGCGCTCGTCGAGTGCTCCATGAGCAGCCAGGGCCGCCCGCCGGCCAGGCCGCGGGTCAGGTCGCCGGCGAAGGACAGCTCGGCCCGGGGGTGGGGGAGGGCGTCGACGACGTAGTGGTCGGTGCTCACGACGTCCTGGAACGGGCGCCCAGTCGTGGTAGTCGAGCAGCCGGAAGTGGTCGAGCGTCATGAAGTTCGTGGTGACCGGCACGTCGGGGGAGTGCCGGCGGATCACGTCGTGCTCGGCCCGGTAGAAGTCGAGCAGGGTGTCGGAGCCGAACCGGGGGTAGTCGAGCACGTGGGTGGGGTTGTTGAACGTCGTGGTGCGCCGCGGCGGGAGGATGTCGTCGCAGGACGTGTAGCGCTGGCTCCAGAACGCCGTGCCCCAGGCGTCGTTGAGCGCGTCGAGGGTGTCGTAGCGGCGCTCCAGCCAGTGGCGGAAGGCGATGGCGCAGGTGTCGCAGTAGCAGGGCAGGTTGTGGCAGGCGTACTCGTTGGAGACGTGCCACATCGCCAGCGCCGGGTGGTCGGAGTAGCGGGTGGCCAGGCGGTCGGTCAGCGACAGGGCGAGCTCGCGGTACAGCGGCGACGACGGGCACCAGGACTGGCGGCTGCCCGGCCACAGGGTGTGGCCGTCGCGGTCGACCGGGAGGATCTCGGGGTAGGCCGAGGTGAGCCAGGGCGGCGGCGTGGCGGTGGCCGTGGCGAGGTCGACGGCGATGCCGTTGGCGTGCAGCAGGTCCATGACCTCGTCGAGCCACTCGAAGGTGTACTCGCCCTTCGACGGCTCGAGCCAGGACCAGGAGAAGACCCCGAGGGTCACGAAGCTGACCCCCGACTCGCGCATCAGCCGCATGTCGTCGTCCCAGACGGCACGCGGCCACTGCTCGGGGTTGTAGTCCCCACCGAAGGCGATCCGGTCGTCAGGCCATCCGCGCATGCTCGCCAGTCTGTTGACGTGTCGAACAAAAGTCAACACTTTGCAACACGGCCACCCGGCGCGTCCAGCGGAGGTCCAGCCGGTTGTCCAAGGTTCTCCGAGCGAGTTAACGGGAGTGTGGCGCACGGATCCCCGCGACCAAATCGTGATCGAGCGGACTCGTGTCGACCCTTGACAGGCGTTGCGGGCAGGGCAACACTCGGTTTCGTCAGTGTTGGTTTCTGATCGAATGTGTCAGAAACGTTGGATGTCAAAGGAGACCCCCATGGCGCGCCCGGCCCACCGCGATTCGTCACTCGCGAACGTCGTTCCCAACTCGGTCCGCGGTGTCGACCGCCGGTCCATCCTTCGCGGGTCGGTCGGAGCAGCCGCGCTGCTCGGCGGTCCGGCGCTCCTCGCCGGCTGCGGCGACGACTCGACGCCGGCCGCCTCCGGCAGTGCCGGCGCCAGCGCCAAGGCCGGCCCCGTGTCGTTCGGCGTCAACGAGGCCAAGGGCTCGGGTCCCGCCTACGAGCGCCTCCAGGGCATGGCCGACGCCTACGCGAAGAAGACCGGCTCCGCGGTCACGGTCAACGCCGTCGACCACAACACCTTCCAGGAGAGCATCAACACCTACCTGCAGGGCACGCCCGACGACGTCTTCACCTGGTTCGCCGGCTACCGCATGGCGCAGTTCGCCGAGAACCAGCTCATCGCCGACGTCAGCAGCGTGTGGCCGATCGAGGGCATGAGCGACGCCTTCAAGAAGTCGGCGACGGCGCCCGACGGCAAGCAGTACTTCGTGCCGATCAGCTACTACCCGTGGGCCGTCTTCTACCGCAAGTCGGTCTTCGAGAAGAACGGCTGGGCCGTGCCCACCACCATGGACGAGATGACGGCGCTGATGACGGACATGCAGGGGAAGAAGCTCACCCCCATCGCCTTCGCGGCCAAGGACGCCTGGGCGCCCATGGGCACCTTCGACATCCTCAACATGCGCCTCAACGGCTACGACTTCCACATGGCGCTGTGCCAGGGCAAGGAGAAGTGGGACAGCCCCGAGGTCAAGAACGTCTTCACCACCTGGAAGGACAAGCTGCTGCCCTTCCAGCAGGAGAACTCCCTCGGCCGCACCTGGCAGGAGGCCGCGACCTCGATGGCCAACGGCGAGAGCGGCATGTACCTGCTCGGCACCTTCGTCGTGGACGGCGTCCCCAAGGAGTCCCAGGCCGACCTCGACTTCTTCACCTTCCCCGCGCTGGACCCGGCCATCGGCAACGACGCCCTCGACGCCCCGATCGACGGCTTCTGCGCCTCGGCGGCCGGCGAGAACCAGGAGGCGGCCAAGGCCTACATCAAGTGGCTCGGCACCCCCGAGGCCGCCGACGCCGGCAACAACGCCGCGACCGCACCGTTCATCGCCGCGAACTCCGGCGCCAGCACGTCGACGTACGGCGACCTCCAGAAGAAGTCCGTCGAGCTGGTCTCCAAGGCGAAGTCCATCGCCCAGTTCCTCGACCGCGACACCAACGCCGACCTGGCGAACACGGTGATCACGGCGTCGCTGCAGGACTTCCTCAAGAACCCGAACGACATCGACCGCGATCACCGCGTCCATCCAGCAGCAGGCCGCGTCTATCCTCGGCTGATCCCGGACGTCGGAGGCATCATGGCCACAGGCACCGCACCACCCGTAGCCACCCCACCGGCCCACGGCCAAGACCAAGAAGAAGCGGGCCAGCGCCCGCCGGCACGAGCGGCGCAAGTCGCCGCGCGACCGCCTGGTCATCATCTTGATGGTGGCCATCCCGACCATCCTGGTCGTGTGGCTGGTGTGGCTGCCGGCCCTGGCGTCGGTCTACCTGTCCTTCACGAAGTGGAACGGGTTCAGGCTCAGCGGCATCGAGTGGATCGGCACCAAGAACTACGTCGACATCGTCACGATCTACCCGCCGTTCTGGCCGGCCATCCAGAACAACCTGATCTGGCTGGTGTTCCTCTTCGTGCTGCCCACCATCCTGGGCATGCTGCTCGCGGTGATCCTCGACCGCGAGATGTGGGGAAGCCGCTTCTACCAGACGGCCTTCTACCTCCCGGTCGTGCTGTCGCTGGCGCTCGTCGGCTTCATCTGGCAGCTCTTCTACTCCACCGACCAGGGGCTGATCAACCAGGTCTTCGGCACCAACGTCGACTGGTACGGCGACCCCGACGTCAACATCTGGGCGGTGCTGGTCGCCACGGCCTGGAGACACACCGGCTACATCATGCTGCTCTACCTGGCCGGCCTGAAGGGCGTCGACGCGTCGCTGCGGGAGGCAGCGGCCGTCGACGGGGCCAGCGAGACCAAGACGTTCTTCCAGGTCATCTTCCCGGTGATGCGACCGATCAACCTGATCGTGCTCGTCATCGTCGTCATCGAGTCGCTGCGCGCCTTCGACCTGGTCTGGGTGATCAACAAGGGCCGCAACGGGCTCGAGCTGATCTCGGCCCTGGTGTCGCAGAACGTCATCGGTGAGGCCACCCGCTACGGCTTCGGCTCGGCCCTCGTCGGTGATCATGATGGTCATCTCCTCGGTGTTCATCGTCATCTACCTGCGGATCGTCTTCCGGGAGGAGCGGTGATGAGCGCCACGACGACGGCCCCGGCACCGGCCAAGAGGAAGCAGCCAGGAGCGCGGCCCCAGCGGCGGCGTGCTCAACCGCCGCCGCGGCAAGGTCGCCACGGTCGTCATGCTGGTGCTGGCCCTGATCTGGCTGTTCCCGCTGCTCTGGTCGCTCTACAACTCCTTCCGCGACTACTCCTTCACGCAGACCAACGGCTACCTGTCCTTCGGCGGGTGGACGCTCGACAACTACAAGGAGGCGTGGAGCCGCGGCAACTTCGGTCTGCACCTGAAGAACTCGCTGCTCATCACGATCCCGGCGGTGGTGCTGACCCTGTTCCTGTCCTCGCTGATCGCCTTCGTGCTCGCGCGGTTCTCCTACAAGTTCAACCTCACCCTGCTCGGGCGTCTTCCTCGCCGCCAACCTGCTGCCGCCGCAGGCGCTGCTCATCCCGGTCTTCCGGATGTTCAGGGAGATCCCGCTCCCGACGTTCATGAGCGAGGGCGGCACGATGCTCAACAGCTTCTGGGCGCTGATCCTGGTCAACACCGCCTTCCAGATGGGCTTCTGCGCCTTCGTGCTGAGCAACTACATGAAGACGCTGCCGTACGAGATCTACGAGTCGGCCGAGATGGACGGCGCGAGCGTGTGGCGCCAGTACTGGCAGCTGACCATGCCGCTGGTGCGGCCGGCCCTGGCGGCGCTCGCCACCCTGCAGGTCACCTGGATCTACAACGAGTTCTTCTGGGCCACCGTGCTGATGTCCAAGGGCGACAAGTACCCGGTCACCAGTGCGCTGAACAACCTGCGTGGGCAGTTCTTCCAGGACACCAACCTGGTGGCTGCCGGGTCGATCATCGTCGCCCTCCCGGTGCTGATCGTCTTCTTCGTGCTGCAGAAGCAGTTCGTGTCCGGGCTGACCCTCGGGTCGACCAAGGGATGACCTCCGCCCCCACGGTGCTCCGCGGCGCCGGGACGGCGCTCGTCCTCGCCCAGGTCGGGCGACGGCCTGCCCGTCCGTGCTGCACTGGGGACCCGACCTGCCGGATGCCGCCGTCGCCGACCTCGCGCTCGTCACCACCCCGCCGGTGCCGCACAACGCGCTCGACGCGCCGTGGCCGCTGACCGTGCTCCCGACCTCCGGCGAGGGCTGGCTCGGCACCCCCGGGTATGCCGCGCACCGCGCCGGCGGTCGCGCCGCCCCGCGCTGGGTGGCGACGCTCGACGGTGGTGACGGGGTCGCGGAGGTGCGCGCCACGGCATCCGACGTGGGGGTCGAGGTCGTCGTGCGCTACCGGCTCGACGAGCACGGCGTGCTCGTCGTCGAGTCGTCGCTGACCAACACCGTCCGACCGACGCACCGACGACGCGTGCCCCTCGACGTGGCGGCCCTGCGCGCGGTGCTGCCGCTGCCCGCCCGGGCCGACGAGGTGCTCGACCTCACCGGCCGCTGGTGCCGCGAGCGCTCGCCGCAGCGGCACCCGCTCGCCGACGGCACCTGGCTGCGCACCGGCCGCCGCGGCCGCACCGGCCACGACGCGACGCTGCTGATGGTCGTCGGCACGGCCGGGTTCGGCTTCCGGTCGCGGCGAGGTGTGGGCCGCGCACGTCGCGTGGAGCGGCAACCACGAGCACCTCGTCGAGCGGCTCCCCGAGGGGGCCGGCCCGCACGCGGCGGTGCTCGGCGGCGGTGAGGCCCTGTCGCCCGGGGAGGTGCGGCTGGCGCCCGGCGAGACGTACACCGCGCCACCGGTCGTCTTCGTGCACTCCACCGAGGGGCTCGACGGGCTGACCCGCTCGCTGGTGCGCCACCAGCGCGCGCAGCCGGGCTACCGCTCGACGCCCGCGGCCGCTCGTGCTCAACACGTGGGAGGCGGTCTACTTCGACACCGACCTCGACCACCTGAAGCGGCTGGCCGACACCGCCGCGTCGATCGGCGTCGAGCGGTTCGTGCTCGACGACGGCTGGTTCGGCGGCCGCCGCGACGACCACCGCGGGCCTGGGCGACTGGCAGGTGTCCACCGACGTGTGGCCCGACGGTCTCGGCCCGCTGGTCGACCACGTCAAGGGCCTCGGGATGGAGTTCGGGCTGTGGTTCGAGCCCGAGATGGTCAACCTCGACTCCGACGTCGCGCGGGCCCACCCCGAGTGGGTGCTCGGCCCGGTGGCCGGGGCGCCGCTGCCGTCGCGCCACCAGCACGTGCTCGACCTCGCCGACCCCGGACGCCTTCGCCTACGTGCTCGAGGCGATGAGCGAGGTGATCGGCCGCTACGGCGTCGACTTCGTCAAGTGGGACCACAACCGCGACCTGCACGAGGCGGTGCGCACCGACGCGTCCGGCACCGACCGGCCCGCCGTGCACGCCCAGACCCTCGCCACCTACCGGCTGCTCGACGAGCTGCGCGCCCGCCACCCCGACCTCGAGATCGAGTCGTGCTCCGAGCGGCGGCGCCCGGGTCGACCTCGGGGTGCTCGCCCGCACCGACCGGGTCTGGACCTCCGACTGCAACGACGCGCTCGAGCGGGTCGCCATCCAGCGCTGGACCGGCCTGCTCGTGCCCCCGGAGCGGATGGGCTCGCACGTCGGGCCGCCGCGGGCGCACACGACGCACCGCGACCTCGACCTGTCGCTGCGGATGCTCGTCGCCCTCGGCGGGCACGCCGGGCTCGAGTGGGACATCACGCACGTGCAGCCCCGACGAGCTCGACGCGCTGCGGGCGTGGTCGGGGCTCTACCGCGAGCTGCGGCCGCTGCTGCACGGCGGCGACGTGGTGCGCTCCGACCACCCCGACGACGCGCTGCTGGTCAGCGGCGTCGTGGCCGCAGACCGGGCGGATGCCGTGTTCACCGTCGTCGCGCCGGTCACCGGCCGCGGGGTCACGCCCGGCACGGTGCCGCTGCCGGGGCTCGACCCCGAGCGCCGCTACCGGGTGCGGGTGCGCCCGGAGGCCGGCCTGCCGGCCACCACCGCCGTGGCGCCCCCGGCGTGGTGGGACGCCGCCGTGGGGGACGGCATCGTCGTCAGCCGGAGCCGCCCTCGGCACGGTGGGGCTCGCCCTGCCCGTGCTCGCCCCGGCCCAGGGCTTCCTGCTGCACCTCGAGGCCGCCACCGGCTGACCCCGGGCCGGGTGACACACTTTCCGGCGTGGCCACCGACCCCGCCGAGCTGACGCCGGCATCCCTCGCCTTCCTGGCCGAGCGGCACCTGGCGACCTTCGCGACCGCTGCGCCGCGACGGCTCGCCGCACGCCGTGCCGGTCGGGTTCACCTGGGACCCCGAGGCGCTCGTGGCGCGGGTGATCGCCGCCCGCGGCAGCGCCAAGGTGGTGCAGGCCCGGGCCGGCCGCCGCGCCGCACTCACCCAGGTCGAGGGCCGGCGCTGGATCAGCCTCGAGGGCACCACCTCGGTGCTCGAGGACCCCGACTCCGTGCGCGACGCCGAGCAGCGGTATGCCGTGCGCTACCGGCAGCCCCGGCCCAACCCCGAGCGGGTGGTCGTCGTGCTGCACGTCGACCGGGTGCTCGGCGGCACCTGGCCCGACCCGCTGCCGCCCTCGCCGTACGCCACCTGACCCGTCGCTCGCTAGACTTCTGCGCTCGCGGCGACGACTGGCGAGGGTGGGTCACCACCGGGAAGTCACACGTCGGGGCATCGCCCGCCTGGGTGCCCCGGAGGTTGACCGACCCGACCCCGCAAGGAGCACCCCATGTCCGCCGCCGTCTCCGCCCCCGGCCCCGCGCAGGACGTCCGCCCCGTCCGCCGCGCGCTCGTCTCCGTCTACGACAAGACCGGGCTCGAGCGACCTGGTCCGCGGCCTGCACGACGCCGGCGTCGCGCTGGTCTCCACCGGTGGCTCGGCCGCGCTCATCGAGTCGCTCGGCCTGCCGGTGACCCGGGTCGAGGACCTCACCGGCTTCCCCGAGTGCCTCGAGGGCCGGGTCAAGACGCTGCACCCGAAGGTGCACGCCGGCATCCTCGCCGACACCCGCAAGCCCGACCACGTCGCCCAGCTCGCCGACCTCGGCGTCGAGGCGTTCGAGCTCGTGGTGGTCAACCTCTACCCGTTCGCCGCCACCGTGGCGTCCGGCGCCAGCCCCGACGAGTGCGTCGAGCAGATCGACATCGGCGGCCCCTCGATGGTGCGCGCCGCGGCCAAGAACCACCCGAGCGTCGCGGTGGTCACCGACCCGGCCACCTACGGCGACGTGCTGGATGCCGTGCGCGGCGGCGGCTTCACCCTCGAGCAGCGCAAGCGCCTGGCCGCCCAGGCCTTCGTGCACACCGCCACCTACGACGTGCACGTCGCGTCGTGGATGGGCAACGCCTACACCGACAGCTCCGACGGCACCGGCTTCCCCGCGTGGGTCGGCGCCACCTGGGAGCGCTCGGCGGTGCTGCGCTACGGCGAGAACCCGCACCAGCGAGCTGCCCTCTACACCAACGGTTTCCAGCCGCAGCCGGCGCTCGCCCAGGCGACCCAGCTGCACGGCAAGGAGATGTCCTACAACAACTACGTCGACGCGGATGCCGCGGTGCGCGCCGCGTACGACCACGGCGACCAGCCGACCGTGGCCGTCATCAAGCACGCCAACCCGTGCGGCATCGCCGTCGGCGCCGACGTCGCCGACGCCCACCGCAAGGCCCACGAGTGCGACCCGGTGTCGGCGTTCGGCGGCATCATCGCCACCAACCGCCCGGTGACCGTCGAGATGGCGCGCACCGTCGCCGACATCTTCACCGAGGTCGTCGTCGCGCCGGCCTTCGACGCCGACGCGCTCGAGGTGCTCACCGCCAAGAAGAACATCCGGCTGCTCGAGTGCGCGGCCCCGGTGCGCACGGGCGCCGAGGTGCGCCCGATCGGCGGCGGCCTGCTGATGCAGCAGCGCGACACCGTGGATGCCGTGGTGACCGGCGACGACGGCACCGTCACCGGTGGTGACGACGCCGCGAACTGGCGCCTGGTCTCCGGCGACCCGGCCGACGAGGCCACGCTGGCCGACCTGCAGTTCGCCTGGCGCGCCATCCGCGCGGTGAAGTCGAACGCCATCCTGCTCGCCCGCGACGGCGCCTCGGTCGGCATCGGCATGGGCCAGGTCAACCGGGTCGACTCGTGCCACCTCGCCGTGTCGCGCGCCGGCGAGGAGCGGGCGCGCGGCGCCGTCGCGGCATCCGACGCGTTCTTCCCGTTCGCCGACGGCCTGCAGGTGCTGCTCGACGCCGGAGTGCGTGCGGTCGTCGCCCCCGGTGGGTCGATGCGTGACGCCGAGGTCGTCGAGGCGGCGCAGGCGGCCGGGGTGACGATGTACTTCACCGGCACCCGCCACTTCGCCCACTGACGCGGGCGGGCCCGGGCGTCGGTCAGCGGGTCGGTGGGCGGTAGCCGGTCGGCTCGCCGCTGCCGAGGTCGACGATGGCCGCGACCGGGCCGCCACCGTCGGGGCCCTGGTGGGCCGCCGACACCGACACGAACACCGCCGGGTCGCCGGTGACCGACGCGGTGACCCCGCCGACGCACGACTTGATCTGGCGGTGCCAGTGCACGTCGGAGTCGTCGAGCATCGCGTTGCGGCGACCGGCCACCTGGCCGTCGAGCGAGGCCTCGCACTTGAGGAAGACGTTGACCAGCCGCCCGTCGATGTCGCTGCGGTGCGGGCGGTCGGGCAGGTCGAGGCCGGCGTCCTTGATGGCGGCCCAGATGCCGTCGGCGTCGAGGGCGTCCTGCATCACCGCGTGGCCGATGCGGTAGCGGCCGCCGACGCCGCGGGCGTTGCCGACCACGACGACCTGCGCCTGGTCGAGCTCGACGCCCGACGAGCACGAGGCCACCGACGAGTAGAGCGACCGGTCGTGCATGACGTCGGCGTCGGTGGGCATCTCGATCTCGCCGAGGGCGACGGCGATGCCGAGCGCCGTGCAGCCGTTGGAGAGGTCCATCGACTCGTGGGTGTGCTCGGTCCACACCGTCTTGCCGCGTGACTTCGCGTCGCGGATGGTGTGGATGGTGAGCAACGGCGTCTTGGTCTGCACGTAGTGCACGTCGGCGGGGTCGCTGATGCCGGCGCGCTCCATGGCCACGCGCACCGCCGCGGCCACCTTCTCGATCATCGGGGTGTAGCCGATCTCCTCGGGCAGCAGCGGCTCGCTCATCGCGAAGCCGACGGTGAGGCGCGGCTCGTCGGTGGGCTCGGCCCGGTCGGCGGGCACCGTCGCGAAGATCGTGGCGTGCGGGCTGATCACGCCGTCGGTGCCGCCGGACCAGACGATCGGCACCTCCTTGACCTTCGCGGGGTCGGCGCCCTTCTCCACCAGGATCTCCCGGAAGGCGCGGTCGGCGATGATCCGGGTGTAGTCGTTCACCCCGCCGTTGCCCTCGGTCTTGCCGATGACGGCGATGACCCGGTCGGCGTCGAACACGCCCTCGTCGATGAGCGTGCCGAGCTCGGAGGCGTCGGACACGGTGTGCAGCGGGACCTTGCGGACCTCGATGGCGTCGGGCACGGTGCGGTTCCTTCCTAGTCTGCTTCGATGACGGTGCCGAAGCCGCCCTCGACGGCATCGGTGATGTGGGTCAGCGAGGTGATGACGCTGCGCGGGCCGCCGCCGGCGACGAACCGGGTGGCGGCGTCGACCTTGGGGCCCATCGACCCCGACGCGAACTGGCCGTCCGCGGCATACGCCTGCATCTCGGCGAGGGTCACCCGGCCGAGCTCGCGCTGCTGCGGGGTGCCCCAGCCGACCGCCGCGTGGTCGACGTCGGTGGCGATGACGAGCACGTCGGCCTGCAGGGTGCGGGCGAGCAGGGCGGCCGTGAGGTCCTTGTCGATGACCGCCTCGACACCGCGCAGGTGGCCGTCGGGCTGCGCGGACGACGGGGATGCCGCCGCCACCGGCCGCGACCACGACGTGTCCGGCCTCGAGCAGCACGCGCACCGGGCCGACGTCGAGCACCTCGAGCGGCTCGGGGGAGGCGACGACGCGGCGCCAGCCCTTCTCGCCCCGGTCCTGCCAGACCTGCCCGTGGTCGATGAGCGTCTGCGCCTGCTCGCGCGGCAGGTAGCGCCCGATCGGCTTGCTGGGGTGGGTGAACCCCTGGTCGTCGCGGTCGACCAGCGTGCGGGTGACGAGCGCGGCCACCGGGCGGGGCACGCCGGCATCCGCGAGCGCGTCGTCGAGGGCGTCGAGGATGGTGAAGCCGAGCGTCCCCTGGGTCTGCGCGCCGCACCAGTCGAGCGGCACCGGCGGCACGACGTGCGCGGCGAGCTCGTTCTTGACCAGGATGTTGCCCACCTGGGGGCCGTTGCCGTGGGTGATGACCAGCTCGTGGCCGGCGGCGACCAGCCGGGCGGCGGCGCGCATCGCGACGCCGACCGCCTCGATCTGGGCGGCCGGGGTGGCGCTGCCGTCGGGGGCGGTCATCGCGTTGCCACCCAGGGCGAGCAGGACCCGCATCGCCGGCCACCTCCTTCGCTGTCCTGGGGCTGGTGCCCGGTCTCGACCCTAGGAGCGGTGGCCGGAGACGGGCGTTGTCAGGACCTGCCCAACGCGACGATGCCGTTCGGCAACTGTGCCCCGTCCGGTGGGACCTCGACTGGTCGGACGTCAGTCCGACTCGTCCCACTCGGCCGAGCCGTCCAGCTCGTCGAGCCAGGCCCGCACGCTGTCGTTGTGCTCGCCGAGCAGTGGTGGGTGGAGGTGCTCGCTGCGCCCACCGGCATACGCGTTGTCGTCGAAGCGGATCGGCGGGCCGGGGATCTCGATGGTGCCGAGCACCGGGTGGTCGACCTCGACGACCAGGCCCTGCGAGCGGGTCTGGTCCCAGTCGTAGACCCGGTCGAGGGTGCGCACCTCACCGGCGGGGACGCCGATCTCGGCGAGCCGCACCATCAGCTCGGCGTGGGGGATGTCGGCGAACGTCGCGTTGAGCAGCTCGATCACGGCGTCGCGGTTGCCGACCCGCTCGCGGTTGGTGGCGAACCCGGGGGCGAACGGGTCGAGCCCGAAGCCCGCGGCGAGCCGCTGCCACAGCCCCTCGCTGCCGCAGGACAGCTGGATCATGCCGTCGGCGCAGGTGAACAGGCCGTAGGGGCAGATCGACGGGTGGTGGTTGCCGCCGGCCTTCCCCACCTCACCGGCCACGGTGTAGCGCGTGCCCTGGAAGGCGTGCACCCCGACGATCGAGGCGAGCAGCGAGGTGCGCACGACGCGGCCCCTGCCGGTGCGGTTGCGCTCGTGCAGGGCCGACACCACGCCGTAGGCGCCGTACATGCCGGCGAGGAGGTCGCCGATCGGCACCCCCACCCGTTGCGGGTGCTCGGGGTCGGTGCCGGTGAGCGACATCAGCCCGCCCTCGCCCTGCGCGATCTGGTCGTAGCCGGCGCGCCCGCCCTGGGGGCCGTCGTGGCCGAAGCCGCTGATCGCCAGCACGCACCAGCCCGGGGTTGATGGCGTGCAGCTGCTCCATGGAGAACCCCAGCCGCTCGAGCACGCCCGGGCGGAAGTTCTCGAGCAGCACGTCGGCGTGGGCGACCAGCCGGGTGAGCATCGCGCGGCCGTCGTCGGACTTCAGGTCGAGGGTGACCGACTCCTTGTTGCGGTTGCACGACAGGAAGTAGGTCGACACCGGCTGGTCGTCGGGCCCGACGAACGGCGGCCCCCAGCCACGCGACTCGTCACCGTGCTCGGGGCTCTCGACCTTGATGACCCGGGCCCCCATGTCGGCGAGCATCATGCCGCAGTGCGGGCCGGCGAGCGCGCGGGTGAGGTCGATGACGACGACGTCGTCGAGTGGTCCGCTCACGGTGCGCTCCTGGCCTCGGGGAGGTGACGTATGCCGCCAACCTAGCCACGCGGCATCCGTGGTCGTTGGGCAGGGCGGGCCGTCATTGCACAGCGGTCACTGGCAGGTTGTGCCAGCACCGTTGCTCCGCAGGCCATTACCAAGAATTGACGAAGTCTTGGAGTCCGCTAGGTGCCAGGCGGCGTACTCGTCCCAGGAGTGCCGCTCGAGGTAGGCGTTCTCGGCAGTTGCGTCGGGTTGTGCGTCTCCCCAGGTGCTCTCGAGCACGTACTGGTGCTTGTCGATGAGGTCGCGCACGTGCGCGACGGCGGCCTCGTTGACCTCGTAGTCAGCCATCGCTCCACGCTAGCCACGGCGGGTGCTCAGGTGGGCTCTGCGTGCCCCTCGTGCGTCATGAACTCCCAGACCAGGGCGTGGGCGAGCGCCACGAGCAGCACGAGCAAGGTGGCCTCGGCCTGAAGTGGCGTGACGCCGATCGAGCCGGCGATCTCGGGGGCCACTCCCAGCACCGCCACGGCCGCGTAGACGACCGCCGCGGCCCACCAGTAGCGGGCGAACGGGCCGGCGCCCTCGGCGGCGCGGGCCCTGCGCAGGAGGGTCACGGTGGACGTGCAGCCGATGACCGCGATCACGACGAAGCTGACGCGCCAGAACACGGGGCTCTCGGTGCCGCCGATCTGGGCGAACAGCCCCATCAGCGCGGGGAGCAGGAACGCGAGGTAGACCGACCCGACCCGGCGCCGCATCCCGGGGTCGCGCAGCCAGTGCCGGTGCCGCTCGACGACGCCCCACCACAGCCCGGTCAGCGTGAAGCAGGTGGCGGAGAACAGCGCGTAGAAGGTGCTGACGTCCATGGCGGTGGTCCCTCTCCAGGGCCGCGCCCGCAGGCCCCCGGCGGCCAGTATGCGACCAACGGCTCGGCGCGGTCGAGCGGCATTTCGACGGGGGTCAAGGTGTGTGTGCGTGGGGGACGTCCGGATGCTTCACCTGATGAACCATCAGGCACCAACCCCCTGGGTGCTTCACGTGGTGGACCGACTGGCACCAACCCACTACGTGCTTCACGTGGTGGACCGACTGGCACCAAGTCGCTGGATGGTTCACTGGGTGGCCCGTTCGGGAGCAACTCTCGGGTGGTCTGGGTGGTCCGCCACATGAAGCATCCGGACGTCTCCCCACGGGGCTGTTCCTTGCAGGCCGCGGAACGCGGTCGCCAGCACCGGTGCCGGTGCCGGTGCCGGTGCCGACGCCAGCCCCAGCCCCAAGCCCCAGCCCCAGGTCAGTACTGGATGTGGTCGCCCTGCGCGCGCCAGGCGTCGAAGGGCTCCTCCGAGCGCGCGATGGGGTGGTGCACGAGGCGCAGCGGCCACGGCGCGTCCGCCGAGGCCGGGGAGATCAGCCGCCGGAAGCTCTCGTCGTCGAACCCGGCCCGAGCGGCGGCAGCGCCGTCGGCGGCGTGCACGACGGCGTCGACCCGGGCCCAGAGCGACGCGGACAGGCACAGCGGGCAGGGCTGGCACGAGGCGTAGAGCGTGGCGCCGGCGAGCGAGAAGCTCTTGATGCGACGGCACGCCGCCCGGATCGCCACCACCTCCGCGTGGGCGGTGGGGTCCAGGTCGGCCGTGACCCGGTTGGTGCCCTCCCCGACCACCACCCCGTCGCGCACCACGACCGCACCGAACGGGCCGCCCCCACGCGCCACGTTCGCCGTGGCGAGGTCGACCGCGCGGTCCAACCAGGCCTGCTCGTCGCTCATGGCACCGATGGTGTCACCCCGTCACCGGCGACGAGGCCGCCTGTGACAGACAGGTCACCCACGTCGAGGCCGGGCGCCCGAGCAGCCCGGGCAGCACCGTCGGGTCGCCCGTGAGTCCGCCGTCGTCGTAGGCGGAGAACATGGCGGCGAGGTCGTCGCTGGCCTGCGCGCTGAGCGCCGCACCCGGCCCGGCCCGCCACTCCCGCAGCGAGATCCGCCGAACGCGAACCTCACGACCCAGCACCGCCGCCGCCTGCTCGGCCAGCTGGCGCGTGGTGAGCACCTCGGGCCCGGCGAGGTCCAGGGTCAGCCCGGCATGGCCACCGCCGAGCGCGGCGACCGCGACCTCCGCCACGTCGGCAAGGTCGACGTTCGTGAACGGTGCGTCCAACGAGTAGGGCACGCACAGCTCCCCGCCCAGCGCCGCCCCCACGAGGTTCTGGTGGTAGGCCGCCGGCCGGAGCACGGTCAGGCGCTCGCCGAAGACCTCGCGCAGCACCGCCTCCGCCTCGGCCTTGCGCAGGTGGTGCGCCATCCGGGCGTCGTGCGGGTGCAGCACCGAGTGGAAGACCAGCCGCTCGAGACCCACCTCGGCCGCGGCGCTCCCCACCCGCGCGGCGATGCCCACCTCGTCGGGGTGCATGTTGGGAGCGAGGTGGTATGCCGCCCGCGCGCCATTGAGGGCCGCCACCAGTCCCTGCCCGGTCGACAGGTCGACGACGACCGGCGTCGTGCCGGCGGGGGCGGCCGGCTCACGTCCGGCGCGCACGCCCGCTCGCACGGACACCCCGGCGGCGACCAGGGCGGCGCACACTGCCTTGCCGGTCTTGCCGGTCGCCCCCACGACCAGCACCGGCCTGCGCCCGGCAGCCATGGCGTCCAGCCTCCGCCGGGTCAGACGAAGTCGACGTCGGCCGCGGTCGCCCCGCCGGACAACGTGGCGTACCCGGGGCCGCGGTCGAAGAACGGCTCCTCACCCGTTCGCGCCGCGCGCAGTTCCGCGCGCACCGCGTCGGATGCCGTGACGTCGATGACCGGTGCGTCCTTGCCGCCGCTCGCGACCACGCCGTAGTCGGAGCGCGCGCCGGCGAACGAGACCTTGCCCCAGCGCAGGTCACGCTCGACCTCGTCGTAGGGGCGCTCGAGCGGGTCCCCCCAGCCGCCGCCGCCCGTCGTGCGGATGCGGATCACCTGCCCGGCCAGCACCGGCTCGGCATCGGCGAGGGCGTCGACCACCCGTTCGGTCGGGCCGCCGAGGTCGATGGTCACCTCGAACGAGCGCCCGGCCCGGCCGCCCTTGACCCCCCAGCACGCGAGGATCGAGCGGTCGGCGATCGACATGAAGTGCGCGTCGCGCAGCATCCGGAGCTGCTTCTCGTAGCCCAGGCCGCCCCGGTAGCGGCCCGCGCCGCCCGAGTCGACGGCCAACCCCAGCCGCTCGACGATGAACGGGAAGCGGCTCTCGGTGAACTCGGTCGGCAGGTTGCGCGAGTCGGGCACCACGTGGATGGTGTCCTCGCCGTCGGCGTAGTAGCGCCCGCCCGAGCCGCCACCGAGCACCTCGCGCATCAGGTAGTCGTTGCCGTCGCGGTCCTTGCCGTAGACGCCGGTGTAGCGGATGGTCTCCTGGTCGGCCGGCATGCGGCCGTCGACCGCCTTGGCCACCACCCCGGCCAGCACCCCGAGCAGCCGCAGGATGACGAACGTGCGCGCGTTCGTGGGCGCCGGGTAGATCGGCGTGAGCAGCGTGCCCTTGTCGGGGAAGCGCATCTCGATGAGCGGCACGACGCCCTCGTTGACGTCGAGCTCGGCCATCCGCTCGGGGGTGTCGGCGAGGTTGCGCAGGATCGGTGCCAGCCACTTCTTGAGGAAGTTGCCGCCCACGTAGTCGCCGCAGTGGTTGATCGGCCCCTTGGCCTGCGGGCCGGTGCCGGTGAAGTCGATGATCAGCCTGGGGCCGCCGTCGCCGGGCCCCGGGCCTCCGGTCGAGGTCTTGGTCAGCGTGATCCGCTGGGTGTGCAGCTGCGGCTCGTCGACGCCGTCGTGCTCGGCGTAGTCCTCCCAGACGTAGGTGCCGTCGGGGATCTTGCCCAGGATCTCGCGCCGGTAGGTCTCGGTGGTCGCGTCGAGGATGGCGTCGAACGCCGTCTCGATGGTGTCGCGCCCGTAGCGGGCGAACAGCTCGGCCAAGCGCCGGGCGCCCATCAGGCAGGCAGAGCACTCGGCGTCGAGGTCGGCGGCGAGGCTGTCCGGCATCCGGCTGTTGCGGGTCATGATCCGCAGCGCTGCCGCGTTGGGCACGCCGGCATCCCACAGCTTGATCGGGGGCACCGACAGGCCCTCCTCGAAGACGGTGCGTGCGTTGCTCGGCATCGACCCGGGCACGGCGCCGCCGATGTCGTCGTGGTGGCCGAAGGCCTGCACGAACGCCACGACCTCGCCCTCGTGGAAGACCGGCACGGTCACGCAGAGGTCGGGCAGGTGGCCGATGCCGCCCTCCGACTCGTAGACGTCGTTGTGGAAGAACACGTCACCCTCGCGCATCTCGGCGAGCGGGAAGTCGCGCACGATCGGGTGCACCAGGGCGGAGTACGAGCGCCCGGTGAGCTTGCGCAGCTGGCGGTCGTGGATGCCGGCGCGGAAGTCGTGCGCGTCGCGGATCATCGGGCTGCGCGAGGTGCGGGCGATGGCGGTCTCGACCTCCATCTCGACGCTCGCCCAGGGTGCCCTGCACGATCTCGACGAGGATCGGGTCGATCGTGGACCCCGCAGGGGTGAGCCGGTTGCCGTGCTCGTATGCCGTGGGCAGGCCTGCGCTGTTCACTGCGCCTCCTTGGTGACGACGAGGTTGCCGAGCGCGTCGACGCGCACGGTGAAGCCGGGGTGCACCGGCACGGTCGAGCCGAACTCCTCGACGATGGCCGGGCCGGTGAAGGTGTCACCGGCGCGCAGGTCGGGTCGCCAGTAGACGTCGGTGGTGACGTGCCCGGCATCCGCGTCGAAGCAGACGTCGCGAGTGGACCGTGGTTGCAGCGGGTCGGGCTGGGACAAGATTGACCTATTGGTCGAAGTTGTCCCAACCGGTTCAGTTGCCCGGGTGGGGAGCTCGCGCAGCTCGGGGCGGGTGATCGGCCCGACCCCGGTGACCCGCAGGTTGACCCACTCGACCTGCTGGCGCGGGTCGTCGCGGAAGTCGTAGCCGTAGAGCTGGTGGTGCGCGTCGTGGAACCGGCCGGCGACCGCCGCCGCCGACGCCTCGTCGACCCGGCCGTCCCCGGCCGGCACCCGCACCTCGTAGGCCTGGCCGAAGTAGCGCAGGTCGGCGGTGCGCACGTACTCGTGCTGCTCGCGGGGGAACCCCTCGGTGTCGAGTGCCGCGGTGGCCCGGGCCGTGAGCTCGGCGAAGACCTGCTCGACGGCGGCGTGGTCGAGCGTGGCGTGGCGGGCGACGTGGGTCTGCACGTAGTCGTTCTTCACGTCGACGGTGAGCAGCCCGAACGCCGACACGTTGCCCGGGTTCTGCGGCACGACGACCCCGGCGAGGTCGAGGATGTCGACCAGCCGGCACGCGAGCAGCGACCCCGAGCCGCCGAAGGTGGTCAGCATGAAGTCGCGCACGTCGAGGCCCCGCTTGACCGACACCTGACGTAGGGCGTTCGCCTGGTTCCAGGCTGAGATCTCGAGAATGCCTGTGGCGCAACGCTCCTCGTCGAGCCCCAGCCGTGACGCCAAGGCGCGGATGCCGTGCCGCGCCGCCTCGACGTCGAGCGGGATCTCGCCGCCGAGCAGGTGCGGGGGGATCCGGCCGAGCACGAGGTGGGCGTCGGTGATCGTCGGCTCCGTGCCGCCCTTGCCGTAGCAGAGCGGCCCCGGGTCGGCGCCGGCCGACTGCGGCCCCACCTTGAGCGTGCCCTCGGGCGTGACCCAGGCGATCGAGCCACCGCCGGCCCCCACCGTGACGACGTCGATCATCGGGATCTTGCTCGGGTAGGCGCCGACGGTGCCCTCGGTGGTGAGCGTCGGCTCGCCGTCGAGCACGACCGAGACGTCGGTCGAGGTGCCGCCGCCGTCGCAGGTGAGCACCCGGTCGAACCCGGCCCGCCGGGCGATCAGCGCCGCCCCGAGCGCGCCCGCGGCCGGGCCGGACAGCACCGTCGTGATCGGCTGGTGCACCACCTCGTCGGCCGACAGCACCCCGCCGTTGGACTTCATGACGTAGAAGGGGATCGGCCGCCCGCCGGTGAACCCGTCGAGCCGGGCGTGGATGCTCCCCACGTAGCGGCTGACGTTCGGCTTGACCGCCGCGTCGACCAGGGTCGTCATCGCGCGCTCGTACTCGCGGTACTCGCGCAGCACCTGCGAGCTGATCGACACCACCGCCTCCGGGTGCTCGCGGCGCAGCACCTCGCGCATCGCCCGCTCGTGCGCGTCGTTGGCGTACGAGTGCAGGAAGCACACCCCGATCGTCGTGATGCCGTGCTCGCGGAACCAGCGCGCGGCGGCCACGGCATCCGCCTCGACGAACGGGCGCAGCTCGGAACCCTCGAAGTCCATCCGGCCCCCGACGGTGCGCACGTGGTCGGCGGCGACGATGCGCGGCGGCTTGACCCAGAAGTAGGAGTTGCCGTAGCCGTCGGGCACGGCCTGGCGGGCGATCTCGAGCAGGAACTCGTAGCCCTCGGTCGTGATGAAGCCCAGCCGCTCGACCTTGCCCTCGAGCAGCTTGTTCGTCGCGACGGTGGTGCCGTGGGAGACGGCGGTGATGTCGTCGCCGGTCGCGTCGAGCACGCCGAGGATCTTCTCGATGCCGGCGATGAACCCGTCGGCGGGGTCGGCGGGGGTGCTCGGGGTCTTGGTGCTCACGAGCTCGCCGGTGTCCTCGTCGACGGCCACCACGTCGGTGAAGGTGCCCCCGGTGTCGATGCCGACCCTGATCCGTCGCCGTCCGTGCGCCATGCCGTCGATTCAACCGGGCCCGGGGAGGCGATTCGTTGGCAGGTTGTGCCGACGGAGCGGCGCGGCACCGGCCAACCTCGCCACCGTCGCGGTGCCGTTGCGGTCGGGGCAATCCGCCGGCGGCACGGCTCCGAACCACTGTGTGACGGCCGCAGGGGGCCGTTCGCGCACCGGACACCGACGGGGGCCCTGACGGTCCGGGCGCGGGTGACGGGTGGGTCGGTGCCGGCAGGGGGCGCCACCCACCCGTCGCCAACACTGGCGTCGGGACCACCGGTGGTGCCACCGTGGGCCCATGTTCGGCAACGCGAGGGCCTACGAGCGGTTCATGGGGCGCTGGAGCGTGCAGCTCGCGCCCCGCTTCCTCGACGAGGTCGCGATGCCGGAGCCGCGCCGGGTGCTCGACCTGGGCTGCGGCACCGGCAACCTGACCCGTGCGGTCGCCGAGCGCTGGCCGACCTGCGAGGTGGTGGGGGTCGACCCGTCGGCGCCGTACCTCGAGGCCGCCCGCGAGCGCACCGCGTCGCTGGGCCGCCGCGTGCGCTTCGAGCTGGGCGACTGCGACGACCTGTCGCTCGACGACGACTCGGTCGATGCCGCGCTCGCGCTCCTCGTGCTCACCTTCGTGCCCGATGCCGACCGGGCCGTGGCGCAGCTGCGCCGGGTCACCCGGCCGGGCGGGGTGCTGGCCGCGGCCGTCTGGGACTACGGCGAGCGGATGCAGATGCTGCGCAAGCTCTGGGACGCCGCCGCCCGCCTCGACCCCAGCGTCGTCGGGCAGGACGAGGCGACGATGCCCCTCGGGCGCCCCGGCGGGCTGATGGACCTGTGGCAGCGGGCGGGCCTCGAGGACGTCGACGGCAGCCGGGTCACCGTCTCGACCGACTTCGAGGACTTCGACGACTACTGGGAGCCGTTCCTGCACGGGCAGGGCCCGGCCGGCGTCTACGTCGCCGGCCTGTCCGATGCCCGCCGCGCCGCGCTGCGCGACGAGCTCGCCGCCACCGTCGGGTCGGGGCCGTTCGAGCTGTCCGCCACCGCCTGGTGGGTGCGCGGCACCGTCCCCGACTGACCGCACCGGAGACGCGGCCGAGACGTGCTTCACACCGCGTCGGCCTGTGCAGCGGCCGCCCGCGCCAGCACACTGGAGGGGTCCACAGCGAGGCCAAGCACCCTGGCCTCCGGACGGCTGAAGGCTGTCGCCCGACAGGTCGGGACCTGACCCTGCTCACCGTGGCCACGACAGTGGAGAGCGCCATGAGCACGAAGACCACAGGTCCAGAGGTCCCCGTCGACGAGCGGTCGACCGCCGAGATTCCGGCCGAGGCGGGCACCGAAGCCCTCCCCACGCGGCGACGGACTGCCCTTCGAGTGTGCCGAGTTCGGCATCGAGGGCTTCCTGCCCCATCTCGACGCCGCCAGCTGACGGCTGACGAGCTCTCTTGCGACGCCTCACCACCCCACAGACCACCCTCCGGACTCGTCGCCGCGACGTGCGACGCCAAGCCAGGAAGACAGAGCGATGAGCGCCACCCCCAAGTACCCCGGCATCCCGACCGTGATCCACGGCAACGGAGCCGTAGCCAACGTCATGAGCAACGTCTGCGGGGGAGTGATCGGCTACCCCATCACCCCCTCGACGGAGATCTCCGAGATCTACGAGGCCACCCGTGCCGAGGGTGGCCTCAACGTCTGGGGCAAGCACGCCTTCTTCTTCGAACCCGAGGGTGAGCACTCGGCCCAGAGTGGTGCCCTCGGCGCCGCCCTGACCGGCGGCCAGTTCATCTCGAACGCCTCGTCGAGCCAGGGGATCCTCTACGCGATGGAGTCCCACTACGTCACGGTGGGCAAGAAGATCGGCGGCTTCGTGCTGCAGGTCGCGGCCCGCGTGGTGTCCAAGCACGCCCTGAACGTCATGGCCGGCCACGACGACGTCTACGCGCTGCTGGCCTCGGGCTACACGGTGCTCTTCGGGTCCAACCCGCAGGAGGCCGCGGACCTCGCGGCGATCTCCTACCGCACCTCCGCCCTGTCCCTCATCCCGGTCGCCAACGCGATGGACGGCTTCTCCACCAGCCACATGCTCAGCGAGGCCCTGCTTCCCGAGCCCGAGCTGCTGCGCGAGTACCTCGGCGACCCCGCGGGCCGGATCCCGTGCCCCACGGTCGCCCAGGAGATGCTCTTCGGGTCCAAGGGCCGGGTCTTCCAGCTCGGCGGCTTCCTCACCCGGCACGGCCGCGACATCGCCGACAGCGACGTCGCCGACCTGCGGGCGTTCCTCGCCGCCAAGGCCGACGAGGTCGAGAAGGACAACGACGGCGCGCTGGTCGACGCCACCCTCGCCTGGGTCCCCGAGGACCTGCACGGCCCGTGGCGCCGGCAGTGGGTCAACTCGTGGGAGAAGGGCACCCGCCAGCTCGTCCCCGCGCTCGTGGACGTCAACAACCCCGGCCTGACCGGCCCGGTGCAGAACCAGCCCGACTTCCAGGCCGGCTCGGTCGACCACCGGACCCACTTCGCGTCGGCCGTCCCGAGCCTGGTGCGCCAGGCGATGAGCGAGTACTCCGAGCTCACCGGCCGCCAGTACGCACCGGTCCTCACCTACGACTGCGACGACGCCGACATCGTGATGATCGGGCTCGGCTCGGTCGGCGACGACGTGCGCGCCGTGCTGCCGCACCTGCGCGCGCAGGGCATCAAGGCGGGCCTGGTCTCGGTCAAGCTGCTCCAGCCCTTCCCCGAGGCCGAGGTCGTCGCGGCCCTCGCCGGCAAGAAGGCCGTCATGGTGCTCGAGCGCAGCGACCAGACCGCGCTCACCGCCCTGGTCACCGCAGCCCTCTTCCGGGCCCGCGAGAACGCCGTCGAGCCGCGCCACGAGGGCATCCCCGCGCTCGCCGACACTCCCGCGCCTCACCACCGCGATCTTCGGGCTCGGGGGGCACGACCTCCAGCCGCGGCACCTGATCGCCGCGTTCAAGGAGCTGGATGCCGGGACGCTGCCGCCGCTGATCTACCTCGGCTCGCAGTTCTTCGAGGACCACCCGTCCGAGCACGGCGCCGAGGTGCAGCAGCGGATGCGGGCCGCCTACCCGGAGACCGAGCTGATGGCGCTGCGGACCGAGCCCAACCCGGTGCTGCTGCCGCCGGGCGCGATGCGGATCCGCTTCCACTCCGTCGGCGGCTACGGCACGATCGCGACCGGGAAGCTGCTCACCGACATCCTCGCCGGGCTGCTGGGGATGCACAGCAAGTCGGCGCCCAAGTACGGCTCGGAGAAGTCCGGTGCGCCGACGAACTACTACATCACCTTGAGCCCCGAGCCGATCTGGCTGACCAACGCCGAGCTCGAGGACGTCGAGGTCGTCATCGCTCCCGACCACAAGGCGTTCATCCACACCAACCCGCTCAAGGGCCTGGTGCACGGCGGCACCTTCATGCTGCAGACCAGCCTGTCCCCGGAGGAGGTCTGGCGCGAGCTGCCCCGCCATGCCCGAAAGGCGATCCGGGAGAGGGAGATCCGCTTCTTCACCATCGACGCCTTCAGCGTGGCGCGGAAGCACGCTCCCACACCGGACCTCGAGACCCGGATGATGGGCATCGCGTTCATCGGCGCCGTGGCCGCCCACGTCGACCGCGTCGCCGCCGGCGCCCCCCGCGAGGAGATCCTCGAGCGGGTGCGCCACCAGCTGGAGAAGAAGTTCGGCCGCAAGGGCGCGAACGTCGTCGCCAGCAACATGGCGGTGATCGTCGACGGCATCGAGGCGACCGTCCGCGTCGACTACGACGCACCGGAGCTGGTCGCGGTCGGCGAGGAGCACGCCCGCGAGTCGCTGCTCACCGTGGCCATGTCGGCAGCCATGTGCCCGAGCACGACGGCCGAGCACACCAGCGGCCTGTTCGACCCCGCGTACTACGAGGACCTGATGATGCGGCCCTTCCGCGAGGGGACCATCGCCGAGGCCCCGGTGCTGCCGGGCGTCGGGCTCTTCATGCCTCCCGGCACCGGCGCGGCCAAGGACAAGGGCCTGTTCCGCCGCGAGGTGCCCGAGTTCAACCCGACCCTCTGCACCGGCTGCATGGACTGCGCCCTGGTCTGCCCGGACGCCGCCATCCCCAACACCGTCCACGAGGTGCACGACCTGCTGCTCACCGCGGTCGACCGGATCGAGGCCACCCCGGGCCAGAAGGACGGCCTGCGCCTGGCGGTCTACGGCATCGCCGAGCGCACCCGTGAGGCGCTGCGGCACAGGGAGGAGCGGCCGTTCTCCGAGATCGTGGCGTCCGCGTCGTCCGCCCTGCGCGACGACCCGGTCATGGCCCACGTCGTCGACCGCTTCGTCGCCGAGCTGGCCACCTACCCGGTCGCGCGCACCCGGCCGTTCTTCGACTCGCCGGAGAAGGAGGAGCCGGGCACGGGTGGCCTCTTCGCCGCCACCATCGACCCGTGGAAGTGCACGGGCTGCCTGGAGTGCATCGACGTCTGCGGACCGGGCGCGCTCACGGTCCAGGAGCAGGATGCGGACGTGCTCGGGGCGCTGCAGCAGCGGTTCGCCTTCATGGGTGCCACGCCCAACACGCCGACCCGCTTCACCGAGGGCTCGGACACCCCGGACGGCGACATCAAGCGGCTGATGCTCGACCACGACAACTTCTACGCGACGACCGGCGGCCACGGCGGCTGCCGCGGCTGCGGTGAGGTCACCGCCATCCGGCTGGTCATGTCGACGTCGCACGCGATCAGCGAGCGCCACCGCCGAGAGCACCTCAAGGCGCTGACCGGCATCGTCGACCGGCTGTACGCCAAGCGCGCCACGGTCGCCGACCCGGCACGCCAGGAGCGGCTCACCCGCACCATCACCACCCTCGAGCGGCGCCTCTACGAGCAGGAGGGCGGCCCCACCGGCAACGGCCCGGCCTCCACGATCATCGCCAACTCGACCGGGTGCAGCAGCGTCTACGCCTCCACGATGCCGTTCAACAACTACCTCGACCCGTGGGTCAACAGCCTGTTCCAGGACGCCCAGCCGCTGGCCAAGGGCATCTTCGAGGGGGTCGCGGCCCAGAGCGTCGCCGACGTGCGCGCCCTGCGGTGGCCGAGCTCGAGCTCAGCGACTCCTACGACCCGCAGGTGCACGACAAGGCGCTCTCGACCCTGTCGTGGGAGGGCTACACCCCCAAGGAGATGCAGCTGCTCCCCACCGTCCTCACCATCGGCGGCGACGGCGCGACCTACGACATCGGCTTCGGCGCGATGTCGCGCATCCTCGCCAGCGACACCCCGGTGAAGGTGCTGGTGCTCAACTCCGGCGTGTACTCCAACACCGGTGGCCAGGCCTCCACGGCCAGCCTCACCGGCCAGGACTCCGACCTGGCGCGTTTCGGCTCGGCCCACGACGGCAAGCACGAGTCGCGCAAGGAGCTCGGCCTGCTGGCGTCCTTCCACCCCAACGTCTACGTGTGCTCGACGAGCACCGCCATCCAGAGCCACTTCCTCACCAGCACGATGGAGTTCCTGCGCTACCAGGACGCGGCGGCGGTGCTCGACGTCTACACGCCGTGCGGGTCGGAGCACGGCATCCCCGAGGAGGCCTCGTCCCGGCGGGCCCGGCTCGCGGTCGAGAGCCGGATGAACCCGGTCTTCGTGCACGACCCGCGGCGCGGGTCGACCCTGCACGACTGGTTCAGCCTCGACGGCAACCCGGACATCGCGAAGACCTGGACCAACACCGACCTCGCCTACCGCGACGACGCGGGCGAGCTGCAGCTGATGACGCTGCCGCTCACGCCCGCCGAGTTCGCGCTCGGCGAGACCCGGTTCCGCAAGCAGTTCAAGCGACTGCCCGCCGACCTCGACGCCGTCGCCGTGCGGATGGACGAGTACGTCGAGCTCGGTCGTGACGAGCAGGCGGCCCGGGTGCCGTTCGTGTTCGCCACCGACGAGCACCAGAAGCTGATCAAGGTGCAGTGCTCGGACTCGATCGTGGCCCTGGTCAAGGACCGGCGCCGCTACTGGCAGATCCTGCAGTACCTCTCGGGTGCCCACGAGGCGAAGCTCACCTCGCTGCACCAGAGCGACCTCGCCGACCTGCGGTCCCGCTACGAGGAGGCGATGCGCGAGCGGGAGTCGTCCATCGACTCCATCGCCGAGGCGATGTCCTCGCTCGCCTCGACCAGCCGTGCGCCGGTCGGAGCGGGTCCGGCGTCCCCCCGGCGCTCCGGTCGGGCCGGGATGCCGGCCGCACCGCCCGCCGCCGCCTCCTCACCCAGCGCCGTGGGCACCGTGGGCGCGGTCGGCACCGCACCACCGGACGCGCCGGTCCACCTCGCCGAGGTCGACATCCCCAAGTGCAACGACTGCGGCACCTGCTACCAGGAGCTGCCGCAGCTCTTCGAGCCGCACTCGATGCTCGTCGACGGGGCGGTGCAGAAGGTCGCCCGGATGATCCCCGGTGCGCTCGAGACCGTCGAGTTGACGCCGGAGCTGCTCAAGCGGATCGACCGGGTGAAGAAGACCTGCGACGCGGAGATCATCCAGTGAGCACCGACAGCCTGGTCGAGGAACAGGTCGAGCTGCTGCGGCGCCGCCTCGAGGCCGACCCGACGGCCTTCCGCGAGACGTTCATCGAGGACGGCATGAACGCCGTCACCTGGGAGTTCTCGCAGAAGGAGCTCGGCGCGGACTTCACCCGGGCGCTCTGGGACGTGCTGCGGCGCGGGGACGACGCCAGCCGGGTGATCATGCGCTTCCTGTGGGGGGTCCCGCTCAGCCGCAAGCGCAAGTTCATCCGCGCCATCGACACGCACCTGTCCGACCGGTACCCGATGTTCGCCGGGCTGTCCGATGGCTGGCCCGCCGGCAACTCGATCCCGCCGCACATCCGCGAGCCCGAGCAGCGCGAGAAGGACTTCGGCCTGGTGAACGAGGGCTACCTCGGCTACCTCAACGTCGGGTACGACCGCGGCGAGGTCGACCTGATCGTGTGGCTCGAGGCGCTGCGCGACAAGCAGTGCGAGGAGAAGCACTGCGAGGTCGGCATCATGATCGCGGGGCGCTCCGAGCCCCAGGGCGGCTGCCCGGTCAAGATCCACATCCCGCAGGTGCTCGAGCTCGTCGGCACCGGCAAGTTCCACGAGGCGCTCGAGCTCATCGAGTCGTGCAACCCGCTCCCGGACGTCACCGGGCGGGTCTGCCCGCAGGAGCTGCAGTGCCAGGGCGTGTGCATGTTCACCAAGACGCCGATCCAGTTCGGCCAGCTCGAGTGGTTCCTGCCCGAGCGGGAGAAGCTGGTCGACCCGGGCAGCACCGCGCGCCGGTTCGCCGCGACCGTCGACCCGTGGCAGGCGGCCGCCAAGCCGCCGGTGGCGATCATCGGCTCCGGCCCTTCGGGCCTGATCAACGCGTATCTCCTTGCGTCAGAGGGTTTTCCGGTCACCGTCTTCGAGGCCTTCCACGCACTCGGCGGGGTGCTGCGCTACGGCATCCCGGAGTTCCGCCTGCCCAACGACCTCATCGACGACGTCGTGGGGAAGATCAGGCTGCTCGGTGGCCGCTTCGTCCAGAACTTCGTCGTGGGCAAGACCGCGACGATCGAGGAGCTGCGGGAGGCCGGCTTCTGGCGCGTCTTCGTCGGAACGGGTGCCGGCCTCCCGCGGTTCATGGACGTGCCGGGGGAGCACCACCTCAACGTCATGTCCGCCAACGAGTTCCTCACCCGGGTCAACCTCATGCAGGGCCTGCGCGACGACTACGAGACGCCGCTGCCGGAGACCGCCGGCAAGGAGGTGCTGGTCATCGGCGGTGGCAACACCGCGATGGATGCCGCGCGCACCGCCCACCGCCTCGGCGGCCACGTGACCATCGTCTACCGTCGCACCCGCAGCGAGATGCCGGCTCGCGTCGAGGAGCTCGAGCACGCACTCGAGGAGGGCATCAGCCTCCTCCCGCTGCGGTCACCCGACCGAGTTCATCGGTGACGACGCCACCGGCTTCGTCACGGCAACCACCCTCGACGTCATGGAGCTCGGCGAGCCCGACGCCTCCGGCCGGCGTCGCCCGGTGCCCACCGGCCGCACCGAGACGATGAAGGCCGACCTGGTCATCATGGCCCTCGGCAACGCCTCGAACCCGATCATCAAGGACTCCGAGCCGCAGCTGCACACCACGAAGTGGGGCACCATCGACCTCGACCACGCCGGGTCGCAGGAGACCTCGCTGCCCGGCGTCTTCTCCGGTGGAGACGCCGCCCGTGGCGGGTCGACCGCCATCAACGCGGCCGGTGACGGCCAGGCCGCCGCCCGCGAGATCATCGGTCACGTCGACGTGCCCGCCGACCAGGTCGCCGCGATGGTGCGGTCGGCGAAAGCGTTCACCGAGCGGGCCTCGACCGAGCAGACGATCCTCGCGACGGCCCACCTCGCCGACGGTATCGAGGAGATCACCGTCCACTCGCCGGTCATCGCCGCCGCGGCCAGGGCCGGGCAGTTCGTCCGCGTCCTGCCGTGGCCGGACGGCGAGCTCATCCCGCTGACCATCGCCGACTGGGACGTCGAGGCGGGCACCATCTGCCTGGTGGTGCAGGGGGTCGGCACGAGCAGCATCGAGATCAACCGGATGGAGGTCGGTGACGCCTTCGCCGGCATCGCCGGTCCGCTCGGACGCCCCAGCGAGGTCCGTGCCTACCCGCCCGACCAGACCGTCGTGTTCACCGCGGGCGGCCTCGGCCTGCCCCCGGTGTACCCGATCCTGCGCGAGCACCTGCGGGCCGGCAACCACGTCACGCTCATCGCCGGGTTCCGCAGCGCCGACCTGCTCTTCTGGACCGGCGACGACGAGCGCGTCGCCGCCCTGCAGCGCGAGTTCGGCGACCTGCTCGACGTCGTCTACACCACCAACGACGGCACCTTCGGGGTGGAGGGCTTCGTCACCACCCCGCTCGAGGGGATGCTCGAGGCGGCCGTCGCGGGCACCGGGCGCGGTATCGCCGAGGTCGTCGCGATCGGCCCGCCGCTGATGATGCGGGCGGTGTCGGACCTGACCCGACGGTTCGGCGTCCACACGGTCGCGAGCCTGAACTCGATCATGGTCGACGCCACCGGCATGTGCGGGGCCTGCATGGTCCCGGTGACCATCGACGGCAAGAGCATCCGCAAGCATGCGTGCATCGACGGCCCCGAGATCGACGCGCACATCATCGAGTGGGACAAGTTCCTGCCACGCTTCGGGCAGTTCCGCGCGCAGGAGGCGAAGAGCCGCATCCGGCACGGCGCTCGACTGAGCCGTCCGGCTCGCTTACGCCGGCCGGGCTCCACGTCGGCGACCGCCTTCAGAAGGGCGGTTGGTCGGGGCAGGATGCTCGCGCGCATCGCCGGGCGGAGCCGGCCCGCAGGTCGGCGGCCGAGGTGCAGCATCGGTGTGTCCGGTCACGGCTGACGTCGCACCTGTCGACGAGGGCTGCCTCACCATGCTCCAGTCGCAGCTCGGTGATCGTCTCGAGGATGCTCCAGCTCGACGCCGCCTCGTCGGCCTCGGTGGCGACACCCGGGTTCGCGCCCGTGATCGCGCCCGCGCTGGTGCCGGTGCCCAGGGCAGGCCGGCGTACGTCCTGACGCGCCGGTGGTGACGGCGTTGGTGTCGTTCTCAGCCGTTCTTGCCGTGGGAGTGGAGGTCGGGTGCTCAGACGGGTCCGGCACCAGCACGAAGGAGCGCAGCGCATCCAGCGGCGCTGGTGGTGCGGACTCGGCCGGTGGGGTCGGTCCAGGTGGCGGTGCCGTCGGGTGCCAGGCGCAGTCGCCATCCGGGTCGTTGCTTGATGCGGTGGTGTCGTCGGCAGAGGGTGAGCAGGTTGGTGGCGGTGGTGCGCCCGAGCGGCCAGGGCCGCACGTGGTCGAGGTCGCAGAACCGGGCGGCGACGCAGCAGCCGGGGAATCGGCACCGGCCGTCGCGGGCGCGGACCAGCGCGGCGAGCTGGGCACCCGGTCGGTAGGCGTCGGTGGCGAGGTCGTCGCGGGGGTCGAGTCGCGCCCCGGTGAGTGGGTCGCAGGGGACGAACGCGCGATGGTGCCTGCCTCGCTGCGGCGCCCGGGTTGCGGCGGCTGCTTCGGCAGGTGGTCGCGCAGCCAGCCGCGGCGCACGAGCAAGCGGCTCGGACGGTCGGCTCCCCTGCACCTCGATCAGGTCGTCGTCGGACCTGACGTCGTGCCGGGTGAGTCTGGGCTGCGTCGGTTGCGGTCGGCCGGTGCGCGGTGCGGCGGAGGTGTCGTCGGCCTCGGCGCCGCTGGCGGTGGCTGCCTGCTGCCCTGGCGCGGTCGTGTCGGTGCACTCGGCGGTGCGGCGCCTCGGCGCACGCCGTCGACGGTCGGCGCTGGGCTGCGGCCGACCGGTGGCGTCGAGCCTCGGTGCGTGGCGCGGGCTGCCGGTCGCGGCTGGCCGCGCCGCTGACCGGTCGGCACTGCGTGGTGCTGACCGGCTCGCGGCTGCGGGCGTGGCTGCCGGTGCGCGGTGACCTGGGAGTCTCGGGCGCCGGCTGGGTGTCGGCGGGGACGGTGAGCACGATCTGGACGTCGATGGTGGCGTTGCCGGTGACCAGGTCGGTGAGGGCCTTGCCGCGGGCCTGTTCGATGTTGGTGCAGGTGCCGGCGGCGACGAGGTCGTGGGCGAGGCGGTCGATCGCGGCCCACGCGCTGGCGGCGTCCTCGCTGGGGAAGGTGCCGTGCCACTCGTCGACCCCGGGCTCGCGCGACCCACCGGCGCAGCCCGGTGTTGGCGCGCGCCTGCTGGGCGCGTTCGCGGACCAGGTCGGGGGAGATGCGCGAGAGCAGCACCCGGGTGCGCCGCCGCAGCGACGAGGAGTCGTCGCCGAGGTGCCCGGACAGCGCGGCCACGACCGCGTCGGCCACGTCGGCCGGTGCCACCTCGAGCTCGAACGCGACGACCCCGGCGCGGTAGCCGTCGAGCTGCCCGGCCGCCATCGCCTCGTGCAGCCCACCCAGCCCGCTGGCCTCGGGCAGGTCGCGGTCGTCGGCCGGCACCGGCACCCGGCGTGCGGCCAGCCGCACCGCCTGCTCGACGCGGCGCTGGGCCTGCGGGTGCGACGCCCCGATCACCGGCGCGACGACGTCGGCGGCATCCAGGGTCACCCGGCCGGGGACGTGCACGCTCTCGCCGAGGGTGCCGTCCTCGCACCACACGCTCTCGCGGCGGGCGGCCTCGGCGATGGCGGTGTCCTGCACCGCGGTGAGGGTGTTCATCAGCGACTGGCAGTCACCAACGACCGTCAGCCACTCGTCGCGGCTCCGCTCCTCGCCCGGCGTTGTGAGAGCCGCGGCGACCCGGCGTGCGCCGACCGAGACAGCCTCGGCGGGGCTGGTCGAAGCCGTGGTGGGAGACGTGGCAGTCGCACCCGGCGACCGCTTACTGCGCTGCTGCGACGTGACCATGATCTCCCCCTTCCCCGTGCCTCGATTCTACTGCCGGACGGCGCATAGCACAAGTGTTCGAATGCATCGTGTTCGCCTGCAGCAGAAGGGATTTGCCAGGGCCAGAGGGGCCATGTGGGAACTCAGGCAAACAGTCAAGGCGAGCGCATGCCCGCTCGAGAAGCCGACTGCGCAGGGAGGTGACGTGGACAGGCCAGTGCGCAACGAGAGCCGGCCGCCCGAGTTGGCGTACGGCATCCGGGCTGACTGAGAAGGGGACCAGACAGCGAGGTGACGCGGACAGGCCAGTGCGCAACGAGAGCCGGCCGACCGAGGTGGCGTACGGCATCCGGGCCGAGTGAGAAGGCGACCAGACAGCGAGGTGACGCGGACAGGGCAGTGCCGGCGACCAGAGCCGGCCGACGCGGTCAGGCGTGTGGAAAGGGCGTCATCGCGGGGCGCTCGAGCTCGGCGCGGTGGTTGCGGATGTGGCCGATCGGGGTCACGACGTGGGAGTTGCCGAAGTAGCCCACCCCGGCCGGGTCGTGGCCGACCGCGTCGGCTGCCCACCACGAACGTGTGGTGGACAGGAGCATCCGCAACCATGCCTGCATCGACGGCCCCGAGATCGGCGCGCACATGATCGAGTGGGACGCGTTTCCTCCCGCGCTTCGGCCACGTCCGGTCCGGCAGGAGGCGAGCAGCCTGATCCGGCAGGGCCTCGAGGAGAGGCGGAGATCCTGAGGGACGGAGGTTCTGGAGGGCATGGACCCGACGGTCCGGGCGCCGCTACCCTCGTCGTGGCTGACAGCGTGGTGGTCACCTTCAGGAATGTCGATGCTGTCCGTGCCGAACTGGAGGTTGTGCCATGCGTCGTCATTGGGTGCACGTAGGCGCGGTCGTCGGTGCCGCGCTGCTCGTCGGGGCGGTCGTCGCCGGGTGCGACTCGAGCGGTGGGTCGGACAACCCCACCGGGTCGTCCAGCTCCACCGCCACCGGGTCGGCGTCGCCGAGCGCGGCTGACGTGCCCACGACCTTCCCCGTGACGCAGCACCTGCCCTTCGCGGAACCGCCGGTGCTGACGTCGAAGGACGGGGTGCTGGAGACCACCTTCACGCTCAAGAAGCAGAACTTCGACGTCGCCGGGACCCAGGTGCAGGGCTTCGCCTACGACGGCCAGTTCATCGGCCCCACGCTGCACGTCAGGCCGGGCGACACCGTGCGCATCCAGCTGCGCAACGAGCTCGACGAGCCCACCAACCTGCACAGCCACGGGGTGTTCGTCTCCCCGATCGGCGACTCCGACAACGTGCTGCGCGTGATGCAGCCCAGCAGCGACAACAACTTCGTGCT
The DNA here is from genome assembly GCA_963806295.1 of uncultured Actinomycetota bacterium. Classification (GTDB taxonomy): domain Bacteria; phylum Actinomycetota; class Actinomycetes; order Actinomycetales; family Dermatophilaceae; genus Fodinibacter. The sequence continues at coordinate 43,923 of CAWDXP010000009.1, read as the reverse complement.
CGAGCTGCCCACCGACCTCGAGCCGGGCACCTACTGGTACCACTCGCACCTGCACGGCCGCACCGAGGCACAGGTGTTCGCCGGCCTGGCCGGGGTGTTCGTCGTCGACGGGCTGGCCGCGCGCCTGCCCGCCGCGCTGCAGGAGGTGCCCGAGCACGTGGTGGCCCTGAAGGACCTGCAGGTCAAGGACGGCGCCATCATCACCGAGAACATCGACTCCAACGCCCCGACCACCCGCACCGTCAACGGCCTGGTCGACCCGGTGCTCACCGTCCGCACCAACCAGACCACGATGCTGCGCCTGGCGAACATCAGCGCCGACATCTGGTACCGCCTCCAGCTCGACGGCGCCCAGTTCCACGTCATCGCCGAGGACGCCAACCCGGTCGCGGACGTGTGGACCGCCGACGAGCTGGTGCTGCCGCCGGGCAAGCGCTACGACGTGCTGGTCCGCTGGCCCAAGGCCGGCACCCACGTGCTCAAGACGCTCGAGTACAGCAACGGTCCCGAGGGCGACACCTACCCCGAGCGGCAGCTGGCCACCATCACCGTGGCCGGCGACCCGGTCGCCGACGTCGCCTGGCCGACGTCGGTGGCGCGACGCCGTCAGAGCTGCTGAACGCGAAGGTCGACCGCACGCGCGAGTTCGTCTTCAGCGAGAACACGACGACCAACCAGTTCTACATCAACAAGCAGCAGTTCGACATCACCAAGGTCAACGTCGCGGCCAAGCTCGGCACCGTCGAGGAGTGGACGCTCAAGAACGTCTCCGGTGAGGCGCACCCGTTCCACATCCACGTCAACGACTTCATCGTCACCTCGATCAACGGCAAGCCCTACGACGCCCGCAGCGAGCAGGACATCGTGTCGCTACCGCCCAAGGGCGAGGTCAAGATCCGGATGAAGTACAACCGGTTCCTCGGCACCTACGTCTTCCACTGCCACATCCTGGCCCACGAGGACAACGGCATGATGATGATCGTCGACGTCTCCAAGGACGGCGTCGTCTCCAAGGCGACGCAGGCGAGGCTCAACGCGATCCACGCCGAGATGGGCGCCGACCACTGACCCCGGCGCCACCTGCGTCAACGACGGACGAGGTCTCGCACGGCCGTGTAGAGCAGGACCACGGCAGTGGTGCCCACGACGACGGCCAGTCCCAGCCGCCAGTTGCCGCCGAGCCAGAGGAGCACGAACCACAGGGCGACCCCGGCGGCGGCGAGTGCGACCACCGTGAGGAGGAACCGCAGCAGCTGCTTGCGGGCGAAGGCCTCGACGGCGAGGACGGCCACGACCGCGGCGACGACGAAGAGCAGCAGCGGTGACAGGGGCACGAACAGCATCGCGACCACGACCGCGAGCATGAAGGGGACGCTGAGCGCGGACCACACGTGGAGGAAGCGTTCCCGGACGTCGCCACCGGGCACGTACGGCTGGTGCGGGTGTCGGAGGTGGCCCTGGACGGGTTCGGGCACCTCCGGGGCGGCCAGCGCGGCACCGTGCACCTCCCGCTCGTGCAGCAGGTCGGCGCGGCGGCGCACGAGGGCACTCACCTCGGCCTCCTCGGCGTCGAGCTCGCGGCCGCGCGCCCTGGCCAGCGCGTCCGAGCCGGCCCGTTCCAGGGTCACGGCCACCAGCCGTTGCCGGCGCAGCGCCTCGCGGCGCGCCTCGACGTCGGCGTCGAGGCCGACCAGCTCCTCGTCGATGTGCGCCACTCGTTCTGCCAGCAGCTCGTCGCGCTCCGCCTCGGTCGGAGCCACCTTGTGCAGGCCGGCCCACCCGAGGGGGTCGGCCCAGGACGCGCGGACGGATCCGTCCCGCTCGTACCGCGGCCCGGCCGGTGCCCGCTCACCACCGAGCCGGTCCCGGGTGTCGAGACCCCAGAGGCCACGGAAGTCCCGAACCCAGGGCGTGGTGTCGTCGACGACCTCGGGCGCCCAGCCCAGTGGCTGCTCGGGGCCGACGGACGTGCCGTCCCCCCGGGCGTAGTCGATGAAGGGGATGCCGACACCGGGCCGGTCGTTGCGCAGCCAGGGGAAGAGCGCCGCGCCGGTCCGCTCGAAGAACCCGACGAAGGCGCCTGCCCGTCCAGTCGGCTGGATCTGGACGAGGTAGTCGCCGGGGAGAAAGGCTCCGGAGTGGGACCCGGCGCCGGCGTGGACGACGGGGTGCTCGCCGACGCGCAGCACCTCCGGGTCGTCCCAGCGCCGACGGAGGTCGTCCCCCTTGTAGTCGTGCGAGGAGTAGGCCACCCACTGGGCGGTGGGCGGCCCGTCGTCGACGTCGACGAGGTAGACCGTCACCATCTCCCAGTCGGACTCGTGCTCGTTGATGCCGGCGAACGCGGACCGCCAGTCGTTCATCGCGTAGAAGTACCAGTACTGCAGGCACAGGTACCCGCCATCGCGGACGACCCGGCCGTAGTACGTGCAGACCGGAGGGTCACCCACGGCCTCCCGGTACTGCAGCTGCGCCGTCGCCCCGGTCGCGCCCGGCACCCGCCCGCGCAGGATGAGCGAGCCGCGCAGGCCGGCATCCACGAACCGGGCCAGGAGGCCGACGCTGCCGAGCCTGCCGCGCCCCGCCGGTCGCTCGCGCAGCCTCGCTCCCTGCCGGGTGAGAGTGGCGACATCGAGCGGCTTCTCGACGTAGCGCAGGTGGAGCCGGTCGCGGGGGTGCTCTCGCGCCTCACGGCACAGCTGCTCGGCGTCGAGCTCGCCCGCCGGCACGAGGAGGCGAGCACGGTCGGTCTCCTCGTCGTCGAGCCAGAGGCTGCACGCGGCGACGTAGGGCTCGACGGCCATCGGCAGGAAGTGCTCGCCTCGGGTGAACCGCACGACCGGCTCGTACTCACGCAGGAGGGCCAGGTCGTCGGCACGGGTCATGGCGGCATCCTCCCCGACCTGCCGGTGCGGCGCAGCGACGTCCGGTCCACCCACCCTCGCCGCCCGTCAGGCGTGCGGGAACGACGTCTTCGCCGGCCCCTCGAGCTCGGCGCGGTGGTTGCGGATGAGGTCGAGGTTGCGGTCGCGCAGGTGGTCGAAGCCCTGGCTGATGTTCGAGCCCGGGCGTCAGGGAGGACAGGGCCTCGTCGGGGTCGAGCCGCGCCGACACCCAGCCCTCGTGGGTCGCGGCCTTGGCGACGATGTGTCCGATCGGCGTCACGATGTGCGAGTTGCCGAAGTAGAGCACCCCGGCCGGGTCGGCCCCCACCGCGTTGGCGCCGACCACGAACACGTGGTTGTCGTAGGCCCGGGCCCGCGAGGTGAGCTCCCAGATGTCGGCCGAGCGCAGCAGCGCCGACGGTCGGCAGATGACCTCGGCGCCCAGCACCGCCTGGATGCGGGACAGCTCGGGGTAGTCGCCGTCGAAGCAGATGATCATGCCGATCCGGCCGAGCTCGGTGTCGCACACCGTGACCGTGTCGCCGGGGGTGACCCAGCCGCCGCCGGAGACGGCCTCGGTGCAGAACGGGTGGGTCTTGCGGTAGACCCCGAGCAGCTCGCCGCGCGGGTCGATGAGCACCGAGGCGTTGTAGACGATCTCGGGGGTCGGCCCGCGCTCGTAGGTGCCGGCCACGAGGTGGATGCCGAGCTCGGCCGCGACGTCGCGCAGCGGTGCGATGACCGGCCCGGGCAGCTCGGACACCAGCTCCCACAGCTGCTTCGGTGGGGCACCCGGGGGTGAAGCCCGGTGGTGGCCGACTCGGGCAGCACGACCAGCTCGGCGCCGGTGGCCTCGACGCAGCGGCGGGTGAAGTCGACGAGCTTGTCGAGGTTGGCGGCGACCGACGCGGCGGTCAGCGGCCCCGGCACGGGCGCGACCTGCACGGCGGCGGCGGTGAAGGCACGCATCAGCGCCGCCGCCCGATCCGGGCGCCGAGGGCCACGCCGGCCAGGGCCAGCAGGCCGCCGACGAGCACCCCGATGGCGAAGCCGGCGCCGTTGTCGAGGTTGAGGGTGGCGTTGGCGTTGGCGGTCGCCGCCCGGCCGGGGTAGACCGCGCCGGATGCCGGTGCCGCACCTCCCGCTCCGGCCGCCACCGCTGCGCCGTCCGGCCCGACGCCGACCGGGCGGCCAGCCCGGCGATGTCGCGGTCGAGCGCGGTGAAGAACTGGCCGGCCATCTTCTTGGTGACCCCGGCGAGCATCCGCTGGCCCACCCCGCCGATCGCCCCGCCCACCGAGGCGTCGGCGTCGTAGGACAGCTCGGTGCCGCCGGCGGCCGAGGGGGCGAGCCGCACCTTGACGTCGGCGTCGATGGTGCCGGGCGCGCCCGCGCCGGAGGCCCGCATGGTCAGCGAGCTCGGGGCGACCTTGTCGGACAGCGACACCTCGCCGGCATACGTGCCCTTGATGGCGGCGACACCGGCGGTGACCGACATGGCGTAGCGGTCCTCGCCGATGACGGCGAGCGACTCGCAGCCGGGCAGGCACCGGGCCAGCACCGCGGGGTCCTGGATCGCCTCCCACACCTTGTCGACGGGGGCCTCGAGCGTGGAGCTGCCGGAGATCTTCATCGCGAACCTTCCTGCGCGGGAACGGGGTCGGTGGTCGGTCGCGTGCTGCTGGCGCAGCTCCCAGAGCTCGGCGGGGCTGATCGGCATCGAGCGGATGGGGAACCCCTCGGCATCCTCGATGGCGGAGGCGATGACGGCGGACACCGGGATGGTGCCCGCCTCGCCGGCGCCCTTGAGGCCGAGCGGGTTGAGCGGGCTGGGGGTCTCGAGGTGGTCGGTCTCGATGTGCGGCACCTCGGAGGCGTACGGCATCAGGAAGTCCATGAACGAGGCGTTGAGCAGCTGCCCGGACTCGTCGTAGGCCATCCGCTCGTAGAGCGCGCCGCCGACGCCCTGCGCCACCCCGCCGTGCACCTGGCCCTCGACGATCATCGGGTTCACCATGACGCCGCAGTCGTGCACCACGCAGTAGCGCAGGATGCGGATCTCGGCGGTGACCGGGTCGGTCTCGACGATCGCCGCGTGCATGCCGTTGGCGAAGGTGGCCTGGGTGGGGGAGTAGAAGTCCTTGCCCTCGAGCCCGGGCTCCTCGTCGTCGGCCACCGGCGGCTTGTCGGGGTCGAACGTGCCGGCGAACTGCGTTGCGGCAGCGGCAGACTGGTCGAAGGCGTAGCGCAGCGGGTTCGACAGCACGGCCACCGTCGACAGCGCGATCGACGTGCCGGGCGCGCCCTTCACCGAGATCACCCCGTCGTCGATCTCGAGGTCGTCGGGCGACACCTCGAGCGCGTCGGCCGCGATCTTCAGCGCCTTGGCCCGCACCACCCGCGCGGCGAGCGCCACGGCGTTGCCCGACATGACGGCACCGCGCGAGGCGAACGTGCCCACGGCGTACGGCATCCGGCGGGTGTCGCCGGTGGTGACGTGCACGTCCTCGAGCCGCACGCCGAGCTCGTCGGCCACGATCTGGGCGAGGATCGTCTGGTGCCCCTGGCCCTGGGTGGTCAGGCCGGTGGCCACGTTGACCCGGCCGCTGGTCTCCACGTGCACGTGGCCGCCCTCGTAGGGGCCGACGCCGGTGCCCTCGACGTAGCAGCCGATGCCCAGGCCGACCCGCCGCCCCTCGGCGCTCGCGCCTGCTCGCCGGTAGGCGGCGAAGTCGTCCCAGCCGACCAGCGCCTTGAGCTTGGCCAGGGATGCCGGGAAGTCACCGGAGTCGTACTTCAGCGGCCGGCCGTCCTGGAACATCAGGCCGTGGTCGTAGGGCATCTCGTCGGGCTGGATGAAGTTGCGCGAGCGCACCTCGGCGCGGTCGAGCCCGAGGTGCGCCGCGATCGCATCCATCGCCCGCTCCATCGCGTAGCAGCCCTGCGGGCGGCCGGCGCCCCGGTAGGGCGTCACCAGAACGGTGTTGGTGTAGAGCGACCAGAACTCGACGCGGTAGGCGCCCGGCTTGTAGGGGCCGAGCAGCTGGGTGGCGGTGATGATCGGCACGATGATGCCGTAGGGCGTGTAGGCGCCGTTGTCGTGCCAGAACCGCACGTCGAGGGCGAGCAGGTGGCCCTCGTCGTCGAAGCCGACGGTCACCTCCTGCAGCTGCCCGCGCTCGTGCGCGCTGGAGACGAAGTGCTCGCGGCGGTCCTCGGTCCACTTGACGTCGCGCCCGAGGTTGCGGGCCGCCCAGGGCACCAGCACCTCCTCGGGCCACGGGTGCACGATCTTGACGCCGAACCCGCCGCCGACGTCGGGGGCGATGCACTCGACCTTCGCGAGCGGCATCCCCAGCTTGGCGGCGACCGCGGCGCGCACCCCGGTGGTGGTCTGGGTGGAGGAGTAGAGGCGCAGCGAGCCCTCGTCGAGGTCCCACTTGGCGTAGACGCCCTTGCCCTCCAGCGGGGTGCACGCGCTGCGCTCGATGGCGAGGTCGAGGGTGAGCCGGTTGGGGGCGGCGGCCATGGCGGCCTCGAGGTCGCCGACCTCCTGCAGCAGGTGGGCGCTGACGTTGCCGGGCACGTCGTCGTGCACCAGCCGGGCGGCGGAGCGGGCGGCGTCGACCCCGACGACGACCGGCAGCTGCTGCGTAGGTGACCCGGATGCGGGCGGCGGCGTCCTCGGCGACGTAGCGGTCGCGGGCGACGACCATCACCACGGCCTCGCCGACGTGGTTGACCTCGTCCTTGGCCAGGCAGTAGCCGGTGCGGGCGTGGGTCATCGCCGGGTGGGGGATGAGCACGGGGAGTGGCTCGGCGACCCGCCCGGGGAGGTCGTCCCAGGTGTAGATGGCCTCGACGCCGTCGACCTCCCAGGCGTCGTCGATGTCGACGTCGACGACCCGGGCGTGCGCGTGCGGGCTGCGGACGAAGGCCGCCTCGAGGGCGCCGTGGCCGAGGTCGTCGAGGTAGCGGCCGTTGCCGGTGAGCAGCCGGGGGTCCTCGCGCCGCTGCACCTTCTCGCCGAACTGCCGGGTGCTCACCGGGCCACCGACCCTCAGTCCCGGCGCCAGTAGATCACCTGGTCAGTCCGGGCCCGTCGCCGGACAAGATCGACCAATAGGTCAATGTTGCCCCGGCCCGCCCCGTCTGGCTCTGGGACAAGATCGACCGATAGGTCAATGTTGCCCCGCTCCCGGCGGATCTCGGCGGCGCGGCCCACGGCCTTGACGATGTTCTGGTAGCCGGTGCAGCGGCACAGGTTGCCCGAGATGGCCTCGCGGGCCTCCTCCGGGGTGGGGTCGGGGTTCTCGTCGAGGTAGGCGGTGATCGTCGTGATGAAACCCGGTGTGCAGAAGCCGCACTGCAGCCCGTGGCACTCCGCGAACGCCTGCTGCACCGGGCTCATCGCCGCCGGGTCGTTGCCGATGCCCTCGACGGTGGTGATCTCGTGGGCCTGGGCCGTGACGGCGAACATCAGGCACGACCGCATCGGGGCCCCGTCGACGAGCACCGTGCACGCGCCGCACACGCCGTGCTCGCAGCCGACGTGGGTGCCGGTGAGGCCGCAGGTCGTGCCGCAGGAAGTCGGACAGCAGTCGCCGGGCCGGCGCCCACCCCGAGCGCACCACGCCGTTGACCCGCAGCCGGATGTCGAGCAGCGGCTCCGCGGCCGGCTCGCCCCGGGAGCCGGCGGGGTGCGGCGAGGTCGTGCCGCTCAGCTCGCTCATGCGGCCCCCTCCCCGACGACGTCGCCCGAGCACGCCGCTCGCAGCGCCCGCAGGGTCAGCTCGGCCGCCAGCATCCGGCGGTAGTCGGCACCGGCGTGGATGTCGGCCTCGGGCTCGACGTGCCCGCGCACCAGCTCGGCCACGGCGTCGGAGACGGGGGCGCCGAGGGGCGCCCCGCCATCCCAGCCGGACAGCGCCGGTGACAGGTCGAGCACGGTGGGCACGGGGGTCACCGAGACGAACGCGGCCCGGGCCGACCCGACCGCACCCTCCGGCAGACACCTCGACCGCGAGGGCCACCCCGGCCAGCGCGTAGTCGCCGTGCCGCCGGGCGGACTCGAGGAACGCCGTGCGCGTGCCGGGCGCGAACCGCCCGAAGCGCACCGCCTCGACCAGCTCGTCGGGTGCCAGCGTGGTCTCCAGCGGCCCCTCGAAGAAGTCGGCCGCCGCGATCTCACGCCGCCCGCGCGGGCCGACAGCCTCGACGACGCCGCCGGTGAGCACCAGCACCGAGGGCATCTCGCCCGCCGGATCGGCGTGCGCGATCGACCCGACGGTGGTGCCGCGGTTGCGGATCGCGGGGTGCGCGACGTTGCGCACGGCCTGGCGCACCAGGGGGAGCGCGGCATCCGCCCCGTCGTGGCGCTCCAGGCCCGGCGTGGCGCACCAGCGCCCCCACCCGCACCCAGGCGTCGGTGACGTCGACGGCATCCAACCCGGTGACGCCGTTGATGTCGACGAGGTGGCCGGGGCTGGCCAGGCGCATGTTGAGCACCGGGATCAGGCTCTGCCCGCCGGCGAGCACCTTGCCGTCGTGGCCGACCTCGGCCAGCACGCTGACCGCCTCGTCGACGGTGCGCGGTGCGTGGTGCACGAACGGTGCGGGTTTCACCAGAACGATCCTGCCTTGTCGAGGGGGCCGGGGAAAGGCACCGCCCCGCCCGGGAGGTCGCGGCCCCCGGGCGGGGCGGTCGGTGCGTGCGGGTCAGGGGCGCCGGTCGCGCTCGGGGTCGCGCGGGCCCGGGGCGCCCGGGTAGCCCTCCTGGTAGAGGTCGTCGACGCCGTCGCTGTCGCCGTAGACGTGGTCGCCGACCGCGATGGCCGTGCCGCCGGCGCCGTCGGCACGTTCACGCAGCTCCTTCGGGGCGATGGCCCGGGCCAGGTGGTAGCCGACGATCGTGACGATGGTGCCGAGCGAGATGCCCTCGAGCGAGAAGTCCTCGGTGATGTCGACCTTGACGTTGCCGATGCCGATGATGATGCCGGCGGCGATCGGCACGAGGTTGATCGGGTTGCCGAAGTCGACCCCGTTCTCCTTCCAGATCTTCGCGCCGAGCAGGCCGATCATGCCGTAGAGCACCACCGTGATGCCGCCCAGAACGCCGCCGGGGATGGAGGCCACCAGGGCCCCGAACTTGGGTGAGAGACCGAAGACGATCGCGACCGCCGCGGCCACGTAGTAGGCGGCGGTGGAGTAGACCCGGGTGGCGGCCATGACCCCGATGTTCTCGGCGTAGGTCGTGGTGGGGGAGCCACCCACCGACGACGCGAGCATGGTGCCGAAGCCGTCGGCGGCGATGGCGCGGCCCATGACCGGGTCGAGGTCGTGGCCGGTCATCTCCGCGACCGCCTTGACGTGGCCGGTGTTCTCGGCGATGAGGGCGATGACCGCCGGCAGCACGAGCAGGATCGCGGTGACGGTGAAGCTCGGGGTGTGCCACCCGACGACCTCTGTGCCGTCGGCCGCCACCGTCGTCTGCGACGGGAAGCCGAACCACGCGGCGCTGCTGACACCCGAGGTGTCCCAGCGCAGGTGCGTGGTGGCCTCGGTGGCACCGCCGAGCACGGAGGTGATCTGGCCAACGGTGTTGTCGAGCAGCCACGACAATGCCGTGCCGAAGATCAGGGCGAGGAAGACCGCGATGCGGCTGATGAAGCCACGGAACGCCACCGCCGCGACGATCGTGAAGGTCATGGTGGCCAGCGCGACCCACTGGTCCTGCGGCCAGTAGATGCCGGCCACGACGGGGGCGAGGTTGAAGCCGATCAGCATGACGACCGCACCGGTCACCACCGGGGGCAGCACCTCGTGCAGCACCGCCGAGCCCAGGAAGTGGATCAGCACGCCGACCAGCAGCAGCACCGCGCCGGCGACCAGGATGGCGCCGGTGACCTCGGCGGAGGTGCCACCGTTGGCCCGGATGGCCGCCACGCCGCCGACGAAGGCGGCCGAGGTGCCGAGGTAGCTGGGCACCTTGCCCGCCACGATGAGCAGGAACGCGATCGTCGCGACGCCGCTCATCATGATCGCCAGCTGCGGGTTCAGGCCCATCACCAGCGGGAAGACGAAGGTGGCCCCGAACATCGCCACCACGTGCTGGGCCCCCAGGCCCGCCGTCTTTCCCCAGGACAGGCGCTCGTCCGGCGCCACGACCTCGTCGGGCCCGAGCGTGCGCCCGTCCCCCTTCAGTGTCCAACCCAAGCCCAGCGCCATGGCGTGTTCCTCTCTCGCGGATCCGGTCGACCGCGGCGCCCGTGACGCGGCTCACGTCCGTGATACACGGACGCTAGCCACCGCGTCCGGCGACACCCTCAGCAATCGTTGACAGCCGGATGCCGGTTCCTTTGGCAGACGTTAGACACGTCCGGTACGTATGGCGCACGCGCCGCGTCGAGCCCGGATGCCGTGAGCGCCCGGCCCCGTTCGCTGCGCCGCGCCCGTAGCGTCGCAGCGATGACGACCCAGCGCTTCCCCTTCGCGTTCGCCACCGCCCACCGCGTCGCGGCCATCCCCTTCGGGGTCCTCCCGTCGACGACCTGGGTCGAGGTCGACGAGGACGACCTGCGGGCCCGTTTCGGGTTCTGGACCCTCGACACGCCGAGGGCGAACGTCAAGCAGGTCACGACGACCGGCGGCTACTCGTTCATCCGCACCGCGGGCCCGGCCCACCTCTCGCTGGCCGACCACGGCGTCACCTTCGCCACCAACGGCGACCGCGGGGTGTGCGTGCAGTTCCACGAGCCGGTGACGGTGCTCGACCCCACCGGTCGCCTGACGCACCCGGGGGCCACGTTCACCGTCGCCGACCCCGACGCACTGGTCGCCGCATTGGCCGCCTGACGAGCCCACCTGCTGCGACGAGCCGCCCGGACACCATGTCGGGCGAGGCGGGTAGCGTCACGCGCGTGAGCTCGGCCGACGTCGATCGATACCTGGACCGCCTGGAGCACCCGCTCAAGGCGGGGGTCGTGCGGCTCCGGGCGGCCATCATGGCGTCGAACCCGGACATCTCCGAGCACGTCAAGTGGAACGCCCCGAGTTTCTGCTTCGGTGGGGTCGACCGGGTGACCTTCCGGCTGCACCCGGGGCGCGGCTGCAGCTGGTCTTCCATCGCGGGGCCGCGACGCGCACCGACGTCGAGGCCTTCGCGTTCGACGACCCCTTCGGCCTGATGGCCTGGCCGGCCCCCGACCGGGCCGTGGTCGACCTCCCCACCCTCGATGCCGTCGCCGACCATGAGGAGCAGGTGGTGTCCCTCGTCCAGCGCTGGGTGCTCGTCTGACCGATCTGGTCGCCGCCCCGAAAGTCCGACCGGTCAGATGCCGCGCATCTGCCGGATGCGCAGGGCGAGGGCGAGCGTCAGGCGCAGCTGCGGGTCGGAGGTGAAGGGGCCGAGCATCCGCTCGAGCTTGGCGATGCGGTAGCGCAGCGTGTTGTAGTGGAAGAACAGCTGCCGCGCGGTCTCGGCCACGTTGAGGTTGGTGTCGAGCAGCACCGACAGGGTGTTGCGCAGGTCGGCGTTCTCGGCGGAGTCGTCGCTGGCCAGCTCGCCGAGCGACTCCTCGACGAAGCGGTGCAGGTCGGCGCCGTCGGGGATGAGCGCGAGCAGCCGGTAGATGCCGAGCCCGTCGAAGTGGGTGAGGGCCGACTCCCCGTGCATCTGCCGCCCGACGTGCACCGCCTTGAGCGCCTCGTCGTAGGCCGCGGGGAGGTCGGCGGCCGAGGTGATCGGCCGGGACACCCCGGTCGAGAAGCTGCGCCGGCCCCCACCGCCGTCGCCGCGCACCACCTTGGCGATCTCACCGACGGTGCGCAACACGGCATCCGGATCGGTGTCGGCACCCACCGGCAGCAGGGCGACGACCTCCTGGCTGAAGCCGGCGACCGGCACGCTGGTGTCGCGGGCCCGCACCGCCTGCACCCATGCGCGCACGAACCGCTCCTGCAGAGAACGCACCTCGTCGGGGGAGCGGGTGGTCTCCTCGTCGTTCTCGTCGGTCTCGGCGACCACGACGACCATCGGGCGGGCGAGGTCCCAGCCCAGGGATGCCGCGTGCGAGACCGCGTCGGCCGCCTCACCGGCGCGACCGGCCAGGGCGTCGCGCAGGAACTCGGCGCGGTACTTGCCCTCGACCGCGGCGACGGCCTGCTCCTTGGTGATGGCCAGCGCCGCGACCGTGGCGGCCCGCTCGAGCAGGTGCACGTCGGCGGCGGTCAGGGGGCGCTCGGGCGAGAAGGCGCCGAGCAGGCCGTGGTCGGAGGAGCCGGCGACGATCTTGACGAAGGCCCGGTTGCTGCCCGGCGAGCCGGGGTCCCGGGGGCCGACCGGCTCGCTCTCGACGAGGAGCCGGCCGGTGCGGTCGAAGCAGTCCAGGGCGCGGGTGCGCTCGACCTCGGCCTCGCCCGCCGGCGATGGCCAGGACACGGCCGTCGGTGGTGGTCACCACGGCGGCCCCCCGGAAGAAGCCGGCCACGGCGTCGCCCAGCTCGGCGAGGGCGCCGCCGGCGAGCACGATCCGCACCAGCACGCGGTGCACCTCGTCCTCGCGCTCGAGCAGTGCCGCCTGTCGCTCGACGATCTGCTCCAGGGCCCGCACCCGGGCCCGCGGCTCGGCGGGAAGCGCCTCGAGGTCGACCGTGGAGCCGGCGGCGCGTGGGTTCGATGGCAAGGTCTGTGCGTCCCCCGGTCGATCGTTGGCAACAATGACCATCCGGTCACTGTAGACCCCTCGATAGCGTCGCCCCTATGCCTCCGGACCGCCGCGCGTCGCGACCCGCGCTGCCCGCTGCGGTCTCCACGCTGGTGGCCGGGGTGGTGCACGGCCCGCCGGTCGCCGCGACCGTCGTCGCTGCGCACCGGTACGCGCTCTACCTGTCCGTTCGCGGCCGCGTGCTGCCGGTCGTCACCTCGGATGCCGTCGCCCTCCCGACCGCCGTCCGCCTCGCCGTCACGTCCGGTGCGCAGAGTCGGGGCTGGGGAGTGGCCGCGGGCGACCACGTCCTCGTCGGGGCGGGGCGGGTGGTGCTGCCCGGCCTGGACGTCGTGGCGGCCCGCACCTGGCGCCCCGCCCGCGTCCGCCCCGCCGATCCTCCCCGCCTTGGGTGCTCAAACGGTTGCCAGGGCAGCCACCTCAGCACCCAACGCGAGCTCAGCGCCAGGGCTGGGAGCGCGACGGACCACGAGAGCGGGTGGCTGGCGGACGGCATCCGCGCCGTTCTCGACGGAGTTGGGTGCTCAAACGGTCGCCAGGGCAGCCACTTCGGCACCCAAGGCGAGGAGATGGGGGCGGCGGTGACAGCGCTGGTCGGGCGGGGGCCGGGGCTCACGCCCTCGGGGGATGACGCGCTCGCCGGCGCGCTGCTCGTGGCCCACGCGCTCGGCGCCGGCACCGCGCTCGCGGATGCCGTGCGCGCCCGGCTCGGTGCCACCACCGCGGTGTCGGCCGCCCTGCTCGACGCCGCCGCCGACGGGTACGCCGCGCGCCCGGTGGTGACCCTCGTCGACGCCGCCGTCGCCGGTGACCCGGATGCCGTGCGCCGCGCCCTGCCCGCCGTGCTCGCCATCGGCCACACCTCGGGGGCCGACACCGTCACCGGCATCCGCGCCGCGCTCGACACCCTCACCCCTCGCGGTGAGTGCGGAAGTGGCTGCTGGGACGACCACTTCCGCACTCACGGCGAGAAGACGAACGGACGGAGGGCCGCATGACCAGCCACGTGGAGCTGCGCCGTGGCGCCTACCACGACTCGGTGAGCCTGATGCAGGTGTCGCGCACCGTCGCCGGCACCACTGGGGTCACCGCCGCCCAGGTGGCCATGGCCACCGAGCTCAACGTCGACGTGCTGCGGAGCATGGGCTTCGACGTGCCTGCCGAGGCCGGCCCCAACGACCTCGTCGTCGCCATCCGCGCCGACGACGCCGACGGACTGGATGCCGGCCTCGCGGCGGTCGCCGACGCCCTCGCCGCGCTGCGCGGCACCGGCGACTCGAGCGGCAGCGGTGACGACGAGGTCGCACCCCGCACCCTCGGGTCGGCGGCCGCCCGCTCCGGCGCCAACCTCGCCGTGATCTCGGTGCCCGGCCAGCACGCCGTGACCGAGGCCTTCGACGCCATCGCGTCGGGCCTGAGCGTGATGCTGTTCTCCGACAACGTCTCCGTCGACGACGAGGTGCGCCTCAAGGACGCCGCGGCCGCCGCCGACGTGCTCGTCATGGGGCCCGACTGCGGCACCGCGCACGTCGGGGGCGTCGCGCTGGGATTCGCCAACGTCGTGCGCCCGGGTGGGGTCGGCATCGTCGCGGCCTCGGGCACCGGTGCCCAGCAGGTGATGTGCCTGCTCGACGCGGCGGGCGTCGGCCTGAGCCACTGCCTCGGCGTCGGTGGCCGCGACCTCAAGGCCGCCGTCGGTGGCAGGTCCACCCGGCAGGCCCTCACGGCCCTCGCCGACGACCCCGCCACCGAGACCGTGCTCGTGGTGTCCAAGACCCCGGATGCCGCGGTGCTCGCCGACGTCGAGGCGCACGCCGCCGCGCTCGGCCTGCGGGTGCACTGGGCGGTGCTCGGCCCGGGCCGCCCCGACCTCACCGCGGCCGTCGAGTCGTTCCTCCTCGCCGAGGGTCACTCGGTGCCGACCTGGCCGTCCACGCTCGCGGCCCCCGAGGACCCGGCCCTGGCCGTCGGCCCCGCGCTGCGCGGCCTCTTCTGCGGCGGCACCCTGGCCGACGAGGCGATGACGGTCGCGGAGGTGACGCTGGGCGGCATCCACAGCAACATCGCCCACGACCCCGAGCTGGCCCTGGGCCCCGACCTCACCGACCCCGGCCACGTCGTCATCGACTTCGGCGACGACGGCCTCACCCGCGGTCGCGCCCACCCGATGATCGACCCGACGCTGCGGATGGAGCGGATCGCCCGCGAGGCCGCCGACCCGACCTGCGGCGTGCTGCTGCTCGACCTCGTGCTCGGCCACGGCGCACACCCCGACCCGGCCGGCGAGCTCGCCGATGCCGTGCGCTCGGCCCGCGCCACGGCCCACGCCGACGGCCGCGCGCTCCCGGTCGTGGTGTCGCTCACCGGAACCGACGCCGACCCGCAGCGCCGGGCCCACTGCGCCGAGGTGCTCTCTGACGCCGGTGCCTCGGTGTTCCTGTCCAACGGCGCGGCCACGCGGCACGCGATCGACCTCCTCGGGAGCGCGGCATGACGACGCCCACCCCGACGACTCGTCCGCTGCGCGGCCTGCTCGAGAGCGACCCGGTCGTCGCCACCGCCGGTGTCTCGCTGCTCGCCGACGCCCTGCGCGAGCAGGCCGTGCCGGTCACCGAGACGCAGTGGCAGCCGCCGATGGCCGGCACCGAGGCCGACCTCGCCCGGGTCATGGGCGACCCGCGCCGCGCCGCCGCCAACGCGCTCGCCTTCGAGCGGATGACGAGCCGCCGAGGCGGTGCTCGTCGACGTCGTCCCGGCATCCGAGGCACTGGGCCTCGAGCGCGGCACCTTCCTGCACGCCGGCCCGCCGCTGGAGTGGGAGCGGGCGAGCGGCCCGATGCGTGGCGCACTCATCGGTGCGGTGCTCTTCGAGGGGCTGGCCGACACCGCCGAGGATGCCGAGCGGCGCCTCGCCGCAGGCGAGTTCGACCTCGAGCCGTGCCACCACCGGGGTGCCGTCGGGCCGATGGCCGGCGTCATCAGCCCCTCGATGTGGGTCTACGCCCTGCGCGACGACGTGCACGGCCACGACTCGTGGTGCTCGCTCAACGAGGGCCTGGGCAAGGTGCTGCGCTACGGCGCCTACGGCCCCGAGGTGATCGACCGGCTGCACTGGATGACGCGCGTCCTCGGCCCGATCCTGCGCCAGGCCGTGCGCTCGACCGGGCCGATCGACATCCGAGCGATCATCGCCCAGATGCTCCAGATGGGCGACGAGGGCCACAACCGCAACCGGGCCGGCTCGCTGATGCTGCTGCGCGAGCTGCTGCCCGGCATGATCACCGCCGACGCGTCGTCCGCCGACGTCGCCGAGGCGGTGCGCTTCTCCGGCGCGCAACGAGCACTTCTTCCTCAACCTCGGGATGCCGGCCTGCAAGCTCGCCACCCGCGCCGCCGAGGACATCCCCGGCTCGACGGTGGTCACCGTGATGGCGCGCAACGGCACCGACTTCGGCATCCGCGTGTCCGGCACCGGCGACCAGTGGTTCACCGGCCCGGCCAACACCCCCGAGGGGCTGTTCCTCGGCGAC
Organism: uncultured Actinomycetota bacterium; assembly: GCA_963806295.1. GTDB lineage: Bacteria > Actinomycetota > Actinomycetes > Actinomycetales > Dermatophilaceae > Fodinibacter. The sequence continues at coordinate 27,783 of CAWDXP010000009.1, read as the reverse complement.
TTCGGCCCCGACGACGCCAACCCCGACATCGGCGACTCGGCGATCACCGAGACCGGCGGCATCGGCGGGTTCGCGATGGCCGCGGCACCGGCGATCGTGCGGTTCGTCGGCGGCGACGTGCCGTTCGCGCTGCGGGCCACCCGCACGATGTACGAGGTGACCACCGGCGAGCACCCGGTCTACCAGGTGCCGATCCTCGGCTTCCGCGGCACGCCCACCGGCATCGACGTCACCAAGGTGGTGCGCACCGGCATCCTGCCGCAGATCAACACCGGCATGGCCGGGCGGGTCGCGGGCACCGGCCAGGTCGGCGCCGGCCTGGTCACGCCGCCGGAGCAGTGCTTCCCGGCAGCCCTGGCCGCCCTCGCCGGTGCTCTCCCCGACTGACCCCTTCCCGACGTCGTAGGTCACCAGCCGGGCAACACGCCACCGGATGCCGGCACCTTCGTCAGGCGGTCGGGCCCGCCCACCAGCCATGAAAGTATTGGCATGTGACTGCGACCACGTTGGACGGCAAGGCGATCCTCGGCGCCATCAAGGAGGAGCTGCGCCAGCGCGTGGCCGCACTTGCCGAACACGGGGTGGTTCCCGGGCTGGGCACCGTGCTGGTCGGTGACGACCCGGGCAGCCAGTGGTACGTCGGGGCCAAGCACCGCGACTGCGCCGAGATCGGCATCCGCAGCATGCGCCGCGACCTGCCGGCCGGCACCTCGCTCGACGAGGTGCTCGCCGTGGTCCGCGACCTCAACGACGACCCCGAGTGCACCGGCTTCATCGTGCAGCAGCCCACCGGCCTCGACGAGAACGCCATCCTGTCGGCCGTCGACCCGGCCAAGGACGTCGACGGGCTGCACCCCACCAACCTGGGCTGGCTGGTGCTCGGTCACCCCGCGCCGCTGCCCTGCACCCCCGTCGGCTGCATCGAGCTGCTGCGCCGCTACGACGTGCCGATCGCCGGGGCCAAGGTCGTCGTCGTCGGCCGCGGCATCACCGTCGGGCGCCCGCTGGGCCTGATCCTCACCCGCAAGTCCGAGAACGCCACCGTCACGCTGTGCCACACCGGCACCCGCGACCTGGCCGCCGAGGTGCGCCAGGCCGACATCGTCGTGGCCGCCGCCGGGGTGCCCGGCATCGTCACCGCCGACATGGTCAAGCCCGGTGCGGCCGTGCTCGACGTCGGCGTCTCGCGCGTCGTCGACCCCGCCACCGGCAAGTCCGTCGTCGCGGGCGACGTGGCCCCCGACGTCTGGGACGTCGCCGGCTTCGTCAGCCCCAACCCGGGCGGGGTGGGCCCGATGACCCGGGCGATGCTGCTCTCCAACGTCGTCGAGGCGGCCGAACGCGCCCTGGCCGAGTCTGCGAGCGGCTGATGGCGGTCGCGGCCAACCCCCGCCTCACGCTGCTGTGGCGTGTCATCCCCGTCGTCGCCCTCATCGCCCTGGCTGCCACGTGGGGTCGCGACATCGGCCTCGTCGTGGTCGTCCTCGTGGCGGTCATCCTCGCCGCGGCCGTCCTGGCTGCGGTGCACCATGCGGAGGTCGTCGCCCACCGGGTCGGGGAGCCCTTCGGCTCGCTGGTCCTGGCCGTGGCGGTCACCGTGATCGAGGTGGCGCTCATCGTCACGCTGATGCTCTCCGGCGGTGACGAGGCCGCCACGCTGGCGCGCGACACGGTGTTCGCGGCGGTGATGATCACCGTCAACGGCATCCTCGGACTGTCCCTGCTCATCGGCGCCCGCAGCTTCGGGACCGTGCGCTTCAACGCCGAGGGAACCGGTGGTGCGCTCGCCACCGTGGCCACCCTCGCCACGTTGTGCCTGGTCCTACCCACCGTCACCCTGGGCGAGCCCGGGCCCGAGTTCACTTCGGGACAGCTCGCGTTCGCCGCCGTCGCCTCGCTGGCGCTCTACCTCGCGTTCGTGGTCACGCAGACCGTCCGTCACCGCGACTTCTTCCTCCCCGTGTCGCGCAAGGGTGCCCCGCTGACCGAGGACGAGCACGCCGACCCACCCACCAACCGTGACGCCTATGCCTCGCTCGGGTTCCTCCTGCTGTCGCTCGTGGCAGTCGTGGGGCTCGCCAAGGTCGAGTCGCCTGCCATCGAGGATGGAGTGCTCGCCGCCGGCCTGCCCGTGTCGTTCGTGGGCGTCGTCATCGCGCTGCTCGTGCTGCTTCCCGAGACCCTGGCGGCGGTCAACGCCGCTCGGCGCGATCGCGTGCAGACCTCCCTCAACCTGGCCATGGGCTCCGCGATGGCCTCGATCGGCCTGACCATCCCCACTCTGGCCGTGGCGTCGATCTGGATTCCCACCCCGCTGAAGCTCGGCCTCGGTGCCACCCAGATCGTGCTCCTCGCCATCACCGTGGTCGTCGCGGTGCTCACGGTCGTGCCCGGGCGCGCGACCCGGCTGCAGGCGAGCGTGCACCTCACCCTCTTCGCGGCGTTCCTGTTCCTCGCGATGTCGCCCTGACCCTCGGCGTCGCCGACAAGGGTCGGAGGAATGGGGCCATGACCCCATCCTCCGACCCTTGTCGCGGCAGGCCGCCTGAGCGCTACTGGCCGCGCTCCTCGGGGGTGGCCCGGCGCACGACGATGCGGGTCCAGGCGCCGACGTAGACCCGGTCGTCCTCGGACAGCTCGCGCCGCTGGCCCGGTGCCACCGGGTCGGTCGGGCAGCGGACCGCTGGCCGGGCCGACGTAGGTGCCGTTGGACGACTGCAGGTCCTCGACCCACCAGCGCTGCCCGTCGGTGGTCAGCTGCGCCTGCCGCCGGCTGACCCCCGAGTCGCCGGTGCAGTCGATCTCGGGGTGGATGTTGCGGCTCGCCGACGGCCGCCCGATGAGCACGCTCTTGCGCGGCGAGCTCGACGACCGCGGGCAGGCCCGGCGACGGGCAGGGCTCCTCGCTCTCCTGCGCCGCGTACCAGTCGGGGTCGACCCACACCTCGGCCACCCACTCGACCGGCGATCGCCGGGGCCAGCGGCGCGCGGGTCCGGCGCCACCGGAGGCGGCCGCGGCGGCATCCGGGGTGGTCGACGGGTCCGGCGGGCGCGGCATCGTGCCGGTGGTGAAGTCGTAGCCGCAGGCCTCGCAGAACAGCGCCGCCGCGTCGCGGGGCGAGCCGCAGTTCGGGCAGGCCTGCGGGTCGGGGCTGCGCTCGGCGCCGCGCGGTCCGGGACGTCGCGCCCGCGCCCAGGTCCAGCGCGGACCGGCTCCGGACGCCGGCCGCGGACCGCCCGCAGCCGGGTCCGGAGGTGCCGCCGCAGCACCGGCCGGGATGGGGACCCCGCAGGTGTCGCAGTAGTCGCTCGCCGTCGAGGGGTGCCCGTTGGGGCAGGTGAAGGTGCTCACGGGGCCAGCCTGCGCCATCGGCAGCCCGCTGCGGCGCACCCGGCGGTCACTTCTTCACCCGCGTCGTCTTGGTGGATGCCGTGTCGAGCGCCATCTCGTCGAGCTTGCTCGACGCTGCGCTTGAGGCGCACGGTGCCGGTGTCGGCGTCGTCGATCTCGACGACCTTGCGCAGCCGGGTCGTGGCCTCCTCGTTGCCCGTCTCCTGCGGCGAGCTGCACCGCGCGGCCGAGCTTGACGGTGGCGGTGTCGGTCGTCGCCGGCCGCCTTGGCGGCCAGGCCGTCCTGGATCGCCTCGGCCAGCTCGGCCTGCCCGGTGTAGTGCGCGACCGCGGGGTCGATGCGCGTGGTGAGGGTGTCGTCGTTCGACCACATCGCCTTGACCAGGCCCTGCGCCACCACCGCGTCGGCCGACGGCCACCTGCACCCGCGCGGCGAGCTGCTCCTGGCCGACCGCCTTCGCGCGGCAGCCGCACCGCCACGTGGTAGTCGCGCGACTCGTCGCCCCACGCGCCGGTGGGGTAGGCCGCCGGTGAGCGGGTTGACCTCGCTGCCGCCGCGAGGTGAGGTCCTCGACGGTGGGGGAGACCTGGCGCACGAAGAGCACCTGCGACCCCTGCGGCGCCCACACCCGCAGCGCGGCGTCGGCGACCCCGCGGCCCATCGACTGGCGCATCAGCTGCTCGAAGTCGGCGGCCATCTCGTGCGGCTGGGCGATCAGGTCGACGCGTGCCGAGCAGGGCGGTGGCGATGCGGCGCACCTCGGCCACCTGCCACGCCGACGCCGACGCCGCGGCAGTCGCACTGGAACCGGCCCCGGGCGCCCTCGATCGCGGCGCTGAGCTGCTCGCGGGCTCTCGTGCTGGTTGTAGCCGTCGGTGAGCAGGATGGCGTGCCGCTGGGTCGCGCTCGGCACCGCGGCGAACAGCCGGGTCGCCAGCGTCAGCCAGGTGCCCATCGCGGTGCCGCCGTCGGCCCGGAACCCGGCCACGGCGGCCTTGGCCTGCGCGCGCGTCGTGGCGTTCATCTGCACCATGGCCGAGCGCCCGTCCTGCGGGTAGGCCAGGCCGCGCCTGGTGGCTGCCGGCGATGACCGCGAACCACGTGCCGTCGAGCACCTGGTCGAGCGCGGCCGCCGCGGCCACCTGCACGGCCGCGATGTTCTCGCCGCTCATCGAGCCGGAGGTGTCGACGATGACGATCTCGGCGGCATCCCCCGACCCGGACTGGCCCGCCTCGCCCGCCCCGGAGCACGTGACGGTGACGATGGCGTGCACGTCGGTGCCGCCGTCGGGGAGGAACTCGTTCTGGTAGACGTCAGCGGAGAATGTGGCCATCTGGCTGGACTTCCTCTCGGGATGGGACGGGCTGCGATGGTGACACGGCGATGGGCTGGGTGGCGCTGACGGGGCGCCGGGCGTGCCGGAGCCGACGCGGGCCAGCGCCACGGTGATGTTGTCCTGGCCGCCCTGGGCGTTGGCCCAGTCGACCAGGGCGCCGGCCAGCGGCAGCGGGCTCGGAGCCCGCCGAGCCGGGCCTGCTCCGCCACGAGTGCGGCGAGGTCCGTGCGCCTCGGAGCAGTAGTTCCACAGCCCGTCGGAGCAGACCAGCAGCCAGCCCGGCGCCGATCAGGTCGAGCGACACGGTGCGCGGGGTGTGGTCGGGGGCGTCGATGCCGAGCCAGCGGGTGATGGCGTGCGCCTGCGGGCCGCTCTCGGCCTCGGCGCGGGGCACGCCGTTGGCGATCTGCTCCGCGGCGAACGAGTCGTCGACCGTCAGCAGCCGCGGCGTCGCCGGCGTCGGGCAGCCAGTAGGCCCGGCTGTCGCCGACCCAGCCGACGGTGAGCTCGCGCGCCGTCGAGCACCGCGGCGACGAAGGTGCACGACGGCGGGGTTGCCCGGGCCGGTCGGAGGTGTTGGCGATCACCGCGTCGTTGGCCGCGTTGCGTCGCCGCCACGAGCGCCTTGGTGCTCGCCGCCACCCGGGTGCCGCACGCTGTCGGTCGACCGGATGCCGGGAGCGCCCGTCAGGACGTCGCGCGCGGCCCGGGCCGCGGCCAGGCTGGCCACGTCGGAGTCGGTCGACGACGAGACCCCGTCGCAGACGACGAGCACGGCGTGGTCGCCCAGCTCGGGGCCGGCGGCGACGGCCACGGCATCCTCGTTGCGGACGTGGCGGATGCCGCGGTCGCAGACGGCCGCGACCCACGGCGCCGGCTGCTCGGTGAAGTGGTCGCGCGGCGTTGGCGGCGGCGGCCCCGCACTGGGTGCAGTAGCCGTCGTCGGCGACCTCGCCGCCGCACTCGTGGCACGGCGCGGCGGCGGCCTCCGTCGCGGCCGCCGGTCTCGGGCCGGCCGGTGCCGGCGCTGTCGGCCGGCGGTGCGTCGGCGGCACCGCTCGCCGGCTGCGGCCCGAGGTCGGCGCCGCAGGCCTCGCAGAACCGCTCGCCGCTCGCCACCGGGCTGTGCGCACGACGGGCAGAGCAGCGCGGCGCCCGGCCGGGCCGGCCGCCGGTCATCCCCCTGGTCGACGTCATCGCAGCGTCCAGCGACGCACCGCGTTGGCCTGGTCGACGAGGTGCACCCGCTCCTCGCGGCTCGGGGCGTAGCCGGCGAGGTCGCGGTAGGCCGCCTCGAGCCCGTCGCGCAGCGCCGGCTCGGCCGCCGGGCGCCCGCCGATCAGCACGGTGGTGTCGGCGCCGTTGGACTCGACCAGGCCCAGCGCGGCGCTCGAGCACCTCGACCCGGAACCGTGACCGGTCGACGGGGTCGATCGTGACGCTCTCGATGCTGTCGAGCGCCGCGGCCAGCGACGGCAGGCCACCGCCGGACTCGGCGAGCAGCCCGGCCCGGCGCCGGCGCGCCTGGGTGAACGCCCGGCTGGTCGCCGGCACGAGGTCGAGCGCGCGCACGGCGCCGGCGACGTCGCCGCGGCCGGAGCGGATCCGGGCCAGCCCGAACGCGGCCGGCGCGATGTAGTTGGCGTCGGTGCGGGCGCACGACCACGTAGAGCGACTCGGCGACGTCGGTGTCGCCGCCGGTCTCGCACGCGAACGCCAGGGCCAGCTTGGGCGCCAGCTCGCCGGGCACCTGCCCGTAGACGGCGTTGAACGCGCTCTGCGCCTCGGCGCGTCTGCCGGCGGGCGAGGGCCACCAGCCCCGACATCCACACCGCGCGCCACTCCCACGGGTCGTCGGCCAGCAGCGCGTCGCACCGCGTCGTCGACCCGCTCGAGCTGCCCGGCCTCGAGCGCGGCGTGGGCCCGGGCGAGCAGCACCTCGGCGCTGACGGCTCCGGGGCGCCCTCCAGCGCCGCGAGCCGCTGCACCGGGTCGTCGATGCTGACGGTGCGCAGCCACGGCATCTGCGGGTCGCTGTCGTCGGTGCGCAGCGCGCGGCAGGTCCTGCCAGTCGAGCGAGTCGTCGGAGACCGTGGGCACGTCGAAGAGCAGGGATGACGTGGAGTGCTCGGCCGCGCCCTCGCGCCCCGAGGCCACGACCTCGCGCAGCACCCCGAGCAGCTGCACGCGCAGCTCGTCGGCGGACGACGAAGCGGTCGGCGGGGTCGGGCGCGCAGGCCTTGAGCAGCAGCCGGTAGAACGAGTCGTGCTGGCGGAACAGCGGCGTCTGGTCGACCGGGGGGAGCGAGGCGACGTAGGTGGTCTGGTAGCCGCGGAACTCCATCGCGAGCACGGCGAGGGTGCGGCCGATCGTGTAGATGTCGGACGCCACCGACGGTGCCCGACCTGCGGCACCTCCGGCGCCTGGTAGCCGATCGTGCCGTAGATCGCCGAGTCGAGGTCGTCGAGTGCGGCGCACCCCGCCGAGGTCGATCAGCTTGATGCCGTCGCCGACCTGGATGAGGTTGTCGGGCTTGAAGTCGCAGTACACCAGGCCGAGGTCGTGCAGGTACTGGAACGCCGGCAGCACCTCGATGATGAAGGCGATGGCCTGGTCGAGCGGCAGCGGGTCGTAGGCGCCGCCCGCCGCGCGCATCCGGTCCTTGAGCAGCTGCTTGAGCGACGTGCCGCCGACGTACTCCATGACGATGTAGCCGGCACCCTCGTGCGTCGACGAAGTTGTAGATCTCGACGATCAGCGGGTGCTCGACCTGGGCGAGGAACTGCCGCTCGGCGATGGCCGCCGCGAGCGCGTCGGGGTCGCCGGAGTTGAGCAGGCCCTTGAGCACGACCCAGCGGTCGGAGACGTTGCGGTCGCGGGCGAGGTAGATCCAGCCGAGGCCGCCGTGGGCGATGGCACCGGCGACGTCGTACTGCCCGCCGACGACGTCGCCCGGCCTTCAGCTTGGGCGTGAACGAGAACGGGCTGCGGCAGGTGGGGCAGAAGCCCTCGGTGCGCCCGGGCTGGCCGTCGCGCGACGGCCGACCGCCGAGCCGCAGTTCGGGCAGGTGCGGCGGTCCTCGGGCACCATCGGGTCCTTGAGCACCGCCTTGGCGGCGTCGACCGCGGGCACCGGCGGGATGGACGTCAGCCCGGCCCCGAGGCGCGCGCCGCGCAGGCGCGTCGACGACGTGCCGACCCGGCGGGTGACCTTGCTGCCGCCCGCGGTCGCGCGGGCCGAGCCGAGCGCGGTCGACGCGAGCTGGTTGGAGGCGCGCGACACGGTCGACGGCGACTGGGCGATGCCGGCGGGTGACGTCGCCGCCGAGACCGCCGTGGAGGTGGGCCCGGCCGGCGATGCCGTGCCGGCGGGCCCGGGCGACCCGCACACGTCGCAGTAGCCGTCGACGACCGTGCCCGAGCAGCCCGGCTGGGCGCAGCGGCCGGCGGCCCCGCCGATGGGCGAGGTTCCGGCGGACACCGCACTGGGGGACGCAGCGTGGGGGACGCAGCGCTCACGGACACCGCGCTGGGGGATGCCGTGGCGGCGCCGGCGGGGCCGGGCGACCCGCACACGTCGCAGTAGCCGTCGAGGATGGAGCCGGTGCACCCCGGCTGGACGCAGGCGGTGGTGCTCATGAGGGCCTTCCTCCGGCGGATCGGGGGTGCTTCGGCTGCTCGGTGGCGCTGCCCAGGTAGGCGACGTAGGCGGCGAGCAGGGCTCGCCCGCGCACCAGGTCGACCGGCTCGCGGTCGAGGGTCTCGCCGGCGCGACGTCGCAGCTCGGCGAGGTCGTCGTCGGCCTGGCGCGAGCGGGCGGGGGCGCGCTGGTCGCCGGCCTTGGCGGCGTACGCGCCCAGCATCATCCGCAGCTCGTCGCGCTCGGAGAGGGCGGAGGCGTAGGCGTCCTGGGCCATCGTCATCGCCCGCCCGACGGCATCCAGCCGCACCAGGTAGGCGTCGACGGCGGTGGGGTCGGTGGGCACCGGGCCGAGCGCCGACACGTCGGGCACGGCGAACCGGGGAGCCGGCGCCACCTGGGCCACGCACCGGGCCGCGAGGTCGCGCAGCGCCGCGCCGCGTGCCTCCAGCTCCGAGCGCAGCGCCCGGGCCCGGGCCTCGTCGTGGGCGTCGGCGCGGCGGTTCGAGGCGCCGACGATGAGGTCTCGCTCGGCGCGGGCGACGTCCTGCTCCAGCGGCCCGAGCAACCCGCCGACGTCGGCGCCGCGCTTGACCCTGGCCAGCACGTCGGCCACGCGGGTGTCGAGCCGGTCGAGCACCGACGCCGCGGCGGCGTGGTGCTGCGCCGGCTCCCGGTCGACGAGGTCGCGCACCCGCTCCACCGAGGCGCGCAGCGAGCGCAGCCGCGCCTGCTGGTCGGCCTCCGAGGGGTCGAGCCCGAGCCGGGCCCGCAGCGAGGCGGCCAGCGCGTCGGACAGCCGGCACGCCTCCGGCAGCGAGACGGCCAGCGCCCCGGCCGGCACGGCGGGTGCGCCGCCGGCAGCAGCGGATGCCGGGGGCCGCGCCGTGGCGTCCAGCCGCCCCCAGACCAGGGTCGAGAGTCGCGCCAGCTCGGTCGTGCCGACCCGCCCCGAGTCCCAGGTCGCCACCAGCAGGTCGTGGCGGTCGGCGACCGCCTTCCACAGCGCCATCGAGAGCAGCAGGTCGCCGGTGTAGGCCGCACTGTCGGCCGCGCCGAGCGCCGCCTCGTCGATCGCGTCGAGCTCGGCCTTGCGGGCGTCGCGCCAGCTGCCCAGCGCCTCCAGGTAGTGCAGGGCGTCCGAGGCGACCAGCGGCTGGCCGAGCCGGCCGGGGGCGGTGGGTGCCGTGGCGCCGTGCGTCGCGGAGATCACGGAGCCCGTCCGTAGACCGGCTTCGGCGGGGCCGGCGCCTTGCCGAGGGAGTCGGCGAGCCAGGTGTTGTAGCTCTTGGTCCACCGGCCGTCAGCCTTCATGTCCTCGAGCACCCCGTTGACGAACTGCACGAAGTCGACGTTGTCCTGGTTGACGCCCAGGCCGTAGGGCTCGGCGGTGAAGGCCGGGGCCTGCACGACGTCGGCGTAGGGGTCCTGGGCGGCGAGCCCCGCGAGCACGGTGTCGTCACCGGTGATGCCGTCGACCGCACCCTGCTGGAACAGCACCAGGCAGCCGGTGTGGGTGTCGGCGCCCACGGCCTCGATGTCGGTGAACGTGCGCAGCTTGTCCATGCTCGTGGACCCGTTGGGGGCGCAGACCTTCTTGCCCGCGAGGTCCTCGATGCCGCGGATCGGGCCGCCGCTCTCGGTCGTCTCGCCGAGGCGCACCAGCACCTTCTGGCCCGAGCGGTAGTACTCGCTGGAGAACGCGATGTCCTTCCAGCGGTTGCAGGTGATCGTCATGTTGCGGGCCACGATGTCGACGGTGCCGTCCTGGAGGGCCGGCAGTCGCTGGGCGGCGGTGATCACCTTCAGCTCCACCTTGTTCGGGTCACCGAAGATGGCCTGCGAGACGGCGCGCAGCATGTCGATGTCGAAGCCCTCGATCCGCCCGGTGACGGGGTTGCGCGCGCCGAGCAGCAGGGTGTCGGCCGAGACACCGGCGATGAGGCGGCCACGTTCCTTGATCTCGGCCATGGTGCTGCCGGCCGGCATCGCGCCCGGCTCCGGCATCGTGCCGGGCGGCGCGTACGACTGCAGGCAGTTGGTGGTGGCGACGTCGGTGCCCGAGGGCGCCGGCGAGGGTGTGGCGGTCGCGCTGGGCGACGGGGAGGCCGCGGGGGGCGACGGGGTGTACAGCGGCGTCGGGTCGTAGGCGCCCGCCGTGGTGCAGGCGCCGGCGGCCAGGGTGGCGGCCACCGCGACCATCCCGGCGAGAGCGCGGAGCGGGCGGCGGCTCATCGGTACTCCTCCAGCCGCATCGAGACGCCCCACCAGGCGCACAGCGCTGCGACCACCCCGGCCAGCAGGCCGAGCACCCCGGCGAACGGAAGCCACCCGCCGGTGCCGTCGAGCTGCTGCGCGGTCAGGCCACTGAGGTCGGTCAGCTGCGTGTCGGAGGCGGTGTCGAAGGCGGCGAAGGTCGCGTTGCCCGAGGTGGCGTCCGAGCCGGTGGCCAGCGCGACCGCGCCCTCCCAGTCGCCGCCGTCGTCGAGCTCGCGGATCTCCTGGTGGACGGTGGCGTAGTCCGACCAGGGCAGCGGGTCGCGGCCCGACGATGCCGGGTTCGCGTCGAGCTGGCCGAGCGCGGTGGTGACGGCCGCGGCCGAGGCCTGCCAGGCCTTCTCGAACGCCGCACCCGGAGCCGCGGGCGATGAGGGTGAGGCTCTCGTTCGACTTGGCGTCGAAGCCGGCGATCCGCGCCTGCGCGGTGGCGAGGGTGGCGGCGTAGACGCCTGCCCGGGTGGTGTCGACCGACTGCCTGACCGACAGCAGCCCCACCGTGCCGACCACCAGCGTCACGAGCACGACGAGTGCTGCGGCCGCCAGCGGCACGTTGACGTAGCGGCGGGTGCGCCGGGCCAGCCACACGAGCGAGAGCCCCAGCACCGCGAGGGCGAGGATGCCGGCCACGACCAGCCACAGCGCGGCCCGGCCGGCCCGGTCGAACTCCTCGGTGACCCGGGCGTTGTTCGCCTCGCCGAGGTTGGTCAGCAGCGGCAGGGCATCGGCGCGCAGGTCGGCACTGGCGCTCCTGAGGTACTGCGCCCCGATCGGCAGCGCCTGCCGGTTGTTGGCGCGGGCCTGCTCGACCTGGCTGGTGTAGGAGACGAGCGACTGGTTGAGGGCCGCGAGGGCGTTGCCGTCGGCCGGCTGGTTCTGGGCGGCCTGCGCGATCAGCCCGGATGCCGCGGCGATCGCCTCGGTGTAGTCGGCGCGCTGGGCGGCCGGCTCCAGGCCGCCGACGAGGAAGGCGTTGGTGGCGTCGGCATCGGCCTGCACCACGTTGGTCTGGATCGCCTGGATGCGCACCAGCTGGTCGGAGTTGGCGGCCGCGCGGCTCAGGGCGCCGTCGGCCGACCGGAACGCCTGCCCTGCCGCGAGCCCGAAGAGCAGGGTGACCACGACGCTGGCGATGCCCACGGCGCGCAGCCGGCCGGGGGTGCCGGCCATCGCCGCGCGCACCGAGGCCAACAGGGCGTCGGCCCGACCCTGGATGCCGTCCGCGCCGGGTGCCGCTGCGGGCGCCGGGGGCGCGGGGGCGCCGGCGGGGCGGGGATGAACCGACCGGGGCGCCCTGTCGGGCGACCATCGCTGATGGGGGCGGCGGCGGGGGAGCAGTGGCTGCCGCCCGGGGCGGTGTGGGGGTCACGGGGTGCCTCCGGGGTCGGGGGTTCGATCGCCGGGCTGCGGGTGCGCAGGCGCCGGGTCCCGGTCGGACGCAGCACCACCCTCGGCGGCTCCCTCGTCCAGCGGCTCCTCGTCGAAGTCGCGGGCCACGAGGAGGCGGAGCTGCTCGAGGGTCGGGGTCGCCGTGTCGCGCAGCCGCCAGGCGTGGTGGCCGATGGCCGCCTCCAGCGCGTTGCGGGCGTAGCGGCCGTTGCCGAACGAGCTGCCCCGCGGGGTGCGGCCGAGCACCTCGCGGAACCGCTGCTCGGCGGCCGGCTCGAGCTCGTAGTCGGCGCCCTGTGGCCAGGTGGCGCAGGATGTCGACCAGCTCGTCGTCGGTGTAGTCCTCGAACTCGATGGTGGTGCGGAACCGGCTGGCCAGGCCGGGGTTCGCGGCGATGAAGGCCGCCATCGGGGCGGGGTAGCCGGCCACGATGACCACGAGGTCGTCGCGCCGGTCCTCCATCTCCTTGACCAGGGTGTCGACCGACTCCTGGCCGTACTGGTCACCGGCCGGGCCGGTGCCGGTGAGGCTGTAGGCCTCGTCGATGAACAGCACGCCGCCGGCGGCCGACGCGACGACCTCGGCCGTCTTGGTCGCGGTCTGGCCGAGGTAGCCGGCGACCAGCTCGGAGCGGTCGACCTCGACCAGGTGGCCGCCGGACAGCAGGCCCAGCGCCTGGTAGATGCCGCCCACGAGCCGCGCCACGGTGGTCTTGCCGGTGCCCGGGTTGCCCGTGAACACCAGGTGACGGGTGATCGTGGGGCTCTTCAGGCCGGCATCCACCCGCAGCTTCTCGACCCGCAGCACGGCGACCTGCCGGTGGATCTCGCGCTTGACCCGCTGCAGGCCGATCAGGGCGTCGAGCTCGGCGAGCAGCTCCTCGAGCGTGCGCGGCGGGGTGGTCGGTGCCGGGGTGGTCACCGCCGGTGGGGCGGGCTGCGGCGCGGCACTCACCGGCGTGCTGACGGCATCCGGCACGCCGCTCAGGCCCGGGATGCCGCCCGTGCCCAGTGGGGTGCCCCCCGGCAACCCGCCCACGAGATCCGCGGCCTGCGCCCCGAGCGGCGGCGCGGGCCGCACGGCCGACAGCTGGGCCGCGGCGGCCACCTGGGCGTTCCCGATGACGCGCATCGTCGGCTCACCGAGCTCGCAGGCGGCCGCGGCCACCTCGGTCAGGGCCTGCGCGTAGGCAACGGCGTGCGGCGACTGCTGGGCCGCGAGCATGCTGAGGATCGCCGTGGGGGCTCCCCGCCAGCGGCGGCCGCGGCTCGCGGCGTCGAAGAAGTCCTGGGTGTCGGCGCCACCCGCGGCGACCCCCCAGTCCGCAGCGGCGCCGGGGCCGACTCGGCCACCGCAGCAGCCAGCACCAGCGCTTCCTGCCGGGCAGCCACACCGTCGGCGCCGGCAGCCGTCGCCACGGCGGCCACCGCGTCGGCGGCCTCGGCCAGGGTGGCCGTGCGCGCCGGGCTCGCCGGGCCGGGGGAGCGGCTCATGTCGCGTCCCGCCCGGCCGGCGGCTGCAGGCGACCCAGCCCACCGGCATCCGGGCCGGTGTGTGGCGACGGGGTGGTGCCGGGCATCGGCGGCAGCGGCGCCGACCCCACGTCGAGCGCCCCACCGGTGGAGGCGGCGCCGAACTTCTCCGACAGGAAGCGCCCGTGCGCGACGAGCGCGTCGGCATCGGCGCGGCACACGGCGTCGAAGACCTTGTCCATCGTGGCGGCGAGCAGGTCGAGCTGGTCGATGAGCACCATCAGCGAGGACTTGCCGTTGTCGACCGGGCGGTTGTCGGCGAACTGGCGCGGCAGGCGCAGGTAGCCGCCGACCGCCTCGGGCAGGTAGTCGGTGGCGGTCGCCATCACCGAGTAGGCCTGCGGGCTGCCCGCGCCGAGGCTGGGCAGGCGGGGGATGGTGTCGCGCACGACCTGGTCGACCCGGCGCACCCGCGACGCGACCGGCGCCGGGACGGCCCCGGCGGCGACCATCGACTCGACCCGGTCGAGGGAGGCGAGCAGGTCGTGCGCTGGTCGGCACGGCGGGCACGACGAACCGGTCGCCCTGCTCGCTGTTCGAGCCGCGCCCGAAGAGGCGGCCGAGGAACCCACCCGACATGTGCTCACTATGCCTGAGCGGCTGCTCAGCGCCCAGCGCCGCGGGTGCCGCCGAGGTCGAGCGACCCGCTGGCCACCCGGTCGTCGTGCTGCTGCACCCGCTCGAGGTAGGCCTGCGACTTGCTCACCTCGGTCTCGAGCGTGCCGATCGTGGCGGCCATGGTGTCGAGCGCCTGCACCTTGAAGGTGTCGATGGCGTCCATGGTCGCGTAGATGTTGGCGAAGGCCGCCTGCAGCTGGGGGAGCCCGATGGTGGCCGACGCCGCCTGCTGCTGGATCTGCACCGAGTTGTCGCGCAGCATCTCGCTGGTGCGCTCGATCATGGTGCTCGTGGTGGTGTTGAGGGCGGTGATCTGGTCGAGCACGAGCTTCTGGTTGCCCAGCGCCTGGGCCACGATGACGGCGGTGCGCAGGGCCGAGACCGTGGTGGTCGACGCCCGGTCGACGCCCTTGATCAGCTCGAGGTTGTTCTTGATGACGATGTCGATCGCGAGGTAGTTCTGGATCGACACGGCCAGCTGGGTGAGCAGGTCCTGGTGCTTCTGGCGCACGTAGAACAGCACGTCGTCGCGCAGCGCCTTGGCCTTGTCGGGGTCGGTGGCCTCGAGCTCGGCGATGCGGGCGGAGAGCCGGGCGTCGAGCCGCTCGGCGACGTAGACGTACTGGTTGAGCCGGCCCATGGCGTCCCAGAGGTACTGCTTCTCCATGTTGAGCGCCGCGTTGTCCTTGGCCAGCTCGTCCTGGCCGTCGCGCAGGGCGTGCAGGATGCCGTCGAGGTGGCTCTGCGCCGACTGGTACTTGCGGAAGTAGTCGGTGACCTTGTCGCCGAAGGGCACCATGCCGAGGAACTTCTTGGCGCCGGTCGCACCCTTCGGGTCGAGGTCCTCGACGGTGCGGCGCAGGTCGAGCAGCGTCGAGCCGACCTTCGAGCCCTGGGACAGGCCGCCCTCCTGCAGGGCCTTGACCGGCGAGCTGAGCAGCCGGTTCGACGTCTCGGCCGCGGCGCGGATGTCGCCGTCGCCCATCGTGCGCACGTCGGTGGCCTTGGCGGCGAACTCCGGCGAGCGGGGTGCGGCGGCCATCAGCGAGTCGAGGTAGCCGTCGACCTTGGCGTCCAGCCCGGGCAGGGCGGCGGCCTCGACGGCGGGCGCCATCCGCGGGGCGGCGGTGGCGGCCACCGGCTGCGGCGGCGGGGGTGCGGTGAGGGTGAGCGTGGCCGCGGCAGTGGGCGGCTGGAGCGGGGCGGGCTGTTGGTCGGTCATCGTGCTCCCTTGTGTTCGAGCGGACCACGGGCGCCGCTCGCTGACCGGTGGACGAACGGCCAATCTACGCGGTTCCCCGGAGCCGTGATCAGGAATCCGTGAGGCGCCGCGACGTGGGCTTGGTGCGGCGCGGGCCGACTGCCACGGGCGCTCAGCGGAACGTCGACCGCAGCGACTCGGTCGCGGTGTAGCGCGGCCGCCAGCCGAGCTCGGTGCGTGCCTTGGTCGTGTCCATGATGGCTGGGTGGCTGAGGGCCTCGACCCACTGTGCCGGCGACGGAAGGTACGGCAGCTGTGCGACGCCTCGCGCCAGCGCGGCGACCGGCCCGCCGGGGAGCCGCACCGGCCGCAGGCCGATCGCCCGGGCGATGTCGAGGAGCGGTGATCGTGTCGTCCGCGGCGATGTTGTAGGCCCCGGGCGCACCGGCGCCGACGACACACAGCCGCAGCGCCTCCGCCACGTCGTCCTGATGGACGACCTGCAGGGGCAGGTCGGGCACCAACGCCGGCAGGCCGGGCAGGTGCCCCAGCACTGCACCCGCGGCGTGCGCCAGCGGTGCCAGCGCCGCGGGGACGCTGGCCTTGCCACCGACCGCGTCGGGCCCGAGCACGATCGGGGGTCGCAGCAGGTAGAGCGCCGTCTTCGGGTGTACGGCGGCCTCCTGGTGCAGCAGGTGCTCGAGCTCGGCCTTCTCCTGGGCGTAGAAGAGGCTGTCAGCGGGCCGGGTTGCCCAGTCCTCGCGAATCCCGATCGGGTTGTCGCGATGGAACCCGTACGCGGCCACCGACGACGCGTACACGAACCTCTCGACCCCCGCGTCGGCGGCCGCTCGGAAGGCGTTCAGGGTGCCCTCGACGTTGATCGCCCGAGTCGTCTCACGGCCGCCACCCGTGATCAGAAAGGCCAGGTGCACGACGACGTCGGCCCCCTCGAAGGCCGCCCGCAGGGCGTCGGCGTCGCGGACATCGCCGCGGCGGTACTCCAGCTTCGACCAGCCACGCGCGGCCGGGTCGAACGGTCGCCGTGCGATGCCGATGACCCGGACGACCCGGTCGTCGTCCTGCATCAGGGGCATCAACGCCAGCCCGAACGTTCCGGTGGGCCCGGTGACCGCCACCGTGAGCCCACCGGTATCCCCCATCGGCCCACCTAACCACGTCGTGGCGCTGGCGGCAGGGTGACGACCACGTCGGCGCGGGGCCCGTCGAAGAGCGCACCAGCCGGAAGTACTGCGGGCAGCCGGTGACGCGGTCGGATGCCGCGTGAGGGTTGACAGGTCAGGTGGGCCGCAGGACCCTCGGAGGGTTGTGACCCACTTCGGGGCGAGGCGCAGGGAGATGGCCGGCATGGGTATTCGGCGTTTGGGTTTCACGGTTCTTTCGGTGGTGGCCTTGGTGGGAGCGGCCTCGATGTCGGGGCAGACCGCCGCCGCCGCGCCCGACCCCGCCGGGGGGTCCGGGCTCGAGGTCTACGTCGGCAACGTCACGCCGGCCGGCGTGGAGGAGATGCGGCAGCTCGGTGTCGACCCCACCACGGCCGCCGGCGACCCGGGGGCGGCCGGAACCGTCGAGGTCGAAGCGGTGCTGTCCGGGGCCCAGGCGGCCAAGCTGCGCAAGGCCGGTGTGCGGCTCAGCGTCAAGAGGGTCGACGGCGTGGCGGCATCGGAGGCCCTGCGGCGCCAGGCCGTGCAGGGCTGGGACGCCTTCCGTCCCTACAGCGGCACCGGCGGCATCCGCGACGAGCTGGTGGCGACGGTTGCCGCGCACCGGGGGATCGCCAAGCTGGTCGACCTGGGTGGCACGGTCAACGGCCAGCGGATCCTCGCGGTGAAGGTGACCAAGGACGCCACCAAGGTCAAGGACGGCAAGCGCCCGGCGGTGCTCTACGGCTCGGCCCAGCACGCCCGGGAGTGGATCACCCCTGAGATGACGCGTCGGCTGATGCACCACTTCCTCGACGGCTACGGCAAGGACCGGCAGATCACCGCGCTCGTCGACACGACCGAGCTGTGGTTCCTGCCGGTCGCCAACCCGGACGGCTACGACTTCACCTTCACCGAGGGCAACCGGCTGTGGCGCAAGAACGTGCGTGACAACAACGGCGACGGGCAGATCACCGTGGGCGACGGCGTCGACCTCAACCGGAACTTCGCGGTGAAGTGGGGCTACGACAACGAGGGCTCCTCGCCCGACCCCGCCAGCGACACCTACCGGGGCACCGGCCCCAACTCCGAGCCGGAGACCAAGGCGCTCGACGGGCTGTTCAAGCGGGTCGGGTTCGAGTTCTTCGTCAACTACCACTCGGCCGCCGAGCTGCTGCTCTACGGGATCGGCTGGCAGGTCGACACGCCCTCGCCGGACGACGTCATCTACGAGGCGATGGTGGGCACCGACGAGAACCCGGCCGTGCCCGGCTACGACCCGGACATCTCCGCCGAGCTCTACACGACCAACGGCGACACCGACACGCACGCCACCGTCAAGTACGGCACCCTCGGGTTCACCCCGGAGATGTCCACCTGCGAGGCCGCCTCCGACTCGGTGCCCGACGACGAGTGGCTCGCCGAGGACTGCGTGAGCGTCTTCAACTTCCCCGACGACGAGGCGCTGATCCAGGCGGAGTTCGAGAAGAACCTGCCCGTTCGCGCTGTCGGTCGCGAGGTCGGCGCAGGACCCGGACGACCCGGTGTCGGCGGTGGGTCTGGATGCCGCGGACCTCGTGGCCGACCCGTTCGACGTGTCCTACGGGCGTGACCAGGCCGTCGCCGTGACCGCCAAGCGGTCGCTGCAAGCAGCGTGCGCCTCAACTACTCCATCAACGGCGGTCGCAGCCGGAGCGCGCCGGTCAAGGAGTGGCGCGGGCGGCGAGCGCTACGGCGACACCCACGACGACTACTACGGCGAGTTCCGCGGGAACATCCGCGCGAACCCCGGCGACCAGGTCGAGGTCTGGTTCACCGGGCGCAACGGCGGCTCCCGCGGCGCCACGGTGTCGACCGAGCCGTTCACCTACACCGTGCAGCGCGACATCGGCGGCGACGTCCTCATCCTCGCGGCCGAGGACGTGACCGGCCTGAGCCCCGCGCAGGGCCTGACCTCCGCCCAGTTCGCCGATGAGTACGCCTCCTCGCTCGCAGAACGCGGGCTACAGCAGCGACGTCTACGACGTCGACGTCGATGGGCCGCCGCGCGCCGCACCCCCTCGGCGTGCTGTCCCACTACGACGCGGTGGTCTGGGAGACCGGCAACGACATCATCCCGCGCGCGCCCGGGCAGGTCGGCGGGACCGCGGCCACGATGGCGAACGACCTCGAGCTGGTCGTGCGTGACTACCTCAACGAGGGCGGGAAGCTGCTCGCCGCCGGGAAGTACAACCAGTTCGCCCAGGCGGCCAACGGCGCGTACTTCTACAACCCGTTCCAGCCGCCGGAGTGCACCACGCCCGGCGCCTACCCGTGCCTGCCGCTGCTCAACGACTTCCAGCAGTACTGGCTCGGCGCCTACGTGAACATCAGCGACGGCGGCACCGACGCTGACGGCGAGCCGTTCGCGCCTGGTCGGCAACGAGGGCGCGTTCGCCGGTTTCACCGGTGACCTCAACGCCGCGGGGTCGGCGGCCAACCAGGACCACACCGGCCTGATGCTGACCACCTCGAGCTTCCTCCCGCCGGCGCAGTTCCCGCAGTTCGCCAGCGCGGCTCCGCTCGACTGGGACATCCCGGGTGGACCGTTCGACCCGCACACCGGGGACTGGTACGTCTACAGCCAGCAGGCCGACGTGAGCTACAAGCGGATCAGCCGCACCGTCGACCTGTCGACCGCCACCGACGGCGAGCTGAGGTTCTGGGCGTCGTACGACACCGAGGCCGACTGGGACTACCTCTTCGTCGAGGCCCACGAGGTCGGCACCGACTCCTGGACCACGCTGCCGGACGCGAACGGCCACACCACGCAGGGCACCGGCGAGAGCTGCCTGTCAGGCTGGGTGCAGCAGCTGCACCCGTTCCTCGGCCACTACATGAACGAGGCCTGCGAGCCGACCGGCACCACCGGCCAGTGGAACGCCGCCACCGGGTCGTCCCAGGGCTGGACGCAGTGGGCGGTCGACCTGACCGCCTACGCCGGCAAGCAGGTCGAGGTGTCGATCAGCTACGCCAGCGACTGGAGCACCCAGGGCACGGGCGTCTTCCTCGACGACGTGTCCGTGCTGGCGGGCGGGTCCCCGGTGTCGGAGACCAGCTTCGAGACCGACCTCGGCGGGTGGACGGTGAGCGGGTCGCCCGAGGGCTCGGTCGCCAACACCAACGACTGGCTCCGCACCCAGCTCGGGTTCGAGGAGGGCGCTGCCACGACCACGCGCGACACCGTCTACGCCGGCTTCGGGCTGGAGGGTCTCGCGCCGGCCGAACGGGACGACCTCGTGAGGCGGACGATGGCGCACCTGCTGCCCTAGCCGGCTCCCGCCCGACAGGGGTTCAACGGGCGCAGCAGCGCCCTTCGACACGGATGCCGCCCGCTCTGGTGAGCGGGCGGCATCCGGTGGCGCTGTGGTGGGTCAGATCAGGCCGAGGCCCTTGACCGCGTCGCGCTCCTCGACGAGCTCGGCGACCGAGGCGTCGATCTTGCCGCGGGAGAACTCGTCGATCTCCAGCGGCCGCCGACCTCGGCTCGTGCCAGGAGGCCAGCCACGCCGCGAGGGTGCTCGCGGCTGGTCTCCAAACGCCGTTGTGACGTCACGCTGATGGGTGTGCCGCACCGTCGTCCTGCCGCCACAGACGTGGTCGGCACCGACCGGCGGTCATCATCGTGGCCGTCTCACCGAATGGAGCAGGACATGAACAGCACCACGAAGACACGCAGGGTCGCCACCCTGACTCTCGCCGCCATCGCCGCCGCCGCACTGCCGCTGGCCGTGGCGGCGCCCGCCCAGGCGTCGACGACCCGCGACGGCTGCACGGTGACTCCGCTGGCACCGGAGTTCCGGGGCACGTTCACCGCAGCGAACGTGCCCTACGTCTACTACCCCTACGAGGTCACCTGCATCGCCTCGGCGAGCGGACTCAGCGTCGAGGTGAAGACCGAGACCTGGGAGTCGGACCGGGCCGGCTGGGCCGGAGACGTCGACGCGGACGGCGTGAACAACGCCGACGACGACCGGATCGGGTCGGCCACGTCGACCCCCAGCTTCGGCGTCGCCGGGGGCACCAGGACGATCGACGTGCGCGGCGTGCTGCCGCACACCGACACCGACTTCGACGAGGAGCCGTACGACACGGTGAAGTTCCGCGTCACCAGCGGGCCGGTCACCGGCAAGTGGACCACCCCTGAGGCGTCCGCACCGACCACGATCGGCTGGTGAGGCACCACGCCTACCGCGCTCCGCGTCCCGCCAGATGGGTCCCACGGTTCATGTCGTGGGGCCCATCGGCCTGTCGGGCGCCGGGCGGCCAGTACCCCGTACACGGTGTATCACTGCCCGGCCCGGGTCCCTCCTGCACCATGTGACACGTCCGCAGCCACCCGAGCCTGCGCACCAACGCAGCCCGGCGCACCAACCCGACCGTGGGCACCTGCTCGTGACCGCCGACCTGGCGCTGACGCCGTTTGCCGTGGCGGGCCTGCTGGCGGACGAGCACGGTGTCGTCGATGCGGAGGCCGCCCTGCGGGTCGCCGAGCTCACGGCCGGCTGGCCCGTGCTCGTGCACTTCGCCGGCGACGCCCTGGCCCGCGACCCGCACGTCGACCTGGTGCAGGCGCTGTGCGCCTCCGGGGCCCCGGCCGCGGACTGGGTCGACTCACACGTGGTGGCGGCTCTGCCACGGTGGGTGGTCGACGCCCTGCGGGCGGCCGCGGTCATCGACGGCCAGGCACCGGTGACACCTGCCCTCCTCGCGGCGCTGTCCGAGCCCGACTCCGGCCCCCCGGCATCCGATGTCGTCGAGCAGCTGGTGCGGCTGGGCCTGCTCGTGCCGCGGCGAAGGGTCGGGTCGGTGACGGAGGTCGTCCTCGTGCCGGTGCTGGCCGGCGTGCTGGCCCGCGATCCGGAACGCCTGTCGCCGGCGGTCGCTCTCGCCGCCGCGGTGGTCCACGAGCGCCAGCACGCGTGGCTGTCGGCCGCGCGGGCCCACCTCGCCGCCGGTGACCGAGCCGCGGTGGCCCGCTTGGTCGAGACGCATGGCGAGGACATGTTGCGCGCTGGTGGCGCCACCGCTGTCGTGCAGGTCGTCGAGCAGGTCGCCGGGGAGGCGCTCGATGCCACGTCACCACTGCTGCAACGCACCTGGGCCGACGCCTTGCGGATGTCGGGTGAGCCCGCCCGCGCTCGCCGCGAGTTCGCTCCGCTCGTCGCGCGGGCCGAGGTCGACGGGTGGCGTCCCGGGCTGGCCGCTCGGGTCACCGGCCTGCACTACCTGTGCGGGGAGTTCGAGTCGGCGCTCACGGTGCTCGACCGGTGCCTGGACCCTTCGCCCGGCGGCACCGACGGTGTCGAGGACGTCGTCGATTGGTGGGCCGCCCGGGTGCATGTGCTGGCGATGCTGGGCCGTCCGGCCGACGCACACTCCGCCGCTCAGCGATGCCTCGAGGTCGCGGAGGTCAGCGGGGAGCCACGCCCCCTCGGCGTCGCGCACCTGGCGATGGCCCGCACGTGCCGTGGCACGGTCAAGGACCTCCACCAGGAGCACGCCGTCCGCTATGCCACCGACGCCGGTGATGCCGTCACGGCGACCCGCGCCCTCGCTGACCGCACCTGCCTGCTGCTGGCAAGTGCTTCCTACGACCGGGCCCTGGTCAGTGCCCGCGAGGCGGCGCGGATGGCGCGACTCGCGTGCCCTCCCGGGCTGCAGGCCGCGGCGCTGCACAACCTCGGGGAGGCGCTGGCTCGCACGGGGCAGCCCGACGAGGCGCTGTGGCACCTCGACTGCTCGGTGGCGCTGTGCCGACGGCTGGGCCCGGCGCGCGCCGCTCTCGGCCTGGTCGGTGTCGCCGACGTCCACCGGTCGCTGGGGCGCGCCCAGCGCAGCCGGGCGGCGTACAGCGAGGCCGCTGAGCTTGCCCGCGGATCGGGCGACGTGCAAGTGCTGGTGTCGGCGTTGTGCGGGCTGGCGTTGCTGGCCGCCGACGGGCCCGACTCGCAGGCCTCGGACGCGGCCGCGGAGGCGCTCCGGATCGCGCCACCCGACCTGATGCCGGTCGCACTGACGGCGGCCGGCCGGGTCGCGGCCGCCCGGGGGAACTCCGTCGCGGCCGTCGAGCATGCCGAGCGCGCGGTCGCCGCCGCCAGGGAGGCCCGGGCCGTCGACCTGCTCGCCGACGCCCTCGAGCTCCTGGCCGCGGTCGTCGACGACCCTGCCGTGTCGCGGGTGGCTCTCGGGGAGGCGCTGTCGATCTGGGCGGGCGGCGGCGCCGGGCCGGCCGCCGCCCGCGTCGAGGTGCTCATCGGCCAGTTGCCGGATGCCGACGGCACCGAGCGCTCCCGCGCCAGGGACGCCGCCCGCACGCTGCGGCGGCTCGGCATCCCGCCCGTGTGCGGGAGCGCCCTCGGCGGTGACGGCGCTGACGGGAGCGTCTCGGTGGCGGTGCTGGGCCCGTTCACCGTCACGGTCGGCGGCGTCGAGGTCCCGCTGCCCGCGTGGCGCTCGCGCCAGGCCAGGACCCTGGTGAAGGTTCTCGCCGCGCACCGCGGTCGGGTGGTCACCCGGGCCAGGCTGTGTGACCTGCTCTGGCCGGACGACGACCCGGCCCGCACAGGGCACCGCCTGTCCGTGCTGCTCGCGACCGTGCGGGGGGTGCTCGACCCGGCGAAGGCCTGGCCGCCGGACCGCTTCGTCACGGCCGACCAGTTCGGGGTGCGGCTCGACCTCACCGCGGTCGTCCTCGACGCCGACGTGCTGCTGCGGGATGCCGCGCATGCGTCGGCGCTGCTCGAGAGCGGCGACGAGCACCGGGCGCGCGAGGTGCTGGCCCACGTCGACGCGCTCTACCGCGGCGAGGCGTTCGAGGACGAGACCGAGGAGTGGGCCGACGCGCTGCGGGAGGAGGCCCGGGGAGCGTGGGTGCGGTCCGTCCGACGGCTGGCCACGCTCCAGTCGCGCGGCGGCCGCGGCGGGGACGCACTCGGCATCCTCGTGCGCCTGCTGTCGATCGACCCCTACGACGAGCAGGTGCACCGGCGCCTGGTGACCACCCTCGTGCGGGCCGGCCGGTACGGCGAGGCCCGGCGCGCCTTCGGGCGGTGGCACCGGGCGATGGCCGAGATCGACGCCCCGTTGCCGGACCCGCGCGTCGTCCAGCCGGCGACGTTCGGGCCACGGTCGGGGGCCGTTCTGACGCCACGCTGACGCGGTGCCGACACCCTCGTGCTCGTCAGCAGGACACAGACCCGCTCGCCCGGGCACACCGCTCGGGTCGGACCAGCAAAGGAAGTATCACCATGTTCCGTCACACCGCACGTCTCGCGTCCGTCGCCGTCGGCCTCACCGCCGCTGGGGTGCTCTTGGCCGCTCCCGCGCACGCCGACGTCACCCCGATCGGGCTGCCGCCACTGGTCTGCCCGATCCTCTACACGAACGTCATCATCGGCACCGAGGAAGACGATGCTCTTCTCGGGACCCCCGCCAACGACCTGATCCTCGCCCTCGGTGGTGACGACTACGTGTACGGCGGGGGCGGCCGCGACACGATCATCGGTGGAGACGGTGACGACGTGATGGCCGGGGGCCCGGGGGACGACTGCATCCTCGGGGGGGCCGGCGACGACGAGTCGATCCTGTGGCTCTACACCGTGCAGAACGGCAACGACGACAGCTACTCGGTGCAGTTCCGGTACCAGTACTGACCGGGCGCGTGGTCGTGCCGACCGGAGCCTCCTGACGCGCGGATGCCGCCCGCTCTGGTGAGCGGGCGGCATCCGGTGGCGCTGTGGTGGGTCAGATCAGGCCGAGGCCCTTGACCGCGTCGCGCTCCTCGACGAGCTCGGCGACCGAGGCGTCGATCTTGCCGCGCGAGAAGTCGTCGATCTCCAGGCCCTGGACGATCTCCCAGCGGCCGTCCTTCACGGTGACCGGGAAGGAGGAGATGATGCCCTCCTGCACGCCGTAGGAGCCGTCGGAGCGCACCGCCATCGAGACCCAGTCGCCCTCGGGCGTGCCGTTGACCCAGGTGCGGGCGTGGTCGATGGTGGCGGATGCCGCGGAGGCGGCCGACGAGGCGCCGCGCGCGTCGATGATCGCGGCGCCGCGCTTGGCGACGGTGGGGATGAAGGTGTTGGCCAGCCACTCCTGGTCGCCCACGGCCTCGGCGGCGTTGCGGCCACCGACCTCGGCGTGGAACAGGTCGGGGTACTGGGTGGCGGAGTGGTTGCCCCAGATCGTCATCTTGCGTGATCTCGGTGACCGGCACGCCGAGCTTGGCGGCGAGCTGGGTGATGGCGCGGTTGTGGTCGAGCCGGGTGAGCGCCGAGAAGCGCTCGGTGGGGATGTCGGGGGCGTTGCTCATCGCGATGAGCGCGTTGGTGTTGGCCGGGTTGCCGGTGACGGTGATCTTCACGTCGTCGGCCGCGACCTCGTTGAGCGCCTTGCCCTGGGGGGCGAAGATGCCGCCGTTGGCCGAGAGCAGGTCGCCGCGCTCCATGCCCGGGCCGCGCGGGCGGGCGCCGACGAGGAGGGCGAGGTTGACGCCGTCGAAGACCTTGGTGGCGTCGTCGCCGATCTGCACGCCGGCCAGGGTCGGGAAGGCGCAGTCGTCGAGCTCCATGACGACGCCCTCGAGCGCCTTCAGGGCCGGGGTGATCTCGAGCAGCCGGAGCTCGACCGGGGTGTCGGGGCCGAGCAGCGCTCCGCTCGCGATGCGGAACAGGAGGCTGTAGCCGATCTGGCCGGCGGCGCCGGTGACGGCCACCTTGACGGGCGCGTTGCTCACGGTGGTACCCCTTCGTACGCAGGTGACTGGTGTGTGGCTTCGACGCTATCAGCGCAGGTGTCTGGCGCCGCACCGGGCTCTGTGGTGAGGTTGCCGGCGTGACGAGCGCAGCGCCGAGCGGGCGCGACCTGCGACCACTGGTCGTGGCGGCGGTGACGGCGGTGGTGTCGCTGGGCCTGGTGCTGGCTGCCGCGCGCTGGGGCTGGCTCGGCCCGGACGTCGGGCGCGGCGACGGCTTCTGCGAGGCGGCCCGCCCGGGCTGGATCCGCCAGCCCGCCAACACGTGGAGCAACCTCGGCTTCGTCATCGCGGGGCTCTTCATCGCCTGGTATGCCGGGGTGCGCGCCCACCTGGGCGTCACCATGGGCGCCCACCCGGGTCTCGCGACGGCATACGCCGTGCTCGTCGTGCTGCTCGGGCCGGGCTCGATGGCGATGCACGCCACCCAGAGCGACCTCGGCGGGCACCTCGACCTGCTGAGCATGTACCTCGTGTCGGGGTTCGCCCTGGCGTATGCGCTGATGCGGTTCGTGCACCGCGGGCCGGCGTTCCTGCTCGTCGTGTTCGTGGTGGCGGTGGTGGCCGGGATGGCGGTGCACCTGCGCGGTGGGAGCGTGCCGGTGCTCGGGCACGCGGGGAACGCGGCGTTCGGGGTCGAGATCGTCGTGGCGCTCGGGCTGGAGGTGGCGCTGTTCCGGCGGCGGCCGCCGGCGCCGCGCCAGGACCTGTGGTTCGGGGTCGCCTCGGTCGCCACCCTGCTGCTGGCCTTCGCGATCTGGAACACCGGCAAGCGTGACCACCCGTGGTGCCACCCCGACACGCTGCTGCAGCAGCACGGCATCTGGCACGTGCTGTGCGCGGTGTCGGCCTACCTGATCTTCCGGCACTACGCCGCGGAGCGCGCTGTCACGGCCCCGGATGCCGAGGACCCCGCCCACCAGCGGTGAGCGGGGCCCTGCGGTAGTGGGTCGGGGTCAGCGGGGGGCGTTGGGGTCGATGCCCTCGGCGACGGCTCGGCGTCGACCGGGTCGATCTCACCGGAGATGTCGCGGTCGCGACGGTCGACGCCGGTGATCAGGGCGTAGGTGGCGCCGGCGATGGCGGCGCCGATGATCGGCGCGAGCCAGAACACCCACAGCTGGCCGACCGCACCGTCGCCGTTGAAGAACGCGACACCGGTGGAGCGGGCCGGGTTGACCGAGGTGTTGGAGATCGGGATCGAGATGAGGTGGATGAGGGTGAGCGACAGGCCGATCGCGATCGGGGCGAAGCCCACGGGGGCCCGCGTGTCGGTGGCACCGAGGATGACGTAGAGGAAGACCGCGGTCAGCAGCACCTCGGCGATGAACACCGCAGCGAGGCTGTACTTGCCGGGGGAGTGCTCGGCGTAGCCGTTGGCGGCCATGTTGCCGGTCGCCTTGAAGCCGGGCTGGCCGCTGGCGATGCCCCACAGGGCCAGGCCCGCGACGAAGCCCGCGACGACCTGGGTGATGACGTAGGCCGGCACGTCCTTCCACTCGAAGCGCTTCGCGACGGCGACACCGATCGTGACGGCCGGGTTGAAGTGCGCGCCCGAGATGTGGCCGACGGCGTAGGCCATCGTCACGACGGTGAGGCCGAAGGCGAGGGCGACACCGAGGAAGCCGATGCCGAGCTGCACCCCGCCGCTGCCGGCGATGACGCCGGGGACGAGGAACTTGGCCGCGAAGATCGCGGAGCCACAGCCTCCGAAGACGAGCCAGAACGTGCCGAGGAACTCCGCGCCGAGGCGCTGCACCATGGTGGGTGATTTCATGCGGGCCATTGTGCTCCTGCGCCGGGTTCCGCGCTCGGGACTCGCCGCGTGTCGAGACATCCCTCGGGCACGCGGCTCTCGGCGCGGCAGGCTCGCTACGTTGGTGCTGACCACACAGCGCCGCCGCCACCCACGAGGAGACCCGCATGGCAGACAACGGACCAGACCCGTACGTCACCGACATCGAGGCGGCGACGCTCGGCAACAACACGTTCCGCACGACGTTGTGGACCGGTCGGCACCTCCAGCTGACCATCATGTGCCTGCAGCCCGAGGAGGAGATCGGCCTCGAGGTGCACCACGACCGCGACCAGTTCCTGCGCATCGAGCAGGGCGCCGGTCGGGTCGTGATGGGCCCGGCGCGCGACGACCTGACGTTCAAGCGGGAGGTGGCGGCGGACGACGCGATCCTCGTGCCCGCCGGGTCGTGGCACAACGTCACCAACACCGGCGACGAGCCGATGCGGCTCTACTCGATCTACGGGCCTGCGGAGCACGAGCCCGGCACGGTGCACCTCACCAAGGCCGAGGCCGACGCGGAGGAGCACCACCACTGAGCGCGGTGTGACGGCAGCGGATGCCGGCCACCCGGCATCCGCCGCTCTGACACCTCGTCCAGAAGACCCACCTCCGGAGGCCGGTTTCGGGCCTCGGACGTGATCTCCCGCGTTCGGTCGGTGAGCGCGGTCAGACCAGGGCG
>CAWDXP010000008.1:0-294628 GCA_963806295.1 uncultured Actinomycetota bacterium | reverse complement strand
GATCTGGGACGAGGGCCGGGTCGGCCGGCAGCGCTGACGGCGGCTCGACCCCCGCTCGGCCTCGGCTCGACCTCGTCTGGGTGGTCGCTGGACGTCGCACCAAGCGTGGGTAAAGACATCGCAAGTTTTCTGTTCCGAATCTACATGTAAAGCGTTTACGCATCTACGTTCTCGGCTGAGCCCACCTCCCGGACGGCCGTGCCGACCGGACAGCTCCCGAGGAGCAACGATGCCCCGTCCACGCCGCCTGTTGGCCGTCGCCGCGGGAGCCGCGCTCGTCGCCGTCCCCGCCGTCGTGACCGCCTCGCCCGCCGTCGCCGACCACACGCCCGTCCCCTCCCGGGTGACCCTCATGGGGTCGCTCATGAGCGAGCTGGGCTGCGACGTCCGACTGGTCCGAGACCTGCACGACGACCGACCTCCTGCCCGTGCCGGGCTCCCCGACCCTGTTCGCCGGCACGTTCACCGTGCCCGCGGGCGACCCGGCCGAGCCGTACGACTACCTCTACAAGGTGCGGCTCAACGGCGCCGTGGACCGAGAACTACGGCGACGCCACCTTCGGCCTGCCCGACGGCAACATCCCGCTGGCCATCGACAAGACCACGACCCTGCGCTTCACCTACGACCACGCGACCCACCGGGTCACGGGTCGGCCCGGCCGCGCCGGCCGGCGGCCTGACCGGCGCCGACCGGGCGATGGCGGGCGACAGCCTGCGCAAGGACCTCACCCGCGAGAACTTCTACTTCGTGATGGCCGACCGCTTCGAGAACGGCACGAAGGCCAACGACACGGGCGGCATCGCCGGCACGCGGCTGCGAGAACGGCTTCGACCCGACCAGCCAGGGGTTCTACCACGGCGGTGACCTCAAGGGGATCATCAAGCGCCTCGACTACATCGAGGGCCTCGGCACCACGGCCATCTGGATGACGCCGTCGTTCAAGAACAAGCCGGTCCAGGGCGCGGCCGGCTCGGAGTCGGCCGGCTACCACGGCTACTGGATCACCGACTTCACCCAGATCGACCCGCACCTCGGCACCAACGCCGAGCTGAAGACCCTCATCGACCTCGCGCACAAGCGCGGCATCAAGGTCTTCTTCGACATCATCACCAACCACACCGCCGACGTGCTCGACTACCCCGACTCGGCCTACGACGCCACCGGCCAGGTGCCGTACAAGACCAAGGAGGAGGCGCCCTACAAGGACGCCTCGGGCAAGCGCCTTCGACGACCGGGACTTCACCTTCATCGGCGACCCGTTCCCGGCGGTCGACCCGAAGGTGAGCTTCCCCTACGAGCCGACCTTCAAGAACCCCGCCGACGCGACGGTCAAGGTGCCCGCCTGGCTCAACGACCCCACGATGTACCACAACCGCGGCACGTCGACCTTCTCCGGCGAGAACAGCGAGTACGGCGACTTCCCGTCGGGCAACCGCTCCGCGCTCGACGACCTGTGGACCGAGCGGCCCCAGGTCGTGCAGGGCATGATCGACATCTACAAGACCTGGGTCGACGAGGCCGGCGTCGACGGGTTCCGCATCGACACCGTCAAGCACGTCAACATGGACTTCTGGAAGCAGTTCGGCCCGGCCCTGCAGGGGCACGCGGCCTCCGTCGGCAACAAGGACTTCTTCATGTTCGGCGAGGTCTACGACGCCGACCCGCGGTTCATGTCGCAGTACACGACCGAGGGCAAGCTGCAGGCCACCGTCGACTTCGGCTTCCAGGGCAGCGGGGTCAACTTCGCCAAGGGCCGCGGCGACGACCGAGCTGCGCGACTTCTACGCGCTCGACGACTACTTCACCGACGCCGACTCCAACGCCTACTCGCTGCCGACCTTCCTCGGCAACCACGACATGGGTCGCGTGGGCAGCTTCCTGCGCGACAACACCGAGGGCTGGAACGACGCGCAGCTGCTGCGAGCGCGACGAGCTCGCCCACTCGCTGATGTACCTCACCCGCGGCCAGCCGGTCGTCTACTACGGCGACGAGCAGGGCTTCTCGGCACCGAAGGACGTGCCGGGCGGCATCGGTGACCAGCGCGCCCGCGAGGACATGTTCCCCAGCAAGGTCGCGCTGCACAACGACACCTACGACCTGATCGGCACCAACGCCACGACGGCCGACGCCAACTTCGACACCGTCCCACCCGCTGTACCGAGCACATCGCGGACCTGGCCGAGCTGCGCGAGAAGCACCCGGCGCTCGCCGACGGTGCGCAGATGCACCGGTACGCCACCGAGGGCCCGGGCATCTTCGCGTTCAGCCGGATGGACCCGGACGAGCAGGTCGAGTACGTCGTCGCCGTCAACAACGCCGACGACGAAGCAGACGGCCACCTTCGACACCTACCAGCCGGCGCGCAGCATGCTCAAGGCCGTCTGGCCGGCCTCGGCGCCGCGCAACCTCAAGACCGACACCGAGGGTCGCGTCACCGTCACCGTGCCGCCGCTGTCGGCGGTCGTCTACAAGGCGACCTCGAAGCTGCGGGCCGACCGCGAGCGGCCGATGCCGTCGTTCACCGCCCCCGGTGACGCCGGCATCGTCACCGGCCGCGCCGAGGTGGGCGTCACCGTGCCCGGTGGCGACTTCACCCAGGTGACCTTCGCCTGGCGGCCCGTCGGCGAGCAGAAGTGGCGTGCGCTCGGCACCGACGACAACGCCCCCTACCGGGTGTTCCACGACGTCAGCGGGCTGGCCCAGGGCACCCCGGTGGAGTACCGCGCCATCGCCCGCGACCACGACGGCGACTTCGGCGTGGTCTCGACCAGCGCGGTCGTCGGGCAGCCCCAGCCGCCGGCCGACGCCGGCGTGGACCTCGGCCCGATCACCCAGCCGGATGCCGTGTCGGTGCCGGGCAGCCACGGCAGCGAGATCGGCTGCGCGGCGGACTGGGACCCGCCGTGCGACAACATCCAGCTGACCCTCGGCGCCGACCAGGTCTGGAAGGGGACGTTCTCCCCGCAGGCCGGGCAGTACGCCTTC
Source organism: uncultured Actinomycetota bacterium (assembly GCA_963806295.1). GTDB lineage: Bacteria > Actinomycetota > Actinomycetes > Actinomycetales > Dermatophilaceae > Fodinibacter. The sequence continues at coordinate 291,641 of CAWDXP010000008.1, read as the reverse complement.
AAGGCCGCGATCAACCGCTCGTGGGACGTCAACTACGGCGCCGGCGGCAACCGCAACGGCTCCGACATCCCGTACACCACCGACGGTGGGCCGGTGAGCTTCTACTACGACCACCGCACGCACTGGGTGACCAACACCGAGCTCGACCCGATCCTCGTCGCGACCGGCGACTTCCAGTCGGAGATGGGCTGCCCGGCCGACGACGACGCCACCTGCATGCGGTCCTGGCTGCAGGACCCCGACCGTGACGGCACCTACTCGTTCTCGACGATCGACATCCCCGCCGGGCAGCTACTCGGTGTCCGTCGACGGCGGCGCTCCGGTGGCCTTCACGGTCGAGGAGGGCCTCGCCACGACGATCTCCTACCAGGTGGCGTCGAAGGCGCTCACCGTCGACACCTTCGCGCCCGACTTCGGGCCCGACCTGTCGACGGCACGGGCCTCCTGGCTCACCCCGGAGGTGCTGTCGTGGAACCTGCCCGACGCAGCGGGGTGCCTGGACCTACCGGCTGCACTGGGGACCGGAGGGCTCGCTGGCCCTGGACGCCGAGACCATCGGTGGGTCGTCCCTGCCGCTGACCCTCGACCCGCGCGGGCTGTCGCCGGCCCTGGCCGCCCAGTACCCCGACCTGGCCGGTGACGAGGTGCTCAGGCTGAGCCGCAAGGACGCCCGGGACGCCCGGCACATCGCGCGTGCCGGGCAGGTCGCCGTCGTGGCCTACGACGAGCTGGGCCGCGTCGTGCAGGCCACCGGGGTCACGGTGGTCGGCACGATCCGGTAGGCGTCGGCCGCGCCGCCCGGCTCAGCGGCCGATCGACCACGTCGGTGCCGCTGAGCCGGGCGTCGAAGCCCTGCGGGGTCACCTCGACGGCGGTCGAGCGACATGCCGGTCGGCACGCCCGGCACGTCCTGCCGGATGGTGGCCAGGCCGCGGGCCAGCGTGCTCGCCGCCGAGTCGAGGAACGACGGGCCGCCGAGGTCGACGGTCTCGGGCTCGATGAGCAGCTGGCCGCCGTCGGCGGTGACCGTGCCGGTGGCCTTGAGGGTGATGTCGCGCCCGAGGATGGTGACCTGTGCGCTCGACGCCGGTCTTGCCGTTGCCGGCGTCGTAGACCGTGACGTCCTGGCCGACCTGCTCCGCGACGGTCGCGAACGGGATCGTGGCGTCGATGTCGAGCCGTCTGCGCCCGCAGGCCCTCCTGCGAGAACCGCACGCCGGACCCGGTGGCCACCACGTCGACGAGGTCGCCCTTGGCCGAGACGACGTCCTGGCTGCGCAGCTCGACCGCGCCCGAGCCAGGTCTCGTCGTCGGCGAGGTCGGCGGGCTGCTGGGCCACGGTGGCCGACGCCGGTGGGCGCGCGGGGATGCCGTGGCGCCGGCGCCGCTGGACGCCGCCCCCGAGCCGAGCGAGAACACCAGCACGACGAGGACGAGGGCGAGGGCGGCGAGGGTCGCACCGACCCCGAGCAGGAAGTTCTTCACGCGCTCAGGGTCTCAGCCGCGGCTGGGAGTCGGCTGGACATCGGCTGGAGCAGCTCACGGGCCTTCTCGGCCCGGCGGGCGGGCAGGTAGAAGAACGCCCCGAGGATGCTGACCGCCCCGGCCGTCACCATGGCCGCCGGCCAGGCTGACCCGGTCGGCCATCAGGCCGAGCACCGGCCCGGCGACGCGCGAAGGCGAGGAACGCCATCATCGAGTTGATCGACAGCACGGTGGAGCGGTTCTTCGCCTCGGCCTCGCGGTGCAGCAGCGCCTCGTGCGGCGGCCCGTTCAGCCCGTGCATCGAGTAGGTGAACAGGTAGGCCGCGATCAGGCCGACCGGGCCCATGACCAGGCCCATGACGACGGCGCCGAGGGCGTTGAGCACCCGGCCGACGATGGCCGCGCGGGCCACGCCGATCCGGGCCGACGTCGTGCCCGCCAGCCACGCGCCGACGCTGAACAGGCCCCACCCGGCTGCCGACACCGGGCCGACGAGGGCACCGGCCTCCTGGGCCGAGCCGACCATCTCCTCGAGCCGCAGCGGCATGAACGCCTCGAAGGTGATCATGCCGATCGACCAGAACACCTCGGCGGCGACGATGCCCATGAGCACCCGGTTGCGGCCGAGCAGCGTCAGGCCGCTCTTGATGACGACGGGGGTCTGGCGCGCCTCGGTGAGGGCGTGCGCGAGGCGGGTGCGCTCGGACCCGGCGGTGCGGCCGGTGCTCCTTCATGACGACCGCCGCGACGACGAGGTGCACGACGGACAGGGCCGCCGACACCCAGACGGCGACGTCGAGCGGCGGAGGCGTCCTCGTTGCCGAACACGGTGGCGGCGGGGTTCCACCAGATGAGCAGGCCGGACAGCACCGCGCCGACGGCGATCGCCACGCCGAGGATCGACCCGGCCCGCGAGAGCTGCCGGTCGACGTCGGCGCCGGGCGTGGTCTCGTGCACGGTGTCGACGAGCCACGCCTCGAGCGGCCCGGAGTCCAGCGCCCGGAAGGCCCCCATCAGCGCACCGGCGACGACGAACGCCCAGAAGCTCTGCGCGAGCGCGTAGGCCGTGATGGCGACGACGTTGATGACCGCGGCGGCGAGGTAGACCGGGCGGCGGCCCACGGCATCCGCGAAGCCGCTCGTGGGCAGCTCGAGGAAGAAGCAGGTCAGTGCCCATGACCGAGCCGATCGTGGCCGCCTGCGCGATCGTGAGGCCGCGGTCGGTCTGCACGAGGATGAAGATGCCGACGACGAAGCCGACCGGCAGCCAGCGGGTGGTCGTGAGCAGGTAGAAGCGGCGCTCGGCGGCGCGGGGGCTCAGGTGGGCGCTCATCGGGCCGGCGCGTTCTCGAGGTCGAGCGCGTAGGCGAACAGGTAGACCGCGATCCGCTTGGCCTCGGGGTTGCCCTGGCCGACCCGGCGGTAGCGGGCCACGACGTCGCCGATCTCGTCGCGCATGGCGCTCAGCTGCTCGGCGGTGAGCAGCACCATGTCGTCGCTGCTGCCGCAGGCGTCCTGCCACGCGGTGGGCCAGGTGGGGGAGGCGTCGACCCAGCGCTCGGCCTGGGTGGAGAAGTGCCGCACGTAGTCGCGGGCCAGCCAGTTCAGGGCGGTCTCGGAGTCCTCGTCGCCGGCGAAGTCGCTCGGGTAGTAGGAGTGGAAGTCGGTGGCCGCGCGCCAGAGGCGGCGCTTGCCCTCGCCCTCACCGGTGTCGGTGACCAGGCCGACCGCCTCGAGCTTGCGCAGGTGGTAGGACGTGGCCCCCGAGTTGGTGCCGAGCGCGGCGGCGAGGTCGGTGGCGGTGGCGGGCCCGCCGACGCGCAGGCTGGAGAGCAGCCGCGAGCGCAGCGGGTGGGCCAGCACCCGCAGGCTGGCGGCGTCGAGCCGGATGCCGGTGAGCTCGGTCGTGGCGGGGGAGGTGGGGGCGGGGTCGGTGGAGGCCATGTGTGCAGAATACCTTTGCACACTTCGTGTGCACAAGATTCGTGCAGAGGAATTCTGCACCGGTGTTCGTGCAGGTCAGCAGGGGTGGGAAGGGGTGCTGAGGGCGATTTGGGGCGCCGACCCGCGACCCGTAAACTTGAGCACTGTTGTGCCGTGCGCCTCCGACAGGGGTCGATGGTCCCTGACGGGAGCACTCGGCATACGCCGTTCCCCCATCCTCGACGATTCAGGACACCTGATGCGTACCTACACCCCGAAGCCGGGCGAGATCACGCGCACCTGGCACGTGATCGACGCGACCGACGTCGTGCTCGGCCGCCTCGCGAGCCAGACCGCGATCCTGCTGCGCGGCAAGCACAAGGCGACCTTCGCCCCCCACGTCGACGTGGGCGACTTCGTCATCATCATCAACGCCGACAAGGTGGCCCTCACCGGCGCCAAGGCCGAGCAGAAGAAGGCCTACCACCACTCCGGCTTCCCGGGTGGCCTCAAGGCGACCTCCTACACCGAGCTGCTCGCCAAGAACCCCGAGAAGGCCATCGAGAAGGCCGTGCGCGGCATGCTGCCCCGCACCACCCTCGGCAAGGCCCAGCTGAGCAAGCTGAAGGTCTACCGCGGCGCCGAGCACCCCCACGCTGCCCAGCAGCCCACTCCCTTCGAGATCACCCAGGTGGCCCAGTGATGACCGAGAACGTGCAGATCGACGAGACCGCCGGCACCGACGTCAACGACGCGCTGGTCACCGAGTACACCTCCGAGTCCGACACCGCCGTCGCCGGCGAGGCGGCCGCCCAGCGTCCCCGCGCCACCGCGCCGGGTGCCGCCACCGGTCGTCGCAAGCAGGCCGTGGCCCGCGTGCGCATCGTGCCCGGCACCGGTGAGTGGACCATCAACGGCCGCACCCTGTCGGGCTACTTCCCCAACAAGGTGCACCAGCAGATCGTCAACGAGCCGCTCACCCTGCTCGAGCTCGACGGCGTCCTACGACGTGCTCGTGCGCGTGCACGGCGGTGGCCCCTCCGGCCAGGCCGGTGCGGTGCGCCTCGGCGTGGCCCGCTCGCTCAACGGCATCGACGAGGAGCTCAACCGCCCGGCGCTGAAGAAGGCCGGCTTCCTCTCCCGCGACGCGCGCGTCCCCGAGCGCAAGAAGGCCGGTCTGAAGAAGGCTCGCAAGGCGCCCCAGTACAGCAAGCGCTGATCCGGCGTCGCGGCACCACTGCTCTGGTGGATGCCGTGCCCGCCCCGAAGGCGGCACCCTCTCCCGGGTGCCGCCTTCGGTGCGCTCGGGAGTAGGTTCGAGACGTATCCACGGAAGGGCACCCCATGTCACGACTCTTCGGCACCGACGGAGTCCGCGGCCTCGCCAACGGCCCCCTCATCACCGCCGAGATGGCCCTGGCCGTCTCCGTCGCGGCGGCGCGCGTGCTCGGCCAGGCCGGGGCCGACCCCGGCCACCGCCCCAAGGCGGTCGTCGGGCGCGACCCACGCGCCTCCGGTGAGTTCCTCGGCGCGGCCGTCGTCGCCGGGCTGGCCGCCGCCGGGGTCGACGTCTACAACGCCGGCGTGCTGCCCACCCCGGCGATCGCCTACCTCACCTCCGACGCCGGGGCCGACTTCGGCGTCATGCTCTCCGCCTCGCACAACGCGATGCCCGACAACGGCATCAAGTTCTTCGCCAGGGGCGGGCACAAGCTGCCCGACGAGGTCGAGGACCGCATCGAGGCCGCGATGGACGAGGACTGGCAGCGGCCGACCGGTGCCGACGTCGGCCGGGTCGTGGTGATGTCCGACGGGCACACCCGCTACCTCAGCCACCTGCTGCGCGTGCTGCCGAACCGGCTCGACGGGCTCAAGGTCGTCATCGACGGGGCCCACGGTGCGGCGAGCCAGGTGTCGCCCGAGGTGTTCCGCCTGGCCGGCGCCGAGGTCTTCGAGATCGGCACGTCCCCCGACGGTCTCAACATCAACGACGGCTACGGCTCGACCCACCTCGACCCGCTCAAGACCGCGGTGCGGGCGCACGGCGCCGACCTCGGCATCGCGCACGACGGGGATGCCGACCGCTGCCTGGCCGTCGACTCCACCGGCACCGAGGTCGACGGCGACCAGATCATGGGCATCCTCGCCGTGGCGCTCAAGGAGCGCGGGGTGCTCGCGCCGCGACACCCTCGTCGCCACCGTCATGAGCAACCTCGGCCTGCTGCAGGCGATGGAGCGCGAGGGCATCCACGTGCTGCAGACCGCGGTCGGCGACCGCTACGTGCTCGAGGAGATGCGCGCCGGCGGCTACTCCCTCGGCGGCGAGCAGTCCGGGCACGTCATCCTGCTCGACCACGGCACCACCGGCGACGGCATGCTCACCGGCCTGATGCTGGCGGCCCGGATGGTCGCAGACCGGCCGCACGCTGGCCGACCTCGGCACCGTGATGACCCGGCTGCCGCAGGTGCTCGTCAACGTCAAGGGCGTCGACACCAGCCGGGTCGACAGCGACGACGACCTGCTGTCGGCGGTGCACCACGAGCAGGCCGGCCTCGACGGGTCCGGGCGGGTGCTGCTGCGCCGGTCGGGCACCGAGCCGCTGGTGCGGGTGATGGTCGAGGCGCCCACCCAGGAGCAGGCCAACGCCGTGGCCGACCGCCTCGCCGGCGTCGTGCGCGAGCGCCTCGCCCTCTGACCGAGTCCTCCCCGCGGGCTCCCCCTCCCGACTCATTGCGGATCCCCCACCTCTTCGGGGCCCCGCGCGGCTCCCTGAGGTGGCGATTCGCAAAGTCGGGGCTGGGCGGGTTCGACGGCGCGGAATGGGGCCGGCGGCGGGGGAGTTGGCCCGACTGGTCGCGAGTGTCGGCGACCGGCCGTCGAGCCGAGCCGTACGACGGCATCCCTGCCCTGTCCCGAGGAGAGTCCCGTGCCGCACGAGTCCCTGACCAGCGTCCTGTACACCACCGCCGCGAGCGCCCAGGGCGGGCGCGGCGGCCGGGTCCGCAGCGAGGACGGGGTCGTCGACCTCGAGCTCGGCAAGCCCGGCAGCAGGACCAACCCGAAGGCGAACCCCGAGACGCTGTTCGCCGCCGGGCTGGGCGTCGTGCTTCAACAACGCGCTCGGCCGGATCGCCACCGCGCAGGGCCTCGACGGCGCCGGCGCCGTGACGGTGGCCGTCGGTGAGCCTGGGCACGACCGGCACCGCCGACGCCCCGGGCGTCGGGCTGTCGGCCGAGCTCACCTCCACCATCCCCGGCGTCGACGCCGAGACCGCGCAGCAGCTCGCCGACGCCGCCCACGAGGTGTGCCCGTACTCGAAGGCGACCCGCGGCAACATCGACGTCACGGTCGTCGGCGTCCCGGCCTGACGCCTTCCCGACTTCTTGCGGATCTCCCACCCCGGGCAGGGCTGTTCGGGTCCTTCCCTGAGGTGGGATATCCGCAATGAGTCGGTGGTCAGCTCGGCAGAGGTCCGCGACGACGTGGCGGGCGATCTCCAGGGATGCCGTGGCCGCCGGTGACGGCGCGTTGAGCAGGTGCACGACGCGGCCGTGCCGCTCGAGCAGGAAGTCGTCGACCAGCGTGCCGTCGGGGCGCACCGCCTGGGCCCGCACCCCGGCCGGCGCGGGCACGAGGTCGGCATCCGCGATCTCCGGCACCAGCCGTCGCGCGCTGTCGGCGAAGCGCCGGTGCGACAGCGAGCGCACCATCTCCTCGGCCCCGCTGCGGGCCTGGCGCCGGGCCAGCCGCCAGAAGCCGCCGAACCGCAGGGTGTCGGCGAGGTCGCGGGCGTCGACCCGCCCCCAGTCGTAGCCCTCGCGGGCCAGCGCCAGCACGGCGTTCGGGCCGGCGTGCACGTGCGCCGTCGATGCCGCGGGTCAGGTGCACGCCGAGGAACGGGCAGCTCGGGGTCGGGCACCGGGTAGACCAGGCCGCGCACCAGGTGGGCCGCGCCGGGCGTCAGCTCGTGGTACTCGCCGCGGAACGGGACGATGCGCACCGACGGCCGGTGGCCGAGCAGCCGGGCCACCCGGTCGGCGTGCAGCCCGGCGCAGCTGACCACCACGTCGGCCGCCAGGTCGCCGCGGGTCGTCTCGAGCACGACCTCGCGCGGGCCGTCGGCGCCACCGACGACCTCGGTGCCCGGCCGCAGCCGGGCACCGGCGTCGCGCAGCCGCCGCACGAGCACGGCGCACACCGCGCGGTAGTCGATGACGCCGGTCTCCGCCACGTGCAGTGCGGCGACCGCCGCGACGTGCGGCTCGTGCTCGCGGGCCTGCGCGGCGGAGAGCCGGGTGACGGCCAGCCCGTTGGCCAGACCGCGCTGCTCCAGGGCGGCCAGGCGGTCGAGCTCGCCGGCGGCGGTCGCCACGACCAGCTTCCCGGTGACCCGGTGCGGCACCCCCTCGTCGCGGGCCAGCGCGAGCAGGGTCGCCGCGCCCGCACGGCACCAGAGCGCCTTGCGGCTGCCCGGCGGGTAGTACAGGCCCGAGTGCACCACCCCGCTGTTGCGGCCGGTCTGGTGGCGCGCCCAGTCGTGCTCCTTCTCGACCACCGTCACCTGCGCCGACGGGTCGTCGCGCAGCACCCGCTCGGCCACGGCGAGCCCCACGATGCCGCCGCCGATCACGACGACGCGCCGGCCCGGCGTCACGGCATCCGCCGAACGGCTCAGCGCGCGTGGTGGGCGGCGAGGATGCGGGCGTACTCGCGCCCGGAGTCCTTGACCGTGCGCACCTGGGTGTCGTAGTCGACGTGCACGATGCCGAAGCGCTTGTCGTAGCCGTAGGCCCACTCGAAGTTGTCGAGCAGGCTCCACGCGAAGTAGCCGCGCACGTCGGTGCCGCCCTCGATGGCGTCGGCCACCGCGCCCAGGTGACCGTGCAGGTAGGCGACCCGGTCGGGGTCGTGCACCTGCCCGTCGTCGGAGACGGTGTCGGCCCACGCCGAGCCGTTCTCGGTGATGTAGATCGGCAGCCCCGACTCGCGCGCCGAGCGCTCGATGATGAGGCGGTGGCCCTCGGGCGACTGCTCCCAGCCCATGTCGGTGAGCGGCGGGTGCGGGTCGACCGTGGTGACGCCGTCGCAGCCCGGCATCGCGTTGGTGGTCTCCTCGCCGTCGCGGCTCGCGCGCACCCGGGTCGGGAAGTAGTTGTTGACGCCGAGGTTGTCGAGCGGTGCCGAGATGGTGGCCAGGTCGCCGTCCTGGATGAACGCGTGGTCGGTGAGGTGCGCGGTGTCGTCGAGGAAGCCGTCGGGGTAGGCGCCGTGGAAGAGCGGGCCGAAGAAGATGCCGTTGAGCGCGTTGTCGGCGCGGCGCACGGCATCCGCGTCGCGCTCGTCGCCGTCGTCGGGCCCCCACACCTGGGTCGGGTTGAGCGTGATCGAGACCTCGGCGCCGGGGGAGTGCTCGCGGATGACCGGCACCGCGGTGCCGTGGGCGAGCATCAGGTGGTGGGCGGCGACCATCGCCTCGACCGGGTCGTGGTGGCCCGGGGCGTGCGCGCCGATCGCGTAGCTGAGCACGCTGGAGCACCACGGCTCGTTGAACGTCGTCCAGTTCGTGACCCGGTCGCCGAGGGCCGCGACGGTGGCGGCGGCGTAGTCGGTGAACCAGCCGGCGACGTCGCGGTTGAGCCACCCGCCCCGGTCGTCGAGCACCTGCGGCAGGTCCCAGTGGTAGAGGGTGACGACCGGCCGGATGCCGTTCTCCAGCAACGTGTCGACGAGCCGTGAGTAGAAGTCGAGGCCCTTCGCGTTCACCGCGCCGGTGCCGCCCGGGATGACGCGCGGCCACGCCGACGGAGAAGCGGTAGGCGTCGAGGCCGAGGTCCTTCATCAGGGCGACGTCCTGCGGCATCCGGTGGTAGTGGTCGCACGCGACGTCACCGGTGTCGCCGTTGGCCACCTTGCCGGGGGTGCGGCAGAAGGTGTCCCAGATCGACGGGCTGCGGCCGTCCTCGTCGTGTGCTCCCTCGATCTGGAAGCTCGCCGTGGCGGCCCCCCAGAGGAAGCCGTCGGGGAAGGTGCGCGCGAAGGTCTCCATGGCGGTCACGCTACCGGTCGGGCACGACCTCGTCGCCGACCCGCACCACGCCGCGGGACTCGGGCACCAGCTGCACGGCGAACCACGTCGCGCCGTCCCACTTCCGGTGCCTCGCCAGGGTGCGGATCGGCTCGTGCGACGCGCTCCAGGGTGGTGGGGTCGATGGTCGTCATCACGCAGCGGTCGACGGGCTTGACGACGCGGAACTCGACCGGCCCGACCTGCACCCGGCGCCAGCCGTCCTCCTCGAACGGGTCGAGGTCACCGTCGACGACGAGGTTGGGGCGGAACCGTTCCACGGCGAGCGGTGCCGCGGGCTCCTCGCCCCGCTCGAGCGCGGTCTCGGCCACCCAGTCGCGCAGCCGGCGCAGCGATGCCGCGGACGCGAGCGTCACCGGGTAGGCGTCGGCGAAGGCGGTGGCCTCGCCGGGCCGGCCGTGGCCGGGGTTCAGCGGCCGCGGGGAGGACACGTGCACCAGGCGCAGGTCGTCGCGGCCGAGCACGGCGCCGAACCACGCACCCGCCTCGGCCGGGTGCGGCGACGCCCTCGAGGGCGCGGCCGTGCACGGTCACCGGCGACGGGCGGGCCCGTGCGGCTGCGTCGACGTCGAGCGGCTCCGCGCCCGGGTGCGGTCAGCCGCAGGTCCGCCGGCCAGGCCCGGGTCGGTGGCCGCCGGTGTCGGCCGTGACGCTCAGCAGCCGGTGCTCCTCGCGGGCCGTGACGCACTCGCCGGTGGCGTCGACCACCATCCAGCGTCGGTCGCCGGCCAGGCCCCAGGGCTCGACGTCGCCGTGCAGCACCGGACGCACCGCGGTGCTCTTGACCGGGTGCAGGTGCACCCCGTCGAGCCGGATCACTCGGCGACGTCCAGACCGACGTCGCCGATGGTGCGCACCACCTTGGCCTCGCCGTCGGCGAGGTCGTACTCAGCGCCCACGACGCCCAGCGCACCGGAGCGGATCCGGTCGGCGATGAGCGTGGAGCGCTCGCTGATCAGGTCGCAGGTGCGCTCGACGTGCTCGCGCTCGATCTCCTCGATGGTGGGGGTGCGACCGCCGCGCGAGGCGGCGAGCACGCTGGGCGTCACCCGCTCGACGATGTCGCGCAGGAAGCCGCCGGGCACCTCGCCGGTGCGCACGGCCACCTCGGCGGCCTTCACCGCGCCGCACGAGTCGTGGCCGAGCACGACGATGAGCGGGCAGTCGAGCACCGCCGACGCCGAACTCGAGCGAGCCGAGCACGCTGGGGTCGACGACGTGGCCGGCCGTGCGCACGACGAAGAGGTCGCCCAGGCCCTGGTCGAAGATGATCTCGGCGGCCACCCGCGAGTCGGCGCAGCCGAAGAAGATGGCGAACGGGGTCTGCTTGGCGGCCACCCGGTGCCGGAAGTGCACGTCCTGGTGCGGGTGGGCGCGCTCGTCGGCCATGAACCGGGCGTTGCCGGCGGCCAGCACCCGCCAGGCCGCCTCGGGCGTGCGGGGCCGCGTCCCCGGTTGTGTGCGGTGCCGCTCGATCACGCCCGCGACGCTACCAGCGCGGGGTGGCCCGGTCGGGGCGCTGTCTCAGCGAGGTGATGCCCCGGCACAGGTGCGCGACAGGTTGCCCCCGCACCGTGAAGACCTGAGCGGGTGACCGACACCCGCCGTGAGCACAGGAGCACCCATGCGTCGCAACACCATCGCACTGGCCGCCGCCGCCCTGGCGACCGCCGGCGTCGTCGGCGTCGACCGGCGCGGCCCTCGCCGCCGCCGACGACTCCACCACCCCGAGCCCGTCGGCCACCTCGTCGAGCGCACCCCGCGGTGACGCCGGCGCGACACTGGCGGTCGCCCGGTGGCGGGTCGCAGGACACCGCCGTCACCGGCAGCGAGGCCGACAAGGTCATCGCCGCGGTCAAGGCCAAGGACTCCGCGGTCACCATCACCACGGTGCGCAAGGACCCGGACGGCTCGTACGACGCGATCGGCACCAAGGCCGGCGCCCCGGTGTTCTTCGACGTCAGCGCCGACCTGAAGACCGTCACCGCCGCGACCGGCGGGCCCGGGGTGGACACGGTGGTCCCGGTGGGCCCGGCGGGTCGCAGGACACCGCCGTCACCGGCAGCGAGGCCGACAAGGTCATCGCCGCGGTCAAGGCCAAGGACTCCGCGGTCACCATCACCACGGTGCGCAAGGACCCGGACGGCTCGTACGACGCGATCGGCACCAAGGCCGGCGCCCCGGTGTTCTTCGACGTGAGCGCCGACCTGAAGACCGTCACCGCTGCGACCGGCGGTCCCGGGGGCTGGACACCGCGGCGGCCCGGACGGCTCGGGGCCCCGGGCGGCGCCGGCACGCTGCCGGGTGGCTCGGGCAGCGGTTCGACCACGAGCTCGGACCCGACCGACGCCAACGCGTCCTACGTCATCTGACGGCCGTCCGCCCGCGAGTTGGGTGCTCAGTGGTCGCTGGGACAGCCACGTGAGCACCCGACGCTGGGCGGGCGGGATGCGGTGGCCCGGCTCCGCTGCCACTCGCCTTGGGTGCTGAAACGGTTGCTGGGACAGCCACCTGAGCACCCAACGCGGGTCAGACCAGGCCGGTGCGCTTCTCGATGGTGAACGCGACCGGCTTGGTGACCGAGGCGAAGAAGTCGTTGCCCTTGTCGTCGACGACGATGAAGGCGGGGAAGTCCTCGACCTCGATCTTCCAGATCGCCTCCATGCCGAGCTCGGGGTACTCGAGCACCTCGACGCTCTTGATGCAGTCCTGTGCCAGCCGCGCGGCCGGGCCGCCGATCGAGCCGAGGTAGAACCCGCCGTGCGCCTGGCAGGCGTCGGTGACCTGCTGGCTGCGGTTGCCCTTGGCGAGCATGACCATCGAGCCGCCGGCGGCCTGGAACTGGTCGACGTAGGAGTCCATCCGCCCGGCGGTGGTCGGGCCGAACGAGCCGGACGGCATCCCCTCGGGCGTCTTGGCCGGGCCGGCGTAGTAGACCGGGTGGTCGCGCAGGTAGGCCGGCATCTCCTCGCCGGCGTCGAGCCGCTCCTTGATCTTGGCGTGCGCGATGTCGCGGGCCACGACGAGCGGGCCGGTCAGCGACAGGCGGGTCTTGACCGGGTGCTTCGAGAGCTCCGCGAGGATCTGCGCCATCGGGCGGTTGAGGTCGATGGAGACCACGGCGCCCTGACCGGTGGACGACGCGCCCACGGCATCCGCCTGCTCGTCGGCCAGCCCGGTGTGGGTCTGGTCGGGCAGGAAGCGCGCGGGGTCGGTCTCGAGCTGCTCGATGAACACGCCCTCGGGGGTGATCTTGCCGAGCACCTGGCGGTCGGCCGAGCACGACACCGCGATGGCGACGGGCAGCGAGGCGCCGTGCCGGGGCAGGCGCACGACGCGCACGTCGTGGCAGAAGTACTTGCCGCCGAACTGCGCGCCGATGCCGAACTGCCGGGTCAGCTCGAGCACCTTCTCCTCGAGCTCGGTGTCGCGGAAGCCGTGGCCGGTGGCCGCGTCGCCCGACTTGGGCAGCTGGTCGAGGTACTTGGCGCTCGCGTACTTGGCTGTCTTGAGGGCGAACTCGGCGCTCGTGCCGCCGATGACGATGGCCAGGTGGTAGGGCGGGCAGGCCGCCGTGCCGAGGCCGCGCAGCTTCTCGTCGAGGAAGCGCATCATCGCGTCGGGGTTGAGGATCGCCTTGGTCTCCTGGAACAGGTAGGACTTGTTGGCGCTGCCGCCGCCCTTGGCCATGAACAGGAACTTGTAGGTGGTCTCGTGCCCGGCGGCGGTGTCGGCGTAGAGCTCGATCTGCGCGGGCAGGTTGGAGCCGGTGTTGCGCTCGTCCCACATCGTCACCGGCGCCATCTGCGAGTAGCGCAGGTTGAGCCGGGTGTAGGCGTCGTAGACGCCGCGGCTGATCGGCTCCTCGTCGCGCCCGGGCGTGAGCACGTGCTGGCCGCGCTTGCCCATGACGATCGCGGTGCCGGTGTCCTGGCACATCGGCAGGATGCCGCCCGCCGCGATGTTCGCGTTCTTGAGCAGGTCGAGCGCCACGAACTTGTCGTTGTTGCTCGCCTCGGGGTCGTCGAGGATGTTGGCGAGCTGCTGCAGGTGCGCCGGGCGCAGGTAGTGGGCGATGTCGTGCATCGCGGTGTCGGTGAGCAGGCGCAGCGCCTCGGGCTCGACCTGCAGGAAGCGGCGGCCGCCCGGGCCCTCGACGACCGAGACGCCCTCGGTGGTGAGCAGCCGGTAGGGCGTCTCGTCGGCGCCGACGGGCAGCAGGTCCTCGTAGCTGAAGTCGGTCATCGGATCTCCTCGCGGGTGGGGGCGTAGGCGCCGGCGCGCAGCACGGTGAGGCCGCTCGTCGCCAGCGCGCGGTCGATGGCGGGGCGCACCTCGGGCAGGCCGGCCGCGCGCAGCCGGTCGCGCGCCTCGAGGCTGCCGAGCAGGCCGTCGTCGAGCAGGCCCGACACCAGCCCGGCCATGAACGAGTCACCCGCGCCGACGGTGTCGACGACCGAGCCGGCCCGGGCGGGCTCGCGGTCCTCGTCACCCGATGCCGCGCGCCAGGTGACCCCGTGCGCACCGAGGGTGACGACGGTGAGGCCGGCGCCGAGGCCGGCCCAGCGCGACATCACCTCCGAGGCGGACTCGCCGGGGTAGAGCCACTCGATGTCGTCCTCGGAGCACTTGACCACGTCGGAGAGGGCCACGAGCTCCTCGACGCGGGGGCGCACGGCATCCGCGCTGCCCATGATGGTGGGGCGCACGTTCGGGTCGTACGAGACCGTGCCGCCGGTGCGGGCGCGCTGCACCGCGGCGGTGACCTCGGTGTCGCCGGGGGTGAGGGTGGTGCCGATCGAGCCGATGTGCAGGTGGGCGGTGCCCTCGGGCAGCTGCACGGGCGGGAGGTCCCAGTGCAGGTCGAACACGTAGCTGGCGGCGCCGGACTCGTCGAGGGTGGCCGCGGCCGTGGACGTGGGGTGGGCCGGGTTGGTGCTGCCCGGGAGCAGCTTCACCCCACCGGCCTCCACGTGCTCGGCGCACCGGGTGCCGCGCGCGTCGGTGCCGACGAGGGTCGCGAACCACGTGTCGTGCCCGAGCCGAGCCAGCCCGAGGGCGACGTTGGCCGGCGACCCGCCCACGTGCTCGGCGGTCTGGCCGTCAGGGGTGTGGACGATGTCGACGAGCAGCTCGCCGATGACGACGACCGGCCCGCTGCCCGCGCTCACGGCTGCGTCCTGCGGGGGCGGCGGACGGCTGGCGAGGTGGGGGTCGTGGTGGTCATCTCGTCCTTGTCTGCGATGACGACGGGGCGGCTGCCCAACCTTATCGCCGGGGCGATTGGGCGTGCCGGGCGCCCGTCGGCGACGATATGGGGGTGACGACGCCCGCACCCCCGAAGAGCCGCTACTCCTTGGGGTCCGCCAAGAACCTCGTGCTGTCCCTGCTCGCCGTCGTCGGCATGGTGCTGGTGCTCATCATGATCGTGCCCCGGGTCAGCTCGGTGAGCGGGCCCCCGGTCGACGTCCACGCCACCGCCGTCGACGTGAAGGCCCGCACCGGCTGGCCGATCGTCGAGGCCGTCGGCCTGCCCGAGGGCTGGAGCACGACCTCCGCGCGGTTCGTCCGCACCACCGACGGGTTCTCGACCTGGCACGCCGGCTACCAGACGCCGTCGGGCACCTACGTCGCCGTCGAGCAGACGATGGACCCCACGCCACTGTGGGTGGAGGCGCAGACCAACCGGGCGCCCAGGACCGGCACCCTGGAGGCCGGCGGGCGCACCTGGACGAAGTACGAGCGCGACACCAAGGTGCAGAACAGCCTGGTCGACGACCCGTCGGCCCCCGGTGAGCTGACCACCCTCGTCACCGGCACGGCCAGCTTCGAGGAGATGGCCGAGTTCGTCGAGCACCTCCAGCCCGTCACGCCGTAGCGCCGGATGCCGGTCAGTCGCCGGCGCTGATCCGCGCCTCGGCGGCGTCGAGCCAGGTGGCGCAGTGGGCCGCCAGCGCCTCGCCGCGCGCCCACAGGTTCATGCTCTCCTCGAGGCCGGCCTGGCCGTTCTCGAGCCGGGCGACGATGTCGACGAGCTCGTCGCGGGCCGCCTCGTAGGACAGCGCGGCGACGTCGGCGTTCGGGTCGTCCTCGCCGGGGGTCGCGGGCCCAGCGGGAGCGGTGGGGTCGGGGGAGCCGGCCGCGGCCTTGGTCGCCATGGCGGGCAGCCTAGCCGCGAGCGCCGACCCTCTCCTCCGCGCGGGGTCGCACGGTGTAGCTCAGCGAGATGACGGCGTCGGCGCCGAGCACCAGGGTCCAGAGCCGGATGACCTACGCCCGGCTCGCGCCGCTGGTCCGTGAGACCCACGACGGGCTGCGGGCGATGGTGGCGGCCGTGGTGCGTGCCGTGGCGCCCGCGCTGCCCCCGGCGTCGGCCGAGCTGGAGGTCGACCGGCTGCACGCCCTCGTCGACGGGCTGGCGCTGCACGGCGTGCTGCACCCGCGTCTGGCGACGCCGGAGCGGCTGCGGGCCGCGCTGAGCGCGCACGTGGCAGAGCTGGCGAAGGGCTGAGGGCCGAGGTCGCGGCATCGGTGCGTTGCCGGCCGCTGAGCGCCCGCCGCCTGTGCAGTTGTGACGACGCAGAAGTTGCCGGTTCCGCGGCGTGGTGCCCGGCTCCTGACCTACGACGTCGGGGCGGCCTCGTCGGCGCTCGCGACCGGGCGGGCCGCGAAGTCGCCGCGGGCGACGCGCACCCGCAGCAGCTCGCCGACCTCGAGCGCGGCCGGGTCGCTGACGACCGACCCGTCGACCTGCTGCACGATCGCGTAGCCCCGGTCGAGCGTCGACTGCGGTGACAGCGTGCGCACCTGGGCGCGCAGGTGCGCGGTGTGGTCGCGGGCCCGGTGCAGCTGGCTCTCGACGCGCCGCCGCGCCCTGGCCCGCAGCGCCTCGACGACGTCGCGCTGGCTGCGGACGAAGGCGCCCTTGTCGGTGAGCACCGGCCGGCTGCGCAGCTCGACCAGCCGGCGGCGCTCGTGGTGCAGCCGCCCCGCGAGTGCCCGGCGTCCCCGGTCGCGAGTGGCGGTGACGGCGGCGCGCTCGGCGGCGGCATCCGGCACGATCGCCTTGGCGGCATCGGTGGGGGTGGAGGCGCGGTGGTCGGCGACGAGGTCGAGCAGCGGGGTGTCGACGTCGTGGCCGATGGCGCTGACCACCGGGGTGCGGGCCGCCGCCACCGCCCGCACCAGGGTCTCGTTGCTGAACGGCAGGAGGTCCTCGACCCCACCGCCGCCGCGGGCGATGACGATGACGTCGACCTCCGGGTGGGCGTCGAGCTCGGCCAGGGCGGCGGTCACCTCGGCCACCGCGGTGGCCCCCTGCACGGCGACCTGGCGGATCTCGAAGCGGGTGGCCGGCCAGCGGCGCCGGGCGTTCTCGACGACGTCGCGCTCCGCGGCACTGGCCCGGCCGCAGACCAGCCCCACCCGGCGGGGGAGGAACGGCAGCGGGCGCTTGCGGTCGCGGTCGAACAGCCCCTCCTGCGCGAGGTGGCGCTTGAGGTACTCGAGCCGGGCGAGCAGCTCGCCGACGCCGACCGGCCGGATCTGGCGGGCATCGAGCATCAGCGAGCCGCGCTGGGTCCAGAACGCCGGCTTGGCCTGCAGCACGACGCGGGCGCCCTCGGTGAGCGGGCCCGGCATCGCGTCGAGGGCGTTGACGGAGATCGAGACCGACAGGCTCATGTCGACGTCGGGGTCGCGCAGGGTCAGGTATGCCGTGCGGGCGCCGGGACGCCGGTTGAGCTGCACGACCTGGCCCTCGACCCACAGCGTCGACATCTTCTCGACGTACTCGCCGATCTTCATCGACAGCAGGCGCACCGGCCACGGCTGCTCGGCCGTCGTCTCGGCCGCCCGCTCGGGCAGCGGTCCGCGACCCTCTCGTGCCGGCGTGCTCATGCGCCGAACTCTAGGGCGCACCACCTCCAGCGGGCCGAACCGCGGGGCGGTACGCCTGCGTCAGCGGGTCTGGCGCCGGCGGGCCGAGCGGAGCATCGCTCGGTGCAGGGCGCGCGGGGCGGTGCCGGCGGGGGCAGCGGCGTGCGGTGGCCGTCGGCGCGGCATCCGTCGAGCAGCAGGGCGACGTGCCGCCGCCACGCGTCGGGCACGTCGTCGCGGGTGGTCTCGAGGATGCCGGCGATCGCGAAGGAGATGACCGGCAGGTCCTCGGCGGTGAGGTCGCGGCGCAGCGACGCCGGCGTCCTGGCCGCGCCGGATGACCTCGGCGATGGCGTGCCGGCCCGCGGCGCGGTCGCCACCGAGCCCGCGCAGGGGCCGTGCCTCGGACTGGATGAGGTGCGTGAAGCCGCGGTTGCGCGCCTCGATCTCGCCGACGGCGGTCACCAGGTCGGCGAACCCGTCCCAGGGGTCGTCGGCCGCGAGGGCGTGCGAAGTGCTCGCGACTCGAACTGGGCGAGCGCGTCGGCGAACGCCTCGGCGATCAGGTCGCCGCGGTCGGGGAAGCGGCGGTAGAGCGTGGCGATGCCCACCCCGGCCTCCGCGGCGACGGCCGCCAGCGGGGCCGAGACGCCGTCCCGGGCGAATACCGTGCGGGCGGCGTCGAGGATGCGCTCGCGGTTGCAGGCCGCGTCGGCGCGCAACGGACGCGGGCACCGGCTCGGGCTCGGACGTCACCTCACCAGCCTAAGTGGAATAACCCCTCCGCTTGTCCGGTTCCGTCGAGGACATGTGGAGGGTGCACTCCATTTCCTGCCGAGAGCGGAGAACCGAATGAACACCCTGTTGTGGATCCTCCAGATCGTCCTGGCCATCGTCTTCGCGCTGGCCGGCATCGGGAAGCTGAGCCAGCCCAAGGAGAAGCTGCAGGACCGGATGGGCTGGGTCGAGGACTACTCCCAGGGCACCATCCGGATGATCGGCGCCCTCGAGGTGCTGGCGGCGATCGGGCTGGTGCTGCCCGCCGCGACCGGCATCCTGCCGTGGCTCACCCCGCTCGCCGCGCTCGGGCTGGTCGTGATCATGGTGCTGGCGATCCCCGTGCACCTGCGGCGGCACGAGACGGGGATGGCGATCGGCAACGTGGTGCTGGCCCTGCTCGCGGCGTTCGTCGCCTGGCAGCGGTTCGGCCCCAACGCGTTCTGACGCCCCAGCCGAGCCGCTCGTCCGGGGATTCGGGTAGGACCGGGGCGCCACCTACCATGGAGCACATGGCTGACTCTGCGAAGCGCGTGCTCCTCGCCGCCCCCCGCGGCTACTGCGCGGGCGTCGACCGGGCCGTCGTCACGGTCGAGAAGGCCCTCGAGCTCTACGGCTCCCCGGTCTACGTGCGCAAGGAGATCGTGCACAACAAGCACGTCGTCACGACCCTGCAGAAGCGTGGCGCGATCTTCGTGGACGAGACCGACGAGGTGCCCGAGGGCGCCACCGTCGTGTTCTCCGCGCACGGCGTCGCCCCCGTGGTGCACGAGGAGGCGCGGGCCCTGTCGCTGCGCGCCATCGACGCCACCTGCCCGCTGGTCACCAAGGTGCACCGCGAGGCCGTGCGCTTCGCCGACAGCGACTACGACATCCTGCTCATCGGCCACGAGGGCCACGAGGAGGTCATCGGCACCGCCGGCGAGGCGCCCGACCACATCCAGCTCGTCGACGGGCCCGACCACGTCGACCACGTCACCGTGCGCGACCCCGACAAGGTGGTCTGGCTGTCGCAGACCACGCTGTCGGTCGACGAGACGATGGAGACCGTGCGGCGCCTGCGCGAGCGCTTCCCCTCGCTGCAGGACCCGCCGAGCGACGACATCTGCTACGCCACCCAGAACCGCCAGCTCGCCGTGAAGCAGATGGCCGCCGACCTGCGACCTCATGCTCGTCATCGGCTCGCGCAACTCGTCCAACTCGGTGCGGCTCGTCGAGGTCGCGCTCGAGCACGGTTCTCGCGCAGGCCATCTCGTCGACTACGCCGACGAGATCGACGAGGCGTGGCTCGAGGGCGTGTCGACGGTGGGCGTCACCTCCGGGGCGTCGGTGCCCGAGATCCTCGTGCGTGAGGTGCTCGACCACCTCGCCGCCCGCGGCTTCGCCGACGTCGAGCCGGTCGTCGCCGCGCAGGAGTCGATCATGTTCTCGCTGCCCAACGAGATCCGCCGCGACCTCAAGGCCGCCGGCAAGTCCGACAAGATGGTGCACGACGCGAGCTTCGCCGAAGCCGGTTCGCTGCACTGAGGGCCGGGCGATGACGAGCGAGAGGGATGCCGCGGACGCGCCGGTCACGCTCGCCCTCGGGCGCCGAGGCCCTTGTGGTGGCCGGGCGCCTCCTGCACGACTTCAACACCGAGTACGACGACGTGACGCCAGGTGCTGCGGCGCTCGCGGTGCGGCTGACCGAACTGGTGGCCGGCGGGGCCACGGACGTGCTCCTCGTCGAGGGTGCGGAAGGCCCCGCAGGGGTCGGCGTCCTGCGCTACCGGCCCTCGCTCTGGACGGCGGCGAACGAGTGCTACCTCGCCGAGCTGTACGTCGTGCCGCCGATGCGGGGCAAGGGGCTCGGCCGGGTGCTGCTGAGGGCCTGCGTCGACCGAGCGCGGGAGCGAGGCTGCGACTTCATCGACCTCGCGACGAGCGAGGACGACGTGGGCGCCCGGCACCTCTACGAGTCGGAGGGCTTCCACGCCACCGAGGGGACGGGTGGGCCGGTGACCTTCCACTACGAGCGCGAGCTCTGATCAGGGGCGGTACCAGGTGTGCTCCAGTGGGAGGCGCAGGCGGGTCCGGCCGTCGCGACGCAGGTAGGCGGCAGCCGCGGCCGGGGCCGTGGGGATGAGGCAGATCTCGCCGACGCCCTTGGCGCCGTACGCCCAGGGCAGCACCCCGGGTCCGCGCACGGTGAGCACCTCCACCTCGGGCGCCTGCGTGGAGCGGATCAGCCCGAGCTTGCCGAACGTCGTGCTCGGCACGCCACCCTCGACGACGAACTCCTCGGTGAGCGCGTAGCCCAGGCCCATCACCACCCCGCCCTCGACCTGTCCCTGCAGCGCCTGCTGGTTGACCACGGTCCCCGCGTCGTGGGCCGCGACCACCCGGCACACCCGGCCGTCGTCGTCGAGGTGCACCACCTGCGCGCCGTAGCCGTAGGTGACGTGGCTGACCGGGTTGGGCTTGTCCGAGCCCATCGGGTCGGTCTCGGGCGAGAACTCGCCGGCGAAGACCTGGCCCTCCACGGCATCCAGCACACCGCCGGCCGCGTCCAGCGCCTCCTTGAGCCCGAGCGCCGCGCGGCGCACCGCCTCCCCGGTGAACAGCGTCTGGCGGGATGCCGTCGACGTGCCGGAGTCGGGGGTGCGCTCGGTGTCGGGCGCCTCGACGACCACGCGGTCGGGCGGCACGTCGACGGTCTGGCAGAGCATGTGCAGCACCATCTGGGCGACGCCCTGACCCATGCCCGCGGCCGAGGTGCGCACGTGCACCACGCCCTGCTCGACCGAGACCAGGCAGCGGCCGGTGTCGGGCACCCCCATCCCGAGGCCGGAGTTCTTGAACGCCACGGCGAGGCCGGCGTGCGGGTCGGCGTCGTAGTCGGCCTTGATGGCCTCGAGGCACTCGACGAGCCCGGTGGCGTCGTCGGCGACCTGGCCGTTGGGCAGCACCCCTCCGGGACGGATGGCGTTGCGGTGGCGGAACTCCCACGGGTCGATGCCGGCCTCCGCGGCGAGCAGGGTGATGCTGCTCTCCAGCGCGAAGGCGCTCTGCGCCACCCCGAACCCGCGGAAGGCGCCCGACACCGGGTTGTTCGTGTAGACCGCCAGGCCCTCGCAGTCGAAGTCCTGGTAGTCGTAGGGCCCGCCGGCGTGGGTGACCGCCCGTTGCAGCACCGGCCCGCCGAGCGAGGCGTAGGCGCCGGTGTCGGCGACGATCCGGGCCTTGAGCCCGGTGAGGTGGCCGTCGGCGTCGCAGCCGAGCGTCATCTCGATCTCCATCGGGTGCCGCTTGACGTGGTAGGCGAGGCTCTCGTCGCGCGAGAAGCGCACCTTGACCGGCCGCCCCGTGTGCCACGCGGCGAGCGCCGCGTGGTGCTGCACGCTCATGTCCTCCTTGCCGCCGAAGCCGCCGCCGACCAGCATCGAGTGGCTGTGCACGCGCTCGGGGGGAAGGCGCAGCATCCGGGCGATCTCGCGCTGCTCGTCGAAGACCGACTGGCCGGCGGTGAACACCTCGACCCCGCCCTCGCCCGAGGGGTCGTCGTCCCACGGGCGGGCGACCGCGCACTCGGGCTCCATGAACGCGTGCTCCTGCCACGGCGTGTGGAAGGTGTTCGACACGACGAACGCGGAGGCGGCCAGCGCGGCATCCGCGTCACCGCGGTTCACCCGCTCGCGGGTGAGCACGTTGCCGCCCGGGTGCAGCAGCGGGGCGCCGGGGGCGAGGGCCTGCGCGGGGCTGGTGACCGGCTCGAGCACGGTGTAGCGCACCTCGATGAGGGCGATCACCTCGTCGAGCGACTCCTCGTGGTGGCACACGACGAGTGCGAGGGCGTCGCCGACGTAGCGGGTGGTGTCGCCCGCGGCGACGAGCACGTCCCAGTCGTGCACGAGGTGGCCGATGGTGTTCTCCGGCACGTCGGTCGCGGTGAGCACGGCGATGCAGTCGGGATGGGCGCGCGCCGCCGTGACGTCGATGGCCTCGACGACCGCACGGGGGCGCGCCGTGCGCAGCGCCTTCGCGTGCACCATGCCCGGGAGCCGGATGTCGTCGGTGTAGAGCCCGGTGCCGAGCAGCTTCTCGGCGGCGTCGGGCCGTGGGGCGCGGTCGGACATCCGCACGTGCTCGGGCGGGGCCGCCACCTCCTCCTCACCGCGCAGGATGCGGCCGGTGCGCAGCACGGCGTCCTCGACCATCCGGTAGCCGGTGCATCGGCACTCGTTGGCTCGCAGGGCGCGCACCACCTGCTCGCGGGTGGGGTCGGGCTCGGCGTCGAGCAGGGCCTTGCTCGTCATCACCATGGCCGGCATGCAGAAGCCGCACTGCACGGCGCCCTCCTGCTCGAAGGCCGACACGTACGCCGCCTTCTCGCGCTCGTCGAGGCCTTCGGCGGTGGTCACCTCGTGCCCACCCGCCGTCGTCGCGGCCCGGGTGCACGCCTTGACCGTGCGCCCGTCGACCACCACGACGCAGGTGCCGCAGCTGCCGTCGTCGCACCCGTGCTTCACCGAGGTCAGGTCGAGCTCCTCGCGCAGCCAGGTCATCAGGGTGGGGCCCTCGGGCACCTCGTGGACGTGTCCGTTCACCGTCGTGGTGGTCATCGTGTCTCCTCAGGTCACCGAAGGGTCGGGCAGGGCGCAGGGCAGGAAGCGCCCCGGGGTCAGGTCGTCGGCGAGGCGGCCGTCGGCCACGGCACGGTGGCCGCGCAGGAACACGTCGCGCACGCGGCCCTGCACCCGCCACCCCTCGTAGGGCGTGTGGTCGACGTTCTCGTGCAGGGCGGTGCTCGTCACCGTCCACGCCACGGCCGGGTCGATCACGACGACGTCGGCGTCGGCCCCGGGCGCCAGCACGCCCTTGCGCGGGTACAGACCGAAGTAGCGGGCGGCGTTGGTGGCGGTCACCTCCGCGAGGCGGGTCAGGCCGAGCCGCCCCTCGGCCACCCCCGCCGAGTACATCAGCGCCATCCGCAGCTCGATGCCGGGTGCGCCGTTGGGGGTGTGCGCGAAGTCGGCCGCCTGGTCCTTCTGCCCCACCAGGTCGAACGAACAGTGGTCGGTGCCCACGAACTGCACGTCGCCGGCGGCGAGCCCGGCCCACAGTGCCTCGCGGTCGGATGCCGTGCGCAGCGGCGGGCTCATGACGTAGGCGCGCCGGGCGAGGTCGTCGTCGGCCGGCTCGCCGTAGGCGCTGACGTCGAGCAGGAGGTACTGCGGGCAGGTCTCGGCCGCGACGGTGGTGCCGGCTGCGCGGCCGCGGCGCACGGCATCCAGCCCGGGTCGTGAGGACAGGTGCACGACGTAGTGGGGGGCCTGCGCGAGCCCGGCGATGACCTCGAGCCGGTCGACGGCCTCCGCCTCGAGCGCGGCGGGCCGGGTGGCGGCGTGGAAGAACGGGGTCGTGTGGCCCTCGGCCAGGGCGCGGCGGACGAGCGCGTCGACGAGCCGGCCGTTCTCGCAGTGGAACCCGATGGTGGTGCCGAGGTCGTGCGAGGCGGTCAGCGCTGCGAGCACCTCGTCGTCGTCGACCATCATCGAGCCGCGGTAGGCGAGGTAGAGCTTGAACGACGTGACACCGTGCTCGACCGCGGTCGCCATCTCGTCGGCGAAATCGCTGTGCCAGTAAGTCATCGCGAGGTGGAAGGCGTAGTCGGTGACGGCCCGGCCGGCCGCCTTCGCTGACCAGCGGTCGAGCGCGGCCGTGAGCGACTGGCCGTGGAACGCGGTGGCGAAGTCGATGACCGTCGTCGTGCCGCCCGCGAGGGCGGCCCGGGTGCCGGTGGCGAAGTCGTCGGCGGTCACCTCGTCGCCGGCCTCGAGGTCGAGGTGGCAGTGCGGCTCGATGCCGCCGGGGAGCACGATGCAGCCGGTGCAGTCGAGCACCTCCTCGCCGGGCTCGGGGTCGAGCCGGCCCACCGCCACGATCGTCTCGCCGGAGGTGCGCACCGAGCCGCGCTCGACCACCCCGTCGGGGGTGACGACGCGGCCGCCGTGCAGGAGGGTCACCTCACAGCTCCTTCCAGACGCGCTCGGCCCGCTCGGCCGAGTGTGCGAGCACCTCGGCCTCGTCGAGGTCGACGAACTCCCGGTCGCGCAGCACCCACTCGCCGCCCACCAGGACGTCGACCACCTGGGCTCCGCTCGTGCCGAACACGACGTGCCCCCAGGCCGACCGCTCGTCGAGCGGGGTCGGGGGGCGGTAGTCGAGCGTGACGAGGTCGGCGACGGCGCCGGGGCGCAGGATGCCGAGGTCGCAGCCGAAGACGCGTGACGCGATCGCCGGGTTGTGCGCGAACAGCATCGCCACCGCCTCCGAGAAGCCGACCGTGGGGTCGAGGCGGGAGCCGCTGGCGACCAGCTTCGCCACCTGCATCGAGGCCAGCACGTCGGCGGTGTACGCGTCGGTGCCGAGCCCGACCCGGATGCCGTGCCGCAGCATCTCGACCACGGGTGCGAACCCGACGGCGTTGCCGAGGTTGGAGTGGGGGTTGTGCACGACGGTGGCGTCGCGGCCGGCGAGCAGCTCGATCTCCGCAGGCGACACGTGCACGCAGTGCGCGGCGATGCTGTCGGGGCCCACCATGCCGTGTGCGTCGAGCCGGTCGACCACGGGCAGGCCCTCGGTCGCAAGGGTCCACCGCTCGTCGTCCGGGCCCTCGGCCACGTGCACGTGGTAGCCGCCGGGAACTCCGAACGCGGCCGCGGCGATGGTGTCGAGGCTCGCCTCGGAGAGGGTGAAGGAGGCGTGCAGGCCGAACATGCCGCGCAGCCGGTGCTGGTCGGCGGTGTTGGCCGACCGCATGAACCCGACGTTCTCGGCGACCGCCTCGGCGAAGACGTCCTCGCCGTCGCGGTCGGACGTCTCGTAGCAGAGGCAGGCCCGCACGCCCACCGCCTCGGCGGCGGCGGCGATGGTGTCGAGCGAGCCGGTGACCGCGCGCGGGCTCGAGTGGTGGTCGAAGACCGTGGTGACCCCACAGCGCACCGACTCGATGAAGGTCGTCGTCGCGTTGAGCCGCACGTCCTCCGGTTCGAGCAGCCGGTCGAGCGACCACCAGAGGTTCTCGAGGATCTCCGCGAAGTCGCGGGTCGGGGAGTGCACCGGCATCCCGCGGGCGTAGGCGCTGTAGGCGTGGGTGTGGGCGTTGACCAGGCCCGGCATCACGAGGCGCCCGGTGTCCACCACGGTCTCGTCGGGGTGGATGAGCCGCAGGTCGTGCGCCGAGCCCACGGCATCCACGAGGCCGTTGCGCACGAGCACCGCGCCGTCGGGGACGGCCGGACGTGCGGGGTCGCCCGTGATGACGGCCCGGCCGGTGACGATCATCGTCTTGTCCCCTCCGCCGCGT
The DNA here is from genome assembly GCA_963806295.1 of uncultured Actinomycetota bacterium. GTDB lineage: Bacteria > Actinomycetota > Actinomycetes > Actinomycetales > Dermatophilaceae > Fodinibacter. The sequence goes on along the minus strand of CAWDXP010000008.1, from coordinate 266,143 downwards.
CGGCGAGCACGGGCCGGAGCAGCCACGGGTGGTCCGCCTCGAGGGCCGAGAGCAGGCGCTCGAGGTCGTCCGGGAGGTCTCGCCGGCCCCGGCGGTGCCTGACGACGTCGCCGGAGGGCAGCCGCACGAGGTATCCGGCGTCGACCGCGAGGAGTCCGACGTTGGGGGAGCACTCGAAGTCGGCGAGCGTCCAGAACACCGTCGGCTTGTCGCGGTAGGGGAGCCCCGCGGTGGGACAGAACGTGCCGCAGTTGCCGCACTCGTTGCACAGTGCGTCGAGGTGCACGACTTGGTAGGCGTCGGCCGACCACGGCACCGCCACAGCGACGTTGGCGCGGTTCGGGCAGACCTCGACGCAGACCTCGCACACGTCGTCGCAGTGCAGGCACCGGTCGGCCTCGGCGGGCGGCGCGACCCGACCGGCGAGCACCCCGCGGCGGCCGACGAGCAGGTCGTGCGGCGTGAAGACCACGGTGGGCGGCCGGTCGACGTCGAACCGGATGCCGTGCGTGCGCAGGATCGCCCGTGCGACCACCTTGGCGTCGGCGATGGCCTGCACGACGGTGGCCGGGCCACGTCGGCCGTCACCGGCGACATAGACCTCGGTGGTGCCGCCGGCCACGGTGGCCCGCAGGTCGGCGTCGAGCCGAGGGCGCCCGAGGTCGTCGCGGAGGATGCCGTTGGCGTCGTAGCGCTCGGCGTCGACGGTGGCGCCGGTCGCCCCGATCACGGTGTCGACCTGCAGCTCGACGAACGACCCGGTGCCGCGGGTCGTGCGGCGTCCGTCGGCCGCGTAGTCGGCCAGTTCCGTTCGTTCACAACGCAGTACCGACCCGTCGTACGAGACCGGCGCGAGCAGCTCGTCGATCTCGATGCCCTCGGCCCGCACGGCGTCGACGTCCTCCTGGGCGGCGGGCATGAACGGCTCGGTGCGGCGGTAGACCAGGGCGACGTGTTCCACCCCGGCGGTGCGCAGCGCAGTGCGCGCGCAGTCCATCGCGACGTCGCCGGCGCCGATGACGGCGACCCGACGGCCGAGCCGGGCACCTCCCTGCTCACGTGACTCCACCAACACCTCGATGGCGTCGCGCACGTGCTCGGCGCCCTCGCGGACCGGGCTGGCGCTGCGCCCCCACGCCCCGGTCGCGACGACCACGTGGTCGAAGCGGCGGCGGAGGTCGGCGAGGTCGTAGCCGGCCGGGCAGCCGAACCGGAACTCCACCCCGGTCGCCACCGCGAGGCGGTAGTCGCGGTCGACCTGCTCGCGGGTGATCCGGAACGTGGGGATGACGTGCTGCACGATGCCGTACGGGCCGTCGAGCTTCTCGTGTACCTCCACCGCAATCCCGTTGCGGCGCAGGAATACCGCCGCGGCAATGCCGGCCGGTCCGGCGCCGACCACGGCGACTCGCACGCCGGCCACCAGGGGACTCGGCGTCGTGGCGGCGACATGCTGCTCCTGCGCGGCATCGGCCGCGGCGAGCTTGACGCCCCGGATGTCGACACCCCGGTCGTAGTCGACCCGGGTGCAGTGCGCCCGGCACGGCTCGGGGCAGAGCACTCCGGTGATCGTCGGAGCGGTGTTGTCGCGCGCCACCACGTCGAAGGCCTCGGCGAGGCGCCCGTCCGCCACCAGGGCGAGGTACGCCGGCACCTGCTGACCGATCGGGCAGCCGCCGTGCTCGCACGGGGCGGTGAAGCAGTCGGTGAGCCCCAGCGGTGACGTGGTCTTGCGCGAACCCACCTTCTCGCGGTGCCGCTTGTGGGTGCGCGGGTCGGCCAGCACGCGCGCGAGGAGGGCGTCGACGGCATCCGGGTCGATGCGGTGGAAGTCGCGCATCACGGGAGCGGCGATCCGGGCCAGCTGCCCCAACCGCGCGTAGCCGCCGGGCTTGAGCAGCGTCGTCGCGACGGTGACCGGCTGGATGCCGGTGCGCAGGATCTCGGCGACGTTCGTCGCGTCCGCTCCCCCCGCGTAGGAGATCGGCAGGCGGCCGTCGAAGGTGCGGGCCAGCCGCGCGGCCAGGGTGAGGGTCAGGGGCAGCAGAGCCCGCCCGGACAGGTACATCTCGGGGGCCGGCAGCTCGCCACGGGTGACGTCGTTCGGCAGCGTGTTGCTCAGCTTGAGCCCGAAACCGACTCCCGCGTCCGCTGCCCGGGCGGCCAGCCGGGTGAACATCGGCACCGCGTCGGCGTACTGGAGGTCGGCCGTGAAGTGAGAGTCGTCGAAGGAGAGGTGCGCGTAGCCGAGCCCGTCGAGCGTGCCGCGGACCGTGTCGTACCCCAGCAGCGTCGGGTTGCACTTGACGCTGGTGTGCAGGCCCTTGCCGAGCAGGTGCTCGGCGATCCGCTCGATCTCGGCGGCAGGGCAGCCGTGCATCGTCGAGAGCGTCACGGAGTCGCACACCCGCGTCGGGATGCGTGCCAGGTGCCCCCGGTCGAAGTGCGCGAAGCGGCCGAGGTTGCCCTCGAGCCAGGCCGTCGCGGTGCGCCAGGCGTCGGTGCGGGTGGCGTCGCGCAGGCCCTCGAGGAAGCCGTCGACCACCGGGCCCCGGATGCCGGCGAGGTCGTAACCCACCGACGCGTCGAGCACGACGTCGTCGCCGTCGCCGAGGCCGAGCTCGACCGCGAGCACCCGGATGGCGAGGTGGGCGTGCACGTACTCGGTGAGCGCCTGCTGCACCGTCAGCTCGGTGGACCACTCGCAGTTCTGGCCCTCGTCCTCGGCGTCGATGCACGGCTTCGGCACGGCCGCGCGGATCGCGTCGCCGTCGAGCACCTGCACCGTCTTGAGCTCGATGACCCGCGCACCGGCGAGGTAGGCGATGACGATGTTCTGGGCGAGCTGGGTGTGCGGCCCGGCTGCGGCACCGACCGGCACCCCGACGAGGTGGCCGAACGGGTCGCGGATGCGGCGTCCGGACGGGTGGTGCACGTGCTGCGCGGGCAGGCCGAAGACGCTGTCGTGCCGGGCGTGCTCGTCGAGCGCCCACCCGACGAGAGAGCCGAAGGCGAGGGGGCGCAGGACGTCGCTCATCACGGCATCCGGTGCTCGGCCCTGACCCGAGCGTTGACCTCGGTGATCATCGCGTCCCACACCGGCAGGTAGCCGCGCAGCTCGCGCCAGAACGACTGTCCGCGACGGCGCTCGAAGAGCTCGAACGGCGTGCCCTGCTGCTCGACCCACGTGTAGTAGCCGAGGTTGAAGATGCGGGTGCGCTCGCGCTCGGTCAGCTCGAGCGTCGCGTCGGTGGGCACGGTGGCGAGGTGCTCGCCCCAGACGGCTGCCGCGTCGAGCCGGGTGAACCCGCCGCCGAAGTCGCGCTGCACGATCTTGGCCCGCTCGCTCGCGTACATCCGACCGCCGTCGGTGGCCACGGTGACGACGACGTCGTCGGGCCCGAGGCCGAGCACCTTGGCGCCCGAGATCGCCGCGAGCACGTTGCAGATGGAGGAGAACCCCAGGTCGCCCAGCGCCGCGAGGATGCCGGGCGGCCACCCCCGGTCGGCGAGGTGGGCCAGTCCCTCCGGCTCGTTGAACATCACCTCGAGGTGGTCGGTCGCCCGGTCGCTGACGGCTGCGACGAGGTCGTGCCGCATGACGTTGTGGATGAGCGGCACGTGCTTGTCGCCGATGCCCTGGATGTTGTGCTCGCCGAAACCGTTCTCCAGCAACGTCGGGCACTCCAGGGCCTCGGCGGCCAGCACCTTGGTGCCGTACGTGTCCTTGAGGTGCTCGCCGGCGGCGATGGTGCCCGCCGACCCGGTGGCGCTCACCATCAGGGCCAGCCGGAGGTCGCGGCCCGAGCGGGCGCGGTAGTCCTCGAAGACGTGACCCAGGGCCGGACCGGTCACGGCGTAGTGCACCAGGTGGTTGCCGAACTCGGCGAACTGGTTGAAGACCACGTTGCCGGGGTCGAGCGCGAGCCGGTGGCACTCGTCGTAGATCTCCTTGACGTTCGACTCGGTGCCGACGGTGCGGATGACGTCCTCGGCGGGGTTCTCGCACCAGCGGTCGAGCCAGTCGAAGCGCTCCTGGCTCATGCCGGCGGGCAGGACGGCCACCCCACGACAGGCGAGCAGCCGGCTGATCGCGATGCCGCCACGTGCGTAGTTGCCGGTCGAGGGCCACACCGCCCGGTGCGTCGTGGGGTCGAAGGCGCCGGACACCACTCGCGGTGCCAGGCAGCCGTAGGCGGCGAGCACCTTGTGGGTCTCGATCATCGGGAACCGGTTGCCGAGCACCACGACCACGGGGCTGTCGATGCCGGTCACCTCGCGGGTCAGCACCAGGTGCTCGGGTACCCCGACGCGCCTCCCGGCGAGGTCGTTGTACCAGTGCACCCGCCACAGGTTGCGCGGATCGGCGGCCTGGGGGTCGGCGTCCCCGACCACGCCCGGTGGAACCGAGTGCGGGTCGGCGAGCTGGGCGAAGGTCGGCAGCACCACCGACCTCTCGGCCAGCCGGCGCACGCTGTTGGCCAGCACCTGCTCGTCGACCACGTCGTCGGCCAGCCCGAACTGCCGGCGCAGGGCGTCGTGGGTACTGCTGCCGGTCTCGAGAGCCCGCATGGGCCCAGTATCCGGCCGCCCGAGGCGCGCCGTCGGCGGTTGGCGGCGAAGATCACCGCCCCGGGTCAGGGGCCGACCAGTCGCCGGAACCGGTCGGGGTCGGAAGGGCGCTCGGTGAGGAACGCGAGCACGGTGTCGGCCGGGCCGAGGCCGAGTGCCGGCCCCTGCGCGAGCAGGCCGGCCAGGCCGGCCGCGCCGCTCTCCCCGGCGTCGATGCCGTCGGCGTGCAGCAGTCGCACCGCCTCGTCGGCGAAGCAGTCGTCGATGGTGACCAGGGCGTCGTAGCCGAGCAGGTTGCTCCCGAACGCGACCGGGGAGGGCGTGCCGCAGTTGAGCCCGGCCATGCAGGTGTCCCCGGTGGCAGGCACCGAGACGAGCCGGCCGGCGACCACGCTCTCGGTGACGCACGCGGCATCCGTCGGCTCGACGCCGACCAGCAGGCGGGCCGGCCGCGGCGCGAAGGCCCGCGCGACGGCGGCGCTCAGCGCGCCGACCCCCATCTGGGCCACGACGACCGTGGGCTCGGGCAGCTCACCCGCGTCGACCGCCGCAACCACCTCGGTGAGCATCGTGGAGTAGCCGTCGACGACCCAGCCGGGCACGTCGGTGTAGCCCTCCCACGAGGTGTCGTCGACGACGACGTGCTCGTCGTCCTCGAGCGCGGCACTGGCGGCGATCGTGTCGTCGTAGGTGCCGTCGATGACGCGCACCTCGGCACCCTCGGCCGTGATCCGTTGCACCCGAGCGCTGTTCGTCCCGCGGGGCACCAGCACAACGGCGGGCAGGCCGAGCAGCCGGGCCATCCGGGCCACGGCGTGACCGTGGTTGCCGTCGGTCGCGGCGACCAGGGTGAGGGTTCGACCGGATGCCGTGAGCACCTCGCGCAGCTCGGCCAGCGAGGGCGTCGTCCCCGGCGCCCGGCCGAGCGTCGCGAGCAGCGCCCGGTAGGTGGCCCACGAGGCACCGAGGATCTTGAACGACGGCATCCCGGCGCGCTCGCCCTCGTCCTTGACGAGCACCGCGCGCACCCCGAGCCGGGTGGCCACGGCGGGCGACGACCGCACCGGTGTGGCGGCGAAGCCCGGCAGCGAGGCGTGGAACGAGGGAGCCGGCACACCGCCACGGGGCACCCGGGACCGGTCGACGTGCGGGTTCCTGACCAGCCGGGACGTGCCCATGCGGCCATCGTAGGGGTGACGCGACGCACGTCGGCGGGGCCCCGTGCCGACCCTAGAATCGGGGTGACCCCAGGAGGGGACGGCATGGACTTCGACGCCGCGGTCGGCCGGCTGGCCGCGCTGGACTCGCACGGCATCCACGGTGCCGACGTGCTCGCGACGTGGGACCTCACCGACGACGAGGTGCTTGCGCTGCTGGCCACCGCCGACGCGCTGCGCGCGCTGCGGGCGACGAACCGCAGCTGCCGGGTGGCCGACTCGGGGCTGGCGGTCTCCGTCTTCCGCGACAACTCCACCCGCACCCGGTTCTCGTTCGCGTCGGCCTGCAACCTGCTCGGCCTCGAGGTGCAGGACTTCGACGAGTCGTCCTCGCAGGTGGCCCACGGCGAGACCGTGCGCGAGACCGCCACGATGATCTCGTTCATGGCCGACGTGATCGGCGTGCGCGACGACCTCTACCTCGGCCAGGGCCACCGCGACATGGTCGAGCTGGGCGGCCACCTGACGGACAGCTTCTCGGTCGGGGTGCTCGAGCAGCGGCCGACCGTCATCAACCTGCAGAGCGACCTCGACCACCCGACCCAGGCGTTCGCCGACCTGCTGCACCTCACCCACGAGCTCGGGGGCGTGCAGCACCTGCGCGGGCGCAAGCTCGCGATGACCTGGGCGCACTCGCCGAGCTACGGCAAGCCGCTCTCGGTGCCGCAGGGCATGGTCGCGCTGATGACCCGGCTCGGGATGGACGTCGTGCTCGCCCACCCGCCGGGCTACGAGCTCGTCGCCGACGTGCGCCGGGTGGCGCAGGGCCACGCGGCGGCGTCCGGGGGCTCGTTCACGGTGACCGACTCCCTCGAGGAGGCCGTCGCCGACGCCGACGTCGTCTGCGCCAAGAGCTGGGCGCCGTTCGACGCCATGGTGCAGCGCGCCGCCCTGCACGGCGACGGCGACGTCGACGGCATCCGGGCCCTGGAGGGGCGGATGCTGGAGCAGAACGCCGGCCATCGCGACTGGACCGTGACCGCGGAGCTGATGCGCACCACCCGGCGCGGGGAGGCGCTCTACCTGCACCCGCTGCCCGCCGACATCACCGGCGTCTCGTGCGACGCCGGTGAGGTGGATGCCGACGTGTTCGACACGCACCGCACCGCGTTGTACCGGCAGGCAGGGAACAAGCCCTACGCCATCGCGGCGATGGTGCTGCTGCAACGGGTCGCCGACCCGGTGCGCGTGCTGCACGACCTCTGGGACGGTGCCCGCCCGCGCTGGCGGACGTGAACCGGACCTCCACGCAAAGGAGACGACAGGTGCCACAGATCGACTACGTCGCGGTCAAGGCCGCCGCCGAGGGCTACCGGGCGGACATGGTGGCGTTCCTGCGCGCACTGATCCGCAACCCGGGGACGAGCTGCCACGAGGAGGCCAAGTCACGGCTGGTCGTCGCCGAGATGGAGAAGCTGGGCTTCACGACCACCCGGATCGACGGGCTGGGCAGTGCGATCGGCACGATGGGCACGGGGGAGACGGTCGTCGGCTTCGACGGGCACATCGACACCGTCGGTGTGGGCAACCGCGACAACTGGACCTTCGACCCCTTCGAGGGCTTCGAGGACGACGTGCTCGTGGGTGGGCGCGGCGCCTCGGACCAGCTCGGCGGGGTGGTGTCGGCGGTGTACGGCGCGCGGATCGCGGCGGACCTCGGGCTGCTCTCCGACGCCTACACCTACCTGGTCACCGCCACGGTGCAGGAGGAGGACTGCGACGGGCTGTGCTGGCTGTACCTCATCGAGGAGGAGGGGGTGCGGCCGGCCTTCGTGGTGTCGACCGAGGCCACCGACAACGGCATCTACCGGGGGCACCGGGGCCGGATGGAGATCCGGGTCGAGGTGGCGGGGGTGTCGTGCCACGGCTCGGCGCCCGAGCGGGGCGACAACGCGATCTACAAGATGGCCGAGATCCTGCTCGAGGTGCGCGACCTCAACGACCGGCTGCCGGGCGACCCCTTCCTCGGCAAGGGCACCGTGACGACCTCCGAGGTGTTCTCGAGCTCGCCCTCACGGTGCGCGGTCGCCGACGCCTGCTGGGTGTCGCTCGACCGGCGGCTCACCGACGGCGAGACCTGGCAGGGAGCGCTGCGCGAGATCGAGGACCTCCCCGCGGTGCGCCGGCACGGTGCCACCGTGGCCTGCTACGACTACCGGGCGGTCGCGTGGACCGGCACCGAGTACGGCCAGCAGTGCTACTTCCCGACCTGGGTGGTGGCCGAGGACTCGCCCGAGGTGGTCGCCGCGGCCACGGCCCACCGCGCGATGTTCGGCGAGCCGCGCATCGACAAGTGGACGTTCTCCACCAACGGCGTGGCGATCGCCGGCCGGCACGGCATCCCCGTCATCGGCGTCGGGCCCGGGCGCGAGGACCAGGCGCACGCGCCCGACGAGCTGCAGTGGAAGGACGACCTGGTCAAGTGCGCGGCCATCTACAGCGTGCTGCCGTCGGTCTACTGCGCGCAGGCTGGCTGACGAGCCGCCCTGCCCTGGCGAGGCGTAGCCCACGGGAGCAGGCGGCACTCCTCACCCGGCCCGGGTGATGACCGATGCACCGCCCCCTCGCGACGATCGCGGGGTAGCACCGGCTCGCCCGGCCGACTGGTGGCCGGCGCACGGCATCGAGGAGGCAACCCGCGCATGGCCGTGCCCACCGCCCCACCCCGGATGACGCGTCCCTCGCGGTTCGAGGAGTTCGTGCCGGGCGTGACGCTGTTCCGCACCTACCAGCGCGGCTGGCTCGCGAAGGACCTCGTCGCCGGCCTGGTGCTCTCGGCGCTGCTCGTGCCGCAGGGCATGGCCTACGCCGAGCTGGCCGGGCTGCCACCGGTCACCGGGCTCTACACCTCCATCCTCTGCCTGCTCGGCTACGCCGTCTTCGGCCCCTCGCGCATCCTCGTGCTCGGCCCCGACTCCTCGCTGGGGCCGATGATCGCCGCGACGATCGGCCCGCTGGCGCTGGCCGACGGAGACCCGGCGAAGGCGGTCGCGCTGGCGTCGGTGCTCGCGCTGCTCGTCGGTGTCGTCATGACGGTGGCCGGGCTGGGGCACCTCGGCTTCGTCGCCGACCTGCTGTCCAAGCCCACCCAGCTCGGCTACATGGCCGGGCTGGCCCTGACCATCGTCGTCGGCCAGCTGCCCAAGCTGTTCGGGTTCTCGGTCGACGCCGACGGCCTCATCGCCGAGGCGCAGGCCTTCGTCTCGGGCGTGGCCGACGGGCTGGTCAACACCACCGCCGCGGTCATCGGCGTCGCCTCGCTCGTCGGCATCCTGCTGCTGCAGCGGCTGCTGCCCAAGGTGCCCGCGGTGCTCGTGGTGGTCGTGCTCGCCGCGCTCGCCGTCAACCTGCTCGACCTCGAGGCCGACGGCGTGAAGACCATCGGCGTGCTGCCCCAGGGCTTCCCGCCGTTCACCATCCCGACCATCCCGCTCGGCGACCTGCCCGAGCTGTTCCTCGGCGCCGTGGCCATCGCGGTGGTCGCCCTGGCCGACACCATGTCGACGGCGTCGTCGTTCGCGGCCCGCCGCGGGGAGCGGGTGCGCGGCGACCAGGAGATGATCGGCATCGGCGCCGCGAACATCTTCGCCGGCTTCTTCCAGGGCTTCCCGGTGAGCACCAGCGGGTCGCGCACCGCGGTGTCGGAGCAGGCCGGGTCGCGCTCGCAGGTGACCGGCGTCGTCGGCGCCGCGGTGATCGCCGTGGTCCTGCTCTTCGCGACCGGCGCGATGCAGTACGTGCCGCAGCCGACCCTGGGCGCCATCGTCATCGCGGCCGCGCTGTCGCTCGCCGACATCCCGGCGATGCGCCGGCTGTGGCTCCAGCGGCGCACCGAGTTCTGGCTGGCGATGGCGGCGCTGCTCGGGGTCGCGCTGCTCGGGGTGCTGCCCGGCATCCTGCTCGCGATCACGCTGTCGATCCTCAACGTGTTCCGCCGGGTCTGGTGGCCCCACCAGGCCGAGCTCGGACGGGTCGAGGGGCATGGGGGGCCTGCACGACACCGAGATGTACCCGCACGCCGAGCTGCTGCCGGGGCTGGTCGTCTTCCGCTTCGACGCCCCCCTGATCTTCGCCAACTCGCGCACCTTCGGCGACACCGTGCGCGCCATGGCCCACGAGCGGGAGGGCCTGCGCTGGGTGCTCCTGGCGGCCGAGCCGATGACCGACGTCGACACCACCGCCGCCGACGTGCTGGCCGAGCTCGACAGCTGGCTCGACGCCCGGGGCGTCTCGCTGGTCTTCGCCGAGCTGAAGGACCCGGTGCGGGCCAAGCTGCAGCGGTACGAGCTCGAGCGGGCCATCGAGTCCGAGCACTTCTTCCCCACCCTCGACGAGGCCGTGGCCGCGTACGTCGCCCGGACCGGGGCGACCTGGCAGGACCCCCCTCGGGAGTCCCGAACTGAGGAGCAGCCGTGACCGGCCAGCCCGAGACCAGCACCACCACCACCACCCACCCGCCAGCAGCGGGTGGCCGCCTGGCTGGCCCACCTCCTGCTCGCCGCCGCGGTGCGTGTTCATGGTCGTCGCCCTCATCCGCCGCTGGGAGGTGCTGCTGGCGGGCCTGGCCACCCTCGCCGTGGTGGTCGTCGCGGCCTGGTTCGCGGTGTCCCGTCGCGGAGCGGCGCGACTCGTCGCGCTCGGGACGGGCGTCGCTGCACTGGTCGTCTTCGTCGTCGTGATGGTGAGCAGCCGCAGCGTGTGGGTGCTCGTCGTGTCGGTCGCCCTGGTGACCCTCGCGGCCGCGGCCGCCCGGGTGGCCCTGCGGCCTGCCATGGTCGACCCCGTGCAGGTGGAGTCGGCGCCCCGCCCCCGCCAGGCGGTGCTCATCATGAACCCCTGGAGCGGCGGCGGGAAGGTCGAGAAGTTCGAGCTGGAGCGGCTCTGCCGCGAGCGCGGCATCGAGCCGATCGTGCTCTACAAGGGCTCGGACCTCCTCGCGCTCGCCGAGGATGCCGTGGCGCGCGGCGCCGACGTCATCGGCATGGCCGGGGGCGACGGGTCCCAGGCGCTCGTGGCGTCGGTGGCGAGCCGGCACGGCATCCCGATGGTGGTCATCCCGGCGGGCACGCGCAACCACTTCGCGCTCGACCTGGGGATGGACCGGGCCGACGTCGTCGGGGCACTCGACGCCTACACGGACGGCGTCGACCGGGTGATCGACCTCGCGGAGGTCAACGGGCGCACCTTCGTCAACAACGCGTCGATGGGGCTGTACGCCAAGATCGTGCAGTCGCAGGAGTACCGCGACGCCAAGATCCGCACGGCCGCCGAGACGCTGCCCGACCTGATCGGGCCGGCCGCAGTGCCGCTCGACCTGCAGTTCCCGTTGCCGTCGGGCGAGCCGGCGACGTCGGCGAACCTCGTGCTGGTGTCGAACAACCCCTACCAGCTCTCGCACCTGCGGGGCGGGTCGACCCGCCCCGCGCTCGACACCGGCCGGCTCGGGGTCGTGTCGGTGCTGGTGCGCGGCGCCGCGGATGCCGAGAAGTTCGCTGCGCTCGAGGCCGCCGGCCAGGTCGGTCGGTTCTCCGGCTGGAACGAGTGGACCGCCACCGAGTTCGAGGTCGGCTCGGGTGGGCCGGTCGAGGTCGGAGTCGACGGCGAGGCGCTCACCATGGACCCACCGCTGCGGTTCGTCATCCGGCCCGGGGCGCTCACCGTGCGGCAGGCCCGGGCCGTGCTGCTGCGGCCGGTCGCCGGCCCCGCCATCCACGTGATGGCCGCACCCACCGCCGGCGCGCTGTGGCGCGTCGCGCTCGGCCGGCCGGTGCCGGCGGCATGAGCCAGCCGGACGTCCCGGACGGTGCGGCCCCGGACGGTGCGGCGGCGAGCGGTGCGGCGGCGAGCGGGCGGCCCCGGGCGGGGTGGGAGTCGAGCCGGCCGAGGAGCGCCTCGCCCGCCGGCTCGACGAGCAGGCGGCTGCGGGTCACCCGGTGGCGGCCCGCACCTCGCCCCTGTTGCACCGACTGGGCGCGCTGGACCGCGCGGCCTACGTGGCCGTGGCCCGGCTGTCGCACGCCGGCCCTCGACGCCCCGCTGAGCCGGCTGTCGCACTTCGCCAACCACTCCAAGCCGTGGTTCCTCGTGGCCGGCGCCCTGGCGCTGTTCGGCGGGCGCACCGGACGGCGGGCCGCCCTGACCGGGGTGGCCGCGATCGGCGCGGCATCCCTCGTCGTCAACCAGCCGATGAAGCTGGCCGGCGACCGCGACCGGCCCGACCGGGTGGGTCATGCGGTGCCCGAGGCCCGTTGGGTGCCGATGCCGACCTCGACGTCGTTCCCGTCCGGCCACTCGGCCTCGGCCCTGGCGTTCGCCGTGGCGGTGGGGGACGTCGTGCCGGCGCTGCGCCGGCCGCTGCGGGTGGCCGGTGCCACGGTGGCGTTCTCGCGGGTCTACACCGGGGTGCACTACCCCGGGGACGTGCTCGTGGGCGCCGCGACCGGGGCGGTCCTCGGGCGGCTGGTCAGCCGGGTCGGTCGCCGGGTCGCCTCGCGCTGACCGGGTGCCCCACGATGGGGGGATGACGGTGCCGACGCTGGTGGGGGAGCGGGTGACGCTGCGGGCGTTCCGCGACGAGGACCGGGTGGCCCGTCAGCGGCACGGCTGGCACCGCGAGATCGAGCGAGGCTACGGCGGCGACACCTGCACCCGGCCGATGACCGACGAGGAGGCCGCCGCCTGGCCGGGTCACCTGGCAGACCGGGCCGCGGCCGGGGCGTGGTGCTGGGCTGTCGAGAGCGACGACGGGCTCGCGGGAGCGGTGTTCCTCTTCGACGTGCGGGAGGACGGTCGCAAGGCACGCCTGGCCATCGGGATGTACGCCCCGCAGTTCCTGGGCCGGGGGCTGGGCACCGAGGCGATCCGGCTCGTGCTGCGGCACGCCTTCGGCACGCTGGGCATGCACCGGGTCGAGCTCAAGGTGCTCGACTGCAACGCCCGGGCCATCGCCGCCTACCGGGCCTGCGGCTTCGTGGAGGAGGGCCGCGAGCGCGAGAGCTGCTGGGTCGACGGCCGGTGGCACGACGATGTCGTCATGGGGGTGCTCGACCGCGAGTTCGCCGCTGTCGACACGGGGCACGAGTGACCGTGCAGCCCCGGAGCACTGCTCGTGGTCGTGCCCTGGGTCAGAGCGAGCTCGCCAGCTGACCCACCCCGGGTCCGTCGAGGTCGTCGAGGGCGACGCGTCGGCCGGAGAGCGCCAGGAGTAGGGCCAGCGTCGACCCGGACACCAGAGGACCGGCGCCGACGGAGATGTCGGAATCGGTGGCCGTGACACGGACCGCGGACACGATCTCCTTGGCGCCCCCGAGCTTCACGGGGGTGCGCGCCTGGAGGTGCAGGGCCCTGACGACCGCCTCGAGCGGGTAGGAGCGAGTGAGGCCCAGCGGCCTGCGGATGTCCTCGCCATGGACGACCTCCTCGACGAGGCGGCTGTCGAGCGGCGCGGGCGGCGTCGACGTCCGCCCTGCCACGTCGCGCAGCCGCTCCAGCGTCGCGCCGGGCGTCGCCCGGCGCTCACGGCGCACGCCGCGGTCGTTCTGGCGGTCGAAGTCGAAACCGGCGCGGGCGAGGCCCATGATGAAGCCCGCACGGGTGGTGCGCGCCGAGTCGACCAGGTGCGCCACCACGTCGTGCACCGTCCACCCGTCACACAGCGAGGCTTCATCCCAGGCGGAGTCGGGAAGCCGCTCGAGGTCGGCGATCAAGGCTGCGCGTTCTGCGTGCACGATCGGCCAGACGTCAGCCATGCCTACCTCCCGGTGCGGTGCGGTGCGGTGCGGTGCGGATCAGGGTCGCAGACCGGGGACGCCGCAGGGTGCCCCCGGGCCGGTCACCGGTGACACCACCGGTCAGCCCGCATCGCGGATGCCGGGTGACCCCCGCGGGGCCGGCGGCCCGAGGTCGAGGAGGAGCTCCGGTCGGGACTCCTCGGCCGTGGCGGCGTCGATGAGCTCCTGCGACGTCAGGGGCCGTGGTGCGGTCTCGACCGGGGTCAGCACCGGGATCTCGTCGCCGACCAGGTCGAGGTCGTGCATCCGCCGGGCGGTGACCATCACCCGCGACTCCAGCGCCCCGACCATCGCGTTGTAGGCCTCGACGCTGGACTGCAGGCTGCGACCGACCTTGGCCGTGTGCCCGCCGAGGGTGGCCAGGCGCCGGTGCAGGTCTCGGCCGAGGTCGAGCAGCTCGCGCGCGCTCGCCGACAGGGCGTCCTGCTGCCAGGTGAAGGCGACGGTGCGCAGCAACGCCATCAAGGCCCCCGGACCCACGAGGACGACGCGCTGGGCCAGCGCCCGCTCGTGCAGCGAGGGCTGGGCGGCCAGGGCGGCGCCGAGCATCGCGTCGCTCGGCACGAAGCAGACCACCATCTCGGGGCCCTCGCGGAACGCGGACCAGTACTCCTTGGCGGCCAGCGCCGCCACGTGCCGGCCCAGCCCGGTGGCGTGGTCGAGGAGCAGGCCGGCGCGCTCGTCGTCCGGGAGGTCCTCGGCCTGCGCGTCGAGGAAGGCGTTCATCGGGGCCTTCGCGTCGATCACCAGCACCTTGCCACCGGGCAACCGCACGACGACGTCGGGCCGCACCCCCCGGTCGTGGGCACTGACCGCGCTGACCTGCTCGTCGAAGTCGCAGCGCGACAGCATCCCGGAGGCCTCGAGCACCCGGCGCAGCTGAACCTCGCCCCACGCGCCCCGCACCGTGGAGGACCGCAGCGATCCGGCCAGCGAGGCGGTCTGCCGGCCGAGGTGCTGCGTCTCGCCCTCGACCCTGGACAGCAGGGCCCGCAGCGACCCGAACTGCTCCATGCGGTCGCGCTCGAGGGAGCCGACGTGGGTCTCGACGCGCACCAGGGCGTCCTTGAGCGGCGCCAGCAGGGCGGCGGTCTCCATGTCCTCCGCGAGCGAGGTCTCGAGGTCGAGCACCCGCTCGCGCAGCAGGTCTCGCTCGGTGGCGACGGCGGCCGAGCGTGCGGCATACAGCAGCCGGCACACCACCACTGCCGCCGCCACGCCGACGACCAGACCCACGAGGCCCCACACCGTTGCGTTCATGGTGCGACCATCCCACGGGGCACCGACAGGGCGGTTGGACCGTTGGGCCGGTCATGGTGCACCCGCAGGGCCACGGCGACCACGAGCTCGCGGTGCGCGCGATGCACCACCTCGGCAGCAGGCACGACCGCTTCCTCGTCGTCGAGGTCACCCGCGACGGGACCCGCACCGCGCAGGTCGGCCTCGACCCCGACGCGGACGTCGAGATCGGTTCCGTCTCCAAGGGCCTGACCGGGCTTCTCCTCGTGGACTCGCACGACCGTGGCGAGACCAGTGCCACGACCCGGCTCGGCGACCTGCTGCCCCTCCACGACGCGCCGGCGGCCGAGGTGACCCTGGGTGCCCTCGCGACCCATACCTCCGGTCTGCCTCGCCTGGCGGCAGGATCCGGCGGCCTGCGGGGCACCGTCGAGCTGTGGCGACACGGGACCAACCCGTACGGGGAGACCGTCGACGATCTCGTCGCGGCGGTGCGCCGTACCCCCGTCGGCCGGGCCCGACCGCGGTACTCCAACGTGGGATTCATGCTCCTCGGCCACGCCCTCGCCGCGGCCGCCGGCACCAGGTACGCCGAGCTCCTCCGACAGCGGCTGACCGCACCGCTGGGGATGGACGCCACGACCGTTCCCGTGACGCCCCTGGACCTCGGCCCGGCATCCGTGGTGGGACGCTCCGCGCGAGGCCGACCGATGGAGCCGTGGACGGGGGAGGCGCTGGGTCCAGCCGGTGGGATTCGGTCGACCGCCGCCGACCTGGGGCGGCTGCTGCGGGGGCTCCTCGACGGCAGCGCGCCGGGGGTCGCCGCGCTCGACCCGGTCGGGCGGTTCACCGGCCCGCTGCGCATCGGCGCCGCCTGGCTGACCCTCGACCGCCGGGGCACGCTCCTGACGTGGCACAACGGTGGCACGGGCGGCTTCCGTAGCGTGGTCGCCCTCGACCGTGCGGCCGGCGCGGGTGTCGCCGTGGTCAGCGCCACGGCTCGCTCGGTCGACCGAGCCGGTTTCGCGCTGCTCGAGGAGCGCGTCGGGGCGGGACGTTAGGGTCGGGTGATGGCGTCACGCAGCGAGTCCGAGCGAGAGCGCCTGCGTCGCATCTCGATCCTCAACGCCCGGCTGCCCAAGAAGCGCACCATCGCGCAGGGCGTGCTGCGCAACCCCACCGGCGAGGTGCTGCTCTGCGAGCTCAGCTACAAGAAGGAGTGGGACCTGCCCGGCGGCGTCGTCGACCCCGGGGAGTCACCCGCCACCTGCGTCGAGCGCGAGGTCGAGGAGGAGCTCGGCATCCACGTCACCGCCGGGCGCCTGCTCGCCGTCAACTGGCTGCCCCCGTGGCGGGGCTGGGACGACGCCCTGCTCTACCTGTTCGACCTCGGCGAGCACGACACCGGCGAGCTCGACCCGGCGCTGTTCCTACGCCGCGAGATCGCCGGCGCCCACTGGCGCACGGTCGCGGATGCCGCGGCGCACGTCGCGCCCTACACCGCGCGCATGCTCGAGGTCGCCCACGACGCCGAGCACACGGCATACCTGGAGAACAGCGAGCCCAGCGGCGGGTGACCGCCGCGCGCCGGCGGCGGCAGGAGCGCCGGTCGTGCGCCGGTAGACTCTCGGCCTCGTGGCCCTTCAAATCGGAATCGTCGGACTGCCCAACGTCGGCAAGTCCACGATGTTCAACGCTCTGACCAAGAACAACGTGCTCGCGGCGAACTACCCGTTCGCGACGATCGACCCCAACGTGGGCGTCGTCCCGCTGCCGGACGAGCGGCTCACGCGGCTCGCCGAGATCTTCGGCAGCGAGAAGATCCTCCCGGCCACGGTCGACTTCGTCGACATCGCCGGCATCGTGCGTGGTGCGTCCGAGGGGGAGGGGCTGGGCAACAAGTTCCTGGCCAACATCCGTGAGGCCGACGCCATCTGCCAGGTCGTGCGGGCCTTCGAGGACGGCGACGTCGTGCACGTCGACGGCAAGGTCTCGCCGAGCTCCGACATCGAGACGATCCACACCGAGCTGATCCTCGCCGACCTGCAGACCCTCGAGAAGGCGGTCACCCGCCTGGAGAAGGAGTCGCGGATCAAGAAGGAGTCAAAGCCCGCCTACGAGAACGCCGTCGCCGCCCAGAAGGTGCTCGAGGAGGGCAACACGCTGTATGCCGCGGGCGCGGCCGCCGGTGTCGACCTCGCCCTCGCGTCGGGGCTGGGCCTGCTCACCACCAAGCCGTTCATCTACGTGTTCAACCTCGACGAGGAACAGCTCGCCGACGCCGACCTGCACGCGCGGCTCGGGGCGCTCGTCGCGCCGGCCGACGCGGTGTTCCTCAACGCCAAGCTCGAGATGGACCTGATGGAGATGTCCGAGGAGGACGCCCTCGAGATGCTCCAGTCCTTCGGCGCCGAGGAGTCGGGCCTGGACCAGCTGGCCCGGGTCGGCTTCCACACCCTCGGGCTGCAGACCTACCTCACCGCCGGGCCCAAGGAGTCGCGGGCCTGGACCATCCACCAGGGCTGGACCGCACCGCAGGCCGCGGGCGTCATCCACACCGACTTCCAGCGCGGCTTCATCAAGGCCGAGATCGTCTCGTTCAGCGACCTGGATGCCGCGGGCTCGATGGCCGCGGCGCGCGCGGCCGGGCGGGTGCGCATGGAGGGCAAGGAGTACGTGATGCAGGACGGCGACGTCGTGGAGTTTCGCTTCAACGTCTGAATCGGCACGTCCTTGCAGGTCAGAGGGGATGTGCCCTGTCCCAGTCCGCACACAGTCCGCAAGAAGTTCAGCGCGATGTGCCTGACCTGCTCGTTCTAAGGGCCCGTGCCCGGACCCCGCTGCGGCCACGTGATCCGCCCATGACGTGCCCCTTTGCCGGCGATGAGACCAAGGGAGCTTGTGTCCTCGTCTTGACGCGGTCCCGTTGCGTTGGTGCGGGCCGTGTTGTGCACGGCCGTTTGAATTGGGTGGGCTGGGGGGCGGCCGCTGACGTGGCTTCGGCGAACGTCGCGAGTAACGTGATGACGTGGCACCAGAGCCTTGGGGAGGGATGGTATTCATGGGGCTGGAGGGTCGTGCCCTCGGGGGGACTTGTCGACGATGCTCTTACCTGGCTGGCCAGGACTCGGCGGTACCCGGACAGCAGTCCTTCCGGGCACCGTTATCGAGCGACTTCGGGTGAGCGCATGAGCCAGGCGAGCGGGCCCGCGACGTTCAGACCGCTTCGGCCGGCTTCACGGCGGAGCCGTTTGCTGGTGTTCCTCGCTGGACCGATTCTCTGGGCGATCGCGTTGATGGTGTTGTCCTTCGTTCTCGATCGCGGGGACGCGGTCCAGTTCGCCGTGGCGGTGTTCGTTGTGTCGTTCCTCGTCGGGATCGCCGTCCTGGGGTTCGCGCGGGTGATGCGCGGTCGAGAAGAAGTTCGCGCGCGAGTTCCGCAGGGGAGGCGGCCCCTAGGCACCTCCCACCGTCTCGCGCCCACCCGCGCGGGGTGAGGCCGCCATCGCGCGGCGGCACGAGACTCGGGGGACTCGTGGCGATGGCTGGGGCAGAGGTGGTGCGTATGTCGGTGCTGGGGAGGGGCTACCCGTGAGGCCCTCGGCGGCGAACCCGGCACCCCCCACCGACCTTGGGCTCCAGGTGGGCCTGGTCGTCGCGGCGGCCAAGATCCCGGAGACGTTCGCCCTTGGTCTGGCCGGGCGCAGCGCAGTGGACCAGGGCCTGGTCACCGGGCTGGCCACGGGGGTGCACTACCTGCTCGCCCTCGGGACCCAGGACGCCTTGCAGGCGACGGCCGCCGAGCTCGGCGCGGATCCCGGCGGTCGGTCGCCGTACCGGCCTCCCCAACGGGCCACGTGCGCTGACCCTGTCGGCGGACCTGGCCGCGATCCCGGTCGGGCTGGCGCTCCGGCGCTGGCTGCCCACGCACCCCGGGGAGGCGATGGCAAGGGGCTGGCTGCGACAAGCGGGGTGGCGCGCAGCCACGACCGGCGTGGCGGCGGTGACCCTGCGGGTCTCGCGCGCGGGCCTGCAGGCCGTGGATGCGCGGGTGGGGGCCGGGGGAAGGGTGGCCTCCTTGCCGCTCGCCGTCCCGCTCGGGCTACTGATCGCCTTCGTGGTCGACCGCCGACGCCCGCTCGCGGTCGGGGGCGAGACGGAGAGCCCGGCCGCGCCACCCCTGAGCCGGTCGCTGCTCGTGGCAGCAGGTGTGGAGGGCGGCCTCGCTGCAGCCGCCTACGCCGAGCACCTGGTGGCCGGCGCAGCCGGAACGCAACTTGCGCAGCGACTCCCGGGTGGGCCCCAGACCTGGCGTCTCGTCGTGCACGGAGCAACCCTCGGGCTGCTTGCGGCCGGGACGTGGGTCATGTGGAGACGGAGCATGCGGGACATCGAAGCCGGGGCCGCGGCCGAGGAGCCCGTGTTCGGTGGCGGGGAGGGCGCCCGGTGGACCGGCCCGACCCTCAGTGGCGGGCCGGGGAGTCTGGTGCCGTGGTCCACGCTGGGCAAGGAGGGCCGCCGCCACATACTCACCCACGTGCGACCCACCCCGGCGCCGGAACGGCCCGAGGGGTTCGCTGACCTGCCCGACCTGTCCATCGAGACGGTGATGGGCGAACCGGCCCTCGCAGTACCAGTGCAGGTCTACGTGGGGCTCGACAGTGCCCCGACCGTGCGTGAGCGGGTCGACCTGGCGCTGGCCGAGATGGAGCGCACCGGCGCGTTCGACCGCTCGCTGCTCGTGCTGGTCTCGCCGACCGGCCTGGGCTATGTCAACTACGTCGCCCTCGCCGCCGCCCAGTACCTGTCTCGTGGTGACGTCGCTTCGGTGACGATGCAGTACTCGAAGCGACCCTCCCCGCTCTCGCTCGGCCGGGTGGGGCAGGCGCGCGAGCAGAACCGGCTGCTGTGGCTGCGCATCCTCGAGCGGGTCAGGGGGATGGAGGGGCGTCGCCCGCGGGTCGTCCTCTTCGGGGAGAGCCTCGGCGCGCACACGAGCCAGGACGTCTTCCTGCACTGGGGGACGCTCGGCCTGCAGGCCCTGGGCATCGACCGGGCGCTGTGGATCGGCACCCCGTACAGCAGCGAGTGGATGCACGAGGTCACCGGCCCGGAGCGTCTTGACGTCGACCGGGAACGGGTGGCCGTGGTCAACGACCTGGCTCAGCTGCACTCCGTCACACGGGAGCGGGGCTCGCTGCCGCCGTATGTCCTGCTCAGCCACGACAACGACGGGGTCACCCGGTTCGGCCCAGACCTGCTGACCACGGCCCCCGCCTGGCTCGGACCCCAGCGCCCGACGGTCGAGCGGATCGACGGGGCGAGCCCGCGCGGCATCCCGAAGCAGCTCCGCTGGCGGCCGGTGACGACGTTCTTCCAGACCCTCGTCGACGTCAAGAACGCCCAGGTGCCCGGCACCTACCAGGCGTGGGGCCACGACTACCGGCCCGACCTGCCCGGCTTCATCAGCGAGGCATACGACCTCCCAGTGTCACCGGAGCAGCTGGCCGGGGTCAGCGCGGCCGTCCGGCAGCGCGAAGAGGCGCGCTGGCAGGTGTTCCATGAGGACTGACCGGGCCGGTGGCCCCGCGATGCGAGGAGACAGTCAGTGAGCGAGAACCTTTCGGCCACAGCGACATCCGAGTCGAAGACAGAGCCCTTCGCCCGCTCCGCAGAGGAGGTCCTGGATGCTTCCGGCTCGGATGCTGCGATCGGGTTGACCGCCGCCGAGGCCGCCAGCCGGCTGGCCAGCCACGGTCGCAACGAGATCACCGCCGAGAAGCCGCCGTCGGCGTGGATGCTGGCCGTGCAGCAGCTCCGCGACCCGATGAACCTGATGCTCGTCGCGGTCGTCGTGGTGAGCCTGCTCATCGGGGAGATCTCCACCGGGGTCATCGTCGGCCTGCTCATCCTGCTCAACATCGTGCTCGGCACCCGCCAGGAGCTGACCGCCCGGGCGAGCGTCGACGCGCTGGCGAAGATGCAGGTTCTCCAGGCCAGGGTGGTCCGCGACGGGGCCCTGCTGATGACGCCCGCCACCGACGTCGCGCCCGGCGACATCCTGCAGGTCGAGGCGGGTGACATCGTCCCGGCCGACGGCCGGATCGTGCGCTCGGCGACCCTGGAGGTGCAGGAGGCCGCCCTGACCGGGGAGAGTGCGCCGATCCCCAAGGATGCCCGTCAGCTGGCATCCGCCGACGTCGGGCTGGCCGACCGCACCAACATGCTCTTCCAGAACACCTCGGTCACCCGGGGCACCGCGACCGTCGTCGTCACCGCCACCGGGATGCAGACCCAGATGGGTCAGATCGCCACGATGCTCACCTCGGTGACGCGCACCCGCTCACCCCTGCAGCGAGAGCTCGACTCGCTCACCAAGGTGCTCGGGATCATCGCCTGGGGTGCTGTGGCCGTCATCGTCGTGGTCGGGCTGATCCGAGGGGTGCCCGCCGACCAGCTGCTGCTGCTCGGTACCGCGATGGCGATCTCCGCGATCCCCACCGGCATGCCGGCCTTCGTCTCGGGGCTGCTGTCGATGGGCGCCAAGCAGCTGGCCGAGGCCCGCGCCGTGGTCAAGAACCTCACCGACGTCGAGACCCTCGGTGCGACCAGTGCCATCAACACCGACAAGACCGGCACCCTGACCCTCAACCAGATGATGGTCTCGACGCTCTACGCCGGGGGCCAGTGGTTCACGGTCGACGGCGAGGGTTACCGCAAGACCGGCGCCATCCGGTCGGTCGCGGGCGCCCCGACCCCCGACTTCACCCGGCTGGCGCTCGGGCTCGTCCTCGACAGCGACGCCGTGGTCGGCGACGACGGGTCGGTGATCGGCGACCCCACAGAGGCAGCCCTCGTCGTGCTGGCCGCGAAGCTCGGCATCGACGCCGAGGAGACCCGCCGGGCGTACCCGCGGCTGGCCGAGGTGCCGTTCGACTCCGAGTACAAGTTCATGGCCACCTTCCACCGCGTCCCCGTCGACGGCGTCGAGCACGTCATCGAGCTCGTCAAGGGAGCCCCCGACCTCGTGCTCGCCCGCTGCAGCCAGGCGGGTGGTCCGCTGAGCGGGTCGCAGGTGCCGATCGCGCAGGCGAGCGACGGCATCCAGGAGGCCAACGACCGGATGGGCGGCAAGGGTCTGCGCGTCCTGGCGTTCGCGGCGCGGCTGGTCGCCGACGACGAGCTGGCGGTGATGACCGCCGACCCGATGTCCCTGACGCGTGAGCTGTCGTTCGTCGGACTGGCGGGGATCATCGACCCGCTGCGCGCCGAGGCCAAGGATGCCGTGGCGGTCGCCTTGGCCGCCGGTATCGACGTGCGGATGATCACCGGCGACCACGCCGTCACCGCGCAGGCCATCGGTGCCGAGCTCGGGCTCGGGCCCGGCGCGATCAGCGGGGCCGAGCTGCAGGCACTCAGCGACGACGAGCTCAAGGCGCGGCTCCCGCAGCTGCACGTGTTCGGCCGGGTCACGCCTGAGGACAAGCTGCGACTGGCTCGAGCGATGCAGGAGACCGGCTTGATCGTCGCGATGACCGGCGATGCGGTCAACGACGCGGCCGCGCTGAAGCAGGCCGACATCGGGGTGGCGATGGGCAGCGGCAGCGAGGTGACCAAGCAGGCGGCCCGGATGGTGCTGACCGACGACAACTTCGGCACCCTCGTGCACGCGGTGGAGATCGGGCGCCGCGTCTACGACAAGGTCGTGTCCTACGTGCGCTACCAGATGACCCAGTTGCTCTCCCTGGTGTTGCTCTTCCTCGCGGCGACCATCTTCAATGTCAACGAGGGCGTCGCGATGACCCCGACCATGGTGCTGTACCTGCTGTTCTTCGCCACCGCCGCCGGCGTCATCATCATCGCCGTCGACCCCGGCGACCCCGACGTCATGCACCGACCGCCGCGCGACCCGGCCATGCCCATCACCAACCGGCCGGCCGTCACCGCGTGGCTCGTCTACGCGGCGGCGCTGTTCATCGCGGCCTTCGTCCCCCTTGTCGCCGGCCCCGACGAGCCCAGCACCGACCACGCCAGCGCCTCGATGACGATGACCTTCGTCGTCATGGGGCTCGGCACGGTGTTCAACGCGATCGTCAACCGACGTGACCCCACCAGCGGCCTCACCGGGCCCATCGCCAAGGCCCTCGCGATCGCCCTGGTCCCGGTGGGCTTGGTGTTCCTCGCGACCCAGCTGCCGTCGCTGCAGGGCGCCCTGCTCACCGTCCCCCTCACCGGCGGCCAGTGGCTGGTCTGCCTGGGTCTGGCGGCCCTCCTGCCGCTCACCGTGGAGATCGGCAAAGTCGTGCGGCGGCGCCGTCAGCCACCACCATCCGCCTCGAGCCCCCAGGCCGTCGTCGCCCCCACCAGGGCGCGGACCGACGTAAAGGGCCTGTGACGTCATGACGCCGAAGTCCGCGCACCGCGGTAGACCATTGTCCATCGGATGCGGTGTCATGGACGGGAGGAGCCTCATCCCCTGGCTCGCCGTGCCGGTGGATTGTCGCGTGCACCGAAGGAGCGAGTCGTGACCGGTGACCGTGGAACGGACGACGCCCAGCGACCGACGAGTGCCACGACCCCCATAGTCGTCACCAGTGCGGCAGAACCCGTGACCCCTGGCCCGGTCCCCGTCACCGTGTCGCTGCGCGTCGTGTGGCGCGTCGGGCTGGTGGTCCTGGCGCTCCTCGCGCTCGCGCTGTTCCTCAGGTTCGTGATCGTCGACGGCGGCAGCGTCCTGTTCACCGTGCTGATGTCGTGGTTCGCGGCTCTCGCAATGACACCCCTGGTGAACCGGCTGGCCAAGCACATGCGGCGTGGGGCCGCGACCGGGCTGGTCATGGTCGGCTTCACGGCGTTCGTGGTGGTGTTCTTCCTCGCCTTCGGGGCCCTGTTCGTCCAGCAGGTCGTCCAGCTGATCGAGCTCTTGCCGACTTACCTTGACCGGGCCCTGGCCTGGGTGAACGAGACGTTCTCGATGGCGCTGACGACCGACAGCGTCCTGGAGTCGGTGAACCTCAGCCCGAACAAGCTGGCCGCGGCCGCAGGCACCATCGGGATCAGCGTGCTCGGCTTCCTCGGCTCCGCCCTCGGCACCGTGTTCAGCATGTTCACCTTCGCGATGTTCATCTTCTATCTTTCGGCCGAGCTGCCCCAGCTCGAGCGCTGGGTGGCGGGACTGTTTCCCGCGCAGAGCCAGATGCTCGTGGCGCGGATCTGGTCCCTGACCCTGGAGAAGACCGGTGGTTACGTCGGGGCACGCGTGGTGCTCGCCGGCATCAACTCCGCGACCACCGCGGTCGTGTTCGTGATCATCGGGATGCCGTACTGGCTGCCGCTTTCCCTGTGGACCGGCATCGTCGCCCAGTTCGTTCCCACCATCGGCACGTACATCTCGATCGCGCTCCCGGTGATCATTGGCCTACTGAGCCCGAACCCGATGGTCGGCGTCATCGCACTGGTGTGGGCGATCCTCTACCAGCAAGTGGAGAACCTCCTCATCGAGCCAAGGATCAGCGCCAAGGCCGTCGAGGTGAACCCGGCCGTCTCCTTCGGGGCCGTGCTCCTCGGCGCTGCGCTCTTCGGTGTCGCCGGCGCGTTCCTCGCCGTGCCCGTGATCGCGATGCTGCTCGCCCTACTCAACATCTACGGCCACCGCTACGAGCTGCTCCCGGAGATCTCCGAACGCATCGATGCCAAGGTCGTCCGCCCCAGGCCCGCTCGCTGGCGTCGCCACCGTACGCAGGCTGCCGGTGCCACCGCCGAAAGTGCGGGGCCGTGAACCACCCCTGCCACAGGCCGAGACCGGGAGGCGCCGGGCAGCTTCGCGGCACGCCAACCAAGCTGCGTCGCGCCGCCATACGGGGCGGCCGGACACGGAATGGCCATGGGTATCGGGAGCCTCGCGCCTGTGCCGACCCAACGCGGTGCAGCGCGCGAATCGGCCTCTGGCCGCTGCGCGCTGTCACCCGTTACCGTGATGATGACGAGGCGGTCACCAAGGGAGGCCTGCCATGAGCCGGGAACAACCTGCAACGCCCGGGATCAAGATGCTGTACCAGCCGTTCGCGCTGGTGGTCGGCACGGCCGGGGGCCTGATCGCCGCACGGGTCTTCCGGGAGGTCTGGATGCGCGCCACCCCCCACCATCGCACGCACGCCCCGACGGCCCTTGAGTCGCAGTACAACGTGCGGCAGGTCCTGGTAGCGGCCGCAGTACAGGGGGCGGTGTTCGGGGTGGTCAAGGCCGGCATTGACCGCGCTGGTGCGCGGGCCTTCCAGCGGTGGACGGGAGACTGGCCGGGGAACTGAGCCAGAACCATCGCCCTGGGCGTTGAGCCGCCTTCCCCCAGCCGGGCGCTGAGGAGCGTTCCGCAAAGGGGGCGCTGTGACGCACCACCGGTTACGTCCTGGAAGGCGCGTCTGCGGTCCGAGGCAACGCTCACTCGGCCGGATTCGCCCCCTACTTGGCCACGGTCGCCGGCTCACCGAGCGATGTGGACATGATCGACTCCGCTGCCTTCCTGGTGCGGTCTTCGGCGGTCGGCCAGAGGTGGGCGTACGTGTTGAGGGTCGTCGTTGCCTTCGCGTGGCCGAGCGAGCGTTGGACGGTCACCACGTAGCACCCCGCGGCGATGAGGCCGGAGGCGTAGAAGTGCCGCAGGTCGTGGAGCTTGATGCCGGTAAGGCCGGCGTCGCGCAAGGTCCTGCGCCACCAGTAGCTGACGGTGTTCTGGTGCGGCGGGTCGTCGCCGTCCCCGGCGAAGAGCCACCGACCCTTGCCGGTGGTGCCGTGAGCGGCGACGTGCCCGGAGAGGACGGTGACGAGGCTGTCGGCTAGGTAGACGACCCGCTCTGACCCGTACTTCGGTGCCCGCACGTCGATCGCCCCACCGTTAACTCGCTGGACTTGGCGGGAGACCTTGAGCGACCTGCGGAGGAAGTCGACGTCGCCGAGCTGGACCCCGGCGGCCTCGCCCAACCGCAGACCGGCGAAGGCGCACAGGGCGATGAACGGCTGGAACCGTTCGTCGGCCACGGCCATGAGCTGCCCGACGTCTTCGGGCGTGGGGATCGACATGGCGACGTCCGCGCGACGGCCGCGGGGGAGGCGTACTGCGTCGGTCGGGTCCGTGCCGACGACCCGGTCCTTGACAGCGGCGCGGAACACCGACCGGACGTTGACGTACCGGGTCTTGATCGTGCCGGGGGCGAGGCCGGCGGCGTCCATCTGCTTGATCCAGGTCTCGACGTCCGAGCGCCGGACCTGTTTCATCGGTTTCCCGGCGAAGGGCACGGATCTGGCCGCCAGCGACATTGCGAGCACGGTGCCGGGAGCCCAGACCTGGCGTGCCGACCACTCGCCGAAGAACGCCGCGAACGTGATCCGGCCGGCCTGTGGATCCGCGTAGGTTCCGGTGACGACGGCCGAGGTGACCGCGTCGAGCCACTGCTGGGCGTCGATCTTGCGGTCGAAGTGTCGCGAGTGCTCCCTCCCGGACTCGTCGCGATACCGCGCCCGCCACTTGCCGTTGGCTCGCTTGGCGATGTTTCCCGCCATGGTGAAGCTCCTTCCGAGATCGCTTCATCGTCTCTCCGAGATCTGACCGCGGGCAGTCTCAGCGGTGGTTCTGTGGACCGTTGGTCTGCTCGCTGGGCCAGAGGATGAGGTCGGCTCGCCAGTACCGGACGTGGCGGCCGAGCTTGAAGCTGCGCGGCCCCGACCCGAGGTGGCGCCAGTAGCGCAGGGTGCCCTCAGGCACCCGGAGGAACGCACAGGCCTCCTGGAGGGTGAGCATCTCGTCCCCGGCGTTCTGTGGGCGAACAGCGGGGTGGTGTTGTGCGGTCATCGTGGCGCTCCTCGTGATCGGTGACAGTGAGCATCGGCTCACGCCGGTCATCATGGGAGGGGGTTGTACCCGCCTTCGTACCCGCCCGGAGCTTCACGGGGGAGGTACAAAGGGAGGGACGTTGGCATCGCCGCAGGTCAGGGCACGTCCCCACGAAAGTTCAGAAATAGTTGTCAACGCCGGACCGAGGGGCCCTTGAGCCCCGACTGACGTGACGCGCCGTGCTGTTGTTCCCGCTCTCGGTGCCGTCGTTCCCCGGTCGGCGTCGGCGGTTCAGTCCGCAGCGCGGGTCCGTACTGTTCGATGTCCTCGATGGCGGCGTCGCGGGCGCGGGCGGGGCCGAGGTCGGACCGGTTGCGCGCGAACGCGTCGATCCACTGCTGCTTGGCTTCCTCGAGGGTCTCGGCGACCAGGTGCGCGGTGTTGCCGGCTCGGCCGCGGGTCATGGAGACGTACGCCGCTGCGGCGCCGGTGGAGTCGGTCAGGGCGACGTGGGCTCGGGTCACGGTCTCGCCCTGGGCTCCGTGGACGGTCGTGGCGTAGGCGAGCTCGACGTGCTCGCGCGCGTACTCGGCGGGGACGATCTGGTCTCGTCCCCGATCGTCGAGGCTCACCGAGCCGTCGCCGCCCACGCCGGTCACGGTCCAGGTCTGTCGGTTCGCGACGCGGAGGTCGGGGTCGTTGCGGCGCGTCGCGACCCGGTCGCCGACCGTGAGTGTCTCGCCGCGGCTGGTGGTCACCGTTGGGCGGCCTCCGGAGAGGGGATCGACGTCCGTGCGCTGCGCGCGGATGGCCGCGTTGACGTCGGCGACCTGCTCACGGGTGTCGGCCATGACGAGGTCGCCGGCTGCACCGAGGCGCGCGAGTGCGGCTGTGCGCTCGACGTCGGAGGGGTGCACCACGATCTGACCGCGGGCGAGGAGGGCCTCGAACACGTCGTCGCTTCGGTAGCCCTCGCGCATCCGGAGGCTCAGGATGGCGTAGGCCTCGTCGGTGAATCGGCGCACGGTCTCGAGGGTCACGACCGCCGCCGGGTCCGCGTAGGCGACGGCGTGGTCGAGGACGCCGCCGCGTCCGACGGCCGGGAGCTGGTGGCGGTCCCCGATGAACGCGACCCGAGCGCCGGCTTCGTCGGCGACGGTGAGGAGCGCCCGGGCGGTGTCCTGGTCGAGCATCCCGGCCTCGTCGACCACGAGCAGGTCACCGGGTCGCAGGGCTGCCGACTCGCAGGGTTGGGGGTCGGACTGCCGGGACCAGTGCCCGTCGTCGTCCCAGCGCCACCCGTGCTGGTGGATCAGCCAGGCAGCGGAGTGTCCCTCGGCGCCGGTCTCACGCGCCGCCACGTCGGCGGCCTTCATCGTCGGGGTCACCACGACCAGTCGCCGACCGTGGTACGCAAGCTGCTGTCGGACCGAGCGCAGCACCGTGGTCTTGCCTGCCCCGGCGGCTCCCTCGACCACCACGAGGGGCGCGGTGCTCGTCAGCGCGCCGAAGGCGTCGTCGTGGACGGGCTCTTCCTGATGCGGGTCGAGGCTGTCGGAACGTTGCAGATTGATGGAGTGATCGGCGCGTCGGGCGATCCGGGCGATGAGGTCACCCTCGACGGCCAAGACCCCAGGCGAGGTGAGAGATCGGACGTGTTCGGGGGCGTCGCGTCGGGTCAGCAGCGGGGTGCAGCGCGCGACGGCCCGGGCAGTGACGTCCTCCGCCAGCTCGATCCGGGCGGCGGGGTCCGCAACGAGCGCCGTCTGGGAGAGGAGGACCTCGGTCTTCCCGCGGATGTCGGCGGTGTTCCACGCCGATCTCTTGACGCCGAGCATCGAGACGACCAGGTCGGCGGCAGCGTCGCGGTCGATCCACCCCGGCAGCGTTCGCCGGAGGGTGACGGCATGCGCCGGGTCGCGGTAGCCGACCTCGCGGAGCTCGGCGTTCCAACGGTCGACGAGCTCGCGACCGTCCTTGGGCACGACCTTGTCGGGTCGCGCCTCCGCCCACGCCCGCCGGTCCCACACCTCACGCATCCGAGGACCCGGTTCTTGGTCGAGATGGCCGTCTCGCCAGTCGGCCTCGAGCCGGTCTACGTTGCGGCGGATCTGCGCGGCCCTGGCACTGAAGGCCCCGACGTACGGCGAGAGCTCCCGGATCTCGCTCGTCTCGGGATCGACGGTCAGTCCTTGCGCGGCCAGCACCGCCCGGAACTCCGGGTCGGTCGCGACGGCGGCGTGGCCGATGCCGTTGATCGCCTCGATGCTGTCCCGGACGCCGACGGAGTGGATACCCCGCCAGGCGCCGGCCGCCCAGACGCGGGCGTTGATCTGCAGGTGCAGGTGGAGGTGGCGGTGCGGGTCGCCGGCGCGAGACGTGTAGTGGCGGATGACCGCGGCCTCGATGGACTCGACGGGAACCTGGACCTGGCGCCCGCGAGGGCCGACGCGGGTGGTCGCGTGCGCCGCGACCCAGCCGACGATCTCGATGGCCGCCTTGTCCTGGGCTCGGTCCAGGGCGGCCGAGACCTCAGGATGCAGAGCGGCCGCCAGCGACCAGGTCTTGGGACCGTTGACGACCACCTCGACGAAGCGCAAGGCGTTGTCGTCTGTTCGGATGTGGCCCTTAGGCGTCATCGTCTCCAGGTCGAAGCCGGCGACCCACTGCTCGTACACCTCGCCGGTCATGCAGCCCACGCTTCGCACGCCGCCGGGGGTGGCAACCAAGCGCGTCGCGACGCCGCTGCCCTCGGCGAGGTAGTAGTCGTCCGCCCGCGACCGGTCCTGTTCGACGTAGGCCCGCGCAGCCCTCGGCGCTCCGCGGCAGAACTTCACCCCTCCGTGCACCCCGGACCACCGCCTTCACGATGTCCGTCGACAACCAACGGACCCCTAGAAATGCCGCGTGGGCCGCCCGATTGCGGGCGGCCCATCTACGTCCTTCGTAGCATGCGTGCCGCTCGAGAATGGAGCGTTGAGTGCTGAGGGAGGCTTTGACCTGAAGGAGATTCTTGAGGTCAACAAGTGCCAAGAGTCTTCGTCGATCTGAAGGGGGTGCTCAGATTGTCGGGGTCGAGTCGAGGACGCGCGGGGTCGGACGGCGGCGCAGGCGTGCTCCGCCCCGCACATAGCGTCAGCCTGCGCTGACAGCAGTGCGTTGATGAACGTGCCATGGAGCGCACGCATCAGATCCGGGCTGGCCTGCGCCAGCTCCTCACGGAGGAAGCGGGCAGGGTCGATACTGGGGTTAGCGTGATGGCGATGCTCCATTCGAGAGTGCTGTGAGAGGTTCACTCGAAGGATCACGCGGTGACCGCACCTGCATCCAGCGGGACACGCTCACCGGTGTCGTCTTACACCAACGTTATGGACTCAACTCCGCCGACGATCTCCCAACTGTCCGGCCACCAGCAGAGTGAGTGCCAACCGACAGGACGAGCCTGGCTCCTCCCCTGCAGGGTGCGGAGCCAGGCTCGAACGTGTCGACCTTTGTTGTCGACTACTTAATGGCGACGACCCCGAGCGGCTCGAAGTCGTATGTCGTGTCGCCGATCACGAGCGCGTCGACGGCGCCGGAGAAGGCGAAGTCACGGCCCTTGGTGATCTGGGCGGTGAGGACCTTGGCGCCGCTCGTCCCGTCGTTGTTCGCTGACAGGTACGACAGCACCTCATCGAAGGTGCAGCGGCTGCCGTTGATACCGCAGCGGTCGGACTGCGCATTGAAGAACGAGCCGGTGAGGCCCCAATGCTTGCCGGTGTCGCCCTTGGCGTCGATCGTCGTCCACGTGTTCGCGGCACTGTTGTCCGGCGCATACACCAGGGAGGCGTAGTTGCCGCTCCCGGTCACGTTCGGGTCGATCTCGAACGTGATCGACGGCATGTTGTTCGCGGAGGCGGCGCGGTTCTCAGAGGTGGTGAACACCGAGTAGCCGATGGCCGACAGCTCCGAGACGTTCAAGCCCTTGAAGTCCGTCTCGTTGCCGAAGGCGGCCTTGTCCGAGGGGGACCCGGTGCGCAGGTTCAGAGCGCCTTGGCCCAGCGGGGGAGTGCTGGTCGAACCGGCCAGCTCAGCGTCACCGTTGCCGATGACGTTGCGGTGCACGACGCCCCAGTGTCCGCCGTTGTACGTGGCGTCCTTGCCGTCCTTGCCGTCCTTGCCGTCCTTGCCGGAAGCGCCGTTCACGCCGTCCTTGCCGTCGACGCCCTTGGCGCCCTGGGAACCGGTCGGCCCGGTGGCGCCGACTCGCCCGGTGGCGCCGGTCGCGCCGGTAGCTCCGGTGAGACCCTTGACGCTCCACGTGAGCGTGCTCTCCCACGTGTGGCACTTGCCGGTGCCGAGCGAGTACGTGCGCACGATGCCGGTGCTCTTGCTGACGCAACCCTTGATCGTGGTGGGTGCCGGCGTGCTGGCCTGAGCCACGCTCACCACCCCGCCCAGAAGGGCGAAGGCGGTGACGCCGCCCAACGCGATCTTGCGAGACTTCCCCATAGTTGTGCTCTTTCCGTTGCTGATGTGGGGATGCTGAGTTCGGGGTGACTGCGGTCGGTCTGGCTCGAGATCGCCGTTCGCCACGTTGTGCGATGCAGTCGGTCATGCGGGGCGCTGCCGGTCGCAGCGCAAGGTGCTGGTCGGAGGTGGACCCGGTCTGCGCCTGCACCGCAGACCGGGTCCGGTGCACCCGCGAGGCCCCGCCTGCCCTGTGGGTGCGTCCGAGGGCCCGCGCGCTGTCGCAGCGCGGCCCCCGGAGCTGTGGGATCAGCCCTTGTACGGGCCGACCAGGGCCACGTTCTTGGCGATAGCGGCGAGGTCCTTGCCCTTGACTCCGGCCTTGGTGGCACCCGAGACGTACTCGCCGTGGTTGCCGGTCACCGTGGCCGGGATCTCGGCCGCGGGGCAGTTCGGGACGGCGGAGAACGAGCCGACCACGCTACCGAAGGTGGTGCCGGAGGCTCCGCCGACGCCGAAGCCGTAGGTGCCGTCGGAGGCCGTGGCAGAAGCCTGGGTCCAGACGCCGTTCGCGCCGTACGCGCCGCCGTAGTTGTACCAGTAGCCGTTGTTGTCGCCGTGGAACTCGAAGGTCCCGCCGCCGGTGCTGTCCGGGGTGAGGCTGCCGCTGCCGCTGCCGCTGCCGCTGCCGCTGCCGCTGGGCGTGACGTCGCTGATCGTGAAGTTCACGAGGGCGTGGCCGTTGACGACGCCGCAGGTGAAGTCCGCGGCGAAGTGGTGGTCGTAGTGGGTCCCGTTGACGTAGGTCGTGGTGCCGAGTGTGCCGGGGGTGTCGGCCGAGGCCGAGCCTGCGAGGGCAACCGGGGCCGCGATCGTCGCGATGGGCGCGAGGCCGATCAGGGTCTTGCGCATGGCTGAGTCTCTTTCGTCCTGCAAGGGGTCGGTCCGTCCTGCGACGGCGTACGAGGGGAGGTCGTGGCCCGGGGGGATCGGAGCGACGGCTCGCGCGACAACCGGTGGGCGGACATTCTCCTGCTGTGGCCTCTATACAGAGTCTATGGGGATGCTATGACGTTTGTAAAATCGCGCCACTATCGGTTGTGGCCGCCCCGCCTGTTACGGTCGATTTCATGGCACGGCCCTATGGAGACCCAGTGGAGATCATCACCGGCCCGATCCCGGCCCAGTCTCCGTTCATCCCCGTGGACGCCAAGATCGTGGTGGGCGCGGTGGCACCGGCCTCTCCGGACCCGATCCCGATCGTGCTGCTGCCGGGTTTCGAGTACCGCATGAGCGAGTGGCGCCACCCACAGACGCATGAGATCCACTGGCGGCTGGAGCGCAGGAAGGCCGCCCAGTACGGCGACAGCGACGACTAGCTCTGCGCCGCCCGCTCACCTGCGTGGCGGGCCCCGTGATTCAGGAGCCGAACCCGCCACCCGGACGAACCGGCGACGCCATCACGGGCCACGGCCAGACCGCCCACAGCACGTGGGGGTGAAAAGAATCGAGTGCGCACCCGCTGATCCGTCCTCGGTCGCACTGCTCGTCAGGGTGGCCATCACGGACCAGCCTGGACGGCGGCATCCTGGTTGCACCCGCATCCGCGCCTCCGCGTGTCACGACACACCGGCAAGGCACCTGCTGGCGGCGTACGGCTTCAGGACGACCAACGGGCCGGCCAGCACGAGGCGCTCGGCGGTACCTGCGCGCGGTGTTCGACAAGCCTCCGGCAGAGAAGGCCGCGCGAGACTTCGACCGCCTGCGACGCGCCCGCAACCAGGACAGCTATGAGGCGAAGCCAGTGGGGGCAGCGGCGACCGAGAAGGCCGAACAGGTCGCGCAGACTCTGTTCGACGCCGCCCTCACCAGAGGCCTCTTGACCTGACCGGCGGTCCGCAAACAGTCCGCAAGAAGTCCCGCGCAGACCGTTCGACGCCAACGGCGCCCGACGGCTGGATCAGCGAATAGCCGCAGGTCAGACCACATTCTCCGGCTGTCACCGCCGACGACCGACGACGGTCGAGAACACCGGTTCTCGTTCCGCTTCAATGTCTAGCTCGTCGGGGTTCGTTGGTCGGCACTGAGGTTGTTGGTTCGTGGGGTCGGGCTGGTCCGCGGACCAGCGGAGACCCGATCTCCCGAGGCCAGGGTCGGCGCGTTGACTGTCGGTATAATGGAGGATAACCTCAGTTATATGAGAACTGAGGCACCGCTCCTCGCTCCGATCTTCCGGTCGGACGGTCAGGCGCGCCTGCTCTCCACAGTGGTGCTCACCGGCGACGAGCTGAGCGTCACGGACCTGGCCAAGCGGGCCGACCTGGCGTACCCGACAGCCCACCGCGAGGTTGCGCGCCTGGTGGAGGCCGGCATCCTGAGTGAGCGACACGTGGGCCGCACACGGCTGATCCGCGCCAACGACGATAGCCCGCTGGTCGGCCCTTTGCGCGAGATCCTCACGGTCGTGACCGGCCCGGTGGTGATCCTGGCGGAGGAGCTTGCCCGCATCGACGGGATCGAGGCCGCCTTCCTCTACGGCTCCTTCGCCGCTCGGCTGCTCGGTGATGCTGGTCCGGCCCCGCACGACATCGACCTCATGGTGCTCGGCGAGCCCGACGTGGACGCGGTCTACGAGGCGTGCACGCGCGTCGAGTCGGCGGTGCACCGTCCCGTCAACCCGACGATCCTCACCCCGGAGGAATTCGCAGCGTCCTCCGGCTTTCTTGACAACGTGCGCAGCGGTCCGGCGGTCGCCGTCATCGGAGAGCTGCCGTGGCACTGACCCCGCTCACCCGCGTCCAGCAGGCAACGGTCCTCGCCCTGGTCGAGGCGCGACGACTCGACGCCGTGCCCGCAGACCTCGCGCGGGCGACCTCGTTCCTGCGGCAGGCCAGGGAGCGCTTGGATCAACTCCCGCTGCTCACGAGCGTCACCGTCAAGTACGGCGTCGCCTACGACGCCTGTCACGACACCGGCGAGGCACTGCTTGCGGCATACGGCTTCCGTACGACCAACGGGCCAGGCCAGCACGAGGCGCTCGGCCGCTACCTGCGCGTTGTGTTCGACAAGCCTCCGGCAGAGAAGGCCGCTCGAGAGTTCGACCGCCTGCGACGCGCCCGCAACCAGGACCGGTACGAGGCGAAGCCGGTGGGTGCCGCGGCGACGGAGAAGGCCGAGCAGGTCGCGCGGACGCTGTTCGACGCCGCCCTCACCAGAGGCCTCTCGACCTGAACGGCGGTCCGCAGACAGTCCGCAAGAAGTCCGGCAACGACCGCCGAAACCCCGCGTGCTCATACCGCCTCGACGCCTGACTCCCGGCTGTCTCCGGGTGCCGCCCAGGCGCGCAGCTCGCCCGGGCCTGCTCGTCTCGTGATGTGTCTCACGGGCGTAGGACATGGGTTGGGCTTCGAACCCATTGGTCGATCCTTGCGCGGCATCTCGCATCCCAGGAGGTTGGTACGTGGGCCTGCTGCGTGACGCCTGGGACAGCGGCGACAGGGTCAGCCGGCTGTTCGTGGCCGGGGTCGTGGCCAAGGGCGTCAACGGGGCTGCCGAAGTCGTGGGTGGCCTCGTGCTCTTCCTCGTCTCGCGCGACGTGCTGGTCGGCCTGCTTGTTGGCGTCGCCCAGTGGATGATGAGCGACGACCCCAAGAACTTCATCGGCCGGTGGATCCTGGACTGGTCACGGGGGGAGGACCTGTCCCAGGAGTCCATCTCGTTCGTGGCGACCTACCTGCCGCTGCACGGCAATGCCAAGCTGCTGCTGGTGGCCGCGCTGCTCCGTGGCCGGCTCTGGGCCTACCCCCTCTCGATCGCGGTGCTCGCCGGGTTCATCGCCTACCAGCTCTACGACATCGCCACGGAGTGGCCGAGCTTCGGGATGATCGCGCTGACCCTGTTCGACGTGGTGCTGACCTGGCTTGCCTGGCGAGAGTGGCAGCACCACAAGGAGTCCGGCGTGTTCGACGTGGCCGCCGCTCCACCGGGAAGCGTCGACTCCCTGCACGGCGCCACCGATGCAGAGGGTGAGTGACCCTCTGTGACGTTCATGGCCGGTGCCGGAGGGGATGGGATCAGCGCTGCGGGAGGCGCGGCATTCGGCGCCCTGTGGAGCGCTGCGTGATGGCGGTGATGCATACCGCGTGATGGAGCTCGCCCTCTGCATCACCGCCGGCCAGAGGGCGGACCGGCGGGGGTGCCGAAGGCGCGGTCCGTTGCGCCCTTGGCACCCCGAGCGCCAGAACGCACCCGGCTGGTCGAGCACCCAGCTCGCGGCACTGGCCGAGCAGCTCGACGTGACGAACCCGGAGAAGTAGGCCGGGCGCGCCGAAGGCGGCCGTGGCTGGGAGCCACGACCGCCTCCGAGTGGGCTGGAGCTCACCGACAGGCTGCAGGACCTGCCGGCTGGGAGCATCTCCGGAGCCACCGGGCAGGCGCCCAGGGGCGGGGGAGGGTGGTGGCCGAACGGCCACCACCCTCCCCCGATCCGCCGGCTTACCGGCCGGCCACCTGGTTCGAACGGTTCGACGCACCGCCCGTTCCGACCGCGTTGATCGCCACGACGGTGAACCGGTAGTTGCCGGCCACGGGTAGCGTCATCGTGAGCGACCGCGCCCCGCTGGCCTGCACTGCCGAGGTGGTCGTGGCGAGCACGGCCCCGGCAGCGCTCATCCGCAGTGCGGACACCCGGTAGCCCGTGATCGCCGACCCGCCGTTGGCCGCCGGCGGCGTCCAGTTGGCGGTCGCGGTGATCGCGCCGCCGGCGACACCGGCGGTGGCGGTGCCGATGACGGGTGCGCCGGGAACCGTGGCCGGGGTGACCGCCGCTGACAGCGCCGAGGCGGCACTGGTTCCGACGGCGTTGGTCGCGGTGACCGAGAACCGGTACGCCTGACCGTTGGTCAGCCCGGTGACCAGCAGGCTGGTCGCACCTGCCGCGGCCGGACGCAGCGCGCCGACCTGGGTGTCGGCCGCGTTGACCACGCGGACCGAGTACCCGGTGATCGCCGACCCGCCGTTGCTCGCCGGTGCCGTCCAGCTGACGGTCGCCGAGGCGTTGCCGCGAGCTGCCGAGACGCCCGTCGGAGCATCGGGGACGGTCGCGGGGATGACCGCGGCCGACTGCGCCGAGAAGGCACCGGTCCCGACGGCGTTGGTCGCGGCGACCGGAACCGGTACGCCAGGCCGTTGGTCAGCCCGGTGACGAGCAGGCTGGTCGCACCTGCCGCGGCCGGACGCAGTCCGCCGACCTGGGCACCGCCGGCGCCGAGGACGCGGACCGAGTACCCGGTGATCGCGGACCCGCCGTTGCTCGCCGGTGGCGTCCAGCTGACGGTCACCGAGCCGTTGCCGCGCACTCCCGTGACGCCCGTGGGCGCACCCGGAACGGTCGCGGCGTTCGCCCCCGTTGCCCGTCAGGGACACGGTGAGCGGGCTGCCGGTGGCGTTGTGCGCGATGTTGACCGTGGCGGTCTTCGCACCGGTCGTGGTCGGCGCGAAGGTCACGTTGACGGTGCACGAGGCACCGGGCGCCACCGAGGCACAACCGGCCGCCGGAGTCGCCGTGAACGGGCCGCGTCGGTCCCGGTCACCGTCACACCGGACACGACCAGGGCCGCGTTCCCGGTGTTGTTGACCGTGATGGCTCGAGCGGCCGAGGTCGTCGCGACGTTCTGGTTACCGAAGGCCAGAGCGGTCGCGGTGACCGAGGCGATCGGTGCAGGCGCGGTGCCCACCGCGGTGTCGCTGAACCTCAGCTGCTCGACGTTGCGCACGGTGTCGATACCGTCGGCGCCACCGTTGCTGTCGACCGTGATGCTGCCGTCAGCGTTGCGGCGTGATGGTGTAGGTGTTCCGCGCCGCCGAGAACACCGCGGTGTCCACGGCGGCGGGGTCGGCGGGGGCCGTCAGGATCTCCCGCACGGCCACGATGTTGCCCGGGTCGACCAGGCCGGCGAACACTGCCTGCTGGAGGGTCATCCCGGCCGTGCCCGGACCGAAGGTGCCGACCTTGGGGAGACCGGTCATCAGGTCGGTGGTGCCGATCTGGGTGGCCGGGTCGGCCCGGTTGGTGCGCACGCTGATCCGCACGTTGACGTACCGGTCGCCGTCGATGATGTCGTCGGCGCCGCGACCCTCGATGAGGTCGCTGCCGCCACCGCCGAGCAGGATGTTGCCCGCGCCCCAGACGTCGCCCTCGAGCAGGCACTGGTGCGTCGAGGTGTTGGCGATGAGGGTGGCTGCCGGGATGGTGAGCATCTCCGGGGTGACGAGCTGGTTCAGCCCGGTGATCCGGGCGACGCCCGCGGCGTCGAGCGCGTCGCACCCGACGAAGCCGCCTCCGCCGACGTCGGTCGGCACGATGTCGTCACCACGCAGGGTGTCGTTGAGGTTGCCGCCCGAGAGCGCCTCGACCTCGTTGAACTTGTCCCTGACCCCGGGCAGGATCACGCCGCCGGCGACGAACACCTGGGCGAGGTCCGTGTCCTGGGGCTGGGGGTCGCCGACACCGATCTGCCAGTCGAACCCGGCTGCGCCGGCGATCTTCTCGACACCGGGGCCGCCGACGCCGATGTCGTCGCCGCCCTCCATGTCGTAGTCGTCGTCGCCGCCCTGACCGATCAGGACGTCGTGGCCGGGCTCGTTGTGGTCGTCGAAGAAGAACGACGAGCTGTCACCGATGAGCAGGTCCGGCTGGTCGCCGCCCTCTGCCCAGTCGTCGCCGCTGTCACCGAAGCACGGCGTCGATGCCCTGGCCGGCGATGGCGAAGTCGTCACCGGCGCCGCCGAAGGTCTCGTTGCTGTTGGCGCCGCCGTTGCTGAAGTCGTGACCGTCGCCGCCCATGATGATGTCCAGGCCGGGACCGGCGTCGATGGCGTCGTTGCCGGGACCGCCCTTGGGCACGTCGTCGCCGGCGAGGTCGGTGATGATGTCGTTGCCCTCGCCACCCAGGGCGATGTCGGCGCCGTCACCACCCTCGATGACGTCGTTGCCCTCGCCACCCCAGAAGGTGTCGTTGTCGGCGCCGCCCCAGATCCGGTCGTTGACGTTGCCGGTCTTGCCGTTGTACACGGCCTGGGCGTTGATGCCGGAGGGCATGGCGGTGTTGGTCATGCGGTACCTGATGGTGCCGTCGGCCATCCGCAGCAGCTGCTCGTTCTCGTCGCACTCGGAGGCCGGGTCGTCCTGCACGGAACCGGCGCCGGTGATGAGCTTGCCGGAGCTGCCGGCGGTCAGGCCCGGCCAGGTGATGTTGTCGAGCTCGAACTTGCAGTCGGCGGTGGCGAACGGGTCCGCCTTGAGGGTGTGCGCGTTGGTGTTGCGCATGACCAGCTCGGAGAAGGAGTTGCCCTCGAGCTGGGCCCGCAGGTTCATGCCCGGCGTGCGGGCCAGGTAGTAGAACCGGTCACCGTTCTGCAGGTCGGTCAGCTGGTTCTCGAACACGTAGTTGAAGGTGCTGCCCAGCAGGCCGCCGAACAGGTTGGTGCGCTCCGCCAGGCCACCGACCCACAGGTCGATGTCGTCCACGCCGGTGACGGTCTTGCCGCCGGTGTTCACGAAGGCGCCGGTGCCGAACATGAAGTCGGCGGCGTCAGCAGGCGGGTTGATGTTGTCGGCGCTCTCGTCACAGCCGGCGGGGACGTTGGGAGCGGTGCAGGCGACACCCGCAACGTCGGTGGGGGCAACGTCAGAGAGCACGCCGTCCGGGCCGGGCAGGATCGTGCCGTTGACGAGACGGTCGGCCGCGATGCGCTTGTCCTTGGTGGTCGTCGCGCTCGTGACCGCGGAGTGGGTGCCGTAGGCCGCGACGAAGTTCACCAGGGACTCGGGGTGCTTGAGCTGCTGCCCGAAGTCGATCCAGTCGGTGTAGGGCTTGAGCTGCCCGTCGTTGGTCGCCGTTGAAGATCTGGCGACGCACCTCGTTGAGCGGCGGGATGCCCTCGCTGCGGGCCCGTGCCATGTTCAGGGCCGGCAGGTCGAGCGGGAGGCCGAGCAGGTTGTTGCGCAGGGTCTGCGAGACGAACTCGTCGATCTCCTGGCCGACCTCGTCGGACAGGCCCATGAAGATCGAGCCCGCGGCGTCGGCGGAGCTCAGCGTGACGCCGTTGCCTCCGTCGTGGTACGCCGCCGGGTTGAGGAACCCGTCGAACAGCTCGATGTCGTTGCGGGGCGGAGCCCCTTGTTCGCGAGCCTCGGTCGAGTTGATCCGCGGGATCTGGTCGGTCAGCATCGAGTGGCCGAAGCGGTAGACGGCGTGGGCGAACTCGGCGGTGATGGCCGGGTCGACGTCGGTCTGGATGAACGCGAAGGGCTCGAACGGGTTGATCCCCGGCTGCACCTTGCGGGCGAACTCCTCGAACACGAGGTGCTGGTACTGCATCTCGGTCACGAAGCGCGCGGCCTGGAAGAGGCGCTGGCCGTTCCAGCCATCGGCACCCAGGGCCAGCTTCCACTCGGCGAGACGACCGGCTGCGCCGGCGGTGCCGTCGTTGGTGAGCACGCCCTTGATGTCACCGATGAGGCGGTCGTGCTCGTTGTGGAAGACCTGGTGGACCGCCTGCAGCGCGATGTTCTCGTTGCAGCGTCCGTCACCGCAGATCGCGTG
This sequence comes from uncultured Actinomycetota bacterium, assembly GCA_963806295.1. Lineage (GTDB taxonomy): Bacteria > Actinomycetota > Actinomycetes > Actinomycetales > Dermatophilaceae > Fodinibacter. The sequence goes on along the minus strand of CAWDXP010000008.1, from coordinate 226,443 downwards.
CAGGTCGAGCAGCTCGTTGTCGTAGCTGCCGCTGGGCACCGGGGCGTCGAGGCTGCCACCAGCGGTGGTGTCGGTGTCGACCGGCTTGGGGCTGGCGACCGACCCCGGGTCGGCGCTGTGCGCGATGTCGTTGAGGAAGGCCGTGCCGATGCGCACCGCGTTCGCGGGCACTGCGACCGGGGTGGTCCGGTTGCCCTCGACGAAGCCGCCGTCGGTGGTCCTCATCTGGGGCAGGCCGTTCGGGCCGGGGACGAAGTTGCCGTAGGGGTCGGACTCGATGAGCGGGATGTTGGTGACGTCGGTGTCGACCAGCTGGATGCCGAGAAGGGCTGCGGCCTGCGCCTTGATCTCCTTCCAGGAGGCCAGGCCTCCGTCGGGCGAGCTGAGGAACTTGCCCGTCGTGACCGGCCGGGTCGCCGAGTTGTCCACGTACTCGCGCAGGAAGATCTGGTGCGAGGCGTGCGAGCTGTACGTCTGGCTCTGGTCGACGAACGGGGAGTCGGTGTTCGGCGCGTTTCGCACGCCCCCGGCGCCGGGCGTGATCGTTCCCCGGGTGAGAGTCATGAAGCGCTGCCCGGGGGGAACCTCGTCACCGGTGTTCGCGATGCCGTCCTGGCCCACGGTCACCAGCGGGTCGTCGGCCTTGAGCGGCACGAAGACCGTGCCGTTGCCACCGTTGGTGATCTTGTCCAGGCCGTGGTCGAAGAACTGGCCGAAGATGGTGAACAGCGAGTTGAACGGCGGGGAGAGCCCGACGTCGGTCGTCACGTTGGGGATGTCGAGGGTCTGGTGCTCGGGGACGCACGTGGCGGGGTCGGCGTCGGGGTCCGAGCAGACGAGCACGCCTTCGTTGCCCTGCGAGCGCACGGGGTACTTGGCGGCAGCCACCGCTGCGGGGTTGTCGGACGTCTGGTCGACGATGAGGTTGCTGACGGTGCGGGGCTCGGAGTCGATGACCGACCCGCTGGTCTGCGCGTACGACGTGGGGCCGACCGGCCCGACCGGGAGGGCGGGGGTGACGGGCTCGGCCGAGGAGAAGACGGGGTCGGTCAGCCGCGGGAACGTCTGGTCGGCCGCGCCGTACGTCGCCTGGCCGGGCTGCAGGTTGTTGCAGCTGCCGTCGACGGTGCGCAGGCCGAAGGAGAGCAGCGGGCTCTCGATCTGGTTGGGACCGGTGCCGATCATCAGCTGGCACCGCCATGGGTCGGTCGACGGCCCGGGGCCGGCATTCGCGAGCGCCGTCGAGTGCGCCTCGGCGATCTTGATCTGCTTCAGGATGAACGCCAGGTCGGCCGGGGTCACGGTGAAACCCTGACCCACGATGTTGGCGGCCCTCGACGCGCTCATGGCCATCGGGAGCAACAGCGCGACCATGGCCAGGACGGTCGCGGCTGCGACGGCCCTGACCCGGGTCGTGCGGCTGTGCCCTGAGGCGTCCGCGTGACGTCGAGAGATGACGGATGTACCCATGGTGATTTTCCCCTGTTCTGCACGGTGATGCGGGCCACCATGGCGGGCCGGCCTTCGGCAAACCTTTTGAAATCCCTTGGGTCGTCCCGAGCCGGGGCACTCGCCGGACGTGGGCCCGGTCAGAAGGTCAGCACCACGCGGCCGACGAGGCCGTCGACCCGGACGGGCCCGAAGGTGCGCGAGTCGATCGACTCGGCACGGTTGTCGCCCAGCACGAACACGGCATCCGGTGGCACCGTGACGGGGCCGAAGTAGGTCGAGTCGATGCGCGAGACGTCGACCTGGGGCTCGTGCCGCACGGTCGAGTCCACGACGAGCTCGCCGTCCTCGAGGCCGACGGTCTGCCCCGCCAGGGCCACGACGCGCTTCACGACGAGCGCGCCACCGCCCGGTGCGTGGAAGACGACCACGTCACCGACCGCCGGCGCGCGCCACCGGCCGGTGAGCTTGTCGACGAGCACGTGGTCGCCCGCGGTGAGGGTGGGGGTCATGCTCTGCGAGCTGACCCGCAGCGGCTCCAGCGCGGTGACGAGCAGCACGACCAGCACGACCAGGCCGACCAGCACCGGGGCGATGACGCGCACCGGGACGCGGGCGGCCTGCGGAGCGTGCTCGGTGGTCCCGGTCGGTGCGGACATCAGCCCAGCACGCCGCTCAGCCGCAACGCCCACAGGCCGACGCCGGTCAGGAGCAACAGGTTGACGGTGACCCGCCGCAGCGGCGGGGGCAGCAGGGTGACGAGCAGGCACACGACGAGCAGCTCGGCCCCGGTGGCGACGAGGTCGAGCGCGCCGACCGCCTCGACCCCGTGGCCGGCCTCGACCGGGTGGGCACCCTCGAGCGGGATGGGTCCCGCGACGGCCTGCTCACCCCCGTGCTCGCCGGCGCCCCCGGGTGGGGTGATCGGCAGCCCCGTGGTGCGGCTGACCACCCAGGTGACGATGATGACGAGGTTCACGACGATGCCGGTGAGCGCGACGATCGGGGTGGGGCGCCGCAACACCGTTGTCGCGTAGGCGAGCTGGAACAGGCCGGTGACGACGAAGAAGGTGCCGTACACCCACCACTCCGCGAAGTGCTCCGGCGCGACGGCCAGGTGGATCGCCCCGGCCAGCACCGAGGCGAGCGCGACGCTGCCCTGGGTGATCGTCGCGAGCTGCCGCCGTGCGGCGGGGGCGTGCCGCGGGGTGGCCGGGTCGGTGCGCGTCGTGGTCGTCATGGGGCCCTCACAGTGCCGGCGCGGGCAGGGTCCGGGACGGGTCACCCCACACCGGGTCGTAGCCGCCCGCGCCACCGACCCAGAACTGGCCCATCATGTCGTGGTCCTCGTGGGGGAGGTTGTGGCAGTGGATCATGTAGCGGCCCTCGTGCGGGCCGAAGCGCGTGATGACACGCACCCGCTCGTTCTCGCCGACGTAGACGACGTCCTTCGGGCCGAGCTCGTTGGCCCGGGGAGCCACCCGCACACCGCTGCGGTCGAACTCGCGGTCCAGGATGCGGAAGTCGACGAGGTGGATGTGCAGCGGGTGGTGCCAGCCGCCGGAGTCGTTGTGGATCTCCCAGATCTCCACGCCGTTCAGCGGCGGTGTCGGCCAGGACCCGGGTGTAGGCACTGGCCTCCACGTCGGACCAGGACTCGCCGTTGACCGTCCACTGGCCGTTCTTGCGGACCAGGGCCATCGTCCGGGTCGTCATGGTGTCGGTGGGGGTGAGCGCCATGACGGCACTGTTCGGGTTGAGCACGCTCGGGGATCGAGTTGTTCGCCGTGCTCGTGGCCTCGGAGACGACGTCGAAGGCCATCACCTTGTTGGTGTTCGTGTAGTCGACGTTGTTCTTCGGGCTGATGTTGCGCAGGGTCACCCGCTGGCCGATCTTGTACTTCGCGAAGTCGATGATGACCTCGTAGCGCTCGGCGTTGCCGTGCAGCAGCTGCTTCACCGGCTGGGGCGCCGCCGTCAGGCCACCGTCGGTGCCGATGACGACCAGGGGCTCGCCGCTGTCGAGCTGCCAATCGGTAGGAGCGGGTCACCGAGGCGTTGAGGATGCGGAACCGGTACTTGCGCCGCTCGACCTTCATGACCGGCCACGCCCGGCCGTTCACCAGGATCACGTCCCCGAAGGCCCCGGAGTGGTCGTCGTCGTCGAAGAGCAGCTGGCCCTTGGTGTCGAACATGGTGTCGCTGATGACGAGCGGCACGTCGTAGCGGCCCTTGGGGATGGGCAGCGACTGCTCGAGGGCGTCGTGCATCCGGTACATGCCGGCCAGGCCCATGAAGACGTTCGACGCGGTGTGGTGCACGCCGTGGTCGTGGTACCAGAGCGTGCGGGCGTCCTGGAAGTTCGGGTAGTGGTAGTCCTTCCAGTGAGCCGGGGTAGGTCACGTCGCTGGCGTAGCCGTCGTACTGGGGCAGTGACGCCGACCCGTGGAGGTGCACCGACGTGAACGGGGTGTAGCCCAGGGTCGGGTGCGTCGATGGCAGCTGGTTCACCTGTCGCACAACGGTTTCACGGCCCTGCTGCACGTCGAACGTCGGCCCGGGGAAGCTCCCGTTGTAGCCCCAGATCTTCGTCTGGTGCCCGGGGATCATCGTCACGGCCTTCTGGCGCATCGTCAGCCAGTAGTAGTCAGTGGTGCCCACGGACTTCATCGGGGTGGCGACCGGCGGCACGGAGAACGGCACCGTGAACGGCCTGGGCAGCGAGCTCTCGGCGATCCGGCTCTGGGCCGCGGCCTGCACGCTGCGCTCCAGCGGGATGAGCATGGCTCCCCCGGAGAGCACGCCGAACGTGAGCATCTCTCGTCTGGTCACTGACATGGCCTCGCCTTTCCATCGCAACGGGCAGAGGGTAGGCAGCGGTTCTTTGAAAGACCTTTTGACGCGGTCCGGTGTCGACGCACAGCGGGTGCTCGTTGATACGCCGTTTGGGGCCCCTACTTTTGGGGATAGGCGGAGGTCGGCCGCGGTGGTTCCCTGACAACTACGCGAACGATGCAGGGCGTAAGCGGAAGTAGGACAACCATGGAAATTTCGATGTTCGGACCACTACAGGTCAGAGACGGCGACCGCATACTCGGTCCTCGCGACCTCGGGGGAGTCAAGCCCAGGCAGGTGCTGGAGATGCTTCTCCTCGCCCGGGGACACCTCGTCTCGACCGACATGATCGCGACGGCGCTGTGGGCGGAGGGGGACGAGCCGCGCAACGTTGCGGCCACCCTCAACACGTACGTGTGCGTGCTGCGGCACAGCATGTTCGTCGACCAGGCGCAGGCCAGGCGGGTCATCGTGACCGGAGCCGGCGCCTACCGGCTCGCTGTCGAGGAGGTCAGTGTCGACCTCGACCGCTTCGACGAGCTGTTGATGCGGGCCGAGCGGGCGCCGCGCCGGGAGCGCCTCGAGCTGCTCACCGCCGCGGTGGCCCTGGCGAGCGGGTCCGTGCTGGAGCACGCCCGCTACGACGAGTGGGTCCAGGAGGACCGCCTCCTCTACGAGGACCGGGTCACCCGGGCGCACCTCGACCTGGCGCTCGACAGCCTCGCGGAGGGTCAGCGCTCGGTCTGCCTGCGGCACGCGGAGATCGCGCTGAGCAGGGACCGCTACTCCGAGGAGGCCTACCGGCTCGTGATGCTCGCGAACCACGGCCTCGGGCGCCACGACGCCGTCCGCCGCACGGTCGGCCGCTGCCGCGCCGTCCTCGACCGGGACCTCGGCGTGGGCTGCGGGCCCGAGACCGAGCAGATGCTCGCGGCGATCGAGGCGCGGGCCGCCGAGGCCGAGATCCTTCGGGCCTTCTACCCCACGGCGTGGGACGTCAGCCAGGTCGACCGCGAGCTGTCGGTGGCCTGAGCCGCCGGCCGGCACCGCCCGTCTCGGCAGGAGGGCTAGTCCGTTCGGACTATGGACCTTCGTCGTGGCCACCTCCACAGTGGTGTGAACCACACTGCAGGGAGGTGGTCACGATGGCCGTAAGAGGCGACGGCCCCGTGTCGGGGGCACGACGTGATGCGTGCTGCCCGCCGGGAACGCCGGCGTCGGGAAGTCCCCGACGATGACGAGTGCACTGATCACGCAAGAGCCGCTCAGCGCGGCCGAGGAGCGGTCACCGATGGTCACTGGACGTACCCGGGTGCTCGTCGTCGACGACCACCGGACGTTCGCGGAGCTGCTGTCCCGGGCACTGGACGCCGAGGACGACCTGGTGTGCGTCGGCCACGCCCAGGACTCGGCCGAGGCGCTCGCCGCCGTGGCCCGGCTGCGACCCGACGTGGTGCTGATGGACGTGCACCTGCCCGACCGCGACGGCATCTCCACCTCCGCCGAGCTGGTCCGTGACCACCCCGACCTGAAGATCCTCATCCTCACGGCGCACGCGAGCCTGGCCGACGTCGAGCGGGCCGCGTCGGCGGGTGCCTCGGGCTTCCTGGCCAAGGACGGGTCCCTCGACCGAGGTGCTCAACGGGCTGCGCACCGCGCGTCGTGGGAGCCTGATCCTGCCCGACGGCCTGCTCGCCCGGCTCTCGGCCGTCGTCGAGCAGGACCGCTCGATGCTGCACTGGAACCTCACCCCGCGCGAGCTCGAGGTGCTCCGCCTGCTCGGTCACGGCCGCGACCCGCGCGGCATCGCGAAGGAGCTCGGGGTCACCCTGCACACGTGCCGCGGGTACGTGAAGGGCGTGCTGGCCAAGCTCGGCGTCCACTCCCAGCTCGAAGCGGTGGTCCTGGCCACCCGGACCGGTCTGATCCGACTGGGCGATTGATGACGCCCGCTGGCCGGCCCGCACCCGCCGGGCCTCCCGGCCGACGCGCCCCGGCGCAGGCTCACCGGCCCGCCCCCCGCGACACGCTGCGGCAGGCGCTGCGCTGGTACCTGCTCTGGAACTTCGTCGCCTTCGTCGGCGTCGTCGTCGCCGTCGTCGTCGTCAGCTGGGTGGTCGCCCGCAACGAGGCGCTGCGCGACGCCGAGATCACCGCTCGGGCCGTGGCGCGCACCATCGTCTCCCCGCTCGCCGACGACCAGTTCCGCGCCGAGAACCCCGCGGCGCTGGCCCGGATGGCGCAGGCGCTGGAGAACCGCGCCCGTGACGGCTCGATCCGCCACATCAAGGTGTGGGCCGACGCCGGGAACGGTCGCGGCACGGATCCTCTACTCCGACCTCAAGCCGCTCGTCGGGCAGACCTACGAGCTGGAGGAGGAGGAGTACGCCGTGTTCGGCACCGACCGCACGGTGTCGTCCATCTCGGACCTGGAGAAGGCCGAGAACACGCTGGAGCGCACCGAAGGGGAGCTCATCGAGGTCTACACGGGCACCCGCGACGCGACCGGCGCCTCCATCCTCTTCGAGACCTACGTCCCCACCAGCGGACTGCGCACCGAGGCGATGAGCCTGATCAGGCGTCATCCTCCCGCTGCCCATCCTGGCGCTGATCGCACTGAGCCTGGCCACCCTGCCGCTGGCCGTGTCGCTGGCCCGCCGCGTCGACCGCGGGCAGCAGCAGATGCAGCGCCTGCTGGTCAACGCCGTCGAGTCCTCCGACCTCGAGCGCCGCCGGATCGCGCAGGACCTGCACGACGGCGTGGTGCAGGACCTCGCGGGCATCGGCTACGCCCTCGACTCCGAGGCCAGGCGGCTGCCGGAGGGGTCAGGGATGCGCGAGCGGCTGGAGCAGACCGGCGACATCCTGCGCCGCGACCTCGCCACCGTGCGCACCCTGATGACCGACATCTACCCGCCGGACCTCGCCACCAAGGGCCTGGCGGAGGTGGTGCGCGAGCTGGCGGTGGACCAGGAGCCGGGATCGGCGAGCAGTGCGCGTCGAGGTGGCCGAGCCGCTCGCGCCGCACCCGATGGTCGACCGGCTGACCTACCGTGCCGTGCGTGAGGCGCTGGTCAACGCTGCAGAAGCATGCGCAGGCCTCGACCATCGTCATCCGGATCGCCCAGGCCGAGGGGGTGATGACCTTCGAGGTCGTCGACGACGGCGTGGGGTTCGACCCGTCCGCGCAGAGCCCTGAGGGTCACCTCGGGATGCGCCTCATCACCGAGATGGTCGCCAACGCCGGCGGCGTCGTGACCGTGGAGTCCGCGCCGGGGTCGGGCACCAGCGTGCGCGGCGAGCTGCCGCTCTGAGCCCGCCGTGCCCGCGGCGCAGCTCGCCTCGAGATGCGGGACCGGACGGTGCCCGGCAGAATCGTCGCAACGCCCGGGCCGTCGGCCCGGGTGGACCGGCAACACTGGAACGGATGCCCTCGCGGTAGGGCCCCTGACCGGAAGGAGCGCCGATGACCCCCACGGTGTCGGCGGGCTCGGCCCGGTTGCAGGTGCGTGCCGAGGGCTCGCCTCCCGTGCGCGTCGCCGTCGTCGACGACCACCCGCTCCTGCGTGACTCGATCCGTTCACTCCTGCGGGGCGGCGCGTGACATGGAGTGGGTCGGCGAGGCGCGCGACGGCGGCGAGGCCGTCGAGCTCGTGACCCGCACCCGGCCCGACGTCGTGCTCATGGACCTGTCGATGCCCGGCATCGACGGGCTGAGCGCCACGCGCAGCATCGTCGGCTCCTGCCCGGCCACCCAGGTGCTCGTGCTCACCAGCTCGACCGACCCGGCCCGGGTGCGCGCACTCGCTGGGGGCAGGCGCGTCGGGCGGTGCTGACCAAGGACGGCGACCCCTCGACGATCCTGTCCGGCATCCGCTCGCTGGTCAGTGACCGCCTGCCGCAGCCGGCGCCCGGCCCGGTGCACTGACCCCCGTCCGTCAGCTGTCCTGGCGGCGCACCTTCTCGGCGACGATCGCGAACTTGCGCACCCGTCCCTCGCGCAGCCACCGGCTCCAGGTGCGGTGGGCGGTGAGGATGCCGGTGACGGTGCCTTCCCCGGTGGCCGGGACGACGCCCGGCGCGACGGCGTCGTAGGCACCGACCAGGGCGTCGACGGTGGCGAGGTGTGACGCGGTGAGGTCGGCGCACCAGGTCACCCGGAGCCCGCTGCGCGCCAGGTCGTCCACCAGGACCTCGAGCGGCGTGAGCCACACGGTGTCGGACCCGGGCATCGCGACACGCTCTGCCGCGGTGAGGGGGTGACCCTCCTCCAGGGTGACGGCGAACCGGCCGCCGACCGGGAGCACGGCGCCGACCTGGTCGAGCAGGGCCCGCTTGTCCCGGAACGCGAGCATCGTCTCGAGCAGCAGCACCACGTCGAACGGGCCCCGGCGGCAGCGGTGGCACGTGCGCGACCTCGAAGCGCGCCTCGAGCCCGGCCGCGGACGCCCGCCTCCGCGCCCGGTCGACGGCATCGGCGCTGGCGTCGACCCCCAGGTAGTCGCAGCCCAGCTGCGCGGTGACGTGCAGGCCCGGGCCGCCCACGCCACAGCACAGGTCGAGCACCCGCACCCCGGGTGCGACCCCGGCGCGGCGGGCCAGCGCCAGCACCTCGCCCGCGGTCACGAAGCTCTGCTGCTCGACGTACTCCCCGGGCGGCGAAGGCGCTGGCGCGGGCCCGTGACAGCGCCGCGTCGACCAGGTCGTGGTCGTCGACCCTCACGGGCGCCCCAGGGCCGCGGCCGGTGGCGCAGCCCCCGGCGCCGGGCTGCTGAAGGCCGTCAGGAAGCGGTCGCGGAAGTCGGCCATCGGCCAGAGCGGGGCCTGCTCGCCCGGTCGCAGGCCGGCCTGCCACCCCCACCCGGAGATCCGGTCGACGACCCGCGGGTCGCGCGCGATGACGGTGACGGGCACGTCGCGGTCGCCGCCGAAGCCGCTGACGATCGTCGACGGCTGGTGGTCGCCGAGCATGACGACCACGAGGTCGTCGTCCGCGTGCCGCTCCACGAACGCCAACAGGCTGGTCAGGGAGTAGCTCGATCGACGTGCGGTAGGCGCCGGGCACGTCGGCCCGGTCGCTCCACAGCTCGGCGGCCGTCACGGCATCCGCCTGGATGTCGGTCGAAGACCGAGCCGTCGCCGAGGGCCGCCGGGTCGACCATGGTGGGCAGGGGAGCCCACGGCCCGTGGCTCGAGGTGAGCTCGACCTCTGCCATCACCGGCGCGCGGCCGGGGGCGCTGAGCTCCAGCCGGTCGAGCGCGGCCAGGGTGAACTGGTCGGGCATCGCCGAGAAGCCGAAGCGCCGGCCCGGCGTACCCGAGCGAGGACCGGCCGTAGACCCGGTCGAAGCCGTAGAAGCGCCTGCCCCTCGGGCCACTCACCGCGCGTCGACGGCAGCACGGCCACGGTGCGCCAGCCCGCGCGGCCGAAGGCCGAGCTCAGGGTGGTCCGGGTGCTCGTGAGCAGCCGGTCGTAGCGCACCTGGTCGCCCACGGTCAGCCCCGACTGCAACGTCGAGTGGGCGAGCCAGCTGCTGCCGCCGAAGGTGGGGGAGGTGAGCCAGCCACTGGATGCCGTGTAGCCCAGCCGGTCGCAGCCGGGCCGTTCCGCTGTCCAACAGGGTTCGCACAGCACCGGACTTCGGGACCGTCGAGGGCGACCCGGCCGTAGCTCTCGACGAAGGCGAGGACGACGTCCTTGCCGCGCAGCGCGGACAGGTCGGCGGAGGCCGGGTCGCCGAAGGCGTCGGTCGGCCAGGGCGCGCTCGAAGGCCTCCTCGTCGCGGTAGGCCGCGGTGGCGGCCCGCACCTTGTCGACCACGAACGGCCCGGTGTCGGAGGCGGCGAGGGGCGCGTGCGGTGCCACGCTGCAGCCCGGCAGCGCGGCACCGGCCGCCCACACCGCGGCGAGCGACCGCGACGGCCGCGCAGTGCTGCGGGCGCGGTGCTGCGACACCGCCGTCGTGAGGCGGCCGACCGCCCAGGGCAGGCACACCACGGCGGCCACCGACCAGCGCGACCGCCCCGACGACGCGCGGCCCGGGCGGCCCACGGCCCGAGGGAGTCCCGCACGAAGTCGAAGCCGGAGCCGAGCTGCGCCCGGTCGGTGACGACGTTGAACGGCCGGTCGAGCACCGCGAAGGCCCCGAGGTCGAGCACCTTGAGCAGGGTCACGACGGCCAGCGCCGTGCCGACGACCAGGGTCACGGCGCGCGCCGAGCGGGCCGAGACCAGCAGCGCGAGCACGGCGAGGACCAGCACCTCGACCGGCAGGCGGACGAAGGCGCCGGGCGTGAGCCGGTCGGGCCGGGTCGGGGCCACCAGGGCGAACCACACCAGCGCGACGGCGAGCACGGTGGCGCCGATGGCGACGCCACGGCGCCCGCGCCCGGGCCGCGGCGGGTGCGCGACCGGCATCCGAGCGGCCGTGGGCCGGTGACGCCACAGCCACCCCACGTCGCGGCCGAAGGACTCGGCGAGCAGGCCCAGCGCGACGACCACGGCGAGCAGGGTCAGCGCGGGCGGCAGCACCTGGGCGACCGCCACGGTGAGCAGGATGCCGACGCTCGCGGTGACCACCTTGCGCCAGTAGCGGTACTCGAGCGGGGCGCGCATCCACGGCAGCACCCACCCGGCGACCGCGAAGGCGTAGCGCACCAGGCCGGCCGCCAGCACCCACCAGCCGACCACCGGGCCGGCGGCGACGCTCAGCACGAGGATGAGGAACGCGTCGACCTCACCGTCGAAGCGCCCCCCGAACGCCGATACGGTGCCGGTGCGCCGGGCCACCCGGCCGTCGACGGCGTCGAGGGCCAGGGCGGGCACGGTCAGTGCGACCAGGGCCGCGGTGACGTCGTGCCCGAGCAGGGACTGGGCGGTGAGGGCGGCGACCGCACAGGCCAACAGCGCCTCGGGTCAGCGTGACCAGGTCGGCCGGGCCCAGCGGAGCCGGCCGTCGCCTGCGAGCCCGCGCACGACGAGCGTGGCCAGCAGCAGGGCACTACCGAGGCCCACGGCCCAGGCGGCCCGGCCCAATCCCACCGTGACGGTCAGCACGGCGAGCAGGGCCGCCAGCCCGGCGAGGCCCACCGTCACCCCCGCCCTGGCGTCCGGTGCCGGCCCGCGGGCCGGAGCTGGGGCGACGTCGTCGGGGAGGACGGCGAGCCGGCTCACGGGCGCGTCCGCCGCGGCAGGGCGAGCAGGTCGAGGTGCTCCACCGTGACGACCAGTGCCCCGTGCTCGATCTCGTCGAGGCGCCGGGCGAGGTAGGTGGACGCCGCGGTGGCGAGCTCGGGGCGCTGCTCGACGGCGGCGCCCACCCAGCCGGCGAGCCAGTCGCGAGTCAGCGAGCGGGCAGCCGGCGTCCAGCCGCCACGGGCTCGGTCGCACCTCGACCCGGGCCCCGAGCTCGCCGAACGTGTCGACGGCGGCGCGGGCGGCGACCGGCCCGAGCAGGGTGCGACCGCCCGACCGTGCGTCGCTGGTGCCGGTTGAAGGCGGTGCCGAGGGCCGTGTCGAGCGGGTCGCTCGGGGTGAGGCGCACCCGTCCGGTGACCGAGAGGGTGACCAGCGCCGGGACGGCGGCGGCCACGCACGACCGGGCGAAGCGTTCCAGCTCGGCCGCGGTGAGCATGTCGAGCAGCGCGGAGGCGGTGATGAGCGTGGCGCCGGCCAGGTCGTCGGGGTCCAGCCGGGTGAGGTCGCCCTGGCGGGTCTCGACGGTGACGGCGGAGCCGTCGGCGGCGCGCGGCGGGTCGGTCGGCAGCGGCACGCAGCAGGTCGGGGTCGCGGTCGTGCAGCACCCAGTGCTGCGGGCCGGTCAGGTGCGGTGCCAGCCAACGGCCCATCGAGCCGCTCCCGCAGCCGAGGTCGTGCACGACGGTGCGGCCCGAGCCGGTCTGCGCCTGCACCGCCTTGCGCGCGAGATCGAGGGAGCGGGCAGCCGCGTCCGCCGGTTCGCGCAGGCGCAGCCACGCAGAGCTCACCCGAACCTCGACGGTGGTCACGCCCCACAACACGGACGGGGGGCCGCCCCGGTTCAGCCTCTGCCCGGGCTACCGCCTCGTAGGTGCAGTGATCGCCGCACCTACCGGGCGGTAGGTGAGGTCACCCCGGGTCCAGCCCCTCGGGCACTAGTGCAGGTAGGCCCGCACCAGCGTGTCGACCGCGTCGTCGACGTCCCACTGCATCGTGGCCGGCCCCACGGTGAGCTCGGTCCACGACCAGCCCGGGGTGGTCGAGGCCGACCACGGTGGCGAGAGCCTGACCTGCTCGCGCTCCATCGCCACGACCCGGCGCTCGTCGAGGTCGGCCACCTCGCGCTCGACGTGGATGCGGAACGCGGTGGTGTGCGGCGGCTGCGGCGTGACCCGGATGCCGCGCGCCTCCAGCCGCTGCGCCAGCAGCACCGCCCGCTCGTGGTACTCGGCCATCCGCGGCAGCTCGCGGTCGAGCCCGCGCAGCGCGGCGACGGCGTACGGCATCAGGCTGAACAGGGTGCCGCCCATCCGGCTGCGCCAGACCCGCGCCTGCGCCACCTCGTCCTCCGGCCCGGCCACCACCGCACCCGCGAGCCCGCCGAGCCCCTTGTAGAGCGAGACGTAGACGCTGTCGGCGAGCGCGGCGATCTCGGCCGGGGTGTGGCCGAGCTCGGGCGCCGACTCCCAGATGCGGGCGCCGTCGAGGTGCAGCGGGACGCCGCGCTCGCGGCAGGCCTGCGCGAACGGCGACCAGCTCGTCCCACGACGGCAGGAGGTAGCCGGCGTCGCGCAGCGGCAGCTCGAGCAGCACGGCGCCGAGCCGGCCGTGGATCGCCGCGAGGTGCTCGACCGTCGGCACCGTGGGGCCGTCGGTGAGCAGGGCGAACTCGAAGCCGTGCAGCAGGCGCGGGCCGTCGTCCTCGTGCTGGATGGGGTGGCAGAGCGCCGGGAGCGGCGACGCGCCGCGAGCCCTGCTGGTCGCACCACACCCGCAGCATCGCCTGCTGCGCCATCACCCCGCTCGGGAACATCGCGGCGGCGGGTGTGCCGAGCAGGTCGGCGACGCGGCGCTCGAGGGCGGCGACCGGACCGTGCTCGCCGTAGCGGTCCCAGGCGCCCGGGCTCGTCGAGGGCCGCCGCGGTGTCGGCGAGCTCGCGCAGCGCGGCCGCCGGGGTGGGCGGCAGGAGCCCGGGGACGGAGCGGGTCAGGGCGGGCTCGGCGGCCCGGGCGCGCTCGGCGAGCGACGGCGGCGTGCGGGTGGTCATCGGGGTCATCCTCCCGGCCCGATCCGTGCGGCCCGGTCGCCCGATCCGCCGGGGCCGACGGTGGGCAGTGGCGACAGCGCGGGTCCGGCGCGCGAGGAGGGTGGGCCGATGAGCAGGCGGTTCGAGGAGCTCGACTGGCAGCCCACCGCGATGGGCGAGATCAGCCTGCGCCGGCGGCTCGAGCGCACCCTCGAGGTCGACGTCTACGAGGTCAAGCTGGGCGAGGAGTTCCTCATGTCCAGCCTGTTCCCCGTCGCCGAGATCGAGCTGGCGCGGCTGGGGCTCGCCGCGTGCCCGGGCGACCGGCTCGACGTCGTCGTCGGCGGCCTCGGGCTGGGCTACACCGCGGTCACCGCGCTCGACGACCCGCGGGTGCGCTCGCTCGTCGTCGTCGAGGCCCTCGCGCCGGTCATCGGCTGGCACGAGCGACACCTGCTGCCGGATGCCGCGGCGCTCACCGCCGACCCGCGCACCCGGCTGGTGCAGGGCGACTTCTTCGCGCTCGCCGCGGCGGCGTCACCCTTCGCGCCGGAGGGACCACCGCAGGTGCACGCGGTGCTGCTCGACATCGACCACACGCCACGGCACGTGCTGCACCCCAGCCACGCGGCGTTCTACACCGCCGAGGGCCTGCACGCGCTGCGCGGCCACCTGCACCCCGGCGGGGTCTTCGCGCTGTGGTCCGACGACCCGCCGGACGACGACTTCATGGCGGTGCTGCGCGCGCGAGTTCGGCGCCGCCGAGGCGCACGTGGTGAGCTTCGCCAACCCGCTCACCGGGCGGCACCTCGGCGAACACCGTCTACGTCGCGGTCGACTGACCGCGACGCCGGGTCGGTCACATCTCGTCGAGCTCGGCGTCGAGCTCGGCCTCCATGACGTCGAGGGCGAACCCGAGCGCCTCGGCGATGTTGACGGATGCCGACAGCGTGCGGGCGGTGCCGATGATCGGCGCGACGGCGACGAGCACGTTCTGCACGTCCTCGAGGGTCACGCCGCTCTCCATCGACGGGCCGACGTGGGCCAGGTAGGAGATCGGCTTCGCGTCGACCGCGGCGAGGGCGGCCAGCCGGATCATGACCAGCGCCTCCGGCGGCAGGTCGGAACGCTCCAGGGAGGCGGCGGTGATGGCGGCGATGGTGTCGAGGACGGGGTTGTCGCTCTGGGCGGGCATGGTGGTGCTCCTTGCGGTTGGGGTGGTGCGCGGTCGCCGCGGGTGCGGCGACTACGTGGTGGGGTGGGCGGTCCGCTGCCCGGCGGGTCGAGCAGGAGGTCGACGACGAGCGCGGTCCAGCCGGTCTGGTGGCTCGCGCCGAGGCCGGCGCCGTTGTCACCGTGGAAGTACTCGAAGAAGAGCAGGTTGTCCTTCCAGGCCGGGTCCTCCTGCAGCCGGCGCACCCCGCCGAAGACCGGGCGGTGGCCGTTCGCGTCCGGGAGCCAGATCGACACCAGCCGGTCGGCGAGGTCCTGGGCGATCTCGCCGAAGGTGTGCTGTTCGCCCGAGCCGGTGGGGTACTCGAGGGTGTAGTCGTCGCCGAGGAACCGCTGCCAGATGGCGAACTGGCGCACCGCGAGGTAGTTCAGCGGCATCCACACCGGGCCGCGCCAGTTGGAGTTGCCGCCGAACATCGCGGTGGTCGACTCCGCCGGCTCGTAGTCGATCGTCGCGCCCGGCATCCCGGGGATGGAGTACGGGTGGCCCTCGTAGCGCTTCGACACCGAGCGCAGGCCGTGCGGCGACAGGAAGGCGTCCTCGTCGAGGAACTCCTTCAGGGCCAGCCGCACGTCGTCGGGGTGCAGCACCGAGACGAGGATGTTCTGCCGGCCGTCGAGCTCGCGCACCAGGCCGGCGAGGGTGCCGCCCTGCCGGGCCCAGCTCTCGCGGACCTTGCGCGAAGCCCTTCCCGAGCCGGTCGACGTGCGTCGCCTGCGGCCGGGGCAGCCCGACCGCGGGCAGCAGGGGGACGAGCCCGGCGATGGTGCGCACCTGCACCGGCATCGACTCACCGGACGGGTGCACGAGCCGGTCGTAGAAGAAGGCGTCCTCGGTGTCGTAGAGCCCCTGGTCCTCCAGGGCCCGCCGGATCTGGAGGAACTGCTCGAGGAACTTGACGACCATGTCGTCGTAGACGGGGTTCTCCTGCGCGAGCTCGACCGCGATGACGAGCATCGACATCGCGTAGTACGCCATCCACGCCGTGCCGTCGGCCTGCTCCAGCCGGAAGCCGTCGGGCAGCTTCGAGCGGTCGACCGGGCTGATGTTGTCCAGCCCGAGGAACCCGCCGCCGAAGACGTTGTTGCCGTCCTCGTCCTCGCGGTTGAGCCACCAGGTGAAGTTGACGACCAGCTTCTGGAAGACCCGCTCGAGGAACTCCCGGTCACGCGAGCCGTCGATCCGGTAGACGCGCAGCGCGGCCAGCACGTGGATGGGCGGGTTGACGTCGTCGAAGTTCCACTCGTAGGCGGGCAGCGCCCCGTTGGGGTGCTGGAACCACTCGCGCAGCAGCACGAGCGTCTGGTACTTCGCGAAGGCCGGGTCGAGGTGGGCCCAGGCGACGGCGTGGAACGCGAGGTCCCAGGCGGCGAACCACGGGTACTCCCACGGGTCGGGCATCGCCAGCACGTCGAAGGAGTCGAGGTGCCGCCAGGCGTCGTTGCGCACCCCGCGCCGGGAGCCGGCCGGCGGCGGCTGCCCGGGGTCGCCGTCGAGCCAGCGCCCCACGTCGTAGGGGTAGATCTGCTTGCTCCACACCAGCCCGGCGCTCGCCTGGCGCAGCACCCGCTGCTCCTCGGCGGTCGTGCCGGCCGGGGCCAGGGCGGCGTAGAACTCGTCGGCGTCGGCCTCGCGCGCCGCGACCACGTCGTCGAATGCCGTTGCGGCCCAATCCGGCTCGGGCGGGGCCGGCCGGCATCCGGGCGGTGCAGCCGCAGCCGCAGCTCGGCCGTGCCGCCGGCCGGGACGGTGACCCGGTACCGGAGCGCGGCCTTGGTGCCGAAGCCGCCCGGGGTTGACCGTGGCGGCGCCGGAGACCACGTGGTCGTTGATGCCGTCCTTCGGGTAGAGCGTGCTCGGCGGCGCGCCGAAGACGCGCGGCAGGTTGGTGTCGTTCTCGCAGAACAGCGCCTCGGGGGCCAGCCCGTCGGGGCCGGGCGCGGCATCCAGCCGGTAGCCGGCGAGGGCGTGCTCGCCGACCTGCAGCGAGGTGCCGTCGCGCTCGATGCGCGGCCGGGGCGCGCCCTCGGCCCACGACCAGGTGTTGCGGAACCACAGGGTCGGCAGCACGTCGAGGGTGGCCTCGTCGGGCCCGTGGTTCTCGACGACGACGCGCATGAGCACCTCGGTCGGGGTGGCCTTCGCGTACGTCACGTCGACCGACCAGTAGCGGTCGTCGTCGAAGGCGCCGGTGTCGAGCAGCTCGAGCTCGGGGTCGCTGCAGCCCGCGGCCGTGGTGCACGAGCTGCTCGTACGGGAACTCGCCCTGCGGGTAGTGGTAGCGCCAGTGCAGCAGGGCGTGGCTCGGCAGGCCCTCGAGGTACCACCAGTAGTCCTTGGCGTCCTCGCCGTGGTTGCCCTCCGGGCCGGCCAGACCGAACATCCGCTCCTTGAGGATGGGGTCCTTGCCGTTCCACAGCGCCAGCCCGAGGCAGAGCTCGTGGCGGATGTCGGAGATGCCCGCCATCCCGTCCTCGTTCCACCGGTACGCCCGCGAGCGGGCGTGGTCGTGCGGGAAGGAGCGCCAGGCGTCGCCGTCGGCGGAGTAGTCCTCGCGCACCGTGCCCCAGGCGCGTTCGCTGAGGTAGGGCCCCCACTCGTACCAGGGGTTCGCGGTGAACAGGTCGGTCTCGGCGCGCCCGGTCGCCTGGGCCAGCCGGGCGTGCTCCGCGGTGGGGGCGGCCTGTGGGGAGTCGTCCATCGCGCCATTGCACCGCTCGCCGGCGGGGGGCCGCATCATCCGGTGCGGGTGATGCCCCGCGCGCGGGCGGCCGTCGAGACTGCCGGGAGGCAGCGCACCGCACGACAGGAAGGCCGCGACATGGACACCCGCACCCCGGGCACGACGAGGGCTCGAGGGTGGCTCGTCCCGGCCGGCGGGCTGGTGGCGCTGCTGCTCACCGGCTGCGGGGGAGACGGCATCACCCTGCCGACCCCGTCGGTGACCCTGCCGACGATCCCCTCGATCTCGGTGTCCGTGCCCTCGATCTCGGTGCCCGTGCCGCTCGATCTCGGTGCCGCCGACCGCCGTGGTGCCCGACACCCCGACGCCGGAGCCCACCCAGACCCCGAGCGACACCGCCGACGCCGACCCCGACCCCCACCACGACGCCGCCGACGCCCACCCCGACGAGGACGCCGACGACGACGCCGCCGACCCCCACGGCCACCACGTCGGTGGTGGTCACCTCGACGGTGACCCCGACCAAGGAGGTCACCCGCACCGCCACCGCCACGCCCACCCCGACGCCCACCCCGACACCGTCCGCCACGGCGACGGCGGCGCCCGAGCCGGTCGCTGACGAGGGTGGCGGCATCCCCGGCTGGGTCTGGCTCGTGCTCGCCGCCCTGCTCGCCGGGCTGGCCGGGTTCCTCGTCGTGCGCAGCCGGCGGCGCGCCGCCTGGGACGCCGAGCTCGGCCGAGGCCGAGGCCGAGGTGGCGTGGTTCGGCCGCGTGCTGCTGCCCCAGCTGCAGCAGACCAACACCCCCGACGCCCTGGCCGGCGGCTGGCACGTCAGCGCCGCCCGGGTGAGCGCCGCCGAGGACCGGCTGACCGGGCTCGAGGCGGCGGCCCCCGACGAGGAGCGCGCCGCTCGCGCCCGCACGCTGCGGGATGCCGTGCGCGCCTCCCGCGCCGACGTCGAGTCGCTGCTGGCGACCCGCGACCAGGCCGCCACCCCGGTGCAGCTCGCGGCGGCGACCAGCCGGCTGCTCACCGCCCTGAACCCCCCGCCGCCCCCCGCCGCCTGACCGACACCCCACGCACGGCGTCGATGAGCGGCTGGCAGACGCTGACGGGTGTGACAGAGGAGACCACGCCATCGGGCGGCCCCCGGAGGATCATGGAGGTATGGCCGAGCACGAGGTCAGCACCCCCCTTCCCACCAGTTCGTCGGGCGCCGCCGGTGACGAGATCCTCGGCGCCAGCGGGGCGGTGGTCGTCGCCGTCGACGGGTCCGTCGCCGATGACGCGGTCGTCGACTGGGCAGCCGACGAGGCCGCCCGGCTGCACGCACCCCTGCGGCTGGTGACGGTCGTCGACCCGCAGGTGCAGCTCTCGCCCTACGAGACCCTGGTCTCCGGGGCGCCGAGCCTCGCCGAGCACCTCGACGAAGGGGCGCACCGCATCCTCGACCGCGCTGCCGAGCGGGCTCGGACCCGGCGCGACGACGTCCGGGACATCGCCGTCGCCGTGCCGTGGGGCCCGCCGGCGGCCGCCCTGGTGCGGCTGTCGCAGAACGCCGCCCGGGTCGTCGTCGGTGCGCCGGCTCGTGGCCGGCTCGAGCGGATCCTCCTGGGGTCGGTCGCCCTGCCTGTGGTCGCCCATGCCCGCTGTCCCGTCGCCGTCGTGCCGTCCGACACGGTGGTGGCGCCGCCGCGGCGCATCCTGGTCGCGGTCGACGGCAGCGACGCCAGCAGCCGCGCCGCCGAGCTGGCGTTCACGATCGCCGAGGCCGCCGGCGCCGGCATCACCTGCGTGCTCGGCTGGAACGTGGAGGTCCAGGACGGAGTAGTGGTGACCGAGCGCTCCAGCAGCCGCTGGGGAGAGGTGGAGGAGCGGTACACCGAGCTGGGGCACCGCGTCGCCGACCCGGTCGCCGCGCGTCACCCCGGGGTGCCGGTCGACATCGTCGTGCGCCACGGCTCGCCGGCTCGCGCGGTGGTCGAGGTGGCGGTCGAGCGGGACGTCGACCTGGTCGTCCTCGGGCGGCGGGGAGCCGGTGGCTTCCGCGGGCTGCTGATGGGCTCGGTGAGTCGACGCGTCGTCGAGCGCGCCGGTCGCGTGGTGCTCGTCGTCCACTGACCGCGCGGCGCAGCGTGCGCCGAGCCGGTTGGAATCATCGATTCGCCCTGTTCAGCGAGGGTCCGAGGTACTAGGTTCTCCCCGGACCCCGGAGGTGTGAATGGCATCCGCTGCGACGACGCGCGTCCCCCCGTCACGCGTCCTGCTCGTCGCCAGCTTCGGCGCCTTCCTCGCCTTCCTCGACGCCACCATCGTCAACGTGGCGTTCCCTTCCATCCGGGAGTCGTTCTCCGACACCACGATCGGTGAGCTGTCGTGGGTGCTCAACGCCTACAACATCGTCTTCGCGGCCTCGCTCATCCTGTGCGGCCGGCTGACCGACCTCGTGGGCCGCCGCCGGTCGTTCGTGGCCGGTGTGGCCGTGTTCACGGTCGCGTCCGCGGCGTGCGGTCTGGCTCCCTCCGTCGAGCTGCTGATCCTCGCCCGGGTGGTGCAGGCGTTCGGCGCGGCGATGCTCGTGCCCGCGTCGCTCGCCCTGGTCATCGCGGCCTTCCCGGCGGAGCGCCGGGCCCACGCCATCGGGGTCTGGGGCGCCTCGGCCGCGGTCGCCGCGGGGGTCGGGCCGCCCATCGGCGGTGCCCTGGTGCAGCTGGGCGGCTGGCGTTGGGCGTTCCTGGTCAACCTGCCCTTCGGCCTGGTCGCGGTCTGGGCGGCGCGCCACGAGCTGGTCGAGAGCCGGGCTCCCGGGCGCCGCGTCATGCCCGACCTGGTCGGTGCGGCACTCCTGGTCACCAGCTTGGCCCTGCTGAACCTCGGCATCATCAAGGGCGCCGACTGGGGCTGGGCGAGCCCGCAGGTGGTGGCGTCGTTCGTGGGCGCGGCCGTCGCGCTGGTGCTCTTCGTGGTCAGCTCGAGACGGCACCGGGCGCCGATGCTCGACCCGATGCTGCTGCGCCTGCGCTCGTTCGACCTGGGTTCTGCCGCAACGATCGCCGCGGGCTTCGGCTTCTACGCCTACCTGCTGACCAACGTGCTGTGGCTGCAGTACGTCTGGGGCTACGACGTGCTCGAGGCCGGTCTCGCCCTGGTGCCCGGCGCGATCATCGCGGCCCTCGTCGCGTCGCGCCTCGGGCCGCTCGCCGAGCGCTACGGCTACCGGGTGTTCGTCGTGCCGGGCGCGCTCGTCTGGGCGGCCGCCTACGTCTGGTACCACCAGCGCGTGGGGCTGGAGCCGGCGTTCTGGGCGGAGTGGATGCCAGGCCAGGTGCTCAGCGGCATCGGGGTCGGTGCCGCCCTCCCGCTGCTCGGCAGCGCGACGCTCGCGGCGGTGCCCGGGGGCCGGTACGCCACGGCATCCGCGGTCGCGTCGAGCGCGCGGCAGCTCGGGGGCGTCATCGGGATCGCGGTGCTCGTGGTCGTCCTGGGCGACCCGTCGCCGGCGACGGTGGTCAACTCGCTGCGCACCGGGTGGGTGCTGTCGATCGTCGCGTTCCTCGTGGTCGCGGTGCTCGCCGTCCCGCTGGGCCGCATCCGGTCCGCCGTGGCGGAGGAGGAGGACGTCTCCGACCACCGTCCGCCGGTCGTGCTCCCACCGAACCCGCCGGCCGAGTGGGCGGTTCCGGTGGCGCTCGGCACCGCGGACGCCGTCGACCTGTCCGAGCTGCCCCTGTTCTCGGTGCTCCCCACCGCGGCCCGCAACCGGCTGGAGCGCGCGACCCGGGTGGTCGACCTGCCCGCGGGCGCGGTGCTGATCCACCAGGGCGACCCGCCGGGGTCGGCGTTCGCCGTGCGCACCGGCCGGCTCGAGGTGCTCGTCGACGGCGCGGTGGTGCGCGAGCTCGGCCCGGGGCAGGTGCTCGGTGAGCTGGCGCTGCTCTCCGGTGAGCGCCGCTCGGCCACGGTGCGGGCCCGCCGCGACACCACCCTCGTCGAGATCCCTCGAGCGGCGTTCGAGGACGTGCTCGCCACCGACCCGTCGGCGGCGCGGTTCGTGCTCGGGCAGGTGGCCGAGCGGCTGCGCACGGCCGGCGGCGGCGCGGTCGCCCCACCGCCGCCGGAGCGCGTGTCGGTGGTCGCCGTCGTGGGGTGGGGCACCGCCATCTCGGCACCGCAGGTCACCGCGGTGGTCGAGGCGCTCGGCCGGCGGCTGCGCCAGCACCTCCGGGTCGCGACTCCGGGCGTGGTGAGCCCCGACGGGCTGGCCCGCGCCGAGCGCGACCACGACCGGGTGCTGCTCGTCGCGGCATCCGCCACGGACGGCCCGGATGCCGAGTGGCGCGACTTCTGCCTGCGCCAGGCGGATGCCGTGGTGCTCGTCGCGACCGCCGGTGAACCGGCGCCCGGGGTGGGGCCGTCACCGGCCCCGGTGCGGCGACCCGAGCTGGTGCTGGTCGGCGCCGCACCCGGCCCCGAGCAGCGGGTGGCCTGGGTGGCGGCCACTGACGCCTGGCAGCTCACCCTGGTCACCGGTGACCTCGCGGCCGGCCTACGGGCGCTGGCCGACCGGCTCGCCGGGCGGTCGCTCGGGCTGGCCCTGGCCGGCGGCGGGGCGCGGGCGTTCGCGCACGTCGGGGTGCTGCGCGAGCTCGAGGATGCGGGCCTGCACGTCGACCGGGTGACCGGCGCCAGCGTCGGCGCGATCATCGCCGGGATGCACGCGACCGGCGTCGACGGGGCCACGCTCGAGGAGATCTGCTACGCCGAGTTCGTGCGGCGCCGGCCGTTCAGCGACTACCGGCTCTCGGGCCGGTCCCTCGCGCGGGGGCGGCGGGTGCACGCGGCCATGGAGCGTCACTACGGCGCGGACACGGTGCTGGAGGGACTGCCCCGGCAGCTGTCGATGGTCAGCGTCGACCTGGTCAGCCGCACCCGGCAGGTGCACCGCCGCGGCCGGCTGGTCGACGCGGCCCTGGCGTCCTCCCGCCTGCCGGTGCTGTTCGCGCCGTTGGCGCAGGACGACGGGCGGCTGCTCGTCGACGGCGGGGTGCTCGACAACCTGCCCACCGACCTGCTCGTCGAGCGCGACGAGGGCCCGGTCGTGGCGGTGACCATCGGGTCGGGTGGAGAGGGGCCGCGCCGCCCCGGGCGGCCACGGGTGCCGGGGCTGGGCGACACCCTGATGCGCACGATGATGATCGGCAGCGGGGGAGCCGGTGACGCGGCCCGCGCCCGGGGGGCGTGGGTCGTCGGCCCGTCGTCGATGGGGGTGGGCCTGCTCGAGTTCCACCAGCTGGACCGGATGGTGCAGTCGGGCCGGGCGGCGGCGCGGGCACTGCTGGAGCAGGCGTGGGGTGACCTGCGTGCGGCGCCGGCGACGCAGGACGAGCCGGACGAGCCGGACGAGGCCGCCTGAGGGTGGGACCTACTGGCCGAAGGGCCAGCCGTCGACCATGCCCGGCGGGCGGCCCGGCTCGATGTAGTGCTCGTGGCCGAAGAAGGCCGCGAACATCTCGGGAGGCATCGACAGCATCATGCCGACGTCGGTGGTCTGGCTGCGGTGCGCCTCGAGGGCGGCCCGGCGCCGCTCGATCCACGGGCTGACATCGACCCGCCAGGAGATGGCCGACTCGGGCTCGCCGAGCGGGTTGCCGTCGTCCATCGGTTGGTCGGGGTCGAACGCCTCCTCGTCGGAGGCCCCGGCCGCCCTCGCGGCGTCCGAGAACCGGCGCGCGGCGTCGCGGTTCATCGTCGACTCGAGCACCCGCGGCCGGCGGGCGGCGAGCTCGGCCGCGCGGTGCAGCACGCGGTGCACCTGCACGTGGTCGGGGTGGCCGTAGCCGCCGTGCCAGTCGTAACCGACGGCGATGTCGGCGTCCTCCTCGTCGAGGATCGCCGCGAACCTCGCCCCGGCCTCGTCCAACGGCGCTGCGGTGAAGGCGCCTTCGTGCGAGTTCTGGTCCCAGCCGGACATGCCCGAGTCGGCGTAGCCCAGCCACACGACGACGGTGCAGGCCGATCGCGGCGGCCGACGCCTCCGCCTCGGTGCGGCGCCGGTCGACCACCGTCTCACCGGGAGCGAGGTCGTCGGGAACCTCGCCGTGGTCGCCGTGGGTGGCGAAGACGACGACCACGCGGTGGCCCTCGTCGACAGCGCGTGCCATCGAGCCGGAGGTCTGCGAGGCCTCGTCGTCGGGATGGGCGTGGAGGAAGACGATCGTGGACATCCGCCCATTGTGCCGAGGCCCACCGACGGCCCGTCGGCCGGCCGTCCGCAAAGCCCGCAGGGCGCACCCGAGTCCCTACGGTGATCGGTGGCCCGGTCACCACCGCGCGCCGGGGGACCAAGGAGGAACCATGAGCTCAGTCGACGCCGTCGACCCCGACCGCCCGGACGCGGTCGACCACGACACCGTGCCACCCGCCCGCACCGGCCTGCTCGTGCTGGCGGGCGTGCTCCTCGCGCTCCCGATCATCGCCCTGATGTGGGTGAGCAGCTACAGCCGCGACGAGCCGCGGCTCGGTGGCTTCCCGTTCTTCATCTGGTACCAGTTCCTCTGGGTCTTCCTGACCTCGGCGCTCACCTACGCGGCCTACCGCATCGTGCTCGTCGCCCGGCCGCACCGACCGATGGACGACCTGGGCACCGACGTGAACGAGGAGCGGGCATGAGCAACATCAACGGAGTCGCGCTGCTCGTCCTCGTCCTGCTCTTCGCCCTGGTCACCGGCCTGGGCTTCTGGGCCAGCCGGTGGCGCCGCCCGACGAGCATGGAGTCGCTCGACGAGTGGGGCCTGGGCGGGCGCTCGTTCGGCACCTGGATCACCTGGTTCCTGCTCGGCGGCGACCTCTACACGGCCTACACGTTCATCGCGGTGCCGGCGGCGATGTGGGCGGCCGGCTCGGTGTCCGGGTTCTTCGCGGTGCCCTACACGATCGTGCTCTACCCGATCATCTTCGTCTTCATGGGCCGGATGTGGTCGGTGAGCCACCGGCACGGATACGTCACCACGGCCGACTTCGTCCGCGGCCGGTTCGGTTCTCGCGGGCTGTCGCTGGCCGTCGCGGTCACCGGGTTCCTCGCGACGATGCCGTACATCGCGCTCCAGCTGGTCGGCATCCAGGCAGTGCTCGAGGTCGTCGGCCTCGGTGGCGGAGACAACATCATCGCCCAGGACCTGCCGTTGTTCGTCGCATTCGCCCTGCTCGCGGCCTACACCTACTCCGGTGGCCTGCGGGCCCCGGCCGTCATCGCGTTCGTCAAGGACACCCTGATCTACCTCGTCATCATCGTGGCGATCATCTACCTGCCCACGAAGTTCGGCGGCTGGACGACCATCTTCGACGCGGCCGAGACCAAGATGGCCGCGCCCAACGCGGTCGACGGCAAGCCCAACGGCGTCTTCATCCCCGGGGGGACGCAGTACTGGGCCTACGCCACGCTGGGGCTGGGGTCGGCGCTGGCCCTCTTCATGTACCCGCACTCGATCACGGCGAGCCTGTCGGCCGCGACGCGAAACACGGTGCGCCGCAACGCCGCCATCCTGCCGGCCTACAGCTTCGTGCTCGGTCTCCTCGCGCTGCTCGGCTGGGTCGCGATCGCCGCGGGCACCAAGCCGATCGGCGCCGACGGCAAGCCCAACGCCCAGCTCGTCATCCCCCAGCTGTTCGAGGACGCCTTCCCGTCGTGGTTCGCGGGCGTGGCCTTCGCGGCCATCGCCATCGGGGCGCTCGTGCCGGCGGCGATCATGTCGATCGCCGCGGCCAACACGTTCACCCGCAACATCTACAAGGAGTGGCTCAAGCCCGACGCCACGGTCGCGCAGGAGGCCAAGGTCTCCAAGCTGGCCTCGCTGGTCGTCAAGCTGTTCGCGCTGGTCTTCGTGCTGCTGCTCGACAAGCAGAACGCGATCAACTTCCAGCTGCTCGGCGGCATCTGGATCCTGCAGACCCTGCCGGCCATCGTGATCGGCCTCTACACCCGGTGGATGCACCGGTGGGCGCTGCTCGCCGGCTGGGCCGTGGGCATGGCCTACGGCACCTGGCAGGCGTGGAACGTCACCAACCCGCGCGCCGGCGTCGACCACTTCGGTGGCTCGCTGGCGCAGATGCCGGTCATCGGCCAGCTCGGCTACATCGCCCTCACCGCCTTCGCCATCAACCTGGTCATCGCGGTCGTGGTGACCGTCGCGCTGCGGCTGGCCAAGGTTCCCGACGGCCCCGACGAGACGATCCGCGGCGACTACTTCGCCGACGCCGGTGACCCCCGGGTGCAGAAGGTGCAGCAGCCGATCCACCAGGAGGCACCGAGCGTGTGAGATCGCGGATGCCGTGCCGCCCGGAAACGCGGGCGGCACGGCATACGCTCGCCGCATGCGCATCGCGGTGACCGGAGGGTCGGGAAAGCTAGGACGCCACGTCGTCGACCGGCTGCGGGGGAGCGGGCACGACGTCGTCAACCTCGACACGGCCGGGGAGCGGTGGAGCGGCTGGGTCGCGGTCGACCTCACCGACTACGGCCAGGTCGTCGACGCCCTGGGCGGGGTGCGGGGCGAGCAGCCGGCCGCCGAGGCAGTGGTGCACCTGGCGGCGATCCCGGCGCCGGGGCTGCACAGCGACGTCGCGACGTTCCGCAACAACCAGCTGACGACCTTCAACGTGCTGCACGCCGCCACCCGGCTCGGCATCGACAAGGTGGTGATGGCGTCGAGCGAGACGGTGCTCGGGCTGCCGTTCGAGACGCCGCCGCCCTACATCCCGGTCGACGAGGAGTACCCCGCGCGGCCCGAGTCGGTCTACTCGCTTGGGCAAGCACCTCGAGGAGACGATGGCCATCGAGCTGTGCCGGTGGCACCCGGGGCTGTCGATCACGGCGCTGCGGTTCTCGAACGTCATGGACGTCGAGGACTACGCGCAGTTCCCCGCCTTCGACGCCGACCCGGCCCTGCGCCGGTGGAACCTGTGGGGCTACATCGACGGGCGTGACGGCGCACTCGCCGTCGAGCGAGCGCTGGCGCACACCGCACCGGGGTTCGACCGGTTCATCATCGCGTCGCCCGACACCGTGATGAGCCGCCCCAACGCCGAGCTGGTGGCGGCGGAGTTCCCCGGCGTCGAGGTGCGGGGCGACCTCGGCGAGCACGACACGCTGCTCTCGATCGACAAGGCCCGCCGGGTGCTCGGGTTCGACCCGAAGCACTCGTGGCGCGACGAGGTCGGCGGCTGACCGGACAGGGGTGCTGGATTCGGGTGGCCGGACCGCGCACGGCAGGATGGGCGCATGGTCACCGCCGCCCCGCCGCCCCGGCTCGTCGAGCTCGCCCACGCCCACGGGGTCGCGACGGAGTTCTGGGACTGGCAGGGCCAGCACGTCACCGTCTCCGCGGCGGCGATCCGGGCCGTGCTCACCGCCCTGGGGGTGGAGGCCGAGGGTGACGACGCCGTCGAGCTGGCCCTCGCCGGTGTCGAGCTCGCGCCGTGGCGCCGCACCCTGCCCGCCACCGTGGTGGCGCGCGAGGGGTGGACGCCGTGGGTCAACGCACACGTGTCGGCGGGCACCGGCATCCGGCTCGACATCGTGCTGGAGGACGGCTCGGTGCGCGAGGTGCCGCAGGTCGACCGGTGGGTGCCCGAGCGCGAGGTCGACGGGCAGCTGGTGGGGGAGGCGACCTTCGAGGTGCCCGGTGACCTGCCCGTCGGGTGGCACCGTCTGGTGGCGCACCTCGAGGTGCCGGCGCTCGACCCGCGCACCACCGAGGCCACCCTCGTCGTCACGCCGCAGCGCCTCGAGCTGCCGCCGGCGGTGGCCGAGGGTCGTGTCGTCGGGCTGATGGCGCAGCTGTACCAGGTGCGCTCGGGTGAGTCGTGGGGCGTCGGCGACCTCGGTGACCTCGCCGACCTGGCCACCTGGGCCGCGGCCGCGCACGACGCCGACTTCGTGCTGATCAACCCCCTGCACGCCGCCGAGCCGGTGGTGCCGATGGAGCCCTCGCCCTACCTGCCGACCACCCGGCGCTTCGTCAACCCGCTCTACCTGCGGGTCGAGGACGTGCCCGAGCTGGCCCGGCTCGACCACGCGGCCTACCGCCGGGTGGCCACCCTGGCCGCCGGTGCCCGCGCCCTGAACTCGGTCGACCGGATCGACCGCGACGCCGCCTGGACCGCGAAGAAGGAGGCCCTGCGGCTGGTCTTCGACGTGGGCCTGACCGGCCGGCGGGAGCGGTCGTTCGTCGAGTTCTGCGACCGCGAGGGCGACGGCCTCACGACCTACGCCACCTGGTGCGCGCTCGTCGAGGAGTACGGCATGCCCTGGACGCAGTGGGCCGACGAGCTGCAGGACCCCTCGAGCGCCGCCGTCGCCACGTTCCGCGAGCGGCACGCCAGCGAGGTCGACTTCCACTGCTGGCTGCAGTGGCTGCTCGAGCAGCAGCTGGCCTCGGCCCAGCTCGACGCCCGGTCGGCGGGCATGTCGCTCGGCATCGTGCACGACCTCGCCGTGGGGGTGCACCCGCTCGGCGCCGACGCCTGGGGGCTCGGCGACGCCCTGGCGCGCGGGGTCACCGTGGGCGCGCCGCCCGACCAGTTCAACCAGCTCGGCCAGGACTGGAGCCAGCCGCCGTGGCGCCCCGACCGGCTCGCCGAGCTCGGCTACGCGCCGTTCCGCGACATGGTGCGCACCGTGCTGCGCGACTCCGGGCGGCATCCGGGTCGACCACATCATCGGCCTGTTCCGCCTGTGGTGGATCCCGGCCGGTGGCACGCCCGCCGAGGGCACCTACGTGCACTACGACCACGAGGCGCTGCTCGGCATCCTCGTGCTGGAGGCGCAGCGCGCCGGCGCGGTCGTCATCGGCGAGGACCTCGGGGTGGTGGCCCCGCACGTGCGCGACTACATGACCGAGCGGGGGCTCGTCGGCACCTCGATCCTGTGGTTCGAGTGGGAGGACACCGCGCCCAAGCCGCCCGAGCACTACCGCGAGCTGTGCCTGTCGACCGTCACGACGCACGACCTGCCGCCGTCGGCGGGCTACCTCGCCCTCGAGCACGTGGCCATCCGCGAGGAGCTGGGGCTGCTGACCCGCCCGGTCGAGGAGGAGCGTGCCCAGGAGGAGGCCTCGATCGGCCGGCTGCGCGACGCCTGTGTCGCGCGCGGGCTGCTCGGGCCGGCGGCCGGCAACGACGCGGTCGTCGAGGCGCTGCACCGGTGGATGGCGCTCACGCCGAGCCGGATGCTCGCCGTGGCCCTGGCCGACCTCGTCGGAGACCACCGGGCCGTCAACCAGCCGGGCACCAGCGACGAGTACCCGAACTGGCGGGTGCCGCTCGCCGGGCCCGACGGGCGGCCGGTGTCGCTCGAGGACGTGCGCGACGCCGACCTCGCGCCGGCGCTCTTCGCCGCCCTGCACGGCACCCGCCCCACCGACTGACCAGAACCCGCTCCTGGTTCGAGGTGATCTCCTGACGCGAGAGGTCAGCCGAACACCTCGAACCCGGGAGAGGTCAGCCGGTTCGAGGTGTCATGCTTCTGACCGCCGAGAGGTCAGCGGATCACCTCGATCCGCCGGCGACGTCAGCGGTCGAGGGCCTTGGTCAGGGCGGCGGCCAGCCGGCCGGGCTCCTGCTCGCGCAGCTCGTAGCGCGCCCGGGTGAGCGGCACGTCGACGGAGATCACCCGGGTGATGTCCACCGGCGTCCCGGACACGATCGCGTCGATCGCGCCGGCGTCGACCATGGCCCGGATCGTCGCCTCGAGGTCGCGGGTCTGCGCCTCGCCGTACCCCATCGCCGGCAGGATGCCGCGCGCGTTCGGGTACTTCGCGTACGTCGCCGCGATCGAGCCCACCGCGAACGGCGTGGGGTCGACGATCTCGGCGGCACCGGCATCCCGGGCACCGACCACGCCGGCACCGAAGCTCATCGAGCCGTGGGTGAGCGTCGGGCCGTCCTCGATGACGACCACCCGCCGGCCGGCGGCCACGGAGCGGTCGTCGAGGGTGACCGGGCTGTCGCAGCGGAGCACGTCGGCGCGCGGGTTGAGCGACCGCACCGACGCCTCCACTGCCGCGATGTCCTCGGCCCGCGCCGAGTCGCACTTCGCGACGATCACCAGGTCGGCCATCCGCACGTTGGCCTCGCCGGGGTGGTAGCCGGCCTCGTCACCCGGGCGCAGCGGGTCGGCGAGCACGAGGTGCAGGTCGGGGGCGTAGAACGGCAGGTCGTTGTTGCCGCCGTCCCAGAGCACGACGTCGGCCTCGGTCTCCGCCTCGCGCAGGATCTGCCCGTAGTCGACGCCGGCGTAGACCACGACCCCGGCCTCGATGTGCGGCTCGTACTCCTCGCGCTCCTCGATGGTGCAGTCGTGCTTCACGAGGTCCTCGACCGTCTCGAACCGCTGGCAGGCCTGGGCGACCAGGTCGCCGTAGGGCATCGGGTGCCGCACCGCGACGACCCGCAGCCCGAGGTCCTGCAGCAGGCGGGCCACGTAGCGGGTGGTCTGGCTCTTGCCCACTCCGGTGCGCACGGCCGTCACCGCCACGACCGGCCGGCGCGAGCGCAGCATCGTGCGGCGGGTGCCGGGCACCACGAAGTCGGCGCCGGTGGCGATGACCCGCGACCCGAGGTGCATCACCTGGGCGTGCGAGAGGTCGGAGTAGGCGAGCACCACGGTGTCGACCTGGTCGCGCTCGACGATCGACTCGAGCTCGCTCTCGTCGACGATCGGGATGCCGTGCGGGTACAGCGGGCCGGCCAGCTCGGGCGGGTAGGTGCGCCCGTCGATGTCGGGGATCTGGGTGGCCGTGAAGGCGACCACCTCGACGCCCGGGTCGTCCCGGTACATCAGGTTGAAGTCGTGGAAGTCGCGGCCTGCGGCACCGAGGATGACGATGCGTTCGCGGGACTGCGCCGAGGTCGTTGAGCTCATGGCGTCTCTCCGTCAGGGCTGGGTCGACCACGGGGTGCGGGACCCGCCACTTTCGATGCTAGACCCGGCGGGAGGAGACCCCCTCAGGGGGTGACCGGCGACGCACGCCGCGTCACGGCAGCCGCCTGCACGAGCGACGCGAAGCGCTCGGCGAGCGGCTGCCAGGCCGCGCGCAGCACCTCGCGCGCCTGCGTCACCTCGGCCAGCAGCGCCTCCTGCTCGGGCGTCAGCCCGTCCGGGGAGTCCCAGTGCAGCCACGCGCCGAACACCTCCGGCGAGGTCTCGGGGTGGAACTGCACCCCCCACGCCGACGGCCCGAAGCGCAGCGCCTGCGGCCGCCCGTCGGGCAGCGTCGCGAGAACCGTTGCACCGGAGGGGAGCTCGAGCACCACGTCGTCGTTGTAGTGGATGGCCGGCAGCCCGTCGAAGCCGGACAACAGCTCATCGGATGCCGCGGCACCGGTCAGGCGCACCGGCACCGGCCCGATCGTGCGACCCGAGGGGTTGCGCCCCACCGTGCCGCCGAGGGCCACCGCGGCGAGCTGGTGACCCAGGCACACCCCGAGGGTGGGCACGCCCAGGGCCACCGCATCGGCGAGCAGCGCCCGGGTCGGGGCCAGCCACGGCGCGAGCGCGTCGTCGCAGGCCCCCATCGCCCCACCGAGCACGACCAGCCCGTCGGGGGCGCCCACCACGTCGGCCCACCGCTCGGCCACCGGCTCCCCGAGGTCGCCGCGCACGACGTCGAGCTCGAGCCCGAGCTCGGCCCACCACTCGCCCAGCCACGCCACGGGCGCGTCGGGCTCGTGCTGCACGACGAGCAGGCGCGCCATCAGCCGAGCTGGGTGCCCATGAGGGCACCGATGCCGTAGGTCACGGCCATCGCGAGCAGGCCGCCGATGACGACCCGCACCGTGGCCCGCTTCGCGTCGGACCTGCCGAGCCGGGCGCTGACCAGCCCGGTGAACGCCAGGGCGAGCACGACGGACACCACGGTGACCGGGATGCGCCAGGCGGTCGGCGGCAGCACGATGGCCAGCAGCGGCAGCAGCGCGCCGACGGTGAACGCCGCCATCGACGCCCACGCGGCGTGCCACGGGTTGGTGTAGTTGTCCGGGTCGATGCCGAGCTCGACCTCCGCGTGCGCCGCGAGGGCGTCCTTGGCGGTGAGCTGCTGCGGCCACCTGCGAGGGCGAGGTCGGGGCTGAGCCCCTTGCCCCGGTAGATGCCGGCCAGCTCGGCCAGCTCGGCCTCGGGCTCCTCGTCGAGCTCGCGGATCTCCTTGGCGATCAGCGCCTTCTCGGAGTCGCGCTGGGTGCTGACCGACACGTACTCGCCGACCGCCATGCTCATCGCGCCTGCCGCGAGCCCGGCGAGGCCGGCGGTGAGCACCGCGCGCCCGGTCGGTCGTGGCCGCCGCGACGCCGATGACGAGCCCGGCGGTCGAGACGATGCCGTCGTTGGCGCCGAGCACGCCGGCCCGCAGCCAGTTCAGCCGGCCGGCGACCGAGCCGTCGTGGGCCTCGTGGTGGGAGGGGGCCGTGGTCGCGGGGGAGTCAGCCACCGACGCTCGCTCCGTGGGCGCGGGCCGCGGCCGAGATGCGGTGCGCCAGCTCGATGTCGAGCTGGGTGAGCCCACCCGCGTCGTGCGTCGTGAGCAGCCAGTGCGTCGTGCGCCAGCGGATGTCGATGTCGGGGTGGTGGTTCATCTGCTCGGCCTCGTCGGCCACGGCGTCGACGATGCGGATGGCGGCCGGGAAGTCCGGCGCCTCCACGCGTCGCCACGATCGCGTCGCCCTCACGGCGCCACCCGGCCAGCCCGGCCAGCTGGGTGCTCACCTCGTCGTCGCTCAGGAGTCGGCTCATGCGCTCCATTGTGGTGCACGGCGCGGATGCCGTGCGCGCGCCGCCCGTGGCGGGTCTGGGCGCGTCAGAGCACCTCGTTGACCGTGGCGGGGGCGGCGAAGGGGTCGCCCACGAGCCCGTCGTCGTCGGGCGCGACGAGCACCGGCGTCACCTCGTGCGGGGTGATCTCGCCGCGGTCGATCGCCTCGGCCCAGTGGCAGGCCACCCGGTGGCCGACCGGCACGCCGGGCAGGTCGACGACCCGCAGCTGCGGCCGCTCGTCGTCGCAGCGGGTCTCCTGGCGCCACGGGCACCGGGTGTGGAACCGGCATCCGGTCGGGGGGTTCGACGGCGAGGGCAGGTCGCCGGTGAGCAGGATCTGCTCACGGCTGTCCTCGACCAGGGGGTCGGGCACCGGCACGGCCGACAGCAGGGCCCGGGTGTAGGGGTGCAGCGGCTGGGCGTAGAGGTCGTCGGCGGTGGCCTCCTCGGCCATGCCGCCGAGGTACATCACGCCGATCCGGTCGCTGATGTGCCGCACGACGGCCAGGTCGTGGGCGATGACGAGGTAGGTGAGGTCGAACTCCTCCTGCAGGTCGTCGAGCAGGTTGATCACCTGCGCCTGCACCGACACGTCGAGCGCCGAGACCGGCTCGTCGGCGACGATCAGCTTCGGCTCGACCGACAGCGCCCGGGCGATGCCGATGCGCTGGCGCTGCCCGCCGGAGAACTCGTGGGGGTACTTCGTGAGCGCGGCGGCCGGCAGGCCGACGGCCGACAGCAGCTCGCGCAGGCGCTTCTTGGTGGCGGGCCCGTCGGTGTCGAGGCCGTGCGCGCGCATCCCCTCGACGAGCAGCGACTCCACCGACTGGCGCGGGTCGAGGCTGCTCATCGGGTCCTGGAAGACCATCTGGAACTCCTTGCGGCGCGCGCCGCAGCTCCTTGCCCTTCAGGCTCGCGACGTCGGTGCCGTCGATGACCACGCTGCCCTCGGTCGGCGGCTCGAGGTTGAGGATCGCCTTGCCCAGCGTCGACTTGCCGCAGCCGGACTCGCCGACCAGGCCGTAGGTCTCGCCCCGGCGGATCTGCAGGTCGACGCCGTCGACGGCGTAGACGTGGCCGATGACCTTGTCGAAGATGACGCCCCGCTTGATCGGGAAGTGCACCTTGACGCCGCGGACGTCGACGAGGACGTCGCGGTCCTCGGGGGCAGGACGGGCCGGGGTGGTGGCGGTGTCGGTCATCGGGTCACCTCACGGGGTTGTGGCAGCGCAGGGCCCGGCGGGGGGTCTCTTCCAGCTCCGGGGTGGCGCTGGTGCACACGTCGATCGGCTGCGAGCAGCGCGGCGCGAAGGCGCAGGCGTGGTCCCACGGCAGGTTGTCGGCCACCGACCCCGGGATGGGGGTGAGCCGCTCACCGCGGGCCGCGTCGAGCCGCGGGATGGAGCCGAGCAGGCCGTTGGTGTAGGGGTGGCGCGGGTCGGCGAACAGCTCGTGGCGCTCGCCGCGCTCGACGATGCGGCCGGCATACAGCACGTTGACCTCGTCGCACAGGCCGGCGACCACGCCGAGGTCGTGGGTGATCATGACCAGCGCCGTGTTGGTCTCCTGCACGAGCTCCTTGAGCAGGGCCAGGATCTGCGCCTGGATCGTGACGTCGAGGGCCGTGGTCGGCTCGTCGGCGATGAGCAGCCGCGGGTTGCACGCCAACGCCATCGCGATCAGCGCGCGCTGGCGCATGCCGCCGCTCATCTGGTGCGGGTAGTCCTTCAGGCGCCGGTCGGGGTCGGGGATGCCGACCCGCTCGAGCAGGTCGCGCGCCACCGGCTGGGCGGCCTTGCGCGACATCCCGCGGTGCCGCTCGAGCACCTCGGTGACCTGCAGCCCGACCGGCACCACCGGGTTCAGCGAGCTCAGCGGGTCCTGGAAGATCATCGCGATGTCGCGGCCGCGCCGCTCGCGCATCGCCTTCTCGTCGAGCGCGAGCAGGTTGGTGCCCTCGAAGGTGGCCTCGCCCTCGACCGTGTTGCCGCGCTTGGGCAGCAGGCCCATGATCGCCAGCGAGGTGACCGACTTGCCGCAGCCCGACTCGCCGACCAGGCCGACGGTCTGGCCGGGGCGCACGTCGAAGCTGACGCCGTCGACGGCCCGGAAGGGCTGCTCGCCCTGGCGGGTGAAGGTGACCCGCAGGTCGCGCACCGACAGCAGCGGCTCCTGGCCGGATGCCGTGCTGGGGGGTGGTGTCGCCGTGGCGGTCATCGGCACGTCACCTCCTGCTCTTGGGGTCGAGGGCCTCGCGCAGCGACTCACCCATCAGGGTGAAGCCGAGCGCCACGAGGATGATGCACAGCGCGGGCCAGACCGCGAGGTGCGCGTTGTCCTGGATGTACTGCTGCGCCCGGCCCAGCATCTGGCCCCACTCCGGGGCGTCGTCGTCGGGGTTGCCCAGGCCGAGGAAGGACAGCGCGGCGGCGTCGATGATCGAGGTCGCGAGCACCAGGGTCGTCTGCACGACGACCGGCCCGAGCGAGTTCGGCACCATGTGCCGGAAGATGATGGCGCCCGGCGTGACCCCCAGCGCTCGCGCGGCCAGCACGTGGTCGCTCGAGCGTTGGGCGAGCATCGAGCCGCGCAGCAGCCGGGCGAACACCGGGATCTGCACGACGGCGATGGCGATGATCACCGTCCACTGGCTGGGCTGGCGGGCCAGTGCGGCGATCGACAGCGCGAGGAGCAGCGACGGGATCGACAGCAGCACGTCGACCACGCGCATCACGAACGCGTCGATGCCGCCGCCGAAGGCACCGGCGAGGATGCCGAGCACCAGGCCCCCGAACAGGCCGATCAGCGTGGCGAGAACGCCCACGATGAGCGTCTGCCGGCTGCCGACGAGCAGGCGCGAGAGCACGTCACGGCCCTTGTCGTCGCCGCCCAGCGGGAAGCCCGGCTCCGGTCCCGGGATCGGGTTCGACTGCGGCCGCACCTTGTCGAGGAGGTAGCCGACGGCGGGGTCGTGCGGGGCGATCCACGGCGAGATGATGGCGAGCACGACGAACGCGATCGTGATGGCGGCCCCGACGAGGAAGACGGGGTCGCGCCGCAGGCGGCGCCAGGCGCTCGCGATGAGCGAGACACCGGGGGCCTCGTCGACGGTGCCGGCATCGTCGACCAGGACGCTGCCCGCAGCCGTGCCGCGCCCGCGGGTGGGGCCGGCGCTGGTGGCGGCGAGGTCGTCGATCCGCTGCTTGCGGCGGTCCATCGGGTTGAAGGAGCTCGGGGGCCGGGTCATCGGGTGCGCACTCTCGGGTCGATCACGGCGTAGGAGATGTCGACGAGCAGGTTGACGATGACGTAGATCGCGGCCGCGGCCAGGATCAGCACCTGCAGCACGGCGTAGTCACGGCCGGAGAAGGCTTGGTACAGGGTCGAGCCGAGGCCGCCGAAGTTGAAGACCGTCTCGGTGAGCACGGCCCCGGCGAGCAGGCCGCCGGTCTGCAGGCCGATGGTGGTGATCACCGGCAGCAGCGCGTTGCGCATGACGTGGCGGCCCCGCACGACCTGGAGGGTGAGCCCCTTGGACTCGGCGGTGCGCACGTAGTCCTCGTCGAGCACGTCGAGCACGGAGGCCCGGGTGATCCGGAAGATGACGGCGAACGGGATCGTGGCCAGCGCGATGGCCGGCAGCACGAGGTGGCGCAGCGCGTCGGCCGAGCAGTCGAACTCGCGGGTCAGCAGACCGTCGAGCACGAAGAAGTTGGTGACTCGCGTACAGCCCAGCGCCGAGTCCTGACGACCCGACACCGGGAAGGTCTGGGTCTTGACGGCGAACCAGTACTTGAGCAGGAAGGCGAGGAAGAAGACGGGAACGGCGACGCCGATGAGGGACAGCACGATCGTGCCGTTGTCGAAGGCGGACCCCTTCCGCTTGGCGGCGAGGTAGCCCAGCGGGATCGCGAAGACGATGGCGATGGCCATCGCGCAGATGCTCAGCTCGATCGTCGCCGGCAGCCGGGTCAGGAAGATCTCGAAGGAGTCGCGGCCCGGCAGCACCGCCGTGGAGGCGCCGAACTCGCCGCGGGCCGCGCGCTGGAGGAACTTGAGGTACTGCACGTACACCGGCTGGTCGAGGCCGAACGCCTCGGTCAGCGCCGCCCTCGACGCGGGAGTGGCTCGCTCACCCAGGATCGCCGAGACCACACCGCCGGGCAGCGACCGGAGCCAGAAGAACAGCAGCAGGGACAGGACGAACACCACCCCGACCATCTGGATCAGGCGTCGAATGATGAATCTCGCCAAGGCGCGCTCCTACCTTCTGCGTGAGACGTCGGTGGCCGCCTCGGACCCTAACGGGTTCGAGGCGGCCACCGCGTGCTCTGCTGCGATCAACACGGGGCCGAGGCCCCGGGTGCTCAGCTGCCGGTGCTGACCGTGACGGTGTCGAACGTCTCGGCGGTCAGGGGGCTCGGGACGAGACCCTGCACGTTGCCGCTGACCACGAGGGCCGGCGGGGAGTGGCTGATCGGCAGGCCGGGGAGGTACTCCTGCGCGATCTGCTGGTTGATCTTCTTGTAGGCGGCCTCACGCTCGGCCACGTCGACGATGGCGTCGGCCTTCTTGAGGTCCTCCGACAGCGTCTTGCCCCACGGGTAGGCGCTGGTCTGGAAGTCGTTCTGGTCGTAGTTCGAGAAGAACGTGCCCAGGAAGTTGTCGGCGGCGTTGTAGTCACCGGTCCAGCCCAGGAGCCAGGCGTCGTACTTGCCGGCGTTGACGTCGTCGAGGTAGCCACCGTTCCAGGGCTTGTTGACGACCTCGACCTTGATGCCGACGGCCTCGAGGTCCTTCTTGAACGCGTCGTGGATCTTCTGCGGGTCCGGCATGTACGGCCGGGTGACCTCGGTCGGGAACGCGAACTGCAGGGTCATGCCCTCGGCGCCGGCCTCCTTGAGCAGGGCCTTGGCCTTCTCCGGGTCGTAGGCGTACGGCTGGAGGTCGGTGTTGTAGCCGGACACCGTGTCGGGCATGAACTGCGAGGCGGCCTTGGCACCCTCGGGCAGCTGGGTCTTCACCATCTGGTCCTGGTTGATGGCGTAGGCGAGCGCCTGCCGCACCTTGAGGTCCTTCAGCGTCGGGTTCTTCTTGGCGTTCAGCCCCATGTAGAGGATGTTGAACGCGGGACGCACGGCGACCTGGTTGCCGTCGTCCTTCAGGCCCTTCCAGTCCACCGGGTTGGGCAGGTCGTAGCCGTCGATCGAGCCGGCCTGCAGCTCCTGGCGGCGGGTGCTCTCGTCGGGGATGATCTTGAAGACGATCTTCGGGGTCTTGGCCTTCTCACCGAAGTACTGGTCGTTCGCCACGAGGGTGACGGTCTTGTTGGCCTCGTCGTACTTGTCGAGCTTGTACGGGCCGATGCCGACCGGGGCCATCGCGTAGGCGGGGTACTTGAAGCCCTCGCCCTCGGCCACGACGTTGTTGGCGTCTCCGGCCTTGAGCGCGGTGGGCGACTGCATCGAGAACGAGTCGAGCGACAAGATCGTGGGGAAGCTCGAGGTCGACCGGGTGATGTTGATGACGGCGGTCGAGGGGTCCTTGACCTCGCACGACTTGTACAGCGAGCCCTCGGGCTTGTCGCTGAACGAGCCGAAGAAGTAGCCCCAGTACTCGGCCGCGGTCTGGCCCGCGCCCTTCTGGTTGAACATCCGGTCCATGTTGTAGCAGACGGCCTCGGCGTCGAACGGCGTGCCGTCGGAGAACTTGACGTTCTGCTTGAGCTTGAAGGTCCAGGACAGGCCGTCGGCCGACGGCTCCCAGCTCTCGGCCAGGTCGGGCTCGACGTCGGCGGTGCCCGACTTGACGCCGAGGAGCCCCGAGTGGATCTGGCGGGTGACCCGGAAGGTCTCGCCGTCGGTGGCGTACAGCGGGTCGAACAGCTTGGGGGCGCCGGCCGCACCGAACGTGAACGTGTCCTTGGTGCCGCTCGCGCCGCTGGCGCCGCTGGATGCCGTGTTGCCGGAGTCCCGGTCGGACGCCGCGCAGGCGGTCAGGGAGAGGGCGGCCGCCGTCAGAACGACGATGGGCACCTTCCGCGTGTGCTTCATCGATAAACCTCGCTTGGGTGTGCGAACCTCGAGGCGCCCGGGTCGGACGGTCGAGCTGGGCCCGGCGTCCCGGCCGCAAGTAAGCCGCCCGTCCGCCGTTGCGGGTGACCATAACGGCAAATGCACCCGCCGAACCGGCGTGGCGCGAGTGGTTATCCAAGTGAGACCTCGCGCCTGCGCAGATCCTCCGCGGCGCCTGCTAGAGCGCCGGGCCGGCGGCGGCGGCCCGGCACCGGCATCCCGCCTGACGTGGGCGGACGCGGAGGGGCCCCCGCACCGGCATCCGGTGCGCACTTCCGGCCCACTACACCGATTGGGTCTGGCGTGCAATACCTGAGAGACTGGGGGGTATGTCTGTCTCCCACCGCGTCGACCTTCGTAACGTCGCCATCGTCGCCCACGTCGACCACGGCAAGACCACCCTGGTCGACAAGATGCTGTGGCAGTCGGGTGCCTTCGGCGAGCACGACCACATCGCCGACCGGGCGATGGACAGCGGTGACCTCGAGCGCGAGAAGGGCATCACGATCCTCGCGAAGAACACCGCGGTGCGCTACGCCGGCAAGGCCGCCGTCGAGGCCGGCATCCCCGGCGGGATGACGATCAACATCATCGACACCCCCGGCCACGCCGACTTCGGTGGCGAGGTCGAGCGCGGCCTGTCGATGGTCGACGGTGTCGTGCTGCTCGTCGACGCCAGCGAGGGCCCGCTGCCGCAGACCCGCTTCGTGCTGCGCAAGGCGCTGGCGCTGAAGATGCCCGTCGTGCTGTGCATCAACAAGGTCGACCGGCCCGACGCGCGCATCGCCGAGGTCGTCGACGAGGTCTACGAGCTGTTCATGGACCTCCTGGTCGACGCCGACCACCACCAGGACCAGCTCGAGTTCCCCATCGTCTACGCGTCGGCCAAGGCCGGCCGCGCCTCGCTGACCCGCCCGGTCGACGGCGGCATGCCCGACGGCGACGACCTCGAGCCGCTCTTCCGCACCATCATCGAGACCATCCCGGCCCCGTCCTACGACGACGAGGCCCCGCTCCAGGCGCACGTCACCAACCTGGACGCCTCCAACTTCCTGGGTCGGCTCGCGCTGCTGCGCGTGCACAACGGCAGCATCCGCAAGGGCCAGCAGGTGGCCTGGTGCCGCCGCGACGGCTCGATCACCTCGGTCAAGATCACCGAGCTGCTGATGACCGACGCCCTCGAGCGCCGCTCGGCCGACTCCGCGGGCCCGGGCGACATCATCGCCGTGGCCGGCATCCCCGAGATCACCATCGGCGAGACCCTCGCCGACCTCGACGACCCGCGCCCGCTGCCGCTCATCACCGTCGACGAGCCGGCGATCTCGATGACCATCGGCATCAACACCAGCCCGATGGCGGGCCGCGTCAAGGGCGCCAAGGTCACCGCGCGCCTGGTCAAGGACCGCCTCGACCGCGAGCTCGTCGGCAACGTGTCGATGCGCGTGCTGCCGACCGAGCGCCCCGACGCCTGGGAGGTGCAGGGCCGTGGTGAGCTCGCGCTCGCCATCCTCGTCGAGCAGATGCGCCGCGAGGGCTACGAGCTCACCGTGGGCAAGCCGGTCGTCGTCACCCGCGAGGTCGACGGCAAGGTGCACGAGCCGATCGAGCGGGTCACCATCGACACCCCCGAGGACTACCTCGGCCCGATCACCCAGCTGCTCGCCGCCCGCAAGGGCCGCCTGGAGCAGATGACCAACCACGGCACCGGCTGGGTCCGGATGGAGTACCTGGTGCCGTCGCGCGGCCTGATCGGCTTCCGCACCCAGTTCCTCACCGACACCCGGGGCACCGGCATCGCCAACCACGTCTTCGAGGGCTACGAGCCCTGGGCCGGCGACATCTCCACCCGGATCAGCGGCTCGCTCGTCGCCGACCGCTCCGGCGCGGCCACGGCCTACGCCATGGCCAACCTGCAGGAGCGCGGGTCGATGTTCATCGCGCCCACCACCGAGGTCTACGAGGGCATGATCGTCGGCGAGAACTCCCGGGTCGACGACATGGACGTCAACATCACCAAGGAGAAGAAGCTGACCAACGTGCGCTCCGCCGGTGCCGACGTCCTCGAGC
This sequence comes from uncultured Actinomycetota bacterium, assembly GCA_963806295.1. Classification (GTDB taxonomy): domain Bacteria; phylum Actinomycetota; class Actinomycetes; order Actinomycetales; family Dermatophilaceae; genus Fodinibacter. The sequence goes on along the minus strand of CAWDXP010000008.1, from coordinate 186,070 downwards.
GCCTCGCACCGCCGCGCACGCTGTCGCTGGAGCAGTCGCTGGAGTTCTGCCGCGAGGACGAGTGCGTCGAGGTCACCCCCGAGGGCATCCGCCTGCGCAAGGTGGAGCTCGACCAGACCCTGCGGGCCCGCGCGGCCGCCCGGGCGAGGCGGAGCTGAGCCCTGGTGGCCCGGAAGGACAACGGAGGCACGCCCCCGGAGCCGACTCGAGCGAGCCGTCGCTCGCGTCGAGGTCGGCCGGGCCTCGTGCCCACCCTGGTCGGAGCCCTGCTCGCGGTGGCCCTGGTCGTCGCGGGAGTGCTGGCGCTGAGCGGGGAGCCCCCCGCCGACCCCGAGCGGGCCACGCCCACCTCGGCCGTCGGTGAGCGCGTCGACACCGACGGCGGCACCCTGCACGCCCTCTCGCTGGGCCCGGTGGTCACCTGGGACCCGCAGCGGATCGCCTCGCGCGACGACGTGGCCTTCGCGGGCCGGGTCTTCGCGCGCACGCTGACCGCCTACGCGCCGAACACCGACCCCGACCAGCAGGCCCGCCTCGTCGGCGACCTCGCCACGACCACCGGCACGCCGAGCAAGGACCTGAAGACCTGGTCGTTCACCCTGCGCGACGGCCTGCGCTGGCAGGACGGCAGCCCGGTGACCTGCGCCGACGTGGCCTACGGCATCTCGCGCACCTTCGCCACCGACGTCGTCAAGGGCGGCCCCACCGACGCGCTCGCCGTGCTCGCCATCCCGCGCCAGCCCGACGGCCGCAGCACCTACCCCGGCCCCTACGCCACGGGGGCGGCAGCCGACGCGGCGCAGAAGTCGTTCGACAAGGCCGTCTCCTGCAGCGGCCAGACCATCACCTTCACGCTCAGCTCCCCGCTCAGCGACTTCAACGAGCTGGTCAGCCAGCCGGCGTTCGGGCCGGTCAAGGAGTCCGCCGACCGCGGCGCCGACGGCACCTACGAGGTCTTCTCGGCCGGGCCCTACATGCTCAAGGGCGCCTGGACCGAGGGCAAGGGCGGCACCTGGGTGCGCAACCCGAGCTGGAACCGGGCGAGCGACCCCGTGCGCCGGGGCCACCCCGACCAGATCGTCTACCAGGAGGGCCTCGACACCCAGGCCGTCGCCCGGCAGCTGATGGCCGACGGCGACCCCGGCCGGGTGTCGGTCTCGCTCGGCTCGGCGCCGCCGGCGATCCAGCAGCGCATCACCGCCGTCGCCAGCCTCGAGGAGCGCTCGGTCAACCCGCGCACCGGTGTCGTCGACTACCTCGTGCCCAACACCCGCAGCAAGGTGTTCGCCGACGAGAAGGTGCGCCTGGCCCTGGCGACCGCGACCAACCGCGACGCCTACGTCACCGCCATCGGGGGCCGCACCGCGGCCGAGCCGGCGCTGTCGCTCATCCCCAGCACGCTCCCGGCCGCGCACGAGGGCGACCCGGCCGGCGTCGGCACCCGCGGCGACGCGGCCCGCGCGAGGGCCATCCTCACCCAGGCCGGCGTCACCACGCCGGTGCCCTTCACGGTCGCCTACCGCTCGAACCCGACGGCCGACAAGGCGATGGCCGCGCTCGTCGCCGGCTGGCGCCTGGCCGGGTTCGACCCGAAGACCCGACCGATCACCGAGGACTACTTCACGGCGATCAGCGACCCGAAGCTCGCCGCCGAGGTCGACCTGTTCTGGTCCAACTGGGCCCCGGCCTGGGCCTCGGCCTCGACGATCCTGCCGCCGCTGTTCGACAGCTCGATCAACATCACCAAGGTCGGCCCGGGTCGCGACTACGGCTACTGGGCCGACCCCAAGCTCGACGCCGAGATGGCCAAGGTCAACACGATCGCCGACCCCGCCGCCCGCGAGAAGGCCTGGGCCGACATCGACACCTCCCTGCTGGGCAAGGGCGCCTACATCGGCCTCGCCGAGCGACGGGCCCTCTACATGGCCGGCTCCGACGTGCGGAACCTGTCGGCCAACACCGTGGCCGGCGGCGTCGTCGAGTTCGCCGACATCGCGGTGGCTCGGTGACCGGGCTGCTCGACGGCATCCACGTCGAGGGCCGGGCACCGCGCCTGCTCTTCGTGCACGCGCATCCCGACGACGAGACGCTCGCCACCGGCGTGGCGATCGCCCACCACGTGGCGCGCGGCGACGACGTGCACGTGCTCACCTGCACCCTCGGTGAGGAGGGCGAGGTCATCCCCGCCCACCTCGCCCACCTGGAGGGGGCGCCCGGCGACCCGCTCGGCGCCCACCGGCGCGGGGAGCTGCGCGGCGCCATGGAGGTGCTGGGCGTGACCTCCCACGTCCTCGGCGAGGACGACGCCGAGGGCGGGCACCCGACCTATCGCGACTCCGGGATGGCGGGCTCCGCGGCCGCCGCGCACCCACGCGCCTGGGCGGGTGCCGACCTCGCGGATGCCGCGGCCGCCGTGCGCGCCGTGCTCGACGAGGTGCGCCCCGACGTCGTCGTCACCTACGACGCGACCGGTGGCTACCGGCATCCCGACCACGTGCGCACGCACGAGGCCACCCTCCACGCCGTGGCCTCGTCGGCCGAGCCGCCCCTGCTGTATGCCGTGCTCACCCCCCTGTCGTGGGCGCTCGAGGACCGGCGGTGGCTGGCCGAGCACGTGCCGGCCGACCGCGGCCTCGTGGTGCTCGGCCCCGACGACCCCTTCATGTCGTCGGTCGTGCCCGACGAGGTGGTGACCCACCGGGTGGTCGACCCCGCGGTCGTGCCGGTGCAGGCGCGCGCGCTGCTCGCCCACGAGACGCAGGTCGTGGTGGGTGACGGGTGGTATGCCTTGTCCAACCACGTCGTGTCCCGCCTCGCGGGCCGGGAGGGCTTCGCCCGGCTCGACGCGGCATCCGGCCGGCCGACCAGTGAGGACCCAGCGTGAGCGACGACCTCATCGACCCGGCCCGCTTCCGGCAGGCCATGGGCCGGCTGGCCGCCGGGGTCACGGTGCTCACGACGTTCGCCGAGGGCCACGACCACGCCATGACCGCCGACACGCTCACGTCGGTCTCGCTCGACCCGCTGCTGGTGCTCGTGTGTGCCGAGGCGGAGACCCGGTGGCACGACGCCGTGCTCGAGGCCGGCGTCTTCGGGGTCAGCGTGCTGGCGGCCGACCAGCGCCCGCTCTCGGAGTGGTTCGCCACCCGCGGCCGCCCCCTGCACGGCCAGCTCGACCGCGCACCGCACCACCGGGGCCCGGTCACCGGCGTCGCGCTGCTCGACGGCGCGCTGATGCACCTCGAGTGCCGCACCACCGACATCCACCCGGCCGGGGACCACGCGATCGTGGTGGCCGAGGTGCTCTCGATCGCACTGCCCGACACCGTGGGCCCGGCCCTGGTGCACTTCCGCGGAGGCTACGGGAGCATCTCGTGACGTTCGATACCCCGACCGACGAGGTCGCCCCGCAGGAGCCGTCGCGCGGCCGCCGACGCCGTGCGTTCGTCGTGGCCGGTGTGCTGCTCGCCGTGGCGGCGCTCTACGTCGTGGCCGCGGCCTGGCTGGGCGACCGCGTGCCGCGCGGCACCACCGTGGCCGGCGTGGCCGTCGGAGGACAGAGCGGCGCACAGGCGAGCGCGACCCTCGCGGCGGCGCTCGCGCCCGCGGCCGAGCAGCCCGTCGTCCTGGCGTCCACCGCCGGGAAGGTCTCGACCAGCCCGGAGGCCCTGGGCCTGCGCGTCGACGTGCCGGCCACCGTCGACGGGCTGGTCGGCTTCTCGCTGTCACCGGCCACGATGTGGGCGCACCTCGCGGGCGGCTCGGCCCGGCCCGCCGCCGTGCGGGTCGACACGGAGGCGTTCACGGCCGCCGTCGAGAAGAGCCGCGCCGAGCTCGACGCCGAGCCGGTCGAGGGCTCCATCTCGCTGAAGGGGGGCACGGTCACCGTGCGCCGGCCCACGACCGGCACCACCACCCACGTCGAGCGCACCGCCGATGCCGTGCGCCGCGGGTGGCCGGCAGACCGCACCGTCGAGGTCGCGGCCGTCGCGGTGCCGCCGAAGGTGACGGCGCAGGAGATCGACCGGGTGCGCAGCGAGTTCGCCGAGGTCGCCGTGTCGGGCCCGGTCACCGTCACGGCCAACGGCAAGAGCTTCACCATCGCCCCCACGGCGTTCGCCCCGGCGATCGTGCTGGCCCCCGACGCATCCGGCCGCATCACGCCGCGCGCCGACCCGACGAAGCTGGTCGCGGTGGTGCGCGCGGCCGCCGAGAAGGCCGGCGTCGAGGTGAAGGCGAAGGATGCCGTGGTGACCTTCGCCGGGCGCACCCCCACCGTGCGACCGCACGTGCCCGGCGTCGCCCTCGACGACGCCTCGCTCACCGAGCAGGTGTGGAAGGCCATCTCCACCACGACGCGCACCGCCACGGTCGCCACGACGGCCACCGAGCCGAAGCTCACCACGGCCGTCGCGAAGGCGACCCTGCCAAAGGGCAAGATCTCGTCGTTCACCACCCGGTTCCCGGCCGGCCAGCCGCGGGTGCACAACATCAAGCTGGCCTCGCGGATCATCAACGGCACCTACATCCCGCCGGGCGGGCAGTTCAGCATGAACGGCATCCTCGGCGAGCGCACTGCAGCCAAGGGCTACATCGAGGCCGGCATCATCCGCGGTGGCCGCGCTGCGACGTCCTACGGCGGCGGCATCTCGCAGGTGTCGACGACGATCTTCAACGCCGCCTTCTTCTCCGGCATGCAGCTCGACGCGTGGTCCCCGCACTACTACTACATCTCCCGCTACCCCGAGGGCCGCGAGGCGACCATCTCCTGGCCCGACCTGCACAACAAGTTCACCAACACCACCGACGGCGGGGTGCTGATCCAGGTCGCCACCACCGACACCTCCATCACGGTGACCTTCTGGGGCACCAAGAAGTACGACGTCACCGCCACCAAGAGCGCCCGCTACGACATCGTGCAGCCCAAGAAGTTCTCCGACCCCGGGCCGGACTGCATCGACCAGAACCCCGTACCGGGCTTCAAGGTCGACGTCGGTCGCATCATCAAGCAGAACGGCAAGGTCGTGAAGACCCAGAAGTTCACGACCAACTACCGCCCCGAGGACGACGTCACCTGCACGAATCCCCGGCGCTGATCCAGCCCGCGCTTTAAGGTTCGAAGAGTAGGGATGGAGCGAGCGAACGGAACGACCGGTGGGCAGAACCAGGCTGGCAGGCCGGTCCGTGGCGCGCACGGCATCGGTGCTCGCCCTCCTGCTGGTCACTGGTGTCGCGGGTGGTGTGGCGGGCGCCGGAACCGTGACGGCCGGCGTCGCCGCGGTGACCGCCGCGACCCCGGGCGACCTGCCGGCGGCGGACGTTCCGCAGCCGGGCGCCTACCGGGCCCTGCCGGCGGCCCGGGTCCTCGACACCCGCACGGGTGGAGTCGCGCTCGGCCGTGGTGGCCGCCTGGTCATCCCGGTGCTCGGGCGGCTGGGGGTGCCGGCCACCGGGGTCGGTGCCGTCCAGCTGCACGTCACCGCCGTCGGCGCCAGCGCGTCGAGCCACCTCACCGTGCACCCCTCGGGCGTGGCTCCCACCACCTCCTCGCTCAACTACGAGGCGGGTCGCGCGGTCGGCAACACCGTCACCGCCCGGCCCGGCGTGGACGGTGCGGTGGTGGTCACCAACGGCACGGCGACGGTGCACGTCGTCGTCGACCTCGTGGGCTGGGCGCAGGCCGCGCCGAGGGCCGGCGACCCGGGACTGCACGCGATCGCACCGCGACGGGTGTGGGACAGCCGCAGCGGGGGCCGACCCCTGGACGTCCGCGGCACGACCGTCGTGGTCGTGGGGGGAACCGTGCCGTCCTCGGCCACCGCCGTCGTCGTCAACCTGACCACCGTGGGCGCCAGTGCCAGCGGCCTGCCTCTCCTGTCGTGGCCAGCGGGCGGCCCACGACCCGCCACGTCCAACGGCAACACGGTGCGCGGCGTCCCGGTCGCCACCCAGGTCGTCGTCGGCATCGGCACGGGGGGCAGCGTGGCGGTGGCCACGGGCGGGGGCACCACCCACCTCGTGGTCGACGTCGTCGGATACCTCGTCGGCGTGCGCTCGCAGCTCACCGCGGGCGACGGCCTGGTGCGCAGCGTCCCACCCCTGCGGCTGGTCGACACCCGCACCAGCGGCGTGCCGCTGGCGTCCGGGCAGCGGCTGGTGCAGCAGGTCACGGGTCGCGGGGGGGTGCCGAGCGGGGCCAGTGCCGCGCTCATCACGGTCACGTCGGTGCCCGGGCCCCAGGCCACCGGCACGCTCGTCGTGGTCGGCAACGGCGAGGCCAGGCCACCGACGTCCGACCTGAACGCCCGGGCTGACGTGCCCGTGGCGCGACAGGTGATCGCCCGTCTCGGAGTCGACGGCGGCATCGCCGTGATCCGGACCGGTGGCACGGGGCACGTCGTCGTGGACCTCGTGGGCTACGTCAGCGCGGTGCCGTCTCCGGTCGTGGTGGGCCCGACGACCGGCCTCCTCGGCGGGGGCGACCCGGCCGGAGCGCTCGGCCCGCAGGCGGCCGACGTCCTGCGCGGAGCCGTCCGCTACGGCCTGGGGACGTGGTGGCCCACCGTCGCGCCGACCCTCCTGGCCCGACCCCTGGACGCGACGGCCCAGGGCGACTCCACCGACGCCGTCCGACGCCTGTCGATGGAGGCGTTCGCGGTGTCGACCGCGGTCGCCACCGGGGTCTACCGGTCCACCGAGACCGGGCTGTCGGAGGCCGAGGCCCTCGACATCGTCCGCACCGTCGTCGACCGGGTCGCCTGCCGGCACCGAGCGAGCGTCATCGGCGGGTGGGGGCAGACCTGGCAGAGCACCCTGTGGTCGTCGCTGGCCGCCCGGGCCGCGTGGCTGGCCTGGCCCCACCTGCCGTCGACGACCCGGGCCTGCGTGCAGGCGATGGTGGTGTCCGAGGCCGACTTCGCGACCAGGATCGAGCCACTGACCATGGAGTCGGCCGCCGGTCTCGTCACCCGGCCGGGGAACTCGGCCTCGGAGGAGAACTCCTGGTACGCCCTGGCCCCCGCGGTCGCCGTGGCGATGATGCCCGCCGCCGAACGGCGCGACGTCTGGCGCTCGGCCCAGGTCCGCCTGCTGGCCGCCTCCTGGACCCGGGCGGCCGACCTCGTGGAGGACCCCGTCGTCGACGGCCAGCCGCTCACCAGCCTCGTCTCCGGGTCCAACGTGGAGGACGACGGGTCGGTCGTCAACCACGACCGGATCGCGCCCGACTACTCCACCAACGCCTACCAGAACGTCGACGCCATCCTCGTCGCGACGCTCGCTGGGCACCGGGCGCCGGAGGCCGCCCTGTTCGGGCTGCCCGCGGTGTACGCCGCGCTCGGGTCGAACACCTACGACGTCGCGTCCGGGTTCCTCGCGCCGGGCGGCACGGTCTACGAGCCGGTGGCACCCTTCGAGCCGGCGCGCTTCGGGGTCTACTACCCCCAGGGCTGCGACTGGGGCCTGGGCCAGGTCCTGCCCTACGCCCTGATCGACGCCCAGGCGGCGGCCTACGGGTTCGGCGGCGACGTCGGCACCCCCACCGACGCGGCAGCGGCGGCCGCCCGCCACCTCGACGAGGCGACCCGGATGCAGCAGCGCTTCTCCGACGGGCGCATGTTCGCGGGCGCCTCCGAGTACACCTACGTCGGGCGCGAGGAGCACACCGCCCAGCTGGCCGCCCAGCTGGTGCTGACCCTCGTGCTGTCCACCCCGGGCGGGTCCGGCGCAGCCGTGGCCCCGGCCGATGTCGCCGTGACCCCGGGCGGGCAGCTGCAGGCCCCGCCGGCTCCGGCCAACGAGTCGCGCCTCATGCAGGCGCGTCAGGCGGGGCCGACCGGCTGAGGTTGACGTAGGCGTGGTGCCGCTCGAAGCCGTGCCCCTCGTAGAGCGCCAGCGCCGTGGTGTTGTCGGTGTCGGTCTGCAGGTGCAGCGACCCGGCGCCGGCCCGCTCGGCGGTGCGCGCCAAGGCGGCCAGCATCGCGCTCGCGATGCCCCGGCGGCGGGCCGCCGGGTCGACCCACATCGCGGCGATGCCGCCCCAGGCCGCCGCCAGCCCGAGCCTCCCGATGCCGATCACGGCCCCCTCGGCGTCGCGCACCGTCGCGAACGCCTGCGCCGGTGACCCGGTGAGGATGGCGCGCGCGGCCGCGTCGTCGACCGGGCGGTAGGCGCGGTACGCCGCGAACCACGCGTCGGTCAGCTCGCCGGAAACCTCGACTTCTTGCGATTTCCCCACGTCCCCGGGGCCTGCCGCAGGGAGGAGATCCGCAATGAGTCGGGTGGGGGCGGTAAGCGTGAGGGTGGCGATCCGCGAGCCGTAGCCGCGCCGCAGCGCCTCCGCGCCCACGGCATCGTCGGCGGGGTCGAACCCGACCGGCCCGGCGACGGTGAGGTTCGGCGCCAGGGTGCGGCCGGCATACCACCGCTCGACGGTGTCGAGGGCAGCCGGCACCGGGATGCCGGGGCTGCCGGCGGTCACCACCGAGTTGGCTCGCTGGGTGAAGCCGCGCGACGCCCGCAGCACCCAGTCACCGAGCCGGGCGGTCTCCATCGCCGGCCACGCGCCGACCATGACCCGCTGGAGGTCCTCGACCGACAGCGCGCGGTGTGGCTTGCCCCGCCGGGAGGGTGACGGCGGCACCTCCTTGAGTGCCGTCACCTCCGTCCGGGGCACGCGCACGTCACCCCGCCGAGTGCGCACCACGAGGATGCCGTCGTCGTCGGAGACGAGCTCACCGACCGCGTCGGTGAGGGTCGCGCCGGTCTGCGGGTCGGGGGAGCCGAGCCGGTGCCGGACGACGACGCGCGAACCCACCCGCGGGTCGTGTCCCGACCTGACCTCCGGCTCGTCCATGGCCCGCATAGTATGTGCGCCATGACGTACGTGATCGCGCAGCCCTGTGTCGACCTCAAGGACAAGGCCTGCATCGAGGAGTGTCCCGTCGACTGCATCTACGAGGGCGAGCGCAGTCTCTACATCCACCCCGACGAGTGCGTCGACTGCGGTGCGTGCGAGCCGGTCTGCCCCGTGGAGGCCATCTACTACGAGGACGACGTCCCCGAGCAGTGGGCCGACTACTACAAGGCCAACGTCGAGTTCTTCGACGACCTCGGCAGCCCCGGCGGCGCCGCCAAGATGGGCGTCATCCCCAAGGACCACCCGGTGATCGCCGACCTGCCGCCGCAGGTGCACGACGAGTAACGGTGCTCGACCTGCCCGACTTCCCCTGGGACTCGCTCGCTCCGACCAAGGAGCGGGCGAGTGCCTTTTCCGACCCCGGGCTCGGCGCGGCGGGTGAGGGGCTGGTCGACCTGTCGGTGGGCACCCCGGTCGACCCCACGCCGGCGGTGGTGCGCGAGGCGCTGGCCGAGGCGTCCGACGCCCACGGCTACCCGCTCACCTGGGGCACCCCCGACCTGCGCGAGGCGGTGGCCACCTGGTTCGCGGCCCGGCGCGGGGTGCCCGACGTCGACCCCGCCGGGGTGCTGCCGACCATCGGCTCCAAGGAGCTCGTCGCGTGGCTGCCGCTGCTGATGGGCCTGGGCCCCGGCGACGTGGTCGCCTTCCCCCGGGTCGCCTACCCCACCTACGACGTCGGCGCGCGGCTGGCGGGCGCCACCCCGGTGGCGGTCGACGCGCTCACCGCGCTCGGCCCGCTGACCGCCGCGACCACCCCGAAGCTGTTGTGGCTCAACACTCCCGGCAACCCCACCGGGAAGGTCCTCGGCATCGAGCACCTGGCCAAGGTCGTCTCCTGGGCGCGCGAGCACGGCGTCGTCGTCGCCTCCGACGAGTGCTACGCCGAGCTCGACTGGCGCCCGCGCCCCGCCGGGTCGCGCGAGCCGCCGACCACGCCCTCGATCCTCGACCCGCGGGTCACCGGCGGCTCGCACGACGGCCTGCTGTGCGTCTACTCGCTGTCCAAGCAGTCCAACCTGGCCGGCTACCGCGGGGCGTTCGTCGCCGGTGACCCGGCCCTGGTCGGCCGGCTCCTCGAGGTGCGCAAGCACGCCGGGATGATGGTGCCGTGGCCGGTGCAGCGGGCCGTGCTCGCGGCGCTGTCCGATGCCGACCACGTCACCGAGCAGAAGGCGCGCTACGCGGCGCGGCGCGGCGCGCTGCTTCCCGCCGTCGAGGCCTTCGGCCTGCGCGTCGACGACTCCGAGGCGGGGCTCTACCTCTGGGCGACCGCGGGGGAGGACGGGCGGGCCACGATCGAGCGGCTGGCCGCACGCGGCATCCTGGCGGCGCCGGGCGACTTCTACGGTCCGGCGGGGCGCCAGCACGTGCGCATCGCGCTCACCGCGACCGACGAACGCATCGCGGCGGCCGTTCGTCGCCTCGGCCGACCTCACGAGGCCTAGGTCACGCTGCTCTCCTGCCGATGCCCGGATCGCTGGTTGTAGGGTCGATTCGACTCCGTGCCCGATCAGTAAGGAAACCCCGACATGACCGACGGTGCCACCCTGTCCGCTGCAGGCAAGCAGCTCGACCTGTCCCTCGTGCAGGCGACCGAGGGCAACAACGGCTACGACATCTCCACCCTGCTCAAGGAGACCGGCAACGTCACCCTCGACGGCGGCTTCACCAACACCGCCAGCTGCACCAGCGCCATCACCTACATCGACGGCGACCACGGCATCCTGCGCTACCGCGGCTACCCGATCGAGCAGCTCGCCGAGAAGTCCAACTTCATCGAGACCTCGTACCTGCTGATCTACGGCGACCTGCCGACGCCGACCGAGCTGGCCGACTTCGAGACCCGCATCCGCGACCACACGATGCTGCACGAGGACCTCAAGGCGTTCTTCCAGGGCTTCCCGCGCGACGCGCACCCGATGCCGGTGCTCTCCTCCGCGGTCTCGGCGCTGTCGACCTTCTACCAGGACAGCCTCGACCCCTTCGACCAGGAGCAGGTCGAGATCTCGACGATCCGGCTGCTGGCCAAGCTGCCGACGATCGCGGCCTACGCCTACAAGAAGTCGATCGGCCAGCCGTTCCTCTACCCCGACAACAACCTCTCGCTCGTCGAGAACTTCCTGCGGATGACCTTCGGCGTGCCCGCCACCGACTACGAGATCGACCCCGACCTGGTCAAGGCCGTCGACCTGCTGCTCGTCCTGCACGCCGACCACGAGCAGAACTGCTCGACCTCCACCGTGCGGCTCGTCGGCTCCTCGCAGGCCAACCTGTTCGCCTCGGTCTCGGCCGGCATCAACGCGCTGTTCGGCCCGCTGCACGGCGGCGCCAACCAGGCCGTGCTCGAGATGCTCGAGCGCATCCAGGGCGCGCACATCTCGACCGAGGAGTTCATGACCAAGGTCAAGAACAAGGAGGACGGCGTCCGGCTGATGGGCTTCGGCCACCGGGTCTACAAGAACTACGACCCGCGCGCCGCGATCATCAAGAAGACCGCGCACAGCATCCTCGCGAAGTCGGCCGGGGGTGACGAGCTGCTCGAGATCGCGATGGGCCTGGAGGAGATCGCGCTCGCCGACGACTACTTCATCGAGCGCAAGCTCTACCCCAACGTCGACTTCTACACCGGGCTCATCTACAAGTCGATGGGCTTCCCGACCCGCATGTTCACCGTGCTGTTCGCGCTCGGCCGGCTGCCCGGCTGGATCGCCCAGTGGCGCGAGATGATCGAGGACCCCACGACCAAGATCGGCCGCCCGCGGCAGGTCTACATCGGCGAGCCCGAGCGCGACTACCTGGCCCTCGCCGACCGCTGACCCGGCGCCGACGACAGTAGAGAACACGCCGTGCGGGCTCTGGCCCGCACGGCGTGTTCTCTACTGTCGTTCGGGGCAGCTGCGCCCGGCACGTGGGGGAGGGGCTCAGGTCAGGGAGATGGTGACCGTGGTGGCGTCGGTGCCCGACGCCGGCTCCACGGTGTGCCAGGTCAGGGCCGAGTCCGACATGCCGCGGCGCCACTCGCGGTCGCCCACGACGACCCGGGTGGCCCCGGTGTCGACCGCCCGCGCCACGGCCCACGAGCCGACCGCCCAGGCGAGGTCGGCGTCGTCCGCCGACACGGTCACCGTGCCCTTGCCCGCCTCGGCCGAGATGCCGAAGTCCTTCTCGACCAGCGCCGCGACCTCGGCGGCGTCGCCCGCGGTCTCGGGGTCCTTCAGCGCGCACACGATGCCGCCGTGGGTCTGCCCCGACAGCACCGACGCGGTCACCCGGGCCTGCGCCTCGTGCTGGGCGTAGGCCTCACCCGCCGCCGACCGCTGCACCGCCTGGGCCGCCTCCGCGATGTCCATCGACCGGTAGCCCTTGACCTTCTCGAGGGCGTCGTAGAACTTGTTCGTCGAGTACTCCGGGTTGAGGATCTGCTCGGCGGTGCCCCACCCCTGCGAGGGCCGCTGCTGGAAGAGCCCCAGCGAGTCGCGGTCGCCGAACTTCACGTTGCGCACCTTCGACTCCTGCATCGCCGTCGCGATCGCGATGGTCGCGGCGCGCGGCGGCATCCCGCGCTGGATGGCGATGGCGGTGATCGCGGCCGCGTTGCTCGCCTGGTCGGGGCCCCACGAGAAGGTCGAGCCGGATGCCGTGACGAGGCACTGCTCGCCCGACACGATCGCGCGCAGGTGGCGCACCCCGAGCACGGCCGCGGTGCCGACGACCCCGAGCACGACGACGACCAGCAGCCACGCCAGGCGGCGGTGGCGCGGCGAGCGAGGCTGCTCCTCGGCGAGGGTGATGGCGCCCCGGGGCGTGCGCGGCATGCGGTGGAAGTCCTTCGTGAGGTCGTCGGTGGTGCGGCGTCGCGGTGGTCGCGTCGCTGGTCAGTCGTTGGCGTGGAGGGCGGAGTTGAGCACGATGCCGTGGCCGTCGCGCGGGCGCGCCTCCACCGCTCCGGTCACCGAGTTGCGCAGGAAGAGCAGGTTGCTCTGCCCGGACAGCTCGCGGGCCTTGGTGACCGTGCCGTCGGGCAGGGTCACCTTCGTCCCTGCCGTGACGTAGAGCCCGGCCTCGACGACGCAGTCGTCGCCGAGGGCGATGCCCAGCCCGGACTCGGCTCCGAGCAGGCAACGCTCGCCGATGCTCACGCGTTCCGTGCCCCCGCCGGAGAGGGTGCCCATCGTCGATGCCCCGCCCCCGATGTCGGAGCCGTCGCCCACGACGACCCCCTGGCTGATCCGGCCCTCGACCATCGAGGTGCCGAGCGTGCCGGCGTTGAAGTTGACGAACCCCTCGTGCATGACGGTGGTGCCGCTGGCGAGGTGGGCGCCGAGCCGCACCCGGTCGGCATCCGCGATGCGCACGCCGCTCGGCACGACGTAGTCGGTCATCCGCGGGAACTTGTCGACACCGAACACCTGCACCGGGCCGCGGGCGAGCATCCGCACCCGGGCCAGCTCGAAGCCCTCGACCGCGCACGGCCCCTGCGAGGTCCACACGACGTTGGTGAGCACCCCGAACAGCCCGTCGAGGTTGACCGAGTTGGGCCGCACCAGCCGGTGCGAGAGCAGGTGCAGCCGCAGCCAGCCGTCGGCGGCGTCGGCGGGCGGGGCGTCGAGGTCGGCCGTCACCAGCTGCACCTCGCGGCGCACCCCGCGCGCGTCGTCGCGCCCCACCAGGGCCTCGAGCCCGGCGGGGGCCGCGAGCTCGCCGGCACCGCCCGGCTCGCCGAGCGCCGGTGACGGGAACCAGGCGTCGAGGACGGTCCCGTCGTCGGTGCGGGTGAGCAGGGCGTGGCCCCAGGCGGTGCGCGTCATGGCGACCAGCGTAGAGGGGCGGCCCGGTCGTTAAGGTGACCGGTATGCCGTCGACGACCACCGCCCTCGACCTCACCACCGACGTCACCTCGCTCACCGCCGCGGTGTGCGACATCGAGTCGGTGAGCCTCGACGAACGCACCCTCGCGGATGCCGTGGAGGCCGCGGTCCGCGACCTGGCGCACCTCGAGGTCACCCGCATCGGCAACACCGTCGTGGCGCGCACGGACCTCGGCCGCGACGAGCGGGTGGTGCTCGCCGGGCACATCGACACCGTGCCGCTGACGACCGACCCGGCCAACCTGCCCACCCGCCGGGTCGACGGCGCCGGGGGAGAGGTGCTCTGGGGCCGGGGCACCGTCGACATGAAGGGCGGTGTCGCCGTGATGCTGCGGGTCGCCCACGAGGTGCCCGAGCCCAGCCGCGACGTCACGTTCGTGTTCTACGAGGCCGAGGAGATCGACTCGACGTACAACGGGCTGCTCCACGTGCAGGAGCAGCGGCCCGACCTCATCGCCGACGCCGACTTCGCCGTGCTCCTCGAGCCCACCGACGCCCGGGTCGAGGGCGGCTGCAAGGGCACCCTGCGCGCCGAGGTGTCGACCAAGGGCATCGCGTCGCACTCGGCGCGGCCGTGGAAGGGCCACAACGCCATCCACGACGCCGCCGAGGTGCTCGCCCGGCTGGTCGCCTACGAGCCGGTCACCCGGGTCGTCGACGAGCTGGAGTTCCGCGAGGCGCTCAACGCCGTGCTCATCAGCGGCGGTGTCGCGACCAACGTCATCCCCGACCGGTGCGTGGTCACCGTCAACTACCGCTACGCGCCGTCGCTGTCGGAGGACGAGGCCGACGCCCACGTGCGCCAGGTGTTCGCCGGCTTCGACGTCGACGTCGTCGACAACGCCGGCGGAGCCCGGCCGGGGCTGCACCTGCCGGCGGCCAAGGCGTTCGTCGAGGCGCTCGGCCTGCCGGTCGAGGCCAAGCAGGGCTGGACCGACGTCGCCCGCTTCTCGGCGATGGGCGTGCCGGCCGTGAACTTCGGCCCGGGCGACCCCAACCTCGCCCACATGGACGACGAGCAGTGCCCGGTGGAGCAGTACACCGCCTGCGAGGCCGCCCTGCTGCGCTGGCTGGCCTAGCGCCGGACGCGCCGGAACCTCAGCGGCCCGGGGCGCGACCGCTCGGCGCGGCCCCGCATACAGTGACGCCGTGGACCCCACCCCGAACGAATCCACCAGTACCCCGAGCAGCCCGAACACCACGAACCCGCTGAACCCGCTGAGCCCCACCCGGCCGGCCGACCGGGAGTACCACCAGGGCCCGGTCGTCATGCGCGGCTCGAAGGTGCCCGGCTCGACCACCGACGCCCGGCTGCTCGACAGCAGCGGAGTCGGCCGACTGGCTGCACACCGACCCCTGGCGGGTCATGCGCATCCAGTGCGAGTTCGTCACCGGCTTCGGGGCGCTCGCCGAGGTGGGCCCGGCGGTCAGCGTCTTCGGCTCGGCGCGCACCCGCCCCGACCACCCCACCTACGAGCTCGGCATCCGGGTCGGCGCCGCCCTGGTCGCGGGCCGGCTACGCGGTGATCACCGGCGGCGGCCCCGGCGCCATGGAGGCCGCGAACCGCGGCGCCCTCGAGGCCGGCGGCACCTCGGTCGGGCTCGGCATCGAGCTGCCCTTCGAGGCCGGGCTCAACGAGTTCGTCGACCTCGGCGTCAACTTCCGCTACTTCTTCGCGCGCAAGACGATGTTCGTCAAGTACGCCCAGGGCTTCGTGGTGCTGCCCGGCGGCTTCGGCACCCTCGACGAGCTGTTCGAGGCGGTGACCCTGGTGCAGACCCAGAAGGTCACCAGCTTCCCGATCGTGCTGCTCGGCTCCGCCTACTGGGGCGGCCTGCTCGACTGGCTGCGCACCACGGCCGCCGACGCGGGCACCGTCAACCCGCGCGACGTCGACCTGCTCACCGTCACCGACGACGTCGACGAGGCGATCGCGGCCATCGTCGCCGCCGAGACCCCGGTCGGCGGCCTCGGGGGAGTGCGCCGGCCCCCCACCGCCCCGGCGGGCACCACCCCGCCCGCGACGCGCCCCGAGTAGGCACCGCTCGCCGCCGTAGGATCTGCTGCGTGGTTCCGAACGTCATCCTCGTGCTCGTCGCCGTCGCCCTCGTGGTGGCGGTGCTCGGCGTGGCGACCGGCCGGCTGCCCGCCGACCCGCTCTCGGATGCCGTGCGCTCCACCCCCGACCCCGGCCTCCCCGAGCGCCCGCAGGCCGACGACGTCGATGCCGTGCGCTTCGACACCGCGCTGCGCGGCTACCGGATGGAGGACGTCGACGACCGGCTCGAGGAGCTGCGCGACGAGCTCGCCGAGCGCGAGCGCACGCTGGCCGCGCTGCGCGACCGCAGCGCCGCGGCCGACGACCCCGAGGGGCGGCTGACGGCGTGGCGTTCACCGTCAGGCGCCGCACCACCCTGTCGCCGGAGGCCGCCTGGGCGGCGCTGACCGACCTCGCCGAGCACACCCGGCACGTGCCCCTCACCGACCTCGAGGTCCCCGCCGGCGGCCTGACCGTCGGCACCGAGGTCGTCGCCTGGACCCGGCTCGGCCCCCTCGGCCTCGCCGACCGCATGCTCGTCACCGCCCTCGAGCCGGGCCGCCGGCTCCGCCTGGTCAAGACCGGGCGGTTCCTGCACGGCTGGGCCGAGATCACCGTCGAGCCCGACCCGGTCGCCACCACCGGCTCGCTGGTGGGCTGGACCGAGGAGCTCTGGCTGCCCGGCCTGCGCCGGCTCACCCGCCCGGCGGGCGACCGGCTGGGCGCGGTGCTGTTCTCCCGCGTCGTCGACGGGCTGCTGGACCGCGCCGTCGCCGGGGAGCGGAGCGCGCCGTGACGTGGGCGGTCTTCCTCGCCCTGCTCGGCGTCGCCGTGGTCGTGGCGGCCGCCTGGCTGCTCGGTCGCCCGAGGTCGCCCGAGCGCTTCGCCGGGATCGGCGAGTACGGCGGGCTCGGCGAGCCCGACGATGCCGGTGCCCCCGCCGAGCCGGCCCGCGACCTGGGCGGCCCCGGGTTCGGGGCGCAGGTTCGCGGCTACCGGATGGACCAGGTCGACACCGTGCTCGACTCCCTCGAGGCCCGGGTCGCCGAGCACGACCGGGAGATCGCGCGCGCTCCGCGGCGAGCCGTCGGCCGTGGAGTCCGCGCCGCCGTCCGCACCACCGTCGGCGGCGCCGTCGCCGGACGCCCTCGGCACCGCGCCCGCGGTGGCGCCCGCCCTCGACGAGGGCCGGGTGGCCGAGGACGAGCCGCCCCCTCGACCGGGTCCGGCAGCCGGCCGCGACGAGCCCCCGGCTGCCGGACGCCCCGTGCCGCTGCGCCGCGCCGACCTGTGGGCGCCGCTGGCCTACCTGCTGCTCGCCGGCTGGGTGCATGGCCGGCCTGCTCGCCAACCCGCGCACCGGCTACCTCTCGCAGGGCGTGCAGGACCAGCAGGCGTTCGAGTGGTACTTCGGTGCCGCCGCGCACAACCTGACCTCGCTGTCCAACCCCCTCTTCTCCGACCTGCAGAACTTCCCGGCCGGGGTGAACCTGATGGCCAACGCCGCGGTGCTGGGCCTGGGCATCCCGCTGGCGCCGCTGACCCTGCTCGCCGGGCCGTCGGTCACCTTCATCGTCGTCGAGCTGCTCGGGCTGGCGCTCACGGCATCCGCCTGGTTCTGGCTGTTCCGCCGCCGGCTGGTGGTGCACCCGCTCGCCGCGGCCATCGGGGCCGGCTTCGTGGGCTTCGCGCCCGGCATGGTGTCGCACGCCAACGGGCACCCCAACTTCGTGGCGCAGTTCCTCGTGCCGGTCATCGTCGACCGGGTGCTGCGCCTGGCCGACGGGCACCGACCGCGGCGTGACGGCGTGGTGCTCGGCCTGCTCGCCGCCTGGCAGGTGTTCATCGGCGAGGAGGTGCTGCTGCTCACGGCGATCGGCCTGGCCATCGGGGGAGTCGTCTACCTCGCGCACGGGCAGCTCCCCCTGCGCCGGATGCTGCCCGGCGTCGGCATCGGCGCCGGCGTCTGCCTCGCGGTCGTCGCGCTGCCGCTGTGGTGGCAGTTCGCCGGGCCGCAGAGCTACGGCGCCATCTGGCACCCGCCCGCCGGCAACGACCTGGCCCAGCTGTGGGGCCGGGCCACCCGCAGCCTCGGCGCCGACCCGTGGGCGTCGGCGGCGGTGTCGATGAACCGCACCGAGGAGAACTCGTTCTTCGGCATCCCGCTGCTGGTCGCCGCCGCGGCGGTGGTCGTGGTGCTCCGGCGCCGCACCCTGGTGCAGGCCCTCGGCGCGGTCGTCGTGGTCGCGTGCTGGCTCTCGCTCGGCGAGGAGGTGCTCGTCAACGGTCGCGCGACCGGCATCCCGGGCCCGTGGGCGCTGTTCGACGAGCTGCCGGTCCTCGGCAACGTGCTGCCGACGCGGTTCGCGCTGGTCGCCGTACCCGCGCTGGGTGCGCTGCTGGCGCTCGGCGTGGAGGAGGTGCGCCGGGTCGCCGCCCGGTATGCCGGCGTCGCCGGCACCGGTCTGGTCGTGGGCGGGTTCGCGGCGCTGATGGTGCTGCTGCCGGTGCTGCCGACCCCCCTGGTCGTCGACCAGCGGGCGCCGATGCCGACCTTCTTCAGCGACGGCACGTGGCGCGACTGGGTCGACGAGGGCGGGTCGGTGCTCGCGGCGCCGGCGCCCTGGGTGGCCGACACCCGGGCCCTGGAGTGGCAGGCGGAGTCGCGCTGGGGCTTCCCCGTCGTCGCGGGCTACTTCGTCGGGCCCGACTCCACGACGGCGCGCGGTGGCCAGTACGGCGCCACCCCCAGCGCGCTGACCCAGTGGATGTCCGACATCACCCAGAGCGGTCAGGCCCAGGAGGCCGACCCGACCCAGGTGGCCGAGTTCCGCGACAACCTGCGGGCCGGGCGGGTGGATGCCGTCGTGCTGCCCGACGCGCGCCCGGAGGCCCCGGTGCTGCTCAGCTCGCTGACCTCGGCGTTCGGTGCCCCGGTGCACACCGGTGGCGTCTACGTCTGGGACGTCCGGGAGGTGACCGATGGCGCTGGCTGAGGTGTCGCAGCAGGAGTCCCCACCGCGCCCCACCCCGTTCACGTCGGCCGGGCGGCACGCGATCGGTGCGCGGGCTTTGAGGCACCCGATCCTCACGATCCTGGCCGTCTACCTGGTCTCGCGGGTGGTCGCCCTCGTCGCGCTGTGGGTGGCCGCGACCTGGTTCCAGAACCCCGCCGGGGTGGGGCACGCGACGCCGGGGATCGGCGACATGTTCGGGCTCTGGGACGGCGTCTGGTACGAGCGGGTCGTCCGCGACGGCTACCCCGTGCCGCTTCCCGTCGACGCCGACACCGGCCGGGTCACCTACAGTGCCTGGGCGTTCTACCCGCTCTACCCCTACCTGGTGAAGGGCGTGATGCTCACCGGGATGCCGTTCGCGATGGCCGGCGGGGTGCTCAACCTGGTGCTGGCGGGGGTCGCGGCGGTGCTCATCTGGGCCGTGCTCCGCTCGGGGGTGCACGCCGACCGGCAGCCGCAGCGCGAACGGCTCGCCCTCGTCGCGGCCTGCCTGTGGTGCTTCTACCCGACCACCGCGGTGATGCTCAAGCCCTACACCGAGGCACTCGCGGTCGCGCTGGTCGCCGGCGCCCTGCTGCTGCTCGTCCGGCGCAGCTACCTGCTCGTGGCCCTGGTGGCCCTGCCGCTGGGCTTCACCCGCGGCATCGCCCCGGCGCTCGGTGCGGCGGCCCTCATCCACCTCGTCGTGCGCTGGCGCGAGGACCGCGCGGCCGGCACCCGCCCGCTCGACGGCCAGCGCGCCAGCGCCGCGGTCATGCTGGGCGCCCTCGCGGTGAGCGCCGTCGCCTGGCCGGTCGTGGCGGGCCTGGCCACCGGGGTGCCGACGGCCTTCTTCGACGTGCAGGCGGCCTGGGGGCAGCGCCCCGACAAGGGGCCCTTCGTGCTGTGGTTCGAGTGGGCCTGGCAGAGCAAGGGCGTGGCGGGGGTGGTCGTGCTCGTGGCGCTGGCCGCGACCTACGTCGCCCTCGTCCTGGGCCGGCACGGCCGGTGGATCTGCATCGAGGCGCGGGCCTGGGCGCTGGCCTACCCGCTCTACCTCTTCGCGGTGGTGCGCCCGATCACCAGCATGTGGCGCTTCCTGCTGCTCGACTTCCCGCTGGCCGCGCTGCTGGCCTCGGTGGCGATGCGCACGGCCAACGGCCAGACGGTGGTGCCGCACTGGCGTCGCCGGGTCGCCGTGGTGCTGCTGGTCGTCATCGCCGGGATGTTCTGGTGGACCTGCTCGCTGCTCGTCTACACGCCGTGGGGGTCCTTCCCACCCTGACCTGCGGAGGCACGCACCCGCGGATTTCTCTCTGTCGCACGGCTACGGGATACTGGGGTCCTACACCCGGCAGTTCGGCGTCGGGCTACACGCGGCGCGCACACCCGCAGCCGGGGAGATGAAGGGATTCAGCCATGGCGGCAATGAAGCCGAGGACGGGTGACGGCCCGCTCGAGGTCACCAAGGAAGGTCGCGGCATCGTGCTGCGCATGCCCCTCGAGGGCGGTGGTCGCCTGGTCGTCGAGATGACGCCCGATGAGGTCCGTGCCCTCGGTGAGGCCATCGACAACTGCGAGGGCCTGTCCTGACCCGCACCTGAGCACCGCCGACGAGGCCCCCACCGCTGGTGGGGGCCTCGTCGCGTCCCGGCCCGGGTCAGGGCGCAGGCCCCGCGCGCCCGGCATCGTCGGTAGGGTCGCCGGGTGCCCCGTGACGACGTCATCCTCAGCCCCCGCACGTCCGCGTGGACCGTGCGGGCGGACCTGCCCGCCGCCCTGGCCGCCGCACCCACGGCGGACTCGAAGCGATCCGTGCTCGTCGCCCCGGTCGGTGAGGGCGAGAACGGCGACGGCCCGGCGCGAGCTGCGCTGAGCGCCCTCGGCCTCGACCCCGAGGTCGTGCTGGCGACCCACGAGCCCGCCGCGACCGCGGGCACCGTCACCACCGTGCCCCTGCCCCCCGGTGCGCACGCCGTGCGGCGGGTGCTGCTCGTCGGGGTCGGTGACGGGTCCGACCGCTCCTGGCGCAGGGCGGGCGCGGCCGTCGGGCGGGCGACCCGCGGCACGGGCGAGGTGCTGCACGCGGTCGGCGACACGGCATCCGACCGGGCCCTGGCGGCCTACGTCGAGACCGTCGTGCTGGCCTCCTGGGCCTCCCCGCGCTGGACCCGCGACGGCGCGGTCGCCGGCTGCGAGCCCTCGACGACCGCCGTCGTCACCGGCACGTCGGATGCCGGTGCCGTGCGGCGGGCCGTGGCGCGCGCTCGGGCCCAGCTGCTCGCCCGCGGGCTGGCCGCGACCCCCTCCAACACCAAGAACCCCGCGTGGCTGGCCCGGCAGGCGCGCACCGTGGCGCGGCGCAGCGGCCTCGACGCGCGGGTGTGGGACGAGCGCCGGCTGCGGGCCGACGGCTTCGGCGGCATCCTCGCGGTCGGCCAGGGCTCGGCCACGCCACCGCGTTTCGTGCGCCTCGACCACGAGCCGGTCGGGGCGACCGCCGCCACCCCGCGGGTGGTGCTGGTGGGCAAGGGCATCACCTTCGACACCGGTGGGCTGCAGATCAAGCCCGCCGACGGGATGCTCGGCATGAAGACCGACATGTCCGGGGCCGCCATCGTGCTCGCGGTGCTCTCGGCGTGCCGCGAGCTCGAGGTGCCGGTGCGGGTGACCGGGCTGCTCGCCATCGCCGAGAACGCCGTCGGCGGGGGCTCCTACCGCCCCGGCGACGTCGTGACCCACTACGGCGGGCGCACCGTCGAGATCGGCAACACCGACGCCGAGGGCCGCATCGTGCTGGCCGACGCGCTCGCCTACGCCGACGCGCACCTCGACCCGGCGTGGCTCGTCGACGTCGCCACCCTCACCGGTGCCGCCCGGATCGCGCTCGGCCGCGCGCTGGCCCCCGTCTTCTCCACGGATGCCGGCCTCACCGACGCGCTCGTGGCCGCCGGCGCGACGACTGGTGAGACGCTCTGGCCGATGCCGCTGCCGGACACCTACCGTCGAGCTCTCGACTCCGACGTCGCCGACCTCACCCACATCGCTCCCGGTGTGGGCGGCGGAGCGGTCACGGCGGCCCTGTTCCTCCGCGAGTTCGTGGGTGAGCGCCGGTGGGCGCACCTCGACATCGCGGGCACCGGACGCTCGGACGTCGACGCCGGCAGCTCCGTGAAGGGGGCCACCGGGTTCGGGACACGACTGCTGCTGCGGTGGCTGGAGGAGATGGCATGAACGCCGGGTACGGGCTGACGGTGCGCTGGTCGCTGAAGGACGCCCCCGGCGATGCCGCCGACCAGCTGCGCGAGTACGTCGTCGGCACCTCGATCGCGCGGTTCATGTTCCTCGACGGGCTGGCCTTCAAGGTGTGGCGGATGCGCGACGGGGAGTGGTTCGAGGGCACCTACGTCTTCGACACCGAGCAGGACCGCACGCTGTTCCGCGAGGGCTTCGAGCCGGGCGCGGCCAACGCCCCCGGCAGCACCATCATCGGGTCGTCGCCGGTGCTCCTGGAGGACTGGGAGGTCGTCGCGATCGCCGAGGGCCCGGCCGGCTTCCGCCGCGGCGCCGGGCCCGACGTCAGCTGACCCCGCCGACGCAGCCTCAGCGCTTGACGGCCACGAGCAGGCCGTCGCTGACCGGGAGCAGGCTGGTGACCAGCTCGGCGTGGTCGCGCAGCGCCTTGCCCAGGTCGCGCAGGGTGCTGGTCGTGGCGTCGCGGGCGGCCGGGTCGGCGACCTGGTCGTGCCAGAGCATGTTGTCCATGACGAGCACCCCGCCGGAGCGCAGCAGCCGCACCGCGTGCTCGACGTAGACCGGGTAGCCGTCCTTGTCGGCGTCGATCACCACGAGGTCGTAGGCGCCGTCGGTCATCCGGGGCAGCACGTCGGCGGCCGCGCCGGTGATCACCCGGGTGCGCTGGTGCGCGTAGCCGGCCTCGACGTAGGCCTCGCGGGCGGCGCGCTGGTGCTCGGCCGAGACGTCGATGGTGGTGAGGATGCCGTCGTCGGGCATGCCCGACGAGCAGCCACAGCCCGGAGGTGCCCGCGCCCGTGCCGACCTCGACGACGTGCCGGGCCTGCACCGCGGCGGCGATGAATCGCAGCGCGGCGCCGGCGCCGGTGCCCACCGGGCTGGCGTCGCCGAACTCCATCCCACGCCTGCGGGCGGCCTCGACGACCTCCGGCTCGGGCACGAACTCCTCGGCGTAGGACCAGCTGGCCGGCTTGAGTTGGCTCATGGCGCCACCCTACGGCCCGGGGCCCTCGCGATCACGGTGACACGGGTTCCCAGCGTTCGTTCAGGAAGACCGGGAACAATTCACACCCAGAACGCGTATCGATGGGTGACATGAGCGCACCTGGTGAGGGAATGAGCCGATGACGACGACGTATGCCGCTACGGGCGGCGAGACGCCGGCTGCCGGTTGGGTGCCCCCGACCTGGGAGGAGGTCGTCGAGCAGCACTCCGCGCGGGTCTACCGGCTGGCCTACCGCCTCACCGGCAACGTGCACGACGCCGAGGACCTCACCCAGGACGTGTTCGTGCGGGTGTTCCGCTCGCTGCACACCTACCAGCCCGGCACCTTCGAGGGCTGGCTGCACCGCATCACCACCAACGTCTTCCTCGACAAGATGCGCCGCAAGCAGCGGATCCGCTTCGACGCGCTGTCCGACGAGTCCGCCGCCCGCCTGCCCAGCCGCGGCCCCGGCCCGGAGCAGCGCTACCACGACGCCCACTTCGACGACGACGTGCAGCGCGCGCTCGACGCCCTGTCGCCCGACTTCCGGGCCGCCGTCGTGCTGTGCGACATCGAGGGCCTCTCCTACGAGGAGGTCGCGGCGACCCTCGGCATCAAGCTCGGCACGGTGCGCTCGCGCATCCACCGCGGCCGCGCCCAGCTGCGCGAGTCGCTCGCCCACCGCGCGCCGCAGCCCTCCACCACCACGACGCCGACCAAGAGCCGGGGCGGCATCATCCGTCGCCCCGCCGCAGGCGTCGTATGACCGACGGCATGCGGGTGCAGTGCCAGGGTGAGGAGCTGACGGAGTACGCCGCCGGCCGCCTGCCCCTGGACCGGCAGTGGGCGTGGGACCGCCACCTCGTCGCCTGCCAGCTGTGCGCCCAGGACGTCGCCGCAGGAGCGCCGCCTGCGCAGTGCCCTCGCCGGTGCACCCTCGATGCCCGGTGACCTGCGCTCGAGCCTGCTCGCCCTCGGTGCCGCGCTCGCCACCGACCTCGGGCCGCGCCCCGTGCCCTCCGGCCACCAGCAGCTGGCGCTGCTGCACCCGTCGGCGCCTCCCTGCCACCGCAGCGCCCTGCGCGCGACCGTCGTCGCCGCGGCTGCGGCAGGGCTGTCCGCCGCCGCCGCGTGGAGCCTCACCGTCGCACCCCCGGTCGGCGCACGCAGCGGGCTGGCCACGGCCACGGCGCCAGTGGTGTCGCCCGCCGCGGCCCCGACCCGCGGCGCCGCCGCCCCCATGTCGATCACCCAGGTGCGCGTCACCCGGACCGTGGTCGTCGATCAACTCGGCGAGCGGGCAGAATCAACGCCATGACCAGCGAGCACGAGCCCGGACGCGACGACTGGAGTCCGTGGGGCCGGCCCGAGCACGACGCCCCCAGCGGCGACAGCGCCGTGGTGGCCGAGCCGACGAGCCCGGATGCCGGGGAGCCCGTGCGCGCCTCCACCGACCCGAGCGCCGCGCCGACCACCGAGATCCCGCAGGCCGAGGCGCCGACATCCCCGGCGGGCCCGGACGTCCAGCAGGCTCAGTCGGTCGGACAGGCTCCGGCGTACGAGCAGGCTCCGTCGGTCGAGCAGACCCCGTCGGTCGAGCAGACGCCCGCGCCGATCTGGGCCAGTCCCGACCCGGCCCCGGTGCCGTCCGCCCGCCGACCCGTATGCCGCAGGTCCGTACGCCGCCGCCCCGTATGCGGCGGACCGGTATGCCGCGGACCGGTACGCCACCGACCCGTACGCCGGCTGGCAGTCCGGAGCGGACCAGGCCGCCGCCCGCCCGCCGCCCAGCCCGCCCCCACCTCGACGGCCGGTCCGGCCTACCCGTCGTACCCCCCGCTCACCACCCCGGCCGCCGAGCCGGCCACCGCCCGGCGCGGCCCCGGCTGGGGCGCGCTCATCGGCATCTCGGTCGCCGTCGCCCTCCTCGCCGGTGCTGATCGGCGGCCTGCTCGGCGGCGCGCTTCGCCGACCGTGGCACCTCGTCCACCGGGTCGGGCCCGAACAGCGCTCCGGCGCCGAGCGTGGGGGCCGGTGCCACCGCCCGCCCCAACGGCACGGTCGCCAACATCGCCGCCCGCGCCACCCCGAGCGTGGTCACCCTGCGGGTCACCGGCGCCGACGGCTCCGGCACCGGGTCGGGCTGGGTCTACGACGACGTCGGGCACATCGTCACCAACAACCACGTGGTGGCGGGCGCGGCCGACGGCGGCAAGATCACCGTCGTGCTCGCCAACGGCCAGCAGGTGCCGGGCACGGTCGTCGGCCGCGACGGCTCCTACGACCTGGCCGTCGTCAAGGTCGACCGCACCGACCTCGTGCCGCTCACCCTGGGCCGGTCCACCGACGTCGTGGTCGGCGACGAGGTGATCGCGGTCGGTGCTCCGCTCGGGCTCGACTCCACCGTCACCGCGGGCATCGTCAGCGCCCTGAACCGCCCGGTCACCCCCGGCGCGGCCGACGACCAGTCCTACATCAACGCCATCCAGACCGACGCCGCGATCAACCCGGGCAACTCCGGTGGCCCGCTGCTCGACATGCAGGGCCAGGTCATCGGGGTCAACTCGGCCATCGCGACGGCCCCGGGCTCGTCCACCAGCGCGCAGAGCGGCAACATCGGGGTCGGCTTCGCCATCCCGAGCGACCAGGTGCGCACCACGGTCACCCAGCTGATCACCACCGGCAAGGCCGTGCACCCCGTCATCGGGGTCTACCTCGACCCCGACTACACCGGTGAGGGCGTGCGCATCGCCGACGAGGGCCCCAACGGCGACCCGGCCGTCAACCCCGAGGGGCCCGCCGACCAGGCCGGCCTCCAGGCGGGCGACGTCGTCATCAAGTTCGAGGGCAAGCCGGTCTCCGAGGGGGGCGAGCTCGTGGTCGCCATCCGGGCCCGCGCCGTCGGTGACAAGGTGACGCTCACCATCGTTCGCGACGGCAGCGAGCGGGATGTCACGATGAAGCTCGAGGGCTCCGCCGGGTGAGCAACACCCACGCGTATGCTCTCCTGACTCGAGGACGGTGGTGACGCGGTGCTGGGCGTGAACGGCTGGGAGATCGTGCTGCTCGCACTGATCGCCGTCTTCGTGCTGGGCCCGGACCGGATGCCGGAGTACGCCGCCAAGCTGGCGCACGGCATCCGCAAGCTGCGGGTCATGGCCGAGGGGGCCAAGGACCAGCTCAAGGACCAGCTCGGCCCGGAGTACGAGGACATCAACTGGCGGCAGTACGACCCGCGCCAGTACGACCCGCGCCGCATCGTCAAGGAGGCCCTGCTCGACCCGCTCGACGACGCGGTCGCGCCGATCCGCGGCGAGATCGACTCGGTGCGCGGCGCGGTCAAGGGCGGCGATGCCGCCGCGGCGGCCGGGGGAGCGGTGGCCGCCGGCGCGATCGGCGCCGACGACACCACGGCCGACGCCACCGACGGCGGCCCCACCGGCATCTACGGTGCCGCGGACCGCCCGGTGGTCACCGACCGGCGCAGCTGGGACCCCCACCGCCCGGTGCCCTGGGACACCGACGCCACCTGAGCCCGTCGCTCAGTGGCCGGCGCCGGCGAGCGCGAGCTCTGCGGGGCTGAGCGGCACCGACGGCAGGCGCTCGTGGGTGTCCGCGGCCACGCCCTCGCGCGCCAGGAAGGTGCCGAGCTCGGCGATGGTCGACATCAACGGTGCGGGGAACACCACGACGGTGTTCTTGTCGACGCCGATCTCGACCAGGCTCTGCAGGTTGCGCAGCTGGAGGGCGATCGGGTGCGCCATCATCGTGTCGCTCGCCTCGCCCAGCGCGGCGGCGGCGAGGGCCTCGCCCTCGGCGTTGATGATCTTGGCCCTCTTCTCGCGCTCGGCCTCGGCCTGGCGGGCCATCGCGCGCTTCATGCTGTCGGGCAGCTGGATGTCCTTGAGCTCGACCAGGGTGACCTCGATGCCCCACTCGACGGTGGCGACGTCGAGGATGGAGCGGATGTCGAGGTTGATCGCGTCGGTCTCCGACAGGGTCTCGTCGAGCGTGTGCTGGCCGACCACCTTGCGCAGCGTGGTCTGGGCGATCTGGTTGATCGCGGCGTTGGGGTTCTCGATGGCGACCACCGAGCGGATCGAGTCGACCACCTTGAAGTAGGCGACGGCGGAGACGTCGACGCTGACGTTGTCGCGGGTGATGATGCCCTGGGTCTGGATGGGCATGGTGACGATCCGCAGCGAGACGCGGTGCAGCACCTCGACGACCGGGATGATCAGCCGCAGGCCGGGATGCCGCAGGCCGGTGACCTTGCCGAAGCGGAAGACGACCCCCTCCTCGTACTGCTTGACGACCTTGACGGACATCGCGAGCAGCACGAGGAGCAGGACGGCGATCGCCACGAGGACGATGATGACGGTGGTGGACATGGTGGCTCGATCCGGGCCCTTGAGGACCGTGGTGGAGAGCCGGGGGCTGGTGCCGGACTGACCCGGCCCTGCGCACCCTCGGATGCCTTCGAGTCTACGCTCGCGCCAGCGGCCGCCTTGACCGCGGCCGCCCCGGTCAGGGACCGCCCCGGTCAGCGACCGGCAGGCGTGAGGCCGAGCGAGCGACCGGCCAGGCCACGGGCTCGGGTGCCGAGCCCCTTGGCGATGCCGCGCAGCGCGACGGCGGCGGGGGAGTCGGGCTCACCGAGCACGACCGGCATCCCTTGGTCGGCGCCGATGCGCAGGCGGGTGTCGAGCGGGATCTGGCCGAGCAGCGGCACGTCGGCGCCGATGGCACGGGTCAGCGACGCGGCGACCTCCGCGCCACCACCGGAGCCGAAGATCTCCTGGCGCGAGCCGTCGGGCAGCTCGAGCCAGCTCATGTTCTCGATGACGCCGGCCACCCGCTGGTGGGTCTGCAGCGCGATCGCGCCGGCCCGCTCGGCGACCTCGGCGGCGGCGGCCTGCGGGGTGGTGACGACGAGGATCTCGGCGTTGGGGATGAGCTGGGCCGTCGAGATGGCGATGTCGCCGGTGCCGGGCGGCAGGTCGAGCAGGAGCACGTCGAGGTCGCCCCAGAACACGTCGGCGAGGAACTGCTGCAGGGCGCGGTGCAGCATCGGCCCGCGCCAGACGACCGGCTGGTTGCCGGGCACGAACATGCCGATCGAGATGACCTTCACGTCGTGGCTGAGCGGCGGCAGGATCATGTCGTCGACCTGGGTGGGCCGGCCGGTGACCCCGAGCATGCGGGGGATGGAGAAGCCGTAGATGTCGGCGTCGACCACGCCGACCCGCAGGCCCTGCTGGGCCAGGGCGGCCGCGAGGTTGGCGGTGACCGACGACTTGCCGACGCCGCCCTTGCCGGACGCGACGGCATACACGCGGGTGAGCGAGCCGGCCTTGGCGAACGGCACCTCGCGCTCGGCGGTGCCGCCGCGCAGCATCGTCTTGAGCTCGGCGCGCTGCTCGTCGCTCATCACCCCGAGGGTCACGGTGACGCCCGTGACGCCGGGCACCTTCGTCAGGGCCGCGGTGGTGTCGTTGGTGAGGGTGTCCTTGAGCGGGCAGGCCGCCACCGTGAGCAGGATGGTGACCGCGACGTGGCCGGAGTCGTCGGCGGAGACGCTCTCGACCATGCCGAGCTCGGTGACCGGCTTGCGGATCTCGGGGTCGATGACCGTCTCGAGGGCGGCGTGCAGGGCGTCGGGGCTGACCTGGGGCATGGGCCCAGTCTAGGTCGGCGAACCGGTGCCCTCGTCCGCGGCCGCGGTCACCCGGGCGGCCGACGCGTCGTAGGCCGCCTCGAGCTCCTCGCGCCGCACCAGCACCAGGCCGCGCTCCTCGAGCTCGTCGAGCAGGTCGCGCAGCTCGCCGCGCACGAAGTCGCGGGTCGCCTGGTCGCGCAGGGCGATGCGCAGGGCGGCCACCTCTCGGGTGAGGAACTCGGTGTCGGCGAGGTTGCGCTCGTCGCGGCTGCGGTCCTGCTCCAGCGCCACCCGGTCGCGGTCGGCCTGGCGGTTCTGCGCGAGCAGGATGAGCGGCGCGGCGTAGGAGGCCTGCAGGCTGAGGATCAGGGTGAGGAAGATGAACGGGTAGGGGTCGAACTCGGCCGAGGTCGGGGGCGAGCGCGTTCCAGCCCACCCAGCCGAGCACGAAGACCGTCATCCCGATGAGGAAGTAGGGCGTGCCCATGTAGCGCGCGAACTTCTCGGAGGCGACGCCGAACGTCTCCTCGGTGAACGCCGCGGGTGCGGAGAAGCGGCGACGGCCCTCGCGGGGCTGGTCGATGCGGGGCCGGCGGTCGCGCTCAGCCACGGCGCACCCCCTCGCCGGTCATGACGTCGTGACGCTCCTCGCGCCAGTCCTCGGGGAGGATGTGGTCGAGCACGTCGTCGACGGTGACCGCGCCGAGCAGGTGGCCCTCGGCGTCGACGATGGGCAGCCCGACCAGGTCGTAGGTGGCCAGCATCCGGGCCACCTGGCCCAGCGTGGCGTCGGGCGCGAGCGGCTCGACGTCCTTGTCGAGGATGCCGCCGATCGACGCGTGCGGCGGCTCGCGCAGCAGCCGCTGGATGTGGACCATGCCGAGGTAGCGCCCGGTGGGCGTCTCCAGCGGGGCGCGGCAGACGAACACGGTGCAGGCCAGAGCGGTCGACAGCTCGGCCCGGCGCACCACGGCCAGCGCCTCGGCGATCGACGCCTCCGGGCCGAGGATGACCGGCTCGGTCGTCATCAGGCCGCCGGCGGTGTTCTCGTCGTAGGTGAGCAGGCGGCGCAGGTCGGCGGCCTCGTCGGGCTCCATCTTCTGGAGCAGCTCCTCCTGGCGCTCCTTGGGCAGCTCGGCGAGCAGGTCGGCGGCGTCGTCGGGCTCCATCGCCTCGAGCACGTCGGCGGCGCGGCCGACCTCGAGCCCGGCGAGGATCTCGACCTGGTCGTCCTCGGGCAGCTCCTCGATGACGTCGGCGAGGCGCTCGTCACCCAGTGCCGCGGCCACCTCGGCGCGACGGCGGGGCGTGAGGTCGTGGATGACCTCGGCGAGGTCGGCGGGCTTGAGGTCCTGGTAGGCCTCGAGCAGGCGCACTGCGCTCTGCGCCTCGGTGGGCTCGCGCAGGCCGGCGACGGCGTCGATCGGCACGAGCAGGGTCTCGCCGCGGCGGCGCCCGAGCCGGCTCAGGCCGCTGCGGCCGGCCCCGGTGCGCACGAACGCGCGCGCCACGGTCCAGCCCGCGGGTGCCGAGCTGCTCGATGCCGACGTCCTCGACGGTGGCCTCGACGACCTCGCCCTCGTCGGTGCGCACCTGCACGGGGCGCTCGAAGAGCTCGGCCACCACGAGGGTCTCGTTGCCGCGCTGCTCGAACCGGCGCATGTTGACCAGCCCGGTGGTGATGACCTGGCCGCCCTCGACCGAGGTGACCCGGGTCATCGGCACGAACACCCGGCGGCGCCCCGGCACCTCGACGACCAGGCCGATGACGCGGGGGCGGGTGCGGGCCAGGCCGAAGGTGACGACGACGTCGCGAACCCGGCCGACCTGGTCACCGAGCGGGTCGAAGACGCTGAGCTCGGTCAGGCGGCCGACGAAGGCGCGGGTCGGCGTGCTCACCCGGACAGGCTATCGGGGTGAAGCGGGCGGTCCGGGCGCCTCGCGGGTGGGGTCAGCCGCGGTTGTTGCGGCGGGCACCGGCCCGCCCGCGCCAGTGCCACGGGCGCCAGCCGATGGTCGCCGTGGCGGTCGGTCGCACCGTCGCCACCCCCGACCCGTCGGTGTAGGACCCCGGCCCCTCGACGAGGCGGCCGTGCGGAGTGAGCACGTGGATGGTGCACGACTGCCGCCAGCGCTCGGCGGTGTCGCCCATGGCGTTGAGCCGCTCGGGCCGCAGCACGTCGACCGCGGCGTCCCAGGCGGCATCGTCCGGGCTGAGCTCGCGGGCGCTGGCGTGCACCGTGATCAGCCGCCCGCCGGTGTCCTTGCTGCGCAGGATGAGCTCGACCTCGTCGGGCAGCCAGGGCAGCGACTGCTCGCCCGGGCCGGACACGACGTAGGCCGCCGGCCCGGTGCCCCGGTCGTCGCCGTCGTCGTGCCACACGTGCCAGACCGGGTGGGAGGTGCCGTCGGGCAGGCGCACCCAGAGCAGGCCGGACTTGCTGGCTGCCTCGTGGATGAGCCGCGTCACGTTGACGGATGCCGGTGCCGTCGCCTCCGGTGCGTCGCCGGGGGTGGGTGCCTCGGCGGGGGCGGGTGTGGCCGCAGCACGCTCCGTGGTAGCTGACTGGGGCTGCTCCTCGCTCACAACCGCACTCTCCCACACCGCGTCGCTGACGGCGGTGCGCGACGGCAACCTCTAGGGCAGTGCCGTGAACTCGGAGAAGAGGCCGGCGGCCTCGGGCACCTCGGCGACGGGGACGTAGGTGCAGACCTCTTCGTACTCGTCCCACATGGCCCGCACCGCGGCGTTCTCGTGCGCCGACGCGATCGCCTCCTCGCTGACCCACTCGAACACCTCGACCACGGTGCCGTCCTCGGCCACGGCGAGGATCGGCGCGCGGTCGGTGACGAGCCCCTCCGCCCGCAGCCGCGGCACGTGGGTGCGCGCCAGGGCGTGCAGGTCGACCTCCCGGCCGGCCCTGGGGACGAAGCAGGCGATGACGACCCTTCCCATGGGAACCAACGTCTCGTGACCTGCGGGCGAAGGTCAACCCGTCCCGGTCCTGCCGGGTGACCGTGCGCTCCCCGTTGCCCCCTGCGAGACTGGGCGACGCCGGTGGCGACGACCCTCGTGCGACCACCCGGGGTCGCCCGCGCACCGCGCGTCACGACGACGAGGAGCCGACGCCATGACCCGTCAGGCAGTGCACACGCCCGCCGCCCCGCCGGCGCTGGGCCCCTACAGCCAGGCCGTGGTCGCCGGTGGCCTCGTCTTCTGCTCGGGCACCGCAGGCATCGACCCGGCAACCGGCACCGCCCCGGACGGCATCGAGGCCCAGACCGAGCAGGCCCTGCGCAACCTCGCGGCCGTGCTCGAGGCGGCGGGGTCCTCGATGGCACACCTGGTCAAGACCACGATCTTCTACGCGGACGTCGACGACTTCGGCCGGCTCAACGAGGTCTACGCACGCCACATGCCGGACCCGCCGCCTGCCCGCTCGGCCCCCGCGAACGTGCGGCTGCCGCACGGCCTCCTGGTCTCCATCGACGCGATCGCGGTCCTGCCCGCCGCCGGGTAGCAGGAGCGCGGCGCTCAGCCAGGGCGCCGGCCACCGGGGGCCGCGGCATCGGTCACACCGTGACGTGGCTCATGCGACGCGCGCCTCCCGCGCTGCTAGCGTCCCCGGCAGACCGCCCTGCCCCCGATCAGCCCGACGAGAGGCTTCCGCATGCGCAGCGCCAAGGACTTCTTCACGCCCCTCGCCGTGGGGGCACCCGCCCCCGTGCGCGAGGTGCCGGCCCGCCCGAGCCGGATGATCCACTTCTTCGACCCGAGCAACCCCAAGATGGCGGCGAAGGTGCCCCAGCTCGTCGGCTCCGTCGACGTGCTGCTCGGCAACCTCGAGGACGCCGTCAAGGCCGAGAACAAGGAGGCCGCCCGCGCCGGGCTGGTCGAGATCGCGCGCACCACCGACTTCGGCGAGCACACCCAGCTCTGGACGCGGATCAACTCGCTCGACTCCCCGTGGGCGCTCGACGACCTCACCACCCTGGTCACCGAGATCGGCGACCGGCTCGACGTCGTCATGGTGCCCAAGGTGCAGGGCCCCGAGGACATCCACTACGTCGACCGGCTGCTCGCCCAGCTCGAGGCGCGCGCCGGGCTGACCCGGCCGATCCTGGTGCACGCCATCCTCGAGACGGCCCGCGGCATGGCGAGCGTCGAGGAGATCGCCGGCGCCAGCCCGCGGATGCAGGGCATCAGCCTGGGCCCGGCCGACCTCGCGGCCGACCGCCGGATGAAGACCACGCGCGTCGGGGGCGGGCACCCGGGCTACCTCGTGCGCCAGGACCCGGTCGGCGGCGACATCACCGGCGAACGGGCGACCTACCAGCAGGACCTCTGGCACTACACGATCGCCCGGATGGTCGACGCCTGCGCGATGCACGGGATCTTCCCCTACTACGGCCCGTTCGGGGACATCGCCGACGTCGTCGCCTGCGAGGACCAGTTCCGCAACGCCTTCCTCCTCGGCTGCGTCGGCACCTGGACGCTGCACCCGGCCCAGATCGCCATCGCCAAGAAGGTGTTCAGCCCCAGCGCCGACGACGTCGCGCACGCCCGCCGGGTCAAGGCGGCCATGGGCGACGGCACCGGCGCGGTGATGCTCGACGGCAAGATGGAGGACGACGCCAGCCTCAAGCAGTGCCTCGTCATCCTCGAGCTCGCCGAGCGGCTGTCGGCCAACGACCCCGAGCTGGCCGAGCTGTATGCCGGTGACGCCGCCACGGGTGGGGAGGCGGGCGCATGAGCGGCGACACGGCATACCGGCCGCGCCGCTCGGTGCTCTACATGCCGAGCAACAACGAGCGCGCCCTCGAGAAGGCGAAGACCCTCCCCGTCGACGGGCTGATCCTCGACCTCGAGGATGCCGTCGGGCCCGACCACAAGGCCGCGGCTCGCGAGAACGCCTGTGCGGCAGCGGCATCCGGTGACTACGGCTCGCGCGAGGTGACGATCCGGGTCAACGGCAGCGGCACCGCCTGGCACGACGACGACCTGGCGGCGGCGTGCGCCGCGGGCCCCGACGGCATCGTCGTGCCGAAGGTCGACAGCGCCGACGAGGTGCGCTCGCTGGTCGCCGCGATGGAGCGGCACGGCGCCCCGGCGCACACCCGGTTGTGGGCCATGGTCGAGACGCCCACGGCGGTGCTCGACGTCGGCGAGATCGCGTCGGCCGTCACCGCGGCTGGCCGCCCTGGTCATCGGCACCAACGACCTGGTCAAGGAGCTCGGCGCCCGGCACGTGCCCGGCCGCGCACCGCTGCTGACCGCGCTGTCGCTCGCCCTGCTGGCGGCGCGGCGGTCGGGGGTCGCGATCCTCGACGGTGTCTACAACGACGTCAAGGACCTCGAGGGGTTCGAGGCCGAGTGCCGCCAGGGACGCGACCTGGGCTTCGACGGCAAGACCCTGATCCACCCCGGCCAGGTCGAGCCGTGCAACGCGGTGTTCGCGCCGTCGCGCGGAGGAGGTCGAGGAGGCCCGCGAGATCCTCGCCGCCTGGGAGGCCGGCGCCGGCGCCGGTGTGGTGACCCACCGGGGCAGAATGGTGGAGAACCTCCACGTCGAGATCGCCCGCAAGGTGATCGCGACCGACGAGGCGATCCGCGCCCGCGGCTGACGCCGCGGGCGCGGGTGCACGGCTAACGAGTCGGTCACGACCGGCGCGTCGGCTGGCGCAGCCCGCCGCGGTCGCGTCTGCTGGGGGGCCGGTGGACGCAACCGCAGCACGAGAGCGAGCAGGACTGATGAGTCGGACCACGAGCAGGCGCACGGCGGCGGCCGCTGCCGCGCTGACGGCTGCGGCCGTGCTGCTCGCCGGGTGCGGCGTCGTGGGTGCCCGGTCGCGGCACGCCGGTGGCGGGAGCCCCCACCACCGCGCAGGCCGCCACCTCGACGCCGACCGCCAGCCCCGAGCCCTCCGCGTCGCAGACGCCGACCGAGGCCCCGCCGGCCACGCAGACCCCGTCGCCGACCCTCACGCCTCCACCGGCCGAGACCCCGTCCCCGACGGTGACGACCCCGGCCCCCACCACGACAGCCGACCACGACGCCCACGCCCCAAGCCCTCCGCCACGCCGAAGCCGAAGCCGAAGCCGAAGCACCAACCTGGTGCGCGGCGACTCCGGGCCGAAGGTGCTCGCCCTGCAGCAGCGGCTGCGAGGAGCTCGGCTACTGGCTCGGCACCCCCGACGGCTCCTTCGGGTCGCTGACCCAGCAGGCGGTGTGGGCCCTGCAGAAGTCCGCGGGCCTGCGGCGTGACGGCGTGGTCGGGCCCAAGACGCTCAAGGCGCTCGAGGCCGGCACCCGGCCCAGGGCGACGTTGAGCGGCAACGGCGTCGAGATCGACCTCGACCGCCAGATCCTGATGGTCGTGCGCGGTGGTGCGGTGCGCACCATCCTCAACACCTCGACCGGCAGCGGCGAGGAGTACACCTCCACCTCGGGCAACCAGGCCATCGCGCGGACGCCGCGCGGCCGCTACAAGGTCTACCGCGGCGTCGACGGCGAGGTCACCAACTCGCTGGGCACGCTGTGGCGGCCCCGCTTCTTCAACCGCGGCATCGCCGTGCACGGCTCGGGGAACATCCCGCCGTATCCCGACTCGCACGGGTGCGCCCGGCTCAGCAACGCCGCCATCGACATGATCTGGGCGAGCAACCTGATGCCGATCGGCAGCCGCGTCGTCGTCCGATGAGCGAGTCCCGGAGCGTCGCCGGACGCGCCGCACCTGACGGCCCGCTTCTGGCGCACCCGACGGGCGGCCGCCCTCGCCGGCATCGTCTTCGCCGTGCTGCTGCTCACCGCGATGACGATGATGCGCCTGGCGCTGCGTGACGACGGCCTCGCCGCGCTGCAGTCGGATGCCGGGAACCGTCGCCTCATCGGCTGGTCGCTGCACCTCGTCCCGTTCGCCGGCATCGCCTTCCTGTGGTTCATCGGGGTGGTGCGCGAGCAGCTCGGCGACGTCGAGGACCGGCTCTTCTCCACGGTGTTCCTCGGCAGCGGCCTGCTCTTCCTGGCGATGCTGTTCTCCGGGGCGGCGGCCACGAACAGCATCCTGGAGCTGCGGCCCGCCCGGACGCCGATGCCGCGCTGTTCGACTTCGGCCGCGGCAGCACCCAGACGCTCATCTCGGTCTACGCGATGCGGATGGCCGCGGTCTTCACGCTGTCGGTGAGCACGGTCGGCATCCGGGCCGGCGCGCTGCCGCGCTGGGTGTCCTACCTGGGCTACGCGAGCGCCTGGTGCTGCTGCTGGCCGGCGGCGAGCACAAGTGGACCCAGCTGGTGTTCCCGTTGTGGGTGCTGCTCGTGAGCCTCGTCATCCTGCTCACCCGGCCGCCGCAGCGCACCGCCACCACCGACCAGCCCGACTGACCCAACAGGCAGCGGTCAGCGGGCGGTGCCCCGCTCGTCGCACGGCGGCTCGGCCGTGATGCCCAGGGCCCCGACCTGGCTGTCGATGATGCGCAGGGAGCGCTGCATGGCGGTGGGCTGCAGCTGGCCGACGCCCTCCGCCGTGCGGGTTGTCGAAGAAGCCGAGCAGCAGCATGAGCACGGTGATGACGACCGCGACGCTGCCCATCAGCGCAGCCTGGGTGAGGGCAGCCTCGCTGCTGTCGGCGAAGAGCAGCAGGAAGCCGAAGATCACCGCACAGATGAGGTAGAGCGCCAGCCACAGCGGCGTCGGGATGATGCCCTCGGCCGTGTGCACCCGGTCGTTGCGGGCCTGCTGCCGGTCGTCGGTCTGCGGCCATCCAGCGGTCGTAGGCCGACTGCTCGGTGTCGGTGCTGCGGCTGCAGGGCGGCGACCGTGCTGAACATCTCCGCGCCCCACGGGTTGATCGAGTCCTGCGCCCTGTCCGCGCGCGATCGCCTCCCACTCGGTGCCGACCACCGAGCGGCCGTAGCAGATCAGCTGGCCGGTGAGCTGCCTCCGACGAGCCGGCCGGCATCAGCTGGGCGGTCTGCACCATCTGGGCGACGACCGTGGCCTCGGTCTCGGCCCCGGCGCGGGTGTCGTCGTAGGCCTGGAAGGCCAGGAAGATGATGAAGCCGAGCAGCACCGAGAACCCGGTGGCCAGCACGCCGAACACGCCGGCGGCGCGGTCGCCGTCCTGGAACCAGCTGCCCTCGGGGGCGCGCCGTCGCACGAGCAGCATCGTGGTGACGGCCACCGCCGTGACGCCGCCGAGCAGGAGCGCGGCACGCAGCAGGTTCACGCGTCACCGCGCCCGGTCGCCCTCATGCGGACACGGTAGCGAGGCCGGTCACGTCCGTGAGGCAGGAACCGCCGGTTGGGGCGTCAGCCGTCCTCGCCCGGGTAGACCACGCCGACCTGCCGGCGCACCTCGTCCATCGCCGCCATCACCCGGCGGGTGGCCGCCCACGGCATCGACCAGGTCTCGAGCCGGCCGTCGGCCAGGGCCCGAGCCACCTCGGCCGCCTCGAACCGGAAGCCGTGGGTCGACACCTCGGGCACGAACTCGTCGAGCACGCTGTCGTCGGGGCCGACCAGCCGCACCCGCGCTCGCGACGTCGTAGAACCGGCCGCCGACGACCTCGAGCCGCGCCTCGGTGCCGACGACCCGGGCCGGGCACGAGGTGGCGGCCGCCATCGAGCACCACAGGTGGGCGATCGCGCCACCGGGCCCGCGCGCCTCGATCGTGGTGGTGGCGTCGACGCCGAGGTCGGTCAGCGTGCCGCGGGCCGCCACGCCCTCCAGGCCGCCGAGCACGTGGTCGGCGAACGAGACCGGGTAGACGCCGAGGTCGAGCAGGGCGCCGCCGGCGAGCTCGGGCTGCGACAGCCGCGCCGGGCCGTCCGGCCAGAGCAGCTGGCCGTGGTCGGCGTCGACGAGCACGACCTCGCCGAGGGTGCCGGCCTCGCACGGTGCGCCGGATGACGTCGTAGTGCGGCAGGTAGCGGCTCCACATCGCCTCGGCGGCGAGCAGGCCTGCGGCGGATGCGGTGTCGAAGCACCTCGTCGGCCTCGCGCAGGTTGCGGGTGAAAGCCTTCTCGACGAGCACCGGCTTCCCGGCGCGCAGGGCGAGCAGGGCGTGCTCGTGGTGCTCGCTGTGCGGGCTGGCGACGTACACGGCATCCACGTCGGGGTCGGCGACGAGGTCGGCGTACGACCCGTGCGCCCGCTCGACGCCGTGCCGTCCGGCGAAGTCCTGGGCCCGCTCCATCGAACGGGAGCCGACCGCGACGACGCGCGAGCGGGTGCCCTCGTGCACGGCATCCGCGAAGATGTTGGCGATGCCGCCCGGGCCGAGCACGCCCCAGCGGATCGGGCGGCGCCTCCATCGGGTCGGGGACGGCGGGGGCGGCGAGCGAGAGGGGCGCGGACGGCATACGACGCAGCGTAGGCCGTCCGCCCCCCTCAGAACCGGCTCGTGGCCTCGGCCACGAGGTCGCCGACGAGCTCGCCGGGGTCGACGTCGAGCCCCTTGCGCAGCGAACCAGGTCGCCATCGTCGTGGCGTCGCGCTCGAGGAACTCGAAGCCCTGCGGGTTGCCGATGACGTCGACGATCTGCGGCCAGTCGATGATGCACGAGGCGCTCGTCGTGCAGCAGCACGTTGTAGGGCGAGAGGTCACCGTGCGACCAGCCGTGGTGCGCCAGGGTGAGCATCGCCGTGCGCAGCTGCTCGAACAGCTCGGCGAGCAGGTCGGGCTCGGGCCGGGTCGACACCAGCCGCGGGGCCGCGACCGGGGTGTCGCCGGTGAGGTCGCCGACGAACGACATCAGCATCTCGCTCTCGTCGAGCTGCACGGGGTAGGGCACCGGGAGGTCGAGCTCCCAGAGCCGCCCGAGGGCGTCGAACTCGGCGGCCGCCCACTGGCCGGCGATCACCTGCTTGCCGAAGTCGGTGCGCCGGGCCATCGCCCGCATCTCGCGGCTCTTGCGCACGCGGCGCCCCTCGAGGTAGCCGGCGTCGCGGTGGAAGAGCCGGTGGTCGCCGTTGCGGTAGCGCTTGGCGGCCATCGTGCTGACCCGGTCGGTGCCCGGCACCCAGCGCCGCAGCACGTGGACGTCGGCCTCCTTGCCGGTCTTGAGCACGCCGAGGTCGCTCTCGACGGCGCCGAGGTCGGTGATCACCCAGTCGGGGCGGGGCTTCGGGCCGTGCGTCGCGCCGTCCCAGGAGGACCAGCGGTCCCCGTCGGGCGGTGCGTCAGGTGAGGTGTCGATCGAGAAGAGGGCCTGCTTCGCGGGCAGGTGGAACGGCTGGTGTGCCACGGAGGTGCTCCTGGAAGAGAACGGAAGGGGAGGGCGGGGTGAGGGCCCGGACAGTCGTGGACATGTCGGCCTCCTTCTCTGTCTCGCCCCGGTTCCGGGGCGTGGCACGACGGCGGATGCCGTTCGCTCGCCTCCAGCGTGGCGCACCGGTGCCTGGGCGCGCCACCGCTTTTCCGAGCTCAGGCGAGCCGGTCCACGCGGGCCAGCACCGGCTCGGTCGGGAAGAGCGTGATGAGCGAGCTCACCTCGAGCTGGTCGGTGTCGGCCAGCGACGTCACCCGGTGCTCGCGCAGGATGAGGGCCAGCGCCAGCGTCGCCTCGACCAGCGAGAAGTGCTGGCCGATGCACGCGCGCGGGCCGCCGCCGAACGGCATCCACGCGTAGCGGTGCGTCGGCTCGGGCCGGGCGCCGGTGCCGGTGAAGCGGGTCGGGTCGAACACCAGCGGGTCGGCCCAGAAGTCGGGGTGGCGGTGGATCGTCCACGGCACCACGACGACGTTGGCCCCGGCCGGCACGCGGTAGCCCATCAGCTCGTCGTCCTCGACCGTGAGCCGGCCCATGATCGGCGCCGAGGGGTAGAGCCGCATGGCCTCCTTCAGCACGGCCGTGGTGAGCGGCAGGGCGGTGACGGTCGACGCGGTGGGGGAGGCGTCGCCGACCACCTCGCGCACCTCGGCGCGCACGGCATCCTGCACGTCCTGGTGGCGGCCGAGCAGGTGCAGCGCGAAGGTGAGCGCGATGGCCGTGGTCTCGTGGCCGGCCATCATGAACAGCAGCACCTGGCTGCGCACCTCCTCGTCGCTCATCCGCTCGTCGCCGTCGCGCGCCGCGAGCAGGAGGCTGAGCAGGTCGCTCTCACCGGTGGTGCGCCCCTCGCGGCGAGCGGTGACGATGGCGTCGCAGACACCGAAGAGCTCGTCGCGGGCCGCCCGGCCGCGGCGCACGCGACGGGTCGGGATGCCGGCCGGCAGCCGCACCGCGCCCAGCCCGCGCCGCAGGATGGTGTCGGACACGGCCGGGAACGAGTGGCGCACGTGCGGCAGCACGTCGTCGGCAGCGTCGCCGAAGAGGGCGGCGAGCACCACCCGCAGGGTGAGCCGCTGCATCTGCAGGCCGAGGTCGACGGTGGGGGAGCCTGCGGTGTCCGACGGCGTGGTGTCCCACTCGGCCACGACCGCCTCGATCTCGCGGACCATGTGGCCGGCGTAGCCGTCGACGGCCTGCTTGGTGAACAGCGGCTGGAGGAAGCGCTTCTGGCGGGTCCAGTCGTCGCCCTCGGCGGTGAGCAGCCCCGGGCCGAGCCAGCGGGCGATCTCGTCGTGCACCTGGTCCTGCTTGGAGTAGGCCCGCCACGAGCTGCCGGACAGCACCCGGGCGGCACCGTCGGGATGGTGCACCCACCAGACGTCGCGGCT
This sequence comes from uncultured Actinomycetota bacterium, assembly GCA_963806295.1. Taxonomy (GTDB): domain Bacteria; phylum Actinomycetota; class Actinomycetes; order Actinomycetales; family Dermatophilaceae; genus Fodinibacter. The sequence goes on along the minus strand of CAWDXP010000008.1, from coordinate 145,682 downwards.
CGACCCGGGCGGGCCGACGGTCATGTGCACGAGGTCGCCGTGCCGGCGCCACATGCTCTCGGCGTAGTCGACCGCGTTGCGCCGCAGACCCATGATCGGGGCGAACCGGCCTCCGACGACGGGCGGCGGTGGTGCGGCGGGCCGGGCCTGCGTGCTCGCAGCGGGTGTCATCGGTCCATGGTGACCCCGAGAGCCCGGTGCCGTCGAGCGGTGCTGCCCGGCCCGGGGTGGGAGGACTCACACCGGCCCCGGCTCCCTCCTGCCCGAGCCCGACGGCATACTCGGGAGGCAGACCCAACCCCCAGCCGAAGGCGGCGATCCCGCATGTCCCGACTCCAGACCACGGACGGCCTCACCGAGGAGCAGCAGGAACTGGTCGCGCTGGTGCGCGAGTTCGTGAACGAGCAGATCATCCCGGTCGCGACCGCGCTCGAGCACAAGGACGAGTACCCGACCGACATCGTCGAGGGCATGAAGGAGATGGGGATCTTCGGCCTGATGATCCCCGAGGAGTACGGCGGCCTGGGCGAGTCGCTGCTCACCTACGCCCTGGTGGTCGAGGAGATCGCCCGGGGCTGGATGTCGGTGAGCGGCATCATCAACACCCACTTCATCGTCGCCTACCTGATCATCCAGCACGGCACCGAGGAGCAGAAGCAGCGCTACCTGCCGCGGATGGCGACCGGCGAGGTGCGCGGGGCGTTCTCGATGTCCGAGCCCGGGATGGGCTCCGACGTCGCGGCGATCCGGTCCAAGGCCGTGCGCGACGGCGACGAGTGGGTGCTCACCGGCCAGAAGATGTGGCTGACCAACGGCGGCTCCTCGAACCTCGTGGCGGTGCTCATGCGCACCGACCTCGGCGAGAGCGGCAGCCCGTACAAGAACATGTCGACCTTCCTCATCGACAAGACGTCGGGCTTCGGCGAGACCGCCCAGGGCGTCACCGTGCCCGGCAAGATCGAGAAGATGGGCTACAAGGGCGTCGACACCACCGAGCTCATCATGGAGGGGCACCGCACCACCGACGCCCAGCTGCTCGGCGGGGTGCCCGGCAAGGGCTTCTACCAGATGATGGACGGCGTCGAGGTGGGCCGCGTCAACGTGGCCGCCCGCGCCTGCGGGCTGTCGATGCGGGCCTTCGAGCTCGGCATCGCCTACTCGCAGCAGCGCGAGACCTTCGGCAAGAAGATCGCCGAGCACCAGGGCATCCTGTTCCGGCTCGCCGACATGGCGACGATGGTCGAGGCCAGCCACCAGATGATGGTGAAGGCGGCGCGGCTCAAGGACGCCGGGGAGCGCAACGACCTCGAGGCCGGGATGGCGAAGTACCTCGCCTCGGAGAACTGCGCCAACGTCGTCGAGCAGAGCTTCCGCATCCACGGCGGCTACGGCTACTCCAAGGAGTACGAGATCGAGCGGCTCTACCGCGAGGCGCCGATGCTGCTCATCGGTGAGGGCACCGCCGAGATCCAGAAGATGATCATCGGCCGACGGCTGCTCGAGGACTACAAGGCCAAGTGACCCGCTGAGCCCGTCCCTACCAGCGTCGGGTGCTCAAACGGCTGCTCCGGCGACCGTTTGAGCACCCAACGCTGGTTGTGACGGGGTGGTCAGTAGCTCGGGGCCGGGGGCTCGTCGAGGAACTCCTCGAGGGTGTGCCAGCCGCCGTCGTGGTACGCCTTCGCCAGGGCGGTGCCGACGTAGCGGAAGTGCCACGGCTCGAAGCCCAGGCCCACGGTCGAGCGGTAGCCCTTCTCGTAGCGCAGGATGAAGCCGTGGCGCCACGCGTTGCGGGCCAGCCAGCGGCCCTGCGGGGTCTCGTCGATGCAGTCGTTGATGCGGCAGTTCGCCGCGCCGACCGGCAGCAGGTCGACGGTCAGCCCGGTCTGGTGCTCGCTGAAGCCGGGGCGCGCGTACCAGGTGTCGGTCCAGGTGCGCCCGCGCCGGGCGAGCCACTTGTCGTAGAGCGCGTCCTGCGTGGCGTACGACCGGTAGGCGGTGTCGATGCCGACCCGGCCGGCGTCGGCGGCGACGGCGGACGCCATCTCGGCCAGCGCGGCGGCGGCGTCCGCGCGGAGCTTGCCCCCCGCGGCATCCGGCATCTGCGGCACCACCAGGTCGGCTGGGGCGAATGTCCTGGGCGACAGCGGGTTTCGGCGGTTGACGAGCACCCAGTCGCTGGTCGTGTCGGTGATGCTGCGGCACGGCTCGAGCCGTGCCGCGAGGGAGCGCACCGAGCTCTCACCGCCCACCGGCACGACCCTCGACACGCCCGGGGCCACCAGGGCGGGCCGCACCGAGGCCGGCACGCAGTAGGGCAGTGAGTAGTGGAGCGGACGCCCGGACAGCCCGGCCAGCACCGCCCCGGAGAAGGCCGTGACGGGGTCGCGCCCGTCGGCCAGGTAGGCGACCCCGGTGGGCAGGTCGGCGCGGCCGAGGGCGTTGACCTGCGCCGCGACGGCGTACCGGTCCGCGCCCGAGGCGCGCCGCAGGTGTCCCGTGCCGACGACCTGCTCGAGGTCGGCGGCGATGCCGCGCGACACCGCCGTGGCCGGGCCGACGACGGTGACGTCCGTGACACCGAGGTCGCGCAGCAGGCGGGTGTGGGCCGTGGTGAGCGCGCCCGCGCCGCCGTCGACCACCAGCAACGGAGAGCGGTTCGCGGCTGCCACGCTCGCCGCCACGACGGCGTGCTCGGGGTGGTCGCGGTCGACGACCCAGGCCTGCCCGGCCGCGGGGAAGGCCTGGCGGGTCAGGGCCAGCGAGGTGGCCTCGGGCCCGCCACCGTCGACCCGGCTCACGGCCGGCGCGTGCCGGGCGGCGGCTCGCGCCACACCGGCCCCGAGCGTGGTGGTGTCGCCGACGAGCACGATGTGGGCCGGGTCGAGGCGGTCGAGCTCGGCAGCGGTGACCCGCGGGATGCCGTCGGGCCGGGTCAGCAGCACCGAGCCGCCCAGCGCGGCCGCCGCCGGCACGGCGGCATACCCCAGCGCCGGGGACCGCCCGGACACGAGGAAGACGACCGGAGCGTGCGCCGATCCGGGGAAGGCGGCGCGCGACGCGGCCACCGACAGCGCGTAGCGGTCGCCGCCGGCCAGCCGGCCGGTCGGGGGCCGGGCCACCGGCAGCGCGGCGCTGGGCAGTGCGCTCGGCGTCGGGGTCGGCGAGGGGGAGGGGGTGGCGGACGCCGGCGTCGGGCTGCGGGGCGGCGGCGTCGTCGCGGCCGCCCGGGTGGGCGGGTCGGAGCCGGTCAGGGGGCCGGCCACCACCAGGCCGAGACCGGCGAGCGCCGCCACGGCCACGGCCGCCACGGCGACCTGCCGAGGTGCCGGTGTCGCCATGGCCCGCACCCTAGGCGCTCGCGCCCTGGCGAGGTGGGTCAGGGACACCCCGATGGGCGGGGATAATGGGGGCATGAGCACCCAGCCCATGCGCCCGGGCCTGCGCGCCACCCTCTCGCTCGAGTACCCCATGTCGCTCGGGGTCTACGACTCCTACGACGAGGCCCAGAAGGCCGTCGACTACCTCTCCGACCACGAGTTCCCGGTGCAGGACCTGCTCATCGTGGGCACCGACCTCAAGCAGCTCGAGCGGGTGACCGGCCGGCTCACCCGCGGCCGGGTGATGGGTGGGGGCGCCCTGTCCGGCGCCTGGTTCGGCCTGTTCATCGGCACGCTCTTCGCGCTGTTCGACCCTGACGGCTTCAACATCCTCAGCGTCGTGACGACGATGGCCTTCGGTGCCCTCTTCGGCCTGGTCTGGACGGCGGTGGTCTACCGGTTCACCAGCGCCGGTGCCCGCGACTTCACCTCGGTGAGCCTGGTCGTGGCCGCCAAGTACGAGGTGCTCTGCGAGCACAAGCACGCGCAGCGCGGCCGCGAGATGCTCGTCGAGATGGACCCGATGCGCGCGGCCGAGCAGGAGGTGCGCCGCGCCCGCGAGGCCGAGCAGGCCCGGGCCGCCCAGCAGCAGCCGCCGCTTCACCCCTAGTCACGACAGCCACAGGGGTCACCGCAGCCCCGCGGCTGCGGCGTCACCAGTGGTGGGTTCACCGGCCCGGACGAGGCCGGCCCACCAGATTGGGCACTGACAGGGTGGGCCCGGAGGGAGCAGACTGCGGGGGTAACCGGCAGGGGGACGAGCGGTCCTCCTCGGATCGGAGACCCGTGACCGAGCCAGACGACGAGCGCAGCACCGGTCGACCCGCTGACGCGGACGACCCGGTCTGGCTCGCCGCGCGGCTGGCCGAGGCGCAGGAGCAGCTGGGCGCGACCCGCGAGATCCTCTCGGTGCTCGCCCGCTCGTCGACCTCGGAGGACGACGTCTTCGAGGCGGTCCTCGACAACGCCCGCCGGCTGTGCCGCGGCCAGGTCGCCCTGATCAACCTCTCCGCGGCGGAGGGGTACCGGCTGGTGAGCGCCAAGGGACTCACGGCGGAGTACGCCGCGTTCGCCGCCGAGCACCCGGTGCCCCGAGGTCGCCGCACCCTGACCGGCCGGGTGGCGATGGACCGCCGCACCCACCGGATCGACGACGTGCTGGCCGACCCCGACTACAACCTGCCCGAGTTCCAGCGGCTCGGCGGGTACCGCTCGATCATCGCGGCGCCGATGATCGTCGACGACGAGGTGGTCGGGGTGCTCACCGTCTGGCGCACCACCGTGGAGCCGTTCGACGAGCACACCACGGCGCTGCTGTCGACCTTCGCCGAGCAGGCGGCGCTCGCGCTGCGCACCGTCGAGCTGTTCTCCGAGCTCGAGGCGCGCTCGGCCGAGCTGGCCCGCAAGGTCGACGAGATGGAGGCGCTGGCCGAGGTGGGCCAGGCGATCAGCTCCACGCTCGACCCCGACGAGGTGCTCACGACCATCGTCGAGCACGCCGTCGAGCTGTCCGGCGCCGACGGCGGCTCGCTGATGGAGTACGACGAGGAGCGCGGGCTGTTCCGGGTGCGCACGACCTATGGCACCAGCGCCGCGGTGCGCAAGCGGCTCAAGACGGTGCGCATCCACGTCGACGAGTCGTTCGTCGGCCGGGCCGCGACGACCGGGATGCCGGTGCAGGTGCACGACCTCGCGGAGGTCGAGCTCGACCCGCACCTGACCGTGCTGGCCGAGGGCGGGTGGCGCTCGCTCGTGGTCATCCCGCTCGTGCGCCCGGACCGGATCGTCGGAGCCCTCGTCGTGCGCCGGCTGACGCCAGGGGCGTTCAGCGAGGAGACCTGCGACATGCTCACCGCCTTCGCCAGCCAGTCGGCGATCGCGCTGACGAACGCCCGCCTCTACGAGCAGCTCGAGCTGCAGCGGCGCGAGCTCGCCACCACCAGCCAGCACAAGTCCGACTTCCTCGCGAGCATGTCGCACGAGCTGCGCACCCCGCTCAATGCGGTCATCGGGTTCTCCGAGGTGCTGCTCGAGCGGATGTTCGGTGACCTCAATGACCGCCAGGCCGACTACGTGCAGGACATCCTCGACGCCGGCCGGCACCTGCTCGCGCTGCTCAACGACGTGCTCGACCTGAGCAAGGTCGAGGCCGGTCGGATGGAGCTGGACGTCACCTCGTTCCCGGCCGTCGACGCGATCCAGAGCGTGCTCGCGCTGGTGCGCGAACGCGCCTCCGCGCACGGGGTGGAGGTGCGCTTCGACTCCACCGGCGCCCCCGACCAGATCACCGCGGACGAACTGCGACTGAAGCAGGTGCTGCTCAACGTCGTCGGCAATGCGGTGAAGTTCACCCCGGCCGGTGGCACCGTCACCCTGCGCGTCTGGACCGACGGCCCTGAGGTGCTGATCACGGTGTCGGACACCGGTATCGGCATCGCGGAGTCGGACCGGTCGAGGATCTTCGACTCCTTCCAGCAGGGCACCCGGTCGGCCTCCAGCTCGGAGGGCACCGGGCTCGGCCTCACCCTCACCCGCCGGATCATCGAGCTGCACGGGGGCCGGATGTGGCTCGACAGCGAGCTGGGGGTAGGCAGCACCTTCGGCCTGGCGCTCCCGCGCCAGGACCAGCCGGGGCCGGTCGAGGGGTGGACCGAGCCGGCGCTCGACGACGCCCGGCGCACGGTTGTGGTCATCGAGGACGACCCGAGCTCGGCCGAGCTCGTGGGCGTGCACCTCGCTGCCGCCGGGCTACGACCCGTGCCCGTGCGCACCGGTGAGGAGGGGCTGGCCGCCATCCGGGCTTTGCGGCCCACGGCCGTCGTGCTCGACATCCACCTTCCCGGCATGGACGGCTGGGACGTCCTGAGCACCATCAAGGCCGACCCCGCCCTCGCCGCCACCCCGGTCGTCGTCGTGTCGGTGCTCCCCGAGCGCGGCCGTGGATTCGCCCTCGGCGCCTCCGACTACCTCGTCAAACCGGTGTCGAAGGAGGGCCTGCTCGGGGCGGTGTGGCGGGCGCTGGCCGAGCGGGTCGACCGCACGAGCGAGCGTCGGCACGCGGTCGTCATCGACGACGACCCCACAGCGCTCGAGCTGGTGCGGGCCACCCTGGAGCCGCAGGGCTGGACGGTCACCACCTGCACTGGCGGCGCGGAGGCGCTGGCCGTCATCCGTGAGGTGAACCCCTCGGTGGTGCTGCTCGACCTCCTGATGCCGGACGTCGACGGCTTCGAGGTGGTGGATGCGCTGCGAGCCGACTCCCGCACCGCCACCACCCCGGTCGTCGTGCTCACGGCCAAGACGCTGACCGCGGCGGACCGCCACCGGCTCCACGGGCGCATCGAGTTCGTCGCGTCCAAGGGCGAGCTCGACCTCAGCTGGCTCGCCAGTCGCCTGACCCAGGTCGCGGCCGGCGGCGCCCCCGGGGGTGCGCCGTGACCGGCCCGTCAGTCCTCCTCGTCGAGGACAACCCCCGAAACCTCAAGCTGGCGCGTGACGTGCTCGAGCACGCGGGCTTCGCGGTCACCACGGTCACGACCGGCGAGGAGGCTCTCCCTGCCGCCCGCACGGCCCGGCCCGACGTCATCCTGATGGACCTCCAGCTGCCCGGCATCGACGGCCACGCCGCTCTCGGCCGGCTTCGAGCCGACCCGGTGACGGCCGGCATCCCGGTCGTGGCGGTCAGCGCCTTCGCGATGCAGGCCGACCGTGACCGGGCCATGGTGTCCGGCTTCGACGGCTACCTGATGAAGCCGATCAGCGTGCGCGACTTCCCGGGGCAGGTTCGCGAGCACATCCGTGCGGAGGGGGGTTCGCGGTGACGCCCGACGACGCCACCGTGCTGGTGGTCGACGACCTGCCGCAGAACCTCCGGCTGCTCGACGCCGTGTTGACGCCACGAGGTTTCACCGTGCTCCAGGCGTCATCGGGTGAGGAGGCGCTGGAGATGCTCGCCCGCCAGCTGCCCGACGTGGTGCTGCTCGACGTGATGATGCCGGGGATGGACGGGTACGAGACCTGCCGACGGATCCGCGAGCAGCCGGCCACCGTGTACGTCCCTGTCGTCATGGTGACGGCCAGCGGTGACGCCCAGAAGGTCAGGGGGATCGAGGCCGGCGCCGACGACTTCATCACCAAGCCGTTCGACCAGCCCGAGCTGCTGGCGCGGGTGCGCTCCCTCGTGCGGGTCAAGCGCTACCACGACACCATCACCGCCCAGGCGGCCGCGCTCGCCGAGTGGAACCAGCAGCTCGAGGAGCGGGTGGCCGCCCAGGTGGCTGAGCTCGAGCGGCTCGGCCGGCTGCGCCGGTTCCTGTCGCCGCAGGTGGCCCAGGTCGTCGTCGACACCGGCGATGACTCGTTCCTGCGCAGCCACCGCCGCGAGATCGTCTCGGTGTTCACCGACCTGCGGGGGTTCACCGCGTTCGCCGAGAGCGGCGAGCCCGAGGAGGTCATGGAGGTGCTGTCCGAGTACCACCTGGCGCTGGGCACCCTGGTGTTCGCCTACGAGGGCACCCTCGAGCACTTCGCCGGCGACGGGCTGCTGGTCTTCTTCAACGACCCCGTCCCCTGTGCCGACGCGCCCGACCGCGCCGTGCGGATGGCGGTCGAGATGCGCGAGGCGGTGGCCGAGCTCGCGCAGGGGTGGCGGCGCAAGGGGCACGACCTGGGCTTCGGGGTCGGCATCGCCCAGGGCTACGCCACCCTCGGCCGGGTCGGGTTCCCGGGCCGCTACGACTACGCGGCCATCGGCACGGTCACCAACCTCGCGGCCCGGCTGTGCGCCAGCGCCGGGCCGGGGCAGATCCTCGTGTCGCAGCGGGTGCGGCACGGCATCCTCGGGGCGGCCGACTGCCGCGAGGTGGGCCCCCTGGAGCTCAAGGGGTTCAGCCGGCCGGTGGAGGCGCACGAGGTCATCGCACTGCACTGAGTTTCGAACCACACAAGGACGGAGGTGGCGTCATGGTCGACGTCGCAGTTCAGGGACCAACCCTCGCCGAGCTCGACGAGGACGGCCGCAACGTGGTGTTCGACCGGCTCCAGGCCCGGATGCCGGAGGTGTGGCGCGGGATGAGGGCCGACGACCCCCGCGAGTCGGTGGTCGTCGTGCCGTCGATGACCCTGGACCGGGTCGTGAAGAGCCCCGGCGGGATGAGCCAGGCGCTGGAGGAGCGTTTCCTGTTCTTCCTGCTCCTGCTGCGCCAGCCCCGGCTGCGGATGGTCTACGTCACCTCGCAGCCGATCAACCCGCAGATCGTCGACTACTACCTCTCCCTGCTGCCGGGGGTCATCCCGGGGCACGCGCGGTCGCGGCTCACCCTGGTCTCGGTCGACGACAGCGGCCCCGAGCCGCTCATCGAGAAGATCCTGGCGCGTCCCCGGCTCATCGCCCGCCTGCGCGACCTCGTCCCGGACCGCTCGCTGTCCCACCTGGTGCCGTACAACACCACGACCCTCGAGCGTGACCTCGCCCTGCTGCTCGGCATCCCGATGTACGGCGCCGACCCCCGGCTCTTCCCCCTGGGCACCAAGTCCGGATGCCGGCGGCTCTTCGCGCGTGCCGGGGTGCGGTACCCGCTGGGTGCCGAGGACCTGCACTCGCGCGAGGACCTCGAGGAGGCGGTGGTCGCGCTGCGCGCCGCACGCCCCGGCATGCAGGCCGCGATGGTCAAGCTCAACGAGGGCGTGGCCGGAGCCGGCAACGCGGTCGTGCACCTGTCGGAGCTTCCGGCGCCGGGGGCGCCGGAGGAGCGTCGCGCGGTGGCGGAGCGGGTCTGGGGCATGGAGCTCGAGGACACTCGGATCGAGGTGGGCGACTACCTCGCCAAGCTCGAGGAGCGGGGCGGCATCGTCGAGGAGAGAGTCGTCGGCGACGAGCTGCGCAGCCCCAGCGTGCAGATGCGGGTGACGCCGCTCGGCGAGGTGGAGGTGCTCTCGACGCACGACCAGGTGCTGGGCGGCCCGAGCGGGCAGTCCTACCTGGGCTGCCGGTTCCCCGCCGATCGCCGCGTATGCCGGACTGATCACGCAGGACGCCCAGCGGATCGGGGAGCTGCTGGCGGCGGAGGGGGTGCTCGGCCGGTTCGCGGTCGACTTCGTGACGGTGCGACGGGGCGAGCAGTGGGAGGCGGACGCCATCGAGGTCAACCTGCGCAAGGGCGGGACGACCCACCCGTTCCTGACCCTGCAGTTCCTGACCGACGGGCGCTACGACCCGTTGGGCGCCCGCTTCGTCACCCCTGGTGGCGAGGAACGACACCTCGTGGCCACCGACCACCTCGACGACCCGATCCTGCGGGGCCTGCGGGTCGAGGACCTCTTCGACCTGCTGGCCCGCACCGGGCTCAGCTTCGACCAGGCCCGCCAGACCGGCGTGGTGTTCCACATGCTCAGCGCCATCACGACCTTCGGGCGGGTGGGGATGACGGCCATCGGCCGCTCCCCGGCGGAGGCGCAGGAGCTCTACGACGCCGCCGAGCAGGCGCTGCTCGATGAGGCCAGGTCGGCAGCGACCCCTCCGACGCTGCCGACCTGACCACGTTGTGGAACCGCCGCCGCCACGGCCGTCTCGCGCGTCACGGCGCGAGGGCGTCGGCGTGCAGCAGGGCCTCGATGACGGCCTGCCGCCAGGTGCGCGGCTCGCGGACGAGTGCGGCACGACGCGCTGCCACAGCCGCACTCCCAGACCCAGCACCCGCGCACCCGGTGCACGCTCGGGTGGTGGTGGGCGGTGTCGTGGTGGTTCCTCGGGGTGCGCATGTCGTCCTCCTCCCGGCGGGTACCGGAGCGGTCCTCCGGCACCCCTCACCCTCGCCGCGACGGCATTCCCCGTCTGTGCGCCGTGAGGCGCCCAGAGTGTGCCGGCCGTGACACAACGGCCCGGAAGTGATGCACTGGCGTGGTGGACTGGGGACTGCTCGAAGGCCTCGACGACGCGACCCGCCGGGTCGTGCTCGCGTCGACCCGGCGGCGCCGGTTCGCCCGCGGCGAGGTGGTGTTCCACGAGGCAGACCTCGCGGATGCCGTGCACTTCGTCGCCGAGGGCCGCCTGGCCGCCCGCCGGGCTACGAAGGACGGCGACAGTGTCACCTTCGCGATCCTCGGCCCCGGCGACGCCTTCGGCGAGATGGCGATGCTCTCGCCGGAGCCGCGGCGCACCTCCACGGTGGTGGCGCTCGAGCCGGCGGTCACCCTGAGCCTGGGGTTCGCGGACTTCGATCGTCTGCGCTCCGCCCACCCGGCGGTCGAGCGGCTGCTCGTCGAGATGCTCGCCGAGCGGGTGCGCCGGCTGTCCGACCACCTCGTCGATGCCCTGCACCTGTCGACCGACGAGCGCATCGTGCGGCGGCTCCTCGAGGTCTGCGAGCGCTACGGGGGCCCGAACAGCGGCCGCGTCGTCGTGCCCCTCACCCAGGACGCCATCGGCGACCTGGCCGGTGCCGCCCGACCGACGACCAATCGGGTGCTGCGCCGCTTGGAGGCGGACGGCATCCTGGCCCTGCACCGAGGCTCGATCGAGGTGCTGGACCGTGCAGCCCTGACCCGCAGGGCAGCACGCTGACCCGGTTCATCCCTTGACCGCCCCGGAGGTCAGGCCACGCACGAAGAACCGCTGGAGCGAGAAGAACACCAGCATCGGCACGATCATCGAGATGAAGGCCGCGGCCGTCAGCAGCTCCTTGCCCTGGCCCTGCGTGCCCAGCAGCTGCTGGACCTGCACGATGACGGTGGCGTTGTCGGAGTTGAGGAACAGCTTGGCGATGAGCAGGTCGTTCCACACCCAGAGGGACTGCAGCGTTGCGAAGGCCGCCATCGCCAGTCACGGCCATCGGGGCCACCAGCTTCCAGAACGTCTGGTAGTGGCTGCACCCGTCGACCTTCGCCGACTCGACCACGCTGACCGGCAGCGTCGCCATGTAGTTGCGCAGGGTGTCGAGCGCGAGCGGCATCCCGAAACCGGTGTGCAGCAGCCAGACCGCGATGTACTGCCCGGAGATGCCCAGCCCCTCAGGCCCGAGGATGTCGAGCATCGGCTGGAACGCGACCTGGATCGGCACGACCAGCAGCCCGACGATGACGATGAAGATGACGTCCTTGCCGCGGAAGTCCATGGAGGTGAACGCGTAGGCGGCGAAGGCCGCGAACATGATCGGCAGGATCGTCGCGGGGCCCTCCCGCAGCCCTCCGCTTCCCTGTCTCCCAGGACTCGTGCGCTCAATCACTGCGGCGAGGCCGGTGACTGCACCTCGTCGGTGGCCGAAGCGTGATGAGTCAGAGACGGGGACGCGGCCGGTGCAGCTGCTGGTGCTGCACCGGCCGCCTCGACCCGGTCAGGGGCGGATGGGCGTCACCTTGATGTCGACCGCCTTGGCCGTCCCGCCCACCGCGTAGACCGCGACACCGGTCGCCGAGGCCGGCGGGTAGATGAGGTCGGTGACGGAGACCTGACCGCGCTGGGCGAGCACCTCGACCGAGCTGCGGTCGAGGTATGCCGTGAAGGTCACCTCACCGTCGCGCACCGTCACGGGCGCCTCCTCGACGCTGGGGAAGAGGGGGTTGAACGCGACGTTGCCGCTGCGCGTCCGGTCGACGACCAGCGTGCCGTCGCGACGGACCCCGACCTTGGTGCCCACGGTGCCGTCAGCGCTGCGCCGCAGCACGACCCCGGCCTCGGACGCCGAGCCCAGGGCGACCCGGACCTCGACCCGTGCCACCGTCGCGGCGAGCCTGGTCGGCGTGACACCGGCCGCGACCTTGCGCTCCTTGGCCTGCTGCTTGTCACGGTTCACGGTCACCGCATCGACTCCCGGGACCGGCGTCTGGCGCAGGCGCGGTCCCGCCTTGGTCGAGACGAGGGACAGCGTGCGGGGCATCGTCATCTGGCCGCGCCACGGGTCGGTGGGCACGTCACCGGCGTACTGCCAGTTGCTCATCCAGCTGATGGAGGTGCGCTGGTCGTCGGGCAGCCCGTTGAAGGTCACCCCGGCGTAGTTGTCCCGTCCGAAGTCGACCCAGCTGGCACGGTCGGTCCCGCTCTTGGCCGGCGCCGATGCGAGCATGAACTGGTCGGCGAGGATGTGCCCCCAACCACCGGAGCTGTGGTCGACGACCGTGATCTGCGCCGTGCGACCCTGCAGGTCGCTGAGGTCCCACGACGCCCAGTCGAGGGCTTCGCTGTCCGATCCCGTGCTGGACCGCACGACCTCGCCGCCGACGACGAGGTTGACGGTCGTCTGGGTGTCGCGCGGGCCGGCAGCGGTGTCGGAGAACCGGATGTCGTCCACCATGAGGTGTCCCCAGTCGCCGCCACTGTGGTCGTCCCGCACGACGATCCGGGCCTGCTCGCCCACCACCGCGCTGGCGTCGATGTTGCGCCAGTCCATCTCACCGGAGTTGTTGCCGGTCACCGACCCGACGACCTCTCCGCCCGAGACGAGCTCGACGACGGTCGGGCCACTGGTCCCGAGCGGGTGCGTGCCCTCCTGCGATGAGGAGGTTGACGTAGTCCTTGGTCACGGTGAACTCCGGCGACACGAAGGTGCCCACGGCGGGGTCGCACTTGTCGGGCACGACGCAGGTGTCGAGCACCTTGTCACCCTGGTGGTAGGGCAGGCTCGAGCTGGTCGCGCCGTAGCCGACGAAGTCCCCGGTGGCGCTCCACCCGGCGGGCAGGTGCGTCGCGGGGTCGAGCTCCTCGAAGTCGGTGAAGACCTCGCCGCCCGGGTCACCCTGGGTCGCGCCGGGGACGGCCGGGTGGCGGCCACCGCCGATGAGGAAGTTCAGGTACCTCTGGTCGATCGTGAACTCCGGCGAGGTCAGCTCGCCCTGGGCGGCGTCGAAGTCGATGAAGCTGTTGACCAGGTGCTCGCCCACGTAGCCGGTGACCGGCTGCTGGCCCGGCAGGGAACCGGATGCGGGCTCGGACCCGAAGGCGGTCCCGGTCGGGGTCCATCCGGCATACCCGCTCTCGAACCCCTGCAGGAGCGTCCCGGCGGGCGGCTCGTAGCTCGCGGGCCCGTCGGGTGTGAACGTCGTGCCGTCGAAGTCACCGACGAAGTACTGGGTGCCCGAGCCGCCGGCGATCCCACCCGGGTTGAGGCTGACGAGCATCACCCACTTGACGTTCTCCGGATCGCCGTCGACCGCCAAGGGGAAGAGGTCCGGGCACTCCCAGAGACCGCCGACGGCGTTGCGCGGGCCGAACTCGGAGAGCCGGGTCCACTGCTTGAGGTCGGCGGAGCGCCAGATCAGGACCTTGTGCTCGTTGGCGATCACCGCCACCATCCGCCACTCCTGGGTGGGCTCGTACCAGAAGACCTTCGGGTCGCGGAACTCGCGCGAGCCGATGTCGATGACCGGGTTGCCCGAGTACTTGGTCCACGTCTGACCGTCGTCGGTGGAGTACGCCAGCGACTGGGCCTGAATGCCCTCGCGGCCGCTGGCGGCCGTGTAGGCGCTGGTGTACATCGCCACCAGCGGAGGGTTCTTCGACGTGCCGAAGCCCGAGCTGTTCGTCTTGTCGACGACGACCGACCCGGAGAACACTCCCTCGTTGGCGTCGAACGGGATGGCGACCGGTTGCTCGTCCCAGTGGACGAGGTCGGTGCTCGTCGCGTGCCCCCAGGACATGTTGCCCCAGACGTTGCCGAGCGGGTTGTACTGGAAGAAGAGGTGGTAGACGCCCTTGTGGAAGACCAACCCGTTGGGGTCGTTCATCCAGTTCTTCGCGGGGCTGAAGTGGTATGCCGGGCGGTGCTGCGGCGTGTCCGCCGCCGCGGTCGCCACGCCTAGCGTGGCGAGGAACGCCACGACCAACAAGGCGACGGCGCGCCAGCGGCGCGTGCGCGAACGAGTGCTGCTGACCATGATGAACCTCCGAATTGACAACGTTGTCATGCTCGTGGTGAAACGGTACCTCTGGGCTCGACCGGGTGCACCTCGAGCGTCCAGCACCTGGACAGGAGGTCCCAGGGCGTGTCTCCATAACCGGGGCGTGACCAGAGGGCATTGTCGTGGGCATGTCGCGGGCGAGGGTGCTTACCGATGGGCAGTGGGGTCGGATCGGGGGGTTGATGCCGTCTTCGGATGGCAAGCGGGGCAAGCCCTTTCGTGATCACCGGCAGGTGGTCGAGGGGATCATCTACCGGTACCGGACCGGTATCGCGTGGCGGGACCTACCCGGCGAGTTCGGGCCGTGGCAGACGGTGTGGAAGCGGCACCGGCGCTTGGCCGGGGACGGCACCTGGGACAAGGTGCACGCAGCGCTGCTCAGCGAGGCCGACGTCGCGGGGAAGGTGGGTTGGCAGGTCAGCGTGGACTCCACGGTCAACCGGGCGCACCAGCACGGCACGAACCTGACCCGAGCCGAGCACGGCACAGGGGGCGTTTTCGAGTCACAAGAACCTGCTGGTCGAGCCTGCTGACCACGCGGTCGGCCGCTCCCGCGGCGGGCTGTCGGCCAAGGTCCACCAGCTCGTCGACAGCCGCGGGCTGCCGTTGGTGATCTTGATTGGGCCGGGGCAAGGCGGTGACTCCCCGATGCTGCCAGCACTGCTGGGGGCGTTGCGGGTTGCACGGGTTGGGCCTGGGCGGCCACGCACCACCCCCGACGCGCTGCTGGGGGACAAGGCGTACTCCTCGCGGGCTACCCGAGCGGCACTGCGAGTTCGCGGGATCACCGCCGTGATCGCCGAATCCGCCGACCAGGCCGGCCACCGTAAACGGCGAGGGTGCCAAGGGTGGGCGACCGCCGGCACTCCACCCGGTTCGGTACAAGGACCGCAACGTCGTCGAACGCTCCTACCAAGCGATCAAGCAGTGGCGGGCCCTGGCCACCCGCTACGACAAGCTCGCCATCACCTACCGAGCCGGGCTGCTCATCCGCGCCGTCGTCCTGTGGCTACAAGCACTAGAGACACGCCCTAGCCGAGGGTGATCATCGAGAGTCCGCGCCCATACCCCCGACCCCCCTCCCCTCTACACGCGCGCCCTCGAGCAGTGACCCTGGGGTTTTCGGTTTTGCGAAGAGATCAATCGGCGCGGCCGACCCCTTATCCCCATCCCGGCGTGCCTATTGACAAGCCGACAGCTGAGATAATCTAGGTACCCCAGGGCGCTGCTACCGGAAGGGTCAGGGGTTGCCTTATGGGTGTGTCAGTTGAATTCCGGTGGCGCACTCGGGGAGCCTTGCTGGCCGCGTCCTGCCTGCTGGCGGCGTGCACCGCTCCGGCGACGGATGACCCGACAGCAGCGCCGCCGACGAGCTCCACATCGCAGGCGCGTGATGACCGGGTTCGCGCGGCGGTAGACGCCATGTTTAGTACCGACGATCGGGGGATCCACCGCCGGCTTCGGTCGATTTTGGTCAGTCTGGGGGATCAGGTCGTCGTCGAGCAGTACCGAGGGGGCCATGCCGCGACACAGACGTTGCAGATCCAGTCCATCACCAAGAGCGTGATCGCCACGCTGGTCGGGATGGCAGTCGACGAGGGCCGGCTCCCCGGGGTGGACCAGACGCTGGTGCAACTGCTGCCCGAGTACGCCGACGCGATGGCCGCCAGCACCAAGACCGTGACTCTGCGCCAGATCCTCACAATGACAGGCGGCTTCTCCACGGACGAGGCCCTCATCCCTCCGGGCACCGACTGGGTGCGCCACTCACTGCGGAGTACCCCGACCGACCCACCGATCGGCCAGTTCGGCTACTCCAATGCAGACTCCCACGTGCTGGCGGCCATCCTGCGCAAAGCCACCGGGCAGTCGCCACTGGAGTACGCCCGCAGCCACCTGTTCGAGCCGTTGCACATCAGCTCCGCACAGACCAGCCAACTACTCGCTCGCCCCGAGGACTCTGCCGCCTACATCAGCGCGACGGGCTTCGTCTGGCTGGCGGACCCCAACGGACTGCATCTCGGGCCGTGGGGTCTCAAGCTGACCGCGCGGGATCTGCTGAGTCTGGGGCAGCTATGGCGGAACGAAGGCCGCTCGGCAGGCCGTCAGCTGGTCTCGTCCGAGTGGCTGCGAGACGCCACCCGTGTGCAGGCTGGCACCGGTGACCGCCTGGCGCCCGGCTACGGCTACCAGTTCTGGATCACCACGGCTGACGGGCACGCGGCCTACGCCGCGCGCGGGTACGCTGGCCAGCTCATCGAGGTGGTCCCAGACCTACAGCTGGTCGTGGTCATTCAATCCGCCTCACCCGCCGACTTCGACACCCCGGTCGAACCGGGCACCGCAGACTCCGGCAACTACATGAGCATCGTCAACACGATCATCGCGCCAGCCGCCACGCGACCTTGACCGCCTCCCGGATCAGGTCCACGCCCTCCTCGGCGCGGAACGCCTCGAGCATCACAGTGCTAGGAGAGTCTCGGACGACGGCGTCAGAGCTACGAACCCTTGTCCTGACGTGCCGGAACGGCGTCGTCTACGCCGCGGTCTAGGGTGCGCGGCACGGACGCCGGATGGCAGCACTCGACCTGGTGTCAACGACCCCGCCACAGACGGGGGCGAAGAGTCGTGGGCGCATGCCGTCGCGCTCGAGGGGTGGCGCACCTGGCATGCGTCGTGGGTGTGGCTGACAGTCGGTAGCCGGCGCGCTCGGCGGTGGGGCGCTGCGGCGCCCGTGCCGGCGCCCGTGGTCCGCTCACGACCTTGCGTCCATCTGACGTGGACGCTAGCCGACCGTGGCACGCCACAGGGAGGCTGCGGTCCTCGACCCGGAACGTCAGACCCGCATTTGGGGTGAGCACGTGGCGCAACGACGGCTGAATACTGATCGGGTTTCGTGGATTCCAAGGTCGTCCACTGATCAGTTTTTCAAGCGTCGTCGACACCGCCCGCATGACACGCAGCGTGCGCCGAAGGCGGCATAGGACCGGTAGTTGTTGTGCTGCGGAACGGGAGCCAACGCGCGATGCAGGCGAGGTCGTGCCGCAGGGCGAACCGAGCGACTCCGCCTGCCACGTGGAGTTCCCACCCGGTAGCGGGTGTGGCTTATCTCGGACTTGCGCTCCCGCCGGTCACCGTGCCGGCGTGTGGCTCCCAGAGGGGTCTGCCCCGCTCTCAGCTCGCCTGCTCCCATCCCGGAGCCGGACCTTGCACACCAAAGTGCTGAGCAAAGCCGGCCAGGCCGCCTTGACCGCAAGCCCGGTCATCGGCTCAACCCGACAAGGACGTGGCAGGCCGCAGAACGCGCACGGAGTCACGGATCTGAATCGGCATCGGCAACAGATGCTCGCCGCTCCAAGTGTCGGGCGCCAGCGCGATCTTCATCGCGAGCCTGCCCATCTCGTAATAGGGAAGCCTGGCCGTGGTCAGTGGTGGTCGCATGTAGGCCGCCAGGTCGTCGTCGTCGAAGGAGACCAGGGAGACGTCGTCGGGGACGCGCAGCCCGTGCTCGGTCAGCGCCTGTTGCGCGCCGAAGGCGACCCGGTCGTTGATGCAGATCAAGCCGGTGAACCCCTGACCGGACTCCAGGAGAGCCCGGGTGCCCCGGTAGCCTTCCGATGGTTCCCAGTCCTTGAGGTCGGCCACGGCAACTGGGACGACGCCGGCCTCGTCGAGGGCACGCTGGATGCCGTCGAAGCGCCGAGGGATCATCACCGAGTCCCGGGGGTCCCACGTCGTGCCCAAGCTGTTACCGATGATGCCGAGGGTGTCGCCGTGTCCGGCATCCAGGAGATGCTTGGTCACCGCATATCCGGCCGCCTCCTCGTCTGGGAAGACGGACAGAGGGACCTCGTCGCTGCGGCAGTTCACGGTGACGATGGGGATGTGTCCCGGCAGGGTAGGGACGTCGATGAGTCGCGCGGTAACCGAGCCGAAGATGAGTCCGTCGACCTGGCGGTCCACCATCGATTCCAAGGCGCGCTCTAGCTGCCTGGGGTGGCCCCCGGTCTCGGCGATCAGCACGCCTCGTTCCTGCTCGTCGGCGACGTCGAGGATGCCGCGGATCATTGCCGAGGCGAACCGGGTGACGGTGACCTCGTCGGAGATGAAGCCGACCGTCCCGGTCCTGCCCAGCCGTAGGGTTCGGGCGGCGGGGTTCGGGCGATAGTTGAGGTCGCGGGCTGCGGCGTGGATGCGAGCGACCGCCTCCTGCGACAGCCGAGAGCCGGGTCGGTTGTTCAGGGCCAGGCTGACGGCGGACTTCGACATCCCCACCCGCTCCGCGACGTCCGCCAGCGTGGGGCGCGGGACCCGGCCACTCTCGGGCGAGCCGCGGCGGGTGGACATAAGGGAACTCTACGCCCGCATGATGAAACTAGCAGGTGAAATCGGTTTTGCAAGATCGTTGCGCTTCGGATGTCAAGCGAGTAGATTTTGCTGATGTAACGGTTTAGCAACGATGCTTGACCTTGACTTCGGAGGACCTGATGGAGCCCACGTCGACGAAGCGCCTCACGGCTGGGTCGACCGCGACACCGTCCGGGGTGAACGCCTGATGGCCTTCGAGCTTCCGGACTCCTGGGTGTGGGACTTCTGGGTGGTGGACGACGGCGAGCAGTACCACCTGTTCTTCCTGTTCGCCTCGCGTGCCCTGCAGGATCCTGACCTCCGGCACCACCGGGCGTCCATTGGGCATGCGGTCTCCGCTGATCTTCGGTCGTGGCGCCGCGTCGCTGACGCGCTGGTGCGCAGCGACCCGCCGGAGTTCGACGATCTCGCCACCTGGACCGGCTCGGTGGTCCGTCATCGCGACGGACGGTGGTTGATGTTCTACACCGGCGCCAGCCTGAACAAGGACGGCGCCAACGTCCAGTCCATCGGTTGCGCCTCCTCGCTGGACCTGATGACGTGGGTCAAGTGCCCAGCGCCCGCTCCTGCAGGCGGACCCCCAGTGGTACGAGACCTACGCCTCGGACGGGAACTGGCACGACGAGGCATTTCGCGACCCGTGGGTCTTCCCTGACCCGGCGGGCAATGGGTGGCACATGCTCATCACGGCGCGCTCGGCGCACGGCCCGGAGTCGGCGCCGCAGGACACCATCGACCGAGGCGTGCTGGGCTACGCGTGGTCGCCGGACCTGGATCACTGGGAGCTGCGCGAGCCCGTGTCAGCGCCGGGCAGCGGGTTCGGACAGCTCGAGGTGCCCCAGGTGGCGCAGGTCGACGGTCGCCACGTCCTCATCTTCAACTGCCTGGTGCAGGACATGTCCCTGGCTCGCCGCGAGGAAACGCCCGGTGGCATCTGGGCCGTGCCGATCGACTCCCCGACAGGGCCCTACGACGTCGCACGGGCGCACCTTCTCGCCGATCCACGGCTCTACGTCGGCAAGCTCATCACAGACCGGGCCTCAGGGGCCACCCAGTTCCTCGCCTTCCGCCACGTCGAGGAGGGGGAGTTCGTCGGCGCGCTCGCTGACCCGCAGCACGTCGAATGGCAGGGCGACCGGCTCGTGATCCGCGAGGCCGCTCCAGCAGTCCAGCGTCCGGCGGTCCCGCCGGTTCCTTTCGAAACCCGGGCATCAGGTGTGACCGGTCAGCGTGGGGCAACGATGCCCTCAACCTCCAAGGAGAAGCAGAGATGATCAATCGAAGGGCAACCCTCACAGCCATTGCAGGGCTTGGCGTCGCCGGGCTCGCCTCGGGCTGTCTGTCATCGTCACCATCAGAGAACGCGAACAGCGACGGCTCCGCCGCGTCTGGCCCCGGCAAGTCGACGATCTCGGTGATGTACGGCCTCGGCCCTGACAGCGAGCCTGGATTCAAGGCCGACCTCTCGAAGTTCGCGGAGGCCAACGGCATCACCATCGAGTTCATCAAGGCCGGGTCCTGGGACACCGAGATCCGCACCAAGGTGCAGGGCGGCAACCCCCCCGACGTCGGCCTGTTCCCCCAGCCGGGGCTCATGTGCGACCTGGCCAAGCAGGGCAAGCTCGTCCCCTACGACGCGGCCACCGTCGCCACGAACAAGGAGACGCTCGTCCCGGGCATCATCGAGGCCGGCACCTGCGCCGACGGCCAGGTCTACGGCCTGCCCACCGCGGTGAGCGTCAAGAGCGTCCTGTGGACCGACGCGCCAGCGTTCAAGGCGGCCGGATACACCGCCCCGAAGACGCTCGACGAGCTGCTCACCCTCACCGAGAAGATCAAGGCCGACGGCACGACCCCGTGGTGCATCGCCGCCGAGTCCGGCGCTGCCACCGGCTGGCCGGTCACCGACTGGATCGAGGACCTCGTCCTGCGCTTCGCCGGCCCCGAGAACTACGACAAGTGGGTCAAGGGCGAGCTGAAGAACGACAGCCCGGAGATCAGGCCGGCGTGGGAGTACTTCGAGAAGATCGCCTTCGATGACGGCAACGTGCGCGGCGGCACGAAGTCCATCGTCGCGACCAACTTCCAGACCGGCGGCAACGCGCTGTTCGAACAGCCCCCGGGCTGTTTTCTGTTCAAGCAGGCCACCTTCGTGGCCAACAAGGGCGGCTTCCCCGACACCGTCATCGCCGACCTCGACACCAAGACGGGCCCGCTGCCCTTCCCGGCCAAGACCGTGGGCGACAACGCCGTCCTCCTCGGTGGTGACATCGCCGCAGCCTTCAACAACGACGCCAACACCCTGAAGGTGCGCAACTTCATCGCGAGCAAGGAGAACGGCACCGAGCAGCAGAAGGCGGGCGGGTTCTCGCCGCACACCACCGCGGACGTCTCGCTCCTGCCGAACACAACACTCCAGACGATCGCCAGCGTGGTTCTCTACAAGGCCACCGCTGCGCGGTTCGACGGCTCGGACCTGATGCCCGCCAAGGTGGGCGCCGGCACCTTCTGGACCGAGCCCGTGAAGTGGCTCTCGGGCCAGCAGGACCTCGACGCCACCCTCACCGCAATCGACGAAAGCTACCCGACCAGCTGACGTCCGCCTGACCGCGGGGGTGACCAACCGGTCACCCCCGCAGGCACCAGCGACTTGTCCCACTTCAGAGAGGAAGTGTCATGGGCATCAAGGTTCTGAACGCAGTCATTGCGATCATCGGCGGTATCGGCGGCGCCATCATCATCTTCTGGATCCTCAACAAGCTGGCCGAGTCCCTCAAGGGCCGGTGGGAGGACCGCGTCAAGCCGTGGATCTTCGCCGGGCCCGCGATCCTCGCGATCGCCGTCTACCTGATCTACCCGGCGGTTGTCACGGTCCAGTACAGCTTCGCCAACGCGGACACCACGGCGTACGTCGGCTTGCAGAACTACATCGACCTCTTCACCGACGACGGCTTCCTGTCGGTGCTGTTCAACAACGTCCTGTGGATCGTCGTCGTCCCGGCCATGACCGTGGCGCTGGGCCTGGGCGTCGCGGTGCTCGCGGACCGCCTGCGACCCCGGGGCGAGAAGACGACCAAGACGTTCATCTTCCTGCCGATGGCCATCAGCTTCGTCGGTGCCGCGACCATCTGGCGCACCGTCTACGACTACCAGCCAGAAGGCGCACCCCAGACCGGCATGCTCAACGCGTTCCTGGGCTTCTTCGGCAAGCCCCCGGTGTTCTGGTACGGCGAGAGCACCCTGCACTTCAACAGCCTGCTGCTGATGATCATCCTGATCTGGACAGGGGTCGGTTTCGCCATGGTGCTGCTGTCGTCCGCGATCAAGAGCGTGCCGGAGGACACCGTCGAGGCCGCCCGGATCGACGGCGCCGGCGAGCGACGGATCTTCTTCAACATCATCGTTCCGCAGATCTGGCCGACCGTGATCACCGTCTTCATCACCGTGCTCATCGGCGTCATGAAGGTGTTCGACATCGTGTACGTCACGACCAACGGCGCCTTCAACACCGACGTCATCGGACGCCTCTTCTACGACGAGCTCTACACCCAGGGCAACAACGGGTACGCGTCGGCGATCGTCGTCATCCTCATGATCGCGGTCACCCCGGTCCTGGTCTACCAGGTCCGTCACTTCCGCCGAGAGGAGGCTGCACGATGACCACCACAGTCCAGCCCGGAACGACAACGCCTGCGAGCAACGTGCAGAAGATGCGCAAGGCCAAGCCCGGCAGGGGTGCCGGAAGCGCGACGTGGCCAGTTCGTGTCGGCTTGCTCATCCTGTGCATCGCCTGGATGGTCCCCGCACTCGGGATGCTCGTCAACTCGTTCCGCCCGCGTGACGAACAGTTCTCCTCAGGGTGGTGGACGGCGTTCTTCAACCCATTCCAGTCCTCGTGGACGATCGACAACTACACAACGGCGCTGACCAGCAGCACCGCAGGCATCCCCATGTCCCAGGCGTTCATCAACAGCTTCATCGTGGCGCTCCCGGCCACCGTGATCCCGATCCTGATCGCCGCCTTCGCCGCGTACGCGTTCACCTTCATGCAGTGGCGCGGGCGGGACCTGATGTTCGTCGTCATCGTCGGGCTGCTCGTCGTGCCCAACCAGGTGGCGTTCGTGCCGCTGGTGAAGCTGTACGGCGCCCTGGGCCTGAACGGCACGTTCCCCGCGGTCTGGCTGGCCCACATCGGGTTCGGGATGCCACTGGCCATCTACATCCTGCGCACCTACATGTCCGGGTTGCCCACTGCCATCATCGAGTCCGCCAAGATCGACGGCGCAAGCCACTTCACCACGTTCTGGCGCCTCATCATGCCGATGTCGATGCCGGCGCTGGCCTCGTTCGCGATCTTCCAGTTCCTCTGGGTCTGGAACGACCTGCTCGTCGCCCTGATCTTCCTCGGACGAGGCGACAACACCGTCGCGACCGTCGCCCTGCAAGGCCTGCAAGGACAGACCGGAGCAGGACGCGAGCTCATCCCGGCAGCAGGGTTCATCACGATCATCGTGCCGATCCTCGTCTTCCTCTCCCTGCAGCGGTACTTCATCCGCGGCATGACCAGCGGAGCAGTCAAGGGTTAGCCACCAGCTGGCCGGGCGCGCGTAGTCCGGGCCGTTCAAGCCCACAACCCAAGGCTAGGGTGACCGGCTCCCTGATACGCGGGTCGGTGGTGTCGACATGAGGGCGACACCACCGGCCCGTCCCCGCCCTCGATGTGACGCGGCATACGGGGAGGAATTGGACTGTCCGCTAACGGTGTTCTGGCCTGAGCTCGGCGGGATATCGATGTCGTTCGGCCCGCTGGGCGCCACCCCTTTGGCGACGAAGGCCTCCGCGCGCACATCCCAGTTGGCCACCGCGGGCAGCGCAGACCGGGACAGGTCCAGGACGAGGCTCACGTCACCCGTTGACATGGCGACCCCGAACGTGAGCTCAGGCGTGACCAGGGCGTTCGTACGGTGTGGGCGCTGGGGCACATCGACGGTCCGGTGCTGCGGGTCAGGCATCGACGGCACGTGCGTGGATCACGACGAGGGTGTCGACCGTCAGGTAGGGCGCCTGCAGCCCAAGGGTCCCCAGGGCCTTGCCAGATAGGGTCACTCCGCGTTGGGCCCAGGGGGGTGTGCCGCGGTCGGGCAGTCCGTCGCGGGAGAGGGAGTCGATCGTGACCAGGTAGCGGGTCGAAGGGTCGAGGCCGGGGAGCACGACGCGGCCGGGGGGCCAGACGAGGCTGTGCTCGAGCATGGAGAGCTTGAACAGCGCCTCTCGGCCGTCGCCGGCTACGACGCCGTCGAGCTGCAGGGCCGGGTTCGTGGTGTCGGCGTGCACCACGACCCCCGAGTGCAGCAGGTCACGGTTCCTCTTGTGCAGCTCCACCCAGCCCCGTAGCCCATCCAGCTCAGCGGCGTCGGCGCTGCTCAGGTCCCACTCGATGCCCAAGTGCCCCCAGATGGCCGTGCCTGCCCGGAAGCCCAGGTCCAGCCTCCTGCCGGTCGAATGGTCTCGGCCGGACCCGACGTGCATGCCGAGCAGCTCCGGCGGCACGAGCAGCCCAGTGGCCGGGTTGAGGCGGTGCCGCTCGTGCGCGTCGATGCAGTCCGAGACCCAGAACCGATCGACCACCTCCGCCGTGGCCAGGTCGATCCGGCCGCCGCCCGCGGCGCACGACTCGAGCTCCAAGCCCGTGGTGACGGTCCTTGAGTTCGGTCATGAGCCGCAGGACGGCCTCGGTCTGCTCGTGCACCCCGGGTCGACCGCTCGGCCAGTGACCGGCATCGACGAGAGGGCGGTTGTGGTCCCACTTGAGGTAGGCGATGTCGTACTCGTCGACCAGGGCGCTGATCTGGTCCCGGACGTGGGCGTAGGCGTCGGCGTGGCCCAGGTCGAGGACGTGCTGGTAGCGAGATGGGATGCCGGGCCCGCGCGCGGTCTGCAGGAGCCACTCGGGGTGACGCTCGGCGACCTCGGAGTCGAGGTTGACCATCTCCGGCTCGAACCAGAGACCGAACTCCATCCCCAGGGCGTGAACCCGGTCAACCAGGGGGTGCAGGCCTTCCGGCCAGACGTCCTTGGAGACGACCCAGTCACCCAGGCCGCGGGTGTCGTCCCGGCGTCGACCGAACCATCCGTCATCGAGCACGAACCGTTCCACCCCAACCTGTGCGGCGCGCTCGGCGAGGATGAGGAGGTGCTCGAGGTCGTGGTCGAAATAGGTCGCCTCCCAGGTGTTGAGCAGCACGGGCCGGGGTCGTCGAGGGTGCTGCGGGCGGGCGCGAAGCATGTTGTGGATGCGGGTGGAGGCCTGGTCCAGGCCGGCCCCCCACGTGCCGACCAGCCACGGAGAGCCGTAGCTTTCCCCCGGCTCGAGGACCACCTCGCCGGGAAGGAGCCGCTCGCCGCCGCGCAGGAGGCGCCAGTCGGTGGTGGATCGCTCGGCGTAGACGACCTGGTTCCCCGCGGCGGCGACGTGAACCGCCCACACTTCGCCGCGCCTGTACCCGAAGTCGGTGGAACCTGCGCAGAGCAGGGTGGCGGCGTCGTGCCCCGGGCGACCACCCCAGGACTCGCGAACCCAAGCCCCGATGTCGAATGGGCGCCGCTGGGGGTGGCGTTCGTGAGTGTGACGGCCGGTGAAGTCCAGGAGCTCAACCGCCTGGGGAGGCACGGCGATCGCTGGTTCGAGGTTCGTGACTTCGAACGGCTCGGCGCCGGTGTTCCGCACCGCGGCACGGACTCGGAGCACGCCACTGTCGAGCAGCTCGACCTCGGTACTCAGCGCGATGTGGGCGACCGTGTCGATCGCCTCGGACTCCAGGCGAAGGCGTCCAGTGCCACGCCCAGAGCCGCTGTCCTCGACCAAGCCGTGGTGCACCGCGTCGAACGCGGGGCTCCAGTCCAGGCCGGAGCGGTGCCCCAGCAGGCCGGGCCTACCGAGCCAGCCAGAGCTGTGCAGCGGGATGATCCCCACGACCTCCTGAGTCGTGATGACGCTGTCGGTCTCGGGAACGGCGAAGGCACTCATGAGCGCTGCCGGGTCGTCCTCCCGAGCCAAGGTACGCCCCCAGTGCACGACTCCAGGAAGGGTGGTGGGGCCGATCCGCAGCAGCACCGTCGTGCCCCCGCGGGTGAGCTCAATGACGGTCTCCTCGGACTGGGATGCCCTCAGGGGATCGATGCGAACGGGTCGTGTCGGCTCGCCGCTGTCGACGGTCATGGAGCTGCCCTCTCGGATGTCGGGGTTTGGGATGTATGTGGTGCCGGCTAGTGCGGCGGCTCTCGCCGCATCGGCCGGCGGGACCGGGCCCCCCCGCCGCGGACCGGCCCCCTCATGGGCCCGGGAACCCGGCGTACCTGAACAGGGAGTTGCCCTGGTCGTTGGCTTGGCTCAACGCCGCTTGACAACGCATAAGGAGCATCACTCCCTCCAAATTGACGTTACCCCGCTGTGGGCGCTGTGACGCAGTTCCACACTGGGCGCTAGGAGGCGCCCTCATCCACGGTTCAGCCTCGATCCACCGATGAAGTTGGTTGGGTGAGCGTGCCGTAACGACGAGGTGCCCTGCCGTGCTGGGAGATTGGGACTTGCGACAGCTCCAACACCTCAACCCGGAAGGGCACCTCTGGGATGCGACTCTCTCACACCCTCGCGCGGATGCCGGTGGCGTTCGATGACCCGAATCTCGTGTCGGCTGCGGGCCTGGTCCCCGACCTGGGGTGGGCCGAGCGGGCAGGGCTGGCGAACCTGGCTGATGAGCACCTGAGCGTGCCGACCGACAAGGGATCGAACGCCGGGTTGAAGGTGGCCTCGCTGGTGGCGGGGATGGTCGCCGGCGCGGACAGCATCGATGACATGGCGCTGCTTCGGCACGGTGGGATGGGCCGGGTCTTCGCCCGGGCGTACGCGCGCTCGACGCTGGGGTCGTTCCTGCGGGCGTTCACGTTCGGGCACGTGCGCCAGCTCGACGCGGTCGCCGCGCGGTTCCTGCTTGCCCTGAACCGGCTGCGCGAGTCGGCACCGTCAGCACCAGACGCCAGCAGCCAGTACGCGTTCGTCGACGTGGACGACACGATCATTGAGGTCCACGGCCACGCCAAGCAGGGCGCCGGGTTCGGGTACACCCGGGTCCGGGGCCGAACGCACTGCTGACCACGCCCGGCGCGGCGCCGTTGGTCATGGCGCAGCCGCTGCGCAAGGGTGCCTGCGGGTCGCCGCGCGGCGCGAAACGTCCGGTCGGCGACGCCGTGAAGCAGGCCCGTCGCCTGCTCGGTGAGCGATGCCCAGTGCTGGTGCGAATGGACTCTGCCTAGTAGGGCCGCGACGCCGTCCACGCGGCGATCACCGGCGGCGCACACATGTCGGTCACCGTGCGGATGGACCCGGCGGTCAAGGCCGCGATCGCCTCGATCGGCGAGCACACGTGGACGACGATCAAGTACCCCCACGCGATCCTGGACGAGGCCACGGGCATCTGGGTGTCCAAGGCGGAGGTCACCGAGGTGCCCTTCACCGCGTTCATGTGCAGGACCAAGGCCGACCGAGTCCCGGGCCGTCTGGTCGTGCGCCGGATCCCCGACGTGCACGCCGAGAAGAACAGGGCCGCCGGGCAAGGCACCTTGTTCGACCTCTGGCGCTTCCACGCGTTCTTCACCACCGTCGCCCAGGACGTGCTCGGCACCGTCGCCGCGGACAGCACCCAACGGGCACGCGATCATCGAACAGGTCCACGCCCACCTCAAGGGCTCCGCGCTGGCGCACCTGCCGAACGGGCGGTTCGCCGCGAACAGTGCCAGGCTCGTCCTGGCGGTCATCTCGTTCAACCTCACCCGAACCGCCGCCACCCTCACCGCGGCACCTGACCTGGTCAAGGCGACCACCACCACCGTGCGCCGCAAGTTGATCCACGTCCCGGCCCGGGTCGCGTCCTCGGGTCGCCGGATCACCCTGCATCTGCCCCAGCTCTGGCCGTGGCAGCAGCCCTGGACCCGACTGTTCGACAGAGTCGCCGACCCGCCCGCCATCGCTCCGTCCTGACCACTCAGCCGCAGACGGCGCACCCAGGAACCCAGACGTGGAAGACCCCGACACTCAGGTCGGGCGATCAACCACGCCCACGCACGATCCTCAGTCACACAAGCGAGATCACGCCGACCGACGAAGCCCCATCGGTGGCCCAACAGGTTTCGGTCGTCCCGGGCGGGCCGCTATGGTCGGCCGATGGATGACGCCGCCCCCCTCGTGCCCCTCGAGGGTCCCTTCTCGTCCGTGCTGTGCGTCGTGGCGCACCCCGACGACATCGAGTACGGCACGGCCGCCGCGATCAACCGGTGGGTGGGCGAGGGCTCGCACGTCGCCTACTTCCTGCTGACCCGCGGCGAGGCCGGCATCGACACCATGGACCCGGAGCAGGCCGCGCAGGTGCGCGAGGCCGAGGAGCGCGAGAGTGCCCGGCGGGTCGGCGTCGAGGTCGTGGAGTTCGCCGGGTGGCCCGACGGCGCCATCGAGTACGGCGTGCCGCTGCGCCGCGAGATCGCCGCGGCCGTGCGCCGGCACCGGCCCGACCTGGTCATCGGCTCCAACTGGGAGACCCTGTTCGGCCCCGGCATGATCAACCAGGCCGACCACCGTGCGGTGGGGCTGGCCACCCTCGACGCCGTCGCGGACGCCGGCAACCGCTGGCTGCACCGCGACCTGCTCGACTCCGGGCTCGAGACGTGGAACGGCGTCACGGTCTACGCCGTCGCCGGCTCCCCGCGTCCCACCCACTTCGTCGACGTGTCGGGCGAGCACTTCGAGGCCTCGGTGCACTCCCTCGAGGCGCACGAGGCCTACAACGACGCCCTACCGGACGAGTTCCCCAAGCCGCGGGCCCTGCTCCAGATGATCCTGGGCCGCGGCGGCGAGGCTGTCGGGGTCGAGCACGCGCTCGCCCTCGAGGTGGTCTTCGACCGGCGCCAGCCACCGCCCTGGTGACCCACCGCTCAATCGCGACTTCGTGCGACCTGCCTACGGTTCTCGCGCTCGCGCGCCGCGAGAACCGTAGGTAAGTCGCACGAAGTGGGAGTCGGGGTCAGCGTCCCTGCACCCGGGCGATCCAGGCCTCGACGTCGGCCGACGAGCGCGGCATCGCGGCCGAGAGGTTCTCGCACCCGTCGGCGGTGACCACCACGTCGTCCTCGATGCGCACCCCGGTTCCGCGGAAGCGCTCGGGAGCCAGCAGGTCGTCGGCCTTGAAGTAGAGCCCCGGCTCGACGGTGAGCACCATGCCCGGCTCGAGCACGGCATCCATGTACTCCTCGCGGGTGGCGAGGGCGCAGTCGTGCACGTCGAGGCCGAGGTGGTGCGAGGTGCCGTGCACCATCCAGCGCCGGTGGTACTGGCCGTGGTCCTTGTCGAGGGTGTCGTCGACCGACACGCTCTCCGGGAGCAGCCCCCAGGCGTGCAGGTGCTCGGCGATGACCCGGATGGCGGCCGCGTGCACGTCGGAGAACTTGGCACCGGGCTTCACGGCCGCGATGCCGGCCTCCTGGGCCGCGTAGACCGCGTCGTAGACCTCGCGCTGGGCGTCGGTGAACGTGCCCGAGACGGGCAGGGTGCGGGTGATGTCGGCGGTGTAGAGCGAGTCGACCTCGACACCGGCGTCGATGAGCACGAGGTCGCCCTCGCGCACCTCACCGGTGTTCTTGATCCAGTGCAGCGTGTTGGCGTGGTCGCCGGCCGCGCAGATCGAGTCGTAGCCCACGCCGTTGCCGCGGTGGCGGGCGTGCCGGGCGAAGGTGCCCTCGAGCCAGCGCTCGCCGCGGCCCAGCGCGACCGCCTCGCGGAGCTCGGCGATCATCGCCTCGAACCCGTGGTGGGTGGCTGCGACGGCGGCGCGCATCTGCTCGACCTCGTGCTCGTCCTTGCGCATCCGCAGGTGCGAGATGTCGTGCGCGAGGACGTCGTCGGCCTCCTGCAGGGTCTCCTCGGCGGCGCCGTTCTCGACCCGGGCGGCGTCGAGGCGGGCGGTGAGCTCGGTGTCGGCGTCGCGCACGAGGCGCACGGTGACCTCACCGGCATCCTTGGCCACCGCCGCGTCGAGCTCGTCGATGTGGCGGGCGACCAGCCCGAGCTCGAGCTCGACGTCGGCGAGCGTGGGCCGGGCGCCGACCCAGAACTCGCCGTAGCGGGCGTCGGCGAAGAACTCGTCGCTGTCGCGGTCGGCGAGCGGGCGGAAGTAGAGCACGGCCTCGTGACCGGATGCCGTGCCGTCGCCGCCGGTGACCGGCTCGAGCACGAGCACGGCATCGGGCTCGCGGTCGGCGCCGAGGCCGGTCAGCCAGGCGAACGCCGTGTGCGGGCGGAAGACGTAGTCGGTGTCGTTGCTGCGCACCTTCAGGCCGCCCGCGGGGACGACGAGCCGCTGGCCCGGGTAGGCGGCGCTGAGCACGGAGCGGCGTTCGGCGGCGGGGCCGGCGGCCGGGGAGGGGCCGGTGACCTCGCTGCGCCGGGGCGCCCAGCCGTCGCGCACGAAGGCCCGGAACTCGTCGGTGGTCGCGCGGGCGCGGTTGTCTGCCTGCTTCTGCTGCTCACTCACCGGGCCCATGCTGCCACGCGGGCGCGGTACATCCGACGCTGCGGAGCGACGGCGACGCCCGCCCACCAGTAGCCTCCCGCCATGGGAGCGTTCGACGGCGAGACGCTGGCCGACCGGTTCCGCAACCACTTCGGCCACACCGACCACCTCTACGGGGCGCTGCTCGACGGGATGGCCGACGACTGGGAGGTCGGGGGCGTCACCCGCGAGATCTTCGACGGCTGGGAGGACGAGCCCGCCCGGCAGTTCCCGCAGCTGCGGATGCTGGCCGGCCTGTTCCGCATCGTCCTGCGCGGCGACGCCCCGCAGCTCGAGGGGTACTACCCGTGCCTCGGCGGCGACTTCGACCACCACGAGGCGTGGGCGGTGGTGCGCCCCGTGCTGGGCGCGCATGCCGAGGAGCTGCACGCGTCGCTGCGGGAGGCCCCGCAGACCAACGAGCCGGCCCGCACCGCGGCGCTGCTCGTCGGCCTCGCCGAAGCGGTGCGCCGCACCGGCCTGCGGCGGGTTCGGCTGCTCGAGCCGGGGGCCTCGGCCGGGCTGGGCCTGCTCGTCGACCACTACCGCTTCGTGGGCGACGGCTGGCGGGCCGGGCCGCCGGGGTCGCCGCTGGTGGTCGAGGGGTGCGGGGCCGCCGGGTTCGCGCCCGAGCGCGTCGACGTCGTCGACCGGCGGGGCTGCGACGTCGCCCCGGTCGACGCGGCCACCCCGGACGGTGCGGCCTACCTGACCTCGTTCGTGTGGCCCTGGCAGCTCGACCGGCACGCCCGGCTGGCCGCCGCCCTGCAGGTGGCGCGCGAGCACCCGGTGGTGGTCGACCGGGCGCCGGCGTCCACCTGGGTCGCGGAGCGCCTGGCCGAACCGGTGGGCGACGACGTGCTCACCGTGGTGTGGCACTCGGTGACCCGGCTCTACTGGCCGGCCGAGGAGACCGCCGCCATGGCGGCGGCCGTCGACGAGGCCCGCACCCGCCTCCCCGTCGTGCACGTCGCGATGGAGCACGACTGGCCCGCCGCCAGCAGCGGCGACGACCCCGGGATGCCGTGGCTCACCGTCGACGACGACCCGGTCGCCAGCTGCGACCACCACGGTCCGCCGATCCGGCTGCTGCCCTGAGCAGCACGATTCGGACTCTCCCGGCTGCGCTCCGTACCCTGACCCGGTGACGCCGCAGCTCCTCGACCGCCGCCGGCTGCTCGCCGGTGGTGGCGCGGCAGCCGGTCTCGCCGTGCTCGCCGGCTGCGCCGGGGAGGGGTCCACGGAGGCGAGCGGCACGGCATCCGGACCTGCGTCGTCGGGCCCGCCGACGAGTGCGGCAGCGTCGGCGACGAGCCCGGCCCCGTCACCGGCCCCGAGCGAGAGCCAGGGCCCCGCCACGATCACCCGGGTCGAGGCTCCGAAGCTGGCCGCCCGGCTCGAGGACTACCTCGACGGCCGCACCGGCGACCTGGGGCTCGAGCTCGTCGACCTGCGCCGCGGCCAGTCCTTCCGCCTCGACGCCGACGAGGGCTACTGCTACAGCACGATCAAGGTGCTGGTCCTGACCACCCTCCTGCACCAGCTGCAGCAGGACGACAAGCAGCTGAGCACCCGCCAGCGGCGGCTCGCCGAGCGGATGATCACCCGCAGCGACAACGCCGCCACCGAGTCGCTGCTCGCCGAGGTCGGGCGCGACGAGGTGCGCCGGGTCGGGGACCTCGTCGGGCATGGAGCGCACCCGAATGGACGACGGCTGGTGGGGGCTGTGGCGCACCACCCCCGGCGACCTCAACCTGATGGTCGGTGCGGTGCTCTCCTCGGATGCCGTGCTCGACGGCGCGCGGCGCGCCACCGCCCGCTTCCTGATGGCCGACGTGGTGCCCGAGCAGCGCTGGGGGGTGTTCGCGCCGGAGTCGAGCCGCGTGCACGTGGCCGCCAAGAACGGCTGGGGGCCGCTGCCCGACGGCTACCGGCTGAACTCGGCCGGCTGGGTGTCGGCCGACGACCGTGAGTACCAGCTCGCGATCCTCTCGAACAGCCCCAGCGGGTTCCGCTACGGCCGCCGCACGATCTCGGAGGTGGCCGACATCTGCCACCGGGCGATGGCGCGCGGCCTGGCCTAGTCTTCGGAGCATGGCCGGGAGCGTCGTGGACCGTCGGGGAGTCCTGCTGGGCGGCGCGGCCGGGGCCGGGCTGGGTCTCCTGGGCGCGGTGGTGCCCGCCACGGCATCCGCCGCCGGCATCGACACCCGCGTCGCGCTGGCAGCCGCGCTCGACCGCTACGCCGCGACCCGCGTCGGGCGGGTCGGCCTGACCCTGCGCGACAACCGCAACGGCAGCTACTTCGCCTGGCGGCCGCTGACCCTGCAGAGCCTCAGCACGATCAAGGTGCTGATCCTCGTCGCGACGCTCAAGCGCGCGCAGGACCGCAACCTGTCGCTGACCGCGACCCAGAAGTCGTTGGCGAGCCGGATGATCCGCACCTCCGACAACGCGGCCACCGACACCCTGCTGGGCCAGATCGGGGTGTCGACCTGCCAGCGGGTGGCCGGCCAGCTCGACCTGTCGAGCACCGTGGTGCGCGGTGGCTCGACCGGCTGGTGGGGCTACTCGACCACGACCACCCGCGACCTCGTGCAGCTGATGAACCAGCTCGTGCTCGGCACCTACCTGACGGCGGGGCGGCGGGCCTACGTGCGTGACCTGATGGGCACGGTGACCGCGAGCCAGCAGTGGGGGCTCGGCGACCCGCTGCCCGCCACCGTGCACGTCGAGCAGAAGAACGGCTGGGGGCCGATGTCGACCGGCTACCGGCTCAACTCGTTCGGGTTCGTCTCGGGCTCGGGCCGCAGCTACCAGCTGGCGATCATGTCGAGGAGCCCGAACGGCTTCACGTACGGCAAGGCCACGGTCAACCGGGTGTCGCGCATCGTCTTCGACGCGCTCGACCGACCGCTCACCTGACGAGGAGCTCGCATGACAGACGTGACACCGGGTCGGCGCGAGCTCGTCCTCGGCGGGACGGCCGGGCTGGCCCTCGGCGCCCTCGGCGCCCTCGGCGCCCTCGGGCTGGGCGCCGCGCCGGCGCAGGCGGCGGGCATCGACACCGCGGCCGCGCTGACGTCGGCGCTCGACCGCTACATGGCGACCCGCTCCGGCGTGGCCGGCCTGACGGTGCGCGACAACCGCAACGGCCGCTACTTCGCCTGGCGGCCGCGCACGGCGCAGACCCACAGCGCGATCAAGGTGCTCATCCTGGTCACCGTGCTCAAGGTGGCGCAGGATCGCGGGCTGGCCCTCAGCGCGACGCAGCAGGCGCTGGCGTCGAGGATGATCCGCTTCTCCGACAACGACGCCACCGACGCGCTCATCACGCAGGTGGGCGTGCGCCGCTGCCGGGCGGTTGCCGACCAGCTCGGGATGCCCAGCACCACGGTGCTCGGCGGCACCGTCTTCCGGTCGAGCACCTGGTGGGGGCACTCCACCTCGACGACTCGCGACCTCGTGCAGCTGATGAACCAGCTCGTGCTGGGCACCTACCTCACGACGGGCCGGCGCGCGTATGCGCGGAACCTGATGAGCGCGGTGACCTCGACCCAGGACTGGGGGCTGCGCGACGGGCTCCCTGCCGGCGTGCACGTCGAGCTGAAGAACGGCTGGGGGCCGCGCAGCGACGGCTACCGGCTCAACGGTGTCGGCCACGTCTCGGGCCAGGGCCGCAGCTACCAGATGTCGTTCCTGTCGCGCTCGTTCAACGGTTACGCGTACGGCCAGACGACGGTGAACCGGTTGTCGCGCATCGTCTTCGACGCGCTCGACGTGCCACTGCTCTGAACCTGCGTCAGGGCTTGACCCGGCTCTGCCGCAACGGTTCCTACTCGACGTCGACCCAGCCGAGGGTGCGCTGCACGGCCTTCTGCCACCCGGCATACCCGTCTCGGCGCTGGGCGTCGTTCCACTGCGGCTCCCACCGCTCGTCCTCGGCCCAGTTGGCGCGCAGCTCGTCGGTGCCGGACCAGAAGCCCGTGGCGAGACCGGCGGCGTAGGCAGCACCCAGCGCCGTGGTCTCGGGCACCACCGGCTTGCTCACCGGCACCCCGAGCACGTCGGCCTGCAGCTGCATGCACAGCCGGTTCGCGGTGATGCCGCCGTCGACCTTGAGGCAGGTGAGCTCGACACCCGAGTCGGCCGCCATCGCGTCGACGACGTCGCGCGACTGGTAGCAGATCGCCTCCAGGGTGGCCCGGGCCAGGTGGGCGTTGGTGTTGAACCGGGAGAGCCCGACGATGGCCCCGCGCGCGTCGCTGCGCCAGTAGGGGGCGAACAGCCCGCTGAAGGCCGGCACGAAGTAGACGCCGCCGGTGTCGTCGACGGAGGCCGCGAGCGTCTCGACCTCGGAGGCGCCGGAGATGATGCCGAGCTGGTCGCGCAGCCACTGCACGGCGCTGCCGGTGACGGCGATCGACCCCTCCAGGGCGTAGACCGGCTTGGCGTCGCCGAACCGGTAGGCCACGGTCGTCAGCAGGCCGTTGGTGCTGCGCACGAGCTCCTCGCCGGTGTTGAGCAGCAGGAAGTTGCCGGTGCCGTAGGTGTTCTTGGCCTCGCCCACCTCGAAGCACACCTGCCCCACGGTGGCCGCCTGCTGGTCGCCGAGCACGCCGGTGACCGGCACCGGCGCACCCCCGCGCGGGGCGGTGGTGGTGCCGAACGCGGTGGCGTCGCTGCTCGAGCTGATCGTGGGCAGCATCGCCCGGGGGATGCCGAAGAAGCCGAGCAGCTCGTCGTCCCAGTCGAGGGTGGTGAGGTCCATCAGCATGGTGCGGCTGGCGTTGGTGACGTCGGTGGTGTGCACGCCGCCGTCGGGGCCGCCGGTGAGGTTCCAGACCACCCAGGTGTCGGGGGTGCCGAACAGGGCGTCGCCGCGCTCGGCCGCCGCGCGCAGCCCGTCGACGTTCTCGAGCATCCACTGCACCTTGCCGGCCGAGAAGTAGGTGGCCGGCGGCAGGCCCGCCTTGTGCCGGATGACGTCGCCGCGCCCGTCGGCGTCAAGCGCCTTGGCGATCGAGTCGGTGCGGGTGTCCTGCCAGACGATGGCGTTGTAGTAGGGGCGCCCGGTGCGGCGGTCCCAGACGATGGCGGTCTCGCGCTGGTTGGTCACCCCGATGGCGTCGAGGTCGGAGGCGTCGATGCCGGCCTGGCCCAGGGCGCTGCCGATGACGGTCTGGGTGCGGTCCCAGATCTCCACCGGGTTGTGCTCGACCCACCCCGCCCTCGGGAGCACCTGCTCGTGCTCGAGCTGGTGCTTGGCCACGGGTCGCCCGTCGTGGTCGAAGACGATGAACCGCGTGCTC
Source organism: uncultured Actinomycetota bacterium (assembly GCA_963806295.1). Lineage (GTDB taxonomy): Bacteria > Actinomycetota > Actinomycetes > Actinomycetales > Dermatophilaceae > Fodinibacter. The sequence continues at coordinate 110,135 of CAWDXP010000008.1, read as the reverse complement.
GTCGTGCCCTGGTCGACCGCGCCGATGAAGTCACCCATGGGCCGATCCTAGGGGCGCCGCCCAGCGGCCCGCCGACGGTGGCGCGGTCGGCGCCCGGGCCGCGGGTGTGGGCAAGGGCACGCGGCATCCCACTGCCGGATGCCGCGCGTTCGGGCGAAGATGGACCCCCTGACTTTCCAGCGAAGGAGACACCGGTGCAGTTCGGGCGCAGCTACGAGGAGTTCGAGGTCGGGGCGACCTACAAGCACTGGCCCGGCAAGACGGTGACGGAGTACGACGACCACCTGTTCTGCCTGATCACCATGAACCACCACCCGTTGCACCTCGACCTGAACTATGCGGAGGGGTCGACCCAGTTCGGCCGCAACGTGGTGGTGGGGAACTACGTCTACTCGCTGCTGCTCGGGATGTCGGTGCCCGACATCAGCGGCAAGGCGATCGCCAACCTCGAGATCGAGAGCCTGCGGCACGTGGCGCCGACCTTCCACGGCGACACCCTGTACGGCGAGACGACCGTGCTCGCCAAGTGGGAGAGCACCAGCCGCGACGACCGGGGTGTCGTGCACGTCGAGACGATCGGCTACAAGCAGGACGGCACCGTGGTCTGCATCTTCCGGCGCAAGGTGATGGTGCCGAAGAACAACTACCTGGCCGAGCGGGGCGGCGAGATGCCGGGGCGCCCGGTGCCGGTGCCCGACCGCAACTGGCCCGGCCCGGCCGAGCCCACCGCCTGACCCGAGGGACGACCGCTCACCCGGTCGGGCCCCGACCGAAGGGCTAACCCACGTCGCGCCAGGTGGACTGGCGACCGTCAGCGGTCCAGGTGACCTGACGGACGACCGGGGTGACATCGGCGGGTGCCGTGACGGTTGCCACCACGGCGAGGCCTGCTCCGCCGAACAGAGGGGCCGACTCCTGGGACACGAGGCTGGCACCCGGGGCGACCTGGAGTGAGACGTCGGCGGCGTCGATCGGAAGGACGATGGCGAACGTGGTGACGGTCGGCTGTCCGGTCTGCTTCACCGCAGTCGTGAGGTGCGGTGTGGCGCCTCCACTGGTGGCGGACTGGAGGGGGACCCGGAAGCTGCCGTCGGGGGTGACCATGCCCAGCTCGCCTGCCGCGTCGTTCACGTACACGGTGCGGTCGCCCATGGTCGCGCTCGGCAGCTCTCGACCCTCGACGTCGAGGACCCGACCCCCCGCAGACCAGTCGAGCCCGGCCAGCTCGGCGCCGGGTGGGGAGTTCTCGGCCTGGACCAGGAATGCCTGGTAGTCAGTCGTGGTGAGCGGCGCCTCAGTGGTCGTCACTCCGCCGACGTCCCCGTTCCTGAAGCGCGTCATCAGCTCGTCGGCCTCCGCCGGGACCACCCCGACGACGATGAGAGGGTCGCGCGAGACGGTGGCCCACACGGCCTTCTGCTCGCCCTCTCCGATCCGGCCGATCATGCCGGCGTCCCCTTGGTCCCCGTTCGCGAACTCGTACGTCGCGGTGACGCGCCCGGTGCCCCGCTCGAGGGCCACGGTGTAGGACTTCACGGGGCCACCCTCCGGGGCCGTCACGGTGGCGCTGACGACGTCGGGCGCGACGTTCGACGACCGGGTTGCGGGAACCGGCTCGACGGCACGGTCGCTCGACTGGTCGAGCACGGCCCAGGCGCCGAGACCGAGCACCAGGGCGGACGCCGCGATGCCGGCACCGGCTGCCATCCGGCGGCGGCGGATGACCCGCTGGCCGCTGGTGACCACGGCGTTCGGGTCGACGTCGACGTAGGCCGGCCCCGCGGCATCCGCGCTGTCGCGCAGCAGCGAGCGCAGCTTGTCCTCGAACATGTCGGTGCTCATCGCACGCCTCCTTCGCTGTTGGCCAGGTGGGCTCTGAGAGTTGCGAGTCCGCGTGATGCGGCGGACTTGACCGCACCGACGGAGATGTTGAGGGCGTCGGCGGTGGCCTGTTCGGACAGGTCGCAGTAGTACCTCAGCACGACGACCTTGCGCTGCTGCTCGGGGAGGGCGGCCAACAGACGGACCACGACGTCCCGGTCCTCGGTGGCGCTGCTCGGTCTGGATGCGCCCTCGGGGGTGGCGGCGACGGGGAGCTCGGCCCCGTGCCGGCGCCACCGGTCGGTGCGCTCGTTGACGAGGATGCGGCGGGCGTAGGCGAGGGCCGTCTCGGGGCGCACCCGTGGCCAGGCGACGTAGGTGCGCACCAGCGCGGCCTGCACCAGGTCGTGGGCGACGTCGTGGTTCCCGGTCAGCAGCCACGCGGTGCGCAGCAACGACGGCGTCGCCTGCTCGACGAACGCCGTGAACGCGGCGTCGCGCTCGGCCTTGCCGTTGCGGTCCATCACACTCCCCGGGGATCTGGTCACACCCTGCACTACGCCGGGATGCCGGGAAAGGTTGCCTCGCTCGGGCCGCCGCGTGGGCGCCACTACGCTGGCGGCGTGGCGATCGACCTGCACACCCACTCGACGGCGAGCGACGGCACCGAGGCACCGTCCGTCGTGGTGCAGCGCGCGGTGGAGGCGGGGCTCAGCACCATGGCGCTCACCGACCACGACACGACCCTGGGCTGGGAGGAGGCCGCCGACGCGGCGCGGGCAGCACGGCATCCGGCTGGTGCGCGGCATCGAGGTGTCGTGCAGCCGCCGTTGGCAGAGCATCCACCTGCTGGCCTACCTGCCCGACCCCGACCATCCGGCGCTCGTCGCCGAGCTGGCTCGCGCGCGGGACAGTCGCGACACCCGGCTCGACCGGATGGTGGGGCTGATGGCGGATGACGGCATCGACATCACGGTGGACTGGTGCGCGCGGCGGTGGAGGACGGTGCGACGGCGGGGCGGCCGCACATCGCCGACGCGCTGGTGACTGCCGGGATCGTGGCCGATCGTGACGAGGCGTTCGCGCGGTTCCTCGGGCAACGACAGCCCGTACTACGTGGCGCACTACGCGCCGGACCCGGTGCGTGCGGTCGAGCTGGTGCGCGCCGCCGGGGGAGTGCCCGTCGTCGCCCACGCCTGGTCGGGCACGCGGGGGCGGGTCGTGGCTGATGAGCTGATCGAGGAGCTCGAGGCGGCCGGCCTGCTGGGCCTCGAGGTGCACCACCGCGACCACTCCCCAGAGGCCGTGCGCCACCTCACCGACCTGGCTCGCTCGCTCGACCTGCTCCAGACCGGGTCGAGTGACTACCACGGCGACGGGAAGCTGAACCGGCTCGGTGAATACACCACGGCGCCAGCGGCTCTCGAGCAGATCGAGGCACTGGCGTCGGGGAGCGCCGTGGTGGAGCCGTGAGCTTCGACCTCACCCTGTTCACCTCGACGTTCGTCACGCTGCTCGTCATCCTCGACCCGCCGGGTGCCATCCCGATCTTCCTGGCGCTCACCGGCCCGCTCACGGCGAAGCAGAAGGTGGCGGCCGCGCGTCGCGCCTCTCTGGTGGCGCTGGGTGTCATCGCGTCGTTCGCGCTGTTCGGGCAGCGAATCCTGGACTACCTGCACATCTCGCTGCCCGCGCTGCAGGGGGCGGGCGGGCTGCTGCTGCTCATCGTTGCGCTGCAGCTGCTCACCGGGTCGGAGTCGGAACAGCTCGCGGATGCCGGGGTGAACGTCGCGCTCGTGCCGCTCGGGACACCGCTGTTGGCCGGGCCGGGAGCGATCGTCGCGACGATGCTGGCGGTGCAGGGGGCAGACGGGGCCGGGGGATACCTCGCCGTCGCCGCCGCGCTGGTGATGGCGCTGCTGGTCGTGTACCTGGTGTTCCGCTTCGCGTCGCCGCTCGCGCGGCTGCTCAAGGACAGCGGCATCGTGCTCCTGACCCGGATCGCGGGGTTGCTGCTGTCGGCGATCGCGGTGCAGATGATCGCCGACTCGGTGATCGCGTTCGCCAACGGCGGCGGCGCGACCTGAGCTCGGGGGAGGGGTGCCGATTGTGGGGGATGCGGCACCTGCGCCTTCTCGACGTGGTGATTGTCGAGGGCTGCCTGCCGGATCCGGTCGCGGCGGGCTCTGTCCCGGCCGGGCGAGCTTGGCTCCTGTTCGCTCACGGCGTAATCAATGCGGCTGGGGGGCAGCCGGATTGGGGCTGTAGGCGGGGGGTCTGTCGGTGGTCGCCGCTAGGTTTGGGGTAGCAGATCGAGCAGGCAGCAGCGGGGTGAAGGGGGTGGGCGCGGTGGTCGCGCCGGGCGGTGGCCGGGTGGTGGTGCGGGGCGGCGGAGGCAGGCTGCGGATGCCGCGGTTGGCGGCGTTGGCTGCGGTGCTGAGCCCGTCGGCGGTGGCCGGGTCGCGGGCGGAGTGGGCGTCGGCGGTCGGGTCGTTGCAGCGGGTGATCGACGTGGCGACCGCGGCGCAGGACGCGGCGATCGTGCGGCTGGCGGCGATCGAGCCGGAGTGGCTCGAGGACGGCACCGTGGTCGAGACGCACCGGGCGCTGGGGCATGTGGCGTTGGACGCGCCGGCGATCCTGTCCGGGGTGCTGTCGGTGGCTGGCGCTGCACGCCGAGCGGCGGGTGCGAGGCGGCGGTGCTGCTGGCCGCGGACGGCCCCGACGGCACCGGCACCGAGTCCGGGTCTGGGTGGGTTGCATGTGGCGATGGGCGCCGGGCCGGCTGGACGCCTACCGGGCGGGGGTGGTCGCCGCAGGAGCTGGAGGCGGCCCCGCCGCAGGTGCGCGGCGACGGTGGTGACGATGCTCGAGGGGCACTTCGAGGTCGAGGACGGGGCGCACCTGCGGCGGCGGTGTCGGCGGGCGCTGGCCCGGATCAGCCCGGACCTGCTGCGTCAGCGGGCGCTGCGGGCCCGCGCGGAGTGCGGGCTGCGGCGGTGGGTGGCCGAGCCGGGGGTGGACCGGTGGGAGGGCACCTTCCCCTCCGAGGACGCCGCGACCGCGTGGGCGGCCATCGACGCCCTGGCCCACCGGTACGTCAAGGACGGCGCATGCCACCCACATCGAAGCCGCCCGCGGCAAGGCGCTGACCGACCTGGTCGCCGGGCAGGCCACCATCGACACCGTCCTGACCGTCACCGTGCCCGCCACCGCCCTGCCCCGCCGCAGCCACCCCCACAGTCCTCCCTATCGCTGCCCGTCCGGACACGCCACCGCGACGGCGGCTGCGGCTGTGGCTGTGGACGGCACCCGGACCAGTGCCGAGGGCAGGGGCGCCGACGACCTGGTCGAGGTCACCGGCCCGGCCGGGAACCAGCCGGTGTTCGTCTCCCGCGACTGGGTCACCGCCATGGCCACCCCGAGCGCCCGACCGCGCTCGCGGGCCAAGGCCAAGAGCCCAACGGCCACGCCCACCCCCGACGTCGCGCCGCAGCCCGAGCCGGAGTCGAAGGAGGCCTCGGGCTCGCGGTCACAGGCGGTGCAGGTGGCTCCCTGCCACCCCGACACCGGCGCGCTGATCGACCCCGCCCAAGCGGCCGCCACCGTCACACCGGCCGCGCCCGACCTCGCGTGCGAGGTCGACGCGGACACCCCTCCTGAGCCCGCTCAAGCGCACCATCCAAGGCCCCAGGCACCACGCGGTGCCGAGCCCGACATCGACAGCGACCGTGTCGATGGGGCGTCGACCCTGCACCGGGTGGCTGCCGACATCGACAGCACCCGTGTCGACGGGGCGTCGACCCTGCACCGAGTGGCTGCCGACATCGACAGCACCCGTGTCGACGGGGCGTCGACCCTGCACCGAGTGGCTGCCGACATCGACAGCACCCGTGTCGATGGGGCGTCGACCCTGCACCGGATCGCGGCCGGGTTCGGAGCGGGTGCGTACCGGCCCTCGGCCTCGATGGCCAAACGGGTCAAGGCCCGCGACCGCCGGTGCCGCTTCCCCGGCTGCACCGTCGCCGCGGTGTTCTGCGACCTCGACCACGTGCGGCCCTGGCCCACCGGCCCCACCGCCGACACCAACCTGATCTGCCTGTGCCGGCGCCACCACCGGGTCAAACAACGACCCGGCTGGGCCGTCGCCCTGGCCCCAGACGGCACCGTCACCTGGACCGACCCCACCGGACGGGTCCGCACCACCGCACCCGCCGACGCCCTCACCTGCACCGTCCTCGGCGGCGCGGCCACACCTCCACCGACTCCGGTCAGCACCAGCGCCCCCTCACCGACCTGCCCGACGGACCCCACAGCGACCCTCGAGTTCCACCTCGAACACCTCGGCCCCACGGCACCGCCCACCACCCGCGGACGACGACCCCACCGGCACGTACCGGCAGCTTCCTGGTGCGACTCCGGCAGCCGACAGGGCGTCGAGCTCACCCCGACCACCGGCGTCATCCTCCTCGAGCAGACCACCGCACGTTGCCGAAGACCGCGACGCGGCCGGCACACCTTTCCCGACGAACCACCCTTCTGAGTGGCCGGCATCCTGTGGGGAGGCGGCAACTCACGGCCACGCCCGGTGTTGTCCGCCGTCACCCCACCGTTTGCTGCCCGGAGCCCGTCCCCACGTACGGTGGCCTGGTGCCTGACACCACCGACGTCCCGACCGAGAACGTGCTCATCCTGAGCTGCCCCGACCAGCGCGGCATCGTCGCGACGGTGACGGCCCTGCTGTTCGAGCACGGCGCGAACATCGAGGAGAGCCAGCAGTTCCAGGACCCGCGCACCACCCAGTTCTTCATGCGGATCCGCTTCTCGGTCGACATCGGCGGGCCGACGGCCCAGGGGTGGCGACGAGCTGTTCGGGCCGGTGGCCACGGCATACGGCATGGACTGGTCGATCCGCGACGCAGCGACCCCCTACCGCGCGGTGCTCATGGTCAGCAGGTTCGGGCACTGCCTCAACGACCTGCTCTTCCGCTGGCGCTCAGGGGCGCTGAACATGGACATCCCGGCCGTGGTCTCCAACCACCGCGACCTCGAGCCGCTGGTGGCGAGCTACGGCATCCCGTTCCACCACGTGCCGGTCACCGCCGACACCAAGCCGCAGGCCGAGGAGGCGCTGCGCCGCATCGTGGGCGAGCACGACGTCGACCTGGTGGTGCTCGCGCGCTACATGCAGGTGCTCAGTGACGACCTCACCCGCGACCTGTCCGGGCGCGTCATCAACATCCACCACTCGTTCCTGCCTTCGTTCAAGGGCGCCAAGCCCTACCACCAGGCGTTCGCCCGCGGGGTCAAGCGGGTCGGCGCGACCGCGCACTACGTGACGGCCGACCTCGACGAGGGCCCGATCATCGAGCAGGACGTCGTGCGCGTCGACCACCGGATGACGCCGGAGGACCTGGTGCGCGCCGGCGAGGAGGTCGAGTCGCGGGTGCTCGCCCGAGCCGTGCGCTGGCACTGCGAGTCGCGCGTGCTGCTCAACGGCGACCGCACGGTCGTCTTCAGCTGACCACGGCGCCCACGGCGCCTGCGGTCTCCACGGTGCCGACGGTGCCCGCCGCCCTAGCCACGAAGGCCGGTGCGGCCGGACCGATCAGGCGTGCCGGTGGGGCAGGTGGAAGTGCGGGTGCGGCACGTGCAGCAGCACCTGGGGCACCCGCAGCCGGCGACGGGAGCGGGGCGTGGGCTCGGGGCGCGAGGTGCGCTCGGCGGACGTGGGGGTGAGGGATGCGGCGACGCCGGGGGTGATCATGTGCATGTCAACAGGAGGCGCGTGCCGGGTCCCTGATACCTCGCTAGGTCGCCACCATCGGCGGATGGCCGACGACCTGGTGCGGCGCACCGGCGCCATCGACGATGCCGCGCCTCACGGCGCAACGGGCGTGTGGCGGTCGCCGCCCGGCGCTGACGCCCCGGCCGCCCGGAGTGCGGTCAGCGTGTCCTCCGCCAGCGCTGCGCCGTCCCCACCGCCAGCGGCGGCGAACCACGCGACGGCCTGCTCCGCGCAGGCGAGCGCGGCGTCCGGTTCCCCGGCCTCGCGAAGCACCACTGCGAGGTGTGTGCGCGCGACGGCGACGGTGCGGAAGTCGCCGCACCGCCGGGCGATCTCGATCGCGTCGGTCAGGGTGGTCCGCGCCGAATCGCCCTCACCGCAAGCCTCTTCGACCCGCGCGAGGTTGAGCAGGTGGTGAGCCTGTGCGGCCTCGAAGCCCAGGGCGCCGGCCGAGCCGGCCGCCCGAACGAGGTGTGCCTTGGCGTCGGTGTAGCGGTGCTCGGCCTCGGCCAGCTCCCCCCGCAGCCCCTCGGCATGGCCGAGCGCCCAGTCGTCACCGAGCGGAGTCAACAGCCCCAACGCCCGGTCGCACGCATCCCGGCTGCCCACCAGGTCACCGGTGGCGGTCAAGGCCCAGGCCTCGAGCAGCCAGCTGGTGCCGACCTCCCAGGCCAGGCCGAGGTGCTCGAGGTCGGCACGGCACGCGTCGAGCAGCGCGAGCGCCTCGGCGGCGCGGCCACCCTGGGTGTGCACGAACGCCAGGTGCAGCCGGGCCACCGCGGCGGCCCGCGGGTCAGGAGTGCGAGCGGCCTCCTCGAGGTCGGCGACCGCCTGGTCGAGGTCGCCGCCCGACGCCTCGAACCACCCGCACAGGACCAGTGCCGCCACGCGGTCCGCCTCATCGACCGAGCCGGCGTCGACGGCCGACGCCGCCTCGATGGCGGCCCGCACCCGGTGCGCGCCCTCGACCCCGGTGCCCAGCACCACCCAGGCCCAGCCGAAGCCGAGCGCCACCCGCACGCCGAGGTCCGGCGCGTGGCCGGCTGACCACGCCAGCGCGGCATCCACGTTCGCCCGATCGGTGCGGGCCAGCGCGAGATGCTTCGGCTGGCCCGGCCCGCGCAGCCCGGCCCGCGCCAGGTCGGCGGCCTCGGCGTACCACCGGGCGTGGGCGAGCGAGGCGACCTCGGCGAGACCCGCTTCCGCCAGCCGTTCCCGCGCCAGGTCGCGCACGCTGTCGAGGAGGCGGTAGCGCGCCGGGCCGCGCAGCGGGATGTCGGCCACCGCCAGTGACCGGTCGACCAGCCGGGTCACGACGTCCAGCCCGGATGCCGCGGGCACCCCCAACGCCGCCAGGACAGACTCGACCGCCGGTAGGGGCGCCCCACCGGTGAAGGTCGCGATGGCCCACAGGCCGCGCTGGTCGTCGGGGAACAGCAGGTCGTAGCTCCAGGCGAGGGCGGCGTGCAGGGTGCTCTGCCGGGCCGGGAGGTGGCTGGCCGGGTCGCGCAGCAGCGCGAACCGGTCGTCGAGCCGGCGCGCGATCTCCTGCACGGGCAGCACCCGGGTGCGGGCCGCGGCGAGCTCGATGGCCAGCGGCAGCCCGTCGAGCGAACGGCAGACCTCCTCGACGGTGCGGCGGGTCTCCTCGTCGTCGGTCGGGTAGGCCCGCTGGGCGGTGGCCCGGTCGGTGAACAGGGCCACCGCATCGGTGAGGTCGAGCGGCGCGAGGTCGAGCACCTGCTCCCCACCCACCCGCAACGGCAGCTGGCTCGTGGCGAGCACCCGCACCCCCGGAGCTGACGCGAGCAGCTCACCGACGACGGCGGGCACGGCATCCACCACGTGCTCACAGCTGTCGAGCACCAGCAGCAGCTCGGTGCCGTGCAGCCGGTTCGTGACCGCCGCGCGGGTCGGGGTGTCCAGCCCCAACGCCTCGCCGATGCCGCGCCACACACCGTCCGAGTGGGCGGCGGCCTCGAGCCGCGCCAGCCACGCACCGCCGCCGGGGCGTTGCCGTGCCGCCGCCTCGAGCGCGAGCCGAGTCTTTCCCACCCCCGCCGGGCCGGTCAGCGTGACCAGCCGGGCGCTCGCCAGCAGGGTCTCGAGCCGTTGGAGCTCGTCGTCGCGACCGAGCAGCGAGCCGGATGCCGTGGGCAGGTTGCCGCTCACCGGTTCCGGGCCCGCCGACGTGACAGTGGGCCGGTGCCAGGGCGTGCCCAGTGCCGGATCCTGCTGCAGCACCTGCTGCTCGAGCCGCTGCAGGTCGGGCCCCGGGTCGATGCCCAGCTCGTCGGCGAGCAGCCGGCGCACGCGGGCGCAGGCAGCCAGGGCGTCACCCTGCCGGCCGCCGCGGTAGAGGTCGGTGACGAGCAGGGCCCACAGCCTCTCGCGCAGCGGGTTGGCCGCCACGAGGTCCTCGAGCTCGGCGACGAGCTCACCGGAGGACCCCAGGTCGGCCCGTGCTGCCAGCCGTTCCTCCATCAGGCCCAGGCGGGTCTCCGCCAACCGGACCCGGTGCGGGTGCGACCACGGGCTGTCCCCGGCACCGGGCAGCAGGTCGCCCCGAAAGAGCGCCAACCCCTGGTCGCAGAGCGCGAGCACCCGGTCCGGGGCCGCCGACCCGCGCAGCGCCGCCACCTGCTCGGCCAGGCGGAGCACGAGCACGGCATCCACGTCCATCGGGTCGAGGACCAGCGTGTAGCCGGCGTCCTCACCACGCACCAGCGACGCGTCGCCCAGCGCGCGCCGCAGGCGGGACACCTTCGACTGCAAGCGTGTTCGGGGTGGCGCCGTGCACCGCGTCGGGCCACAGGTCGTCGAGCAGCCGCTCGGCGCGCACCGGGGTGCCGGCCGCGACGGCGAGGCGCACCAGCAGCTCGGTCGTCTTGCCGCCCGGAACCGGCACCGCGGTCCCGTCCCTGCGCAGGTCGACCGGACCCAGCACGGCCAGGCTCAGCATCTCGCGAGCATACGACTCGCCGGTGTCGGCCCAACAGGGCTGTCAGCGGGATGTCAGCGCCGCGCCAGTGCCCGCGGACACCCTCGTTCCATGACCCCCCACGACGGCGACGACCTGGTCCGGCAGCTGATGAGCGGCGACCCCGCAGCGGCCGCAGCGATCCTGGCCTGCGCCACCACCTCGAGCGAGCCGCTGGTGCTCACCGCTGCGGCGCTGCTCGACCCGGCCGACCCCGACCTGCTCCAGCGGGCCGCCACGGCGGCCCGCCGCCCCCGCGACCGTCAGGTCGTCGCCCTCGCCGCCGCACACCTCGCCGGCGACCACGACCGGCTGACCGCCCTGGCGCGCGAGCACCTGCTCGACCACCCCGACAGCGTCATGGCCGCCTGGATCGCGGCCGGCGCGAGCGGTACACGCACTCCGAGCACCACCAGCCCTGTCCGCACTGCGCCATCCGACTGCGCAATCCGCCCCGCATCCGCCCCGCACCCATCCGCCCCGCACCCATCCGCCCCCAGACCGGGGCCCACCCCTCCCAGGAGATGTCATGAACCGCAAGACCACCGCCGTGCTGCTCATCGCCGCGGCCGTCCTCACCAACGCCGCCTTCACCGTGCTCGGCAGCGTCTTCAACTACCCCGACGTGCTCAAGGAGCCGGTCGCCGAGATCCTGGCCGCCTTCCGCGAGCACCAGGGCCAGGTGTCCTTCTGGTTCGCGGTCATGGCCGTGTCCGCGGCCCTGTTCGCCCCGATCGCGATCGGCGTCGGCCGGCTCTCGACCCACCGCGCCATGCGGGTCGCGGTGCCGGTCGGCATCGCCGCCGCGGTCGTGCAGGTGATCGGCCTGTCCCGCTGGCCCCTGCTGGTGCCCGGCTTCGCCGCCGACGCCACGAGCACCGATCCCGGCACCGTCGCGTCCGGCCTACGACTCGTTCGAGACCGCCCACCGGGTGCTCGGCAACCTCGTCGGCGAGACCCTGGGCTACGCCTTCACCGCCGCGTGGACCCTGCTCGTCATCGTGGCCCTGCACCGCCGGCTCGCCGGCCGCTGGTTCAGCGTGCTCGGCGCGGTCTCGGCCGTGCTCATCGTCTCGGGCGTGCTGTCCCCGCTCGACCTGCCGGTCATCGACACCGCCAACTTCGCCGGCTACGTGCTGTGGAGCGTCTGGCTGGTCGCCTTCGGCGTCGTCCTCCTGCGTCGTCCGCGCAGCACCGGCACCGACGCGCCGGCCGCCGCCCTCACCGCGGCTCGGGGCTGAGCGCCATGACCTCCTCGACCACCGCCGAGTCCACCACCCACCTCCGCCGCTCCCGCTCCCGCTCGCAGCGCGCTGCGCGCCTGGCTGCTCTGGACCGCTGGGTTCGTCGCCTTCCCGCTGTCCGGCATCACCGGCCTGGTCGTCGTCGGCCGGGTCGACGGCCCGGCCGCCGCGGCCCTCGGCGGCCTCGCGACCGGCGCCGTGCTCGGCGCCGGGCAGGCCCTGGCCAGCTCCCGCCGGCTGCCCCTGCTGCGCTGGGTGGTGGCGACCGCCCTCGGGATGGGCGTCGGCCTCCTGCTCGGCGCGGTCGCCGTCGACTTCGGCACGTCCCTGGCCCGGCTGGCCGTCATGGGTGCCGTCACCGGTGCCGTGCTCGGCGCGACCCAGGCCGTGGCGCTGCCGCCCCGCGCCCGGCACCGTTGGCTCTGGGCCGTCACGATGCCGGTCCTCTGGGCGCTCGGCTGGGCCGTCACCACCGTGGCGGGTGTCGCCGTCGACGACCAGTTCACCGTCTTCGGCGCCAGCGGTGCCGTCACGGTCACGGCCCTGCTCGGCATCCTGCTCCAGCACCTCCTCCCGACCGCCCAGCCGCCGACCACGACCGCCGCGACCACGCACCGCCACCGCCACGACCATCGGAGACCCGTCATGACCACCCCCGCCCCCCGCCACGTCGTCTTCGGCACCGGCGCCATCGGCCTGGCCACCATGGAGGCGCTGCTCGCCCGCGGCGAGACCGTGCGGATGGTCAACCGCAGCGGCCGGGCGCCGGTCCCGGACGGCGTCGAGGTGGTCGGCGGGCGACGCCTCCGACCCCGCCTTCACCACCGCGGTCTCGGCCGGCGCCCGCGTCGTCTACCAGACCCTCAACCCGCCCTACCACCAGTGGGAGGAGCTGTTCCCGGGGCTGCAGGCCGGGGTGCTCGCCGCGGCGCAGGCCAACGGGGCGCGGCTGGTCAGCATGGAGAACGTCTACATGTACGGCCGCCCGGCCGGCCGCCCGCTCACCGAGACCCGCGCGCACGACGCGCACACCCACAAGGGCCGGCTGCGCTCCCGGATGTCGGGTGAGCTGCTCGCCGCGCACCGGGCCGGCCGCGTCGAGGTGGCCATCGGGCGCGCGTCGGACTACTACGGCCCCCGCGGCGGTGCGCAGTCGAACCTGGGCGACCGGGTGGTGCCGCCCGCGCTCGCGGGCAGGACGGCATCCGTGCTGGGCGACCCCGACCAGCCGCACACCTACACGTTCATCCCCGACATCGGCGAGGGGCTGGCCGTGCTCGGCGAGCACCCCGACGCGCCGGGCCGGGCGTGGCACCTGCCCAACGACCCCGACACGCGCACCACCCGCGAGCTGGTCGATGTCGTCTACCGGCTGGCGGGCCAGCCTCGCACCCGGGTGCGCCAGATGCCGGTGCTGCTGCTGCGGGCGGTGGCGCTGACCAACAAGACCGTGCGCGAGCTGCTCGAGATGGGCTACCAGTTCGAGGAGCCCTTCGTCGTCGACAGCACCGACATGACCACCCTGCTGGGCGCCGTGGCCACGCCGATGGAGCGCGGCCTCGAGCAGACCGTCGACTCCTACCGTCGCGCTGCAGCGGCCTGAGCGGCGTCAGGCCGTGCCGGTGCGGCGCTGGTCGTGGCCCTCCGAACGGCTCTCCGCCTCCGCGGGGAGCCTGTCGGCCTCGTCCTCGCGCAGCCGGCGGTCGAGCGCCAGCGCCTTCGCGCGGATGGCGGTGGCCTGACGCGCTGGGCCTGCGCCCGGCGGGCGCCGGACCTGGACCACGACGAACGCGACGACGGCGGCCACCACGACCACCGCCACGATGATGATGCTGATGGTGCTGGCGCCCATGGTCTTCTCCTCACCGGCGCGGGCGAGGGGCACCCGAACTCTCTGAAGCGAGAAGTACCCGCTCGGCGCCGCCGACAAACGCGGCACCGGCGCGGCGTCACCCCAGCGAGTACGGGTACGGCCGCCCGGGCGGGTCCTCGCCGACCCGGCCGTCGACCGCCTCGCGGATCAGGTCGGCGTGGCCGGTGTGCCGGCCGTACTCCTCGATGAGGTCGACGAGCAGGCGGCGCAGGGTGCTCTCGTCACCGCCCGAGTCGTACGTGGCGCCCGGGTCGCGGTCGGTCAGCAGCCCGCGCAGGACGTCTCGCGACCGGGCCACGGCGTCGTCCCACACCCGGTACAGCGTCCCGGCGTCGTCGTCGGCCGCCGAGCGCCACACCGCCTCACCGCGATCCTCCGCAGGCATCGCGGCCCACGGGTGCGGCAGCTCGTGGCCGGCGAGGTCCCACGTGACGTTGAGGTCCTCCATGTAGGCGAGGTGCTTGAGCAGCCCACCCAGGGTCACCGTCGAGGCGCCGACCGTCACGCGCAGCTGCTCAGTGGTGAGGTCGGCGCACTTGTAGGCGAAGGTCGCCCGCTGTCGTTCCAGCGACCCGAGGAGGCGTGTCGGTCTCGGAGCCCACTGCGGGCGGCTCGGGCCAGCCGGTCATGACGACGCGCTCTCCGCGGGGTGGCGGCGTGCCCGGCGCGGCCGTGCGTGCGCCGGTCCTGCTTCATCTCGGCCTCGAAGACGTGCCGCTTGCCGTCCATCAGCTCGTCGCGGGCCGCCCGCTCGTGCTCCTTGAACGCCGCGTAGTAGCCGTCGTCGTACTCCTCGACGACCTGGAACGACCAGCGCCCGGCGAGGATGTTGCGCCCGACGAGGTCGGTGTCGAGGCGGTCGGCGAGCTCGGTGTGGCCGGCCGCGCGCAGCATCTCGACGGCCTCGCCGAGGGCGAGGTCGGCCATGCCGCACTTGCGGTGGAAGCCGTAGAGCTGGCCGCGCGCGTCCTCGACCACCTCGAGGGCCTCCGAGAGCTTGCCGAGGGCCGCGACGGTGGCGTCGCTCGTGCCGGCAGGGCGGGTGTGGGCGTCGTCGACGGACATGGGAGACAACCTAGGTCGCGGATGCCGTGCCACGGCATCCGAACGACGTGCCGGTCCGCGCTGTCGTGGGTTGTCGGGGTCGGGCCTGTGGAAAACTCCGCGGGGCTGTCGGCGATCTTCGGCAGGGTGTCGGTATGAGCTTCGACGACCTTCCCGACAACTGGGCCGACCTCCCGCTCGACACCCCGGGCCTCGCCGCCGACGTGGCCGACCTCGTCGTCGGCCACCGCGACCGGGTGGGCGGCTGCATCGGCCTCGTGCTGACCCGGGCCGACCTGACGATGGGCCAGCCGGCCGTCGTCAACGACGTCGACGACGGCGTGCGGCCCGAGGAGTTCCGGCCGTTTCCTCGAGCAGCTGGGCCGCATGGTCGGCGAGACGGGCGGTGCGCTGCTCTTCGTGCGCGGTCGCGACGGGCTCGGTGCTCTTCAGCGACTCCGACCGGCGCTGGCACCAGGTGGCGATCGACGCGTGCCGGGCCGCCGGCATCCCGCTCGTCGGTGCCTTCCTGGCCACACCGGCCGCCGTGCGCTCGTTCCCCGAGCCCCTCGGTGCGGCCGTCGACGACGTGGCGTCGTGAGGCCGGCGCTCAGCACTCGATGACGTTGACGGCGAGGCCGCCGCGGGCGGTCTCCTTGTACTTCACCATCATGTCGCGCCCGGTGTCGCGCATCGTCTTGATCGCCTTGTCGAGCGACACGACCTGCTTCCCGTTGCCGCGCAACGCGATCCGTGCCGCGGTGATCGCCTTGACCGACGCCACGGCGTTGCGCTCGATGCACGGGATCTGCACGAGCCCGCCCACCGGGTCGCAGGTGAGCCCGAGGTTGTGCTCGATGCCGATCTCGGCGGCGTTCTCGACCTGGTCGGGGGTGCCGCCGAGCACCTCGGCCAGGGCGCCGGCCGCCATCGAGCAGGCCGAGCCGACCTCGCCCTGGCAGCCGACCTCGGCACCGGAGATCGACGCGTTCTCCTTGTAGAGGCTGCCGATCGCGGCCGCGGTGAGCAGGAAGCGCACCACGCCCTCGTCGTCGGCGCCGGGCACGAAGCGCGTGTAGTAGTGCAGCACCGCCGGGATGATGCCGGCCGCGCCGTTGGTGGGAGCGGTGACGATGCGCCCGCCGGAGGCGTTCTCCTCGTTGACGGCCAGCGCGTAGAGCGTCACCCAGTCCATGGCGGCGAGCGGGTCGCCGGGGTGCTCGCCCCGCAGCTGGGTGGCCAGGCGCGGGGCGCGCCGCTGCACCTTGAGCCCGCCGGGCAGCACGCCCTCGGAGCGGCAGCCGTTGTCGATGCACTCCTGCATCACCTGCCACAGGTGCAGCAGGCCCTCGCGCACCTCGGCCTCGGTGCGCCACGACAGCTCGTTGGCCATCATCACGCCGCTGATCGGCAGGCCGGTCTCCGCGCACCGCTCGAGCAGCTGGTCGCCGGTGGTGAACGGGTACTGCACCGGGGTGTGGTCGGGCACGATCACGTTCTCGCCGACCTCGTCCTGGTCGAGCACGAAGCCGCCACCCACCGAGTAGTACTCGCGCTGGTGCAGCGGCTCCTCGCCCTCGGTCGGCGCGGCCGAGGCCCAGGCCGTGAAGCGCATGCCGTTGGAGTGGAAGGGCAGCCGGGCGCGGCGGTGCAGCACGACGTCGCGTGTCGACGTCGAAGGCGATCTCGTGGCTGCCGTCGAGCCGCAGCCGCCCGGTGGCGCGCACCTCGGCCAGGCGCGGGTCGGCGCCGCGCGGGTCGGTGGTCTCGGGCGCCTCGCCCTCGAGCCCGAGCACGACGGCCTTGACCGAGCCGTGCCCGTGGCCGGTGGCGCCGAGCGAGCCGAACAGCTCGGCGCGCACCCGGCCCACCCGCTCGAGCAGGCCGGCGGTGCGCACGCCCCTGCGCGAAGGTGTGCGCGGCCCGCATCGGTCCCACGGTGTGCGAGCTGGAGGGGCCGATGCCCACGGAGAAGAGGTCGAACGCGCTGATGGCCATCGCCGCACAGTGTGTCAGGTCGCGACGCCGGTCAGGACACTGTCCGAGCGGCGGTCCTCGGGGCGGCATCCCGGGGGCGTCGGTGGCACCGGCTAGCGTCGGGGCCGTGAGCGCGCAGCCGGCCCAGCAGCAGTTCCCCGGCATGCCCGCGCCCCTCTACGCCGCGAGCCCGAGCAAGCTGCTGGCCTTCCTCGACTGCCCGCGCCGCTACCGCCTGCAGTACCTCGACCGGCCGGCGCCCGAGAAGCGCCGCCAGCGGGCGCACACCTCGCTGGGCAACGCGGTGCACAACGCCCTGCGCGACTGGTGGGACCTGCCCGAGCGCACCCCGGCAGGCCGGTGCCGGCCTGGTCGACCGGGCCTGGATCGACGTCGGCTTCCGCGACGGCGAGCAGTCCCGCGAGTGGCGCGAGCGGATGCGGGCCGCGGTCACGCGCCTACCTCGGCGGCGTCGACCCGGCCAGCCAGCCGGTCGGCATCGAGCGCACGGTGTCGTTCGTCAGCGGTGACCTGCGGGTCAGCGGACGGGTCGACCGGCTCGACGACCGCGACGGCGAGCTCGTCGTCGTCGACTACAAGACCTCCCGGGTGCCGCCCACCGACGACGACGCCCGCACCTCGCTGGCCCTCGGGCTCTACGCGGCGGCGGTGTGGAAGATGTTCCGGCGCCGCACCCTGCGCGTCGAGCTGCACCACGTGCCCACCGGCACGGTCGCCGCCCACGAGCACACCCCCGAGTCGCTCACCCGCAAGGTCGAGCAGGCCCGCTCCATCGCCCGCGACGCCCGGCGGGCCGACCTCGACTTCGCCGAGCTGGGGGAGTCCTCGGCATCCTTCCCGCCCCGGCCGGGCCCGCTGTGCGGGTGGTGCGACCTGCGGGCGCACTGCCCCGAGGGCCAGGCGGCCGGCCCCGAGAAGTCCGACTGGGCGGCGCTCGAGGAGCGGCCCCCGGACGGCGGGTGGGTCGCAGCGCGACGGCGCGTGACCGGCATCCGCGGCACTGCTCCGGCGCTAACCGGCCGGCGAGTCCGAGCGCTCTGGCAGGCTCGACCGGCATGGAGCAGCGGATCTCGTTCGTGACCCTGGCCGTGCGCGACCTCGACCGGTCGCGGTCGTTCTACGTCGACGGGCTGGGCTGGTCGCCCGAGCTCGACGTGCCGGGCGAGGTGCTGATGTTCGCTGCGGGCGAGCGGCTGGTGCTCTCGCTGTGGGACCGCGCCGCGTTCGAGGTGGAGCTCGGTGGCCTCGGCCCTCGAGCGGTGACGGCGTGGTGCCGATGACGTTGTCGCACAACGTGCGCCACCCCGGCGGAGGTGCGCGACGTGCTCGACCTCGCGCGCGGTGGCCGGGGCGCAGGTCTGGGGCCCGGTCGAGCGCGAGTGGGGCGGGTTCACCGGCTACTTCGCCGACCCCGACGGCTTCCGGTGGGAGGTCGCGTGGAACCCCGGGCCGATCGGCCTGCGCGTCGTGCCCGACACCGACGTCGACGCCCGTCCGTGAGCGCCGTCGTCGAGGCGCGACGCACCGAGCGGCTGGTCCTGCGCGGCTGGCGTGACGACGATCGCGACGCGTTCGCCTCGATGAACGCCGACCCGGAGGTGATGCGCTACTTCCCCGAGCCCCTGACCCGCGAGCAGTCCGACGCCATGCTCGACCGGATGCAGGCGGTGCTCGAGTCGCAGGGCTGGGGGCTGTGGGCGCTCGAGCGGCAGGACACCGGTGAGCTCATCGGCTTCACCGGGCTGGCGGTGCCGTCGTACGACCTGCCGTTCAACCCCTGCGTCGAGGTGGGGTGGCGACTCGCGCGCTCGGCCTGGGGCCGAGGCTTCGCCACCGAGGCGGCACGCGAGGCGCTGCGGGTGGGTTTCGACGAGCTCGGGCTGCCCGAGGTGGTGTCGCTCACCTCCGTGCCCAACACGCCGTCACGGGCAGTGATGGAGCGGGTCGGCATGACGCGCGACCTCGGTGGCGACTTCGAGCACCCGGCGGTGCCGCCGGGTCACCCCCTGCGCCCCCACGTGCTCTACCGCATCCGCGCGGAGGCGGTGCGGTAGCGAGCAGCGGTCAGGCGCTGACGGCGCTGCGCGAGTGGTAGGCGCGCAGGTTCTCGCTGAGGATGCCGCGGATCATCTCGGCCTCCGGGGTGTCCTCGGCGTCGACGCTGGCGAGCAGGTCGTCGATCTCGGCGGGGGTGCGGTAGTGCTGCAGGTCGGCCCGCAGCTTGGTGAGCGCCGCGCGGGCCTCGCGGCGCTCGCGGAGCTCGTCCTTGACGGTGGTCCAGAGTGCTGAAGTGGTCATGCATCCAGTCTGGGCCGGTCATGTCCATGCGTCCAATGGAATCCGGACATGGTTCACATGCGTTATCGTCATGGGTATGGACACCGACTCCCTGCGCTGGTTCCAGCTCGTCGCCGACGGCTACACCGTCACCGAGGTCAGCGAGATCTTCGGGGTGAGCCAGCCCGGCGTCTCGCGGGCCCTGGCCCGCCTCGAGCAGCAGGTCGGCACGCCGCTGCTGCGCCGCTCCGGTCGGGTGCTGCGGATGACGCACGCCGGCAGCGCCTTCAAGCGGCACGTCGACCACCTGGTCAACGACCTCGACGACGCGCTGGCCGCGGTCGACGAGCTGGTCGACCCCGAGGGCGGCGTGGTGACGCTGGCCTTCCCGCTCAGCCTGGGCTCCTGGCTGGTGCCCGGGCTGATCCGGGCGTTCCGGCGCGACCACCCCCGCGTGCGGGTGGTGCTGCAGCGCACCGCCGTGGGCGAGAGCGGGCAGGTGTCGCAGCAGCTGGCCACCCGCCGCGCCGACGTCGAGCTCACCACGCACCGGGTCACCGGCCCGGGCGTCGACTGGCGCCGCATCCTCGTCGAGCCGCTCGTGCTGGCCGTGCCCCTCGTCGCACCGGCTGGCCGAGCGCGACGCCGTCACGCTGGCCGACGTCGCCGACGAGCCGTTCGTCATGCGCCGCGGCCCGTCCGGCATGCGCATCGCAGACGCTCGCCCTGTGCGAGGCCGCCGGCTTCACGCCCACCGTCGACTTCGAGGCCGACGACCTGCCGACCGTGCGCGGCCTGGTGGCAGTCGGGGCTCGGGGTGGCGGTCGTGCCCGCGATGGGGCTGCCGGCACCGACCACCTTCGCGCGCGCCCGGATGCTGCCCCTCACCGACGCGCACGCGCACCGCGAGGTCGGCGTCGCCTGGGTCACCGGGCGGCCGTTGCTGCCCTCGGCCGAGTCGTTCCGCCGGTTCCTCCTGACCGGCGAGGTCGGCGCCGCACCTCGGGTGACAGAATCGGGCCCCACGCCCGCGGACCCCATGGAAGGCCACCCGATGGCGCCGAAGCAGCCGAAGCACAAGGCCACGATTCTCGCCCTCGCCAACCAGAAGGGCGGGGTCGCCAAGACGACCTCGGTCGCCTCGCTGGGTGCCGCGTTCGCCGAGCAGGGCCGCCGGGTGCTCCTCGTCGACCTCGACCCGCAGGCCTGCCTCACCTTCAGCCTCGGCGTCGACCCGGATGCCGTGGAGTCCTCGGTGCACGACGTCCTGGTCGGTGGCACGCCGGTCAAGGACGTCATCGTCAGCTGCGAGGAGGGCATCGACCTGGTGCCCAGCACCATCGACCTCGCCGGCGCCGAGGCCGTGCTGCTCTCGCGCCCGGCCCGCGAGTACGTGCTGCAGGGCGCCCTCGACGACGTCAAGCGCGACTACGACATCATCCTGCTCGACTGCTCACCCAGCCTCGGGGTGCTCACCCTCAACGCGCTCACCGCCGCGCACGGCCTGGTCATCCCGATGCCCTGCGAGATGCTGAGCCACCGCGGGGTGGGCCAGCTGCTCGACACCGTGCGCGACGTGAAGAGGATCCTCAACAAGAAGCTCAAGGTGATCGGCATCCTCCCGACGCTCTACGACGGGCGCAGCCTGCACTCGCGCGAGGTGCTCGAGGACGTCGGCAGCCGCTACGACCTGCCGGTGCTGATGCCGCCGATCCCCAAGACGGTGCGCTTCGCGGAGGCCCCCGCGGTGGGGCGCTCCATCCTCTCCACGGCCCGCACGTCGAAGGGTGCCAAGGCCTACCGCGAGGTCGCGGCGGCGATCCTCGCGCAGCTCGGAACCACCTCCGACCGCCGTGCGAACAGCGCGTCGAGGGATTCCGAACGGCGGCGCGTGACCGGCATAAAGTGACCTGATGCCGACCACGACACCAGCACTCATCGCCGACTCCGCGACCTCCGGCTTCCGCCAGGGCAGCATCGAGCGTCGCGACCTGCGCCCCGACGACATCCGCATCGACATCGCCTTCGCGGGCATCTGCCACTCCGACATCCACACCGTGCGCGAGGAGTGGGGGCCGGCGCACTTCCCGCTGACCGTGGGCCACGAGATCGCCGGCACCGTCGTCGCCGTGGGTGACGAGGTCACCCGGCACGCCGTCGGCGACCGGGTGGGTGTCGGCTGCCTCGTCGACTCGTGCGGCGAGTGCGAGCCGTGCAAGGACGGCATGGAGATGTTCTGCACCAAGCCCTCCGTCGGCACCTACAACAGCCAGGGCTACGACGGCGAGTGGACCATGGGCGGCTACGCCAAGGAGGTCGTCGTCAGCGAGCGCTTCGTGCTGCGCATCCCCGACTCCATGGACCTCGACGTCGCCGCGCCGCTGCTCTGCGCCGGCATCACCACCTACTCCCCGCTGCGCCGCTGGGGCGCCGGCACCGGTCGCTCGGTGGCCGTCGTCGGCGTCGGCGGCCTGGGCCACATGGGCGTGAAGATCGCCGCCGCCATGGGCGCCACCGTCACCACCATCTCCCGCTCGATGGCCAAGGCCGACGACGCCGAGGCGCTCGGCGCGACCCGGCACATCGCGTCGTCCGACGCCGAGGCGATGAAGGCGGCCCGCGGCAGCTTCGACATCGTGCTCAACACGGTCAGCGCCGACATCCCGATCGCCGACTACGTGCGCCTGCTCAAGCCGGCCGGCGTCGTCGTGAACGTCGGCCTCCCGCCGGCGCCCTACGAGATCCCGCCGGGCTCGCTCATCGGTGGCAACAAGGCCGTCGCGGGCTCGCAGATCGGTGGCATCGCCGAGACCCAGGAGATGCTCGACTTCTGCGCCGAGCACGGCATCGCCGCGACCATCGAGGTCGTCGACGCGGCCGACGTGGATGCCGTGTGGGACCGGGTCGTCGACGGCGACGTGCGCTACCGCGCGGTCATCGACACCAGCACCCTGACGGGCTAGTCCAGCCGCACCCGCTCGCCGTGCCGGGGCACGACCGCGCACCAGCCGAGCTCGTCGCCGATCCGGCCGGCCAGCGCTTCGGCGGCCTCGGGCTCGCCGTGCACGACGTACACCGCGCGGGGTTCCGGGTTGCACCGGCTGAGCCACTGGAGCAGCTCGTCGGAGTCGGCGTGCACCGAGAACTCCTCGTCATCGACGATCTCCGCGCGCACCGGCACGTAGCGGCCGTGGATCTTGACCTGCCGGGCGCCCGACACGAGGTCACGGCCGCGGGTGCCGACCGCCTGGTACCCGGTGAGCACGACGCAGTTGCGCGGGTCGCCGAGCTGGTGGGCCAGGTGGTGCACGACCCGGCCGCCGGTCGCCATCCCCGACGCCGAGATGATGATGCACGGGTGCCGGGGCTCGTTGAGCGCCTGGGACTCGGTCGCGGTCCGGGCGATCCGCAAGTCGGGCACCCCGAAGGTGCGCGGGTCCCAGCCGGCCGGCAGCAGCGCGGGGTCGACCTCGGTCAGGGCCCGGCGGTAGACGTCCAGCGCCCGCAGCGCCATCGGGCTGTCCACGTGCACGGGCACCGTCGGCACCAGGCCCTGCGTCATCAGGGCGCCGATGCGCAGCAGCACCAGCTCGGTGCGGTCGATCGCGAACGCCGGCACCAGCACGCTGCCACCGCGCGCGACGGTGCGCCGGATCGCGTCGGCGAGCACGTCGTCGGCCGCGTCGGTGGGGGGCGCGGGGTGGGCGCGGTCCCCGTACGTCGACTCCACGACGACGACGTCCGCCGGTGGCGGGTCCTCGCGCCGGGGCACGAGCGGATGGCTCGCCCGACCCAGGTCACCGCTGAACAACACGCGTGAGCCGTCGGCGTCGAGCAGCGCACTGGCTGCCCCGAGGATGTGCCCCGCCGACTGCAAGGTGACGCTGACGTCGTCGGTGAGCGGCACGACGTCGTGCAGCGGCACCCGGTGCAGCAGCGGGAGGGTGCGCTCGACGTCTGCCTCGTCGTACAGCGGCAGGGCGGTGCCGTGCCGGGAGAAGCCGGCGTCGGTGGCGTAGGCGGCATCCTCCTCCTGCAGGTGGGCGCTGTCGCGCAGCACGATCGCGGCCAGCTCGGCCGTCTCGGAGGTGCACAGCACCGGCGCGTCCAGCCCGCCGCGCACCAGCCGGGGCAGGTAGCCACAGTGGTCGAGGTGGGCGTGGGTGAGCACCACGCCGTCGAGGGATGTCGGGTCGATCGGGAAGTCGTCCCAGTTGCGTCGGCGCAGCTCACGCAGGCCCTGGTAGAGCCCGGCGTCGACCAGCACCCTCGAGGCGCCGGTCTCGACGAGGAAGCGGCTGCCGGTCACCGTGCCGGCCGCTCCCCAGAAGGTCAGCGTGGGGCTGGTCACGCCTCGATTCTCGTCCTCGCCGCCGTCCGCGAACAGCGCTGGGCGGGGCCTCGAATCTCACACCGCGGCGAAGTCGCCGGGCATGACGAGGGCCGCACCGGTATCCGGTGCGGCCCCGCGTCGTGCGTGCTGAGCCGGGCGTCAGCTCGCGGTGTCGCCCGAGGCGCTGCCACCGCGGGTGCGGCGGCGGTTGCGGTTGCGCTTGGGGCGGTCGGCCCCGCCGTCGGTGTGGGCGTCGCCGTCGCGGGATGCCGGGCGTGAGGAGTCGCGGGACTCCCCGCCGCGCCCGCCGCGGGAGTCGCCGGAGCGCCCACCACGGCCGCGGTCGCCGCCGCTCGGCGCCGCGCCGGCCGGCGCCCTTGCCGGTCTCGCCGAGGTCCTCGAGCACCTCGGCGCCCAGGCCCTCGCGGGTCTGCTGCGCGCGCGGGAGGCGGCCCTTGCTGCCCTCGGGGATGTCGAGGTCGGAGTAGAGGTGCGGCGAGGAGGAGTAGGTCTCCTGCGGCTCGGGCATGCCGAGGTCGAGCACCTTGTTGATCATCGCCCAGCGGTGCAGGTCGTCCCAGTCGACGAAGGTGACCGCGATGCCGGTGTTGCCGGCCCGCGCGGTGCGCCCGATGCGGTGCAGGTAGGTCTTCTCGTCCTCGGGGCACTGGTAGTTGATCACGTGGGTGACGTGCTCGACGTCGATGCCGCGGGCAGCGACGTCGGTGGCGACGAGGATGTCGACCTTGCCGTTGCGGAAGGCCCGCAGCGCCTGCTCGCGGGCGCCCTGGCCCAGGTCGCCGTGGATGGCGGCGGCGGCGAAACCGCGCTCGGCCAGGTCGTCGGCCACCTTGGCGGCGGTGCGCTTGGTGCGGCTGAAGATGATGGTCAGGCCACGCTCGCGGGCCTGCAGCATGCGGGCCAGCATCTCGACCTTGTCCATCGCGTGGGCGCGGTAGACGAACTGCTCGACGGCCTTGACCGTGTGGGCGTTCTCCTGGTCGTCACCCATCGCGCGGATGTGCGTGGGCTGGCTCATGTAGCGGCGGGCCAGCGCGACGACCGCACCCGGCATCGTGGCCGAGAAGAGCATCGTCTGGCGCGAGGCGGGGGTGAGCGCCAGCAGCCGCTCGACGTCGGGCAGGAAGCCCAGGTCGAGCATCTCGTCGGCCTCGTCGAGCACGACGATGCGGGCGTGGCCCAGGTCGAGGTGGCCCTGCTTGGCGAGGTCGATCAGCCGGCCCGGGGTACCGACGACGACCTCGACGCCGCGCTGCAGTGCCTCGACCTGCGGCTCGTAGGCGCGACCGCCGTAGACGGTGAGCACGCGCACGCCGCGCTTCTTGCCCGCGCGCTCGAGGTCGCCGGCGACCTGCACGGCGAGCTCGCGGGTGGGGGCCACGGCCAGGGCCTGCGGCTTGCCGGCGAACGGCATCGTCGCGAACTCGGTCGTCCTTGGGGGAGGTGACCCGGTTGAGGATCGGGATGCCGAAGCCGAGGGTCTTGCCGGTGCCCGTCTTGGCCTGGCCGATGATGTCGTGGCCGCCGAGTGCGACCGGGAGGGTCATCGCCTGGATCGGGAACGGGCTGGTGATCTTGTGCTCGGCCAGCGCGTCGACGATGTCCTGGTGGATCGGGAAGTCGGAGAACGAGGCGACGGGCTCGGGCTCGGTGACGACCTGGGCGACCGTCTCGGCCAAGATGGCCTCGGCGCTCGCGTCGTCGGGTTCAGTGGTGGCGTCAGTGACGTCGGTCATGGGTCTCTTCCGGTCGGCAGGCGCGCACGCGCCGGCACAGGGGCTGTGGGCCGATCGGAGGTCTTCGGGGGGCGGGTGACGTCGGGGACGCCGGGCGCTCACCACGTCAGGGAAACTTGGGTTGTCGTGCCGACCGGGCACCGTGGGACGCTCGCCACTCTACCGTTAGGCTCCGAAGCCATGGAGCACACGTCGATCGAGGACCCCGCCTACCACGCCGCGGTGGTCGACCTGCTCGGCGTCCTCGCCTACGGCGAGCTCACCGCGTTCATCCGGATGGCCGTCGACTCCGACCTCGCGCCGACGCTGCACCTGAAGTCGGTGATGGCGGGCCTGGCCAACACCGAGTACGTGCAGTACTCCGTGCTCGTCGAGCACATGCGCGACCACGACATCGACCCGGATGCCGCGATGGCCCCGTTCGTCGTGCCGTTCGCCGCCTACCACGAGCGCACCAAGCCCAAGGGCTGGCTCGAGGGGCTGGTCAAGGCCTACGTCGGCGACGGCATCGCCAAGGACTTCTACCGCGAGATGTCGGTCTTCGTCGACGACGACACCCGCGAGGTGATGGCGCGCGCGCTCGACGACGCGGGTGAGTCCGACTTCGTCGTCGGGGTGGTGCGCGACACCCTCAAGACCGACCGCACCGCCGGCGGGCGGCTGGCCCTGTGGGGACGGCGGCTGCTCGGCGAGGCGCTGTCGCAGGCGCAGGCCGTGGCCGTCGAGCGCGACGCCATGTCGGCCCTGCTCGTCGGCGGCGGGGTCGACCTCGCCGAGGTGGGCCAGATGTTCACCCGGCTCACCGACAACCACTCCAAGCGGATGGCGCGCCTGGGCCTGTCCGCCTGAGCTGCCACCTCCAGCCGGGTCCGTGACGCACAGCGGCCCCCGTCCGACGGACGGGGGCCGCTGTCGCGTTCTGGCGGTTGCGGGTCAGACCTGCTTCTTGCCGGTGATCGAGCCGTAGCCGACGACCAGCAGCGCGGCTGCCGCGACCGAGATGAACCAGCGGATCCAGTCGATGCCGGGGGTGTTGCCCTTGTCGCTGATCAGGCCCCAGACCCAGTAGCCGATCAGGGCCCCGAGGATGCCCAGGATGACCGTGACGATGGCGTTGATGTTCTGCTTGCCGGGGAGGACCAGACGGGCCAGGACCCCGATGACTGCTCCGAAGATGATCGTGCCGATGATCTCGCCGATGCCCATGCCGAACTCCTTTCGGGTCCGGAGACCCACGACTCGCCTGACCTACGGCGAGGGCCGCCGCTTCGGGCGCCCGCAACCCGGGAGCCGACACGAATGTAGTGCCCCACCACCTGGAACTCTCGGACCTTCGACATGTTTCGCCGCCGCGGGAGCGGACGTCAGGGGGTGAAGCCGACCCGGCCCTTCTCGGAGTCGCCGACCTGCACCCAGCCGATGACGCCGGCCGGCACGAAGATGGAACGGCCGCGGTTGTCGGTGAGGCGCAGCACGCCCCCGTCGGTGAGCGCGGCCTCGACGGCCGCGGTGACCTCCGAGGTGGGGGAGTCGGTCTCGACCGTCAGCTCGCGAGCGACGTTCTGGACGCCGATGGTGACCTCCACGGGTGCACACCTTTCAATCATGGGGACGCGGACCGGCCGCGTGTGTCGGGCTCAGGCTAACCCGCGCTCGGCGGGCGGCATTCCGGCATCCGCCACCAGCGAACACGCGAGCGGTCGCGCCGGCGTCAGGCCTCGAGCTTGGGGAAGGACCCCAGGCCCCGCCAGGCGAGGGCGCTGATCATCGCGGCGGCCTCCGGCTCGGGCACGTCGCCGTCCTGGGCCAGCCAGTGCCGGGCAGCCACCTGGGCCATGCCGGCGAGGGCCGAGCCGAGCATGAGCGCGCGCTCGTCGTCGGCACCGGTGTCCTCGGCGATGACCTCGGCGATCGCCTCCGCGCAGTTCATCTCCACGGCGTCGAGGCGCGCACGCACCTGCGGGACGCTGGTGAGGTCGCTCTCGAACACCATCCGGAAGGCCGCGCCCTCGCTGGTGACGAACTCGAAGTAGGCCGCCACCGTGCGCTCGACGCGCAGCTCGTTGTCGCCCCCGACCTCGAGGGCCGCGCGGACCAGGGACTCGAGGGTGTCGCAGTGCTTGTCGAGCAGGGCCAGGTAGAGGTCGAGCTTGCCGGGGAAGTGCTGGTAGAGCACCGGCTTGGACACTCCGGCCCGGTCCGCGATCTCGTCCATCGCCGCGGCGTGGTAGCCGGACTGGACGAAGACCGCCTGGGCAGCGTCGAGCAGCTGCGCCCGCCGCTCACTGCGCGGCATCCGCTGCCCTCGGGGGGTGGTCTGCGTGCTGGTCATACCTGTCCTTCGGCCGGGTAGGCAGCATCCTACGGACGAGTAGCCTGCGCGCCGGGGACTCGCCACGCATCGGTTGTTAGGGTCTCGCCATGGCACGACCCCCGCTGGTGCCGCCCGGTGCCGAGCTCACGGTGCAGGAGCGCACGCGGTACGCCCGCCACCTGCTGCTGCCGGACCTCGGGCCGCTCGGCCAGCGCCGGCTGCGGGCCGCACGGGTGCTGGTCGTGGGGGCCGGGGGGCTCGGGTCGCCGGCCCTGCTCTACCTCGCGGCCGCCGGGGTGGGCACGATCGGCGTCGTCGACGACGACGTCGTCGACACCACCAACCTCCAGCGCCAGGTGGTGCACGGGGTGGCCGACGTGGGGCGCCCGAAGACCGCCTCGGCCGCCGACGCGGTGCACGCCATCAGCCCGAGCACCCAGGTCGTGGAGCACCGCGAGCGCCTCGACGAGGCCACCGCGCTGGAGGTCATCGCCGACTACGACCTCGTGCTCGACGGCGCCGACAACTTCCCCACCCGCTACCTCGTCGGTGACGCGTGCGCCCGGCTCGGGGTGCCGCACGTGTGGGGGTCGGTCTTCCGCTTCGACGGCCAGGTGTCGGTGTGGTGGGCGGGCGAGGGGCCCTGCTACGCCTGCGTCTTCCCGCACCAGCCACCGCCGGACGCCGTGCCGTCGTGCGCCGTCGGAGGGGTGCTCGGGGCGGTGTGCGCGAGCATCGGGTCGGTCATGGCGACCGAGGCGGTCAAGCTCGTGACCGGCATCGGGGAGCCGCTCGTCGGACGCCTGCTGGTGCACGACGCGCTGCGCCAGACCTGGGACGCCCTGCCCGTCACCGCCGATCCCGGATGCCGGGTGTGCGGCTCGGGCGCGGACCCGACCCGCCCGCTCGGGTGGGCCACCGGCATCCCCGCCGAGCCGGGGGCGAGGGTGGATGCCGGTGACGCCGGCAACGGCTCCGGCACCCGGCCGAGCATCGACGTGCTCGCGCTCAAGGCGCTGCTCGACGCCGGGGCGGTCGACGGAGAGGCGGCCCTGCTCGTGGACGTGCGTGAAGAGGGCGAGCGGGCGGTCGTGGCCCTGCCCGGCGCGTGGGTGCCCGTGGGCGAGGTGCGGGCGGGTGCAGCGGTCCCGGGGCTGGCCCCCGGCGCCCGGGCCTACGTCTACTGCAAGTCGGGGGGCCGCTCGGCCGAGGCGGTCGACCTGCTGCGGGCGCGGGGCGTCGACGCGGTCGACGTGGAGGGCGGCATCCTCGCCTGGGTCGCCCGGGTCGACCCGACCCTCCCGACCTACTGACCCGCCGGAACAACATCGACCAATAGGTCAAGTTGCCCCGGACCATCCACTCACGGCTGGGGCAACATCGACCTATTGGTCGATGTTGCCCCGAGGCTGCCGATGTCGGGGGCGCGTGGTGGGATCACTGCGTGCTCGTCCTGCGTCGTCCGGCTCCCGTCGCGCCACCCGCGCCGGTGCTCGACGCGAGCCAGCGCGCGGTCGTCGAGCACCGCGGCCCGGTGCTGCGGGTGCTCGGCGCGCCGGGCACCGGCCTGTCGACCGTGGCCGTCGAGGTGGTGGCCGAGCGCGTCGAGCGGGGCGAGGCCACCGCCGACGGCTGCCTCCTGCTCGCGCCCACCCGGCTCGCGGCCGCCCGGCTGCGCGATGCCGTCACCGCCCGGCTCGGCGGCACCACCACCACGCCGCTGGCCCGCACCCACCAGTCGCTCGGCTTCGGCATCCTGCGCGAGGCCGCGGCCCTGGCCGGCGACCCGAACCCGCGCCTGCTCAGCGGCCCCGAGCAGGACGTCATCCTCGGTGAGCTGCTCGCCGGGCACGCGGCGGGGGAGTCGTCGGCGCCCCCGTGGCCCTCGTCGGTGCACCTCGCCCTGCCCACCCGCACCTTCCGGGGTGAGCTGCGCGACCTGCTGATGCGGGCCGTCGAGCTCGGCCTCGACCCCGAGGACCTCGCCGGGCTCGGCCGCGCCCACGACCGCCCCGAGTGGGTCGCGGCCGCCCACGTCCTGCGCGAGTACGACGAGGTCACCGCCCTGTCGGCCCCGGGGGCGTTCGACCCCGCCTGGATCCTCGGCGCCGCCGCCGACCACCTCGAGACCGACCTCGACGCGCTCGACCGGCTGCGGGCCGGGCTGCGGCTCGTCGTCGTCGACGACGCCCAGGAGCTCACCCCGGCCGCCCTGCGGCTGCTGCAGGTCGTCGTCGCCGGTGGTGGGGTCGACCTCGTGCTGCTCGGCGACCCCGACGCCGCCACGCAGACCTTCCGCGGTGCCGACCCGCGGCTGTTCGTCACCGCCTGGCCCGACGCCCCGACCCGCGTGCTGGCCACGTCCTACCGGTGCGGCGGCGAGGTGCTCGACGCCGCCGCCCGGGTGGTCGCGCACGTCGGGGTCGTGGGGGGCGCCGCCCACCGCCGGGTCGAGGCGGCCGGGCCCGGCGGGCAGGTCGAGGCGCACCTGCTGCGCACCGCCGCCCAGGAGGCCAGCTACGTCGCCGGCCGGCTGCGCGCGGCCCACCTGCTCGACGGCGTGCCCTGGTCGAAGATGGCCGTCGTCGTGCGCGGCGGTGGCCGCACGGCCACCCTGCGCCGGGTGCTGCGCAGCGCCGGGGTGCCGGTCGACACCGCCACCGCCGACCTCCCCGTGCGCGACGAGGCGGCCGTGTGCCCCTTCCTCACCCTGCTGCGCTGCGCGCTCGACGTCGTCGCCGGCGCCGACCGGCTCGACCCCACCGACGTGGTCGACGTGCTCACCTCACCGGTCGGCGGTGCGGATGCCGTGCAGCTGCGCCGGCTGCGCCGCTCGCTGCGGCGCCTCGAGCTCGACGACGGCGGTGGGCGCCCCAGCGACCTGCTCCTCGCCGAGGTCGTGCTTGCCCCCTTCCCGCTCGACCGCATCGGCCCGGAGGCGGCATCCGCCCGTCGCGCCCACCGGGTGCTCGCGGCGGCGGTCGACGCCCTGCGCGACGGCGAAGGGGTCGAGGTCGTGCTCTGGCGGATGTGGAGCGCCAGCGGCCTGGCCGGCCCGTGGCGCGACGCAGCGCTGGCCGGCGGCCCGGGCGGTGGGCGCGCCGACCGCGACCTCGATGCCGTGCTCGGCCTGTTCGACGCCGCCGGCCGCTTCGTCGACCGGCTGCCCGGTGCCTCACCCCGCGACTTCCTCGACCACGTGCTGGGCCAGGACGTCGCGGGCGACACCCTGGTCGCCCGCGCCCCGGCGGGTGAGTCGGTCGCCCTGGTGACGCCCGCGGCATCCGCCGGGCTGGAGTGGGACCTCGTCGTGGTGGCGGGGGTGCAGGAGGGGGTGTGGCCCGACCTGCGGCTGCGGGGCTCGCTGCTCGGGTCGACCGACCTCGTCGACCTGGTCAACGGGCGCGGCGGTGACCCGCGCGCGGCCCGGGCGCAGGTGCGCCACGACGAGACCCGGCTGTTCCACGTGGCGGTCACCCGGGCCCGGCACCGGCTCGTCGTCACCGCCATCCGCAGCGAGGACGAGCAGCCCTCGCCGTTCCTCGACGTCGTCGACCCGCTGCCCGACGCCCGGGCCTTCACCGACGTGCCCCGGCCGCTCACCCTGCAGGGGCTGGTGGCCGACCTGCGCCGCGCGCTCGGCTCCGACGACCCGGCGCTGCGGGGCGCGGCGGTGAGCACGCTCGGCCGGCTGGCGCGCGAGGGGGTGCCCGGCGCCGACCCGGCCCAGTGGTGGACCCTGCGCGACCTCACCGACGACCGCCCCCGCCGTGGCCCCGCCGACCCGGTGCGCGTGTCACCGTCGGGCATCGACGGCTTCTGGCGCTGCGGGCTGCAGTGGGTGCTGCGGGCCAGCGGCGGCGACGGGCCGTCGATGGGGGCCCAGGACGTCGGCATCCTCGTGCACGAGATCGCCCACGACCTGGGCGACACCACCGCGGCCGCCTACGCCGCCGAGGTCGAGCGGCGCTGGGGCCGGCTGGGGCTCGCGCCGGGCTGGCTGTCGCGTCGCCGCCTCGCCGAGGCCCAGCGGATGACGGGCCGCCTCGCCACCTACGTCGCCGAGACCACGGCGCTGGGATGGCGCCGCGCGGCTTCCGAGCAGCAGCTGCGGGTGGCCCTGGGCCGGGCCGTCGTGTCGGGCACCGTCGACCGGGTCGAGGTCGACCCCGCGGGGCGGGTGCGCGTCATCGACCTCAAGACCGGGGCGTCGAAGCCGAGCAAGGAGGAGCTGCGCCGGCACGGCCAGCTCGGCGCCTACCAGCTCGCCGTGGCCGAGGGCGCCTTCGCCGAGCACGGCAGCGTTCCCGCCGGGGCGGCCCTGCTCCAGCTCGGCAAGGCGGCCAACCTCTCCACCACCGTGCAGCTGCAGGTGCCCCTGGCCGACGACGAGGAGCCGGGGTGGGCCAGGGCGCTGCTCGACCAGACCGCCGACGCGATGTCCGGTTCCGGCTTCACGGCCACTCCCGGGTCGCACTGCGGCACCTGCCAGGTCAAGGACGCCTGCCCGGCGCAGTCCGAGGGGAGGTTCCTGTGACCGCCACGACAGGGCTGCGCTGGGGAGCCGTCGAGCTGGCGCAGGCCCTCGGCCAGTCCTACGCCCCCACGCCCGAGCAGGCCGCCGTCATCGAGGCGCCGTTGCGCCCGCTCCTCGTCGTCGCCGGGGCCGGGTCGGGCAAGACCGAGACGATGGCCGCGCGGGTGGTCTGGCTCGTCGCCAACGACCTGGTGCGGCCCGACGAGGTGCTCGGCCTCACCTTCACCCGCAAGGCGGCCGGCGAGCTGTCCGAGCGGCTCACCGAGCGGCTGGCCACCCTGCGCGCGGCGGGGCTGTGGACCCCGCCGGCCGAGGACGGCGCCGAGGTGCTCGACGACGTCCCCACGGTGTCCACCTACCACGCCTACGCGGGCCGGATCGTGCGCGAGCACGGGGTCCGCCTCGGGGTCGAGGCCGAGAGCCGGCTGCTCACCGAGGCGGCGGCCTGGCAGGTGGCCCACGAGGCGGTCGCGTCGTGGGACGGGCCGATGGACGGGGTCGAGAAGGCCGAGTCCACGGTCACCACCGCCGTCGTCGACCTCGCCGGCGAGATGGCCGAGCACCTCGTCGAGCCGGGCCGGCTGGGCGCGCACCTCGACGAGGTGGTCGCCACGCTCGAGCTCGTGGCCAAGGGCGAGACCTCGCGCCGCAAGGCCTACCCGGCGTCGGTGCGCACCGCGCTCGCCGTGCTGCGCGAGCGCCGGGCCATCGTGCCGCTGCTGGAGCGCTACGCCGAGCTCAAGCGCTCCCGCGACGCGATGGACTTCGCCGACCAGATGGCGCTCGCCGCGCGCCTGGCCACGACGGTGGCCGAGGTCGGGAAGGCCGAGCGCGGGCGTTTCCGGGCCGTGCTCCTCGACGAGTTCCAGGACACCTCCGAGGCCCAGCTCCAGCTCCTGCGGGCGCTGTTCGTCGCCGAGGGCGAGCCGGTGCCGGTCACGGCGGTCGGCGACCCCCACCAGTCGATCTACGGGTGGCGCGGAGCGTCGTCCACCACCCTCGACCGCTTCCGCAGCGACTTCGCCGACCCCGAGCCGGCCACGGTGCTGCACCTGTCCACGAGCTGGCGCAACGACCGGGTCGTGCTCGACGCCGCCAACGTCGTCGCGGCGCCGCTGGCGGCCACCACGCGCGTCGAGGTGCGCTCGCTCGTCGCCCGCGACGACGCCGGCCCGGGCCACGTCGGCGTCGCCCGCCTGCTCACCCTCGAGGAGGAGGCCGAACACCTCGTGGGGTGGCTCGGGCAGCGCCTGCGCCATCCGGGGCGGCGCACGGCGGCGGTGCTGTGCCGCAAGCGATCTCAGTTCGACCCCGTCGTCGAGGCGCTCGACCGGGCCGGGTTGCCCTACGAGGTCGTGGGCCTGGGTGGCCTGCTGCACACCCCCGAGGTCGCCGACCTCGTCGCGCTGCTGCACGTCGTGCAGGACCCCACCCGCGGCGACCGCCTCATGCGCCTGCTCACCGGGCCCTCGTGCCGCCTCGGTGCCGCCGACCTCGACGGCCTCGGCGCCTGGGCCCGGCACCGCCAGCGCACCGCCCGGGCGCACGGCGACCGCCGGGCCGACCTGTCCCCGGACAGCAGCGAGGAGGCCAGCATCATCGAGGCCCTCGACGAGCTGCCGTCGCCCGACTGGGTCGGGGCCGAGGGGCAGCGGGTGGGCCTGGTCGCGCTGTCCAGGCTGCGCGGGCTCGGCGATGCCGTGCGGCGGCTGCGCGCGCTCACCGGCCTGGGGCTCCCCGAGCTCACGGCCGAGGCGGAGGCAGCGCTCGGGCTCGACCTCGAGGTGCTCTCCCGCCCCGAGTACACCCCCGGGGCCGCCCGGGCCCACCTCGATGCCTTCGCCGACGTCGCCTCGACCTTCGCCGCGAGCGCGGAGCGGGCGTCGCTCGGCGGGTTCCTCGCCTGGCTCGAGGCGGCCGTCGCCGAGGAGCGCGGCCTCGACCTGGGCTGGGTCGAGGCCCGGCCCGACGCCGTGCAGGTGATGACCGTGCACGCGGCCAAGGGCCTGGAGTGGGACGTCGTCGCCGTCCCCGGGTTGGTCGAGTCCTCCTTCCCCGCGCACTCGGGCAACCAGGGCAAGGTGGTCGACGACGCCTGGGGCCACGCCGAGCCCAGCGACAAGGGCTGGCTGACCGGGCTCGCCACGCTGCCCTACGACCTGCGCGGCGACGCCGAGGGCCTGCCCCGGTTCGGCTGGGGCGACCCGCACGACTGGGACTCGCTCGACCAGGCCTTCACCCGCTTCACCAGCGCCGCCGCCGCGCACGGCATCGCCGAGGAGCGCCGACTGGCCTACGTCGCGCTCACCCGCGCGCGGCGCGACCTCCTGCTCACCGCCCACGTGTGGGGCACCGCCTCGACGCCGCGGGTCACCTCGCGCTTCCTGCACGAGGTGCGCGACAGCGGCCTCACCGTCGCACCCGGGCCGTGGGCCGACCTGCCCCCGGTCGACGACCCCAAGCCGCAGAACCCGCGCACCGCCGAGGCGGTCAGCATCGCGTGGCCCACCACCGACCACGTGCAGCGGCGCGAGCGGCTGCTCGGCCCCGCGCGCGAGGTTGCGGCGGCCATCGCCGACGGCCCCGCCCCGCCCGGCCCGGATGCCGTGCGCACGGCCTGGCACGACGAGGTCGCGATGCTGCTCGGCGAGCGTGCCCGCCGCCGCAGTGGGGCACCGGTCGACGTCGACCTGCCGGCGCACCTGTCCACCTCGGCGCTGGTCGCGCTCGCGGAGGACGCCGAGCGGTTCACGCTCGACCTGCGCCGGCCGATGCCCACCCCTCCCGCCCTGGCCGCCCGGCGGGGCACCGCCTTCCACGCCTGGGTCGAGGAGCACTACTCGCGGGCGGCCTTCGTCGACGTCGACGACCTGCCCGGGTCGGCCGACGACGACGCCACCGACACCGACCTGGGCGCACTGCAGGCCAGCTTCCTGGCCAGCGAGTGGGCCGACCGCTCGCCGGTCGAGGTCGAGACCAGCGTCGAGACCGTCGTCGACGGCATCGCGGTGCGCGGGCGCATCGACGCCGTGTTCGAGGAGGCCGGCCCCGACGGCGAGCCGGGCTGGGTGGTGGTCGACTGGAAGACCGGCGCTCCCGCCACCGGGGCACGGGCGGCGGCCCGCGCGCTGCAGCTGGCGGCCTACCGGCTGGCGTGGGCCCGGGTGCGCGGCGTGCCCGAGGACCGGGTGCGCGGCGCGTTCTTCCACGCCGCCACCGGCGAGACGGTGTGGCCCGACCTGCCGGGTGCGCCGGAGATCACTCGGGTGCTGCGGGCCGCTCGGCCGTCCTGAGGTCGATCTCGGTGGTCACCTCGTCGGCCTCGCCCTCGCCGTCGGCGTTCTCGGCCTTGCCCTCGGCCTCGCCGTCGGCATCATCGGCCTCCGGCTGCTCGGCCGCGTCGGCGGCCTCCGGCTCGGCCTCGTCGGACGCGTCCGCGGCATCCGGCTCGAGCGCGGCATCCGGCGCTGCTGCGCCGTCCCCGGCATCCGCCTCGTCCGCCTCGACCACCGGCAGGTCCTCGTCGTCGTCCTCGACGACCAGGGCCGGCGGGCGGGTCGGGCGGCGGCGCACGCCGACCGGCGCGAGCGAGGTGCGGCGGTAGTCGTCGGGCTCCTCGCCGGCGTGCACGGCGTCGTCGAGCCGGCGCAGCTGGGTGGTCAGCACCTCGACGGCGCCGTCGTCCTTGCGGGCCAGCGCCACCATCAGCAGGCCGAGCAGGCCGAGCTCGGCGACCAGGCGGGCGCGCACCAGCAGGTTGGGGTCGGGCCGCTCGACCCGGGTGTGCGAGTAGGCCTCGAGCACGGTCTCGACCGCTTCCGGCCGGGCGTCGGCGACCAGTGCCGCGAAGTCGTCGGCGGGGTCGGCGACCTTGGCGTCCTCCCAGCCCGTCAGCGCCCGGATCTTCCCGGTCGAGGCGTCGGCGTCGTCGGTGAACACCGCCAGGACCTGGTCGCCGGTGAGGTCGCCGTGGGTGGCCGTGGGGGCGAACCGCCACAGGCTGACGTCCTCGAGCGCCGTCTCCCAGCGGGTGAGCAGCGTGGTCGGCACCCGGCCGGTCTCGGCGGCGCGGTCGAGGTCGGCGAGGCGGCGGCTGCGGTAGGCGTCGGCGTCGTAGCTCGGCAGCCCGGCCTCCTCGTAGACGGCCGGGTCGGTGTTGTGCAGGGCGGCGATGGCGCGGCCCAGCTCGGCCGCGATGCCGGGGCCGGGCGGCAGCTCGGCGAAGTCGAGGTTGTGCCCGGGCAGGTAGGGGTAGACCGCGGCACGGCCGCCCTCGCTGAGCGCGACGAAGCCCTTCGGGGCGGGCACCGCGAACGGCAGCCGGCGCCCGAGCAGGCCGAGCAGGGCCACCGTGCGGTCCATCTCGGCGCCGGCGACGTCGCTGCGTGGGGCGCGCACCACCCACCTGCGGTGCTCGGCGTCCTGCACGAAGGCGACGTCGAAGCTCTGGTCGTCGGTGCTGGGCAGGGCTTCGACGCTCACCGGGTCGAGCCCGGACACGGCGGCGCTCGCCAGTGCGGCGAGGAAGGCGGGGCTGCGGTCCACGGGCCAACGGTATGCCGTGTGCCCCCGATCGTCGGGGAGGCGACCCGCGGAGTGCCCCATAGGCTGTGCCGCGTGCCTGCCGCCGACGTGTCCCTGCCCGGGCTGGCCCTGAGCACCTCGGTGCTCGACCGGCGCGGTGACCTGCGGGTCGACCCCCACCTGCTGCCCCGGCTGCTGGCCGACCCCGCCACCCGCGTGCTGCGCCTCGTGGGCGACCGGGTCGCCGTGCAGCGGGCCGACGGGGGCACCCTGCACGCGCTGCTCACGGCGCCCGAGCCCGCGGATGCCGGCCGGCTGGCCCTCTACCTCGGGGAGGTGGGCGGCACGGCGCACGTGTCGGTGGTCGCCGACGACCTCGCGGATGCCGTGGACGGCAACCCGGCGGACGAGGCCGACGGCGGCCCGGTGTGGCGCACGCTGCGCCAGGTCGGTGCCGAGCTCGACGACCTGAGTGCCTCCGCGTTCGCCACGACCCTCGCCCTGGCCAACTGGCACCGCACCCACGGGCACTGCCCGCGGTGCGGTGCGGCGACCGACCCGGTGCTGGCGGGCTGGATCCGCCGCTGTCCGGCCGACGGC
Organism: uncultured Actinomycetota bacterium; assembly: GCA_963806295.1. Taxonomy (GTDB): domain Bacteria; phylum Actinomycetota; class Actinomycetes; order Actinomycetales; family Dermatophilaceae; genus Fodinibacter. Next base: position 73,045 of record CAWDXP010000008.1, on the reverse strand, counting down.
AGCGAGCACTACCCGCGCACCGACATGGCCGTGATCATGGCCGTCGTCGACGCCGACGACCGCATCCTGCTCGCCCGCGGGAAGGGCTTCCGCGGCAACGGGATGTCGGTGCTGGCCGGCTTCGTGGAGCCGGGGGAGAGCCTGGCCGCCGCCGTCGCCCGCGAGGTGGCCGAGGAGGTCGGCATCGAGGTCACCGACGTCACGTACCTCGGTGACCAGCCCTGGCCGTTCCCGTCCTCGCTCATGCTCGGCTTCACGGCCCGGGCGCTGGGCACCGACCTGCGGTTGCAGGCGGAGGAGATCGAAGCCGCCCGGTGGTTCACCCGGGAGCAGCTCGTCACGGCGCTCGCCGACGGGTCGGTCGTCGTGTCCGGGCGCATCTCGATCTCACGGCGGATCATCGAGCACTGGTTCGGCGGCCCGCTCGACTCGCCGGAGATCCCCCTCCGCTGACTTTCACCCCCGCGGTGGGTGCTGAGACGGCTGCCCCGGCAACCACCTGAGCACCCAACTCGGGGTGGGGGTCCTCAGGTGAGGCGGTCGCGGACCTGCGCGATCGAGGGGTTGGTGGCGGCCGAGCCGTCGGGGAACAGCAGCGTGGGCACGGTCTGGTTGCCGCCGTTGACCGACATGACGAACTCGGCGGTGCCCGGCTCGCGCTCGATGTCGACCTCGGTGAAGCCGATGCCCTCGCGCTCCATCTGCGACTTCAGCCGGCGGCAGTAGCCGCACCAGGTCGTCGTGAACATCGTGACGGTGCCGGGCGCGGGAAGCGTCGGGCCGGTGGGCTCGGCGGCGGACATCGGGGCTCCTGATCAAGGTCGGGGACTCGCGAGGTGAACGCTACGGCCCGGCCGTTGCTTCCCCGACCCGGGGACCGGGCCGGGCGAGCGGATGCCGTGGCCGCGCGTCGTCCACAGGCCGGCCGCCGCGGTCGGGCGGTGTCACCCGCGACACCTAGGATCGTCGCGATGACCACCCTGCCCGTGCACCCCGGAGCCGACGCGGTGCTCGACGCCCTCGACCCCGAGCAGCGCGAGGTCGCGGCGCACCCCAGCGGCCCGATGTGCGTGCTGGCCGGCGCGGGCACCGGCAAGACCCGCGCCATCACCCACCGCATCGCCTACGGCGTGCTCTCCGGCGTCTACCAGCCCCAGCGGGTGCTGGCCGTCACCTTCACGGCCCGAGCGGCCGGCGAGATGCGCACCCGGCTGCGCGACCTCGGCGTCGGCGGAGTGCAGGCGCGCACCTTCCACGCCGCCTCGCTGCGCCAGCTGCACTACTTCTGGCCCCAGGCCATCGGCGGCGCGTCGCCCGAGGTGATGCCGCACAAGGCCAGCGCCGTCGCCGAGGCGGGCGGCCGGCTGCGGCTGCGGCTCGACAGCGCCGGCATCCGCGACCTCGCCTCCGAGATCGAGTGGTCGAAGGTCTCGCTGCTCACCCCCGAGTCGTATGCCGCCGCGGCCACCGCGCAGCGCCGGGAGCCGCCCGCCGGCCTCGACGCCACGGCCATGGCGCGCCTGGTCGCCGCCTACGAGGAGGTCAAGACCGAGCGTGGCGTCATCGACTTCGAGGACGTGCTGCTGCTCATGGTCGGCATCCTGCGCGAGCACGAGGAGGTCGCCCGGGCGGTCCGCGGCCAGTACCGGCACTTCGTCGTCGACGAGTACCAGGACGTCAACCGGCTGCAGCAGACCCTGCTCGAGCTGTGGCTGGGGGAGCGGCGTGACCTGTGCGTGGTCGGCGACCCGGCGCAGACCATCTACTCGTTCACCGGCGCCTCGCCCGAGCACCTGCTCGGCTTCCGGGCCCGGCACCCCGACGCCCGCACCGTGGAGCTGGTGCGCAACTACCGCTCGACCCCCCAGATCGTGGGCCTGGCCAACCTCGTGCTCCGTGGGCCCGGCGGCCAGCGGCGCTCCGGGTCCGTCGAGCTGCGCGCCCAGCGCCCCGACGGCCCGGTCCCCGAGCTGCTCGTCGCCGACAACGACCCCGACGAGGCGGCCACCGTCGCCACCCGCATCGCCGCGCTCGTCGAGGCCGGCCACCCGCCGTCCGAGGTGGCGGTGCTCTTCCGCACCAACGGCCAGAGCGAGTCCTTCGAGTCGGCGCTGGCCGAGCGCGGCATCCCCTACCTCGTGCGCGGCGGTGAGCGGTTCTTCTCGCGCAAGGAGGTCCGCGACGCCATCGTGCTGATGCGCGGGGCGGCGCGCTCCGACGACGGCTCGGTGCCGCTGCCCGACCTCGCCCGAGACGTGCTCCTCGGGGCCGGCTGGAGCCGCGAGGCGCCCACCAGCGGCGGCGCGGCGCGCGAGCGCTGGGAGTCGCTGAGCGCCCTGGCGTCGCTGGCCGACGACCTGCACGCCCTCGACCCCGAGGCCCGGCTGCCGGCCCTGGTGCGCGAGCTCGAGGAGCGCGCCTCGGCCCAGCACGCGCCCACGGTCAACGGCGTCACCCTGGCCTCGTTCCACGCGGCCAAGGGCCTGGAGTGGGACACCGTCTTCCTCGTCGGCTGCTCCGACGGCCTGCTGCCCATCACGATGGCCGACACCCCGCAGGCCATCGAGGAGGAGCGCCGGCTGCTCTACGTCGGGGTCACCCGGGCCCGCGAGCGCCTGGTGATGTCGTATGCCGTGGCCCGCACCCCCGGTGCCCGCGCCACCCGCCGCCCGTCCCGGTTCCTCGACGGCACCGCTGCCGTGCTGGGCGACGCCGCCCGCTCGCAGCCCAAGCGCAGCCGGAAGGCGGGAGCCGGGGGCAAGGCCGCCACCCCGGTGCGCACCACCTGCCGCTCCTGCGGCGCCGCCCTCGGCACGGCCCGGGAGCGCACCATCGGCCGGTGCTCCGCCTGCCCGCCCACGATGGACGAGCGGCTGTTCGAGGCGCTGCGCGAGTGGCGGCTCGAGCAGTCTCGGGCGGCCGACGTGCCGGCCTTCGTCGTCTTCACCGATGCCACCCTCACGGCGATCGCCGAGCGGGTGCCGACCGACGTCGGCGCACTGGCGCGGATCAACGGCGTGGGCCCGGCGAAGCTCGAGCGCTACGGCAGCGACGTCCTCGAGTTGATCCGGAATTTTTCTTCGGATGAATGACGTTGTGCCACAGCGGAACTCGCCCGGTACCCGAGTTTCTCCACAATTCAAGCGATTAATCCCGTTGCCGGGTGCTCACAGGCTCCCCTAACCTGATCTGGACAACATCACGCGTGGCCCGCTCGGGTCCGCGGCAGCAGCGAGAAGCAGTGAGGAGGGTTGGCCCCCATGGAGACGACGATGAAGCAGGCGATGGCGATGAGCAACGGCAGCGACATCTGCGCGCGTCCCTGGCGCGGCGCCAACACCGCTCACGCAGGCACCTTCCGCTCCGTCCAGGGGCGAACTGTGCCCTTCGCCGGTGATGTCAACGGTCGCGACCTCTTCGTCGCGGACGTGCGCACCGCCGGCGTCGACGCCATCGCCCCGCTCACGGGAGTCGTGTATCCACGCCTCGAGGCACCACCTGTCTGACAGCTCGACAGGTCACCTCGAGGCCGCGGATCCCGACACCGGGATCCGCGGCCTTTCTCGTACCCGCCGCCAGACCACCAGACCCGAACCACTCACCGAGGCCACCGAGATGACGACCACCACCACCCAGCGGTCCCACACCGACCGCCCACCGAGTACCACGCGCCACACCCGGCGCACCGAGATGACCGAGCGCCCCACCGGGCGCGCCGAGCAAGGAGGTGACAACCCGATGCAGCTGACCGAGCTCCTCGACCTGCACGAGGCGTCCGTGACGACCGGCGAGGGCATTCCCTGCCGCGAGAACGACGCCGAGCTGTGGTTCGCCGACACCCCCGAGGGTGTCGAGTTCGCCAAGGCCCTCTGCGGCACGTGCCCCGCACGCGTCCAGTGCCTCTCGGGTGCCCTCCACCGGCGCGAGCCGTGGGGCGTCTGGGGCGGCGAGCTCTTCGTCCAGGGCGAGATCGTCGCCCGCAAGCGCCCCCGTGGCCGGCCCCGCAAGACCGAGGTCGCCGCGTAGGCACACCACCGAACGACCCAGCACCTTCACAAGGAGACCGTGATGTACACGAGACGGATGCACCAGATCCGCCGCACGATGCACCAGCGTCGCGTCCACGAGACGCAGCGCCAGGTGCAGGCTGAGGCGCAGCGTGAGCAGATCCGGGCCAGCGTCCACGCCATCGTGCGATGAGGCCCGCGCTCGACCAGAGCACCGCCCCCGGCACCGCGCCGGGGGCGGTGCCGTCCCACCCGCACCGCCGCCAGCACCCCACGGCCGCGCCCGTGCTGAGCGAGCGCGACTTCTGGCGTGCCGTCGGGGCCAGCCTGCTGGCTACCCTGACCCCATGGTCACGCTGACGATCGCCCAGGACCCCACGGCCGACCGCGTCCTGTCGGAGGACCCGTTCGCCCTGCTCACCGGCATGCTGCTCGACCAGCAGTTCCCCATGGAGCGGGCCTTCGCCGGGCCCGCCAAGGTGCTCGAACGCTTCGGCACCCTCGACCCCGGCGCGATCGCCACGGCCGACCCGGAGGCGTTCGCCGACCTGTGCGCCACGCCGCCGGCCGTGCACCGCTACGGTCGCTCGATGGCCGCCCGGATCCAGGCGCTGGCCGTCGTCGTGCGCGACACCTACGGCGGCGACGCCTCCGCCATCTGGACCGACGCCACCACCGGAGCCGAGCTCGTCACCCGGCTCAAGGCGCTGCCCGGCTTCGGCGAGCAGAAGGCCCGCATCTTCACCGCGCTGCTCGGCAAGCAGCTCGGCGTGCGGCCCGAGGGCTGGGCGGAGGCGTGTGGCGCCTACGCCGAGGAGGGGTCATTCCGCTCGGTCGCCGACGTCGTCGACGCCGACTCGCTGCAGAAGGTGCGCGACTTCAAGAAGGCCGCCAAGGCGGCCGCGCGCGGCGAGGGCTGAGCGCGGTGGCCGGCCAGGGCGCGGATGCCGGCCACCCGGCATCCGAACCGGCTCCCGTGTGTGCCACGTGCGGCACGACGCCACCGGATGCCGACGCGGTCGCGCTCGCCCGGATCACCTGGGCGCACGGCGCCGAGAACGGCCGTGAGGTGTGGACCTGCGCCACGTGCAGCCGCACCCACCTGCGCAGCATCGAGGGCAAGCTCGACTCCGCCTGGTGGTGAGCCCTCGGGTCAGCCCGGGGGAGGCGGCAGCCGGGACTCGTCGATGCCGGGCAGGTAGGCGCAGACCATCTCGCGCAGCGGCACGGTGCCTCCGATCTGGCTGAGCACCCCGATGCCGCCGAGCCAGACCCGGTGGATGAGCAGGTACTCCGGGGGCAGGTTGAGCTTGAGCCCGATGAGGAACTGCGGCCGCCGGGGGTCCTGCAGCGTGGCGGCCGCGCCGCGCAGCCACTCGCGGGTGGGGGTGAACTCCTCGTGCAGCAGGGGCTCGACCAGCGGGGTCAGGTAGGCGAGCAGCGCCTCGGGGTCGATGTCGACGCCCTTGCGGATGAAGCCCTCCTCGCGGAGCACCGCCTCCAGCGCGACGGCGTCACCGGCGAGTGCCTCGGTGAGCACCCGACCCAGTGAGCGAGGCAAGCCGTGCGGCAGCCGGTTGACCGCTCCGAAGTCGAGCACCCCGAGCCGGCCGTCCTCGGTGATCCGGAAGTTGCCCGGGTGCGGGTCGGCGTGCAGGAGGTGGGCGCGGTTCGGCCCGCGGAGCAGGAACTCGAAGTAGAGCGTGGCCGCCTCGTCGCGCTCCTCCTGGGTGCCCTCCGCGATGATCCTCGACAAGGGGGTGCCGTCGACCCACTCGGTGACCAGCACGTGGTGGGAGTCGACCAGCACGTCGGGCACGAGCACGTCGTCGTCGTCGCGGAAGGCGGTGGCGAAGTGCCGCTGGTGGCGGGCCTCGAGGTGGTAGTCGAGCTCCTCGCTCATCCGGGCCTTGAGCTCGTCCATGATCGGCTTGACGTCGATGCCCGGCATCCACGACCCGGCCACCCGGGCCACGCGTGAGATCTGGTTCAGGTCGGACATCAGGGCCTCGGCCGCCCCGGGGTACTGGATCTTCACCGCGACCTCGCGCCCGTCGCGCCAGACCGCCTTGTGCACCTGGCCGATGGAGGCCGAGGCGGCGGGCACGTCGTCGAACTCGACGAGCTTGGTGCTGGCCCAGCGCGGTCCGAGCTCGCGGGCGAGGATCTCGTGCACCCGGTCGGCGCCCATCGGGGGACCGGACTCCTGCAGCTTGGTGAGCGTCGCGCGGTAGGGCCCGGCGAGCTCCTCGGGCATCGCGGCCTCCATGACCGACAGGGCCTGGCCGAACTTCATCGCCCCACCCTTGAGCTGGCCGAGCACCGAGAAGAGCTGCTCGGCCGTGCGCGCCTGCAGCTCGGCGGCGACGGCCTCTGCGGGGCGGCCCCCGACCCGCTTCCCGACTCCGAGGGCCGCTCGGCCGGCGTGCCCGAGGGGCAGGCCGACGAGCTTGGCGGTCCGGGCTATCGAGCCTCGGGGGATGTCGGTCACCCCGCCATTGTCACTGACGCGCACGTGCAGTCCGGCCGCACCTTCCACAGGCGATGTGTCACGGCGACCTCGTCGAGGCCGATCTCGGTCGAGATGCCGCCCAGCGAGGCGTCGCCGCGCAGCGTGGCCAGCACCGTCACGGTGGTCACCGCCGCGGCCAGCACGGCGGTGCCGGCCGGCACCGACCCCACCCCGCAGACCCGGCCGGCCCGCCAGGCCGGGCCGGCGCACCGCAGGCAGGCGGTGCGCCCGGGCAGCACGAGCGGGCCCACCACCACCCCGGCGTCACCGAGCACGACCGGGAGGTGCGCGATGCCGCGGGCCTGCCACGGTGCGCCCGCCCACGCCGGGCTGCGCCCCTCGGTGACGATGACGACGGCGGCCGGCAGCGCGGCCCGGTCGGCCAGGGCCAGCTCGGCCCCGTCGGCGGCGTGCCGCCCCCCGCGCACGCTGACCCCGCAGCGGCGCAGCTGGGCCACGACCTCGTCGGCGAGCGGCCCCCAGCCGTCGACCACCACGAGACCGTCCACCGCCACCCCCTCAGCCCTGCGTCCCCGACGCAGCCATCCTGCCGCCCGCAGACCACCCCGCGGCGGCCGTCCACAGGCCCGGGAACGGCGAACGGCCCCGATCCGGTGGGATCGGGGCCGTTCGGCTCGAGACCGGTGTTCAGGCCTTGCCGAGGATGCGGTTGAGGTTGGTGCCGCAGACGGGGCACACGCCCTTGGCCATCCGGCGCCCGTTCTCGGAGACGACCACCTTGCCCTCGGCCTCCCGCTTCTCCTTGCACTTCACGCAGTAGAACTCGCCCTTGTAGGTCTCGTCAGCCATGAACGTTCTCCTTGTCGTCGACCGCGGCGGCGGGCCGGGTCGATGCCTCTGGTGCCGCCACTGCGGCGGGGACGCCACAACCCTAGCCACGGCTGAGCACGATCGCCCGCGTGACGCGCCCGCGCCGGCGCCCGCCCGGCGCACCGCGAGCCACACCCGTACCATCCGCCACTCCAGCAGGTCGCGGTCCTACGCTCGTACCGTGAGCAGCGAGGACGTCGAGGTCCGGCGCAGCCGTCGCCGGCGGCGCACCGTGAGCGCCTACCGTGACGGCGCGCGCACCGTCGTGCTCATCCCGGCCTCGTTCAGCGCCGCCGAGGAGGCCCGCTGGGTGGAGCGGATGCTGGCCCGGCTGGGGGCCGGCGAGCGACGCCGCGAGTCCTCCGACGAGGCCCTGGCCGCGCGCGCCGAGACGCTCTCGCGCCGCTACCTGGGGGGGCACGCCCGCCCGACCAGCGTGCGGTGGGTGTCGACGATGGGGCGGCGGTGGGCGTCGTGCACTCCCGCCGAGGGCACCATCCGGGTCTCCGACCGGCTGCGCGACGTGCCCGACCACGTGCTCGACTACGTGCTGCTCCACGAGCTCGCCCACCTACTGGTGCCCGGTCACGGCCCGGCCTTCTGGCGCCTGCTCGCCTCCTACCCGCGCCTGGAGCGGTCGCGGGGCTTCCTCGACGGGCTCGCCCACGCCGAGGGGCTGCCACCCGAGGTCGACGGTGACGACGACCCGGTCGACGGCGCCAGAACGGTCGGCGGTGACGACCCGGACGACGGTGGCTCAGCCGAGCCCGAGGGCCCGCCGGGCGGCTGACACCAACGGCGTGAGCTCGGTGCGGGTGCCCTCCGGCAGGGCGTCGGCCGGCCACCAGCGCACGTCGTGCGACTCGGCGCTGACCACGGCCGACGCCCCGTCGGGCGCCACCGCGGCGAAGCGCACGTCGAGGTGCTCGCGGCAGGCGCCGAACGACCCGACCAAGGTGTGCCGGTCGAGCTGCACCGGCTCGGGCAGGGGCTCCAGGGTGTCGATGCCCGACTCCTCGCGGCCCTCGCGGCGGGCCGCCGCCCACACCGAGGAGTCATCGCCCTCGAGGTGGCCGCCGAACTGGAACCACTCGTTGGCCTTGCGGTGCAGGGTGAGCAGCACCCGCTCGCCGGCCCGGTCGAGCACCACGCAGGATGCCGTGAGGTGCGCCGGGGGCCCGGCCTTCGCGACGGCGTCGGGGTGGGCGGCGAGGTGGCCGAGGTAGTCGCGGCGCAGCTGCTCCTGCCGCTCGTCGGGTGCCGTCCACCCGTGCAGCACCGACACCGCGTCGGCCCGCAGCGTGGCGAAGGCCGCCACCACGGCCGGGTCGGGCACGGGCCGCACCGGGTCGGTGGACCCGGGAACGGCATCCGTCACGCGTCGCCCTCGCCGCGCAGCAGGGCGTCGAGCGCGGCATCCATCTCGTCGGTCTCCGGTCGGGCCGTGCGCTCGACGTAGCCCAGCGGGTCGTCGAGGTCGGCGGTGCTCGGGGCAAGGTCGGGATGCCGCCACGCGCCGTCGCGCGCACCCGGGCCGCCGGAGTCCTCGAGCGCCGCGAACAGGTTGGCCGCGTCACGCAGCCGCCGCGGTCGCAGCTCGAGGCCCACGAGCGCCCCGAAGGCCTTCTCGGCGGGCCCGCCGGTGGCCCGGCGGCGGCGCACGGCCTCGCCGAGGGCGTCGGCCTGCGGGAGGTGGGCCCGGGTGGCCCGGTCGGCGACGATGTCGACCCAGCCCTCGACCAGGGCGAGCAGCGTCTCGAGCCGGGCCAGCGCGGCCTGCTGCGCGGGGGAGTGCTGGGGCGCGAACATCCGCCCCTGCAGGGCCTGCTGCACGGCCTCGGGGTCGCTGGGGTCGATCGAGCCGACGGCCTCCTCGATGGCCGAGGTGTCGATGCTGATGTCGGCGGCGTAGTCGCGCACGGCGGCCAGCAGGGCCGGGGCGAGCCACGGCACGGCGCCGAACAGCCGCACCCGGGCCACCTCGCGCACGGCGAGGTAGAGGCGGGCCTGCGGCTCGTCGACCTCGAGGCCGGCGGCGAACTCGCGCACGGCGGCCGGCATCAGCACCACGGTGGGCGCCGCGACCAGCGGCAGCGAGACCTCGCAGCCGGTGAGCACCTCGCGGGCGAGCGTGCCGGTGCCCTGGCCGAGCTGCATCGAGAACATCGAGCCGTGCATCTTGCGCAGCATCGGGCCGGCCTGGTCGAGCATCCCCTCGGGCAGACCGGTGTCGCCCGAGCTCACCGAGCTGGCCGAGCTGGCCGGTCGAGGGCGGTGCCCACGGCGTCGGTGACGCCGGCGGCCACCGGCTCGACGAGGTCGGTCCACACCGGCATCGTCGCCTCGACCCACTCGGCGCGGCTCCAGGCGGCGCCGACGAGGCCGGGCGTGGTGAGGTCGGTGACGGCGTCGAGCCACATGCCGGCCACCTGCACCGCCTCGGCGGCGGCCCGGCCGTCGGCCGCGGTCGCGAGCTCGTCGCCCTCGGCGGCCACGGTCTTGCGGGCGATGTCGGTGGCGAGCACCGCGTTGACGGCGGTGTCGCTCTCCGGCGCCGCGAACATGGCCTGCACCTGGCCCATGACCATCGCGAGCATCTGGGGGTCGACCTTGTCCAGGCCCATGCCCTGCATCATCGAGGCCAGCTGGGGGTCGACCTCACCGCCGGTGAGGCCGCGCAGCAGCTGCTCGATCTCGGCGGGCAGGCGGGGGGTGTCGTCGTCGTCGGGCTGGGAGTCACTCACGCCGGTCTCCTCGCGGGGGGTGAGAGGATGTCGTCTCGTACAGCCAACCACGATCCGGCCCGGAAGGTTCCGCCGGACCGTTCCCGAGGAGCCCCATGCCGACCGACCACGACCCGGTCGCGCTCGTCGCCCTGCGCGACGCAGCCGCTGTCCGTCGACGAGGTGCTCGACTCCGTGCGCCACCCCACGTGCGGTGGCATCGCGCTGTTCGTCGGTGTGGTGCGCGACCACGACCACGGCGACTCGGTCACGTCGCTCGACTACGAGGCGCACCCGAGCGCCGTCGACACCATGCGCCGCACCTGCGACGACGTGCTCGGGCCGCTCGCAGGCGGTGCGCGTCGCCGCCGTGCACCGCACCGGCGCCCTGCGGGTCGGCGACCTCGCCGTCGTCGTCGCGGCCGCCGCCCCGCACCGCGGCCAGGCCTTCGACGCCTGCCGCGACCTCATCGACACCCTCAAGGCCCACACCCCGATCTGGAAGCACCAGAGCCTGGGTGACGGCTCCACCGAGTGGGTGGGGCTGCCGTGAGCCAGCCGACGCACGACGTGCTGCACGACGCCGGCGACGGCGACGCCGGTGACGTCGAGGGGCGGCGCACCCGGCGCGGCCGGAACCCGGCCAACCGCCCGGGCCTGCTGGCCGGGGTGCTCCTCACCGCGACCTTCGTGGCCATCGCGATCGCGGCCGCGCTCACCTTCGTCGGCCTGCCCTACGTCGTCATGTCACCCGGGCCCGGCCACCAACATCCTGGGCAAGGTCGACGGCAAGCCGCTGCTGTCCATCGAGGGTGCGCCCACCTACCCGACGAGCGGCACCCTCGACTTCACGACGGTGAGCGTCGACGGCGGCCCCGGCGTGCGCGTCACGGTCTACGACCTGGCCCAGGCCTGGCTGAGCGGCTCGCAGGAGATCCTCCCCGAGGAGCAGGTCTTCCCGCCGGAGCAGACCGAGAAGGACGCCCAGGAGGAGGGCGCGGCCGAGATGGCCGGCTCGCAGAGCGTCGCCACCGCCACCGCGCTGCGGGCGATCGGCAAGACCGGTCCCCGAGATGGTCGTCGTCGCCGAGCGTCCCCGACGGCAGCCCGTCCAAGGGCGTCTTCGAGCCCGACGACGTGCTCGTCAGCGTCGACGGCGACCCGGCGTCGTCCTCGGATGCCGTGCGCGCGGCGGTCCAGCGCCACCAGCCGGGCGACACCTTCCCCGTGGTCGTGCGCCGCGACGGCAAGGAGCAGACCGTCACCGCGAAGACCACCGAGGCCGACGGCCGCACCGTCATGGGCGTCGGGCTGCGCCTCGACTACGACCTGCCGGTCGACGTCACGCTGCGCACCGGCAGCGTCGGCGGCCCGTCGGCCGGGCTGATGTTCAGCCTGGCCATCTACGACGCGCTGACCCCGGGCGAGCTCACCGGCGGCGAGAAGATCGCCGGCACCGGCACCCTCGACGACGCGGGCACGGTCGGGCCGATCGGCGGCATCCGGCAGAAGCTGATCGGGGCCCGCCGGGCCGGGGCCGACTTCTTCCTCGCCCCCGCCGACAACTGCGCCGACATCGGCGACGCCGTGCCCGACGGCCTGCGGGTGGTCAGGGTGGGCACCTTCGACGAGGGCCGCGAGGCGGTGCGAGGCGATCGGCGACGGCAAGGCGGCATCCCTGCCGACCTGCGGCTGAGCCCCCGCGCGGCGGCGGCTCAGTCGTCGCTGAAGGTCGCCCGCAGGGCGTGCACCAGGCCGGGGGCGATGTCCTCGCCGAGCGCCACCCGGTCGTCGCTGTCGTGGTCGCGCTGGCGCAGCAGGCAGCGGGCCGCGCCGTCGCGGGTCACCGCCACCAGCAGCCGCACGTCGGCCCGGCCGGGGTGCTCGGCGACCGCGCGCAGCGCCGTCGGCGTCGTCATCGGGCAGCTCGCGCTCGGCCTCCGGGGGCACCACGATCCGCTCGACGGCGAGGGCGCACCCGGCCACCTGCTCCGGCCAGGCGATCCGGGCCAGCAGGTCCTCCAGGCCCGAGGCCTCCGGCAGCTCGTCCTGCTCCACGGCGCTCAGCGCCCCGGCGACGGCGTCGTGGGCGGCCATCCCGTCGGCGAGGTGCGGTTCGTGCGCGAGCAGGTCCTGCGTCGGCACGAGGGCGAACAGGCGCACCGGCTGGTCCCACCCCGAGCGGGCGACGTGCCGCTCGGTGTCGAGGGCAGCGAGGGTGAGGGGGTCGGTCACGGGCTGGGGGGCGTCGGTCACCGGACCATGGTGCCTGATGGCGCGCGCAGGTAGCCGAGGTACATTGCTCGCCACGGTCGACACGGGGGATCCCCGACGACGGGACGAGGAGAGTAGTGAGTCGCTCGGAGTGGTTCGACGGGCCCACGGGTCCAGGAGACGGTTCGGCACGCCCCGAAGGGCCCGACGGGGGGTCCGGCGAGCCCGCTCGCGCCGTCCGCCGGCGGCGCCGGGGGCCGCTGGGCACGACCCTGCTCGTCATGCTCGGCGTGGTCGTGGTCGGGGGGATCGCCGCCGACGTGCTCACCGACGTGTGGTGGTACGACTCGGTCGGCTTCGTCGACGTGTTCTACAAGGAGCTGCTCACCAAGGTCGGGCTCTTCGTCGTCGCCGGCCTGATCACCGGGGCCGTCGTGGCCTCCAGCCTGGTCATCGCCTACCGCACCCGCCCGCTCTACATCCCGGTCACGCCGGCCCAGCAGGTGCTCGAGCAGTACCGCCAGGCCATCGAGCCGCTGCGCCGGGTCGCCGTGTGGGCGGTGCCCGTCGTGCTCGGGCTGCTCGCCGGGTCGGGGTCGATGGGCGCCTGGCGCACCTTCCTGCTCTGGGTCAACCGCCAGCCGTTCGGCATCAAGGACCCCCAGTTCGGCCTCGACGTCGGCTTCTTCGTCTTCACCCTGCCGTGGCTGCGCTTCATCGTCAGCTTCCTCACCGTCGTGCTCGCCCTGGCGTTCGTCGCCGCGGCGTTCACCCACTACGTCTACGGCGGCCTCCAGCTGCCCGGCCGCGGCCCGACCACCCGCGCCGCCTACGTGCACCTCGGCATCCTCGGCGCGCTCATCGCCCTGACCCGCGCCGCGTCGTACTGGCTCGACCGCTACTCGCTGTCGACCCAGAAGGGCTCGCTGCTCACCGGCATCACCTACACCGACGACAAGGCCGTGCTGCCCACCAAGGCGATCCTCGCGGTCGCCGCCGTGATGTGCGCCGGCTTCTTCCTCGCCGCGATCTGGAGCCGCAGCTGGCGGCTGCCCATCACCGGTGTCGTGCTGCTCGTGGTCACCGCCGTCGTCGTCGGCGGCATCTACCCGGCGCTGATCCAGTCGCTCAGGGTCACCCCGTCGGCCAAGTCCCTCGAGGCGAAGTACATCGAGCGCAACATCAACGCCACCCGGGCGGCCTTCGGGCTCGACCGGGTCAAGCGCATCCAGAACCCCGCCCCGGCCGAGACCGAGAACAAGGCCGTGCTGCGCGCCGCGGCCAACGACATCCCGGGCGTGCGGATCATCGACCCCAACGTCGTCGCGCCCACGTTCCGCCAGCTGCAGGCCCAGCGCGACTACTACGCGTTCCCCGACACCCTCGACGTCGACCGCTACACGATCGACAACCAGACCCGCGACGCCGTGGTGGCGGTGCGCGAGATCAACCTCGAGGGCCTGCCCGACGGGCAGCGCAACTGGCTCAACGACCACACCGTCTACACCCACGGCTACGGCTTCTACGCGGCCTACGGCAACCAGCGCACCACCGAGGGCGACCCGGTCTTCTTCGAGGGCGGCGGGCTCAGCGCCATCGGGGAGTACGAGCCGCGCACCTACTTCGCCGAGCTGTCACCCACCTACTCCGTGGTCGGCGCCGAGCAGGGCGCCCCGCCGCGCGAGTTCGACTACCCCGCCGGTGGCGAGGGTGACGTCGCCGTCCAGAACACCTACTCCGGCAACGGCGGCGTGCCGATCGGCTCGACCCTGCGCCAGCTCGCCTACGCCGTCAAGTACCGCGAGGCCAACTTCCTGCTCTCGGATGCCGTGAACGGCGACTCCCGCATCCTCGACCACCGCACCCCGACCGAGCGCGTCGAGCGGGTCGCCCCGTGGCTGCGGCTCGACGGCAACGTCTACCCGGCCGTCGTCGCAGGGCACGATGCAGTGGATCGTCGACGGCTTCACGACCTCGGCCAACTACCCCAACAGCCGGCTCATCGAGCTGGCCGAGGCCACGTCCGACTCGGTGGCCCAGCGCTCCAACGTCGTCACCGTCGGCGCCGGCCAGGTCAACTACGTGCGCAACGCGGTCAAGGCCACCGTCGACGCCTACACCGGCGAGGTCAAGCTCTACGGGTGGGACACCACGGACCCGATGCTCAAGGCGTGGAGCAACGCGTTCCCCGGCTCGGTGCGGCCGATCTCGCGAGATCTCCGGCGACCTGATGGCCCACATCCGCTACCCGCAGGACTTCCTCAAGGTGCAGCGCGAGCTGCTCACCGAGTACCACGTCACCAACCCCGGCGACTTCTTCTCCGGCTCGGACAAGTGGCGCGTGCCGCGCGACCCGTCGTCGACCGCCCAGGACCAGCCGCCGGTGTTCCAGTCGATCGCGATGCCGGGGGAGGACGAGGCGGCCTTCTCGATCACCTCGCCGTTCGTCCCGGCGACGACCAACGGCGAGGGCGGCCGCGAGATCCTGCGTGGCCTGCTGGCCGTCGACGCCGACGCGGGCAACCAGGCCGGCAAGCCGGCGGCCGACTACGGCCTGCTGCGGCTGCTCGAGTACGGCTCGGCGACACCGTCCGGGCCGGGGCAGGTGCTCAACCAGATCAAGAACTCCCCGGAGCGCTCGCAGAACGAGGCCGAGCAGCTGTCGCTGGCGCAGTACATCACCCAGAACTCCAGCGGTGGCAAGACGCTGACCTACGGGAACCTGCTGTCCTTCCCCCTCGAGGGCCGGATGTTCTACGTCCAGCCGCTCTACGTGCAGGCGGCGTCGGGGTCGGGGTCGTTCCCGCAGAACAAGGTCGTCGTCGCGGTCTACGGCAACACCGTGGCCTGGGGCGACACCCTCGGGCAGGCCGTGAGCGGCCTGTTCGGCGAGGGCGACGCCGCCGACGAACCGACCGAGCCCAACGGCCCCACGACGCCCGGGGGCACCGCGGCGGCCCAGCTGACCGAGGCGCTCACCGAGATCCAGGACGGCCTACCAGGCCGGCCAGGACGCCCTCAAGGCCGGCGACTTCGCGGCGTACGGCGACGCGCAGAAGCGGCTCGACGCCGCGATCAGGCGGGCCCAGGCGCTCGCTCCGCAGCTCGCCGTCGCCGGGCCGACGCCGAGCCCGTCGCCCAGCGGCTCGGCGACGCCGTCGCCCAGCCCGTCGCCCAGCCCCTCGACCACGGCGTCACCGACCGGCTGACCCCGCTTCCGGGGTCGGCCGGTCCGGGCCGATTTGTCCTGCGCCGGGTGGGTCACGTACGCTCGAGCCATACCGAGCACGGGTTCTTCGAAGCCGTGACTCACTCGACGCGGGGTGGAGCAGCTCGGTAGCTCGCCGGGCTCATAACCCGGAGGTCGCAGGTTCAAATCCTGCCCCCGCTACCAGCACGAGGCCCGACCGGCGATGCCGGCCGGGCCTCGGCCGTGTCAGGCGGATGCCGGGATGCTCCTGCGTCAGTAGGTGACGTAGACGCTGGAGCTGAGGTCGCGCACGTACCGGTTCGCCACACCGGGGAAGGAGAACCGGTAGTACGTGTGCCGCTTGGGCTGCTGCTTGGACGTGACGTACCCGCTCGAGTTGGTGCGCAGCGTGGCCACGGTGGTCCACGTGGTGGACCCGGCGTAGCGGCGCTGCAGGTAGACGGTCTGGGCGGGCACCGCCGCGTTGCCCGGGGTGAGCAGCCGGCCGGTGAACAGGTCCGGCCTGCCCGCGGTGACCCGCCCGGACATCACCGTCGGCGTGGTCAGGGTGACCCCGGCCGCGGACGGGGGCGGTGCTGGTGGAGCCGGCGTACGACATGACCACGACGGTGGGCACGGTCGGGAAGTACTGGTAGGCCACCTGGCCCGCGCTGTTGGTCTTGTACGTTCCCACGGTGGTCCACGTGGTCGTGGTGGTGGCGCGGCGCTTGATCGTGACCGAGGCCCCGGCGATGACCTTGCCGGTGCTCTTGTTGCGGATGGTGACGGTGGAGACGCGCGGCCAGGTGCCGGTGATCCCGATGATGGCGGTGGTGGCCGCCTTGGTCGTGGCCGGGGTGGTCGGGGCGGTGTACGTGCCGAAGTACTGCCAGTGCCACGCCTCAGGGTTCGAGCCGCCCTGCAACGCCCAGGTGGGCTGCGTGAAACCGTACTTGGGCGCGTTCGCGGTGAACCACACGTGTCGGGCGTTGCCGAAGATGCCGACACCGCAGCCGAGGTCGAGGGCGATCGCCCATCCGTGGTTGGAGGTGCCCGGCATCGCCGCGCGAGGGTACCCGTACAGCTCGAGCATGGCCACCTGCTTGGCGTAGGAGCGGTAGGCGTCGTTGACGCAGATGTTCGCGCCGTACGTGGCCTTGTACAGCGCGTTGAGGGCCACGAACTTCGCGGCCGCGTCGCAGCGCAGGTGGTCGACGGTCTGCCACGGGATCGCGCACAGGGCGGACGTGGGGATGTAGCCGTTCTGGTACCCGCCCCACCCGTCGGCGGCTGCGGCGGCGGCACCGGCGGCGGTGGCGGGTTCGGGGGCGGGACGGGGGAGGTGGCCACGACCGGTGCCGCGGCGGGTGCGGGGGCGGGGGAGGCCTGCGCCGCGGTGGCGGACAGGCCCAGCACCAGGGGTAGGGAGGTGAGGAGGGTCAGTGTGCGTGAGAGCACGGACATCGGGACTGGTTCCTTCCGGATGGCGCCTGCGGAACGGGACCTGTCGGGTTCGGGCAGCCGGTGTCCGGCCTGGCATCCAGGCTTCACCCCGAGGAGTGGGCGCTCCGTGTTGCGGGCGTCCCGCCCCCACCAGAGGTCGAGCAGGAAACCCGGGCGCTGGTGGGGTTCGGCGACGCGCGGGTCCGGCCGTGGATGGCCACGGCTGCTGAGGGTCTCGACGGGCCCCCTGACCGTGCCGAGTGAGCGTCACAAATCGTTTCGCTCTCACCAATACTGTTGTCCACGCTCAGCGTTGGTGCAGGTGCTTGACGACATCACCACGTTTCAGAGGCCGCGGGCTCTCAAAGTTCTCTCACCCGGCGCGGGCAGCGGCTGGGTCAGGATCGGGCTGGTGCCCCGGCTCCGCCCGCCGCGCGGGATCGGCTGCTACGGCGCGATCGGGGCGAAGGGGGCCACCTCGTCGTCGGCGCCGTGCACGAGCACGCTCGAGGACTCGGGGATCTCGCGCCAGGCGCCGGCCAGGTCGCCCAGCGGCTCCGAGACGACGAGCCGGGCGTCGTCCGACAGGTCGTGCAGCAACGGGTTGTCCGGGTACTGCGCGCGCAGCGTCGAGACGTCGGTGCTCTGGAACAGCGAGCGCGACATCCCCTCCGTGGAGTAGCGGAACGCCCAGGTCGTGGCGCCGTCGGTGGTGGCCACGGTCATCTGCACCGGGAAGTCGATGCCGTGGCTGCGGCCCACCTCCTCGACGAGCCCGACCGCCCGGGCCACTCCGGCGCGCGGGTCCTCGCGCAGCCCGAAGCTCAGCGCGAGGAAGAAGAGCATCTCGGAGTCCGTGGAGCCCTGGATGTCGGCGAACAGCGTCGGGGTCGACCTCCATCGCGAGGTCGCGCTTCATCTCGTGGAAGCCCTTGAGGTAGCCGTTGTGCATCCACAGCCAGTTGTCGTGGCGGAACGGGTGGCAGTTGGTCTGCTGCACCGCGGACCCGGTGGAGGCCCGGATGTGGGCGAACACGCGACCCGCCGCGGCGTGGGCGCACAGCTCGCGCAGGTTGAGGTCGTTCCAGGCCGGCTCGGTGCTGCGGAACAGCCCGGGGGTGTCGGACAGGCCGTACCAGCCGACGCCGAAGCCGTCGCCGTTGGTGGTCGTGGCGCCCATCAGCGAGTGCTTGCTCTGCGCCACGAGGGAGTTCTTCGGCTTGTAGAGCAGGTCCTCGAGCAGCACCGGTGATCCCGAGTACGCCAGCCAGCGGCACATGGTGGCCTCCTGTTTCCCGTCGTGGGGCCCCTCCAGCCAACTCCCGGGCGGCCCCGCCCGCCTCATCCGCGCCGGGTGACCGGGCCGCGGGCGAGGAGCTGGCGCCGGGCCCGGGGTGACTTCCGGCACGTGCCGGGTATGGGGCATACCGTGCACACTCCCCACGTTGACCCGGCCGTGAGCACCCCCCACAGAGTCGTCGTCATCGGTTCGGGCTTCGGAGGCCTCTTCGGCACCCAGGCGCTGCGGCGCCGCAAGGACGTCGAGGTCACCCTCATCGCCCCCACCGCCCACCACCTGTTCCAGCCGCTGCTCTACCAGGTCGCGACCGGCATCCTGTCCGAGGGTGAGATCGCGCCGAGCACCCGCGAGGTGCTGGCCCGCCAGAAGAACGCCCGCGTCGTGCTCGGCACCGTGACCGCCGTCGACCTCGAGGCCCGCACCGTGACCTCGCAGGTGCTCGGGCGCGAGCACGTCACGCCCTACGACAGCCTGCTGGTCGCCGCCGGCGCCGGGCAGTCGTGGTTCGGCAACGACCAGTTCGCCCGCCACGCCCCCGGCATGAAGTCGATCGACGACGCGCTCGAGCTGCGCGGCCGGATCTTCGGCGCCTTCGAGCTCGCCGAGCTGGCCGAGACGCCGGCCGAGCGCGAGCGGGCGCTGACCTTCGTCGTCGTCGGCGCCGGCCCGACCGGGGTCGAGATGGCCGGCCAGATCGCCGAGCTGGCCCACCGCACCCTGAAGAACGACTTCCGCCGGATCGACCCCACCCAGGCCCGGATCATCCTGGTCGACGCGGTCGACACCGTGCTGCCCTCCTTCGGGGAGCGGCTCGGCGGGGCCGCCCGCCGCCGGCTCACCGAGATGGGCGTCGACGTGCGGCTGGGGACCAAGGTCACCGACGTCGACGCCACCGGCATCACCGTCACCGAGCCCGACGGCGGCTCCACCCGCATCGAGGCCCTCACCAAGGTCTGGGCCGCCGGGGTGCAGGCCAGCCCGCTCGGCCGGCAGATCGCCGAGCAGTCCGGCGCCGGCACCGACCGCGCCGGCCGGGTGCAGGTGCTGCCCGACCTCACCGTGCCCGGTCACCCCGAGGTGTTCGTCGTCGGCGACATGATGGCGCTCGACGAGCTCCCCGGGGTCGCGCAGGTCGCCATCCAGGGCGCCCGGTTCGCCGCGAAGCAGATCACCCGCCGCCTCGACGGCCAGGAGCCCGAGCCGCGCTTCGAGTACTTCGACAAGGGCTCGATGGCGACGATCTCGCGGTTCAGCGCGGTGGCCTCGATCGGCCGGCTGCGCTTCTCCGGGTTCGCCGCCTGGGTGCTCTGGCTCGCCATCCACCTCGTCTACATCATCGGCTTCAAGCACCGGGTGACCACCCTGCTGCACTGGGCGGTCAGCTTCCTGGGCCGGGGCCGGTCCGAGCGGGCCGCCACCGAGCAGCAGGTCTTCGGGCGCCTGGCCATGGACGGCCGCCGCGCACGGCGAGCTGCCCTCCATCCCCACCGACCCGGCCGACGCCGAGGTCAGCGGCGTGGCCGAGCTCGAGGAGCCGCCACCGCGCGAAGGCCTGAGCGGGCGCGGCATCTGCACGTAGGGTGACCGCCATGCCGCTGGACTACCCCATCCACCGCCGCACGCTCCCCAACGGGATGCGCGTCGTCGTCAGCCCCGACCACACGGTCCCCAACGTCACGGTCAACCTCTGGGTCGGGGTGGGCTCGCGCCACGAGACGGCCGGCCGCACCGGCTTCGCGCACCTCTTCGAGCACCTGATGTTCCAGGGCTCGCGCAACGTGCGCAGCGGCGAGCACTTCGAGGCGCTGATGGCGCAGGGCGGCCGGCTGAACGCGACGACCTGGTTCGACCGCACCAACTACTTCGAGACGGTGCCGACCGGGGCGGTCGAGCTCGCGCTGTGGCTCGAGGCCGACCGGCACGGCCACCTGCTCGACGCCGTCACCCAGGAGAACCTCGACAACCAGCGCGACGTGGTCAAGGAGGAGAAGCGCCAGCGCTACGACAACCAGCCCTACGGCAACGCCCTCATCGACGTCTACGCCGCCGTCTTCCCGGAGGGCCACCCCTACCACCACCCGACGATCGGCTCGATGGAGGACCTCGACGCCGCCAGCCTCGACGACGTGCACGCGTTCTTCCGCGCCCACTACGGCCCCGACAACACCGTCCTCACGCTGTGCGGCGACCTCACCCCCGAGCACGGGTTCGAGCTCGTCGAGCGCTACTTCGGCGACCTCGAGCCCGGCGCTGCCCCCCGCCGTCCCGACCACGCCCAGCTCGCCCCGCTGGAGCACCCCGTGCGCGTCGACCGGCGCGAGGTCGTGCCCAACGACCGCCTGCACGTCGCCTTCCGGCTCCCCGTCGACGAGACCGACGAGTTCCTCGCCGCGGCGGTCGCGCTCGACTGCATCGGCGGCCTGGCGACGTCTCGGCTGGTGCGCCGGCTGGTGCGTCGCGAGCAGACCGCGCTCGGCGCGCACGCCACGGCCTGGGGCTTCGTCGACGGCGCCTCGCTGGGCTTCGTCGTGCTCGACGTCGCCCCCGGCACCGCCCGCCGACATCGTCGAGTCCACCTTCGTCGAGGAGCTCGACCGGCTTCCTCGAGCACGGCCCGACCGACGTCGAGCTCGAGGCCTCGCTCGCCCAGTCCGAGCGGTCCTGGCTCTCGGCGCTCGCCAGCCAGGAGGAGCGGGCCGACCTGATCAGCCACCACCTGCTGCTCCACGACGACCCGGGCGTGGTCAACACGCACCTCGACCGCCTCCGCGACGTCACGGCCGAGCAGGTGCTCGACGCCGCGCGTCGCTGGCTGCGGCCCGAGAGCCGCGCGACGGTCGCCTACCTGACCGCCGACGAGACCTCGGATGCCGGTGCCGCCAGGGCCGAGGTCGTCGTATGAGCGCCGCCCGCCCCGAGGTCACGCCCCCGCAGCCGTGGACCTTCCCCGTGCCCGCCGAGCACCTGCTCGGCAACGGCGTGCGCGTGCTGGCGCACGACCTGCCCGGCCAGTACGTGCTGTCCCTGCGCGTCGTCGTCCCCACCGCCCTGTCCGACGAGCCCGCCGGCAAGGAGGGGGTCGGCGCGATGACGGCGCGGCTGCTCGACGAGGGCACCGCCGCCCACGGGTCCGAGGAGTTCGCCGAGCTGATGGAGCGCCACGGGATGGTGCTCGGCGCAGGGGTCTCCGACGGCGGCCTGCTCGTCGACGTCGACGTGCCGCAGCGCCACCTCGGCACTGCCGCGCAGCTGCTCACCGAGGCGCTCGCCCAGCCGGTCTTCCCCGACGACGAGGTGCGCCGCATCCTGCGCAACCGGCTCGCCGAGATCGAGCAGGAGCGGGCCTCGTCGGCCCACCGCGCCGCCCGCGAGCTGGCCCGCACGCTGTGGGCCCCCGCCGACCGGGCCAGCCGCCCCACCGCCGGTTCCCCCGAGTCCATCGGTGGCCTCACCCGCGACGACCTCGTCGAGTTCCACGCCACGGCGGTCGGCCCGCAGGGAGCCACCGTGGTGGTGGCGGGCGACCTCACCGACATCGACGTGGTCGGGGTGCTGGAGTCGACCCTCGGCACCTGGTCGGCGCCGCGCCACCGCCCGCCGGCGCCGCCGGTCGCCCCGGTGCCCGCGGCCGACGCCGCCCGCGTCGTCGTCGTCGACCGCCCGGGGTCGGTGCAGACCGAGATCGCCGTGGGCCGCCCCGGCCCCGACCGGTCCACCCCGCAGGGCTGGGCGCCGCACCCGGTGCTGTCCTTCGTGCTCGGCGGCTCCCCGAGCGCCCGGATCGACGCCGTGCTGCGCGAGGAGAAGGGCTACACCTACGGCATCCGCAGCTCGTTCCGGCCGCGGGTCGCGGGCGGCTCGTTCGTGACGTCGGGGTCGGTGCGCTCCGAGGTGACCGGCGAGGCCGTCGAGATCCTGCTCGGCATCCTCGACGGTGCCCGCGAGGGCTTCACCGACGCCGAGGTGCGCTCGGGGGTCGACTACGTCGGCAAGACGGCGCCGGGCCGCTACGCCACGGCGGATGCCGTCGCCGACGAGACCGCGGCCCTGGCGCTCGAGGGGCTGCCGCTGGACTTCACCACCCGCAACCTGCGCGCGGTCGCGGAGCTGGGGCGCGACGACCTCGACGCCGCCTACCGGCGTGTGGCGACGGGGGAGTGGAGCGTGGTGCTCGTCGGGGACGCCGCCACGGTGGTGCCCGCCCTCGACGGCCGGGTCGATGGGCCGGTGAGCACGGTTGCCCTCTGAGCACGGTGGCTCCCGCTCGGTCGTCATGGCCTCGCCCATCGGCCGGCTCGAGCTCGTCGAGGCGGGTGGTGCGCTCGTCGCCATCCACTTCGACGCGCCGGCCGACGGCTCGCCGCAGCACGAACGCGGCGGCTCGGCCGTGCTCGCCGAGGCCCACCGGCAGCTCGCGGAGTACTTCGCGGGCGCCCGGCGGGAGTTCGACCTCCCGCTGCGCCCGGCCGGCACCGACTTCCAGCGGCGGGTGTGGGACGTGCTCGCCACCGTGCCGTGGGGCACGACGACGACCTACGGCACGATCGCCGCCCGCCTCGGGCTGCCGCCGGGCGCGTCGCGGGCCGTCGGGGTCCGCCAACGGCGCCAACCCGCTCGCCGGTCGTGCTGCCCTGCCACCGGGTGATCGGCTCCGACGGCACGCTCACCGGCTACGCCGGCGGCCTGGAGCGCAAGGCGCTGCTGCTGCGCCTCGAGGGCGTGGCGACCGAGGCCGACCAGGACGCCCTCTTCTGATGGCCCCACCCGCGGTGAGTGCGGAAACGGTCGCCAGGACAACCACTTCCGCACTCGAGGCGCGAACAGCAGCGGTGTCAGGGCACACCGATGCGCGAGAGAACCTCGTCGTGCAGGATGCCGTTGGTCGCGACCGCGTTGCCGCCGAACGGGCCGTCGACCCCCGACAGTGACGTGAACCGGCCGCCGGACTCGGTGACGATCGGCACCAGCGCGGCCATGTCGTGCAGGCCCAGCTCGGGCTCGGCCGCGATGTCGACCGCCCCCTCGGCGAGCAGCATGTAGGACCAGAAGTCGCCGTAGGCGCGCTCGCGCCAGCAGGCCCGGGCGAGGTCGAGCACCTGCTCCTGGCGCCCGACGGCGCCCCACGAGGTCCAGCTCGAGCACGAGATCGAGGCGTCCTCGAGGCGCGAGACCCGCGAGGCGTGGATCTGCTTCGCCGAGGTGAGGCTGCGCCCGGCCCAGGCGCCGGACCCCAGGGCCGCCCACCAGCGCCGGCCCAGGGCCGGCGCGGCGACCAGGCCGATGACCGGGATGCCGTCGTCGACGAGCGAGATCAGGGTCGCCCAGACCGGCACCCCCCGCACGTAGCTGTGCGTGCCGTCGATCGGGTCGACGACCCACTGGCGCGGGCTCGACCCGGTGTTGGGGAACTCCTCGCCGATGACGGCGTCGCGCGGCCGGGTGCGCTTGAGCTGGGAGCGGATCAGCTCCTCGGCGTCGCGGTCGGCGTCGCTGACCAGGGTGAGGTCGGGCTTGGTGTCCACCCGCAGGTCGTCGGCCCGGAAGCGCGCGACGGTGATGCGCTCGACGGCATCCGCGAGCACGTGGGCGAGGCGCAGGTCGTCGTCGTAGCCGGGCACGAGCCCAACCTAGCGGCCGACCGCCGAAGAATCTTCGGCCCGGAGACGATCCGGTCGCGCTTCGGTCACAATCCAGTCTCGGGCGCATCTAATGCTTCCGTTGGGGCGAGTCATGGTCTTTCATGGACCACGCACGCCGGAGGGCGATGCACTCCGAGTTGCCCCCGATCGGGAGCAGCGCTCGGCACCCGGCCACCCGACCAACGGGTGGTGACACCACTTAACGTAGGAGGACATCCATGCGAGGAACCACTCGCACGGTCGCGGTTGCGGCTCTGTCCGCAGTTGCGCTGCTCGCCGCAGGTTGCGGCAGCGGCGACAGCGGCGACACCGCGACCTCGGCAGCTGGCGCCAAGACGGGCGGCGAGATCACCGTTCGTGGGTGCAACCCGCAGAACCCGCTCGTCCCGAGCAACACCACCGAGACCTGTGGTGGCAACGTCATCGACGCTGTCTTCGCCAAGCTCGTCCACTACGACGCCGAGACGGCCAAGCCGACCAACGACATCGCCGAGTCGATCGAGACGACCGACAACCAGAACTTCACCGTCAAGCTGAAGCCGGCTACAAGTTCCACGACGGCACCGAGGTCACCTCCAAGAGCTTCGTCGACGCGTGGAACTACGCGGCCTACGGCCCCAACGCGCAGAGCAGCGGCTACTTCATGGAGCCCATCGAGGGCTTCGCCGACCTCCAGTGCGCCGGCACCGCGAACCCCGACGACCCGTGCGAGGGCTACACCCCGAAGGCCAAGGAGATGTCCGGCCTGAAGGTCGTCGACGACAACACCTTCACCATCAAGACCACCGAGAAGGTCTCGAACCTCCCCGTGCGTCTGGGCTACTCGGCCTTCGCGCCGCTGCCCGAGAAGTTCTTCGCGGACCCCAAGGCCTTCGGCGACGCGCCGATCGGCTCCGGCCCGTACAAGCTCGACTCGTGGACCAAGGAGCAGGCCATCGTCCTGTCGAAGTTCGCCGACTACTCGGGTGACTTCGGTGGCAAGGTCGACAAGGTCACCTTCAAGATCTACCAGGACCCGGACGCCGCCTACAACGACGTCATCGCCAACAACCTCGACGTCACCGACGAGATCCCGGCGAGCGCCCTGATCGACGACAAGTACAAGTCGGACCTGCCCGACCGCAACGCGCAGAAGGAGTCCGGCGTCATCCAGAACGATCACGATCGCGCCGACCAAGGTCGACCCGAACTACGCCGACCCGAAGATCAAGCAGGCGATCTCGATGGCGATCGACCGCGACACCATCATCAAGCAGATCTTCAACGGCACCCGCGTCCCCGCCACCGGCTGGGTCTCCCCGGTCGTCGACGGCTACAAGGCCGACCAGTGCGGTGAGTTCTGCAAGTACGACCCGGCCAAGGCCAAGGCTCTGCTCGCCGAGGCCGGCGGCTTCAAGGGCGACAAGATCACCCTCTCCTACAACGCCGACGCCGCCCACAAGGAGTGGACCGAGGCCACCTGCAACAGCATCAAGCAGGCCCTGGGTGTCGAGTGCAAGGCCGTCGGCGTCGTCGACTTCGCCACGTTCCGCAGCCAGATCGCGGACCGCAAGATGAAGGGCATGTTCCGCACCGGCTGGCAGATGGACTACCCCTCGATCGAGAACTTCCTCGCCCCGATCTACAAGACCGGCGCGTCCTCGAACGACGGCGACTACTCCAACCCGGCCTTCGACAAGCTCCTCGTCGAGGGTGCGGCTGCCACCGACCCGGCGGCTGCCAACGCCAAGTACCAGGAGGCCGAGGCGCTCCTCGCGGCCGACATGCCGTCCATCCCGATGTGGTACGGCAAGGCCACGATGGGCTGGTCGGACAAGGTCACCGGTGTGAAGATCACCGCCTTCGGCACGATCGACATCCCGTCGATCTCCATGAAGTGAAGTAACTGAACCACCAGGTTCACACCACGCGACGTCGGCCTGTCAGCGCCTGCTGGCAGGCCGACGTCCGTGCTTCGGGGCAAAACCGCCACGGATGCCGGGTCCGCAGGGTTGGGTGCCCCCGTCCAGTGGGCTAGGTTCATCCCGGTACGAAACTGACGACGCCGTCACACCCGCAAGGGACGGCCTGACAACCAGGAGGTGACGTGGGCACTTACATCATCCGACGGTTGCTGCAGATGATCCCGGTGATCCTGGGCGCGACGTTCCTCATCTTCGCCATGGTGTTCGCCCTCCCCGGCGACCCACTGGCCGGGAAGTGTGGAGAACGACCGTGCTCGCCGCAGTACGCCGCGGCGTTCCGTGAGAAGTACAACCTCAACGACCCGCTGCCGGTGCAGTACGGCAAGTACCTCGGCAACCTCGCCCGGGGCGACCTCGGTGAGACCTACAACGGCATCAAGGTCACCGAGCAGCTCAAGCTGCGCTACCCCGTCACCGCCAAGCTCGCGATCATGGCGATCCTCTTCGAGTCGATCATCGGCATCATCGCCGGTGTGCTCACCGGCATCCGAAAAGGTGGCTTCCTCGACAACCTGGTGCTCGTCTCGACGATCGTGGTGATCTCGATCCCGACGTTCGTCATCGGTGGTGTCTCCCAGTACTTCCTGGGCGTCAAGCTGGGCCTGTTCCCGGTCACGGTCACCTCGGCGAACCCGACCGTCTACGAGCTGCTGCTGCCCGGCGATGGTGCTCGGGTCGATCTCGCTGGCCTACGTCGCCCGGCTCACCCGCACCAACCTCACCGAGAACCTGCGCGCCGACTACGTGCGCACCGCCGTCGCCAAGGGCCTGACCCGGCGCCGGGCGATCGGCCTGCACGCCATGCGCAACTCGCTGATCCCGGTCGTCACCTTCATCGGCTTCGACTTCGGCGCCCTCCTCGGCGGCGCCATCGTCACCGAGCGCATCTTCAACATCCCCGGCATCGGTGGTTACATCTACAACTCGATCCGGGCTCGTGACGGCGCATCCGTCGTCGGGGCGGTGACCGTCCTCGTCATCGTCTACCTGTTCGTCAACCTGCTCGTAGACCTGCTCTACGGCCTGCTCGACCCGAGGATCAGCCATGACTGAAGATCGCTGCCGTCGAAGAGATGACCGAGCGCGCCGCCCACGACGGTGGCGACGTCAACGAGGAGCGCTCCCTCGCGTCCGACGCCTGGCGGACCATGCGCCGCAACCCGCTGTTCTGGGTCTCGATCACCCTGATCACGGTGTTCGTGCTGATGGCCGTCTGGCCCAGCCTGTTCACCAGCACCGACCCCACCGACGCCGTCCTCGCCAAGTCGCGCGAGCGGCCCAACGCCGACGCGTGGTTCGGCCGCGACATCCAGGGCTACGACATCTACGCCCGGTGCGTCTACGGCGCCCGTGCGTCGATCATGGTCGGCGTCATGTGCACCTTGGGCACCGTGCTGATCGGCGGCACCATCGGCGTGATGTCCGGCTACCAGGGCGGCTGGGCTCGACTCGCTCATGTCGCGCATCGGCGACGTGTTCTTCGCGATCCCGCTGCTCCTCGGCGCCATCATCTTCCTGGTCTCGCTGCCCGACTTCTTCAACGACAACTACTTCCTCATCGTCTTGAAGGTCGTGCTCGCCCTGGTCATCCTGGGCTGGCCGAGCCTGGCGCGGCTCACCCGCAGCAGCGTCATCCAGGTCAAGCCCAACGACTACGTGCAGGCCGCCCGCGCGCTCGGGGCGAGCCCCAACCGCATCGTGCGCTCGCACGTGATCCCCAACTCGCTGGCCCCGGTCATCGTGGTCGCCACCATCAACCTCGGCGCCTACATCGCCGCCGAGGCGACCCTGTCCTTCCTGGGAATCGGCCTGCAGCCGCCGGCCATCTCGTGGGGCATCGACATCAGCGCGGCGCTCGTCGGCCTGCGCACCACCCCGCACATGCTGTTCTTCCCCAGCCTCTTCCTCTCCCTGGCGGTGCTGGCGTTCATCATGCTCGGCGACGTGGCGCGCGACGCCCTCGACCCGAAGAACCGCTGACACCGACGGAGGAACAGTGACCACCCAGGACACCAAGCCCCGGTCGAAGACCTCGGGCAGCCAGTACACCTACACCCCGCAGGACGGCCTGCTGCTCGAGGTCGAGGACCTCTACGTCGAGTTCCGCACCCGCGACGGTGTGGCGACGGCGATCAACGGCGTCTCGTTCAGCCTGCACCAGGGCGAGTCGCTCGCCATCCTCGGCGAGTCGGGGTCGGGCAAGTCCGTGACGGCACAGGCCGTCATGGGCATCCTCGACATGCCCCCGGCCGTCATCCCGGCCGGGCACATCCGCTACTGCGGCCAGGACCTGCTCTCGATGCCCGACGAGCAGCGCCGGCTCACCCGTGGCCCCGAGATCTCGATGATCTTCCAGGACGCCCTGTCCTCGCTGAACCCGGTCTTCCCGGTCGGCTGGCAGATCGCCGAGATGTTCCGCACCCACCGGGGCATGAACAAGTCCGACGCCCTCGAGCAGGCCATCCGGCTGATGGAGCGGGTGTCGATCCCGGCCGCGCGCGAGCGCGTCAAGGCCTACCCGCACCAGTTCTCCGGCGGCATGCGCCAGCGCATCATGATCGCGATGGCCATCGCGCTCGACCCGGCGGTGCTCATCGCCGACGAGCCGACGACCGCGCTCGACGTCACCGTCCAGGCGCAGATCATGGCCCTGCTGCAGGAGCTGCAGGAGGAGCGCCAGATGGGGCTCATCCTCATCACGCACGACCTGGGCGTCGTCGCCGACGTCGCCGACCGGATCGCCGTGATGTATGCCGGGCGCCTCGTCGAGACCGCCACGGTGCACGAGCTCTACGCCTCACCCGCCCACCCCTACACCCGGGGCCTGCTGGAGTCGATCCCGCGCCTGGACCAGAAGGGGCAGACCCTCGCCGCCATCGGCGGGCTGCCGCCCAACCTGATGCGGATCCCACCGGGCTGTCCGTTCAACCCGCGCTGCCGGATGGCCCAGGACGTGTGCCGCACCGACCTCCCGCCGCTGCGCGAGGTCGTCCCCGGCCGCTTCTCGGCCTGCCACTTCGCCGAGGAGGTCGTCAATGCCTGAGGTCATTCTCAGCGCGCAGGAGCTGGTCAAGCACTACCCGATCAAGAAGGGCGTGCTGCGCCGCACGGTCGGCCAGGTCAAGGCCGTCGACGGGGTGAGCTTCGACCTGCACAAGGGCGAGACGCTCGGCATCGTGGGCGAGTCCGGCTGCGGCAAGTCGACCCTGGGCCGGCTGCTCATGCGCCTGGAGGAGCCCACCGCGGGCAAGGTCATCTTCGAGGGCGCCGACTGGAGCTCGGCGTCGGGGCGCGAGATGCGCCGGATGCGCCGCGACATCCAGATCGTCTTCCAGGACCCCTACACCTCGCTCAACCCCCGGATGACGGTCGGCGACATCATCGGCGAGCCGTTCGAGATCCACAAGGACGTCGTGCCCAAGGGCGGGCGTCGCCAGCGGGTGCAGGAGCTGCTCGACCTGGTCGGGCTCAACCCCGAGCACATCAACCGCTACCCGCACCAGTTCTCCGGTGGCCAGCGGCAGCGCATCGGCATCGCCCGCGGCATCGCCCTGAACCCCAAGGTGCTGGTCTGCGACGAGCCGGTGTCCGCGCTCGACGTGTCGGTGCAGGCGCAGGTCGTCAACCTGATGGAGAAGCTGCAGGACGAGCTCGGCCTGGCCTACGTCTTCATCGCGCACGACCTGTCGGTGGTGCGGCACATCTCGGACCGGGTCGGGGTCATGTACCTCGGCCGGATGGCCGAGCTGGGTGAGGAGGACGAGGTCTACACCCGCCCGACGCACCCCTACACCCAGGCGCTGCTGTCCGCCGTGCCGGTGCCCGACCCCACGCTGCGCGGCAAGCGCGAGCAGATCGTGCTCGTCGGCGACGTGCCCTCACCGGCCAACCCGCCGTCCGGATGCCGGTTCCACACCCGGTGCTGGAAGGCGCAGGAGCTCTGCTCGCAGGAGGAGCCGCAGCTCGAGCCGCGCTCCGACGGCGCCGGCGAGCACCTGTCGGCGTGCCACTTCGCCGAGCCGCGCACGATCGTCGAGACCGTCGACGTGTCCGACGTCGAGCCCGACGCCCGGTTCGTCGACACCGACCTGCGCGACGACGCCCTGGCCGCCGACGACCCGGTCGACCTCGAGCAGATGGCCGAGCGCTCGCGACCAGCTCAACGAGACCGGCTACGCCCCCCAGGAGACGACCCGGCTGATCGACGAGCAGCCCGGCGACCACCGCCCGCCGAACGGCTGACGGCCTGCCGCTTTCCGACTGATTGCGGATAATCCCCCTTCCAGGGCACCCGGCGGGTGCGCTGTCGGGGGGGATTATCCGCAATCAGTCGTCTGTGCGTGGGGGTGCGGGCGCGCAGCAGCCGGCGCAGCGAGTCCAGGCGCGAGGGCCCGGCCGGCCCGGCGGCGCCGCTGGCGACCCACGCGTCGAGGGCGCACTCCTCCTCGTCGTGCGTGCAGCCGCGCGGGCACTGCGCCGTGCCCGGCTCGAGGTCGGGGAAGTGCTGGATGATCCGGGCCGGGTCGACGTGGGCCAGCCCGAACGACCGGATGCCGGGGGTGTCGATGATCCAGCCGTCGTCGTCGGGCAGGGCGAGGGCGACGGCGGACGACGAGGTGTGCCGGCCGCGGCCGGTGACGTCGTTGACGACGCCGGTGGCGCGCAGGGCCAGCGGCACCAGGGCGTTGACCAGCGTGCTCTTGCCGACGCCGGAGTGGCCGACGAGCACGCTGACCCGCCCCGAGAGCGCCTCGCGCAGGGCGTCGAGGCCGTCGGTGCTGCCGTCGTGCCGCGCGGTGACGAGGTGGCGCACCGACAGCGCGGCGTACTGCTCGAGGAAGGGGCCGGGGTCGGTGAGGTCGGCCTTGGTCAGCACCAGGAGCGGCTCCATGCCGGCGTCGTAGGCGGCGACCAGGCAGCGGTCGATGAGCCGGGGCCGCGGCTCGGGGTTGGCCAGGGCCGACACCACCACGAGCTGGTCGGCGTTGGCCACGAGCACCCGCTCGACCGGGTCGGTGTCGTCGGCGGTGCGGCGCAGCACGGTGCCGCGCGGCGCCACCCGCACGATGCGGGCCAGGCTGCCGTCGACCCCGGTGGTGTCGCCGACGAGGAAGACGTCGTCACCGACGACGATGCCCTTGCGGCCGAGCTCGCGAGCCCGCATGGCGATGACGACGTGGCGGTCGGCGCCGTCGCCGACGAGGGTGGTGTAGCGGCCGCGGTCGACGCCGGTGACCCGACCGGGAACGGCATCCTCGTGGGCGGGCCGGTCCTTGCTGCGTGGGCGAGTTCCCCTGCGGTTGGGGCGGATTCGCACATCGGACTCGTCGTAGGTGCCCGCCGCCCGTGCCATCAGGCGCCCGCCGTGACCCGGTCGCTGAGCATGTGCGCCCACAGCTGGGTGAACTCCGGCATCGTCTTGGCGACGGTGCCGACGTCCTCGACGACGAGACCGGGCAGCACCAGCCCGAGCACCGCGGCGGCCATGACCATGCGGTGGTCGGCGTAGGTGTGGAACGTGCCGGCGTGCAGCGGCCGCGGCGTGATCCGCAGCCCGTCGTCGGTCTCGTCGACGCGCGGCGCCCAGCCCGGTCGAGCTCGGTGCGCAGGGCCGCGAGGCGGTCGGTCTCGTGCCCGCGGATGTGCGCGACCCCGCGGATGACGCTCGGCGAGTCGGCCAGCGCGCACAGGGCGGCGACCACCGGGGTGAGCTCGCTGGAGTCGTGCAGGTCGACGTCGATGCCGGAGATGCTGCCGCCGCCGCTGACGGTGAGCCCGGCCCGGTCGAGCACGACCTCGGCGCCCATCATGTCGAGCACGTCGCGGATGAAGTCGCCGCCCTGGGTCGTGTACTGCGGCCACCCCGGCACCTGCACCCGGCCGTTGGTGACCAGCGCGGCGGCGAGGAACTGCGCGGCGTTGGACAGGTCGGGCTCGACCTGCACGTCGAGGGCGTTGACCTCGCTCGGCTCGACCCGCCAGGTGTGCACGTCACCGTCGTCGACCACCACCCCGGCGTCGCGCAGCGTCTCGACGGTCATCTCGATGTGCGGCAGGCTCGGCACGGCCTTGCCCTCGTGGTGCACCGTGACGCCCTCGTCGAAGCGGGCACCGGACAGCAGCAGCCCGGAGACGAACTGCGAGGATGCCGAGGCGTCGAGGGTGACCGCCCCGCCGCGGACCGCACCCGTGCCGTGCACGGTGAACGGCAGGCCGCCGCGGCCGTCGTCGTCGACCGCCACGCCGAGGGAGCGCAGCGCCCCGAGCACCGGTGCCATGGGGCGCAGCCGGGCGTGCGGGTCGCCGTCGAAGCGCACGGGGCCGTCGGCCAGCCCGGCCACCGGCGGCACGAAGCGCATGACGTTGCCGGCCAGGCCGCAGTCGACGGTGCCCCCACCGACCAGCGGTGCCGGGGTCACGAGCCAGTCGGTGTCGTCGACGTCGTCGATGGCGGCGCCCAGGGTGCGCAGGGCCCCGGCCATCAGGAGGGTGTCGCGCGACCGGAGCGGTGCGCGCAGCCGCGACACGTCGTTCGCCAGCGCGGCGAGCACGAGGTAGCGGTTGGTGAGGGACTTGCTGCCCGGCAGGACGACGCGTGCGTCGACCGGCCCGGCGGCGGTGGGAGCCGTCCAGTCAGCCGATGGCATGCTGCGCCTGGACCGCCTTCAGCTTGGCCTCGCGGGCGGCGGAGTGCGCCAGGTGCTTCGCCTCGCGGCGGGTCTGGCGGGCGGTGCGCTGGGCGCTGTCGCCCACCATGTGCGCGCGGTAGGCCAGGCCCGGCTTGCCCTCGGTGTCGACGGCGGCGAGGAGCAGACCGCCGAGCAGGCCGAGGTTCTTCAGGAACTGCACCTTCTGCTGGGCGCGCACCTGCGGGTCCTGCTCCGACCAGTAGGCGTGGGCCGCCAGCGTGGTGGGCACCAGCGTCGGCCGCAAGGACCGTCGAGGCGATGCGGGGGAGGCGACCGAGCGCCAGCAGCGACCCGGCCCCCACCATCGCCGCGCCGTTGGCCCGCACCAGCAGCTCGGTGTCGTCGGGCAGGCCGAGCGCCGGCGCGACCTTCTCGACGAGCGGCGCCGCGGTGTCGGTCTTGCGGCTCGGGTGCTTGAGCTGGTCGAGTCCGCCGACGACGAACATCGCGGCGAGCATGGGGCGGGCAACGCGTCGCACCAAGGTCATGTGGGTCCTCCCGGTCAGTACCTGCTGGACTGATGTGAAGTCCCTACGGTAGTTCCTCACCGCCCGGGTCAGTAGCCTGACGCCCATGTGTGGTCGGTATGCCGCGACGGCGAACCCGGACGAGCTGGTGCTCGAGTTCGAGGTCGACGACGACCGCACCGGCGAGCCGGGACGCAGCGTGCTGGTCAACCCCCAGGAGCCGCCGGCGGGGCGGCCCGACCACAACATGGCCCCGACCAAGCGGGCCCCGGTCGTGCTGGCGCGGGCGCCTCGCGAGGACCGCGAGGCCGCACCGCGGCGGCAGCTGCGGCTGCTCACCTGGGGCCTGGTGCCGAGCTGGTCCAAGGACGCCGGGGGAGCGGCCCGGATGATCAACGCCCGGGTCGAGTCCGTCGCCGACAAGCCCGCCTTCGCCCGGGCCCTGGCCGCGCGACGCTGCCTGGTGCCGGCCCGCGGGTGGTACGAGTGGCAGGCCTCGCCGACCGCCCGCGACCCGAAGGGCAAGCCGCGCAAGCAGCCGTTCTTCACCTCCCGCACCGACGGCACGAGCGTGGCGATGGCCGGCCTGTACGAGTTCTGGCGCGACCCCGCGGTCACCGACCCCGACGACCCCCTCGCCTGGCTGACCACCTTCACGGTGGTCACCGGGCCCGCCGAGCCCGGTCTCGACCGCATCCACGACCGCCAGCCGCTCGTGCTCGAGCCGGAGGAGTGGGCCACCTGGCTCGACCCGGCCACCGGTGCGGCCGACGTGCTCGGCCTGCTCGAGCCGCGCCCGGCCGGCCGCTTCACGGCCTACCCCGTCTCGCGGGCGGTGAGCAGCAACCGGTCCAACGGGCCGCAGCTGCTCGAGCCGGTGCCCGCCGACGAGCTCGTCGGCGTCGTCGACCCGGTGACCGGTGAGGTCCTCGGCGGCGACGGGTGAGCGACACCGGAGGCGCGGCCGCCGAGGCGGCCGACGCCGGCGAGGTGCGCCTCGTCGACACCCCGCTGGGACCGGCGCGCACCACGACGACCCGGCCCGACGGCATCCCGGCCGGCTCGCTCGTGCTCGGTCACGGGGCCGGCGGCCAGCGCTGGACCCTCGACGTGCTGGCGATGCGCGACGCGGCCGTGGCCGCCGGGTGGGCCGTCGTGCTCGTCGACCAGCCGTGGCGGGTGGCGGGCAGGAAGATCGGGCCGGCCCCGGCATCCCTCG
This sequence comes from uncultured Actinomycetota bacterium, assembly GCA_963806295.1. Taxonomy (GTDB): domain Bacteria; phylum Actinomycetota; class Actinomycetes; order Actinomycetales; family Dermatophilaceae; genus Fodinibacter. Next base: position 38,847 of record CAWDXP010000008.1, on the reverse strand, counting down.
ACCTGGCCTGGCTGCCGGTGCTCGAGGCGCTCGCACCGGGCCTGGGCGCCGGCCCGCTCGTCGTCGGAGGGCGCAGCGCCGGCGCCCGGGTGGCCTGCCGCACCGCGGCGGCCGTGGGGGCCCGCGCGGTGCTCGCCCTGTCGTTCCCGCTGCACCCGCCCGGCAAGCCCGCCAGCTCGCGGGCGCACGAGCTCGCGATGCCGTCCGCCCACGGCATCCCCGTGCACGTGGTGCAGGGCCGCACCGACCCGTTCGGCACCCCGGCCGAGGTCGAGGCGGTCCTCCCGCCCGGGGCCGTCCTCGACGTCGTCACCGGGGCCCACTCGATCGGGGGCTCCGCAGCCGCGGTCGCCGCCCTGGTGGTGCGGCGGCTCCCCGGCGGCTGAGCCGCGTCGCCCTCCGACGGGGAATGCCGTCGCCGGAGGGGGCGTTGACCGACCTGTCCGCGCACCGCCAGGAAAGGTCACGCTCTCGTGTTCGTCCTCGACACCACAGCCCCCAGCCGGGCCCGGATAGGCTGGGAGACGATGACCACTCCACCGACTCCCGTCGACAGCCCCCCGGACGCCGAGGTCGACGTCGCCACCGAGACCACCGAGCAGCGCCAGGCCCGCTTCGAGCGCGAGGCCCTCCCGCTGCTCGACCAGCTCTACGCCGCGGCGATGCGCACCACGCGCAACCCGGCCGATGCCGAGGACCTGCTGCAGGAGACCTACGCCAAGGCGTTTGCCGCGTTCCACCAGTACCAGCCCGGCACCAACCTCAAGGCGTGGATGTACCGCATCCTCACCAACACCTACATCAACACCTACCGCAAGCGGCAGCGCGAGCCGCTGCAGTCCGACGCCGCCGAGGTCGAGGACTACCAGCTCGCGCGGGCCGAGTCGCACACCTCGGTCGGCCTGAAGTCCGCCGAGGTGCAGGCTCTCGAGCACCTGCCCGACTCGGAGGTCAAGCGGGCCCTGCAGGAGCTGCCCGAGGACTTCCGGATGGCCGTCTACCTCGCCGACGTCGAGGGGTTCGCCTACAAGGAGATCGCCGAGATCATGGGCACGCCGATCGGCACCGTGATGTCGCGACTGCACCGCGGCCGGCGCCAGCTGCGCGGCCTGCTCACCGAGTACGCCAAGGACCGCGGCTTCGGCAGCGGCACCCAGGAGGAGTCATGACCCAGGACGCCCACGCCGGACACGGTGACTGCTCCGAGGTCCTGCACCGCATCTACGAGTACCTCGACGGCGAGATGAGCGCCGACGACGTGCGGCGGGTCGCGGCCCATCTCGGCGAGTGCCAGCCCTGCCTCGCCGAGCACGACCTCGACGTCGCGCTGAAGCAGGTCGTGCGCCGCTCGTGCTCGGGCGAGACCGCCCCCGTAGAGGTGCGGATGCAGGTCATGCAGCGGATCACGATGGTGCGCCTGGAGTCCGACGGCTGAGTCGCCGGCCCCACCAAGGGCACTCCCCACAACGAGAACACCCGGTCTGCCGCGAGGCCTACCGGGTGTTTCCTTGTCACGCGCTCAGGCGTTGGGCTTGCGGCCGTGGTTGGCCTTGTTGCCCTTGCGCGAGCGGCGCTTGCGGGCGCGCTTGCTCATGGGGTGCCTTTCGTCGGGGGGTCAGCCGGGCAGTGCAGTGGGACGCACAATTTCGATCATTGTCGCACACCAGCGCGGATGAGAGACTTGTGGTGTCCGGCTCCCAGCCGTCCTCGGGCCGGGCGCCCGCCTCTGAAAGGATTTCCCCAATGCGCAAGTTCCGCGCTGCTCTCGCCGTCGCCGCCCTGGCCGCCATCGCGTTGATCGCCCCCTCCACTGCCCAGGCCGCCCCCACGCACCATGGCGACACCACCCGCGCCGTGACGCTCGCCGTAGGGTGGGACGACTGACGCATTGACCGATGACCGCTGAGGCTCCGTCCGCGGAGGGGGGAGCCAGACGACGCGTCCCGGACGCGACCAACATCTACGTCGGCCTCGTCGCCGCGCTGGGGGTCCTCCTCACCGCGGCGACGATCGTGCTGCACGGCCTCGTGCTCGATGCGACGTTCGGGGTGGTGCTCCTCCTGACGGTGCTGGCCTGGTGGCTGGGCTCGGTGTCCCTGGTCGGCAGCCGGGTCAACCTGTCCTTCACCGGCATCGTCATCCTCGCGGCCATCTCCCTCGTCGGGCCGGCCGGCGCCGGCATCGTCGGGATGGTCATGGGTTCCTTCCAGGGCGTGGGGGTGCGGCTGCGCACCCGGGTGTTCAACTCGGGGATGTTCGCCATCATGGGGGTGGCGGGCGGTGCGGCCTACCTCGGCGCCGGTGGTCTGCCCGGCGAGACCGATGCTGGTGGGTTCGTGGCAGATCATCCGCCTCATCGGCCTCCCGCTCCTGATGGCGGACCTCGTGCAGTTCGCCGTGAACCTCGTGCTCGTCGCCATCGTGGTCCGCCTGGCCTCGGGGGTACCGATGCGCGAGCAGGTGTGGCGGATCGTCACCACCGCGGGGCCCGCGTACCTCGGCTACGGCGTCATCGCCTTCATCATGGTCGTGCTGTGGGGATCGGCGGGCCTGCGCTCGGCCAGCGTCCTGCTCATCCTTCCCCCGCTCCTGGTGGCGCAGTGGGCCTACCGGCAGTACTCCGAAGAGCTCAAGGGGCACGAGCGGGCCCTCGACGTGCTGGTCGCGGCCGTCGAGGCCAAGGCTCCACACCTCGTCGGGCACAGCGCACGAGTGGCCGAGCTGAGCGCGTCGATGGCACAGCACCTCGGCCTGCGCGCCCAGGTGGTCGCGAACGTGCGGGTCGCCGGCATGCTCCACGACCTGGGCCTGACCACGCTGCCGACCGGGCTGGTGCGCAACACCGGGGTGGTCGGTGGGGCCGGCCTGCGCGGCTACCCGCGGCGGGGTGCGCGCCTGCTGCAGCGGCCTCAGCTTCCTCTCCGGGGCCCTTGACGCCATCACACACCACCGCGACGCGGTCGTGCCCGCGATGTCGGCACGCACGGAGCTCAGCGTGCCGGCACTCATCGTCGGGCTCGCCGACGAGTACGACCTCCTCACCGAGGTCGGCACGCCGGACGGGGGGCTGGTCGCCAGCGACGCGGCCATCACCGTGCTGCGGGGAACGCCGGCCGGCCGCGAGGACCTGCTGCGTGCCCTGGAGCAGGCGCTCTCGCGTCGCAGCGGGATGGTGGCCTCGTGACCACGTTCTTCCCACGGGCCCACCTCTCGCGCGCGTGGGCCGTCCTCGCGGTCGGGGTCGTGGTGCTCCTCGCCGCCGGCTATGCCGGGGGTGCGTCCCTGATCACGGAGCTCGGTCAGCACTGGCCCACCGTCCTCGTCTTCACGGTCGCCATCGCCGTCGGAGAGCTCTTCCGGCTGCGGATGCCGAGCGGGCGTGAGGCCGCCCCGCTGGCCTCCGCCTCCGCGCTCGCCATTGCCTTCCTGTGCGAGATCAGCGGCGAGACGACGTTCCACGTCACGGCCAGCTTCGTCGTGCTGGTCGTGACCGCGGGCCTGCTCGGCGCCACCCTGGTCGGCGGTGCGCGTGGTCACACGGTGGGGCTCGACCAGGTGGCCGCACGGCTCATCGGGGTGGGGGTGGCCGCGGCGCTGACCCGCAGCGTCGCGCCGGGCGGGCAGTCACTGTGGCAGCTCGAGCTCGACACCACGGTGTCTCGGTGGTTGGTGGCGCTGGGCATGGTCGTGGTCGCGGCCATCGGCATCGGCGTCGAGATCGTGCTCACCTCGGCCGTGCGCTCCGAGCGGCAGCACACCCCGTGGCTCGCCGCGCTGCGAGACGAGTTCGGGGAGGTGACCCCGTTGACCGCGGCCGTCGTGGTGTCGGGGCCGATGGTCGCCCTGATGGCGCCGGTCCTGGGCCTGGTGTCCCTCCCGATCGCGCTGTTCCCGCTCGCCATCACCTACGTGGCCGTCGGTCGCTATGCCCAGAACCGGCTGACCTACCGCCAGACGATCGCCACCCTCTCGCACCTCACCGAGCACGGCGGCTACACCCCGGCGGGCCACGCCGAACGGGTGGCCGACCTCAGCGTGCGGATCGGGCGGGTGCTGGGCATCTCCGACCGCGACCTGCGTGACCTGGAGTACGCCGCGTTGCTGCACGACCTCGGCCAGATCTCCCTGATCGAGCCCCTCCCCGGGGGGGCGACCGTCCTCGCCGCGCCGAGCGACCAGCGCGACATCGCCGACGAGGGCGCGCGGATCATCCGGCACGCCGAGGGTCTGGAGGACGTGGCCGACTTCGTCGAGGCGCAGACGATCCCGTACCGCCAGGTGCGCGAGCTCGGCGAGGAGGTGCCGCTCGCGAGCCGGATCATCAAGGTCGCGAACGCCTTCGACGACCTCACCGGCGGCAGCGGCGACCCCGACGACATCCGGGCGGCCTACGAGCGCATCCACCTCGGCCTGGGCTACCAGTACGACCCCGAGGTGGTCGAGGCGCTGGCCGTGGCGACGGCCGACGCCATGCTGGGCCGGGTCGGGGAGCGCGAACCGGCCGCGCGTTAGCATCGGGTACCCCCAGCCGCCACCCGGAGAGGCCTTCGTGGATCGCCTGACGCCCGTCATCTTCACCGACGCGTGGGGATCGCACGTCTCCATCGCCAGCCTCCAGGGACGCGACATCCCGAGCGCGGAGCCGGAGTCGGAGCTGTGGATGGGCGCCCACGAGGAGGGCGCGGCCGGCACCGACCGCCCCGGCGGCCCGGACCTCGCCGCCGTCGTGGCGGCCGACCCGGTCGGTGAGCTGGGGGAGGAGTGCGTGGCGCGGTTCGGGCCGCGGCTGCCCTTCCTGCTCAAGGTGCTGGCCCCCGGCCGGGCGATCTCCATCCAGGCGCACCCGAGCGCCGAGCAGGCCACCGCGGTGCGGGCCACGACGGGCGACTCGGTCTACGTCGACGACTGGGCCAAGCCCGAGCTGCTGCTGGCGATCTCGCCGTTCGAGGTGTTCGTGGGCATGCGCACCTTCGACGAGGTGGCCCGCCTTGTCGAGCGGCTGGGGGTGCTGCGCCTCGGCGACCTGGTCGAGAAGGCGGCGATCTCCGACGACCCGGTGCACGCGATGCTCGGCGCGGTGCTCGACACCCCGGCCGGCGAGGTGCCCGACCTGGTGCGCGAGGTCGTGGCCGCCTGCGTGCGGGTGGAGGCCTCGGGCGACGAGGTCGGCGATGCCGCGGCGGCCGTGGTGGGCGTGGCCGAGGAGCACCACGGACGACATCGGCCTCGTCGTGCTGCTGCTGATGCACCACCGGGTGCTGCAGCCGGGGGAGTACATCGACGTCGCGGCCGGGGTGCTGCACTCCTACGTGCGCGGGCTGGGCATCGAGGTGCTCGCCAACTCCGACAACGTGGTGCGGGCCGGCCTCACGAGCAAGGAGGTCAACGTGCCCGAGCTGCTGCGCATCGTCGACCCGCTCGCCGACGGCGTGGCCGGCCGCGGCCGCGTCGTCGAGCCCGGGCTCGAGGCCTTCGACAGCGCCTCCGACCGGTTCCGCCTGTACCGGGTCACCCCGGGCCGGGCGCTGCCCGGTGAGCACCGGCCGCGCATCGCGTTCTGCCTGCGCGGGAGGGTGACCCTCGCGTCGGCCACCCGCACCCTGGACCTCGGCGACGTCGACTCGGCCTTCCTCCCTGCGGGGGAGGGCGCCGTCGACCTCGAGGGCGTCGGCGAGGTCTTCGTCGTCACCGTGCCGGAGCCCTGACCGACCCACCCACGACGAAGGCCGCCCCTGGCTGTCGCAGGGGGCGGCCTCCGGCGTGCGGTGCGGGACTCAGGCCTTCTTGGTCTCCGCGAAGATGCGGGCGATCTCGTCGATCTTGGCGAGCAGCTCGTCGGCCTTGGCGGCGTCGAGCTCGCCCTTGGTGCCGGACGCGCCGGCCAGCTTGGTGGCCTCGTTGACCAGGGTGTGCAGCTCGGGGTACTTCTCGAAGTGCGGCGGCTTGAAGTAGTCGGTCCACAGCACCCAGAGGTGGTGCTTGACGAGCTCGGAGCGCTGCTCCTTGATGAGGATGGCGCGGGTGCGGAAGTCGGGGTCGTCGTTGTCTGCGACCTTGGCGATGATCGCCTTGATCGACTCCGCCTCGATGCGGGCCTGCGCGGGGTCGTACACGCCGCACGGCAGGTCACAGTGCGCCGAGACGTCGGTGATGCGGAACAGGGACAGCATGGGTGTCTCTCCTCGGGGTCGGGACGTGCGGTCCCGCCAAACCTACCTCAGCGGCCGCCAGGCCCGACCGACGACCACCGCCAGGATGTCCTCGTCGGTCAGGGACCCCACGTCGAACGACGTGACCCCCTCGGCGGCGTTGTCGGAGTCGATCCACCAGCGGTGCGGCGCAGCCGGATCGGGACCGTTCACCCGCTTCACCGACAGCGGCCGGGGGCGGCCGCCGGCATCCGGGGGGAGGCGCACGACGGCGGCCCGTCCTGCTCGCGCCCGGATGCCGCGCAGCACCAGGAGCAGGTCGCCGTCGCGGTAGGTGGGCAGCATCGACCGGCCCCGGACCCGCACCAGCGCGGGCCACGGCATCCGGGGCCGTCGGCTCACCGCTGCTGGGTGGCGTCCCGCGCGTTCTCGATCGCCGCCCGGGCCGCGTCGTCGGCCTCGGCGTCGGCCGCGGCGATCGCCGCGAGCGCCTCGGCGTTCCCGCTGACCGTGGCGACGATCGCCTCGGCGTGGGCGGCCTCCTCCTGGCGCATCCGCGACAGGAACGCCTTGGTGCGCTTGTGCTGCGGGTTGGCGATGACCTGCGAGGGCGGGCCCTGCTCGACGACGACGCCGCCGTCCATGAACACGACGCGGTCGGCCACCTCGCGCGCGAAGCCCATCTCGTGCGTCACGACGATCATCGTCATGCCGCCGTCGGCGAGGTCGCGCATGACCTTGAGCACCTCGCCGACCAGCTCGGGGTCGAGCGCGCTCGTCGGCTCGTCGAAGAGCATCAGCTTGGGGTCCATCGCGAGCGCCCGGGCGATCGCGACGCGCTGCTGCTGGCCACCGGAGAGCTGCGACGGGTAGGCCGCCGGCTTGTCGCCGAGGCCCACCTGCTCGAGCAGCTCGAGGGCCTTGGCGGTGGCGTCCTTCTTCTTCACGCCCTTGACCTGCGTCGGCGCCTCGATGACGTTCTCGAGCACCGTCTTGTGCGGGAACAGGTTGAACCGCTGGAAGCACATGCCGATGTCGCGGCGCTGGGCCGCGATCTTCTTGTCGGTGAGCCGGTGCAGCGTGCCGCTGCGGTCCTCGTAGCCCATCAGGTCGCCGTCGACCCAGATCCGGCCGCCGTCGATGGTCTCGAGCTGGTTGATGCAGCGCAGGAAGGTGGTCTTGCCCGACCCGGAGGGGCCGAGCAGCACGACGACCTCGCCGCGCTGCACGTCCATGTCGATGCCCTTGAGCACCTCGGTGCCGTGGAAGGCCTTGGTGACGTTGACGGCGTGGACGAGGGGGTAGCCCTCGCTCGCCGTTGCCGTGTCCTGGGTCATCAGTGGTCAGCCCCGATCTCGGTGATCTTCTGCTTCGCCTTCTTGGGCATCGCCCCGAAACCGCGGCCGTAGTACCGCTCCAGGCGGGACTGCCCGACCATCAGGATGGAGCAGACGATGAGGTACCAGATCGTGGCCGCGACGATCCCGGGCATGATCTGGAAGCTGCGCTGGCCGAACTGGTAGCTCTGGTAGAACAGCTCGACGATGACGGGAATGGCCGCGAGCAGCGAGGTGTCCTTGACCATGGCGATCGTCTCGTTGCCGGTCGGGGGGACGATGACCCGCATGGCCTGGGGGAGCACGACGCGGCGCATGGTCTTGCCCGGCGGCATGCCGAGCGCCTGGGCGGCCTCGGCCTGGCCCTTGTCGACCGACAGGATGCCGGCGCGGGCGATCTCGGCCATGTAGGCGGCCTCGGAGAGCCCGAGGCCGAGGATGCCGACCCAGATCGTGCTCGAGATGGCGTTGTAGTCGAGCGTGAAGAACGTCATGCTCGTGTCGATGCCGGCCGCGTCGGCGATCTGCTGGCCGAACGGCACCCCGATGTCGAAGACGGGGTAGAGGAAGCCGATGCCGGTGCCGAGCAGCACCAGCAGCACGTAGCGGGGGATGGCCCGGAAGAACCAGGTGTAGACGAAGGCAACGCCTCGCAGCACGGGGTTGGTCGACAGCCGCATGACCGCGAGGAGGACGCCGAGGCCGATGCCGAGGATCATCGCGCCGACCGTGCCGAAGATGGTGCCCTTCCACAGGCCCTCGATGACCGGGGTCTGCTGCATGATCTCGAACGCGAACGGGAAGTTCCACTTCTCGTTGGTCACGAACGAGCTGATGATCATCGCGACGACGATCGCGATGATGACCACGGCCACCCATCGTCCGGGGTGCCGGACCGGCCGGGCGTCGATGGCGCCCGGCCGGTCCTGCGTCGACGCGGTCATGGCGTCAGCTGACCGTCGGGTTCACGGCGAAGTCGCTGATGGCGCCACCCTCGGTCTTGTACTTGGTGAGGATCTGGTCGTAGGTGCCGTCGGCCTTGAGCTGCTTGAGGGCCTCGACGATGGCCTCGCCGAACGCGGTGCCGGCGGCGTCCTTCGGGAGCACGTAGCCGTAGGGGGCCGAGTCGTACTGCTCGCCGAGCAGCTCGAGGGTGCCACCGGTGGAGTCGACCGCGGCGATGGCCGGCGGGAGGTCGACCAGCATGGCGTCGGCCTTGCCGGACTGCACGCTCGCGGTGACCTTGGCCTGGTCGGCGTCGACGAGCACGTTGATCTCGGGCTTGCCGGCGGCCTTGCAGGCCTCCTGGCGCTTGGGGAGGTCCTCGTCGGCCTGCACGGTGCCCTTCTGCACGGCGACGTTCTTGCCGCACGCGTCGTCGGGGTTGACGCCCTTGGGGTTGCCCTTCTGGGTGACCCACTGGGTGCCGGCCGTGAAGTAGCTGACCATCGTGGCCTGCTCCATACGCTCGGGGTTGACGGTGAAGCTGGAGACGCCGACGTCGTACTTGCCGCTCTGCACGCCGAGGATGATCGCGTCGAACGCCGAGGGCACCCAGTTGGTCTTGATGCCGAACTTCTGCATCACCGCGTCGAACAGGTCGACGTCCATGCCGATGACGGTCTTGCCGTCGGCGTCGAGGTACTCGTTGGGCTGGTAGGTGGCGTCGGTGCCGATGTTGATGGTGCCGGCATCCTTGATCTTCGCGGGCAGCTTGGCGACCAGCGCCGGGTCGACGGTGGGGGCGCTGGCCGAGGCCGACGCCGACGTGGAGCTCGAGCTGCTCGAGGAGAGCGAGTCGGAGCCGCAGGCGGTCAGGGCGAGAGCGGTCGCGGCGAGGGCGGCCACCGCCAGGGCGCGGGTGCGGAACATGAGGGTCCTTTCACGGGGGTGCACCGTGGCAGGGGAGACCTCGGTGCGGTGTACGGGGCCGATACTGCCACCGGCAGCCGTCGTGCGCGTCACACCCCGGTAACTATCTCGCTGTGCGATGATGCTCACCCGCGGCCACCCCCGCGCGCAGCGAACGGCGGAGAAGCACCCCCCTCGGCCCCGCGCACTGCCCGGCCCCCGCCTCGCGCGGCAGGGCCACACCACGGATCTCCCTCCAGGAGCTGCCCCATGGCCGCGTCGCCCCACGTCCCCTTCTTCGACCCGCAGAGCCCGGTCTTCCGCGCTCACGAGGGCGGGAAGCTGGGGGTACACGCGACGCAGCCGCTGCGCGGGCGCGAGGACCTGGCCCTGCTCTACACCCCCGGCGTCGCCGAGGTGTCGCTCGCCATCGCCGCCGACCCGAGCCTGTCGACCCGCTACACCGCGCGGGGGAACACCGTGGCCGTCATCAGCGACGGCACTGCCGTGCTGGGCCTCGGCGACATCGGCCCGCTCGGGGCGATGCCGGTGATGGAGGGCAAGGCGGTGCTGTTCAAGCACTTCGCCGGCATCGACGCCGTGCCCGTCGTCATGGAGACCGGCACCGTCGAGGAGCTGGTCGAGGCGATCGCCCGGATCGCGCCGTCGTACGGCGGCATCAACCTCGAGGACATCTCGGCGCCGCGCTGCTTCGACATCGAGGAGCAGCTCAAGGAGCGGCTCGACATCCCGGTGTTCCACGACGACCAGCACGGCACCGCCATCGTGGTGCTGGCCGGCCTGCTGAACGGCGCACGGGTGCTCGGGCGCCGGGTGCCCGACCTGCGCGTCGTGGTCTCCGGCGCCGGCGCGGCCGGGGTGGCCGTGACCCGGCTGCTGCAGCGGGCCGGGGTGCGCGACATCGTGGTCTGCGACTCGCGCGGCATCATCTCGACCGACCGCCAGGACCTCACCGGGCACAAGAGCCGGCTCGCGGCCTCGACCAACCCGCGGGCGGTGCAGGGCCGGCTGGGGGCCGCGCTCGAGGGGGCCGACGTGTTCGTGGGCGTCTCGGGCGGGCAGGTGCCGGAGGAGGAGGTGGCCTCGATGGCGCGGAACAGCATGGTGTTCGCCCTGGCCAACCCCACGCCCGAGGTGCACCCGGACGTCGCCCGCCGGCACGCCGCCATCGTGGCCACCGGGCGCTCGGACTTCCCGAACCAGATCAACAACGTGCTCGCGTTCCCCGGCATCTTCCGTGGCGCCCTCGACGCCGGCGCCGGTCAGATCACCGAGGCGATGAAGCTGGCCGCGGCTCACGCCATCGCCGACCTCGTGCCCGAGCCGACCGTCGACTGCATCGTGCCCTCGGTGTTCCAGGAGGGTGTCGCGGAGGCCGTGGCCGCCGCCGTGCGCGCGCTCGCGGCCGCCCCGGGCTCCCGGGACCGCGGCCGGCACGCGTGACCTGAGGACCACGACCGGTACGGCAGAATCTGCGCATGACCACTTTGTCGCGCTACTCCGCATACACCGGGCTGCGCCCCGAGATCTTCACACGCATCGGCGTCGACCGGCGCAACGTGCTGGACGTCGGCTGCTCCAACGGGGTCCTGGGGGCTGCTGTCAAGGGACGCCAGGGCGCCCAGGTCACCGGTGTGGAGTACGACGAGCAGCTGGCGGTCGAGGCGAGGGAGCGCATCGACCGGGTCATCACCGGTGACCTCAACGACGTGGCCAGCATCCTGAACCAGCTCGACGGGCCGTACGACTGCATGGTGTTCGCCGATGTCCTGGAGCACCTCCAGGACCCGTGGAGCTGCCTGGCCGGGTTCACCGAGCACCTGGCGCCGAACGGCGAGGTGATCATCAGCCTGCCCAACGTCGGGCACCTGTCGACCTTCACGTCCGTGTTCCTGCGCCGCACCTGGCCGCGCCGTGACCGCGGGTTGCACGACTCGACGCACGTGCGGTGGTTCGCCCGCCACGACATCGCCCAGCTGCTGGCCGACGCCTCCTTGCGCCCCGTGTCCTGGAAGCGGTCACAGCGCTTCGTCGACGCCCCGGTCGCCCTGAACAAGCTCGCGATCCTGGTCGGCTGGGTCCCGGGGCTGCGCGACCTCCTCACCTACCAGTTCGTGGTGGTGGCCCGACCGGCCGCGTCGAGCCAGGCGCCATCGTCGCCGGACGCCTGACCGTCGGCGCGGGCGCAGGAACGCGACGGTGCCCCCCGGCGAGCCGGTCCGCCTGCTGACCGTGTGCACAGGGAACATCTGCCGGTCGCCGTACGCCGAGGTGCTGCTGCGCGACGGCCTCGAGTCGGCGCCCGGCTGCCGTCAGCGCCGGCCAGCTGCTCGCCGGCAGGAGCAGGCGGTGGTGCTCGCGATGGCCACCGAGCACAAGGAGCTGGTGCTCGACGAGGCACCGGGGGTGCACCGGCGCACCTTCACCCTGCGTGAGCTCGCCCGGGTGCTCGACGAGATCGGCGAGCGGCACGACTGGGCCGAGCTGCTCGCCGGTGCCGGTGCCGACGACGTCGCCTCGCGGTGGCGTGCGCTGCCGGGCCTGGTCGCGGCGCACCGCGACCGCGGCCGCGCCCGCCGCGCGGACCGCGACGTCGCCGACCCCTACGCCCGCGGCGACCGCGCGTTCGACCGGATGGTCGCCGAGGTGGACCCGGCAGTGCGCTCGATCGTGATGTGGGAGCGTCAGTTCGCGCGCTGAGCGAGCTCGTCGGCCCAGGCGAGGCACCCGGCATCCGTGGGCAGTCGCCCGGACGCCACGGCGACCGCCAGCGAGGGTGCGGCGTCGTCCTTGGGGGAGAGCAGCGGGTCGATGCCCGCCGGCAGCACGAGCCCGACCTCGGGGTCGAGCGGGTGGATGCCGTGCTCGGCGGTCGGGGTTGTACGTCGCCGTGCACAGGTACATGGCGGTCGTGCCGTCCTCGAGCGCGCAGAACGCGTGGCCCAGGCCCTCGGCCAGGTAGACCGCGCGGCGGTCGACGGCGTCGAGGGTGACGGCCTCCCACCGCCCGAAGGTCGGTGACCCGACCCGGATGTCGACGACGTAGTCGACGAGCGACCCCGCCAGCACCGTGACGTACTTGCCCTGGCCGGGCGGGACGTCGGCGAAGTGGATGCCGCGCACGGTGCCGCGCGAGGACACCGACACGTTGGTCTGCACGATGTCGGGGCGGTGGCCGAGGTGCCTGGCGAGGTGGTCGCCGCGGAACGACTCGAGGAAGACGCCCCGCTCGTCGGGGAACTGGCGCGGCGTGACGACGTAGGAGCCCGCGATCGACAGCGGCTCGATGTCCATCAGCGACCCGTCCTGCCGCGGGCCAGGCAGTCGTGGATGTAGACGCCGTAGCCGGACTTCACGAGCTCGTCGCCGAGCCGCCGGAAGGTGTCGTCGTCGACCCAGCCGGACCGCCAGGCGATCTCCTCGACGCAGCCGATCTTGTGGCCCTGCCGGGCCTCGATGACGTGCACGAACTGGCTGGCGTCCATCAGGCCCTCGAAGGTGCCGGTGTCGAACCACGCCGTGCCGCGGGGCAGCACGGTGACCGTGAGGTCGCCGCGCTGGAGGTAGGCCTCGTTGACGGCGGTGATCTCGAGCTCGCCGCGGGCGCTGGGGGTGAGGTTGCGCGCGATCTCGACCACGTCGTTGTCGTAGAAGTAGAGACCGGGCACCGCGTAGTCGGAGCGCGGGTGCTGCGGCTTCTCCTCGATCGACAGCACGGTGCCGTCGGCGTCGAACTCGACGACGCCGTAGGCCGTGGGCTCGCTGACGTGGTGGGCGAAGATGTGCCCGCCGCGCACGTCGGTGAGGGCGCGCAGGGCGGTGCCGAGGCCGGTGCCGTAGAAGATGTTGTCGCCGAGCACCAGGGCGACGCTGTCGTCACCGATGAAGTCGGCGCCGATGACGAACGCCTGGGCCAGGCCGTCGGGGCTGGGCTGCACGGCATACGAGATCTCGATGCCCCACTGCCGCCCGTCGCCGAGGAGCCGCTCGAACTGGTCGGCGTCCTGCGGGGTGGTGATGACGAGCACCTCGCGGATGCCGGCCATCATCAGCGTCGACAGCGGGTAGTAGACCATCGGCTTGTCGTAGATCGGCATGAGCTGCTTGGAGATGCCCCGGGTGATGGGGTGCAGTCGCGTGCCCGAGCCGCCGGCGAGGATGATGCCCTTCATGCTGGGTGAGCCTAACGGCGCCGACGCGGGGGAGGAGCCACCGACCCCGGCGGTCGTGGCCGCCCGGCTGGAGGCCGAGCGGGCCGCCGTGCGGGCCACGCTGGCCCGCACCGACGCGGACCTCGCCGCCCTGTTCGCCGCCTCGCGGGACTCCAACGCCGACGACGAGCACGACCCCGAGGGCCAGACGATCGCCTACGAGCGCGCCCAGCTCACGGCGTCGGCCGAGCAGGCGCGCGAGCACCTCGCGGAGGTCGACGCGGCCACGGCCCGGCTGGCCGCGGGCACCTACGGGGTGTGCGAGGTGTGCTCCCGGCCGATCGGCGCCGGCGCGGCTGGAGGCCAGGCCCACGGCCCGCACCTGCGTGGAGCACGCCCCGCGTTCCGGACGCCCGCGATGACCCCTGCGCCGGGTCCGGCGGCCGACCCCCGGCCGTTACCCTTGCGCGCATGAAGGTTCTCGTCACCGGTGGCGCCGGTTTCATCGGCAGCAACTTCGTGCACCTCACCCTCGCGACCCGGCCCGACGCCGAGGTGACCGTGCTCGACGCGCTCACCTACGCGGGGTCGACGGCCTCGCTCGACGGGGCGATGGACCGGATCCGGTTCGTCGAGGGCGACGTGGCGGATGCCGGCCTGGTCGACCCGCTCGTGGCCGAGGCCGACGTCGTGGTGCACTTCGCCGCGGAGTCGCACAACGACAACTCGCTCGACGACCCGAGCCCCTTCGTGCGCACCAACCTGGTCGGCACCTTCACCCTGCTCGAGGCCGCCCGCCGGCACGACGTGCGCTACCACCACATCTCCACCGACGAGGTCTACGGCGACCTCGAGCTCGACGACCCGAAGAAGTTCACCGAGGACACCCCCTACAACCCCAGCTCGCCCTACTCGTCGACCAAGGCGGGCTCCGACCTGCTGGTGCGGGCCTGGGTGCGCTCCTTCGGGCTGCGGGCGACCATCTCGAACTGCTCGAACAACTACGGCCCCCGCCAGCACGTCGAGAAGTTCATCCCGCGCCAGGTCACCAACGTCCTCGACGGCATCCGGCCCAAGCTCTACGGCGCGGGGCTGAACGTGCGCGACTGGATCCACGTCGACGACCACAACGCCGCCGTCTGGACGATCATCGACAAGGGCGTGCTCGGCGAGACCTACCTGATCGGGGCCGACGGCGAGGTCAACAACCGCGACGTCGTGCGCCTCATCCTCGAGCTGATGGGGCAGCGACCCCGACGCCTTCGACCACGTCACCGACCGGGCCGGCCACGACCTGCGCTACGCCATCGAGGCGGGCCGGCTGCGCACCGAGCTCGGCTGGGCACCGCGCTACGGCAGCTTCCGCGACGGTCTCGCCGCGACGATCGACTGGTACCGCGACAACGAGGCCTGGTGGCGCCCGATGAAGGACGCGACCGAGGCGAAGTACGCCCGCACCCAGCAGGTCGTGGCCCGCTGATGGCGCGCTGGTTCGTCGCCGGTGCCGCCGGCATGCTCGGCCAGGACCTCTGCGAGGTGCTCGAGGCCGCCGGCCACACGGTGACCCGCGCCGACCTGCCCGGCCTCGACATCCTCGACCCGGCCCAGTGCGCGGAGCAGGTGGCCGGCCACGACGTCGTGGTCAACAGCGCCGCCTACACCGCGGTCGACGCGGCCGAGACCGACGAGGCACGCGCCTTCGCGGTCAACGCCGTCGGCGCGGCCAACCTGGCCCGGGCCGCGCACGCTGCCGGTGCCGCGATGGTGCAGCTGTCGACCGACTACGTCGTCGCCGGCGACGGGCGCGAGCCGTACGCCGCCGACGCGCCGGTCGCGCCGGCCACCGCCTACGGCCGCACCAAGGCGGCCGGTGAGTGGGCCGTGCGCGCCGAGTGCCCGCGCAGCTGGGTGGTGCGCACCGCGTGGCTCTACGGCGCGAAGGGCAAGAACTTCCCCGCGACGATGCAGCGCCTCGCGGGCGAGCGGGAGCGGCTGACGGTGGTCGCCGACCAGGTGGGCCAGCCGACCTGGACCGTCGACCTCGCCGAGGGCATCGTGCGCATCGTCGACGCGGGCGCGCCGTTCGGCACCTGGCACGCCACCGGGGCGGGGGAGTGCTCGTGGTTCGAGCTCGCCCGCGCCGTGTTCGAGGAGCTCGGGCTCGACCCGGAGCGGGTGTCGCCGATCCCCACCACGGACTTCCCCCTGCCGGCGCCCCGGCCGCCCTACAGCGTGCTCTCGCACCAGATGTGGGCCGCGGCGGGGCTCGAGCCGCTGCCGCACTGGCGCGACGCGCTGCACCGTGCCGCGCCGATCGTCCTCGGGACCTAGTGGTCCAGGGTCCGCTCCCCGCCCCCTAGAGTTCCTCGGGTGCTGTTCAAGACCATCGTCGACCGTGCCCAGGCAGTCGTGCTGCCCCGAACCCACCACGGGGTCTCCTCGGCCGGGGTGAAGCTCCCCCCGACGGTGTACCGGATGGGGGGTGCCCACTTCCGGCAGGACGACGCCTTCGTGTCCTCCGCGGTCGCCGAGGTCGAGCGCCTCGAGACGGAGATCGGCCTCTCGACGTCCTCGCGCCTGCTCGACTGGGGCTGCGGCGCCGGTCGGCTGGCCGTCGGCATCGTCGAGAAGATGGGTCGCATCGACCAGTACCACGGGGTCGACGTCCAGAAGCACCTCGTCGACTGGGCCCAGCGGCACATCGGCAACCGCCCCGGCTTCACCTTCACGCACGTCGACCTCGCCAACGCGCGCTACAACCCGGGCGGCGCCCCGCAGCGCACCATCCCGGGTGCCGACGGCCGACTACGACGGCTTCTACGCCTTCAGCGTGTTCAGCCACCTCATGGAGGACGACACGGCGGCCTACCTCGGTGAGGTCTCGCGGCTGCTCAAGCCCGCCGGTCGCGCGTTCGTCACCGCCTTCGTCGAGGAGGGGGTGCCCGACGTGGAGGAGAACCCCGTGGGGTACGGCCCGCTCGAGTGGTCCGGGCCGCTGCACTGCGTGCGCTTCGAGAAGCAGTTCTTCGAGGGGATGGTCCGCGACGCGGGCCTCGAGGTCGACAAGGTCGGCCACGGCCAGGAGAAGGACGGGCAGTCGCTCTACATCCTGCGCAAGCCGTAGCGCCTGCCCTCGGTAGGGTCGGTCGCATGCTCGCCGTCACCTGCGTCAGCCAGTCCGCCTCCGACCCGCTCTCCGGCCTCGAGGTGGGCGAGCGGCCCGAGCCGCAGGTGCCCGCAGGGCTGGACCACCGTGCGGCTGCGCACGACGGCGCTGAACCACCACGACATCTTCTCGCTGCGCGGCATCGGCCTGCCCGCCGACCGGCTGCCGATGGTGCTGGGCTGCGACGGGGCCGGGGTCGACGCCGACGGCAACGAGGTGCTCGTGCACGCCGTGGTCGCCTCGCCGGGGTGGACCGGCGACGAGACGCTCGACCCGCGCCGCAGCCTGCTCAGCGAGGTGCACGACGGCACCCTGGCCGAGGTCGTCGCCGTGCCCCGCCACAACCTGGTGCCCAAGCCCGCGAGCCTGTCCTGGGAGCACGCGGCGTGCCTGCCGACCGCCTGGCTCACGGCCTACCGGATGCTGTTCACCAACTCGGGCGTGCAGCCCGGCGGCACCGTGCTGGTGCAGGGCGCGGCCGGCGGGGTCGCGACCGCGCTGGTGCAGCTCGGCACCGCGGCCGGCATCCGGATGTGGGTCACCAGCCGGGATGCCGCCAAGGGCGAGCAGGCGGTGGCCCTGGGCGCCGACCGCGCCTTCGAGAGCGGGGCCCGGCTGCCGGAGCGGGTCGACGCGGTCATGGAGACGGTCGGCGCGGCCACCTGGTCGCACTCGGTCAACAGCCTGCGCCCCGGGGGGACGATCGTGATCTCCGGTGCGACGTCGGGCGACGCCCCGGCCAAGGCCGAGCTGACCAAGATCTTCTTCAAGCAGCTGCGGGTCGTCGGGTCGACGATGGGCTCGCGCGACGAGCTCGAGCGGCTGGCCCGCTTCGTCGTCGACGCCGGCATCGAGCCGCAGGTCGACTCGGTGCGACCGCTCGCGCAGGCCCGCGAGGGGTTCGAGCGGATGGTGCAGGGCGAGGTCTCGGGCAAGGTCGTCTTCACCCTCTGAGCGGGCGCGTCCACCGTGTGGGACACCGACACGGCGTCGGGCCGGATCGGCTACCGGGCGGTAACCTGACAGTGGACCCATCCGCCCACCCGAGGAGCTCGCCGTGAGCGCGACGTCCGCTGAGCGCACCGTCACCCTGCACGGGCACGTGTTCTCCTACACCGACAGCGGCTCGGGGCCGGCGCTGCTGTTCATCCACGGCATCCTCGGCTCGCAGAAGCAGTGGGGCCACCTCGTCGACCGGCTCGACGACAACCACCGGCTGATCGTGCCCGACCTGTTCGGCCACGGTGAGTCCGCCAAGCCGGTCGGTGACTACTCGCTGGGGGCGCACGCCGCCACGCTGCGCGACCTGCTCGACAAGCTCGGCATCGCCGCAGGTCACCCTGGTCGGGCACTCGCTGGGCGGCGGCATCGCGATGGTCTTCTCCTACCTCTTCCCCGAGCGGGTCGACCGGCTCGTGCTCGTCGCGAGCGGCGGGCTCGGCCGCGAGGTCAGCCCGCTGCTGCGCTCGGCCACCCTGCCCGGTGCCGAGTACGTGCTGCCGGTCATCGCGTCGGGGTGGATGCGCGACCGGATCTCCTCTGCCGGAAGGCTGTTCGGGACGGTCGGGCTGCGGCCCGGCCGCGACCTCACCGAGGTCTGGGACGGCTTCACCTCGCTCGGCGACGCCGACACCCGCCGCGCCTTCCTGGCCACCACCCGGGCGGTCATCGACCCGGGCGGCCAGAGCGTCAACGCGCACGACTACCTGCCCGACGCCACGCCCATCCCGACGCTGGTGGTGTGGGGCACCAAGGACCGGATGATCCCGGCGTGGCACGCGGCATCCGCGACCGCCTCGATGCAGAACTGCCGGGTCGAGCTGTTCCAGGGCGCCGGGCACTTCCCGCACCTCGACGACCCCGACCGGTTCGCCGCGCTGGTGCGCGAGTTCGTCGAGCGAACCGGCCTGAGCGCCGCGGCGCGGACGCCCCGACGCGTCAGGAGATCTGGAGCCAGTCGTCCCAGCCGTTGTGCAGCACCAGCCAGGCGATCAGCCCGTAGCCGGCCTGGCCGGGGTGGTGCTGCACCCGGCTGGCGGCGAGGTCGCTGCTCCACTGGTCGTGGCCCATCAGGGGGGCGAAGCAGTCGACGAAGGGGATGCCGCGGCGGGCGCAGACGTCGGCCTGGGCGTCGACGAGCACCTCGAGCCGCTCGTTGAGCTCGGCGTCGTCGGTGGGCGGCGGGCTCACGACGAACGCGCCCACGCCCGAGCCGGTGGCGTCGTCGAGCAGGTTCGCGAGGTTGAGCCGGTGCCGGGCCAGGGTGATGCCGCTGAGGACGTCGTTGGTGCCGACCGAGACCACGACCCGGCGCTCGGTGCGACCCGCCCACCGCAGCGGCACCTCGGTGCCCCAGCGCTGGAGCACGTGGGCGGAGGTGTCGCCGCGCACGCCGAGGTTGTAGGCGGTCAGCTCGAGGTCGGGGTGCTGGGTGCGCCCCACGACCCGGGTCACCCAGCCCTGGCCCTTGGGGTCGCCCACCCCGGCGACGAGGGAGGCGCCCAGGAACACGAGCGCGAGGTCGCGGGCGCCGTCGGGCACCACCTGCGCCTCGGCGCTCGGCCGGAACTCGATCGGCGAGGTCGTCTCGTCGGGCTGCTCGTCAGGCATCTGCTCGTTCACTCGTCCTCGTCGTCCAGGCGGGCCAACCAGGTCGCCAGCCGCTCCACGGGGACCTCGAAGTCGGGGTTGAGGTCGACGAAGGTGCGCAGCTGCTCGGCCAGCCAGTCGAAGGTGACCTCCTCGTCACCTCGACGGGCCTGCAGCTCCTCGATGCCGCGGTCCGTGAAGTACACGCTGCGAGGTTACCCGTCGCGCGACGGCCCGCTCCGCCGACCCGCGGTCAGCGGTCGAAGGACTGCGCGACCAGCTCGGCCTGCTCGACCTGGTGCTTCTTGGTCGAGCCGGTCGCCGGCGAGGCCGACGCGGCGCGCGAGATGACGCGCAGCGGCCGGTGCTCGCCGTGCTCGGCCAGGGCCTCGGGCAGGTTGAGCGCCAGGAACGGCCAGGCGCCCTGGTTCTTCGGCTCGTCCTGCACGATGACCACCTCGGCGCCGGGGTACTTCGCGAGCTCGCGGGCCAGGTCGCCTGCCGGCAGCGGGTAGAGCTGCTCGAGCCGCAGCACCGCCGTGGTGTCGTCGCCGCGCTTCTCGCGCTCGGCGAGCAGGTCGTAGACGACCTTGCCGGCGCGATGAGCACGCGGGACACCTCGTTGGTGGTGCCGGCATCGGGGATCACCGGCCGGAAGCGGCCCGAGGTGAAGTCCTCGGGCGCGCTGCTGGCGGCCTTCAGGCGCAGCATCGACTTCGGGGTGAAGACGATGAGCGGGCGGCGCGGCCGGGCGTAGGCCTGGCGGCGCAGCAGGTGGAAGTACGACGCCGGGGTCGACGGGTAGGCCACCGTCATGTTGTTCTCGGCGCACATCGTGCAGGAAGCGCTCGATGCGGGCGGAGGAGTGGTCGGGGCCCTGCCCCTCGTAGCCGTGCGGCAGCAGCAGCACCACCGAGGAGCGCTGGCCCCACTTCTGCTCCGAGCTCGAGATGAACTCGTCGACGATGGTCTGCGCGCCGTTGACGAAGTCGCCGAACTGCGCCTCCCACAGCACCAGTGCGTCGGGCCGCTCGACGGAGTAGCCGTACTCGAAGCCCATCGCCGCGTACTCGCGACAGCAGGGAGTCGTAGACCCAGAACTTGGCCTGGCCCTCACCGAGGTAGAGCAGCGGCGTCCACTCGGCGGCGTTCTGCTTGTCGATGAGCACCGCGTGGCGCTGCACGAAGGTGCCGCGCCGGCTGTCCTGGCCGGCGAGGCGCACCGGGGTGCCCTCGATGAGCAGCGAGCCGAAGGCGAGGAGCTCGCCGAAGCCCCAGTCGATGCCGCCGTCGCTCACCCTGGCGGCCCGCTTCTCGAGCAGCGGCGCAGCTTGGGGTGCACGGTGAAGCCGTCGGGGACGTCGACGAACGCCTCGCCGAGCCGCTGCAGCACCTCGGTGCTGATCGCCGTCTCGGTGGAGGAGTGCGGCGTGGCGTCGGCGTTGCGGGCCTGCGCGGCCGGCGGCTCGAGCCCGGCGTGGCCCTCGGCGTCGGTGCCGTCGTAGCTCTCGTCGGCGGCCTCGCGCTCGGCCTCCTTGCGCCGCCTTGGTCTCGACGAACACCCGCTCGAGCTGCTGCTGGTAGTCGCGCAGCGCCGCCTCGGCCTCCTCGACCGTGATGTCGCCGCGGCCGATGAGCGACTCGGTGTAGAGCTTGCGCACGCTGCGCTTGGCCTCGATGAGGTTGTACATCAGCGGCTGGGTCATCGACGGGTCGTCGCCCTCGTTGTGGCCCGCGGCGGCGGTAGCAGATCATGTCGACGACGACGTCCTTGTCGAACTCCTTGCGGAACTCGAAGGCCAGCTCGGCCACCCGCACGCAGGCCTCGGGGTCGTCGCCGTTGACGTGGAAGATCGGCGCCTGGATCATCCGGGCGACGTCGGTGGAGTAGACCGAGGAGCGCGAGCTGCTCGGCGCGGTCGTGAAGCCGACCTGGTTGTTGATGATGACGTGCACGGTGCCGCCGGTGCGGTAGCCGCGCAACTGCGACAGGTTGAGGGTCTCGGCGACGACGCCCTGCCCGGCGAACGCCGCGTCGCCGTGCATCAGCACCGGCAGCACCGTGAAGAACTCGCCGCCGAGGTTGAGGCGGTCCTGCTTGGCGCGCACGATGCCCTCGAGCACCGGGTTGACCGCCTCGAGGTGCGAGGGGTTGGCGGCCAGGTAGACCTTGGTGGTCTTGCCGCCCTCGGCGGTGAACATGCCCTCGGTGCCGAGGTGGTACTTCACGTCGCCGGAGCCCTGCACCGACTGCGGGTCCTGCGTGCCCTCGAACTCGCGGAAGATCTGGCCGTAGCTCTTGCCCGCGATGTTGGCCAGCACGTTGAGCCGGCCGCGGTGCGGCATCCCGATGCAGACCTCGTCGAGGTCGTCGCCCGCGGCGCAGCGACAGGATCGCGGTCGAGCAGCGGGATGACCGTCTCGCCGCCCTCGAGGCTGAACCGCTTCTGCCCGACGAACTTGGTCTGCAGGAAGGTCTCGAACGCCTCGGCCGCGTTGAGCCGGCGCAGGATGCGCAGCTGCTCCGTCGCGCGGTGGTCTTGGCGTAGCCGACCTCGATCCGGGCCTGCATCCAGTCGCGCTGCTCGGGGTCCTGGATGTGCATGTACTCGACGCCGACGGTGCGGCAGTAGGAGTCGCGCAGCACGCCGAGGATCTTGCGCAGCTTCATGACCGGCTTGCCGCCGAACCCGCCGGTGGCGAACTCGCGGTCCAGGTCCCACAGGGTCAGGCCGTGGGTGGTGACGTCGAGGTCGGGGTGGCGGCGCTGCTTGTACTCCAGCGGGTCGGTGTCGGCCATCAGGTGACCGCGCACGCGGTAGGCGTGGATCAGCTCCTGCACCCGGGCGGTCTTGTTGATGTCGTCGTCGTGCGACGCTGTCGACGTCGCGCACCCAGCGGATCGGCTCGTAGGGGATGCGCAGGCTCTCGAAGATCTCGTCGTAGAAGCCGTCCTCGCCGAGCAGCTGCGAGTGGACCACGCGCAGGAAGTCGCCGGACTGGGCGCCCTGGATGATGCGGTGGTCGTAGGTGGAGGTCAGCGTGAGGATCTTGCTGACGGCGAGGCGGTCGAGCGTCTCGAGGCTGGCGCCGTGCCACTCGGCCGGGTACTCCATCGCCCCGACGCCGATGATCGTGCCCTGGCCCTGCATCAGCCGCGGCACCGAGTGCACGGTGCCGATGGTGCCGGGGTTGGTGAGCGAGATCGTGGTGCCCGGGAAGTCCTCGACGGTCAGCTTGCCGCCGCGGGCCTTCTTGACCACGTCCTCGTAGGCGGTCCAGAAGTGGGCGAAGTCCATCGTCTCGGCGGCCTTGATCGACGGCACGAGCAGCTGGCGGGTGCCGTCGGGCTTGGCGAGGTCGATGGCGAGGCCGAGGTTGACGTGGGCCGGGGTGACGAGCACCGGCTTGCCGTCTGGCGTCGTGGCCGAAGCCGTTGTTCATCTCCGGCAGCACGCCGAGGGCCTCGACCAGCGCGAAGCCGATGATGTGCGTGAAGCTGACCTTGCCGCCGCGGCTGCGGGCGAGGTGGTTGTTGATGACGATGCGGTTGTCGATGAGCAGCTTCGCCGGGACGGCGCGCACCGTGGTCGCGGTGGGCACCTCGAGGCTGGACTCCATGTTGGTGACGACCCGGGCGCTCGCACCGCGGATGGGGGTGGTGCTCGCGTCGTTGAGCGGGCCGGCCGCCTTGGGGGCAGCGGCCTCGCGCGGCTTGGGCGTCGTGGATGCCGTGGGCTCGGACCGGGTGGGCGCGGCCTCCTTCGCCGCAGGCGCAGTCGCCGCGGGCGCCGTCGCCGCGGGCGCGGCGGCGGGTGCCGGGGACGGTGCTGCCGGGCGGGCGGCCGGTGCCGGGGCGGGGGCCTGGGCCGGGGCCTTCGCCGGGGCGTGGGTGCCGGAGCCGTTGCCCGCCGAGCCGCTCGCGGCGTCGGCCGTGCGGCGGGCCGAGGCCGCCGAGGCAGCGTCGCGACCCAGGGCGCCCTCACCCGGGGTGTAGTCCTTGAAGAAGTCCCACCACGCGCGGTCCACGCTGTTGCGGTCCTTCGTGTACTGCTCGTACAGCTCGTCGACCAGCCACTCGTTGGGTCCGAAGGAGGTCAGGGGGTCGCTGGACGGGGACTGCTCGGCCACGGAGGATGCGCCTCTTTCTCGGCTCGTCGATAGTCGTTGCGGATGTCGGCCAAGCCTATCCCCGCTGCCCGCACCCCACGCCGTGGGAAGGGCGAGTGGTGGGCGCGCTGCGACGGCCGGTCCGCCGTGGGGGCCGGCGAGCCCGGCCGTCGTCTCCGACGTCCGGCGGGCGGCTCCCTGCAGGGAGCCGCCCGCACCGCGTCCTCAGCTGATGTCGGCCCGCGTCGTGCGCCAGATGCCGAAGCCGGCGAGCAGCGCGGCGTACGCCGCCAGCACCAGGGCGCCGCCCCACCACTCCAGGCGCACCTCGTCGGGACTGTTCGCGACCGCGTTGACGATGGCGTTGGTCGCCGACGTGGGCAGGAACTGGGCCACGTGCTCGCGCCCGAACTCCCAGAAGGTCATGGCGAAGCCGATGAGCGGCTCGACGATCCAGGCCACCCCGACGCCGATCAGCAGCGCCGCCACCTGGTTGGGGATCAGGATGCCGATGCCGAGGCCGATCAGCGCCCACAGCCCGAGGACGAGCAGGCTGAGCAACAGGGTGCGCACGATGGTGCCCGACGGGAAGGCGTCCTGGTCGCGGAAGCTGAGCACGATCGACCCGACGACGACCGAGCCGACCAGGCTGATGACGCCGTAGATCGCGCCGATGCCGAGCAGGGCGACGACCTTGGCGAGCATCGCCCGCAGGCGCCTGGGCGTGGCCAGGAAGGTGCCGGAGATCGTCTTGTGCCGGTACTCCGACCCGATCTGGAGCACGCCGATCGTGAGGAGCAGGAGGTAGCCGACCGAGAGCCCGGCGGTGTAGACGCTGCTGGCGATCTGGATGGCGTCGCCGGTGGGGACGCCACCGGGGCCGCCGACGCCCGCGGCGTCGCTGGTGAGGAGGAACCCGAACAGCGCGGAGAAGGCGGCGCCCGCGACGAAGATCGCGATGGCCATGCCCCACCACAGGCGGGTCGAGAAGAACTTGCGGAACTCGCTGCGGATCGCAGGGATCACAGGTTCGCTCCTTCCTGGCCGGTCACGGCATCCTGCTCGGGCGGCGCGCCCCCCGGTGACTCGTTGCGGTTGGTGCCCTCGGTGAGCTCGAAGAACAGCGCCTCGAGGTCGGCGCGCTTGGGCTCCAGGCCGTAGATCGGCAGGCCCGCGCGCAGGGCGACGTCGCCGACCAGGCGCAGGTCGGTGGTGTCGGCGACCAGGGTGTCGTCGTCACCGGGTGAGCTGGTCACGTCGGCGACGCGCAGCGCGCCCGCGAGGCGCTCGCGGTCGGACGTGCGCACGATCGACCCCGGCGTGCCGTGCAGATCGGCCATCGCGCCGGCGCGCACGAGGCGGCCGTTGGCGATGATGACCACCTCGTCGACGGTCTGCTCGACCTCCTGCAGCAGGTGGCTCGAGATGAGGATCGTCTTGCCCTGGGCGCTGAGGTGGCGCAGGAAGCCGCGCAGCCAGCGGATGCCCTCGGGGTCCAGGCCGTTCGAGGGCTCGTCGAGCACGAGCACCTGCGGGTCGCCGAGCAGGGCCGCGGCCAGGCCGAGGCGCTGGCGCATGCCCATGCTGTACTCACCCGCGCGCTTGCGGGCCGCCGCCGGGATGCCGGTGAGCTCGAGCAGCTCGTCGACCCGGGTGTGCGGGATCGAGCCGGCGTCGGCGAGCACGCGCAGGTGGTCGCGGCCGCTGCGGCCGGGGTGGAAGTTGGTGGCCTCCAGCGCGGCGCCCACGGTGGACTGCGGCGCGGGGAGGTCGACGTAGCGCCGCCCGTTGATGGTCGCGGTGCCGCTCGTGGAGTGGACGAGCCCCAGCAGCATGCGCAAGGTGGTGGTCTTGCCGGCGCCGTTGGGCCCGAGGAAGCCGGTGATCCGTCCGGGCTCGACGTCGAAGGTCAGGTCGTCGACCGCGACGAAGGAGCCGAAGCGCTTGGTGAGCCCTCGGATCTCGATCTTGGCCCCGGTCGCGGGTGTCGTGCTCATGGGGTTCCTCGTGATGTCATGCCTCGATCCTCGCAGCCTCCCCTGGCGTCAGGGTCAACCCCTCGGTGGATGCCGCTCCCTCGCAGGGCGGAACTGCGAGGAACAGGAACGCTGCGGTGTCCCCATACGATGGTCCGATCATGACCCCATGGCTGCTGCTGCTCCTCGGCGTCGTCCTCACCGTGGGCACGGCCCTGTTCGTCGCGGCCGAGTTCTCGCTGGTCGCCCTCGACCGGCCCACGGTGCAGAAGGCCGTCGACGCCGGTGAGCCCGGGGCCCGCTCGGTGCTCACGTCGCACCGCCGGCTCTCCACCCAGCTGTCGGCGTGCCAGCTCGGCATCACCCTGACCACCCTGGTGCTCGGCTTCATCGCGAGCCCGTCGATCGGGGCGCTGCTCATGGGGCCGCTGCAGTCGCTCGGCCTGTCGGAGTCGGCGGCCTCGTCGGTGGCGTCGGTGCTCGCCATGGTCATCGCCACGGTGTTCTCGATGATCGTCGGCGAGATGGTGCCCAAGACCCTCGCCGTGTCGCTGCCCCTGGCCACGGCCAAGGTCGCGGCCGCCCCGGTGCGCTGGTTCGGCATCGCGATGAAGCCGATGATCCTGCTGCTCAACGGCGTCGCCAACCGCACCCTGCTGGCGCTCGGCATCGAGCCGCAGGAGGAGCTGTCGGCGGCCCGCAGCCCGGCCGAGCTGGCCTCGCTCGTGCGCACCTCGGCCGAGGCCGGCACCCTCGACCGCAGCACCGCCCGGCTGGTCACGGCATCCCTGGGGTTCGCCGACCAGACCGCCGCCGACGTGATGACGCCGCGGTCGCGCGCCACGGCCATCGAGCGCACGGCGACCGCGGCCGACCTCGTCGCACCTCGCGCGGCGCACCGGCCACTCGCGCTTCCCGGTGGTGGGGGCCGACTGGGACGACATCGACGGCATCGTGCACGTCAAGAAGGCCATCGCCGTGCCGTTCCACCGGCGCGCCGACGTGCCGGTCTCCGCGCTGATGGCGCCGGCCGTGCTCGTGCCCGAGACGCTGCGGCTCGACCCGCTGCTGCTCCAGCTGCGGCAGGGCGGGATGCAGCTCGCGGTGGTGGTCGACGAGTACGGCGGCACCTCCGGCGTGGTCACCCTCGAGGACCTCGTCGAGGAGATCGTCGGCGAGGTGAACGACGAGCACGACCGCTCGCAGACCACCGGGCGCCAGCTGCGCGACGGCGTCGTGGACCGTGCCGGGGCTGTGGCGGCCCGACGAGGTGCGCGCCCGGGTCGGGGCCGTCATCCCCGACGGGCCGGCCTACGAGACGGTCGGCGGCTGGGTGATGTCGACCCTGGGCCGGGTGCCGGCCGTGGGAGACACCGTGCCGGTCGACGGCTGGACCGCCCGGGTCGTCGACATGGACGGCCACCGGGTCGACCGGGTGCGCCTCGAGCGCACCGACCCGGCGCCGGGTGCGGCGACGACGACGAGCCGGAGGACCGGTCGTGAGCGGCTGGTTCGTCGTGCTCGTCACGCTCGTGCTGCTCGGCGCCAACGCCTTCTTCGTCGGTGCCGAGTTCGCCGCGATGTCGGCGCGACGCAGCCAGCTCGAGCCGCTCGCCGACGCGGGCAGCAAGCGCGCCAGGGTGGCGCTCGACGCGATGCACCGCACCGGGCTGCTGCTGGCCACCGCGCAGCTCGGCATCACGGTCTGCTCGGTGCTGCTGGGCGCGGTGTCGGAGGCGGCGCTGCACCACGCGCTGGTGCCGGTCGCCGAGCGGCTCGGCGTCTCCGAGGTCGTTGCGGATGCCGTCGCGCTGGTGCTCGCGCTCGCCATCGTCGTGTTCCTCCACGTCGTCTACGGCGAGATGATCCCCAAGAACATCTCCATCGCGCGGCCCGAGCGCTCCGCGGTGGCCCTGGTGCCGGCGCTGGTGATGGTGGCGCGGGTGCTGGCGCCGGTCATCGCGGCGATGGACTGGCTGGCGAAGGCCGGCATCCGGCTGTTCGGGGTCGAGCCCAAGGACGAGGTGGCGTCGGCGTTCACCGCGGAGGAGGTCGCGCACATCCTCGACGAGTCGCGCGACGAGGGCCTGGTCGAGCGCGAGCACTACGAGCGGCTCGGCGCCGCGCTGGAGTTCAGCGACAAGGATGCCGCCGACGTGGGCGTGCCGCTCGCCGGCCTGGTCACGGTCACCGGCGCCGCGACCCCGCTCGACATCGAGCGGCTCGTCGCCCGGCACGGCTACTCGCGCTACCCGGTGCTCGACGACGACGGCGACCTCGGCGGCTACCTGCACCTCAAGGACGTGCTCTACGCCGACGAGGTCGAGCGGCTCGAGCCGGTGCCCGACAAGCGGGTGCGCCGGATGGCCAACGTGCGCCGCGACGACGAGGTGGAGTCGGTGCTGCAGACCATGCAGCTCACCGGCTCGCACCTGGCCCGGGTGGTCGCCGACGACGGCCAGGTGGTGGGCGTGGTCTTCCTCGAGGACGTCATCGAGGAGCTCGTCGGAGAGGTGTCCGACTCCTCCCACGGCGAGGGTCGCCGGCGCTGAGCTCGCTCTCGGGGCGCCGGGTGTGAAGGTGGTGACACCAAGGCATCCGCCGAGCCGTTCTCGCGCCAGCATGGAGGGGACTGGAAGGAGCCGGTGGGATGACGACGGTGGTGCAGGGGCGCTGGGAGGTCACTCCCCGGCGAGGTTGGGCCGGGGGAGCGCTGCTGGTGGTGCTGCTGCTCGTGGCCGCCAACGCGGTCTACGGCGGCATCGGGCTGATGGTGAACGGCATGGGGATGCCGTCGGAGTGGCTCGACCGGCTGCCCGTCGACTCCTGACGCTGCCCGGTGTCGCCCTGGTGCTGACCGTGGCGGTGCCGCAGGTGGTGGCGGCGTCGTTCGTGTGGCGGCGCGACCCTCGGGCGGGAGTGGTCGGGCTGCTGGCGGGCGCGGCGCTGGTGCTGTGGATCGCGGTGCAGCTGCTCGTGCTGCAGCGCTACTTCTTCCTCCAGCCGGTGATCGCCGGTTTCGGGCTGCTCGAGATGCTGCTGTCGTGGTGGTGGATCCGCCGGTCGCGGCGTCCCTGAACGCGTCCTGAGGGGTGGGTGCCGGGACGCTCTCGGCATAGGTTAGCCTTACCTAACTATGAGCGTGAATTCCGGCGGGCCGACCGGTCCGGTCCCCTTCTGGCAGCCTGCCGTGATGGCCGGGCACGGTGCCGCCCCCGCGCTCGTGACGCCGACCGCGACGCTGAGCTACGCCGACCTGGCCGGCCGGGTGGCGGCCGAGGCGGGAGCCTGGCCCGGCACCGGCGGGCGACGCCTGGTGCTCGTCGAGATCGAGCCCACCGTCGACGCCGTCGTCAGCTACCTGGCGGCGCTGGCCGCCGGCCACGTCGTGCTGGTCGCGGCCCCGGGGCGGGCCGAGGGCCTGGCCGCCGCCTGGTCACCGGACGACCGGGCGCGGGAGCGGGGGCGGTCGGCACCGTGGGGCGTCGCAGCCGAGCGCGCCACCGGGCGGCACCACCTGCACCCCGACCTCACCCTCCTGCTGTCGACGTCCGGGAGCACCGGGTCGCCGAAGCTCGTGCGGCTGTCGGCCCACGCCGTGGGCACCAACGCCGTCGACATCGCGTCGGCGCTCGGCCTCACGGCCGCCGACCGTGCCGTGACCACGCTGCCGCTGCACTACTGCTACGGGCTGTCGGTGCTGCACTCGCACCTGGCGGTGGGCGCGTCGGTGCTGCTGACCGATGCCTCCGTGGTCGACCCCGGGCTGTGGTCGTCGATGCGCGCGCACGGGGTCACCTCGCTGGCCGGCGTGCCGCACACCTTCGAGCTGCTCGAGTCCAGCGGTGCACCGACCGGCTCCGTGCCGTCGCTGCGCCTGGTCACCCAGGCCGGTGGGCGCCTCGAGCCGGCCCGGGTGCGGGACTGGGCGGCCCGCGGGGAGCGCGAGGGGTGGGACCTGCGGGTCATGTACGGCCAGACCGAGGCCACCGCCCGGATGGCGGTCAGCGGGCCGGGTGAGGCGGCACGGCATCCGGCATCGGTCGGGATGCCGGTGGGCCGGGGCCGCTTCCGGGTCACCGGGCCTGCGGGAGACCTGCCGGCGGGTGAGGTGGGCGACCTGCACTACGAGGGACCGAACGTGATGCTCGGCTACGCGGTCGCAGCCGCAGGACCTGGCCCGGGGGAGCGACGTGCCCCGGCTCGCCACCGGCGACCTCGCGCGGCTGGGACCCGACGGCCGGCTCGAGGTGGTGGGCCGGCGCTCGTCGTTCCTCAAGGTCAACGGGCTCCGGCTCGACGTCGAGCACGTCGAGCGGCTGCTCTCGGACCAGGGGCTGAGCGTGCTGGTCGGCGGGTCCGACGACCGGCTGCTCGCCCTCGTGGTCACCGACGGTGCGCCCGCGGGCTCCGCCGAGCTCGTCGAGCGGGCGACCCGGGCGCTGGCGGCCGGCACCGGGCTGCCCGTGCACCGGCTGGCCGTCGCTGCGGTGCCGGCCCTGCCCCGACACGCCAACGGGAAGCCCGACCGGGGGGCGATCGGCCCGACCGTCGACCTCCTCGCCGCCACCGCCCGCCACCGCGACGGCGCCGGCGGCGGACGCCCTCGGCTCGTCGCCCGGCGCGCTGGTCGCCCTGTACGCCGAGCTCCTGGCCCGCCCGGACGCCACCGAGGACTCCACGTTCGTCGGCCTGGGCGGTGACTCGCTCTCCTACGTCGAGCTGTCGCTGCACCTCGAGGAGCGGCTGGGCCCGCTGCCACCCGACTGGCAGCTGCGCCCCATCCGCTCGCTGGCCGTGGCCGAGCCACCGCCGCCGAGCCGGCTGGCCCGGGTCGACACCACCATCGTGCTGCGCGCCGTGGCGATCCTGGCGATCGTCGGCACGCACACCCACGTGGTGCACCTGCTCGGCGGCGCGCACGTCCTGCTCGGGGTGGCCGGCTACAACTTCGCCCGGTTCGCGGCGAGTGCCCCGACCGCTCGCGAGACGTGGCGGCGGGTCGGGGGCACGGTCGCCCGGGTCGTCGTCCCCACGGCGGCCTGGGTCGCGGGGGTGGCCGTGCTGGCCGGCACGTACTCGCCGGCGAACCTGGTGATGGCCAACTGGCTGCTCGGCAGCGACACCTGGTCCTCGACGTGGCGGCTGTGGTTCCTCGAGGCGCTGGCGTGGACCCTGGTCGCGTTCGCGGCCCTGCTGAGCATCCCGGCGGTCCGGCGGCTCCATGCCCGCAGGCCGTTCGTGCTCGCGGCGGGTGTCGCCGCGCTCGGCGCCCTGGCCCGCCTCGACGTCTTCGACCTCACCTCTCCACCCGGGCGGGGCACGGCGCCGGCGGTGCTCTGGCTGGTCGCGATCGGCTGGGCCGCGCAGGTGGCCTCCACGCGCCGGCAGCGCCTCGTCCTGAGCGTGATCGTCGTGGGCACGTTGCCCGGCTTCATGGACGATCCGGTGCGCGAGGCGACCATCGCCGCCGGGCTGCTGCTCGTCGTCTGGGTGCGCACGCTCCCCGTGCCGCGCCCCGTCGTGCCGGTCCTGGCGGTCCTGGCCGCCGCGTCGCTGTTCATCTACCTCACCCACTTCGAGGTCTACCGCGCCACCGATGTGCCGCTGGTCAACCTCGCGCTCGGCCTCGGGGTCGGCCTGGCGGCCTGGTTCGTGACCACCCGGCTCACCGCCCGCCTCGGTTCCTGGCCGGGCCGGCGCTCACGGAACGCACCCCACGCACCCCACACCACCCCGCCGGTTCCCCGGCCCACCCCCCGATCCCTCCAGGAGGTCCCTCGATGATCCGACGACTGCTGCCCGCCGCCGTGGCCGTGGCGGTGCTCACCGCCGGCTGCGGGTCGGGCGGTGACGCCGCCGCACCGCTCGACCCCGACAAGCTCACGATCTACAGCGCCCAGCACGAGAACCTCGTCGACGCGTGGGTCAAGGGCTTCACCGCCGACACCGGCATCGAGGTGCAGGTGCGCCAGGGCACCGACTCCTCGATGGGCAACCAGATCGTGGCCGAGGGCGCCAGCTCACCGGCCGACGTGTTCCTCACCGAGAACTCGCCGGCGATCACCGTGGTGCAGAACGCCGGGCTGCTCGCCCCGGTCGACGGGTCCACGCTCGAGCAGGTCGGCCCGGCGTTCCGCCCGAGCACCGGCGACTGGACCGGCATCGCCGCCCGCTCCACCGTGCTGGTCTACAACCCGAGCCTGGTCTCGGAGGCCGACCTGCCGGCATCCATGATGGACCTGGCCGAAGCCGGAGTACGCGGGCAAGTGGGGCGCGGCCCCGGCCGGCGCCGACTTCCAGGCGATCGTCGCGGGGATGCTCGAGGCGAAGGGGCAGCCCGCCACCAGCGCCTGGCTCGACGGGCTGAAGAAGAACGCCAAGGTCTACCAGAACAACATCGCCACGATGAAGGCCGTCAACGCCGGTCAGGTGCCGATGGGGATCATGTACCACTACTACTGGTACCGCGACCAGGCGCTCACCCAGGACGGCAGCAAGAACACCGCGCTGCACTACTTCAAGAACGAGGACGTCGGCGCGTTCGTCAGCGTCAGCGGCGGTGGCGTGCTGGCGTCGAGCAAGAGGGCCGCCGACGCGCAGAAGTTCCTCGCCTACGTCACGAGCCCCAAGGGCCAGGCAGCCATCAGCGAGAGCACGTCCATGGAGTACGCCGTCGGCGTCGACCAGCCCTCCGACCCGGCCCTGCCGCCGCTCGCCTCGCTCGAGGCGCCGACCATCGACCCGTTCACCCTCGACGGTCCGCAGGTCATCGAGCTGATGACCCGGGCAGGCATCATCTGAGCGTGAGCACCACGACCGACCCGCGCAGGGCGCCCTCCCGGCAGCGACACCAGTCACCCGCCGGGAGCGCGCTCGTGCTGGCGGCCGTCCTGGTGACGGCAGTGGCCGTGCTGCCGATCGTCGTCGTCGTCGTGAGCGCGCTGGGCCAGGGGTGGTCGGAGGTCGTCGCCGACGTGCTGCGGCCGCGAGTGGCCGAGCTGCTGCGCAACACCGTCTCGCTCGTCGTGCTGGCGACCACCGCGAGCGCGGTGGTCGGCGTCGCCGCGGCGTGGCTGGTCGAGCGCACCGCAGCTGCCCGGCGCCGGCTGGTGGCGGGTGCTGCTCGTCGCCCCGCTCGCGGTGCCGGCCTTCGTCAACGCCTACGCCTGGGTGTCGCTGCGCCCGGCGATGTCGGGGCTCGGCGGCGCCGTGCTCATCACGACCCTGTCGTACTACCCGCTCGTCTTCCTGCCGGTCTCTGCCGCGCTGCGCGGCCTGGACCGCTCCTGGGAGGACACCGCGCGCTCGCTCGGCCTCGGGCGCTGGCGCACCTTCGCCCGCATCGTGCTGCCCCAGCTGCGCCCGGCGGTGCTCGGCGGCTGCCTGCTCGTGGCGCTGCACCTGCTGGCCGAGTTCGGCGTGCTGTCGATGCTGCGCTTTCCCACCTTCACGACCGCGATCCTCGACCAGTACGAGGCGGCCTTCGACACCGGCAGCGGCAGCGTGCTGGCCGTGGTGCTGATCGTGCTCTGCGTGACGGTGCTGACCATCGAGCACTTCTGGCGCGGTCGCCGCGGCCATGCGCGCATCGGTGGGGGCGTCATCCGGCGGCCCGAGCCCGCGCCGCTGGGCCGGTGGCTGTTGCCCACCCTGGTGGCGCTCGCCGTGCTCGCGGTGCTGGCGCTCGGGGTGCCGGCCTACAGCCTGGGGCACTGGCTCGTCGCCCCCGGCGGGAGCTTCGACGCCACCGGGCTGGCCGCCGCCCTGGGGTCGACCATCGGGCTGGCACTGGCCGCGGCCGTGCTCACCTGCCTGGCCGCGTTCCCGGTCGCGCTCCTGCTGCGCCGGCGCCAGACCCTGTTCACCACCACGGTCGAGCGGCTGTGCTACCTCGCCAGCTCGCTGCCCGGGGTGGTCGTGGGGCTGGCCCTGGTGCTGCTCACCATCCGTTGGGTCCACCCGCTCTACCAGAGCGCGGCGCTGCTCGTCCTCGCCTACGCCATCCTCTTCCTGCCCCGGGCGCTGGTCGCGATCCGCACTGCGCTCGCGCAGGCACCCGGCGGCCTGCTCGAGAGCGCCCGCGCGCTCGGCGACAGCCCGGGGCGCGCGATGGTGCGGGTCGTCGTGCCGCTGGCCGCGCCCGGCATCCTCGCCGGCCTTGCGCTGGTCTTCATGGCCACCACCACCGAGCTCACCGCCACCCTGCTGCTCGCGCCCACGGGCACGCGCACCCTCGCCACCGGGTTCTGGGCCGCGAGCAGCTCGCTCGACTACGGCACCGCGGCCCCGTACGCCGTGGCGATGGTCGCGCTGTCGGCTCCGATGACGTGGTTGCTGATGCGCCAGCGGGCGGTGGTCGCGTGAACCGCCTCGTGGTCAGCGGTGTCACCGCCTCCTACGGCACCACCGAGGTGCTGCACGGGGTCGACCTCACCGTCGAGGCCGGTCACACGACCGCCATCCTCGGCGAGTCCGGCTGCGGCAAGACCACGTTGCTGCGGGTCGTCGCCGGCTTCCACACGGCGGATGCCGGTGAGGTGCGCATCGGTGGCCACCCGGTGGTCGGCCCGGGCGTGGCGACGCCGCCCGAGCGGCGCGGCATCGGCTACCTGTCGCAGGAGGGCAACCTCTTCCCGCACCTGACCGTGGCCGGCAACATCGCCTTCGGCCTCCCACGCAGCTCGCGCCGCGACCGGGCTCGCACGGCCGAGCTGCTCGAGCTGGTCGGCCTGCCGCTCTCGCTTGCCGACCGGCGCCCCGAGCAGCTCTCGGGTGGGCAGCAGCAGCGCGTCGCCCTGGCCCGGGCACTGGCCCGTCGGCCGGCGCTCGTGCTGCTCGACGAGCCGTTCGGGTCGCTGGATGCCGGCCTGCGGGCCTCGACCCGCCGCGCCGTCGCCGACGCCCTCTCGGCCGCCGGGGCCACGGTGCTGCTCGTGACCCACGACCAGGACGAGGCGCTGTCGTTCGCCGACCAGGTCGCCATCATGCGAGCCGGCCGGTTCGTGCAGACGGGCCCGCCGCAGCAGGTCTACGGCAGGCCGGTCGACCGGGCGACGGCGAGCTTCTTCGGCGAGCTGGTCGTGGTGCCCGGCGACGCCCGCGGCGCCGACGTGCTGACCGCGCTCGGCACCCTGGCGGTCGCCGGCGCCGGTGCGCACGGGGCGGTCGACGTGGCGATGCGCCCCGAGCAGGTGCTCATCGCCCCGCTCGGGTCGGGCACCCCGGCGGCGCGGGTGAGCAGTGTCGACTACTACGGCCACGACGCGCTGGTCCGGCTCGTGCTCGCCGAGCGCGCGTCGACCTCGGGCGTGGCGATCATGGCGCGGGTCAACGGTGACGAGGCGCCCGAACCCGGTGCGGTGGTCGGCGTCAGCGTGCGTGGGCCGGTGCTGACCTTCGAGCGCCACGGTGCCGAGGCGACCGCACCGGAGCCGGCCTGACGAGGATGACGGGTGCGTGGACCGGCGCCCCCGGTACGAACCGCGGGCTCGGCCCCCGGTAGGAACCGTCGTCACGGCTCGCGGTCCTTCGTCGCCCGACCCGTTCCGCCTCCCGTCATCTCACCGGGGGGACGCGAACGGGCCCGGACCGAGGCGCTTCGCGCCAGCGGTCCGGGCCCCTTACGTGTGCCCCCGGTAGGATTCGAACCTACGCTCCCGCCTCCGGAGGGCGGTGCTCTATCCCCTGAGCTACGGGGGCCTGGGTCGGCCGTGCGCCAGAACTTGAGGTTGTCTTAACGGTGGTTTCCAGCGCTCCGCGAGGGTAGCAGCCTAGTCTGGCGTCCATGCAATCCGGGACCGGCGCCAGCGGTCCGGCACCCCGAGTGCTCGTCTGCGACGACATGGAGCCGATCCGGCGTCTCCTGCGGATCAACCTCGAGCTCGCGGGCTTCACCGTCGAGGAGGCGGCCGACGGGCACGAGGCGATGGCCCGCCTCATCGACCCGGAGCGACCCGCCCCCGACGTCATCGTGCTCGACTCCGAGATGGCCCCCTACGACGGCTGGTGGGCCATCGCCGCCATCCGGTCGCACCACCGTCTCGACCCGGTGCCGGTGCTGCTGGTCACGGGGTCGGTCGTCGTGCACGACGCACCCGAGGCGAGCGGCGCGGGGTTCGACGGGTTCATCTCCAAGCCGTTCGACCCCGACGAGCTCGTGGCCGCCGTCTCACGGCTCGCGGCCACGGGAAGGGCGCCGAAGCGCCGCCCATAGAATTGTGCGGGTGACCCCCGAACAGCTCTCGGCCGCGATCCGTGCCGCGCTCCAGTCCGCCGTCGACGCCGGTGACCTGACCGTCACCGTGCCCGCGGAGGTCCGGGTCGAGCGTCCGCGCAACCGCGACCACGGTGACTGGTCGACCAACGTGGCCCTCCAGCTCGCCAAGGGCGCCGGCATCCCGCCGCGCGACCTGGCCGTCGCGCTCGCGACCCACCTCGCCGGGGTGCCGGGTGTCGCGGCGGTCGACGTCGCCGGCCCCGGGTTCCTCAACATCACGCTCGACGCCGCGAGCGCCGGCGAGCTGGCCCGCTCGATCGTCGAGGCGGGGGCCACCTACGGGCACAGCACCGCCGAGGCGGGGCGGGTGGTCAACCTCGAGTTCATCTCGGCCAACCCCACCGGCCCGATCCACATCGGCCACACCCGGTGGGCGGCCCTGGGCGACTCGATGCGCCGCCTGCTCACCGCGGCCGGCGCCCAGGTCGCGGCCGAGTACTACATCAACGACGCCGGCGCGCAGATGGACAAGTTCGGCGCCTCCGTGCTCGCGCGGGCCGCCGGGCAGGAGCCACCGGAGGACGGCTACCCGGGCGACTACGTGGCCGACCGGGCCGCCGAGGTGCTGGCGCAGCGCCCCGACCTGCTCGAGCTGCCGCACGACGAGGCCCTCGTCGTCGCCCGCGACCTCGGCTACACCGCCCAGCTCGCCGCCATCCGGCACACCCTCGACGAGTTCGGGGTCTACTTCGACGTCTGGTTCTCCGAGCGTGCCCTGCACGAGGGGCACGCCGTGGAGCAGGCCGTCGCCCGGCTGCGCGAGCAGGGTCACGTGTTCGACGCCGAGGGTGCCGTGTGGTTGCGCACCACCGACTTCGGCGACGACAAGGACCGCGTGCTCATCCGCACCGACGGCAGCCCCACCTACTTCGCCGCGGATGCCGCCTACTACCTCAGCAAGAAGGACCGCGGCTTCGACGAGAAGGTCTACCTGCTCGGTGCCGACCACCACGGCTACATCAACCGGCTCAAGGCCATCGCGGCGTGCGCGGGTGACGACCCCGAGCACAGCATCGAGGTCAAGATCGGCCAGCTCATCTCCATCGCCGGCCAGCGGATGGGCAAGCGGCTGGGCAACGCCATCTACCTCGACGAGCTGATCGAGTGGATCGGCAAGGATGCTGTGCGCTACTCCCTGGCGCGCTACCCCTCCGACAGCCCCCTCTCGCTCGACGGGGAGGAGCTGCGCAAGCAGACCAACGACAACCCGGTCTTCTACGTGCAGTACGCCCACGCCCGCACCGCGAACGTCGCCCGGCTCGCGGGCGAGGACGGCGTGCACCGCGCCGACGGCTTCGACGCCGGCCTGCTGACCGACCCCACCGAGGCGTCGCTGCTCGCCGTGCTCGGTGACTTCCCCCGGGTGGTGGCGCAGGCCGCGCACCTGCTCGAGCCGCACCGGGTCGCCCGCTACCTCGAGGAGCTCGCCGGCCGCTACCACAAGTGGTACGACACCTGCCGGGTGCGCCCGGTGAGCGTCGACGAGGAGGTCACCGACCTGCACCGGACCCGCCTGTGGCTCAATGACGCCACCCGCGTGGTGCTCGCCAACGGCCTCGACCTCCTCGGCGTCAGCGCGCCCGAGCGGATGTAGGGGAGCCTGACCGATGCGTTCGCACGAGGCCGGTGTCCTCCACGCCGAGGGCTACGGCGGCCCCCCGCTCTACCTGCCCTACCCGAGCGACGTCATGGAGCTGCTGCCGCAGCTCTGGCCGCGCACCATCGGTCGCGACGACGACGGTCGGCTCACCGTCGGTGGAGTCGACGTGCTGACCCTCGCGAGCGAGCACGGCACGGCTGCCTACGTCCTGGATGAAGATGACTTCCGTTCTCGTGCAATGGAGTTCCGCGACGGCTTCGCGACGGCATTCGAGCCGCTGGCCGGCGCCGACGTCTACTACGCGGGCAAGGCGTTCCTCTGCACGGCCGTCGCGCGGTGGGTGGCCGAGGAGGGCCTGCACCTCGACGTCTGCACCGGTGGCGAGCTGGCCGTCGCGCGCCGGGCCGAGTTCCCACCCGCGCGGATCGGCTTCCACGGCAACAACAAGACCACCGCCGAGATCCGCGAGGCGCTGACCTACGGGGTGGGCCGCATCGTGGTCGACTCCTTCCACGAGATCGACCGGGTCGCGGCGGTGGCGGCCGAGCTCGGCGTGGTGGCACCGGTCATGGTGCGGGTGACGGTGGGGGTCGAGGCGCACACCCACGAGTTCATCGCCACCGGCCACGAGGACCAGAAGTTCGGCTTCAGCCTCGCCGGCGGCCAGGCGCTCGCGGCCGCCGGCGCGCTGCTGGCCCGCCCCGACGTGTTCGACCTGCGCGGGCTGCACAGCCACATCGGCAGCCAGATCTTCGACACCGGCGGCTTCGAGATGGCCGCCCGCCGCCTGGTCGGCCTGCACGCCCAGATCGTCGACGAGCACGGCCACCACTGCCCCGAGCTCGACCTCGGTGGTGGCTACGGCATCGCCTACACCTCGCAGCACACCCCCCTGTCGGTCGCGACGCTCGCGCAGGAGATGGCCGACATCGTCGGCCGCGAGCTCAAGGCGGTCGGCGACGGCGACAACACGCGCGTCCCGCGGGTGTCGGTCGAGCCGGGCCGCGCCATCGTCGGCCCGAGCACCTTCACGCTCTACGAGGTGGGCACGGTCAAGGACGTCGAGGTCGGTGGTGGCCACACCCGCACCTACGTCTCGGTCGACGGCGGGATGAGCGACAACGCGCGCCCGGCGCTCTACGAGGCCGACTACTCGTGCACGCTGGCCAGCCGCCGCTCCGAGGCACCGCCCCGGCTCTCCCGGGTCGTCGGTCGGCACTGCGAGAGCGGTGACATCGTCGTGCTCGACGAGTACCTGCCGGCCGACCTCGTGCCGGGCGACCTCGTCGCCGTGCCGGGCACCGGTGCCTACTGCCGCAGCCTGTCGAGCCAGTACAACCACACCCCCCGCCCGCCCGTCGTCGCCGTCCGTGGGGGCCGCTCACGCGTGCTCGTGCGGCGTGAGACCATCGAGGACCTGCTCGCCCTCGACGTGGCGGACGCGTGAGGACCCACAGCGAGGAGATGGACCCCACCATGGCGCACGAACCCGGTGCCCCCCTGCGCGTCGCCCTGCTCGGCTGCGGCGTCGTGGGGTCCGCCGTCGCGACCCGGCTCGTCGAGAACGCCGACGACCTCGCCGCCCGGGTGGGGGCCCGGCTCGAGCTCGTCGGCATCG
>CAWDXP010000007.1:0-11753 GCA_963806295.1 uncultured Actinomycetota bacterium | reverse complement strand
TGGAGACCGTGAACGACAGCAGGTAGGCACTCAGGGGGTAGGTCGGCCACGGCGGGGCGCCGTTGCGCACCACCATGCTGAGCACCGACAGCCCGAAGACGGCCAGGCCGTCGAGCAGCATGACCATCCGGAACCCGCGACGGTTGAGCCGTCGCAGGAGCGGGGTGACACGCCCCTGCCCCGGGCTCGGGTCGGTCACGGGCGCCTTCGTCTCAGCCGGCCGCACCGGGACGCGGGTAGGCGGGGAAGCGCCCGACGAGCTCGGACACCTGCCCCCGCACCTCGCGCGACACCGCGTGCTCGGGGTCGGCGTCGCCCTCGACGACCGCCCGGGCGATCAGGTCGGCGATGACGTGCATCTCGTCCTCGCCCATCCCCTGGGTCGTGACGCACGGCGTGCCGACCCGGATGCCGGACGCGACGTTGGGCTTCTGGGGGTCGAACGGGATGGCGTTCTTGTTCAGGGTGATGCCGGCCGCGTCGCAGCGGGCCTCGGCGTCGACGCCGGTGACCATGACCGGCTGGAGGTCGTGCAGCGACAGGTGGGTGTCGGTGCCGCCGGTGGTGGGCCGGATGCCGCGCTCCCCGAGCGCCTCGGCGAGCACCTTGGCGTTGGCGACGACCTGACGGGTGTAGGCGGCGTACTCGGGCGTCGCGCACTCCTTGAAGTTGACCGCCTTCGCGGCGATCGAGTGCATCTGCGGGCCGCCCTGCATCATCGGGAAGACGGCCTTGTCGATGGCGGCGCGGTGCTCCTCCTTGCACACGATGGCGCCCGAGCGCGGGCCGCGCAGCACCTTGTGGGTCGTGAACGACACGACGTCGGCGAAGCGGCACCGGGCTGGGGATCGCCTGCCCGGCGACCAGCCCGATGAAGTGGGCGGCGTCGACCCAGAAGATCGCGCCGACCTCGTCGGCGATGGCCCGGAAGCGCTCGAAGTCGATCAGCCGCGGGATGGCCGAGCCGCCGGCGAGGATGACCTTGGGGCGGTGCTCGCGGGCGAGCTGCTCGACCTGGTCGTAGTCGATGTCCTCGGTGTCCTTGTCGACGCCGTAGTGCACGGCGTCGAACCACTTGCCGCTGAACGACACCTTGGTGCCGTGGGTGAGGTGGCCGCCGTGCGGCAGGCTCATCGCCAGGATCTTCTCGCCGGGCTTGAGGAAGGCGCCGTAGACCGCCTGGTTCGCGCTCGCGCCCGAGTGCGCCTGCACGTTGGCGTGGTCGGCGCCGAAGAGCGCCTTGCACCGCTCGATGGCCAGCGTCTCGGCCTTGTCGACCTCGCTGCAGCCGCCGTAGTAGCGGCGCCCCGGGTAGCCCTCGGCGTACTTGTTCGACAGCGTCGACCCGAGCGCGGTGAGCACCTCGGGGCTGGAGAAGTTCTCGCTCGCGATGAGCTGCAGGCCACCGCGCAGGCGGTCGAGCTCGGAGAGCAGCACCCCGGCGATGTCGGGGTCGAAGGCCTCGAGGGCGCCGAAGTCGGATCCGTAGAACGTGTCAGTCATCGTCGGTTCTCTCGCTGCTCGGGGTGCTCGGATGGCTCGGTGGTGTCGGTCGGTTCGGGTGATGCCTCGGGTGCCGCTGGTCCCTCGGCCCACCCGGATTCGTTCGGTGACCACTGCCGCCTCGGGCTCCGCTGGTGCCTCGGCAGCCGCTGGTTCCTCGGTCTGGTTCGGTCGGCTCGGTGGCGGCAGCGCTCAACTCTAGGGCGTCGGCGCGGACCCGCTCGACGACCTCCATGACGTCCGCCTCGGAGAGCGCCCCGACCCGCAGGAACACCGGGTCCTCGCGGGTGCAGTCGACGATGGTCGACGCCAGCCCCCCGGTGACCGGGCCGCCGTCGAGGTAGAACTCCACCGCGGCGCCGAGCTGACTGGCGGCCTCGACCACCGTGCGCGATGCCGGGTGACCGGTGCGGTTGGCGCTGCTGACCGCCATCGGGCCGACCTCGCGCAGCAGCGCCAGGGCAACGGGGTCGTCGGGCATCCGCAGCGCCACGGTGCCGCCGGTGTCGCCGAGGTCCCACGCGAGCGAGGGCTGGGCGCGCACCACGATGGTGAGCGGCCCGGGCCAGAACGCCGCGACCAGGGCGCGGGCGTAGTCGGGCACCTCGGTGGCCAGGCCGTCGACCGTGCGGGCGTCGGGCACCAGCACCGGGGGCGGCATGTCGGAGCCGCGGCCCTTGGCGGTGAGCAGCGCGCGCACGGCGGTCGCCGAGAAGGCGTCGGCACCGATGCCGTAGAGCGTGTCGGTGGGGAGCACGACGAGCGAGCCCTCCCGCACACCGGCCGCGGCCTTGGGGATCGCGTCGGCCCGTCCGTGGTCGGTGGTGCAGTCGAAGACGGGACTCATGGGGGTCAGCCTAGGGTTCCGGATCGGCCTGCACGGACACGGCTCACCGGGCGCCGGGGAGACCGGCGCCTCGCACGGCCACCGTCGTGCGGGGCCGGCCGGAGAGGTCGACGTGGTCGACCACCTCGACCCAGGCCCCCGCCGCCCGCAGGGCCTGCGGCAGGGTGGCTCCCTGGCTGTCGGCGTGCTCCATGACGAGCACCCCGCCCGCCCGCAGCAGCACCGCCGCCCGGGCCGCCACCGCCAACGGCACGGCGAGCCCGTCGGCCGACCCCCCGTAGAGGGCGACCTCGGGGTCGTGGTCGCGCACCTCGGGGTCGACCGGCACGGCACCCACCGGGATGTAGGGCGGGTTGCTCACGACGACGTCGACCTCACCCTCGAGGTCGTCGAAGGAGGTCGTCGCGTCGCCCAGGCGCACCTCGACGTCGAGCGCGAGCCGGTCGCGGTTCGCCACCGCCCAGCCGTGGGCCAGGTCGGACAGCTCGACCGCGAGCACCCGCGCATCGGGCAGCTCGTCCTTGACCGCGAGCGCGATCGCCCCCGACCCCGTGCAGAGGTCGACCACCACGGCATCCGGCCCCACGGCGGATGCCGCGTCGATCGCGTGCCCGGCCGTCACCTCGGTCTCCGGCCGCGGCACGAACACCCCCGGCCCGACCGCCAGCGTCAGCCGGCGGAAGTGCGCCTGCCCGGTGAGGTGCTGCAGCGGCACGCGGCCCTCGCGCTCCGCGACCAGGGCGGCGTAGCCCTCCGGCTCGGGTGCGCCGAGCACCATCGCGCGGCGCACCTCGCCGGCGTCGGTGCCCATGGCGTGGGCGGCGAGCGTCACGGCATCCACCTCGGGCGAGGCGATGCCGGCCGCAGCCAGCCGCGCGGTCGCCTCGCGCACCGCCGTGCGCAGGTCGCTCACCGGTCGGCGATCGCGGCCAGGCGGGCGGCCTCGTCGGCGTCGACGCAGGACTGGATGACCGGGTCGAGGTCACCGTCGAGCACGGCGTCGAGGTTGTAGGACTTGAAGCCGGTGCGGTGGTCGCTGATCCGGTTCTCGGGGTAGTTGTAGGTACGGATGCGCTCGGAGCGGTCGACGGTGCGCACCTGGCTGTTGCGGGCGTCGGCATCGGCGGCGTGCCGCTCGTCCATCGCCATCTGGTGCAGCCGGGCCCGCAGCACTCGCATCGCGGCCTCGCGGTTCTGCAGCTGGCTCTTCTCGTTCTGGCAGGAGACGACCACCCCGGTGGGCACGTGCGTGATGCGCACGGCCGAGTCGGTGGTGTTGACGCTCTGGCCGCCGGGGCCGCTGGAGCGGAAGACGTCGATGCGCAGGTCGTGGGGGTCGATGTTGACCTCGACGTCCTCGGCCTCGGGCATCACCCAGACGCCGGCGGCGCTGGTGTGGATGCGGCCCTGGCTCTCGGTGACCGGCACCCGCTGCACGCGGTGCACGCCGCCCTCGAACTTCAGCCGGGCCCAGGGGGCCTCCCCGGGCTGGGGGTTGCCGCGCGCCTTGACCGAGACGCGCACGTCCTTGTAGCCACCGAGGTCGCTCTCGGTGGCGTCGAGCACCTCGGTGCGCCAGCCCCGTCGCTCGGCGTGGCGCAGGTACATCCGCAGCAGGTCGCCGGCGAACAGCGCCGACTCCTCGCCGCCCTCCCCCGCCTTCACCTCGAGGATGACGTCGCGGTCGTCGTCGGGGTCGCGCGGGATGAGCAGCCGCCGCAGCCGGTCCTCGGCCGCGGCCAGGGTGGCCTCGAGCGCGGGGATCTCGGACGCGAAGGCGGGGTCCTCGGCAGCGAGCTCGCGGGCGGCGCCGAGGTCGTCGCGGGCGCTGACCCAGGCGTGGTGCGCGGCCACGGTCGGGCCGAGCGCGGCATACCGCTTGCCGAGCTCGCGGCTGCGGTCGGGGTCGGAGGCGATCTCCGGGTCACCCATCTGGCGCTCGAGGGCGGCGTGCTCGTCGACGAGGGCCTGCGCGGAGTCGAGCACGGGGTTCTCCGATGGTCGGGTGGGCTGCGGCGGTGCCGGCACGGAGGGTGCGAACGCGACGCGCCGGCCCACCC
Organism: uncultured Actinomycetota bacterium; assembly: GCA_963806295.1. Taxonomy (GTDB): domain Bacteria; phylum Actinomycetota; class Actinomycetes; order Actinomycetales; family Dermatophilaceae; genus Fodinibacter. The sequence continues at coordinate 7,343 of CAWDXP010000007.1, read as the reverse complement.
GGGAGGGGTGGACCGGCGCGGTCGAGCAAGCTACTTGGCGGCGACCTTCTTGCCGTAGCGGGCCTCGAAGCGGGCGACGCGGCCGCCGGTGTCGAGGATCTTCTGCTTGCCCGTGTAGAACGGGTGGCACTGCGAGCAGACGTCGGCGTGGATGACGCCGTTCTTCGCGGTGCTGCGCGTGGTGAACGTGTTGCCACAGGTGCAGGTGACCGTGGTCTCCACGTAGTCGGGGTGGATGTCCTTCTTCACGATTTCTCCTTGGATGCGTCCGGGTCGGCGGGCTCAGCACGGTGCTGCAAACCCTCTGGCGCCCCGCCTGCGCCCCTCGTGAGGGAGGCGCTCAGGAAACGCATCTGATGCCGTGAACCGGTCCAGCGGTCAAGTGTGCCAGAGCGGGCACACGGTCACCTAAACGCCGTGGTTCGCCCCTGGCATTCCCGTGCCCCAGCCCACGGTGTCCGTGCCCTTCGGTACCGTCACCTGATGCGTTTCGGAGCCGTCATCCCGTATGCCGACGAGCGGACCTTCACCGAGCTCGCCACCCTTGCCGAGGAGGCCGGGTGGGACATGGTGTTCTCGTGGGAGGCCGTCTGGGGCCAGGACGCCTGGGCCACCCTGGCCGCCGCCGCCATGGTCACCGACCGGGTGCGGCTGGGCACCCTGCTCACCCCGGCCGCGCGCTACCGGCCGTGGGACCTCGCCTCGCGGGTCGCCTCGGTCGACCGGCTCTCCGACGGGCGGGTCACCCTGGGCGTCGGGCTGGGCGCGCTGCACGGCAACTGGCTCGCGTTCGAGCCCGACGAGGGCCGGGCGGTGCGGGCCGCCAAGCTCGACGAGGTGCTCGCGATCTACGCCGGGCCTGATGGGCGGCCAGCCCTTCGAGTTCACCGGTGAGCACTTCAGCGCCCGGCCGGTGCCCGAGCTCATCCCGCCGCCCCCGGTGCAGCAGCCGCACCCGCCGGTGTGGTGCGTCGGCATGCTCGTACCCGGGCGTGCCCGACAGCGCTCGCTCGAGCGCGCCGCCCGGTGGCAGGGGGTCTTCCCGTCCTACGCCGGCGGCACCCTCGAGGAGCCGCACTCGCACCTCACCACCGAGGCGCTGCGCGAGGTCGTCGACCGCATCGGCACGCTGCGGGCCGACGCCGGCCTGGGCATGGACGGCTACGACGTGGTGGTGGAGGGCGACAGCCACGGGTCGTTCGGTGGGGTGCGCCCGCCGGTGCAGCAGTGGGCCGACGCCGGGGCCACCTGGTGGGTGGAGTCGTGGTGGGACCTGCCCGACTCCCCCGAGGGCGTTGCCGAGGTCAGGCGCCGCCTGGCGCTCGGCCCGCGCCGATGACGCCGGATGCCGTGCTGCGCGTCGCGACGGCGGCCGACGCCGCCGCTCTGGTCGAGCTGCGCGGCGTCATGTTCGAGGGCATGGGCACTCCGGCCGCCGCGATCGCCGACCCGGTCTGGCGACGGGCTGCCCACGCCTGGTTCACCGACCGGGTGGCCGACCCGCAGTCGCGGATCGTGGTCGTCGAGGCGCAGGGGCAGGTCGTCTCGTGCGCGGTCGGCGAGGTGACCGCCCTCATCCCCGGGCCGAACACCGTCACCGGCTGGGTGGGGCTGATCTCGAACGTCGCCACCGTGGCCGCCCACCGAGGGCTGGGCCTGGCCGCGGCCTGCACCGACGACCTGCTGCGCTGGTTCGTCGACGAGACCGAGGTGCGGCGGGTCGACCTGTTCGCCACCGAGGCCGGGGCGCAGATCTATGCGAAGCGGGGGTTCACCGTGCGCGGCTTCGAGGCGATGGTCCTGCCGATCCCCCGCTGACGCGACGCGACGACCGTCGCGGCATCCCTGACGACAGTAGAGAACACGCCGCCTCCCTTCGCGGGAGGCGGCGTGTTCTCTACTGTCGTCGGGCTCGACTCAGTTGTCGTTCTCGTCCTCGAGCCGGATCGTGGCGGTCTGCTGCACCTGGGTGAGGAACTCGTAGTTCGTCTTGGTCTTGCGCAGCCGGTCGAGCAGCAGCTCGATGCCCTGCTGGGAGTCCAGCGCGGCGAGCACGCGACGCAGCTTCCACATGATCCGCAGCTCCTCGGGAGCGAGCAGGATCTCCTCCTTGCGGGTGCCCGAGTTGTTGACGTCGACCGCGGGGAAGATGCGGCGGTTGGCGAGCTGGCGGTCGAGCTTGAGCTCCATGTTGCCGGTGCCCTTGAACTCCTCGAAGATCACCTCGTCCATCCGCGAGCCGGTCTCGACCAGCGCAGTGGCCAGGATGGTCAGCGAGCCGCCGTTCTCGATGTTGCGCGCCGCACCGAAGAACTTCTTCGGCGGGTAGAGCGCGGCCGAGTCGACGCCACCGGACAGGATGCGCCCGCTCGCGGGGGCCGCGAGGTTGTAGGCGCGCCCGAGCTTGGTGATCGAGTCGAGCAGCACGACGACGTCGTGGCCCATCTCGACGAGGCGCTTGGCGCGCTCGATGGCGAGCTCGGCCACCGTGGTGTGGTCCTCGGCGGGCCGGTCGAAGGTCGAGGAGATGACCTCGCCCTTGACGGCGCGCTGCATGTCGGTGACCTCCTCGGGGCGCTCGTCGACCAGCACGACCATGAGGTGGCACTCGGGGTTGTTGGTCGTGATGGCGTTGGCGATCGCCTGCATCACCATCGTCTTGCCGGCCTTGGCCGGGGCGACGATGAGGCCGCGCTGGCCCTTGCCGATGGGGGCGACGAGGTCGATGATCCGCGTGGTCAGCAGGTTCTGCTCGGTCTCGAGCCGCAGGCGGTCCTGCGGGTAGAGCGGCGTCAGCTTGCCGAACTCCGGGCGCCGGCGGGCGTCATCGGGGGTCTGGCCGTTGATCGTGTCGAGGCGGGCCAGCGGGGTGTACTTGGCGCGGCTGTTGCGCCCGCCCACGGTCTGCTGCAGGGGCTCCTCGCCCTCCCCGGTCGCCTTGATCGAGCCGGTGACGGCGTCGCCCTTGCGCAGCCCGTGCCGCTTGACCATCTGCAGCGGCACGTAGATGTCGCTGCTGCCGGGCAGGTAGCCGGTGGTGCGCACGAACGCGTAGTTGTCGAGGATGTCGAGGATGCCGGCGACCGGCACCAGCACGTCGTCCTCGGCGATCTGCGGCTGCGACTCCTCGACCTGGCCCTCGCCGGGCGCACCCGGGGTGCGGCGCTTGTCGCGGTTGCGACCACGGTTGCGGCGACGCCGGCCCCCGCGGCCGTCCTCGTCGTCGTAGCCGCCCTGGCCCTGCGGGCCGGTGCGGTTCTGGTTCGGGTTCTGGTGCTGGCCGCCCTGGCGGTTGCCGTCGCCGCGGTCCTGGCGGTTGGCGTCGCCGCGGTCCTGCCGGTCACCGCGGTCGCCACCCTCGGCGTCCCGGGAGTCGGTGCGCTCCTGGCGGTCCTGCTGGTGACCGTCGGCGCGGTCGGTGCGCTCCTCGCGGTCCGACCGGTCCTGGCGGTCCGAGCGGTCCTGGCGGTTGGCGTCGGTGCGCTCCTGACGGTCCTGGCGGTCGCGGCGCTCGGTGTCGCGCTGCTGGGTGCTCGCGTCGCGCTCGGCCTGCTCCTGGCGGCCGCCGCGCTCCTCGCGCACCGGCTGCTCGGTGGCCTGGGTGTCCTCGGCGCTCTCGGTGCGCGGCGCCCGGCCTGCGCGGGTGGGCGATCCGGCCGCGCGGCCGGCCCGGCGAGGCTCGGCGGCGCTGGCCGGTCCGCTCTCGCCGTTCTGGCGCGCCTTGATGGCGGCGACGAGGTCGCCCTTGCGCATCTTGGCGGTGCCGCTGATGCCCATGCTCGAGGCGAGCCCCTGGAGCTCGGCGAGCCGCATGGCGGTCAACGCTCCGGAGCGGCGCGGGCTGGTGCCCGACGTCGCCTCGAGTGTGGTGGTGTCTGTCACGAAGGATCCTTCCCCTCGCTCGTGGATGGCCTCTAGGTGGCCGATCATGTGGGAGCCCACGCCGGACGCGCAGCGCATGGCTGGACGGCGGCCCTGGTCGTGGAGGGCGACGTGCGGCAGGCAACGGGGAAGACCCGGCATCGGCTGCGGTCGCGAGGCACACAGTAGCACCGCGGGCTGGACGTGCAATGCGACCGCCCGCACCGGTCGTGCCGGTGGCGGGGCGGCCGATTCAGCCGCGCGAGAGCACCTCGACGCGAGCGCCGTGCGGCGGGATGCCGGGGGTCAGCACCCGCCACGCGTCCCCACCGAAGGCCCGCACGTCGGCGACCCGGTCGCGCGGGCTGAGCACGAGCACGGAGGGCCCCGCGCCGGAGATGACGGCGGCGTGACCGGCCCCCCGCAGCGCGTCGACCAGGGCCATGGACTCGGCGTAGCGAGCTGCGCCTGGCCTCCTGGTGCAGCCACTCGCGGGTGGCGGCGAGCAGGTGCTCGGGGGCGGTGCCGAGCGCGTGGGTGAGCAGCGCTGCGCGGGCCGGCGTTGGCAGCCGCGTCGGCCAGGCGCACCTGCTGCGGCAGCACCGAGCGGGCCTTGGCGGTCGACAGCTGGACGTCGGGTGCGAAGACGACCGGCTCGACGTCGGGGTGCACCGGAAGGTGCACGGTCGTGGTGCCGACCCCCAGGTCGTCGGGCCACGACAGGGTGGCGCCGCCGTAGACGCTCGCCGACGCGTTGTCGGGGTGGCCCTCGAGCCGGGACGCCAGGCTGTTGGCGAACGCCAGGTCGACGGTGTCGCCCGCCCCGCCGCGCGAGACGTCGTGGAGCGCCTGCGCCGCCACGATGCCGGTGACGATGGCGGTCGCCGACGAGCCCATCCCGCGCCCGTGCGGCACGGCGTTGACGCAGTCCAGCGCCAGGCCGTCGGGCGGCTCGACGCCGAGCTCGGCCCACGCCACCTGCATCGCGCGGTGCACGAGGTGGGTGGCGTCGAGCGGCACGGCGCCCTCCCCCTCGCCGCTGACGGTGACGACCAGCCCGGGCTCACCGGTCACGGTGGCGCGGCAGCGGTCCCAGACGCCGAGGGCGCAGCCGACGGAGTCGAAGCCCGGGCCGAGGTTGGCACTGCTCGCGGGGACGTGGACCTCGACGTCGACCCCGACCCGCAGCCGGTCCCCGCTCACGTCACCCCTCGAGGCCCAGGGCCGACGCGACGCTGAAGGCGTCGACCGGCACGCGCACGGGCTGGATGTCGGACCCGTCGGCGGTGCGCAGGGCCCACTGCGGGTCCTTCAGGCCGTGTCCGGTCACGGTGCACACCACCGTGGCGTCGCGCGGGATCGCCCCCTCGCGGTGCGCCTTGAGCAGCCCGGCGATGCTGGCGGCCGAGCCGGGCTCGACGAAGATGCCCTCGGTCGAGGACAGCAGCCGGTGCGCGGCGAGGATCTCGTCGTCGGTGACCGACTCGATGCGCCCGCCCGACTCGTCGCGCGCCGCCTCGGCCTGGCGCCACGACGCGGGGTTGCCGATGCGGATGGCGGTGGCGATGGTCTCGGGGTGGTCGACCGGGTGGCCGAGCACGATCGGCGCCGCGCCGGCGGCCTGGTAGCCCCACATCTGCGGCGTTCGCGTGGCGACCGGGGCCAGCACCTCACCGCCGAGACCCTTTGTCGCAGAAGCGTATTCGGTGTAGCCCTGCCAGTAGGCCGTGATGTTGCCGGCATTGCCCACCGGCAGCACGTGGATGTCGGGAGCGTCACCGAGCGCGTCGACGACCTCGAACGCGGCCGTCTTCTGGCCCTCGATGCGCGCCGGGTTGACCGAGTTGACGAGCTCGACCGGGTAGGCCTCGGCGAGCTTGCGGGCCACGGTGAGGCAGTCGTCGAAGTTGCCCTCGACCTGGATCAGCGTCGCTCCGTGCGCCACGGCCTGGCTCAGCTTGCCCATCGCGATCTTGCCGTCGGGCACGAGCACCGCACACGTCATCCCCGCCTTGGTCGCGTACGCGGCCGCACTGGCACTGGTGTTGCCGGTGCTGGCGCAGATGACGGCCTTCGCACCGTTGCGCTTGGCCACGGACATCGCGGTGGTCATGCCGCGGTCCTTGAACGACGCGGTCGGATTGAGCCCCTCGAACTTCACCAGCACGTTGGCCCCGGTGAGCTCGGACAGGCTCTCGCACGGGATGAGCGGCGTGCCTCCCTCCAGCAGGGTTACGACCGGCGCGCCCTCCAGCATCGGCAGGCGGGCGGCGTACTCGCGGATCACTCCGCGCCACTGGTGCGCCACGGCTCAGGCTCCTTCCACGCGCATGACGGAGGCGACGTCCTGCACGGCCGCGAGGTCGCCGAGGGCGTCGACGGTCGCTGCGAGCGCAGCATCCGTGGCGCGGTGGGTGACCACGATCAGCTTGGCGCGCTCCCCGTCGCCCGGGGCGGCCTGCTGGCGCACCGTCTCGATCGAGACGTCGTGCTCGGCGAACACGGCCGCGACCTGGGCGAGCACGCCCGGGCGGTCGGCCACGTCGAGGCTGATGTGGTACCTCGTCAGGGACTGGCCCATGTCGACGACCGGCAGGTCGGCGTAGGCCGACTCCCCCGGCCCGCGGCCACCGGCCACCTTGTGCCGCGCCACCGCGACGACGTCACCGAGCACGGCGGATGCCGTGGGGTCGCCACCCGCTCCGCGCCCGTAGAACATCAGCTCACCGGCGGCGGCGGCCTCGACGAACACGGCGTTGAAGGCCTCGCGGACGCTGGCCAGCGGGTGGCTGCGGGGAATCATGGCGGGGTGCACGCGCACGCTCACCGCAGCCGCGCCGTCGGCACCGACGACCCGCTCGCAGATCGCGAGCAGCTTGACCACGCAGTCCATCTCGCTGGCCGCCTGGATGTCGCCCGCCGTCACCTCGGTGATGCCCTCGCGGTGCACGTCGAGCGAGGACACCCGGGTGTGGAAGGCCAGGCTGGCAAGGATGGCGGCCTTGGCGGCGGCGTCGAAGCCCTCGACGTCGGCGGTGGGGTCGGCCTCGGCATACCCCAGCGCCTGGGCCTGCTCGACGGTCTCGGCGAAGCCGGCGCCGGTGGTGTCCATCTTGTCGAGCACGAAGTTGGTGGTGCCGTTGACGATGCCGAGCACGCGGCGCACGTCGTCGCCGGCGAGCGACTCGCGGATGGGGCGCAGGATGGGGATGGCGCCGGCGACGGCCGCCTCGTAGTAGAGGTCGACGTCGTACTTGTCGGCGGCGGCGTAGAGGGTCGGGCCGTCCTCGGCCAGCAGCGCCTTGTTGGCCGAGACCACCGATGCGCCGTGCTCCATGGCGCGCAGGATCAGGCCGCGGGCGGGCTCGATGCCGCCGATCACCTCGATGACGACGTCGGCGCGGGTGACCAGCTCGTCGGCGTCGGCGGTGAAGAGCGAGGGGTCGACGGGCACGTCGGGGCGCGGCCGCTGCGGCCGGCGC
>CAWDXP010000006.1:0-107126 GCA_963806295.1 uncultured Actinomycetota bacterium | reverse complement strand
GCCCCGACGGGCGTAGTCGATCGGGCGCGGCAAGTTGGTGGCTGTCCTGCTGCTGGATAGGCCGTAGGGGGGTGGGCTCCGGCTCGTTGTAGGAGGTTGCTGGTAGCTGGTGCAGTGCTACGAGCCGATATCTGAGGTCTTGGGCGGGCATGTTGTCCAGGGGGCCTTCAGCCATGGCCTGATGCACGAGCCGGACTGGGTCTGCGCCGTTGTCGTGGATGGCTGTGAGCATGTGCGCCAGCGCCGGCCAGTCTGGTTCGGAGGTCAGTCGCGGGTCGACACGGTCGGCGAGCGAGACCCATGGAGGTGGCGGGGCGCTTGGGTGGCGGTGGGCTGCTGGGCGAACTCGGCGATGCTGTTGGAGGCGGCACGCGCGGGGTCGCTGTTCCATGTTTGGACCTGCGCAACCAGTTGGTGGGTGAGTTCGTGGCGTCGATGCCCAGCCGCTGGCTGGCCAGGCTTGCCTGTGCTGGCCAGGCCTGGGGGGCTGGGCGGCGATGAGCGCGACGGCCAGGTCCACCGTGTCTGCCCGAGCCTCGGTGAGCAGATCGTCGAGTAGCGCTGGCCCGAGTGGCTGGGCGGGAGTCCAAGTGTTCGCGCAGAGTGGCGGGCCCGGCCACGGTGAGGATGGAGGCCGGGTCAGTGTCGGCGGGCAGTTCGGCTGTGCGTGGTTCGGTTCCGTGTTGGGCCAGGAGCCAGAAGTCGCGTTGGGCGGCGGCTCGTCCGGCCGGGTCGGCGTCGGTGGCGATGATCGGGTGAAGGTGCTCAAGGTGGAGCGAGCTTGTCGGGCTTGGGTCGTCGGTGAGAGCAGTGCCCAGCGGCGCGACGCCCGACGTACCGGTCGGTCGCCGGCGAGGGTGACGGCCAAGGCGTCGAGGGGGCCTTCGACGAGCACCGGTGTCGCACCGCGCTGGAGGAGGTCCGGGACGGACGCCGTAGAGCTGGCGCCCTTGTGGAACAGGACGGTGTCGGCGGTGTTGAGGTACTTCGGCCCGGCGTGCTCGTCATGGTCGGTGAGGTCGGGGTGGCGGCGTCCGACGAAGCCGAGGATCTGGTCGCTCGTGGGTGATCGGCAGGACGACCCGGTCACGGAACCGGTCGATCAAGGCCCCGGTGCTGGCCCGGGTGGCCAGCCCGGCTTCGAGGAGCTCGTCGTCGGTGACGCCGCGGCCGCCGAGGTGGTCAACCAGGCCGGTCCACCCGCGGGGTGCGTAGCCGGCGGCGACGTCCGGGTGGGTGCGCCAGCCGGCAGTCGCGGTCCAGGTAGGGCCCGGCCCAAGCGGTGTCGACCCGGCTGCCGTAGAGCTTGTCATTGCCATGGCGTTGATCGCGGTCAGACGTTGCGGTCCGGCGACGGCGTCGTCCCAGGCGGCGGCGCGCTGGACCATGCGTTCGATCTGGGCGTCGGTGGGTTCGAGGACCCCCATGGACTGCCGGTACAAAGCGGCGGCGGCGAGCTCGGTGGCGACGTCACCGGCGCTGCCAGCATCGACGGCCTCGAGGGGCGGGGGCGTCGGCGCCTCGCTGACTGTGCGGAGGGCGCCTCGAGGAGCGCCCCGTCCAAGGGCCGCGCCCACGTGTTGAGTTCCTCGAGCGTGTCGGGCGTCGGGCGATCGAACCGGGCTGTCTCGGTGTCGGGTTGGGGTCCGGTCAGCACGGACAGGCGCCACACCAGTGCCTGACACTCGTCGAGGTTGACGGCTTGGGTCTGCTCGACCATGCTGGTGATGGTGTCGAGCCGGTACCCCGCGGCCATGGCGTGGTCGATCGTGGCGACCAAGGTGGCGACCAGGGACTCGCGGCCAGGTGGTCCGCGCGGTCGTGCCCGAGGTGCTCGGCGAACTGGCCGGCCCAGCCTGGTGTGAGGTTGTGCTGGTCGTCGAGGTGCGTCGCGACGGCGGGGAAAGGTGGCGGCTGATCCGCCACCAGAGCGCGGCGGCGGCATGGTCGTCGGGAAGGTCGCCCTCGGCCAGGGCGGAACGCAGCAGGGCCGGGGCGTCGAGGCCCGCGCCGGAGATCGCCGCGAGCCGGTCGGCCAGGGGGTGGTGTGGGGGTCGCGGCTCAGGACGGGGGCGAGGGCGTCAAGGAGCGGCCACCACTGCGCCAGAGCCGGCGAATTCTGTCGAGGTCAACCGTGACTCGAGGTCGCGCTGCCAATGGGCGGCTGCCTTGGAGAACTGAGGGGGTCCGGTGGGGCGAGGGTCACTGTCGGGGACGGCGTTCGCCGCCCGCCAGACAGCAAGGTCGGTGAGCACCTGTGGGTCGGGGGTGCGCTGTCCGGGTTGGAGCCACTGCGGGCGATCGTCCGTGGCTCCCTCACGAAGGTCAGACGCGAGGTCGTCGACGAGGCTTGCGCGGGTGGACAGGTAGGTGCCCCAGGTGGGGTGGTCGACGAGGGCTGCCGGATGGCAGGCAGCCATGGAAGCGGTCCGGGTCCGGCGTCGCGCAGTGGCGTGTCGTCGAGGCGCCAGTCCAGGACGGCGGCGCGGTCGCCGGCGGTGTCGAGGCCGACGGGCTACGGCGTGCAGGAGGCAGGCTTCCGGGTTGGCACTGGCCGCTGCAAGGAGGACCAGGTGCGAACGCAGGGTGGGCCAGGCGGGGTCCTCGTCGATGCCCGGGACCAGGGTCGTCGCCGTCTTCTCGAGTGCCGCGACGGCTAGCGCGCCGATGTGGTCCTCGGCGGCGACGTGCAGGGCGTCGAGGTATCGGGCGGCCGCATTGGCCAGGCGAGGAGCGGGCTCGTCCTGCTCGCGCAGGTAGGTGGTGGCCGAGGTGGGGGTGTCGTCGCGGGCCAAGATGCCTTCGAGGAGGTCGGTCGGTGGTGGGCGGGTGGATGTCTCGGGCCGGATGCATGTGCGGATCGCCGTCGCCGACGACGACGACGTAGACGGGTTGGTGGCGGCGCCGCGGGTGAGCATCGTGTAGAGCTGCTGGCGTGGTTCGGCACCGGTGGCGGGCGTGGATGGTGTCGACGGTGATGCCTTGGGCGTCGTGTATGGTGGAGGCGTAGCCGAGTTCGATCTGCTCGGCGACATATCTGCGGGGCAGGTTGACGAGCCGTCCGGACTGGTTGTGGCGGGCGCGAAGGCCGCCGGCGGGACCAAGGGCCACGACGGTCCACCGGTCACCGTTCTTGACCCAGTCGTTCGCTGCGACCCGCAGGAGCCGGTTGTTCTGTCCGGGTGATGATCACGTCGCCCACGCTGGCCCGGTTGCCGTCGACGAGCTCGACGACCCGGTGGGGAGGGTGCCGGCGAGCCGCTGGTCGCGGGCGCGCTGGTTGAGTTCGGCGACCCGTTCCCGGGTGGGTGCGAGCATGATCGCGTCGAGGCCGCGGTCGCGGTCATGGGCCCCAAGCGTCGAACAGGTCCTCGGTGGCGGTGGATTGGTCGCCGACGTGGATGCGGTCGGTGTCGAGGTAGAACCCGAGCGCCTCGATCTGGCCGTCTCGCAGGGCGAGCGAGGCGGCGGCTTCGGCTGGGTCGATGAACCGGACCAGTTCGGTCAGGCGGGCGGCGCCGTGGGTGGTGGCGATGTCGCGCAGCACTCCGCCGGCGCCGATCGCGGCGAAGCTGCGGGTGTCCCCGATGAGCCGGACGCTGCCCGCCGCGGCCGGGATGAAGTCGACGGCCGTGTCGAGGGACACGGTGTCGGCCATCCCGGCCTCGTCGATGACCACCAGTGTGCGAAACCCGATGGAGCGCGCCCAGGGCGAGGTCGTCGTGGTTGAGGTCGACCAGACGAGCTTGGCCAGGGTGTCGGTGCTGGCGCCGATCTGCTCGCGCAGCACCGCGGCCGCGGCGGCGGACGGGGCCAGGCCGAGCACGGTGCCGCCGTCCTCAATCCACGCGGCCGCCAGGGCCCGCATGGCGGTGGTCTTCCCCGCGCCGGCGGGTGCCAACGCGAGCTGGAGCCGGGCGCCCGGAGGTGGCCATCGCGGTGACCAGCGGAGGCCTGCCCGGCGTTGAGGGTGGCCCCGTTGGCGGCCTGCTCGAGCAGCGCCAGGGTCACGGCCTCGGGCCGGACCTGGTGGCGGTCGCGAAGGCCGGCGGTGGCGACCAGCTGCTCCTCGGCGGCCAGGACGGCGGTGCTGGTGTAGACCGCGGACCCGGCGACCTCATAGACGCTGGACGCCGTCCGTGCGACGCAGGAGCGCGGGCTCGTCGATGCCGTCGGACTCGGGCTCAGGCGCACCGATGCGGTGCGCAGGGTGTGTTCGGTGACCAGGTCGACGGCCGTGTCGACGTGCTCGGCGGGCAGGTTCGCCGCCCGGACCCGGCGCAGGGCCTCGGCGCGAACGTGCCAGATCTGCCAGGTGGAGCGGGTCGCCTGCAGGGTGTCGCGGACCAGGTCCCCGGTCGCCGCCACCCACGCCGTATCCACCCGCGCCGCCGGGTCTGGGCGCGGCGCGGTGAGTGCCGCGTCCACCATCGCGGCGACTGCTCGCGGCCCTGCGAGGACTTCGCTGGCTTCGGTGAGCCACGCGGTGCGCTGCTCGGTCAGGGTGCGTGGTTCGTGCTTGGCGTCGCGGGTCTCCAGGGTGGCCTGCTGGGCGAGGTGGATGGCTTCCACGTTGGTCGGGGGCCGCCCGTGATCGGCCTGGAAGCGGGCGGCCAGCTCACCGCGGCGGTGCTCGATGCTGGCCCGGCGGGTGGACCAGCGCTGGTTCAACCGGGGGTCGACGCCGACGACCTCACGGATCGGGCGTTTGGTCCGGTCGGTGCCTGGCCGCTCCGCGAAGACCAGCCCGAGCCGGGTTCGCAGGTGCTTCTCCAGGGCGGTGTTGTAGGTCTCCGAGGCGGAGACGTTGGCCTTGAACAGGATCCGCCCGTCGATCGAGAGCCACTTCCCGGACAGGGTCTGCACCTTGTTCGCGACCGCGACGTGGGTGTGCAGGTCGGGGTCCCCGGCGCGTGAGTCGCGGTGGGTGAACGCGGTCGCGACCAGCCCGGTCACGTCGACCTGACGCACCCCGCGCGCGCCCTCCCTGGTGTACAGGGCGTGCTTCTCGATGAACGCCAACGCGTCGGCGACCGCCTCGTTGTGGGCGCAGCTCGACCTGCGCGGCGACCTCCGGTGGGGCGACCGCCCACAGGGTGCTGACCGACTTCACCGGGGAGAAGGTCAGGTCGTACCCGGCGACCGCGGTCGTGCGCGACCGGGTCAGCTTGGCGATCGCACCGGACAGCTCGCGGGCATCCTTGGGGTCGCGGTCGTGCTCGGCGCGGAACATCTCCACGGCGACCTGGGTGCGGATCCGCGCCCGATCCTCCGCGGGGACCGGGTAGTCGCGTGGGTGCCCCAGGGACGCGGCCAGCTCCTCGATCCGGCGTGCGACCTCGACCTGGAACGCGGTCACATCGCGGGGAGGTGACGGCGAACGGGACCCCGAGCCGGGTCACCGCCTTGAAGTCCCGCTCCTTCAGGTCAGGCCCCTCGAGCCGTTCGCGGCGCTGCGCGGCCAACGGGTGCAGGCCGGCCCCGAACAGGGCCTGCATCTGCGGTGCGGTGACCTCGTCGCCCGACCTGCAGGCCGTCGATGCCGGTCATCCCGGAGCCCACCCAGTGCCCGGGGGTCTCGCCGCGCTCGGTGTAGTACGTGGCCAACGGGGTGCGGGGACCGCCGGTGCGGTCGTGCGCGGCGACCTGCCGGGTCAGGTACGTGTACCCGGTCCCGGCGGTCAGCTTGTGCAGGCTCATCACACCCCCTGAAGCGCACCGGGTGCGTCTTCCCGGCCACCTGCGCGCGACTCGAAAACCCGGAGTGCATGGGGTGTGCAGTCGTCGAGCATTTTGGTTTTCGGGGGAGGGACGTTCGGCGCGGTGGCGCGAGGCGGTGTCGCGGGGTGGCGAGGGCTGGTTGTGGTTGCGCGGGCGAGGCCGTTGGAAGCGGATCTGGTGCTCGGTGGCCGGGAAGCGAGCGCGAGTGCGCATCAGGGGGCGACGGGCAGTTCGGGTGTCACTGGAAGGGGTGGTCGGGATGGGCCGGCGCGAGGACTCGATCGCGGCGCGACGTGCCGCGTTGGAGAGCCAGGGCAGGTGGCGGGCGCAGCGCAAGGAGAAGGACGACCGGTGCAGCGACCTCGGGGTCGCGGTGGTGCTGGCGTTGCGGGAGCGGGACTCGTGGGTCCAGGAGTGCGAGCGGCGGGCGGGCGAGGCGCTGGTGGCTCTGGTCGAGGAGGAGGGGCTGTCGGTGCGTGACGCGGTGGGGTGGTGCGTCGGCGCGGTGACCGCCTCGGAGGTGGCACGGCTGCGCCGGCTCGCGTCGGAGGCGCGGGCCGGCGCCGAGCAGCCACCGGGTGCGGAGGCGCAGTGACGGGGCCCGGCGCGGAGTCGTGTCTCGCGCCGGGCCCCGTGTGTTCAGATGTGCGACCTACCGCCCGCGCCCAGGAGGGTCGGGGGAGGGCCGAGCCCTCCCGGGGCGGGCGGAGGCGGTCAGGCGGCGCTGTCGGCGTCGGTGCCGGTGAGCAGCAGCTCGACCTCGCTGGGCTGGTAGCCCCAACCGGTGATCGCGGTCATGATCCGGGCGTCCCACGCGCTGGGGGTGCGCCACGTCTGCACGCTGGTGCTGGCCTCCCACGCCGCCAGCACCGCGGCCACGGTTCGGACCGTCGCTGCCTTGGCCGTGGTGGCGTCGGCGGCGAGGCGGGTGCACGCCTGCGATCCGGCCAGGAACCCCTCCTGCTCGCCCTCGCCGAGCAGGGTGCGGAGCATCCGGTGCGAGTCGCTCATCGCCTTGGTCAGCGAGTACTGCCCGGTGAGGACGGCCTCGCAGATCAGGGCCTCGGCCCCGGCTGGGACGCTGCGCCTCGTGACGAACTGGGCCAGCCACTCGCGGCGGACCGTCTCGGCCGACCGCCACGCCTTGTTGTTGGCGATGACCTCGCGACGCTGATCGGAGCGGTCCTCCGCGCTGACCTCGTCCCCGCTGCTGCCGCTACCGCTGGCGGGGGTGGCCCGGTCGTAGGCGGACCGCAGGCCCGCCGCGTCGGGGTCGGTGCAGATCCACACCGGGACGAACCGCAGGACCGGCTCGTCGCCCGAGTCCTCCGCGTCGTCGTCGTCGGGGTAGGCCCACTCGGCGCGCACCACGACAGCCGCGCCGGGGACGTCCGGCCAGTCAGCCTCGGGGACCGGCTCGCCGTCAGCGGTGACCAGGCCATCGAGGCGCAGCGGCCAGGTTCGCTCCGGCACCTCGGCCGGGTCCAGCACCGGCAGCCCCTGCGCGCGCAGACGGTCCGCCTCGCCGCGCACCGCTTCGGCCTCGGCGCGGGCGTCGCGCAGCCGCTGTGCGGTGTGCTCGATGGGGCGACCCCAGGACACCGCCTGCTCGAGGGACTCCAGCGCCGCGGGGTCGTCCTCGAACTCGGCGAAGATCGCGGCCTGCGCAAGGGTCAGCCCGTCGGTGTCCATCCGCGCCTTGGTGGCGGCGCTCCCGGCGATGGTCAGGACGGCGTCGACGGTGGGGCGGGCGATGGCGGTGCGCTTGACGATCTGGGCGGCGGAGACGCCGAGCAGGGCCAGCTGCTCGATCGCGTCGCGTTCCTCGGCCTGGCGCATCGGGGAGCGGTGGATGTTCTCGACGAGCTGGTCGATCACCCGGTCGGTCTCCTCGGGACGGGGCACGACGTGCACCGGGACCAGCCCGTCGGGGGTGCCGACCTTGGCGGCGGCCAGGGTGCGCCGCTGCCCCCGGTAGACCACGAGGTCGCCGCTCGTCGTCGACCCACACGGTGATGGGCTCCAGGACGCCGCGCGCCTTGATGGACGCGGCGAACTCGCTCGCCCCGGGGTGGGTGTCGGTGCGGACGTTGGTGCCGATGGTCAGGGCCTGCGGGGCGACCCGGTAGGTTTCCCCGACCCGGTAGGTGGTGCTGGTGGTGGTGCTCACTGCTGATCAACTCCTCTGGTGGACAACCAAACTGGCTACTTCTATGGTCGTCCGCGCAGGGTTGAGCGGGTGTGCACGGCGGGCTCTGTGGACAGCCGCTCGGCCGGGTGCCGCCTGTGGACAACGGCGTTGGCGCACGGGTGATCCGCGACGGTTACTCACTCGCAGCGAGTGGGAGGCACTTGGCTGTGTGGTCGTGGACGGAGAAGGGCCGTAGGCAGGGCCGGCGCAGCGACCAGACCCGCACTCGACGTCCGTCGATGCCGACCCAGCTGCCGGGTCCGTCCAACCAGGTGCGCCAGCCCTCGGCGGCCACCCGACGCGCCCACTGCTCTTCGTCACCGTCCTGGTCGGGGTCCCACCGCCGCGAGCTGTACTGCCAGGTCGTCACTGGCCACGTCCTTGCCATGTAGGTGTCGCGCGGGGTGCGTGCGAAGTCGGTTGGCGCTCCGGTTGTCGGTGAGCCGCGGGCCTGCTGAAGTGGACCGGGTGAGCGGAGCGCACCCGGCGTTGGAGTGGCTGAGCCGTCGACGTGACGGTGAGTCGGCCACGCTCATCGCGTGGCGCGATGGTGTGTCCCCGGAGACCGTCCGCAGGGCCACGTCCCCGTACGGCCCGTTCCCGCGTCCTTCCCGGCATCTGGGTCGCACGGTCACGGCCGGGACTGCTCTCGACGAGCGGACGCGGCGCTGGGTGAATGCGCGCCAACGAGGGCAACGTGTGCGCGACATCGCGACCCGTGACGGGGTCAAGCACCAGACCGTCAGCAGGTACACCGCCGAGGCTGGCCCGTTCCCCTCCGCGCGATGTGGTCCAGGAGTGGGTGCTGGCCCGCCGCTCCGGCCGCACCCTCGCCGACCTCGCACGCGAGTACCAGGCGCCAGAGGCGGTGATCGTCAGGGCAACCCGCCCGTGGGGGCCGTTCTGGCGCTCCGGGCCTCGCCTGCCAGCAGGGTGTGGTCGGTGTCCACGGCATCGCCGCGATGGCTGGCGTCAGCGACCCCACGGCCATCCGCTGGGTGCAGACCGGCCGGGTCCCAGACCCCGACTTCGTCGTCGGCGACGGGCACAAGCTGTGGCTGGACTCCACGATCACCCGGTGGCTGGACAGTTCCGGTCTGGCCACCTGCCCCGACTGCGGGGCGCGCTGCGTCAGCCTCAACCATCACCGCGCCGGCGCCCACCGCACCAGTCCGCTCGACTCGACGGCAACCCCCACCGAACCGGGCCGCGCCTGACCGCCCCTCGCGTGCATCACGCATCAGCGCGGTCGAACCAGGTCGAGCACCTTCGCGTCCCGCTGCGGCTCCTGCGCCAGGAACATCAGCCGAGCTCGCCGCTCGAGGCCGACCTGTGCGCCGGCCCTGTCGAGCATCGCCACGTAGTCCCGGCCCAGCCCGGTCGACTGCACCCCGTCGTCGCCGACCGCGGTGACGTACCGGGCTCGGGCGCGTTCGGCGGCCGGCAGCAGGTAGCTCACGCCGGCCAGCGCGGCCACGCCCAGCCCCAGCCCGACGTGACGTGCCAGGAGCAGCTGGACGACGGTGACCGAGACCACGACCAACCGGGCACGCCAGGCCAGGCGAAGAACGGTCAGGCGACCAGCAACCGCAGCACACCTGCGAAGTAGCGACCAGGGCAGGCACCACACTGCGAATGCCGGCCCAGCGGAGGTCAGACCGGCGCGCGTGACAGCCGCTGCGTGGCAGATGCTCGCCGCGGCGGCGGGGGCGCTGACCGTGCCCCGCTGCACGGCTTGCACGAGCCCTCGCGGCACCAGCACCCTCCGATGTCCGTACGGGGATGCGAGCAACCCGTCATCTCGATGGTTCATCCGCAGCTCGACCAGCGGCGGCCCCAGACCGGCCCGGCAGGCAAGCGCGACGGCCGGCGCCAGCACTGACCACTCCGTATCGGTCGGGGTCCGGGCACCGGCCAGCAGGCGGCACGCGGCCCCCTCCCCGACTCCGCCGAGCAGGCCGAGGGCCAGCACGACCAGCGACCCGACCAACGCCCAGGCCGCGGCAGCCGGAAGGGCGCCGGCGACCACCACCAGCACCAGCGTGCTGACCAAGACCGGCAGCACCCCCGTCGATGCTCGCAACACCGTCGCGCGAACTCGCATCCCTGACACCTCCACCAGTCCGACGTGCCCTTCGTCCCGCCGAGGGGCGGGCGCTGACACCTGGACGGCACTGTCCTCCCCACCCCCGACAACGCCCCCCGGGTTATCCACAGCCACAGCCGCGCCCCGCCATCCGCCCCACCCGGGAACGACAGTTCAAATCGGCCCGCGAAATTGTGGCCGGGAACCGGCCCCCAGGAGGCATCGGGAGATATGAGCGCAACATCAGACCCCCACCCACCGCCCGCGCGCCCGGGTGCGCGCATCCGACCGCCGGGACGCGGCACTGCAGGACCTGGCCGACGCACTCGCCCTTCTCGGCGACGACGCGTCCCGCGCCACCGAGGCATCTCGAGACGTCCGGTTGCACATCGTCGCCTGCCAGTCCGAGCACCTCTCCGGTGAAATACGAGCCCTCATCGAGGCAGGTGGCGCTGACCGCGAACTCGGGTCACCGCCCGGGTTCGCGGCCTCGACTACGTCTGCACGCCGAGCCTTCGACGCAGCCGCTCAGGAGGAACTGCCGCGACCCCTGGGCGACTCGCTGCACTGGCTACTGCTGCTCGCCGAAGCGGCAGCCCCATGAGCGAATCAGACCGTCGCAGCGTCGGCGAGCTCCTCCATGAATGCGACCTCACCGCCCGCCGACTCCTCCTCGACCCCGACAGTCTGGACGCCGCCGCCATGGTCCGGGTGTGGCCCGAGCTCGTCCAGGCGGGTCACGAGTTCCTCGCGGCGCTTCCTGGTCCAGGCACTACACGAGTGCCCGGACTGGCCGGCGTCCACACCCCGGCCGACCCGATCGGCGAGCATCTCCACCTCATGGCATCGGCCCTCAACGACAACCTTCGCCCGCGACCTTGGCCCGGCGATGGTCCCGGCTGATGAACGTCTCCTGGCCTTGACCGGCAACCTGGTGCGCGCACACGACCTCCTCGTGCGTGGGCTGCGCACCTCCACTCCACCCAGTCCGGCCGTGCAAGCGGATGCGGCCGCTGCCCGCACCCGGGTCCTGCACACCCTCTACGTAACCGCCCACGGACTCTCGCTCGCCGCCGGTGCCGAGTCCCGTGCGCTCGAGTCGAACAGCAGGTCGATGCAGCGCAGATCCTCCGTCCACAAGCTCTGCGCGCTCAAGCTCGTCGTGGCGCGCCTCGACACCTTCGAACAGGTGGCCGGAGCCGAGGTCTACCGGTCCTTTCCGGCAGCATTGGACGGCCAGCAGCGGGCAACCACGGCACCCGACCGCCTTCGCGACGCGGTAGCGATGTGGGAAGTCGAGACGCATCGAGCCCTGGTCGCAGACCCGTCGCTCGGCAACATCGTCGAGCTGACCCGCGTCCAGTCGGCCACGATCGCGCTGAGCCACCTCCTGCTGCAAGGCGCGGCGGATGCAGGGGTGATCGACGCGTTGGCCTACCGCACCGGGTTGGCCCCTCGGCTGGCCGAGGCCGCAGCCGCCTGGAGTGACCTCCACGCCACAGTTCGCGACCTGACCAGTCGCTGGCAACAGGAACGTGGCACGAGACCTGCGCGTCGCCGGCTCTGAGCTGGTGAACGCGCTGACCGAACTGGCCCTCGACGGCACATCGATCGCAGACCCTGCAACGCTCACCGAACGAGTTCGCTCCTCCGACGTGCCGAGAACGCTGGTGCGAGCCCTCGCAACACACCCAGACGCCGCACAGATCCTGCTCGACGCGGCGCTAGACCCACGCACACGTGTCGACGCGAGAGCAGCGCAGCGGGTCATCACAGGCCTGGCCAAGTCGCCCCAGACTTCAAGTCCCCACGAGCCGTGGGTATCTCCACGCGACATCGCCATCGGCCGAGAAGTCCCCATACCCGCGCCGATACGAGGTGCCCTCCTTCGAGACATCAGTGCCGTGGAAAGGGCCTCAGTCATCGTGGCCACCGCAGTAG
Source organism: uncultured Actinomycetota bacterium (assembly GCA_963806295.1). Classification (GTDB taxonomy): domain Bacteria; phylum Actinomycetota; class Actinomycetes; order Actinomycetales; family Dermatophilaceae; genus Fodinibacter. The sequence continues at coordinate 95,187 of CAWDXP010000006.1, read as the reverse complement.
CAGGGCTGACCAACACCACTGTCGTAGCGAGAGGTGAAGCCCAGTCCGCAATCGAGAAAGGTCCGTCGATGGCGGCTCGTCGCGCGGTCGCCACGCCATCGGCGAGCCCCACACGCCTCGCTCGATGAGGATCTTGGCGTGCTCTTGCCATCGCCACCAGGTGTGCAGTCGACGAGCATTTTCGGTTTCGGGGAGGGACGTGGCGCCGGTTCTGGTTCGTCAGATCTGACGAGTCGCGGTGTCTCACTGTTGCGTGATAGCAAGGTCAAACAGGCGGTGTGATTGGCGTGAGGGCGGCGCGTCCGGGCGACTTGCGGGCGGTTCGCCGTCTGACCAGAACCCAGGGGCGCAGGCACTGTCGGTAGCCCTCATCACCCGCTTGGGATGAGACGGGTGACACGGGGGTGTCACCCCTGCGGTATGACGACGCTCCGTGGCCGGAGCGAAATGCTGGGCACGAGGACTTGTCGTCGGCGCTGGTGTTCGGCGCCCGTGAAGGAGGCTGGGCCATGGGCAACCACAGCGAGACCCGGATGGGGCGGCTTGGTTACCGGCCCCCCGAGGACGTCCCGGAGCCGGAGCAGCTGGTGCTGCTGGAGTTCGTCCTGGACGAGCGTGTCGCGGTGATCACGATGAACCGCCCGCACGCGGACAACGCGATCACCACCGAGCTGGCGGTGCAGTTCATCGAGGTGCTGGAGACCATCGCGGCCCGCCCGTCGGTGCGTGTTGCGGTCCTGACCGCTGCCGGGGACCGGGCCTTCTCCGTGGGTGGTGACCTGTACCAGCGCAAGGAGATGACCAAGGAGCAGTGGCTGCGCCAGCGGCAGGTGTTCGACCGGTTGGTGTACACGGTGCGCCAGCTGCGCCGGCCGATCATCGCGGCCGTGCACGGCATGGTCTACGGCGGCGGTTGTGAGCTCGCGATCAGCTGCGACTTCATCATCGCGGCCGACGACGCGGTCTTCGGCCAGCCTGAGGCGATGGTCGGGTTGTCCGCCGGTGCCGGGTCCCCGGTGTTCCTGCCGCGCCTGCTGCCGCCGGGTAGGGCGATGCAGATGCTGATGACCGGTGAGCCGATCACGGCCCAGGAGGCGTACCGGTTGGGCATGGTCAACGAGGTGCACCCGCGGGCCGAGCTGATGGATGCCGTGCTGGCGATCGCCGAGAGGATCGCCGACAACTCACCCACCGCGGTGCAGTCCGTCAAGCGAGCCGTGCAGAACGGTCAGGGTGAACCCGTGGAGCAGGCGGTCGCGATCATGATGGACCAGCACTGGCGCTCGGTGGTCCACCCCGACCGCTTCGAAGGGATCAAGGCCTACGTCGAGGGCCGCGACCCGGTCTTCCCCGACCCGGAGTTCTGACCCTGCTCTCCTCCCGTTTCCACGGGTGGCAGTAACCGGTAGTGGCGTCGCCATGCGACTGTGTCGTCAGGTGAGCCAGCGCCCAACTGGAGCCAAGAAGCTCACGCGCCTGCACGGCTCGCGCGCTCAACCGCTCGACCACACTGATCGGGATGGTGAGTTCAGTTGTGCGGGAGGGGTGAGGTGGCGATTCGCTGTTCGCGAACGGAGGCGTTGAGGGTTACCGCGCCGATCATCAGCCGGCCGAGGATGTAGAGCCAGAACAGGGCCGTTGCGGCGATTCCGAGGAGGCCGTAGAGCTCGGTCGCGTTGGCTAGCTTGGGGGCGAGGAACCAGGTGGCGAACTGGTAGAAGGCCTGCACGCCGATGCCGACCAGGAGTGCGCCCGGCACGAGGTCGGTCCATGGGACGCCGGGGTGGGGGAGCAGTCTGGAGATTCCGAGCCAGATCGCGAACGGTATGGCGGTGACCAGCACGATGGCGACCAGCCCCAAGGCGCCACCCCTGGCGTGCACTCGGTCTGCGATCGTCATCGACACCAGGAAGGCGAGGGCCGTGCCGGTGAACGTCAGGGACATCGCCCACTGCTTGCGTCCCAGCGGGGCAGGGACACCCCAGACGGCGGCGTGGACAAGGACGAGCGCCTTGGCCCCCAGGTAGCCGGTCCACAGCACCAACCACCCGCCGACGAGCAGGACCCACCACCGCGCTTGGTCAGTGCCCCGCACGAAGTCGTTGATGGTCTCGGTCGCGACCGGACCGATCCCCATCTCGCTCAGCGCGGAGTCGACCCAGCTCCGGCCGGCCAGCCCGAGAGCGCCGGTGGCCAGGACCGAGATCGAGAGCAGCCAGAAGAACATCCGGTAGGCGACGCCGCCGGCCAGGACGCCGGCGGCCACCCGCTTGTCGCGGTCGGCCAACCGGAAGCCCACATCGACCGATCGATGGGTACTTCGGGCGCCGACGCCCCAGCTCATCGCGTGGCGGGCCGTCGATGCGATCCAGCCGATCGCCCGCGCTGTCGCGCCGCGTCGGGAATCGGGAGCCGGTGCCGGCTCTGCGTCGGTGACCACCTCAGCTCGACGCTGTCGGCTCTGGAGTCGGCGATGCCGGCCGGCTCGGGGAGGGGGATGTCCCGGCATCGGCGATGGCCTGCTCGAAGGCGGCGATGGTGGCCGCGTCGACGGTGCCCGTGACCGTGACCCCGAGGTCCTTCTGCAGTTCTTCGAGCGCGTCGGTGAGCTCGTCGGTCCACACGCCGTCGACGGGACCGTCCCAGTAGCCGGCGAGCTTGAGCGTCTGCTGCACCGCTGCGGTGGACGCCGTCTCCACCTGGGCGGCGGCACCACCCTTGGCCTCGAGCTCGGAGCGCAGCGCCTTCTCGGTGGCCTTGTCGAGGGTGCCGGTCTGCGGCAGGCCGTTCGCCTTCTGCAGGGCTTCGACGGCCTCGACGGTCTTGGGTCCGTAGACGCCGTCGACCTTCGCGTCGTAGTAGCCGGCGTCCGTCAGGGCCTTCTGGAGGGTCGTGGTGTAGGCGGTCACGGCCTTGACGGCCTCTTCCTGCTGGGCGTCGGTGAGACACCCGCTGTCCCCGATCAGCTGGAGCCAGGCCACTTCCAGTGCCACGGCGGCGGCGTTGAACTGCTCGGCTGCCTGCGCCAGCGGGGTCTGGTCGGTGATCCCGGCCTGGGCGGCTGCGAGATCGACCTCGGCCTCCTGGACGCGGGTGACGCTGGCGGGGGTCGGTGACGGGCTGGGACTCGCGCTCGACGGAGCTGCCGAGGGCGTCGTGCCGGACGCTGAGGCCTGAGCGGCAAGCAGTGCGGCCTGGGACTTGGCGAGCTCCTGCTCAGCCGTCGCGACAGCACTTCTGCTGTCCGCCACGGTCTCGGCCGCCTGCCGTGCGTCCTTTGCAGGCTGGGCCAGGTCACTCCCGGCATCCCTGACGTCGCCGACCGTGGGTGCGGTGGCGTTGAGGACGTCGCCGTAGCGGTCGATGGCCGTGACATAGGTCGAGCTCGCGGTACAGAACTCGGTTGTGGCTGCGGTCTCTGCAGCCTGGGCCTCGGACAGGGACTTCTCCTTGGCCGTCACTGAAGCCTGGGCCGCCTTGAGCGCGCCGTCCCCGTTGCCGCTACAGCCCGTCAGGGCCAGAAGGACCAGTCCGGTCATGGCAAGGGCGACCGGTCGTCGAAGCTGCACCGTCATCGGAGATCCTCCTGTGGGGTTGGGCGAGTCTGCGCCGTCTGTGGGGTTGGGCGAGTCCGCGCCGTCTTGTGGTGTCGACGGATCGTCAGGAAGACCATGGCGATGGCGGCGGTGGTGACCAGTCCCGAGATGACCACCGACGCGAGAGGGAAGTCGCCCAGGGTGAGGGCGACGTGGTAGGCCAGCACACAGGTGTACACACTCCACACGACCCCGCTCAGGATCGACCAGGGCAGGAACCGGCGGTAGGGCATGGGCGACAGGCCCATGGTGGCGTTCACCACGAACCGCAGCCCGGGTACATAGCGCCCCCCAACGATCAGCACGGGAGCGCTGGAGTCCATGATCTCCAGTGCACTGCGCACCTGGCTGTTGCGCCGAGCTGCGTCCAGCTGTGGCTGGATGCGGTGTGCGTTGCGCCTCGCCAACCAGAACAAGGCCGAGTCGCCGACGATGGCACCGAGCGCCCCCATCACCATCACCGGCACCAGCTCCAAGGTGCCTTCGGCTGCCGCTGTGGACGCAGCGTTGAGGGTCGTCTCCCCGGGGAAGATCGGGATGACCGCGTCCAGCGCGATCATGAGGAACACCATCAGGTACGTGGCACCTGGTCGGGCGGGGTCCACGATCGTCAGGCCGTCGCTGTCGGCCATGTAGCTTACGGCCGCCATCAGGCACACGACGGTGCCGATGGCAGCACCTGTCCATGCCAGCCGCCCTCGCCAGGAGAGGCGTCGCCAGGCCCGAGCCGTCGCGCTCAGCATGGCGTCTGTGCGCACCGTGCAGCTCCGGTGCGACCCCGTTCTGCCCGACCTTGGGTCATGCGACCAGAATCCGGCAGCGTCTCACCCTCCACATCCCCCCAGTGGGGGGAGGCGAGGACTACGGCTTGGGCGAGATCCGCGTGGCTCGTCAGACACGGTGGTCATACCCACGGTCGCCGCTGGCTCAGGTCAGAGCAGTCCCAGCTCGGCGGCGCGGGTGGCTGCTTCGTCGCGGTCGGTGACACCGAGCTTGCGGTAGATGCTGGCCAGGTGAGTCTTGAGGGTGTTCATCGTGATGTAGAGCTCGGCGGCGATGTCGCGGTGCTTCATCCTGCGCGGAAGGTAGGCCAGCACGACCAGCTCTCTCTCGGTCAGGGCGTCCACCATCCCCGATGCGGTCCGCCGGGTGGGGGAGGAGACCGGTGAGGCCTGCTCCAGTACCTGGCGGAGATCTTCGCTGAACCCGACCCCACCGCGTAGCGACTGCCGCAGCAACGACTCGGCCGCGGTGACCTCCAGAAATGGCCAGCGCAGCTGGTCGCCCTCGGCGGCGGCCACCGCCTCGCGGGTGGCCTCCTGCGCCGCGGCCCGCTCGCCGCGGGCCTCGAGCACGGCGGCCTCGCGAAGGCGGTGTCCGATGATGGCGCGCACGTCGTCCTCCGGAGGTGTGCTGGCTCGCAGGGCGGCCATGGCGGCGTCCCGGTCGCCGACGGCCATGGCCAGGTCGACCCGCGCCGCGCCGAGCTCGACGCTTCGGCCGGGGTCGTCCAGCAGAGCGCGTGCCTCGGGGAGTTCGCCGGCCTCAATGAGCAGCTGCGCGTGGAGGGCGCGGTTGGCGTGAGCCAGGACGGGTGGTTCGAGAGCCGAGGCGGCCGAACCGCGCAAGAGGCCGAGAGCCTCCGTCGAGTCTCCGGCGGCCGTGCAGAGCTGGGCGGCGAGTGTTCGGTGCAGGTCCAGGTTGACCACATTGGACGGGCGCCTGAGGTTCTGGAGGTCGGCCATGTCCAGACTCTCGGCGGCCCGGTCCAGCTCGAAGCGGTACAGGTGCGCCAACGCCCCGGCCAGGTGGGCGTGGATCACGGCGGGGTGGTGGACCACGTCGATGGCCCGAGCCCCGCTCAGAGCGGCGTCGGCGAGCTGGAGTGCCTCGGTGCAGTGGCCGGTCCAGGCACGGACCAGCGCCAGTGAACCCAGCGTGTAGAAGCGCCAGATCGGATACTGGGCGCCGGGCAGGTGCAGCGCCTGTCGCAGCTGTGCGGTGGCCTGGCCGAGATCGCCCTGCAAGAAGTGCGCGATGGCGGCGTCGTACTCGACCATCACGCGCACCGACTCGGTGCCGCCCATACCGAGGAAGTCGACGACGTCGTCGTCGTGCAGGGTCGGCAGGGCGTCCAGAACACCGCGGGCCGTGGTGACCACGCTCTCCGGTGGCAGGCTCCGGAACACCTGGGCGGTGTGCAGGGCGTCAGCGGTGGCGCGCTCACCCGCCGTGAGGTCCGGCCGCCGCACCAGGGTGCGGTGGGTCTCGGCCGCGGCGTCGGGCAGGTCGGCAGCCAGCTGCGCGGCGAGCAGGCTGATAGCGACCCGCGCCGGGGCGGTGGAGCCCTCGCCCTTGATGGTTGTCAGCCACCGAACCAGCGTCGCGGACTCGCCGCGTTCGAAGAAGCGGTGGCCGAGGTGGGAGATCTCGGTGAAGGCCTGGTCGTGTTCGCCAGCGCGCAACAGGTGCTCGATTGACTCCTCGGCGCGCCCGTGGTCATGGAGCCACCGCGCGGCACGCGCGTGCAGTCGTGGCGCGGCGGAGGGATCCTCGGCCTTGAGCTGGTAGCGCAGCAGCTCGGCGAAGAGGTGGTGGTAGCGGACGTTGGTGCGGGACAGGTCCAGCGGGATGACGAACAGGGACCGGTCCTCGAGCTCGGCGAGCATGGCGCGGGCGTTGCCAGCGCCGGTCACGGTGTCGCACAGGTCGACCGAGAGCCAGTCCAGGACCGAGGTCTGCAGCAGGAAGGTGCGGATGTCCGGTTCGAGCCGGTCGAGGACCTCCTCGAGGAGGAACTCGGCGACGAGCCGGTCGCTGCCGGCAAAGGAGGTGATCGCCGCCGTGACGTCGCTCTGGTGGCGCAGCGAAATGCCGGCCAGCTGCAGGCCGACTGCCCAGCCGTCGGTCCGCTCGGTGAGGACCTGCACATCGTGGTCGCTGAGGTCACGCTCGGAAACCGCGGTCAGCAGCCGCCTGGCCTCGTCCTCCCGAAACGCCAGGTCGGTGCCGCGCAGCTCGACGAGCCGGCCGTCGAGGCGTAGGCGCCGCAGCGTCCACGGCGGGTCGCGGCGGGTACTGACCAGGCAGCGAACCGTGTCCGGCAACCGGGTGACCAGGTCACCGAGGTCCATCAGCACCGACCGGTTCGAGAGCGCGTGCAGGTCCTCGATGACGAGGACCAGCTCTTGCGAGGAGCCCCCCAGTTCGTCGAGCAGGGCGTCCACGAAGGGCGCGCCCAAGGTCGAGCCGCCACTGCCAGCGAGGTCCACGATCGACGCGTCGATATCGGGCGCACCCAGCCGCACCGAGTCGACCAGCACCCGTGCCAGCACGGCTGCGTCGTCGTACCCGGCATCCAGACCCAGCCCGACCACGCGGACGTCGGCGCGGCTCGCGGCCCACTGGCGCAGCAGGATGGACTTGCCGGAGCCCGCGGAGGCGACGACCAAGCCCAGACCGCCCTGCCCCACCAAGTCGAGGTGGCGTTCCAGCTCGGGGCGGGACACGGCATGCCGGGGGAGCGGCTGGCCCAGGGGGTCGTGCGCCCGGTGCGTCGGCATATCCTCACTTGTACACCCCGCGGCGACCGGGTCGGGGCAGAGCCCCGCCGCTGGGGTGCTCAGGGTTCGACCCGGTGCACGTCGACGATGTCCACGTGCAGGTCCTCGAGGCGCTCGAGGATGCCGTGCAGGGCCGCCTGGTCGACCACCTCACCGACGAGTCGGGAGCGGCCCGCCGTCGTGGCCCGGTCCTCGAAGCCTTCCAGTGCGCTGAGCACGGCAGGCCCCACCACTCCGTCGACGGTGATCTCGTACTGACTCATGCGGGTCCTTCCTTCGTGGCGGCTCGGGGCGGGGACACCATCCCCTGCCCCGAGCGGGTGCCTCAGATGCCGGCGTACTCGTGTTCGGTGACCGGGAGCCCGGCCTGGAGCCAGGCGGTGAGGCCGCCCTCGAGGATGGACACGTCACTGAAGCCCATGTCCTGCAGCGTGGCTGCGGCCAGCGCGGCGCGTGCACCGGAGTGGCACACCACGATCATCGGCCGCTGCGGGTCGAGCGCCTCGGCGTGCTTCGGGCTGGCGGGGTCGGCGAAGAACTCGAGCACCCCTCGGGGCGCGGGCACCGACCCGTCGATGTGGCCCTGGTCCCACTCGGAGGTGTGGCGTACGTCCACCAGCACCGCGGTGCCGGCCGTCAACCGGTCAGCCGCCTCGGCGGGGGAGACCGAGCCCACGCGCGAGCGGGCCTCCGTGATCATCTGCATGACGCCCTTGCTCATCTCAACATCTCCTCATCGTCCGTCTCGACCGGTCACCCGAGCCGGCTGCCTTCGACCACCAGGGCGCCACCGGCGGGCAGCTTGCTCCAGCTGCGGCGCTCCCACTCCTCTTTGAGGACCTCCTCGGCCGCCTGCTCCAGGAACTCGGGGCGGGCCCACTCGTGCACGTCGAAGTCGTTCTTGATGTAGCCGTGGCTGACCATGAAGTCCTTGCCGATGTTCACGCACTCGAGGTTCTGCGCGCTCAGGCTCGGCACCATGTCAACGTCCTTGATGCCCTGGTAGGTGTCCTCGGCGTCGCGGTAGAAGGTCTGCCGGTTGAGGATCGCACCGGCCGCCCGCTTGTGCTCGTTGGCCCAGCGGCCGACCTTGACCATCGCCTTCATGTAGGCGATGACCAGCTCGGGGTGCTCGTTAGCCATGACGTCGGTGCAGGTGATCACGGCCGGGGTGTTGGCGACCTGGATGGTCCAGTCGGGGTACTTCGACAGGTCCTCGATCATCTTGATCTTCCCGGTGGCCTCCTGCAGGTGCTGGAAGACCTTGCTCTGGGTGTAGATCGCGTCGACCGTGCCAGTCAGCAGCGCGGTCTCCAGCGGACGGAAGGCCAGGTCGTGCTTGTGGTCGCGGCGCATCCACAGCTCGGAGGGGTTGTTCAGAGGCGCGAGCATCTCCGGCTTGTCGTACCAGTCGTCGGGGTAGGGGAACTCGACCAGCTCGATGTCGTCCATCGTCATGTCGTGGAGCCTGAGCATCGTCTCGATGCCCATGTGCTCCTGGATGCGCCACCAGTCGTTCTTGATCGTGTTCAGGCTCTTGCTGATGCCGATCTTCTTGCCCTTGAGGTCCTCCATCCGGAACAGCGGGTCGCGAGCACGAACCGCCATGCAGCCCCCCTCGTGGACCCACGTCGCCCCGAGCAGCACGGTCTTGCGGATGTCGGCATTGACGTGGATCGGCGGGTACAGGCCACCGAAGCGGACCAGGTTGTCGAGGTTGTGGATGTAGTGCGGGTACCAGTTGTTCTCGGGGGCGTGGCGGAAGTAGGCGTACTCCACGCCGATCTTCTTGAACTCCTCACGGCACCAGCCCAGCTCCTGGTCGACGTTGTTGGCCGAGACCATCGGGCAGTTGGTGAACCACACCTCCTTCCAGTCCAGCGGAACAGCGGTGGAGACCTTGGGGGTGTCGGTGACAGTCATGACTTCGCTCCTTGACGAGGGATCTGGCGCAGCAGGCGACCAGTGGACGGTCGTCAACCTGTGTTCTCACCCTCGCGTCGCAAGCAGGCGCCCACATCACCCCCCACGCCTCACCTCAGGCGAGGCCGCCTCACCCATAACGGGTGGTGCACAGGCCATCCACTCGGGGTGATCCGCTCACCTGTCGACGCGCCGACGATCAAGACATGACCATCGGATTCGCTGAGGTACTCCCGTTCGCCATCGGCGTCGCCATCAGCCCCGTGCCGATCATCGCCGTGATCCTGATGCTGTTCTCCAGCCGCGCCAAGGTGAACGGCCCGATGTTCATCATCGGCTGGGCCGTCGCCCTGGCCGTCGTCAGCGGCATCGCGTACCTGGCCGGCGACGCCGCGTCCGAAAGCACAACCACCGACGCCGTGTCCTGGTCACAGGTGCTGTTCGGCGCGCTCTTCGTGCTGCTGGCCGTGCGCACCTGGAGCAAGCGAACCCCGGCCGGTGAGCAGCCCGAGCCGCCGAAGTGGATGGCCGGCATCGACTCGTTCTCACCGGTCAAAGCGCTCACCCTGGCCCTGCTCCTGGCCGGAGTGAACCCCAAGAACCTCCTCCTCGCAGCCGGAGCCGGCGCGGCCGTCGCCGGCCTCGCCCTGCCCACCACCGAAGCGGTGGTCTCGTTGGCCGCGTTCGTCATCATCGCCAGCCTCACCATCGCCGTCCCGGTCATCTACTACCTCGTCGGAGGCGCAGGCGCCCGCACCCGGCTCGACACCGTCAAGGAGTGGCTCGCCGTACACAACGACGCCGTCATGACCGTGCTCTTCCTCGTCCTCGGCGTGAACCTCATCTCCAAGGGCATCCCCCCGCTCACCTGACCCGAGTCGACCCACACCGAAGGACCGCGATGGACAGCACCGTGATCATGCTCGTCACCGCCACACTGTTCGGCTGGGGGCTGGTCTCCAAGCGGCTCGCCCGGGCGGACCTGACAGCGCCAATCGTCTTCATCATCGTCGGTGCCCTGCTCGCGTGGGTCGGCCTGGTCGAGGGCCCCGAAGAGTCCGCCGCCCTCACCCCGCTCGTGGAGGTCACCCTGGTCTGGGTGCTCTTCTCGGATGCCGCCCGCCTCCCTCTGCGAGACCTCCGGCACGACGTCGGCCGGTACGCCCGACTGCTCGGCGTCGGGCTGCCCCTGACCGTGCTGCTCGGCTGGGCGCTGTCGGCATGGTTCTGGCCCGAGCTGGGGCTGTGGCTGGCGCTGTTCGTCGGCGCGGCTTTGGCACCCACGGATGCCGCCCTCGGCGTCCCGGTGGTGACCAACCCGGTGGTGCCCTCCCGGATCCGTCAGCTGATCACCGTCGAGAGCGGCCTGAACGACGGCATCGTCACCCCGGTCGTCATGGTCGCCATCGCCGGCGCGGCGGCCGCCGCCGGCCTCGAGGGCCACGAGGGTGCCGGCCACGCCGCCGTCCAGCTCGTCCTCGGCGTGGTCATCGGTTCGGCGATCGGCGCGCTAGGCGGCTGGCTGCTCCGCCTGGCCCGCCGCCGGAACCTGGCCGCCGAGGACTTCACCGGCATCGCCGTGCTCGCCCTCGCCCTGCTCTCGTACGCCGCGGCCCTGGTCCTCGACGGCAACGGGTTCGTCGCCGCGTTCTGCGGCGGTCTGGCCTTCGGCGCCTGCGCCGGACGACGCGCACCACAAGAGCTCGTCTTCCTCGAGCAGATGGGCGAGCTCGTCTCCGTCCTGGTCTGGCTGGCGTTCGGAGCCGTCGCGGTCCCGATCATGCTCGACAGCGTCGACGCGCGCATGGTCCTGTACGCCGTGCTCAGCCTCACCGTGGTGCGCATGCTTCCCGTCGCCCTGGCCCTTGTCGGCGGTGGGTTCAGTCGCCGCACCGTGCTCTTCGTGGGCTGGTTCGGCCCCAGGGGCCTGGCTTCACTCGTGTTCGCCCTCCTGGCCCTCGAAGCCTTGGGCACGGTCGCCGACGAGGCAGTCGCGATCGTCACGGCAACCGTCCTGCTCAGCGTCTTGGCACACGGGCTGAGCGCGGCACCGCTGGCAGCGGCCTACGGCACGGCGGAGACCGCCGCGCGTCCCGAACCCGGCGGACCGGTCGAGGTCGTCGCTCTGCGCCCCGGAGCGGCGGCGCGCCGTGGCTGACGAGCGCCGCGTGGCGACCACGCCGAGAACCACCACTGCCTGCCACCGTCCACACCTTCAGATCACTTGGTCGCTTAAGGGACAAGCTCATTGCCAAATGGGACAACTAGAAGCTAGTCCGGATGCGGAGGCGCAGTCTCGGCCAGCAGCGAAAGGCGTCTGGCGATCTCGGCCGGTCGGTCGTCGGCGACGTGCTGGTAGCGCATCGCCATCGCTGAGGTGGAGTGGCCGAGGCGGTCCATCAGTTCTCGGGTCGTGGCGCCGGCGTGGGCGGCCATCGTTGCTCCGGTGTGACGGAGGTCGTGCCATCGCAGGTCGGGTCGCCCGGCTGCCGCCCGCGCCGGCCTATAGACCTTGTAGAGGCTGCCGTGGTGCATGTGCTGGCCGTCGGTGTTGGGGAAGACCAGTCCGTCCGAGCCTCGCTGTGAGTAGCGCCCGAGGTGGTCGCGGATCTGGGGGATCAGGTGTGGGGGGATGCTGACGTCCCGGATGCCGGCGTGCGACTTCGGGGTGCTCACGTGCACCTTGCCGCCGGGCCAGGTCACCGCGCGCCGGACCCGGATGACCTGCTGCGTCAGATCGATGTCCTTGTGGCGTAGCTCGGTGAGCTCGCCGAACCGCAGTGCGCACCAGGCGGCGAGGGTGACCATGAGCCGGTACCGCTCCGGCATGGCGCTGGTGATCTGTTGGAGCTCGTCGAGCGTTGCCGGGCGGATGCCGGTGCGGCTGGGAGCCTGTCCCGCACCGCGAATCCGGCACGGGTTGGCCGGCACGAGCTCATCGTCGACGGCAGTGTTCAGGATGGAGCGCAGCAGGGCGTAGCTGTGTGCGCGGGCGCTGGGTCGCGTCGAGCCCATGCCCGCGTACCAGGAGCGCACGTCCTCGCGCGTGATGGCGTCGAGACGGGTCGAGCCGAACGTGGGGAGAAGGTGATGGATGAGCCGGCCGTACTCGGCTCGGGTTCGTGGCTTGAGGTCACGGTGTTGGAGCCAGGTCCGGGCGTACGCGTCGAAGCGCGGCAGGGGTTCGGCCACTGCCCGAGCAGGTCGCCAGCGGCCCTCGATGATGGCTGCCGACTGCAGGCTCAGCCACGCGTCGGCGTCGCCCTTGGTCTGGAACGTGGTGGGTGCGACGTGACGCTGCCCGTCGGGGCCGAGGTAGCTGGCCTGGTAGCGCTTGGACGGCAGCCGCCGCACGTGGCCGAAGGTGCGCCGATGGCGCCTCGTGGCAGGTCTCGCTCGTACGCTGGAGACGACCCCGTCGGGCTCGCCCGCGGGGGAGCGGGGCGTCACAGTTGTTGGCATTGAGACCCCTCCGTGCAACATACGTGCAATAGCGAATGTCGTTCCTTGGTGATTCGTGGCCACGTGTGGCAACCGAAGCGTCTCGACATCTCTGCAGGTCAGAGTACCAATACACGCGAAAATGGCTGCTCACGGAACCGGCCGAAAATGCCCAGGATTCCGATTCAAATCCTGTCAGCCCGACCGAACGAAGAGGCACTGCTGGAATCGACGGACTCGATCCAGCAGCGCCTCTTCGCTTGTCGGGCTGACAGGATGCCGGGAGCGCGGTTCCTGTCAGCCCGCCCGTGGACTTCGGCGCTGAAGGAGGCCGGCGGGTCGCACATTCTGGGGCCGCTGTCATGCGAAGTGGGTGAGGCGCACCCCCGGAACGGCATGGGAGCGTCGGTCGCAGCACGCTACGCGCCCCGATCAGGAGCGCGCGACGATGGGAGAGCGAGATGACCGGTCAAGCGCAGCCTTCGACGTCCAGGACGGCCGCACCTGCCTCCAGTGCCTCGAGACGGGTGGCCCACCTGCAGCCGGATGAGCGGGTCGCGCGGGGAAAGGCGGCGCGCAACGAGACCCCACGGCGCAGCCACGGGCGGTGGGAGCCGGCATCCGGCCGCCCCGACCCGATCGCCCTGCTCGAGGAGCAGGGCACGTCCCGGGTGCCGGAGCTGGTTCCCGCTGCGGTACGGCCGGATGCTGGTGTCGCCGTTCACCTTCTACCGCGGCGCGGCGCTGATCATGGCGGCCGACCTCGCCGCGACCCCGCGGTCGGGGCTGACCGACCCAGGTGTGCGGTGACGCGCACCTGTCCAACTTCGGGGTGTTCGCCTCCCCGGAGCGGCAGCTGATGTTCGACATCAACGACTTCGACGAGACCCTGCCCGGGCCCGTGGGAGTGGGACGTCAAGCGGCTCGCCGCGAGCTTCGAGATCGCCGGCCGGGACCGCGGGTTCTCCGCCGCAGGACCGGCGCGCGGTCGTGCTGGCGGGCGTGGCCGAGTACCGCACCCGGATGGCGCAGATGGCCGGCATGCGCAACCTCGACGTCTGGTACGCCCACATCGAGGTCGACCAAGATGTTCGAGGAGCTGTCCGCACTGGCCACCAAGAAGCAGCGGGCGAAGGCGGAGGCCAACGTGGCCAAGGCCAGGACCCGCGACAGCATGCAGGCGTTCGCCAAGCTGACCCACGAGGTCGACGGGCAGCGGCGGATCATCTCCGACCCGCCGCTGATCGTCCCGATCGAGGAGCTCATCCCCGCCGACGCCGCGCGCCGCGACGTCGACGACGAGCTGCGCGGCCTCATCCGGTCCTACCGGCGCACCCTGGAGACCGACCGGCGGCAGCTGCTCGAGAGCTTCGACTACGTCCACTCGGCCCGCAAGGTGGTCGGCGTCGGCAGCGTCGGCACCCGCGCCTGGATCCTGCTGCTGCTCGGCCGCGACGGCCAGGACCCGCTGTTCCTGCAGGCCAAGGAGGCCCAGGAGTCGGTGCTCGAGCGGTTCGTCGGGAAGAGCCGTACCCCAACCACGGCCAGCGCGTCGTCGCGGGCCAGCGCCTGATGCAGGCGGCCAGCGACATCTTCCTCGGCTGGCAGCGCGTGCACCGGGCTCGACGGGAAGACGCGCGACTTCTACCTGCGCCAGCTGCGCGACTGGAAGGGCTCGGCCGACGTCGACACGATGACCGCCGACGTGCATGACCGCCTACGCGCGGATCTGCGGCGCCACCCTGGCCCGCGCCCACGCCCGCTCCGGTGACCGGATCGCCATCGCCGCCTACCTCGGCACCAGCGACGTCTTCGACCGGGCCATCGCCGACTTCTCGACCGCCTACGCCGACCAGAACGAGCGCGACTACCAGGCCCTGGTCGACGCGGTCGGCTCCGGGCGCCTCGAGGCGCAGACGGGTCTGTGATGACCGGTAATCACACCGCACCACCGGGAGGAGGACCCGGATGGTCGAGGTCCTGATCGGCGTGGTGGTCGTCGCGTTCGTGGCGACCCTCGTCGTCGGCCTCGCGACGCGACGGATCGCCTGGCGCCAGCAGGGCTGCTGTCCGGCCGACCCGGCGCACGACCTGCGCATGCGTGACCCCGGCCAGGCCCCCGGCGCTACACGACCGGGCTGACACCCAGCTCGGCGAGGAGGGCGAGGACCGCGCACGTGCCGCTGCTCGTCGAGCGAGCAGCCCGGGAGCGGCTGAACCGCACGGGGGCCGGAGGTGACCCGGCTCCGGTCGAGCAGGGTGGGCCCGAACCTGACCGTGCCGTGACGCCCGGATGAGATGACGCCGACCGCCGGGGTGAACCGCTGACGCCCCGACGGGGCGGCTGGCAGGATGCGGCCCATGCCCCCAGGCGCCGCACCGCCGGCCGACGACACCCGCTCCCGCACCGGGGTGCTCGCCCTGCTCGTCGGCGGAGCCGCCCTGCTCCTCCTCGGGGTCGGCCTCGTGGCCGCCGAGCGCTTCGCTCCGATGGCCCCGACCGAGTTCGGCTGGTTCGCCTACGCCGACGGGTCCGGCTCCTCGTCACCGACCTTCGTCGTGGTCACCACCCGCGACCTGTGGGGGCTCGCCGCGGCCACCCTGGGGCTGGCGGCGCTGGCTGCGGGTACCGGCTACGTGCTTGGTGGCCGCCGCCGCTCTCGTGCTCCATGATGGGCGCCAGGAGGGTGCGCGCATGGACGACTTCGAGCGGCTGCAGGCGGCGTTGCCCGACGCCCTCGCGGCGAACGTGCCCGGCTCCGGCCTCGACCACGCCGTGGTCGCCATGGCGTCGTTCAGCCTGAGCGACTCGCTGCTGGCGCACTACGGCCCGCGCCTGCCCGCCATGGAGCACCGCTACCTCAACGCCTCGCTGCTGCTCAACCGGATCGACGCCGACCTGGTCTTCGTCTGCTCCCTGGCCCCCGACCCCGAGGTGCTCGCCTACTACCGCTCGCTCGTGTCACCGGAGGTCGCCGACCGGATGCGCCGGCGGCTGCACGTCGTCGCCGTCGACGACCCCTCGCCCCGCCCCCTGGCCGAGAAGCTGCTCGACCGCCCCGACCTGATCGACGAGGTCCGTCGCCTCGTCGACGGGCGCACGGCGATGATCGAGCCCTGGAACGTCACCGAGCACGAGGTGGCGGTGGCCCTCGCCCTCGGGGTCCCGGTCAACGGCACCGCGCCCGCCCTGCGGTCCGAGGCGTTCAAGAGCGCCGGCCGGCGGCTGTTCCACCGCACCGGCGTCCCCGTGCCGCTCGGCCGCGAGGACGTGCACCGGGTCGACGACGTGGCCGCCGCGGCCGAGTGGATCCGCGCGTCCCGCCCGGACGTGGGCGCGGTGGTGGTCAAGCTCGACGACAGCGGCGCCGGTGACGGCAACGTCGTCGTGGCGCTGCGCGACGACGACGGCACCCCGCGCGACCCGCACGAGGTGCTGGCCGACGTGGCCGCCCTGCCCGCGTGGTTCCTCGGCGAGCTCGGCTCCGGCGGGGGAGTCGTCGAGGAGATGGTCGTGGGCGACCGGCTGCGCAGCCCCAGCGTGCAGGTCGACCTGCTGCCCGGCGGCGAGGTGCGCGTGCTCGCCACGCACGACCAGGTGCTCGGCGGCGACAACGGGCAGGTCTACCTCGGATGCCGGTTCCCTGCCGACCCCGCGTACGCCGCCGACCTGGCCCGGCACGGCGACGCCGTCGGCCGTGAGCTGGTGGCGCGCGGCTGCGTCGGCCGGATCGGCGTCGACTTCATGGCCGCCCGCACGGGGGAGGGGCCGTGGTCGCTCACCGCCCTCGAGGTCAACCTGCGCAAGGGCGGCACCACCCACCCCTTCTCGGCCCTGCGCAGCCTGGTCCCGGGCCGCTACGACACCGGGTCGGGCACCTGGCGGACCGACGTCGACGGCAGCACCCGGGCCTACCGCTCCACCGACAACTTCGTCGAGCCGTCGCTGGCCGAGCGCCGCCCCCAGTCGGTCATCGACGCCGTGCGCGAGGCGGGCCTGCAGTTCGACGGCACCGTCGGCACCGGCGTCGTGCTGCACATGCTCGGCTGCCTCGCGGTCGACGGCCGGTTCGGCGTCACGGCCATCGGCCGCACCCCGGAGCACGCCGACGATCTGTACGCCGCCACGCTCGCCGCCGTGGTGCCACGAGGAGCCGACGCGGTCGAGCTGTCCCGCTGACCCGACGCCCCGCGCTCAGAGCGCCGAGGCCATCCGCCGCACGGCATCCTCGAGGAGTGCCGGCGAGGTCGCGAAGTTGAGCCGGGCGAACCCGCGCCCACCTTCGGCGCCGTACCGCGGGCCCGACCCCAGCGCCACCCGCCCGCGCCTGAGGAAGGCGGCAGCCGGGTCGTCGCCGAGCCCGAGGTCACGGCAGTCGAGCCAGGCGAGGTAGGTCGCCTCGGGTGCCTGCCACCGGATGCCGGGCAGGTGCTCGGCGAGCAGCCGCCCCAGCAGCGCGCGGTTGGCGTCGAGCTCACCGACGAGCTGCGCCTGCCACTCCCGACCGTCGGCCATCGCCGCGACGTGGGCGATCGCGCCGATGTGCGACGAGCCGTGGGTGTGCACCTCGGCGAGCCGGGCGAAGTCGTCGACGGCAGCGCTGCCGGCCATCGCGAGCGCCGACTTCAGGCCGGCGAGGTTCCAGCCCTTCGAGGGGGAGAACACCGAGAACCCGCGCTCGCCGCCGGGCACGGTGAGGTAGGGCGTGAACGGCGGGCTGCCGGCATACACGACCGGCGCGTGGATCTCGTCGGCGACCACCCGCACCCCGTGCTCCTCGGCCAGCGCTGCGAGGGTGGCCAGCTCGGCCGGGGTGTGCACGACGCCGGTGGGGTTGTGCGGGTTGCACAGCAGGTATGCCGCCCGCTCACCCCCCGCGGTCGCCTCCGCGAAGGCGGTGCGCAGGGCCTCGGGGTCCAGCCGCCCGTCCGGGCCGAGCGGTGCGTCGACCCGGCGCCGGCCGATGGCGTCGACGAACCCGAAGAACGAGTCGTACACCGGGGGAGAGACCACGACCGGGCCGCCCTCGTCGGTGAGCAGCCGGAGCAGCTCGGCGGCGCCGATCATCACGTCGGGCACGATCATGGCGGCCGAGGTGTCGACCTCCCAGCCCCAGGCGTCGTGGGCGTAGCGCGCGACCGCCGCGGCGTACCGCGGGCTCCAGCCGTAGCCGGTGTCGCCGCGCTGCACGGCATCGGAGACCGCGGCGGCCACCGCCGGGCAGGGCGCGGCATCCATCTCGGCCACCCACAGCGGCAGCACGTCGGCCGGGTAGGCCACCCACTTCACGCTGGTGCGGTCGCGGCGCAGCTGCGCCTCGGTGGCGCCGAGCAGGGGAGTCGACATGGCGACACCCTAGGTGGCCGACCGGCCCGACCTGTGCGCGCCCGGTCGGCTCGACCGCCTACAGTGGCGGCATGTCCACGGGGGCGCCCGAACAGCAGGTGAGCGACCGGGTGCTCACGGTGCCGAACGCACTGTCCGCCGCCCGGCTGCTCGGCGTGCCCGTGTTCTTGTGGGCGATCCTCTCCGAGCGCGACGGCCTGGCCCTGGTGCTGCTGTTCCTCGCCGGCCTCACCGACTACCTCGACGGCAAGATCGCCCGCAAGTACAACCTCGTCTCGCGGGTGGGGCAGCTGCTCGACCCGGTCGCCGACCGGCTCTACATCATCTCGACGCTGCTGGGCCTGGCCTGGCGCGACATCATCCCGTGGTGGCTCGTCGGGGTGCTGCTCGCCCGCGAGCTGTTCATGGGCGTCGTGGTGATCGTCGCCAAGCGGCACGGCTGGGTCGGGCTGCCGGTGCACTTCGCGGGCAAGGCGGCCACCTTCAACCTGCTCTACGCGTTCCCGCTGATCCTGCTCGGTGAGGGCAGCGGCACCTTGGCGACCATCGCCCAGCCGGTCGGCTGGGCCTTCGCCTGGTGGGGCACCGGGCTCTACTGGCTGGCCGGCATCCTGTATGCCGTGCAGCTGCGCCAGCTGATCGCGGCCCAGGATCGGGCGGTGACTGCATGACCCGCCCGGCACCGACCGACCGGCGGCCCGACGCGTCGATGACCCTGCTCACGACGATGCTCCAGCGCCCGCTCGACCCCGGCTACGCCGCCGCCGCCAACCGCCGCGAGGCGCAGGGCCGGCCCCGTTCGACCTCGCTGCGCTCACCCCTGCTGGTCATCGCGACCGTGCTGATCGGGCTGGTCGTCGGGGTGGCGTCCTACAACCTCACCACCGCCAACCAGCCCCGCTCGCAGGCCCGCGCGGAGCTCATCGGCCAGATCCAGGACCGGCGCGACCAGGTCGACGAGCTCACCGCGAAGGCCGGCAGCCTGCAGGGCCAGCTCACCGCCCTCGAGAGCGAGCAGCTCGGCGACCCCTCGCTCACGTCCCGCACCCGTGAGCTCTCGACCGCGGTCGGCGCCGTGCCGCTGCACGGTCCCGGGTTCACCCTGACCCTCGACGACGCCCCGGGCTCAGGAGCCGACGAGATCACCGAGGGCGACACCCAGGCCCAGCAGGGCCAGGTGCTGGCCAAGGACCTGCAGTACGTCACCAACGCGCTCTGGGAGGCCGGCGCCGAGGCGGTCAGCATCAACGGCAAGCGACTCACCGCCACCTCGGCGATCCGGTTCGCCGGGTCGGCGCTCGTCGTCGACTACCGGCCGCTGACCCGGCCCTACGTCATCACCGCCCTGGGCGACCCCCAGCGCTTTCCGGCGGCCTTCGCCGACGGCGCCGGCGGCACCTACCTCTCCACGCTGCGCAGCACCTTCGGCGTCCGGGTCGACACCAAGGTGTCCGACGACCTGACCGTGCCCGCCGCGGTGGGTCTGACCACACGCTTCGCCCGCCCCGGGGATACTGGTGACGCCACGGCGTCGACCGGCAGCGCCCCGTCGCCGACCACCAGCGAAGGACAAGGAGCCCCGTCGTGATCCCGGCCATCGGCCTGTCCCTCGGCATCATCATCGGCCTGCTGCTGCAGCCCGCGGTGCCGGTGTGGCTCCAGCCGTACCTGCCCATCGCCGTCATCGCTGCGCTCGACGCGGTGTTCGGAGCGGTGCGCGCGATCCTCGACGGCATCTTCGACGACAAGGTCTTCGTCGTCTCGTTCCTCTCCAACGTGGTGGTCGCGGCGTTCATCGTCTTCCTCGGCGACAAGCTCGGCGTCGGCAGCCAGCTCTCCACCGGCGTGGTCGTCGTGCTCGGCGTGCGCATCTTCTCCAACGTCGCCGCCATCCGACGGCACCTGTTCGACGCATGACCGCGACCCCGCCGGAGCCGCCGAAGCAGCCCGAGCCCGACACCCCGCCGGCCTCGGTCCCGCCGTACCTCTTCGAGGGCCTGACCGCGCGCCCCAGCGAGGGCGACAAACCGCCCGGCGACCCCGATCCGGCCGACACCCCCGGGCGGGCCTGGCACCGGCTGCTGCGCGCCGGTGCCCCCCGCGCCACCCGGGCCAACGCGCTCGCCATGCTGCTCGCCGGCGGGCTGGGCTTCGCGATCATCGTCCAGGTGCAACAGACCTCGCTCGAGGGACTGGAGAGCCTGCGCGAGGACGAGCTGGTGCGCATCTTCGCCGGGGTCGACCGCCAGGGTGAGCAGCTGGCCGACGAGATCCGCGGCCTGCAGTCCTCGCTCGACCTGCTCAAGAGCCAGTCGAGCAACGACGTCGAGGCGCAGCGCGCCGCCCGCGAGCGGCTGGCCGCGCTCGGCATCCTCGCCGGCACCGTCCCGGCCACCGGCCCGGGCATCGAGCTCACCATCAGCGACCCCGAGGGCAAGGTCGACGCCCCGATCGTCCTCGACACCATCCAGGAGCTGCGCGACGCCGGGGCCGAGGCGATCCAGGTCGGTGACGTGCGCGTGGTGGCCGACACCTGGTTCGCCGACACCGACGGCGGGCTGTCGGTGTCCGGCACCCTGGTGAGCCCGCCCTACGTCATCAAGGCCATCGGCGACGCCAACACCCTGGCCGGCGCGATGGAGATCCCCGGCGGGGTCACCGCCACCGTGCGCCGGGTCGGCGGCGACACCGACGTCAGCATCGAGGACGAGGTCGTCATCGACGCGTTGCTGACCCCGGCGTCGCCTCAGTACGCTCGGCCCGTACCCACCCCCACCCCCTGATGGGTCCTGCGCGACCCGACCAAGGAGCGACATGAGCGACCTCGAGTACCCCGCCGGCCTGCGCTACACCGCCGAGCACGAGTGGGTGCGCGCCGACGGCGACACGCTGCGGGTGGGGATCACGTCGTTCGCCCAGGAGGCGCTCGGCGACGTCGTCTACGTCAGCCTCCCGGCGGTGGGCGATGCCGTGGTCGCCGGCGACACCTGCGGCGAGGTCGAGTCCACGAAGTCGGTCAGCGACCTCTACGCCCCGGTCTCCGGCGAGGTGACCGCCGTCAACGGCGCGCTCGACGCCACCCCCGAGCTGGTCAACACCGACCCCTACGGCGAGGGCTGGATGTACGAGCTGACCGCCACCGACGCCGGGGCGCTCGACGCACTGATGGACGTCGACACCTACACGGCGCAGCTGTCCTGACGACGTCAGGATTCCGACCACCCGAAACGGTGGGCCAACGACGGCGCCGTGATCTAGGGTGTGACACTCGCAGCACCGACGACGGAAGGCTGACAGCGAATGACTGACGAGCGCGAGGACCCCCCCGTCGCGGCCCACGAGCCGACGACCATGCGGCTCCGGGCGGTCGAGGGCGCCGAGACGGTCGAGCCGGTCTCCGAGAGCGAGCACGTCCTCACCCGGGCCGACCTGGCGACCGTCGAGGCGCTGCGCCCCGGCACCGCGCTGCTCGTCGTGCTGCGCGGCCCCAACACCGGTGCACGCTTCCTGCTCGACGACGACGAGGTGCTCTCGGGCCGTCACCCCGACAGCGACATCTTCCTCGACGACGTCACGGTCTCGCGCAAGCACGCCGTCTTCCGCCGCACCGAGGGCGGGTTCGTCGTGCGCGACGTCGGCTCGCTCAACGGCACCTACGTCAACCGCGAGCTCGTCGACGAGGCCGCTGCTCACCACCGGCGACGAGGTGCAGATCGGCAAGTTCCGGCTCGTCTTCTACGCGAGCCAGGCCTGACCCGTCCCGTGACCACCCCGGCAGGGCGTCGCCTCACCGTGGGTGCGGTGGTCAAGGCCCTGTCCGAGGAGTTCCCCGACGTCACCATCTCCAAGGTGCGCTTCCTCGAGGCCGAGGGGCTGGTCACGCCCGAGCGCACCGCCTCCGGCTACCGCCAGTTCACGCCCGACGACGTCGAGCGGCTGCGCTACGTGCTGCGCGCCCAGCGCGACCGGTTCTGGCCGCTGAAGGTCATCAAGGACAACCTCGAGGCGATCGACCGCGGGCTGACCCCGGGCGATGCCGGCGACGGCCGCGCGCAGCCGCCGGCACCGGTCCCCGACCCCGACGTGCCGGATGCCGTCGACCTCGCCGCGCGCCGCGCCCTGCGGCTCACCGCCGCCGAGCTGGCCCGGGCCACCGGGCTGGCGCCGGCCGAGGTCGCCGACCTGGTGTCGCACGGTCTGCTGCGGCCCGATGCCGGCGGGCTGCACGACGACGCCGACCTCCAGGTGGCGCACGCCGCCGCGGGCCTGGGGGCCTACGGGGTCGAGCCCCGGCACCTGCGGGGCTTCCGCGCGGCCGCCGACCGGGAGGTCGGGCTGGTCGAGCAGGTGGTCGGCCCGAGGCGGGGTGCCGACGCCTCGCGGCACGCCGCCGAGGTGGCTCACCTGTGCCTGTCCCTGCACGCCGCGCTGGTCCGTGGCGGCCTGTCCGGCCGTGGGGGCTGACCGACCTGCAGGTGCGCGGGGTACGGTGACGCAATGAAGGTCCTGGACGTCCTCGGGGTGCGGGTCGAGATGCCGACCAACCAGCCGATCGTGCTGCTGCGCGAACGTGACGGCGACCGCTACCTGCCCATCTGGATCGGGGCGGCCGAGGCGACCGCCATCGCCTACGCCCAGCAGGGCGTCGTGCCGCCGCGGCCGCTGACCCACGACCTGCTCCGCAACGTCATCGACGAGCTCGGCCACGAGCTGACCCGGGTGCGCATCGTCGCGCTCAAGGACGGCGTCTTCCACGCGATGCTCGACCTCGACGGGGGAGCGGCGGCCGGGGGCACCGACATCGAGTCGCGCTCGTCCGACGCCATCGCGCTGGCCCTGCGGGCCGGCGCCGAGATCGTCGCCGAGGAGGAGCTGCTCGACGAGGCCGGGGTCGAGATGGCCGAGACCGAGGACGACGAGGTCGAGAAGTTCAAGGAGTTCCTCGACCACGTCTCGGCCGACGACTTCGACACCGAGGCCGACACCGACAGCTGAGCTGCGGCGAGCCGCTGCCGCGACACGCCGGTGAGCGTGCGGGCTTCCCGGTCGTTGACCCGCAGTCACACCTGCCCCTAGCGTCACTCCTGTCACACCCGTGGCGAGTAAGTGACGTCCGTGTCATTCGTGGGCGTACAGTCGCAGCCAGTAGGTCGAACGCAGGAGGTACACGTGGTCTCCACCGGAGAAGCGCGGCAGTCCGGGGGTTCCCCCGTGCCCGCGCAGGGCGTGTTGTTCCAGGACGACCTGCCCGAGCTCGACGAGGAGGCCGGCTACCGCGGCCCCACCGCGTGCCAGGCGGCCGGCATCACCTACCGCCAGCTCGACTACTGGGCCCGCACCGGCCTGGTCGAGCCGTCGGTGCGCCCGGCCGGCGGCTCGGGCACCCAGCGCCTCTACGGCTTCCGCGACATCCTCGTGCTCAAGGTGGTCAAGCGACTGCTCGACACCGGCGTCTCGCTGCAGCAGATCCGCGGCGCCATCACGGTGCTGCGCGCCCGCGGGGTCGACGACCTCGCCCAGATCACCCTGATGAGCGACGGCGCCTCGGTCTACGAGTGCACCTCGTCCGAGGAGGTCATCGACCTGCTCCAGGGCGGGCAGGGCGTCTTCGGCATCGCGCTCGGCAAGGTGTGGCGCGAGGTCGAGGGCGAGCTCGCGCAGCTGCCCAGCGAGCGGGCCGAGCACGACGGCGACACCACGCCCCAGCCCGGCGACGAGCTCGGAGCCCGAAGGGCCGCCCGGCTCGCCTGATAGATTGGCGCCCGCCGCTCACACCGTGTGGGAGAGACCTCGACGCACCACTGCGTCGGGGCGCCGAAGGGGCAAACCTCCCCGGAACCTCTCAGGCGCAAAGGACCACGCGGGACAGGCACCTCTGGAGCACCCGGCCGCCGCGCCGGTGCGTGACAGAGGGGGAGACGTCGACGCCGTCTGCCCTCCAGGAGCCACCGTGAGCACCTCGTCCACCGACCTGCCCGCCTTCGCCGCCCGCCACATCGGCCCCCGCGAGGACGACGTCGCCGCGATGCTGGAGGTCGTCGGCCGCAGCTCGCTGGCCGACCTGGTCGACACCGCCGTGCCCGGGCGGCATCCGCGGTGCCGAGGCCCTGGACATCGCAGCCGGCCGCGTCGGAGGCGGCCGTGCTCGAGGAGCTGCGCGAGGTCGCGGCCCGCAACCGCCGGGTCACCTCGATGATCGGGCTGGGCTACTACGGCACCCTCACCCCGGCCGTGGTGCAGCGCAACGTGCTCGAGAACCCCGCCTGGTACACCGCCTACACGCCCTACCAGCCGGAGATCTCGCAGGGCCGGCTCGAGGCGCTGCTCAACTTCCAGACCGTCGTCAGCGACCTCACCGGGCTGCCGATCGCCGGCGCGTCGCTGCTCGACGAGTCCACGGCCGCGGCCGAGGCGATGACGCTGATGCGCCGCTCGAGCAAGGCCGCGGACGACGCGGTGCTCCTCGTCGACGCCGAGGTGTTCCCGCAGACGCTCGGCGTGGTGCGCACCCGGGCCCTGCCGCTGCGCATCCCGGTCGTCGTCACCGACCTCACCGGCGTCACCACCGCCGACGAGCTGCGCGCCGCCGCCGGTGGTGCCGAGGTGTTCGGCGTGCTCGTGCAGTACCCCGCGATGGACGGCGCGCTGCACGACCTCACCGCCCTCACCGCCGCCGCGCACGACGCGGGCGCGCTCGTCACGGCATCCGCCGACCTGCTCGCGCTCACCCTGGCGACGCCGCCGGGGGAGTGGGGCGCCGACGTCGCCGTCGGCACCACCCAGCGCTTCGGGGTGCCGATGGGCTTCGGCGGCCCGCACGCCGGCTACCTGAGCGTGCGCCAGGGGCTCGAGCGCACCATGCCCGGCCGGCTCGTCGGCGTCTCGGTCGACGCCGTCGGGGCACCGGCCTACCGGCTGGCCCTGCAGACCCGTGAGCAGCACATCCGCCGCGAGAAGGCGACCTCCAACATCTGCACCGCCCAGGTGCTGCTCGCCGTGATGGCCAGCATGTATGCCGTCTACCACGGGCCGGCCGGGCTGCGCGCGATCGCGCTCGGCGTGCACGCCCACGCCGAGGCGCTGCGCGACGCGCTGCGCGAGGGCGGCGTCGACGTCGCCGACGGCCCGATCTTCGACACCCTGCGGGCGCGGGTGCCCGGCCGCGCGCACGAGGTCGTCGACACCGCCCTGGCGGCGGGGGTCAACCTGTGGCGCGTCGACGACGACACCGTGCAGCTCAGCGTCGACGAGACCACCGGCCTGGTCGACCTCGGCCGGGTCGCGAAGGCCTTCGGCGTCGTGGCGCCCGAGCAGGTGCGCGTGGCCCGCCCGCAGTGGGATGCCGCGCTGGTGCGCACCTCCGACTACCTCACCCACCCGGTCTTCTCGACGCACCACTCCGAGACCGCGATGCTGCGCTACCTGCGCCGGCTGGCCGACCGCGACTTCGCCCTCGACCGCGGCATGATCCCGCTGGGCTCGTGCACGATGAAGCTCAACGCCACCACCGAGATGGTCGCCGTCACCTGGCCCGAGTTCGCGCACGTGCACCCCTTCGCCCCGCACGAGCAGACCCGCGGCTACCGCGGCCTGATCGACGAGCTGAGCGGCTGGCTGTGCGAGATCACCGGCTACGACGCGGTGTCGCTGCAGCCGAACGCCGGCTCGCAGGGTGAGCTGTCCGGCCTGCTCGCCATCGCTGCCTACCACCGCTCCCGCGGCGACGACCAGCGCACCGTGTGCCTCATCCCCAGCAGCGCCCACGGCACCAACGCCGCCAGCGCGGTGATGGCCGGCCTGCGCGTCGTCGTCGTCAAGACCGACCCGATCACCGGCAACGTCGACATGGACGACCTCAAGGCCAAGGTCGAGCAGCACCGCGAGACCCTCGCGGCGATCATGGTCACCTACCCGTCGACGCACGGTGTCTTCGAGGACACCATCACCGACCTGTGCGCGATGGTGCACGACGCCGGCGGGCAGGTCTACGTCGACGGCGCCAACCTCAACGCCCTGGTCGGGGTCGCCCGGCCCGGCAAGTTCGGGGCCGACGTGTCGCACCTGAACCTGCACAAGACCTTCTGCATCCCGCACGGCGGCGGCGGCCCCGGGGTCGGCCCGGTCGGCGTGCGCGAGCACCTCGCGCCGTTCCTGCCCAACCACCCGCTCGACCCGGCCGCCGGGCCGGAGACCGGGGTCGGCCCGGTCTCCGGCGCGCCCTACGGCTCGGCGAGCATCCTGCCGATCTCCTGGGCGTACGTGCGGCTGATGGGCGGTGCCGGCCTGCGCCGCGCCACCGAGGTCGCCGTGCTCAACGCCAACTACGTCGCGGCCCGGCTGCGCGAGCACTACCCGGTGCTCTACTCCGGCACCGACGGCCTGGTCGCGCACGAGTGCATCCTCGACCTGCGCGGCATCACCAAGGACACCGGCGTCACCGTCGACGACGTCGCCAAGCGGCTGATCGACTACGGCTTCCACGCCCCGACGATGTCGTTCCCGGTGGCCGGCACGCTGATGGTCGAGCCGACCGAGAGCGAGGACATGGGCGAGCTCGACCGGTTCTGCGACGCGATGATCGCCATCCGCGCCGAGATCGACGAGGTCGGCGCGGGCGCGTG
Organism: uncultured Actinomycetota bacterium; assembly: GCA_963806295.1. Classification (GTDB taxonomy): domain Bacteria; phylum Actinomycetota; class Actinomycetes; order Actinomycetales; family Dermatophilaceae; genus Fodinibacter. The sequence continues at coordinate 68,696 of CAWDXP010000006.1, read as the reverse complement.
GCCGCCGCCGAGAGCGTGCTGCGCGGCGCGCCGCACACGGCGCAGGCCCTGGCCGGCGAGTGGGACCACCCCTACGACCGCGCGCCGCGCGGCCTTCCCGCGACGGCGTCGACCCGACCGCGAAGTACTGGCCGCCGGTGCGGCGCATCGACGGCGCCTACGGCGACCGCCACCTGGTCTGCTCCTGCCCGTCGCCGGAGGCGTTCGAGGACTAGGCGGCCGGCTCGGCGGCCGTGCCACCCACCCGCACCTCGACGGTGCTGCCGCTCGCGCCCTTGTGCACGACGGCCTGGTGGGTGATGCGGGCGCGCAGGTCGGCGACGTGGCTGACCACGCCGACGGCCCGACCGCCCTCGCGCAGCCCGTCGAGCACGGTGAGCACCTGCTCGAGGCTGTCGTCGTCGAGGCTGCCGAAGCCCTCGTCGATGAACAGGGTGCCGAGGTCGAGGCCACCGGCCTCCTCGCGCACGGCGTCGGCCAGGCCGAGTGCCAGCGCCAGGGAGGCCATGAACGACTCGCCGCCGGACAGCGTGGCGGTGTCGCGGACCCGGCCGGTCCACTGGTCGAGCACCCGCAGGCCCAGGCCGGAGCGTGCCCCGCGAGCGGCCCGCTCGTCGGAGTGCTCGAGCAGGTAGCGGCCGCCGCCCATGACGGCGAGCCGCTCGTTGGCCAGTGGCCGCCACCGTCTCGAGGCGCGCCGCGAGCACGTAGGCGGTGAGCCGCATCCGCAGCGTGTTGTCGGGGCCGGTGCCGCTCGTGGTGTCGGCGAGGTCGCGCACCCGGGCGTCGCGGTCGGCGGCCGCGGCGACGGCGGCGCACGCGTCGTCGACGAGCGGCAGCAGCCGCTCGAGCTGGTGCAGCGCGCGGGCGGCGTCGTGCTGGGCGGCCTGGGCCGCCAGCATGGCGTCGCGGGCGGCGTCGGCGGCGGCCTGCGCCGCGTCGAGGTCGGGCGGGTCGGCGGCCAGGGCGGCGACGACCTCGGGCTCCTGCGTCACGGCGCGGGCCGCGGCGGTCTCCTCGACGTGGGCGGTGACCGTGGCGCGCAGCCGGGCCAGCTCGGCCGGCGGCAGCAGCGCCGCCCGGGCCGAGTCGGCGTCGTCGACGCCGGCGGCCTCGAGGGCTGCGTCGAGGTCGGCGGTCACCGACGCCCAGCCGGCCTGCGGCGCCGGCCAGGTCGGCGACGGCGGCGGCGAGGTCGGTGAGCACCCGGCCGGCCCGCACGTGGTCGGCCGGCTCGGTCGAGCCGCAGGGGCAGTCGTCGTGCTCGGTGCGCCGGGCCTCGACCCGGTCGAGCAGCAGCAGCCTCGGCGGCCGCCAGCTCGTCGAGGGCGGCCGAGGTCGCCTCGAGGCGACCGTGGTGCAGCCGGTGACCAGCTGGCGGTGCGCCTCGACGGCCCGCTCGACGGCGCCGAGCCGGGCGGCCAGCCCGGCGTGCGCGGCGGCATCGGCGCGGGCGGAGGCGAGCGCGGTGGCGGCCTCGGCCACGGCGACTGCTCGAGGGCGGCGCGGTCGGCGCCGTCGAGGCCGGTGAGCGGGTGTCGGCCCGGGTGCGCAGGGCCTCGACCTCGGCCTGCACCGTCGCGCAGCCGCGGCGTCTGCAGCAGCTGAGCCGCTGCTCGGCCGCGGCGATGTCATCGGCCGACACGGGGTCGGCCACGTTGCGGGAGAGGGGTGTTCGAGCGCGCCGCAGACCGGGCACGGCTCGTCGGCCGACAGCGACCGGGCGAGCTCGGCGGCCATGCCGTCGAGCCGCAGCTGTCGCAGGTCGAGCAGCTCGGCGCGGCGGTCGAGCAGCCGCCTCGCGCAGGTCGGCGTGTCGCGGGGCGAGGGCCTCGGCGTCGGGCGAGGTCGTGCTCGGCGGCATCGAGCACCGCGACCCGGGCCCGCGCGGCATCGAGCGAGCAGCGCGAGCTCGGGCACCCGCCCGGCACCCGCGGCCGTGGTCTCGACCTCGGCAGCGAGCACCGCGCGCTCGGCCTCGCGCGGCCGCCAGCTCGGCACCGGCCCGCTCGGCCTGCGCCGTGAGCTGCTCGACCCGCTCGTCGAGCTCGGCCCGCTGCCGGGCGCGCGACGCCTGCTCGTCGGCCTCGCGCACCAGGGCCGCCACGGTGGCGTCGAGGGCGCGCACGCGGGCCAGCACCCCGGCGACGTCGTTCGTCGGGCAGCGCCGCGAGCGCGACCGGCCGGCAGGGCGGCGCGGGCCCGCTCGCACCTGGTGCCCGCACCCGTCGACGTCGACGGCAGCCCGGTCGAGCGCGGTGAGGTGACCGGCCAGGCCGGCCGCCTGCTCCGCGGCCGCCAGCCGGGACACCCGCTCGAGGTGGCTCGGGCCGTCGGCCTCGAGCTCGTCGAGCCGGGCTGCGGCCCGACAGCCCGCGGGTGCGCAGCTCGTCGAGGCGGCGGGCGGCGGCCAGCGCCTCGGTCGCCGCCCGATCGGCCCCGGATGCCGTGTCGAACGCCGCCATGGTGGTGCTCACCCGGGCGTCGAGCTGGTCGGCGACGGCGTGCAGGTGGGCGGCGACCGACTCGGGGGGCACCTGCGAGGTGTCGGCGGCGGAGCCGGCCTGGGCCAGCACGTCGTCGGCGCGGGCGACGACGGACGCCAGGGCCGAGCGCGCCACCTCGAGGTCGGCCCCCGCGGTGCGCCGGGCCTGTGCCAGCCAGGCCTCGACGTCGCTGAACGCGGAGATGTCGAAGAGCCGCTCGAGCACCTCGCGGCGGTCGTCGGGGGTGGCCCGCAGGAACGCCGCGAAGTCGCCCTGGGGGAGCAGCACCACCTTGGCGAACTGCGCCATGCCCATGCCCAGGGCGTCCTTGACGATGTCGGCCACCTCGTCGTTGCGGGTGCTGAGCGCGACCCACCGGCTGCCGAGGCGCTCCTCGAGGGTCACCATCGCCTGCACCGACACCGTGCCGTCGCCGCGCTTCTTCGGCCGCACGAACTCGGGGGAGCGGGTGATGCGCAGCCGCCGGGTGCCGGCGGTGAGCTCGAGCACGACGCGGGGCACGGCATCCGGGCCCGGCGTGGTCGCTGCGCAGCCCGCGCTTGGAGCGCGACCCCGGCACGTCGGCATACAGCGCGAAGCAGATGGCGTCGAGCAGGCTGGTCTTGCCCGAGCCGGTGGGCCCGTGGATGAGGAAGAGCCCCTCGGCCGACAGCGCGTCGACGTCGACGACGACCCGGTCGGCGAACGGCCCGAACGCCTCGATCTCGAGCCGGTGCACCCTCACGCGGCGCCCACCGACCCCGCGTCGGAGCGGACCCGGCGACGACGCCCTCGTCGTCACCGACCTGGCGGGCGACCCGGCTGGCCTCGACGGCCTCGGCGAGCAGCGCCCGCTCGTCGTCGCTGGCCCCGCGCCCGCCGCGCACGTGGCCGAGGAAGTCGCAGCACACCTCGACGTCGGTGGCGGTGGCGACCCGGGCCGCGTAGGGCCGCAGCGGCACGGTGGCGCCCTGCGGGTCGAAGCGCAGCTCGAGCGTGAACGGGAAGCGGCGGCGCACCTGGTCCATCGCCCCGAGCGGTCGCTGCGGGTCGGTGAGGGTGACCTGGCACCACGACGCCTCGGCGCCGCGGTGGGCGGGGTCGCTGAGCAGCTGCTCGAGCGTGCCGCGCAGCAGGGCCAGGGGACGCTCGACAGGGGCCTCGACGTGCTCGACCACCGGCAGCGGCGCCGGAGAGGTCGACGAGCAGGCTGCCCTTGCGGTGCGCCCACTCCGAGAACGACATCGCCACGGGGGAGCCGCTGTAGCGCACGCCCGGAGCGACCTCCTGGCGGCCGTGCAGGTGCCCCAGCGCGGTGTAGTCGACCCCCGCGAACACCGTCGGGCGGCACCGCCGACACGCCGCCGACCGAGATGTCGCGCTCGGACTCGCTGCTCACCCCACCGGTGACGAACGCGTGGGCCATGACCACGGTGCGCCCGCCGCGCTGCTCGGCGTCGGCGCGCACCCGCGCCATCGCCGCCCGCAGCACCCCGGCGTGGGTGCGCTCGGTGGCGCCCAGGGCGTCGGCGGCCAGCGCCGGCTCGAGGTAGGGCAGCGGGTGCACGGCGACGTCACCGACCAGCACCGGCCGGCCGACGTCGGCGACGGAGGTGCGCAGGTGCAGCCCGGCCCGCTCGAGCAGGCCCGACGCGAACCCGAGCCGGATGGCGGAGTCGTGGTTGCCGCTGCTGACGACCACCTGGGCGCCGGCGTCGACCAGCCGCACCAGGCTCTGCGAGAGCAGGTCGACGGTCTCGGGCGACGGCATCGCCCGGTCGTAGACGTCACCGCTGACCAGCACGGCGTCGACCCGCTCGCGGCGCACGAGGTCGACGAGCGAGTCGAGGTAGGCCGCCTGGGCGCCGAGCAGCCCCACCTGGTGGAACGAGCGCCCCAGGTGCCAGTCGGAGGTGTGGATCAGCCGCACGACACCCACGCTACGAGTGGGGTCCGACACCACCGGTGACCGAAACGCGGTTCCGGCTACCGGCCCGGGTCGGTCCGTGGTTGGCTGACGCCATGGGAGCAGAGGTCGAGGCGCAGAGCTACAGCCGTGAGGAGCGCCAGCGCTACCGCGAGAAGGTGCGCCAGAACCTCGACGTCTTCGAGAGGATGCTCAACACGAGCTCGTTCGAGTTCGACAGGCCGATGACCGGGCTCGAGATCGAGCTCAACCTCGTCGACACCGACATGCAGCCGCACTTCCACAACGAGAAGGTGCTGCACGCCATCGCCGACGAGAGCTACCAGACCGAGCTCGCGCAGTACAACATCGAGCTCAACGTGCCCCCGCGGCCGCTGCCCGGCGACTCCGCGCTCGAGCTCGAGGGCGAGCTGCGCGACAGCCTCAACGCCGCCGACCGCGCGGCCAAGGAGGTGGGCAGCAAGATCGTCGCGATCGGCATCCTGCCGACGATCATGCCCGAGCACTACGAGGGCGAGTGGATCAGCGGCAACAACCGCTACACCGCCCTCAACGACTCGATCTTCGTCGCGCGCGGCGAGGACATCTACCTCGACATCGAGGGCCCGACCGGCGAGCGGGTCGCGACCTACTGCGACTCGATCGCGCCCGAGTCGGCCTGCACGAGCGTCCAGCTGCACCTGCAGGTCGCCCCCTCGGAGTTCGCCGCGCACTGGAACGCCGCCCAGGCCCTGTCCGCTCCGCAGGTGGCCCTGGCCGCCAACTCCCCGTTCTTCTTCGGCAAGCGGCTGCACGCCGAGACCCGCATCGAGCTGTTCAAGCAGGCCACCGACACCCGGCCGATCGAGCTGAAGAACCAGGGCGTGCGCCCGCGGGTCTTCTTCGGCGAGCGCTGGATCACCTCGATCTTCGACCTGTTCGAGGAGAACGTCCGCTACTTCCCGACCCTGCTCGCCGAGACCAGCGACGAGGACCCGATGGCGGCCTTCGAGGCCGGCATCGCCCCCGCGCTGTCCGAGCTGCGGCTGCACAACGGCACGGTCTACCGCTGGAACCGGCCGATCTACGACATCGTCGGCGGCACCCCGCACCTGCGCGTCGAGAACCGCGTGCTCCCCGCCGGCCCGACCATCGTCGACGTGCTCGCCAACGCGGCGTTCTACTACGGCGCGATCCGGATGCTGGCCCACGAGGACCGCCCGGTCTGGACCAAGATGAGCTTCGCGGCCTGCGAGGAGAACTTCCGGCGCGCGGCGCGCGACGGCATCGACGCCCGGCTCTACTGGCCCGGCTTCGGCGAGCTGTCGGCCGACGAGCTGGTGCTGCGCCACCTCCTCCCGCTGGCCCACGAGGGGCTGCGCCAGTGGGGCGTCTCGGATGCCGTGCGCGAGCGGTTCCTCGGCGTCATCGAGGGGCGCTGCAAGTCCGGCGTCAACGGCGCCGAGTGGCAGAGCCGGGCCGTCCAGTCCTTCCAGGATGCCGGGTGCGACCGCCGCGAGGCGCTGCGCCGGATGCTCGAGCAGTACACCGTGCACATGGACTCCAACGAGCCGGTGCACACCTGGCCGCTGCCCTGAGCCCGCGCGTACGGTGGAGCGCATGCTCGAGACATCGAAGGCGTTCAGCGGCATCGCCGTGAAGGACATCGCGCAGAGCAGGCACTTCTTCGGCGAGGTGCTCGGCCTGCAGGTCGACGAGGGGGACATGGGCATGCTGGTGCTGCGCCCCACCGGCGGCCGGCCGATCCTGCTCTACCCCAAGCCCGACCACGTGCCCGCCACCTACACCGTGCTCAACTTCCCGGTCGACGACGTCGCGGCCACCGTCGCCGCCCTCACCGAGCGCGGCGTGGAGTTCGAGCACTACGAGGGCACCCCGACGCCGACCGACGACGACGGCGTCTTCCGCGGGCGGCGGCCCGCTCATCGCGTGGTTCACCGACCCGTCCGGCAACGTCATGTCGGTGATCGAGGGGCCCGGCCTCGACGGCTGAGGGCCGGGCCCGGGTTCAGCCCGCGGTCTCGTTCCACGTCGCGGATCGCCGGCACCCCGCGCTCGTGGTGGAGCACGCACACCGCGCCCGCGTCGAGCAGCAGGTGGGCGCCGAACCGGGCGTCCTGGCGCAGGTAGGTGGCGGCGAGGATGCGCAGCAGGTGACCGTGCGCGAACAGCGCGACGTCGCCGCGCGGCGAGGGGCTCCGCGACGCGGTCCAGCACCCGGGACGCCCGGGCCGCGACCTCCTCGACGGTCTCGCCGGGCGTGTCGCCGGGGACGACCCCGTCGTCGAACACGGTCCACGCCGGGTCGCCGAGGGTCTCGCGGATCTCGGCGGTCGTGCGCCCCTCGTAGCCGCCGTAGTCCCACTCGACCAGGTCGTCGTCGGCCACCGGCTCCAGCCCGGCCAGCTCGGCGGTGCGCCGGGCCCGCGACAACGGTGAGCAGAGCACCAGGGTGAAGTCGAAGCGGGCCAGCCGGGGGCGAGCCGGCGCGCGTCGCGCTCCCCGGCATCGGTCAGTGGCACGTCGGTGAGTCCGGTGTGCCGTCCGTCGCGGCTCCACTCGGTCTGGCCGTGGCGGACGAGGACGAGGCGGCCGGGCGGCTCGGCGGCTGGAGACATGGGCCCCACTGTGGCACCCCGGTGCAAGGATGCGGGGTATGCCGTCCTACGTCGCCTTCCTGCGGGCCGTCAACGTGGGCGGCCGCTTCGTGAAGATGGCCGAGCTGCGCGTCGCGCTCGAGGATGCCGGGTTCACCGACGTCGCGACGCACATCCAGTCCGGCAACGTGTTCGTCCGCAGCGGCCGCCGGTCGTGCGCCGCCGTGGCCACCGAGATGTCCACGGTGCTCGAGGAGTTCGCCGGCTTCACGGTGCCCTGCATCGTGCGCACCCCGGCCCGAGCTGCGGGCCGCGCTGACGGCCGTCGACGCCGTGCCGCCGCTCCTCCCGGGCGGCAAGCGCTACCTGGCGCTGGCCGACGGCGCCATCCCCGCGGCGGCCGCCACGCAGCTCGACGACGTGGGACGTGCCGGGGGAGCGGTGCCGGGTGCTCGGGTCCGAGATCCTGGCCGAGCTCGCCGACGGGTTCCAGAACACCACGCTCACCAACACCCGCATCGAACGCATCACCGGCCGAACGACCACCTGGCGCGACCTCAAGGTGGTCCGCGCCATCGACCAGAAGTGGGGAGCCTGATGGCCCAGCAGCACAGCAGCACCAGCAGGAGACCGGCGGCACCGGCCCCGGCCACCGCAGCATCCAGATGAGCCGCACCGGCACGGGCACCTACCTCGTGACCAACGCGCGCGGCGGCACGATGAGCATCGGGTCGGGGGAGTCCGACGACTTCACCCCGGTCGAGCTGCTGCCTCACCTCGATCGGCGGGTGCAGCGCGATCGACGTCGACTTCATCACGAGCCGGCTGGCCGAGCCCACCGAGTTCACCGTCATCACGGAGGGCGAGAAGCTGCGCGACGAGCACGGCAACCACATGGGCGAGATCGAGGTGACCTTCCGGGTGCGCTTCCCCGACGGTGACGACGGCGACCGGGCCCGCGAGCGGCTGCCGCGCGCGATCGCCCAGAGCCACGACCGGCTGTGCACGGTGAGCCGCAGCGTCCAGCTGGGCACCCCGATCCACATGCGCGAGGACTGAGGCGCCGCGATGGCGCCCGACCCGGCCCTGGCGGCGGTCAAGACCTACAACTACCTGCGCATCGCCCTCGCGGCGCTGGTGCTGCTGCTCTACACCGCCGTGGCGCTGGAGTGGTGGGCCGCCGGGCGCTGCCTCCAGCCCTCGATCAGCGCCTACTACTTCACGCCCGTGCATGCCGTCTTCATCGGCGTGCTCGTCACGATGGGCGTCTGCCTGGTGGCGCTCAAGGGCAACACCGACGGCGAGGACGTGCTGATGAACCTCGCCGGGATGCTGGCCCCGGGCGTCGCGTTCATCCCCACCCCCACCGCGAACAGCTGCAGCTCGGCGCCCCTGCTGAGCCCCGACATCCCCGCCTTCGTCGGCAACAACATGCCGGCCCTGTTCGTCACCGGGGCGGTCGTCGGGTGCGGCAGCCGTCGTCATCGCCCGCCGGCAGGGTGGGCTCTCCGGCCTGAGCACCGTCGACCGGATCGGCTGGGCGCTGACGATCGCCGTGCTCGGCGGGGGCATCGTCTGGTTCGTCGTCGACCGGGAGAGCTTCATCGCCCATGGCCACGCCGCGGCGGCCATCCCGATGTTCCTCGCCATCGTGGGCGTGGTGTGGCTCAACGCGCGCGACGTGCAGGCAGCGGTGCGCCACGGGTCCGCACCGTCGACCCACGGTCGCTACGTCGCGACGTACCGGATGATCGCCGTGGCGATGCTGGTGGCGCTGGCGGCGACCGTCGCCATCAACCTCGCCACCTCGTCGACGTCGCTGGTGTTCTGGGTCGAGGTCGTGCTGATCACGCTCTTCGCGGTCTTCTGGCTGGTGCAGACCGTCGAGCTGTGGAACCGCGGGCTCCGCACGCCCTGACCTCTATCGTTGGGCGCATGGCTCGCTACCTCGACGTGCACCCGGTCGACCCGCAGCCGCGCGCGATCGCCCAGGCGGTGGCGGTGCTGCGCGAGGGCGGCCTGATCGCCTACCCGACCGACTCCGGCTTCGCCCTCGGCGCGATGATCGGCAACCAGTCGGGCAAGGACCGCATCCGCGAGATCCGCCGGCTCGACGACCGCCACCACTACACGCTGATCTGCCGCGACTTCGCCCAGCTGGGCCAGCTGGTGCACGTCGACAACGCGGTGTTCCGGGCGGTCAAGGCGTCCACGCCCGGCCCGTTCACGTTCATCCTGCCGGCCACCCACGAGGTGCCCCGCCGGCTGCAGCACCCGAAGAAGCGCACGGTGGGGGTGCGCATCCCCGACCACCCCGTGGTGCGGGCGCTGCTCGCCGAGCTGGGTGAGCCGCTGCTCTCCTCGACGCTGATGCTGCCCGGTGAGGACGAGCCGATGACCGACGGCTGGACGGTCAAGGAGGAGCTCGACCACGTCGTCGACGTCGTCATCGACTCGGGGGAGTGCGGCACCGAGCCCACGACGGTCGTCGACTTCTCCAGCGGCGCGGCCGAGGTGGTTCGGGTGGGGTCCGGGGACCCGTCACGCTTCGAATGACGCCGCCGCCCGCAGCTCGGTGAGCACGCGCGCGTCGATGCCGCCGGGGGAGCGCCTCGTCTCCAGGTTGACCTCCGACATCCACGCCTCGAGGGTGCCGTCGACGTCGGGCCCACCGCGGCCGAGGGCGGCCAGCAGGCCGGCCACCTCGTCGCGCAGGGCGCCCTCGAGCGGCTCGACGTCCTCGGGGCCGCCGAAGAGCAGCGTGGACAGGTCGTGCAGGCGGGCCAGCTCGCGCGGCGCGTCGGGGTGGTCGTCCACCCGCAGGTCGGCGAGCACGCCGCAGGCGTCGTAGCCGGCGCCCGGGGCGTGCGCGAGGATCGCCGCGCTCTGCCGGCCACGAGAGTCACCGCCGGCGGCATCCCCGGCGAGGAGCGTTGCGATCAGGCGGGCGTCGAGCGGCTGGCCCGCGGTGCCGAGCCAGGCCGCCTCCATCGCCTCGACCACCTCCGGGCCGGTCAGGATGTTGCCCTGGATCGCGTAGGCCGTGTGCCCGTCGCCGGCCGCGACCCCGCCCGCCCAGGTGAGGCAGCCCGCACCGGTGAAGGTGGCCGCCCCGGTGGGCCCGACCGCCCCGACCTGGCGCTGGTCCCGCCCGTCGTCGCCCGCCACGGCCTGCGCCAGGGCCGCGCCGACCTCCGTGCCCGCAGCGAGAGCGTCGAGCACCTCGTCGAGGTAGGCGACCCGGGCGAGCGACTGCGTCGCCACCGCGCCGACGCCCAGGCGCACGGCGGGCACCACCGACCCGACGGCGAGGAACTTGCTGGCGACGGCGACGCCCCAGGCGTCGCCGTCCCGGGCGGCGATCGAGAAGGTCATGCCTGACAGGTTAGGGGCCGCTCACACCACGTCGAAGAGCTCGGTGTGGATGCGTCGGCCCGGCACCCCCCGGTCGCTGACGATGCGGGTGGCCGCCGCCACCATCGGCCCGGGGCCGCAGATGAAGTAGTCGATCACCTCGCGGCGCCGGCGCCCGGGCAGCGACTGCTCCAGCACCTCCTGGGTGAAGCGCCCGACCTGGCCGTCCCAGTCGTCGGGCGGCTCCTCGAGGATCTCGACGAGGTCGAGGTCCAGGCGCTGGTCGAGGTGCTCGCGGCGGTCGGCCCGGCGACGAGCAGCACCGGCGCGGGTCGGCGACGTCGGCCAGGTGCGCAGCATGCTGAGCATCGGGGTGATGCCGACCCCTCCGGCGATCATGACGAACCGGTCGGAGGTGGCCGTCGAGGGTGAACGCCGTGCGGACCGTCGAGGAAGACGTTGCGCCCGGGCGCAGCCCCGCGACGAGCTCGCTGAAGTCACCGATGCCCTTGATGGTGAACTCCTTGCGCGCCGGCTGCGTCGCCGCCGAGGCGATGGTGAAGGGGTGCTCCTCGAAGACGAACGGCGAGGTGCCGATCTTCAGCCAGGCGAACTGGCCGGGGCGGAACTCCACCCCGCTGTGACCGGCCGCGTGCAGCACCAGCGTCACGGCCGTCGGTGACTCGCGGCGCACCTCGTCCACCACGTAGCGGTTGCGGCGCGAGCGCAGCGGGCGCCAGATCCAGCGGTGCGCGACGGCGGCCAGCATGGCCAGGCCGACCGCGACGAACCACCAGCGAGCCTCGGGGTAGCGGGTCAGGTCGCCCAGCCACAGCACGTGCAGGGCGGTCGCGACGAGCGCGACGTTGGCCAGCATCACGTGGCCCAGTCGCCACCCCTCGTAGCGGGGCCGCCGGCGCCGTCGGCTGAGGCCCAGGGCCACCAGGCCGAGCAGGGCCAGCGTCGCGATGCTGGCGGCCCACACCCGCGGGGGCGCCGTGCGCAGGTCGAGCACGCCCGGCCCGAGCTCGGGGCGGAGCAGCACCGCGCCGACGTGCACGACGCACCAGGGCCACCGCGGCGAGGGCCAGCGCCCGGTGGCCGCGCAGCAGCCGCTCGACGCCGAGGTAGCCGGTCAGCGGCCGGAACCGGCTCGGCAGCACGAAGGTGAGCACCAGCAGCGACGCGGCGGCCAGGGCGGTGCTGAGCGAGACCCAGCGCAGGATGCCCTGGTGGGCGGACTCGGGCGCCGACCAGAGCGCCCACAGGGGACGAGCACCGCGCGCCACCAGCAGCGCCCAGAGGGCAGGAGCCAGCCGACGACGTGCTGCGCCTCCCCCCCGACCGACCCGCAACCGCCGTCCGCCGATGGAGTCAGGCCACGGGGCACCATCCTCATAGGGGAGGTGCCTCTAGGGAGGCGCCGGGCGCGAATACTAATAGTTCGTCAAGAGAACCCTAAATCCCTCGTCCAGCAGGACGGGGAGGCTCAGGTGCTACGCACTCGGTTGTTGCGGGCGCCGTGCTCCAGCTCGGCCTGCCCGAGCAGCTCGAGCACCGGGGTGACGTAGTTGGCGAACCGGCCCCGGTAGCCCTTGCGCAGGCCGTAGTAGCCGCCCACCGGGTTGTCCTCGCTGCGGGCCCACGCCTCGACGGTGCCGTCCTTGACCGGCTTGCCCTCGTCGGCGTTGCCCAGGGGCACCCAGTCACCCCGGTCGCGCAGCATGGCGGCCAGGTCGTCGACCGCGCTCAGGTGGTACGACAGGGTCGTCGTGCCCACGCGCACGACGAGGGCCGGGGGGTCGGCCGCCTCGTCGCGCCACGCGCTGTAGCTCGAGGTCTGCGACGGGGTCTGCAGCACCCAGGGGTCGTCGGGGGTTCCGTTGCCGTAGGTGACGTCATCGGCCATGAGGGGCTCCTTGGGATGTGGGTTCGCCCGGACGCTAACAGCCCTAAGGTGACGTCTACTGTCACCTATGGCGAAGGAGGTCCGGTGCGCGCCTCGCGGCTGCTCCTCGAGCTGCTCCTGCTCCAGAACCGCGGCCGGATGACGGCGGCCCAGCTGGCCGTCGAGCTGGGCGTCAGCCGGCGCACCGTGCTGCGCGACATCGAGGCCCTGGGCGAGGCCGGTCTGCCGGTGATCATCCACCGCGGCTCGCGCGGCGGCTTCGAGCTGGGGTTCAACCACCGCACCCGGCTCACCGGGCTCGCGAGCGACGAGGCGGAGGCGCTCGGGGTGCTGCTGGCCGCGCCCGTGCCCGAGCTGGCCGAGCTGGGCCTGACGGATGCCGCGGCCCGCGCCCGCACGAAGCTGGTCGAGTCGCTTCCCGACGCGGTGCGCGCCACGGTGCTGCGGTCGCAGGACCGGGTGCGCTTCGTCGGCAGTGGTGCTGCGCACGACCCCGACCCCCGGGTGCGCGCGCTGGCCGAGGCGATCCGGGGTCGCCGGGTGGTGCGCCTCGACGCCCGGTCGCGGGCGCCGGTCGTGGTGCACCCGGCCAGGCTGCTGCGGTCCACCGACGAGTGGGCCGTGGCCGATGAGCGAACGCCGGATGACGCTGTGCCGCAACACGTCTGGGGAACGGTGAACGTGTCGGCGCTGGGCTACTAGCCCTGGCCGGCGCGACGGAACAGACCGACCCAGGTGTCGGGCCCGCCGCGGTGCAGCGGGTGCGGTCCTCGGCTCAGGGACACCAGCGCGACGTGCCCTCGACGCCCAGGTCCGCGTGTCGGCCATCGCCCCACGGTAGCCGGGACGGTTGCCGCTCACCGGCGCTCGAGCAGCACCATCACCTCGGTGTGCGGGGTCTGCGGGAACATGTCGAAGACGCGTCCGGTGACCGCCGTGAGCGACGGCATCGCGGCGAGGTCGCGGGCGAGCGAGTCGACGTTGCAGCTGGAGTAGACGACCCGGGTCGCGGAGGACGCATCGAGCCAGCGGGCGAGGTCGGGGCCGATGCCGCGCCGCGGCGGGTTGACGACCACGAGGTCAGGAGCGGGGGAGAGGTCGGCGTTCGTCGCGTCACCGACCTGGAACTGCGCGGCATCCGGCCCGATCCCGGCGCCGCGCGGGCGGCGTCGACCGCGTCGGCCGAGGTCTCGACCCCGAGCACGGTGCGACCCGGTGCGGTCACGTGCAGCGCGAAGCCACCGACGCCGCAGTAGAGGTCCCACACGACGGCGGGGTCGGCGTCGTCGACCCACTGGCGGGCCTGCCGGTACAGCGCCGCCGCCACCGTCGTGTTGGTCTGGAAGAACGACCGGGGCCCGAGCAGCAGCGTGGCGTCGCCGACCCGCATCGGCAGCAGGCCCTGCTCGCTCAGCTGCACCTCGGTGTCGCCCTCGAGCACCGCCTTGTGCTCCGGGTGGAGGTTCGCGGTGACCACGCGCACCGAGGGCAGCTCGGCGAGCAGGCGCGGGAGCGCGGCGCGCAGGTCGGGCAGGTGGTGCCCTGAGCGCAGCACGAACCGCACCAGGTGCTCGCCGTCGGGGGAGTGCGTGACGATGAGGTACTTCAGCTCGCCCCGTCGGCGCCGGCACGTCGTAGGGCTCGAGGCCGAGGTCGGCCACGAGCCGGTGCAGGGGGTCGAAGGTGGCGGCGAGCCCCGGCTCGTAGAGGCCGCAGCGGCGCAGGTCGACGCCGCGGCCACGCTCGTCGAGGATGCCGAGCGTCGGGTCGCCCGGCGCGACCGCCGACGACCAGCTTGGCCTTGTTGCGGTAGTGCGACGCGGGGCTGCGTCATCGGGTCGAGCCACGACAGCTGCGGTGCGACGTCCGCGAGGGCGGCCTCGGCGCGGTGCTGCTTGGCGGCGAGCTGGTCGGCGTAGGGCGTGCCCATCAGGGTGCACGAGCGGCACCGGCCGGCGTCGAAGTAGTCGCACTGCATGGTGCGGCCAGCGTAGGTGCACGCGCGGGTGTCGTCGGGTCGTCCTAGCGTGGGGTCCACGACGTTCAGGTGCCCGACGAGTGACAGGGGAGCTCCATGACCACGCTTTCGCAACGGCCCAACACCGCGCTGATGGTCATCGACGTGCAGAACGGCGTCGTGGTCGGCGGCCACGACCGCGACGGGGTGGTCGGCAACATCGGCGCCCTGGTCGACCGGGCCCGCGCCGAGCAGGTGCCGGTCGTGTGGGTGCAGCACTCCGACGACGGCCTCGAGCAGGGCAGCGACGACTGGCAGATCGTCGACGAGCTCTCGCCGGGCGAGGGCGAGCCCGTCGTGCAGAAGCACTACGGCGACTCCTTCGAGGCCACCGACCTCGACGACGTGCTCGCCGCCCGCGGCGTCGGGCGGGTCGTGGTCACCGGCGCCCAGAGCGACGCCTGCATCCGCGCCACGCTGCACGGCGCGCTGGTGCGTGGCTACGACGTCACGCTGGTGGGCGACGCGCACACCACCGAGGACCTCACCGACTACGGTGCGCCCGCCCCCGAGCTGGTGATCAGCCACACCAACCTCTACTGGTCGTGGGCGAGCGCCCCGGGCCGGCGCGGCGACGTGGTCTCGACGGACGACGTGAGCTTCGCCCCGCTGTCCGGATGAGCGCGGTTCCGGTTGCCAGATCAGGGCTTGGCAGCGGAATCCGAAGGCAGGTAGGGTGTACGCCCGAGCGATATCCGAACCCCTGACCGTGACCCCACCCAAGGGTGGGGGAGGAGGCACCGAATGACCGACCAGCTGCAGACCGCCCCCGCCGTGCCCGCCAACGACCCCGGCACCTACCGCCGCCTGCCGGAGCGCAGCCGGCCGGTCGACCCCGAGGTCGTCGAGCGGCTGCTGGCCGCCGAGTGGGCGCGGTTCACCTCGTGGTCGGGGGAGTCCGGTGCCCACAACGAGCGTGCGAGCAAGACGCTGCCGCTCGGGGTCACCAGCTCGTTCCAGCACTGGGAGCCCTACCCGATCTCGATCGCCTCGGCCCGCGGCGCGTGGCTCACCGACGTCGACGGCAACCGGCATGCTCGACCTGTCGATGGGCTTCGGCGCGATGCTCGTCGGCCACCTCAACCCGCACGTCGTCGAGAAGGTCACCGAGGCCCTCACCGACACCGGCACCCTGTTCGTCACGCCGTCGCCGCAGGCCACCGAGATGAGCGAGCGGTTCTGCGACCGGTTCCAGCTCGACATGATCCGGTTCACCAACTCGGGCACCGAGTCGCTGATGTACGCCATCCGCTGTGCGCGGGCCTACACCGAGCGCAAGGCGATCGTGAAGATCGAGGGCGGCTACCACGGTGGCTACGACGCGCTGCAGGTCTCGGTCAAGCCCGGGCTCGACGAGATCGGCCCGGCCGACGCGCCCACCCCGCAGGTGCCCTTCGACGTCGAGGCCGGCACGGTGCACGTGATCGCCTACAACGACCTCGGCCAGCTCGACCGGGTGCTCGCCGAGCACGGCAGCGAGATCGCCGCCCTGGTCGTCGAGCCGGTCATCGAGAACCTCTCGATCGTCGTGCCCGACGAGGGCTACCTCGCCGCGGTCCGCGCCGCCTGCGACGCCCACGGCGTCGTGCTCATCTTCGACGAGGTGAAGACCGGCCTCACCGCCGGCTACGCCGGTGCGGCCCAGCGCCTGGGCGTCACCCCCGACCTGATCACCCTGGCCAAGTCGATCGGCGGCGGGCTGCCGCTGGCGGCCTTCGGCGGCAAGCGCGAGGTCATGGAGGTCGTCGTCGACGGCCGGATGGCCCACTTCGGCACCTACAACGGCAACCCGCTGGTGATGGCGGCCGCCCGCGCGGTCGACGAGATCTGCACCCGCGAGGCGCTCGCCGAGGCCGAGGCGGTCAACGTGCGCGCCCTGCAGGCCATCGACGCCATCATCGACGAGTACGAGCTGCCGGCCCACACCGTCGGGCTCGGCGTCAAGGGCTGCGTCACCTGGTCGACGCACGCCGGTGCGCAACTACCGCGACTACAAGGCCACCGACTTCGCCCTCGCCGAGCTGTCCTGGCTCTGGGGCGTCAACCGGCACATCCTCACCCCGCCCGGCCTCGACGAGCAGTGGCTGGTCTCGCTGGTCACCACCGACGACGACATGGCCACCCTGGTCGAGGACTTCCGCCAGCTGGCCCAGGCGCTGCGAGCCTGACCAGCCGCCCATGGGTGACGACCCGCGCGTCGAGCGGATCATCCGCTACGGCGGGAGCTTCTCGGCGTTCCGGCCGGTGCGCGCCGTCGGGCAGCATCCTCTACGACGCGAGCGGCCGAGCCGTCCTCGACTTCACCTCGGGGCAGCTCAGCTCGATCCTCGGGCACTGCCACCCCGACGTCGTCGCCGCGGTCGACGCGGTCGGTGGCGCAGCTCGACCACCTGCACTCGGCGATGCTGTCCGAGCCGGTGCTCGAGCTGGCCGCAGCGGCTCACCGCGCTCGCTCCGGCGCCGCTGGACCGGGTCATGTTCCTCAGCACCGGCGCCGAGTCGAACGAGGCGGCGCTGCGCCTGGCGAAGCTCGTCACCGGCCGGCACGAGGTCGTCGCCTTCGCCCAGAGCTGGCACGGCGTCACCGGGGGAGCGGCCGCGTCGACCTACGCCTTCGGCCGGCGCGGCTACGGCCCCCAGGGCGTCGGCACCTTCGCGATCCCGGCGCCGGACCCTCGCCGCGGGCCGTTCCGCACGGCCGGCGGCTACGACTGGCGGGCCGAGCTCGACTACGCCTTCGACCTGGTCGACCGGCAGTCCTCGGGGAGCCTCGCGGCCTTCATCGCGGAGCCGATCCTCAGCACCGGCGGGATGCTCGACCTCCCGCCGGGCTACCTCGACGGCCCTGGCGGAGCACTGCCGCCGGCGCGGGATGCTGCTCGTCGTCGACGAGGCGCAGACCGGGCTCGGGCGCACCGGGACGATGTTCGCCATCGAGCGCGACGGCGTCGTGCCCGACGTGCTGACCCTGTCCAAGACGCTCGGTGCCGGCCTGCCGCTGTCGGCGGTGCTGACCACGGCCGACCTCGAGCAGCGGGCCCACGATCGGGGCTTCCTCTTCTACACGACGCACGCCAACGACCCGCTGCCGGCGTCGGTGGGCCTGGCGGTGCTCGACGTCATCGAGCGCGACGGCCTCGTGGCCCGGGCCGCGACGGCCGGCGCCCGGCTCGAGGACGGGCTGCGCACCGCTGATGCGCGACCACGAGTGCGTCGGCGACGTGCGGGGGAGGGGCCTGCTGCTCGGCCTGGAGATCGTGGCCGACCGCGAGTCGATGGCGCCCGACGACGAGCGCGGCGCGCGCATCACCGCCCGGTGCCTGGAGCTCGGGCTGTCGATGAACGTCGTCCAGCGGGCCGGGGCCGGCGGCGTCTTCCGCATCGCGCCACCGCTGACCGTCACCGACGACGAGCTCGACCGCGGCGCTCGAGATCCTCGGCGAGGCGATCGCCACGACCGGACCAGGGCGGTGAGCACCCGTCCCGTCGGCCGGGAGAGGCAGCCCACCTCTTCCTCACCGTCGCTCAGCCGTAACTGACATAATGTTGATTATCGGCGTTACGCCGAGAGTCGGACGCTCCGGCTGCCGCTCGGCCGTCACCGGGTCGCCGGCACCACGCGTCGGCACCAGGGCCAGCGGTCCGCCGCGAGCGCGTCGGCGCGGTGCTCGTCGTGCGCCGCGCCAGCGACACCACCGGCATCACGAACCGGTGCTTGGCGCACGCACCGCACGTGCACGTGCTCGACCGGTCCGTCGGTGCTCGGCCAGACGTCGCGGTCGACGACCTCGGCGATCGGTCGCACTGCGGGCACCGCGTCCACTCGATCCACTGCATGTCGCCACCTCCCGGGCATCGGTCCCCTCGATGCGCCTCAGGAGGGCTCGTGCCGCGGTCCTGATACGTCCGGCCCGGGTCGATGGGTGACAATGTTCGCTCGTCGTCACGACAGCCGCAGTGAGGAGCACCAGGGTGAGCAAGTCGTCCAGGCCGCAGGGTGGTGCCCGGGCCGGCCGGGCCAAGGTCGACGAGGTGCGCCAGGCGCAGCGGGCCAAGGAGCGCCGGTCGCGCACTCCTGATCATCGCCGCCGTGGCCACCGTCGTGCTGGTCATCGTCGGGGTCGTCGGGTTCACCGTCTACAACGACGTGTCGAACCGCCCGACCCTCGACGCCGTCAAGACCTACACCGTCACCCGCGACCACACCACGGAGCCGGTCACCTACGAGCAGACCCCGCCGGTCGGTGGCGACCACGCCTCGACCTGGCTGAACTGCGGCGTCTACACCGCGCCGGTGAAGAACGAGCTGGCGGTGCACGCGCTCGAGCACGGCGCGGTCTGGGTGACCTACGACCCCGACGCTGCCGGCCGACCAGGTCGCCAAGCTCGACCGCGGCGCTGCCCGACACCTACATCGTGCTGTCCCCCTACGACGGGCTGCCCGGCCCGGTCGTCGCCAGCGCCTGGGGCACCCAGCTCGTGCTGACCGGGGTCGACGACCCGCGCCTGGAGGAGTTCGTCAAGGCCTACCGGCAGGGCCCGCAGACCCCGGAGCCGGGCGCCGCGTGCACCGGCGGCAGCGAGGGCGACCTGCCGCCGGCGAGCGGATGACCGGCCGCTCGACCCGACGCCGACGAGTTCGTCGACCGCGACGACCACGTCCGACGACCGGAGGACGCGCGAGCCGCACGCACCGAGCGGCCGCGGCCGGCTGCTGCTGGCCGGCGCTGGCGGCCCTGCTCGTCGGGGTGCTCGGCACGCTGTGGGTCGTGCAGGCGCGCAGCGCGGCGCCCACCGACTTCGGCGCCGACGCCGGCTTCGCGCGCGACATGCAGACCCACCACGCCCAGGCCGTCGCAGATGGCCTTCCTCGTGCGCGACCGCAGCCACGGACGAGGAGGTGCGCACCGTCGCCTACGACATCATCACCAGCCAGCAGCAGCAGGCCGGCCAGATGTACGGCTGGCTGGTGCAGTGGGGCCTGGACCAGACCGGCTCGCGGCCGCCGATGGCCTGGGTCGGCGGCGAGCACGCGGCGGCCCACGCCGGCCCGGACGGCTCGATGCCCGGCATGGCCACCCCGGCCCAGCTCGCCGAGCTCAAGGCCGCCAGCGGGGTCGAGGCCGAGCGGATCTTCCTGCGCCTGATGATCGACCACCACACCGGCGGTGTCGCCATGGCCGAGGCGGCGCGTGGCCGACGCGCGCACCCCCGAGGTCCGCACCCTGGCCGGGGCGATCGCGGCCGCCCAGGCCTCCGAGATCGCCCTGCTGCAGCAGATGCTGGCCGCCCGCTCCTGAGCCGGGCACCGACTCACCGGCTGGTCAGCCGGCGCCGGTCGCCGCGCGACGCCGGGTGACCCGGCGGGCCTCCACCTCGTAGCGGCTGGCCACCGCACCGCCGGCCCGGAAGAACCGTCGGCGCAGCGCGCCCTCGACCTCGACGTGGTCGTCGACCTCGCACCGGGCCGCCGACCGCCGCGCCGCCGCGGTCCAGCACGCCACGTCGATGGTGTCGACGCCCGGGCGGGCCGTGTCGCGGCGCTGCGCCCGGGGAACCACGACCCGCAGGGTCAGCACGGTGTCGCCGCTCGGCAGCTCGCGCGGCTCCCCCGTCGCGGTGACCCGACCCACCAGGTGCACCGAGTTGACATAATCCATTGCCACCCTCCCTCCGGGAGCGCGCTGCCCCCACCGACGCCCACCCTGCCCGGGACCGGCACCGCGGCGAGCCACGACGGTCCCAGACGCCGCACCTGTGGACGACGACCCTGCACGACAGCGTCCGCGCCTGTGGACGACACATGGCCCGAACGGGTGGTATTTGCCCATCAGGGTGTCGCACGGGCGGTGCTCGGCCTATCGTGGCAAGTGGTTCGTGCGGCAGGGGTGCGGACCGGGCGCCTCGTGGGCGTCGTGGAACTTCACAGGAAGACATAACGTCGTGCGCTGGGCGCCTTGGATGCGGGTGACGGCCGGATCGGTCGTGCTCGCTGCGGTCGTGGCCGCAACGGCAGGCACTGCCGCTGCCGCGCCGCTGCCCACGCCCTCCCCGTCGACCTCCGTGACGCGCAGCTCGGTCCCGACGCCCACGACGAGCACCCCCTCCCCCACCGCCAGCACCTCGAAGCCCACGCCCGAGCACCGGCCACCGCCACGACCCGCGCCCGCCGCCCACCAAGGCCGCGCCGGTCGAGGGCGAGCCCGACCACCAGGTCGCCCTGTCCGGTGCGCTTCCTGGCCGCGCAGATCGCCGAGGCCGACCGCATCGCGGCCGCGCTGCTGGCGAGCAACTCCACGGTCGCCGCAGCGACCCGCGAGATGAACGCGCTGGCCGACAAGTCCAACGCCCTGCTGGAGTCGCTGGTCGCCGCCCGCGAGACCGAGCGAGCCGCCACCGACGAGGCCGCCTCGTCGCACACCGACCTGGTCGTGCTCGAGGCCCGGCTGGCCACCGCCCGCCAGATCCTGCGCGACTGGGTGTTCTCCGTCTACTCCGGAGGTGGCGGCGACGCCGACCTCGCCGGCATGCTCGACGCGCTGAGCTCCGAGCCCGACCAGGTCGGCGACCCGCTGGGCGACCTGTCCTACCTCACCGAGCAGCGCACCCTGGCCCTGCGCGACATCAAGGTGCTCACCGCCGAGCAGGTGCGCCTCAGCGCCGCCGCCGACGCCGCCGAGGCCTCGGCCGCCGCGGCCACCCGCGTCATCCAGCGCGACAAGGCCGCCCTCGACAAGATCGTGCTCGCCCAGCGCGCCAAGATGGCCAAGCTGCGCAGCCTGCAGGTCGCCGAGGTCGAGAAGGCCGGCCCGGTCGCCAGCCTGCTCGTCGGCGCCCGCACCCCGGCGGCCAAGGCCGCGGCCCAGCGGCTGCGCGACGCGCTGGCCTCCGCCTCGGTCGAGACCACCGCGGTCGGCAAGCCGTGCACCAACGACGCCACCGTCTACCCCAACGGGCTGATCCCCGCCGAGCGGGCTGTGCCCCATCTGGCAGCGCCCCCGGTGAGAGCCTCTCCCCCGCCGCCGCCGCCAGCTTCAACGCGATGAGCCAGGCGTACGCCGCGCAGACCGGCGTCGCCGCTGTGCATCACCGACTCCTACCGCTCGCTGCCCGACCAGATCTCGATCAAGGGCAAGCGCGGCCGCTTCGCCGCCACCCCCGGCACCAGCCGGCACGGCCTGGGCCACGCGGTCGACCTGTGCGGCGGCGTGCAGAACTTCGGCTCCCCCGCCCACCAGTGGATGCGGCAGAACGCCCCGCTCTACGGCTGGTTCCACCCGTCCTGGGCCGCCGCCGGCGGGTCGCTGCCCGAGCCGTGGCACTGGGAGTTCGCGGGCTGATCCCCGGTCGCGGACACGGGCAGCGACCGAGTACCGCAACCTACGGTGCTGCACCCCCCGGGTGTGGAACGCTTCGCGCATGACGACGCAGTCCGAGCGGGTCGACGCCTACGCCGAGACCGGCCGCTACCACCGCCCCTGGTACTGGTACGACTGGGCGAACTCGGCCTTCGTCACCACGGTCGGCACGGTGCTCTTCGGGCCCTACCTCACCACGGTGGCCAAGGAGGCGGCCTGCCCCGGCATCGACTCCGACGCCGCGTGCGGCACCGACCTCTACGTGGTCCCGGCCGCGCAGGACCTGCCGCGCTGGATCTCCACCGTCGCGTTCGTCGCGGTGGTCGCGCTGCTCGTCCTCCTCGTGCTCGGGGTCGTCGCCTACGCGCGTGACACGCGGGTGCTGGTGCGTCCCACCGCCCTCATCGTGCCGCTGTTCGTCGCCGCGCTCGTCCTGGTGCTCACCGCACCCCTGGACCCCGGGTCGATCGCCCCCTACACGGTCACCCTGGCCACGATCATGTCGGCGCTGCTGCTCATCATGGTCGGCGCGATCGCCGACCGGTCCCAGCGCCCGGCCCGGCTGATGGGCCTGTTCGCCTGGGTCGGCTCGGCCGCCGCCATCGGGCTGTTCTTCCTCGTCGGCAGCAACTGGCGGTTCGGCGCGGCGATGATGATCATCGCCTCGATCTGCCTGGGCGCCAGCCTCGTCGTCTACGACGCCATCCTGTGCCGCATCGCCAGCCCCGACGACCGCGACAAGGTCTCCAGCCGCGGCTGGGCGCTGGGCTACCTCGGCGGCGGCCTGCTCCTGGCCATCAACCTCGTGATCGTCACCAAGCCCGACCTCGTCGGCGCCGACACCGAGATGGCCGTGCGGATCAGCCTGCTCTCGGCGGGCCTGTGGTGGGCGGTGTTCACGATCATCCCCGTCGTCGGCCTGTGGAGCCTGCGCGGCAACGCCCCGAGCGAGATCGACGCCCCCCGCGCCGGCGCCGTGCGGCGGCAGCCTCACCCAGCTCGGCCACACCTTCCGCGACCTGAAGAACTACCCGAACACCATGCTGTTCCTGCTCGCCTACCTGTTCTTCAACGACGGCATCCAGACCGTCATCACCTCGAGCAGCCTCTACGGCGCCGAGCAGCTGAGGTTCGACGAGAGCCAGCTCATCGCGCTCATCCTGCTCGTGCAGTTCGTCGCGTTCGGCGGCGCCCTGCTCTTCGGCTGGTTCGCGGGGCGCTGGGGTGCGTGGCGCACCATCCTGCGCTCGCTCATCGCCTGGTCGCTCATCGTGGTGGCCGCGTTCTTCCTGCCCGCGGAGGCGTTCCTGCCGTTCGTCGCGCTCGGCGTGCTCATCGGCATCGTGCTCGGCGGCAGCCAGGCGCTGAGCCGCTCGCTGTTCAGCCAGCTCGTGCCGCACAGCCGCGAGGCCGAGTTCTTCGGCTTCTACCAGGCGATGGAGCGCGGCACGTCGTGGTTCGGCGCGTTCCTCTTCGGCCTGGTGCACCAGCTGACCGACTCCTACCGCCCGGCGATCGTGGCCCTGGTCATCTTCTTCGTGCTCGGTTACGCCATCCTGCGCAAGGTCGACGTGCGGCAGGGCATCCTCGACGCCGGCAACGAGGTGCCCCGCGTGGTCTGAGCGCGAGCGGTGTCCGAACTGTGGGACGGTCGCGCACGTACGCATCCTGTGAGGGCTCTCACACCGAACCCTTCACACGACGGCGAGTCGACGGAACAACGTCACCAGTCCGGTCGTTGGACGCGCTAGACCCGGTCGGGGCGACCTGCCGACTCGGGACACCACAGACTCCGGGAGAATCCCATGGCAGAACGCAGCCTGCGCGGCAGCCGACTCGGCGCGCTGAGCATGGAGACCGACGCAAACGTCGTCCCCAGCGAGCGCAACATCACGACCTACCTGTGCCCGAACGGGCACACCATCAAGCTTCCCTTCTCCGTCGAGGCCGACGTCCCGCACACCTGGGAGTGCCGTTGCGGTGCCGAGGCCAAGCTCCAGGGTGGGGGCCCGGAGCCGGAGGCGAAGCCCGTCAAGCACGTCCGCACCCACTGGGACATGCTGCTCGAGCGTCGCTCCATCCCCGAGCTCGAGGAGCTCCTCGAGGAGCGGCTCACCCTCCTGCGCGAGTCCCGCGGCGAGCGCCCCCGCAAGCGCAAGTCCGCCTGACCGACCCTGCCGGATGCCGGGTACCCCTCGCGGGTGCCCGGCATCCGTCATGTCCGGGCGTGGTCGGGCGAC
Source organism: uncultured Actinomycetota bacterium (assembly GCA_963806295.1). Taxonomy (GTDB): domain Bacteria; phylum Actinomycetota; class Actinomycetes; order Actinomycetales; family Dermatophilaceae; genus Fodinibacter. Next base: position 44,808 of record CAWDXP010000006.1, on the reverse strand, counting down.
GGGCGGGGTCAGGGACGGTCGGGGTCGACGACCGTGCCCTCGACGACCTCGCCGGGGATGACGTCCGGCCGGCTCGGGCCGCGCAGGTCCGGATGCCGGACCGCCGGGTCCGCGGGCGGCCCCCGGTGCCGTGGCGGGTGGCCGGCCACTCCCCCATCGGCCCGAGCAGCCGGCGGGCGACCACGGTCTCGAGCCAGACCCGGGTGATCGGGCGGGTCAGCGGCAGGATGAAGAAGAAGCCGACGATGTCGGTGACGAACCCCGGGGTGAGCAGCAGGGTGCCGCCGATGAGCACCAGCGCGGCGTCGGAGAGCTGGCGGCTCGGCATCCGCCCGCTGCGCAGCGCGTCCTGCAGCGCCGCCCAGGTCTTCCCGCCCTCGCGCTTGACGATCCAGGCCCCGAGCAGCGACTCCAGCACGAGCAGGAGCAGGGTCTGCCAGCCCGCCGATCACCCGGCCGACCGCGATGATCGCCGCGATCTCGACGACCGGGACGATGAGCAGGGCGAGGAACACCCAGCGCAGCACCCGGGGACGCCGCCGGCGGGAGGCGTACGGGGTGGCGCCGGTGCGGCTCACAGCGTGTGCCACCTCGGCTCGCGGGCGCCGCCGACCAGCTCGCGCACCTGGCGCGGCCCGGTGCCGCACGCCCCAGCCGGTGATCAGGCGCAGCGACTCGGTCATGATGTCGCGGCTCATCTTGGAGTCGCCGACCTCGCGCTCGACGAAGGTGATCGGCACCTCGACGACGGTCAGGCCCGCCTTGACCGCGCGCCAGGTCAGGTCGATCTGGAAGCAGTAGCCCTGCGAGGCGACGTCCTCCAGCCCCATCGTCCGCAGCGCGTCGCTGCGGTAGACCCGGTAGCCGGCCGTCGCGTCGTTGACCGGCATCCCGAGCAGCACCTTGATGTAGAGGTTGCCGCCGACGCGAGAGCGCCTTGCGGTGCACCGGCCAGTTGACCACCGAGCCGCCGGGCACCCAGCGCGAGCCGATGACGGCATCCGCGTGCTCGGCGCGCGGCGAGCATCGTCGGCAGGTGCTCGGGGCGGTGCGAGCCGTCGGCGTCCATCTCGACGACGGCGTCGTAGCCGGCGTCCAGGGCCCACCGGAAGCCGGCGAGGTAGGCGGCCCCCAGGCCCTCCTTGCCGGCCCGGTGCAGCACGTGCACCTGCGGGTCGTCGGCGGCCAGGGCGTCGGCCACCGCGCCGGTGCCGTCCGGGGAGTTGTCGTCGAGCACCACGACGTCGACCTGCGGGACGACCTCGCGCAGGCGCCGCACGATGACGGGCAGGGTGTCGCGCTCGTTGTAGGTCGGGATGAGGACGACGACGCGCCGCAGCGGCGGTCGGGCGGTCTCGGTCAAGGTTGTGGGTCCTCGTCAGGTCGGTCGGGCGGAGAACTGGCCTCCGAAACCCTAACGCTCCGCGCTGCCCGGGTGCTCCCGAGCACGAGCAGGAGCAGGCCGGCGGCAGCGACCCACTCGGGCACGGCGCCGAGCCGGTCGGCCGGGGTGCGCTCGGTGCGCACCACCGGTGCGGCCACCCGCTGGTCGGCCGTGAACAGGGCGGTCTTCTCGGTGACCGACCCGTCCGGCGCCACGAACCCGGACACCCCGACGGTCGAGACGTGCACCACCGACCGGCCGTGCTCGATCGCCCGGATCCGCGAGATCGCGAACTGCTGCTCGGACTCGTCGGTGTAGCCGAAGGTGGCGTTGTTGGTCTGCACCACGAGCAGGCTCTCGTCGTCGCCGGCGGCCCGCACGCTGTCGCGCATCAGGCCGTCGTAGGCGACCTCGAAGCAGATCGTCGGCAGCGCGACGTAGTCCCCGCCGGCGGCCGGCACCGTGAAGACGCCGATCTCGTCGCCGGCGACGAAGTTGCCCGCGAGGTCGGCCATCGGGGTGAACATCCGGAAGAAGGCGCGGGCGGGGATGTACTCCGCGAAGGGCACCGGGTGCAGCTTGACGTAGCGCTGCGGCTCGGCGACCCCGGGCAGGTAGAACAGCGAGACGTTCGAGCTGTAGCCGGGCGGTTCGGCGAGCACGGCGCCGATGAGCAGCGGCACCCCGACCGCGCTGCGGGCCCGCACGATCTGCGCAGCGGCATCGGTGTTGCGGAACGGGTCGATGTCGGAGGAGTTCTCCGGCCACACGACGAGGGTGAGGTCGTCGGGCGCTGTGGCGGCGAGCACCTCGGTGCCGTTGACGTGGTTGTCGAGCACGGCCCGGCGCTCGGCGTTGAACTCCAGCCCGGCCTGGGGCACGTTGCCCTGCACGAAGCCGACCGACACCGGGCGGCCGTCGGTCGGCAGCGGGATGGCCAGCGGTGCCAGGGCGACCAGCGCGACGGCGACGACCGCGGCCCCGGCGGCGCGGAGCCAGGAGCGGTGCACGGCGGAGGTGACTGCGGCGAGGAGCAGCGTGCCGACCACCGCCACGGCGAACGTCACCCCGGGCGCCCCGAGCCAGCGCGCCACGTGGGCCAGCGGGCTGTCGGCCTGGCTGAACGCCAGTCGGGCCCAGGGGAACCCGCCGTACGGGGTGGCGCCGCGGGCCCACTCCTGCACCACCCAGGCGAGCGGGATCACCAGCGTAGGCCGCACCCGGGTGCCCGGCGACGGTGAGCCGACGACCGGCATACCCGACCACCGCCGACATGGCGGCGATGTAGAGCGCCTCGAGGGTCGCCAGGGCGAACCACGGCAGGGCGCCGACGTAGACGCCGGACCAGGACAGCACCGGCACGAAGAAGGCCAGCCCGGCGAGCATGCCCAGCAGCGCCCCGCGCCGCGCGCCGGCCGTCAGGGTCGCCGCGCCGAGCAGCGCCACCCCCACCGGTGCGAGCCACCACAGGTTGGCCTCGGGGAACGCCAGCCAGAGGCACAGGCCCGCGGCGACGGCGGCTGCCGGGCGCGCGGCATACCGGAGCGGGGTGGGCACCCGCCAACGGTAGGTCACCCGGCTGAGGGCACCACCACGACCCCACGGGCGGTGGTCGCCACCACCGGCGGGTCGAGCACGTCGGCGGCGGAGGCGCCGCGCTCCGGGGTGCCCCGGCCGACGACGCGCACCTCGAACTCCATCTCGCGCGAACGGGATCCGACCCGCACGAGGCGGGCCTCGATCTCGATGACGTCGCCGGCCCGCACCGGCGCGAGGAACTGCGACCGAGGAGTACGAGGCGAACAGCCCCTCGTCGCCGTCGGTGCGGATGCACATCTCGGTGGCGACGTCGCCGAAGGCCGCGAGCGAGTAGGCGCCGTCGACGAGGTTGCCGGCGTAGTGGGCGTGGCTGTAGGAGACGTAGCGGCGGTGGACGACGGTGGCGCCGACCTCGGCACGGGTCATCGCTGGGCTCCTCGGGGGTCGGGGTGGGTGCGGGACGTGACGAGCTGGTGCACCAGGTAGGAGGCGACCTCGCCGGGCGTGGTGCCGCGGCCGAAGACCCGGTCGACGCCGAGCGAGGCGGCGGAGCCCTCCTCGAAGCGCGGTCCGCCGACGACGAGCAGCGGCACCGAGCCCGCGGGGAACGCCTCGCGGAAGGCGGCCGACATCGCCGTGGTGTTGTGGATGTGGGCGTCCTTCTGGGTGACCACCTGCGAGACGAGCACGGCATCCGCGCGCACCTCGCGGGCGGTGTTGACCAGGTCGGGCACGAGCACCTGGGCGCCGAGGTTGACCACCGTCATCTCGCGGTAGTACTCCAGGCCCTTCTCGCCGGCGAACCCCTTGATGTTGAGGATGGCGTCGATGCCGACGGTGTGGGCGTCGGTGCCGATGCAGGCGCCGACGACGACGAGCTTGCGGCGCAGCCGCTTCTTGATCTCGGTGTTGATCTCCTTGGAGGTCAGCAGCGGGAACTCGCGCTCGTGCACCTCGACCTCGCGGACGTCGACGAGGTGGGTGACCGAGCCGTAGACGACGAAGAAGGTGAAGTGCGGGCCCATCGCCTTGGCGTGCACGAGCAGGGCCGGCTCCAGGCCCATCTTGGCGGCGAGCTGCAGGGCGGCGCCCTCGGCCCGCTTGTCGTGCGGCAGCGGCAGCGTGAACGAGACCTGCACCATGCCGTCGCCGGTGGTGTCGCCGTAGGGCCGCACGACCGGGCTGGGCTCGGCGAGGCTCTGGTCGCCCTCGACGGCGTGCTCCATGCGGCGCTGCGCGTCGTGGGCGTCGCGGCGGCGGGTCATCGGGTGGCCCCTTCCTCGAGCAGGGTGGTCGCGGGGTTGTCGTAGTCGTCGGCCTTGACCGCGACGCCGTCGAGCCCCTTGCCCTTGGTGGGCGGGCGCTTCATCGAGCCGAAGGTGCCGTCGGCGATCGCCGCCAGCAGCGGCTGCGGGTGGGCCGTGCCGCGGGTCGTGGTGTCGCTGACGATCTCGTCGAGCAGGTCGACCGCCTCGCCGAGCACCTGCCGGGCCCGGGTCTGGATCAGCCCGTCGTGCGGCGGGTGGAAGTCCTCGGTGAGCCCGCCCGCCGCGTTGAGCACGTAGCGGACGTTCTGCAGGGCCAGGTCGCGGTCGGACAGCCACGGGCGTGACGACGGCCTCGGTCATCATGCCGACGAGCAGGATGCCCTGGCCGGTCATGGCGCCGACCAGGTTGAAGAAGCCGTCGAGCAGGTAGCCGCGGAAGACGTCGCCGGTCATGTGCTTGGTGGGCGGCATCCACTTCAGCGGGGCGTCGGGGAAGAGCTGGCGGGCGAGCAGCGCGTGGGCGAGCTCGAGCCGGAAGCTGTCGGGGATCTCGGGGTTGATCTCGAAGGCGTGGCCCAGGCCCAGCTGCCAGTCCTCGAGGCCGGCCTCCTTGGCGAAGTACTCGTTGAGCAGCTGGCTCACGGTGACCGTGTGGGCGGCCTCGACGGCATCCGCGGTGGTGAGGTAGTTGTCCTCGCCGGTGTTGATGATGATGCCGGCGCGCGCGTGCACCTGGCGGCTGAAGCGCTGGTCGACGAAGGTGCGCACCGGGTTGATGTCGCGGAAGAGGATGCCGTACATCGAGTCGTTGAGCATCATGTCGAGCCGCTCGAGGCCGGCCAGCGCCGCGATCTCGGGCATGCACAGGCCGCTGGCGTAGTTGGTGAGGCGCACGTAGCGGCCGAGCTCCTTGCTCGACTCGTCGAGCGCGGCGCGCATCAGGCGGAAGTTCTCCTGGGTGGCGTAGGTGCCGGCGTAGCCCTCGCGGGTGGCGCCCTCGGGCACGAAGTCGAGCAGGCTCTGGCCGGTGGAGCGGATGACGGCGATGACGTCGGCGCCCTCGCGGGCGGCCTGCTGGGCCTGCGGGATGTCCTCGTAGATGTCGCCGGTGGCGACGATGAGGTAGATCCACGGCTTCTGCTTCGGGTCGCCGAAGCGCTTGACCATCCGGTCGCGGGTGGCGCGCTGCCGGTCGATCTCGCGGATGCCGCGGGCGACCGACGTGCGGGCGGCCTTGCGGCTCGCGGTGGCGTCCTTGCCCTCGGGGAGGCGGAAGGTGACCGCGCCGCTGGCGGACTTCTGGGCCAGGGTCAGCAGGTCGGGGGCCTCGCCGCGGCGCAGGGCGTCCCACACCGGGGTCGTGACGCCGTGCTCGAGGCCGACGCCGTCGCGCACGGCGTCGACGAGGTGGTTGACCCAGGGGATGTTCTCGTGGTCGGCGCCGGACAGGCCGGCCAGGCGCAGGGTCGCCCGCTCCACCGACACCGTCGTGTGGCTGCGGGCGAGGTCGACGACCGGCTTGCCGGCCCGTCGGGCCAGGGTCCGGGCGCGGCGGACCGTCGCTGGGTCGAGATCGAGGAGAGGACGCGCACGTGAAGACACGGCGCCAATCTACCAAGGTCGGCGGAAGTATTTACGGCCGCGCTGGCCGAACACGACAGGATCTGTCGGCAGGTGCTGGCGGCGCGCCGTCGGAGGTCGCCGTGGTTCTCGCCGAGGACCGGACGCGAGGCTCACCCGTGGGGGCATGGTGGGTTCATGACCGAACGACTCCCGCGCCTGCACCCGCCGTTCGCCGACCCGCGCCGGCAGGCGCTGCACGCCGCCATCGTCGGCGGGCGTCGCGGCAAGGGGCCGCAGGCGTTCCACCTCACGGCGTCCGACGGGTCCCTGGTGGGACCGTTCGGCCTGATGCTGCAGGCACCCCACCTCGGTGGGCCGCTGCAGGAGCTCGGGGCGGCGGTGCGGTTCGCCACCTCGTTCACCGACCGGGCGCGGGAGGTCGCCATCCTCACGGTGGCGGCGGTCACGCGCAGCGACTACGAGCAGTACGCGCACGAGCGGGTCGGCGCGATGGTGGGCCTGAGCGCGGCCGAGCTGGACGGCATCCGGCACGGGGGCGTTCGCGCACACCGTCGGCGTCGACCCCGAGGAGGCGATGACCTGCCTGGTCGCCCGCCGGCTGGCCGAGCGCCGCGTCGCTGGACGACGACGACTACGCCGCCGCGGTCGGGGTGCTGGGCGAGCAGCGGCTCCTCGAGCTCGTCGTGCTGGTCGGCTACTACACCATGCTGGCGCAGATGATGGCGGTGTTCGGTGTGGGGGCGCCGGACGCGACAGGGGCTCCACGCACTCCCTGACCGCGGTGCGGTCACGCGGTGGCGAGCAGCACGCCGTCGCGGACGGTGAACCGGCACGTGGGCAGGCTCGCGCCGTCACGCACCTCGGGCAGGCCCCGGTCGTCGGTGTCGGGTGCGTGCCAGGCGGCGAAGGTGGCCGGCCCGCCGACCCGCAGCACCCCTCCCCCGTCGCTCGCGGGCCGCGGCGTACCCGCCGGTGGTGTGCGCCTCGAGCGCCGTGGCGACGTCGAGCCGTTGATCGTGGTCGTGGTGCTCGACGGCTGCGCGCACCGCGGCCCAGGGGTCGAACGGCGTGACCGGTGAGTCCGAGCCGAGGGCCAGGCGCACGCCCGCACGGACCAGGCCGGCGAACGGGTTGGTGCCCGGCACCCGCTCGCGGCCCAGGCGCGCCTCGTACATCCCCGCGGCGCCACCCCACATCGCGTCGAAGGCCGGCTGGACGCTCGCGACCATGCCCAGGCGCGCCATCCGGGTGATGCCGTCGGCGTCGACCATCTCGGCGTGCTCGAGCCGCGGGCGCGTTGCTCGCACGGCCTCGAGGCCCACCAGCCGGGCAGCGGCCTCGTAGCCCTCCAGGACGGTGTCCATGCCGGCGTCGCCGATGACGTGGAACCCGCTCTGGATGCCGGCGACCGCGCACGCCGCGACGTGGTCGCGCACGTCGGCGCTGGACCGGTAGGCCGTGCCGACGCAGCCGGGGTCGTCGGCGTAGTCCGCGCGCAGGTGGGCGGTGTGCGAGCCGATCGAGCCGTCGATGTTGAGGTCGCCGCCCGAGGCCCGTGGCGCCGTGCAGGGCGAGGAGCGCGGTCGCCTGCTCGGGCTCGGTGACCGCCTCGGCCCAGTAGCCGACCGTGCGTGGCAGGTTCGGGCGGCGGCCGAGGTCGAGCACGTCGGCGAAGTCACCGGCGGAGGTGAGCAGCGGTCCGCCGCACTCGTGCACGACGGCGATGCCGTGGGCTGCCGCGGCGCGCAGCGCGTCCTCGATGTCCTCACGCCGCTGGTCGGCACTGCGGGCGGCGTCGAAGGCGGCTCGGGCGGCGTTCTTCGCGTCGCGGGTGACGAACCCGTCTCCCATCCAGCCGTCGAGCCGTTGGGCGCCGGAGATCATCGCCAGCGCGCTGGACACCACGGCCGAGTGGCCGTCGATCCGCGATGCGTAGACGACTCCGCCGAAGCTGGCCCGGTCGAGCTCGGCCGCGGTCACCGCACGGTCCTCGGCCCAGTCGTGCTCCTGCCAGTTGAGGACGAAGGTGGGTCGCCCGCCGCGGCGGCGCACGGCCTCCTCGACGGCGCGAAGCGCCTGGGTCACCGAGGTGGTGCCGGCCAGGTCGACCCCACGCAGCCCCATCCCGGTGTGCGAGAGGTGCGCGTGCGCGTCGACGAAGGCGGGTAGCACCAGCGCGCCGTCGAGGTCGACGACGGCGTCCACGACCTCGGCATGGCTGTCGGCGCCCTCCTCGTCACCGACCCACCCGACCCGGCCGTCGACGACCACGAGGGCCGTTGCGCCGGGTCGGTCGGGCGTGCGGACCAGCCCGCGTCGGTAGAGCGTCGTCGCCATGGCGTCACTCTAGGAGCGGGACCGGGCTGGTCCGTCGCCGGGCGGCACTCCCTCGGGTACGCGCGCTCGTCAGCTGAGGTAGCGGCACAGCTCCCGTTCGAGGTGGCTGGTCAGCCGCGGTCGTCGTGCTGATCGTGAGAGTGACGTCGCCGTGCCCCTGAGTGTCCGCGCCCGTCGCAGTGGTCGCTTGCGCCGCTGCACAGGCCCTGGCGAGCCTGATGCCTCCGACCCGACGCCGAGACGCGTCCTGCCGCGTCGGGGTCCGGCGTCGGCTCGAGGAGCCGGCACTACGTGACCTCGGGCGCGCGGGCCCCAGCCGGCTCATCGGGTCGGGCAGGCGTGGCGCGCTCGGTGGAGGCCCGTGCGAAGGTCTGGCTGCCCCAGCCGAGTAGTGGCGGCGGCTCGGACTCGTAGCGGTGCCCGAGCGGGGTGGTCACCTGCACCACCCGCCGCGGGCGCGGCTCCCCGCCGCCGGGTCGCGGCACCGTCGCCGACGGTCGCCAGCCGGTCGGCCTCGCACCGACGGCCGCTCGTCCGTCTGCCGCTGGCCGTCGCCGGAGCCGGGCCGGGCTGCGGGTGAGGACCACGCGGGTGCGCCAGCCGGGGGCTTCCTTGCCGTGGTTGCAGCGGGCGCACTTGCCGTTGCCTTCCTCGAACGAGGTCTCACCGTGCTCACGCACCGGGGTGGCATGGTCGGCGTGCACGATCGGCGCCTCACACCACGGGGTGGTGCACACGTCATCACGCAGCACCAGCATCCGACGCAGCAACCCGCCGAACAGCCGACGCCGCGAGTCCATCGCGACCAGGTCCCGCCCGTCCGGGGTCGTGTACAGCCGCCGCACCCACACCCGAGCAGCCTGGCATCCCGCCAGCGGCCACCGGCAGGGTCGGCAGCTGCAGCGCCCGGGGCCGACCGCGTGCGTCCCGGCTGCGGGGTCGGCCGCGGTTGCGGGTCGCCCCAGGACGCGGTGGGCGGCGGCCGTGGCAGCTGCGTCAGGCCTTCGCGCAGCCAGGCGCGAGCGACCGGGGCCGGGACACTGCCGTGTCCGGGGATGCGGGCCGGCTCGAACACCGACCGCTTCGCGTCGCCGGTGCCGAGCAGGGCCCGGTCGGTCATCACCAGGTGCACCTCCACCGGGGTCAGCTGACCGGTCGCCCGCCCGGACAGCAGCCGCAGCGCGGTGTCGGCCGCGACCGCACCCACCCCACGACCCTCCGGGTGCTCGTCCGGGCACTGACCACCGACCACACCGCGGGCTCGAGCCTGCACCGCGGCGTGCGCACCGACGACGTCCTTCAGCGGCCCGAGAACCGTCAGGTACGCCATCCCGTCCGGAGCCGGCCGCACCGTCACCCGGCGGCTCTTGACCGCCGCCTCCATCCGGGCCACCACCGACGCCGCGTCCAGCTCGGCCGCGACCCGGGCCGCCGCCGCACCCGCCTGCTTGACCCCCAACCGGGTGAGCAACGGCCCCAACCGGGCATCCACCTCGGCCCGGTCCTCCACCGACAGCGTCGCCGTCGCCGCCACCACCGCCACCGCGACCCGCTCACTGACACCCCCCTCGGTCAGCGCGGCCATGGTGCGCGGCATCTCGTGCACCAACGCCCGGGACAACCCCACGAACCGGTCCCCCAAGGTCGGCGACTCCCGCCGCGCCAACGCCACCACCGACCCCACCGACCGGCGCGCGTCCTGCGGCGCGATCGTCTCCCGTGAGCACCGCAGCGCATCCGTGGCTCGCGCCTGCGCCGCCGACGCCGCACCCTTGACCCGCTCCAGCTCCGCGACCAGCTCCACCCGCTCCCGATCCGACAGCCCGGCCGCATCCACCCCCGCCAGCCACGCCCGGAACGTGGCGACGGCCGACACCGCACCATCAGCGCCCGCACCGGGCTCGCCTCCCACAACAGGAGTTGCACAACCCGCGGCAAGTCCCGCCAACGCGCCCCCGGCCACGACGCTCCCGGCGTCAGCTCGGGTGCGGACGAGACAGCGAACGGTGCGGGCCCGGCATCCGAAAGCGAGCTCGGGCACAGCCGAACCCGGGTCCACGACCCGCCCCACCACCACTCCCTCGTCCATGCAATAATCGTACGCATGTCCACCGACAGCCACCCGGTCCGCGAGCACCGCCTGTGGACAACCGTGCAACGCAACGCGCCCTGTGGACAACCGACTGTTCCCCGTAGCTCTCCACGACCGCGTACGACCGCCAGCCGACCGAGCGCCGCGCTCAGAGCGCGTTCGGCACCCCGACCACCGTGAGCGCCGCCCGGCCGATCTCGCGCTCCTCATCGGTCGGCACGACCCACACCTCCGCAGAACTGTCGTCCGCCGACACCCGACGCTCGGCCGGCCCGTCGGCATTGGCCCCAGCGTCGAGCCGCAACCCCAGCACGCCCAGCCCGTCGACCACGGCGGCCCGCAGCTCGGCGCTGCGCTCCCCGATCCCGCCCGTGAAGGCGAGCGCGTCGAGCCGGCCGAGCACGGCGGCATACGCCCCGACGTACTTGCGGATCCGGTGCACGGTCACGTCGAAGGCCAGCCCGGCCTCGGCATCGCCGGCCGCACGTCGCTCCACCAGGGTGCGGAAGTCGGAGACGCCCGCCAGCCCGAGCAGCCCGCTCTCGCGGTTGAGCGCGCGGTCGTAGTCCTGCGCCGTCAGGCCGGACACCCGGGCGAGGTAGCCGCCCAGCGCCGGGTCGACGTCGCCGGACCGGGTGCCCATGACCAGCCCCTCGGCCGGCGACAGCCCCATCGAGGTGTCGACGCTGCGCCCACCGTCGACGGCGCACGCACTCGCCCCGTTGCCGAGGTGGAGCACGACCATCCGCACGTCGGCGGGCTCCCGGCCGAGCAGGGCTGCCGTGCGCCGCGACGACCCACGCGTACGAGCTGCCGTGGAAGCCGTACCGGCGCACGTGCTGCTCCTCGCGCCACGCCCGGGGCACGGCATACGTGTACGCCTCGGGCGGCAGCGTGCGGTGGAACCCGGTGTCGAACACGGCGACGTGCGGGATGCCGGGGAACGCCGCCTGCGCCCGCACGATCCCCTCGATGTTGGCCGGGTTGTGCAACGGAGCGAGCGGCGAGAGGGTCCGCAGGGCCGCGATGACGTCGTCGTCGACCACCACGGGCTCGGTGAAGCGGCGCCCGCCGTGCACCACCCGGTGACCCACCGCCACGAGGTCGGCGTCGTCGACCCAGGGCCCGTGCTCCGCGAGCGCGGCGCGGGCCGCGGCGAAGGCGGCCCCGTGGTCGGGGCAGTCGAGGTCGGCCTCGTGGCGCCGACCGTCCGTCTCGTGGCGGTGCCGGCTGGCCCCGCCGATCTCCGACACCAGGCCCACCGCGACGGTCAGCCCGCTGGAGGCGTCGATCAGCTGGTACTTCAGCGACGACGACCCGGCGTTGACGACGAGGACGTGCGGGTGGGCGCTCACGCCGGGCCGCCCTGCACCGCCGTGATGGCCACCGTGTTGACGATGTCGCGCACCAGGGCCCCCCGGGAGAGGTCGTTGACCGGCTTGTTCAGGCCCTGCAGCACCGGCCCGATCGCCACCGCGTCGGCGCTGCGCTGCACCGCCTTGTAGGTGTTGTTGCCGGTGTTGAGGTCGGGGAAGACGAGCACCGTGGCCCGCCCCGCCACCGCGCTGTGCTTCAGCTTGGTGCGCGCGACCCGGGGGTCGACGGCGGCGTCGTACTGGATCGGGCCCTCCACCAGCAGCTCCGGGCGCACGCTCACGGACCAGCGCAGTGGCCGCGCGCACCTTCTCGACGTCGGCACCGGTGCCCGACTCCCCCGTCGAGTACGACAGCATCGCGACGCGCGGCTCGATGCCGAACCTGGCGGCCGTCGCGGCCGACGAGATCGCGATGTCGGCGAGCTGCTCGGCGGTCGGGTCGGGGTTCACGGCGCAGTCGCCGTAGACCAGCACCCGGTCGGCCAGGCACATGATGAACACGCTCGAGACGACCGAGACGCCCGGTGCCGTGCGCACCACCTCGAGCGCCGGCCGGATCGTGTGCGCGGTGGTCGTGACGCAGCCCGACACCATCCCGTCGGCCAGGCCGGCGTGCACCATCATCGTGCCGAAGTAGGACGGGTCGACGACCCGGTCGTAGGCGAGCTCGGCGGTGACACCCTTGTGCGCCCGCATCGCCGCGTACTCGACGGAGAACTGCTCGCGCCAGGGGCTGGTCGCCGGGTCGACGACGGCCGCCTGCTCGATGTCGACGCCGAGCTGGCGCGCGCTCGCCCGGATCTCACCCTCGTCACCGAGCAGCGTGAGGCGGGCGATGCCGCGCGACAGCACCTGGTCGGCCGCCCGCAGGATGCGCTCCTCGGCACCCTCGGGCAGCACGATGTGGGCGCCCGCGGCCCGCGCCCGCTCGACGAGGTCGTGCTCGAACATCAGTGGGGTGACGGCGCCTTCGGCAGCGCTGACCCCCTCGCCCAGCAGGGCGTCGAGGTCGGCGTCGTCGGCCTGGTCGAGCAGCGCGACCGCCGCCCGGATCTTGCGGGCGGACTCCGCCGTGATCCGCCCCTCGATCCGGTAGAGCGCGGACGCCGTCGCCATCGTGCCCTGGTGGAGCCGACACGATCGGCAGGCGGACGTCGAGCCCGGCGATCAGCAGGTCGACCTGCGGTGAGAGCTGGAACCCACCGTTGAGCACCATGCCCGACAGCGTCGGCAGGGTGCGCGCGTTGTGGGCGAGCAGCACGCCGAGCACGACGTCGTCGCGGTCGCCGGGAACGATCACCGTGGCGCCCTCGAAGAGCCGGTCGATGACGTGCGGCATCGACATGGCCGCCACGACCAGGCCCAGGCTCTCGCGGTCGAGCAGCTCGGCATCCCCGTGCACGAGGGTGCCGTCGCAGGCCGCCACGAGGTCGGCCACGGTCGGCGCGCGCAGCAGCGGGGCCTCCGGCAGCGACCAGACCGGAACGGACCCCAATCCGGCGCGCACGCCGGCGACCACCTCGTCGCGCTGGCTGTCGGGCACCTGGTTGAGCACCAGGCCGGCGACGTGGGCGTGGTTGGCCCGGGCCGCGGCCACCGTGGCCGACGCGCTCGCCGCCAGGTCGCGCAGGTCCCGGTCACGCGCCGGCTCGACGAGCACGAGGGGCGTGCCGAGGTCGGCGGCGATCCTGGCGTTCGTCGCGAACTCGGTCGGCGCGACGACGTCGGTGAAGTCGGACCCGACGACCAGGACGACGTCGTGCCCCTGCGCGATCGCGTGGTATCGGTCGACGACGGTACCCAGCGCCGCGGTCGGGTCGGCGTGCAGCGCGTGGTGGGTCACGCCCCACGCCTCGTCGGCGGTGAGGTCGGTCGGTGCCTCCTGGAGCAGCACCCGCAACAGCTCGTCGGGTGCGCCGTCGCGCACGATCGGCCGGAAGACACCGACCCGGGCGTGCCGACGCGCCAGCCGGGCGACCAGCCCGACGGCCACCGCGGACTTGCCCGACCGCGCCTCGGTGCCCGCGAGGTAGATGCCCCTCACGACGGGTCCGAACAGGTGGATGCCGTGACGCCGCTACCGCTCATGGCCCAAGCCAACCCCCACCCGCGCGCCCGGGCAAATGAGGCCCACCTGAGCACGAGTGATGACGTTACTCAGCGGCCTTCTGCGCTGCCTTCTCCTCAGCCTTGGACTCCTTGGCGATGGCCTTGATGTCCTTGGCCGTGACGTCGTCGATCGCGGACTCGACGATGGCGTTGGCCGTCGCGAGCGCCTTGCGGATCTCGACCGCGCCGGGGTCGGAGACCAGGGCGACGATGCCCGAGTGACCCGGGGCGACGGAGAACTCGAGGTCCTTCTCGAGGCCCGCTCTTGTGGTGCAGCTGGCGGCCCTTTCCGAGCGCGGCACCGCCGGCGCCCAGCGCCACGGCGCTGCCGATGATCGACGGCGGGAAGACCAGGCCCAGGGCGGCGCCGCCGATGACGCCCCACTTCAGCCCCTTCTTCGTCGAGTGGTCGGTGGCCTTCTGGATGACGAGCTTGCCGTCGTCCTCGCGCTTGACGACGATCACGCCGTCGATCGCGACGGTGCGACCGTCCTCGATCGACTTCAGGGCCTCGTAGGCCTCCCACGCGGTGTCGGTGTCGTTGAAGTCGGCGACGAACAGGGTCGTCGCGCCGTCGCTCACGGCGGCGATGTCAGCGGTGACCTCGGTGGGCTCGTTGGTGGTGTCGCTCATGGTGGTTCCCTTCGATGGTGGGGTCGTGGTGCCCTCGGCACCACGCGGTGAGGTGTGGGTGGGTGCGATCCAGCAGGTGGTCGGCGTCAGCTCGACGGGCAGAGCTTGCCGACGGCAGCGGTCACCGGCTCCAGGGCCGTCGAGATCTCCTGCTGGGCGGCGGTGATGTCGGCGCCGAGGTCCTCCTGCGCCTTGGCCTTGTCCTCGGTGAGCTTCTCCTTGAGCGCGTCGGCCTTCTGGTTCAGGGTGCCGATGACGGCCGCCGCCGGCCCACCGTTCGACTCCCTCATCATCGTGTTGAGGTCGTCACGGACCTTGTCGGCCTTGCTCGCGAGGTCGTCGGCCTGCTGCTGCAGCTCCTCCGGGGTCCCGCTGGCGTCGACCTTGGTCGACACCAGGTCCGCAGCGTTGGTCTTGAGGCTGGCGAAGCTGCTGCACAGCTCGGCGGATGCGCCACCGGCGGCACGGCGGCCGCGCTGGCCGCAGCCGAGGCGATACCGGAGGCGGTGTCCGATCGACCCGTCGGAGGAACAGCCCCCGGCCAGCAGGGCGAGGGCGGCGACGGCGACAGGGGCGAGATGCGGACGGCGGAGCGGGTCATGGTGGGCTTCCTGAGGGGCGCGGACCGTGGACGTGTCGAGCCCCTCGACGCTATTTCCGGCGGATGCCGGCTGCGTCACCCGCAGCGGGTGAAGGACCGCCCGCGCGCCCGCGTCAGTCCGCGAGCCGGGCCTCGAACAGGGCCCGCACGGCCGGGGTGCGGCGCAGCAGGTCGAGCGCGAGGTCGGCGTGGCCGGGCACGTAGCCGTTGCCGACCAGCATGCGCACGTCGGCCGCCAGCCCCTCGGCGCCCAGCGCCGCCGCGGAGAAGCTCGTCGCCATCGAGAAGTAGATGATCGTGCCGCCCTGGGCGGTCGCGAGGATCGCCGGCTGCTCGCAGCCGGGCACGTCGACGCAGACCACGGTGACGTCGGCCGGACCACCGGCGGCCGCCACGGCATCCGACAGGCCGAGCGGGGAGCGGGCGTCGGCGATGACGACGGCGTCGGCCAGGCCGCTCTCGCGCAGCAGCGCGGCCTCCCGCTCGAACGGCACGACCCCGATGCAGCGCCCCGCCCCGGCGTCGCGCGCCGCGGCCAGCGACAGCGAGCCGGACTTGCCGGCGCCGCCGAGCACGGCGACGGTCGGCGCGACCCCGCGCGCGACGTACTCCCCCACCACCCGGGCCACCAGCGCCGGGGCACCGCAGACGTCCATGACCATCAGCGCCAGGTCGGGCGAGAGGTCCTCGGGCAGGCGGGCGGCGATGGAGCGGCCGAAGAGGACCGCGGTGCCCTGCGCCGGCACCCGCTCCGAGCGGCCGTCCCAGCGCGGCCAGGCCGTCGGTGATCGTCAGCGGCGTCAGCGAGAGCGAGACCAGGGTGGCGACCCGGTCGCCGACCGCCAGGCCCGAGGGGCGACTGCGGCCCGACCTCGGCGACCGTGCCGATCAGCATGCCGCCCGAGCCGGTGACCGGGTTCTGCATCTTGCCGCGGGTGGCGACGATGTCGAGCACCTCGGCGCGCACGGCATCCCCGTCGCCCCCGTGCTTCTCGGACAGCTGCCGGAACGACGCCGCGTCGAGGTTGAGCGTCTCGACCGCGATGAGCACCTCGTCGGGCCAGAGCTCGGGCGAGGCGTCGACGACCCGTGCGGCCTGCGGCAGCGCCGCCCCGGCGGGGTCGGTCACCCGGTGCAGGCCGACCGGTGACGACGGGTCGTGCGCACAAGAATCTCCTCGTCGACGCGACACGCGACCGCAGTATCTTGCGGCGAGAACGTGACGTGGGCGTCATCCATTGCGTATCCTGCCACGCATGACGACGAACATCGACCAGCCCTACGTCTACCGGCGTCGCGAGCTGATTGAGCCCGACTGGACCCGCATCCCGGGGTGGCGTGACGTCACCGCCGCGCAGTGGGCCGACGCCCAGTGGCAGCGGGCGCACTGCGTGAAGAACGTCGCGCAGCTGCGGGCGCTGATGGGCGACCTGCTCGAGGACCGCTTCTACGCCGACCTCGAGCGCGACCAGGCCGAGCGGGCCACCATGTCGATGCTCGTCCCCCCGCAGATGATGAACACGATGGTGCCGGCCACCGACGACCCGATGCCGGCCGCCGGGGCGGCCTTCACCGACGCGTTCTACGCCGACCCGGTGCGCAACTACATGCTCCCGGTCTTCTCCGACCGCCGCACCGACTGGCCCAGCCACCCGTTCGCCACCCGCGACAGCCTGCACGAGCCCGACATGTGGGCGGTCGAGGGCCTCACCCACCGCTACCCCACCAAGGTGCTCGCCGAGATGCTGCCGACGTGCCCGCAGTACTGCGGCCACTGCACCCGCATGGACCTCGTCGGCAACTCCACGGCGCAGTTCGCCAAGCTCAAGCTCGCCGGCAAGCCGGTCGACCGCTACGCCGCGATGCTCGACTACCTGCACCGCACCCCGGGCGTGCGCGACGTCGTGGTCTCCGGCGGCGACGTCGCCAACATGCCGTGGAAGAACCTCGAGGGGTTCCTCGACAAGCTGCTCGAGGTCGACACCATCCGCGACATCCGGCTCGCCACCAAGGCGCTGATGGGCCTGCCCCAGCACTGGCTGCAGCCCGACGTCGTCGAGGGCGTGGCGCGCATCTCGGCCAAGGCCCGCTCGCGCGGCGTCTCGGTCGCCATCCACACCCACGTCAACAGCGCCCAGTCGGTCACCCCGCTCGTCGCCGACGCGGCCAAGGCCATGCTCGACGCCGGGGTGCGCAACGTGCGCAACCAGGGCGTGCTGATGCGCGGGGTCAACGACTCCCCCGAGGAGCTGCTCGACCTCTGCTTCGCCCTCCAGGACGACGCGCTGATCACGCCCTACTACTTCTACATGTGCGACATGATCCCGTTCGCCGAGCACTGGCGGGTCTCCCTCAAGGAGGCCCAGGAGCTGCAGCACGCGATCATGGGCTACCTGCCCGGGTTCGCCACCCCGCGCATCGTCTGCGACGTGCCGTTCGTCGGCAAGCGCTGGGTGCACCAGGTCGAGACCTACGACACCGAGCGCGGGATGTCGTTCTGGCGCAAGCACTACCGCACCTCCATCGAGGCCGGTGACGACCAGGCGCTGTCGCGCGAGTACGTCTACTACGACCCGATCTACACGCTCGACGAGGCGGGCCAGCGCTGGTGGCGCGAGGGCCACGACATGGATGCCGTGCACGAGGCCGCGCTCGTCGGTGCCGGTGCCAGCCACGCGGCATCCGTCGCCGACCTCGGCTGACCGATGCCCTCCGGCGACGCCCGCCACGGTGGCACTCACCGCGGCGGGCGTCGCCGTTCACCCAGCACGCCTACGAGCACGACCCGGCGGCGCGGTCGTTCGGGCTCGAGGCGGCCGAGGTGCTCGGGCTGCCGCCGGAGCAGGTGTTCAAGACCCTGGTCGTCGACACCGGCGCCGGCCTCGCCGTGGCAGTGGTGCCCGTGGCCGGCCAGCTCGACCTCAAGGCGATGGCGGCCGCGCTCGGTGTCAAGCGGGTGACCATGGCCGATCCCGCTGCCGCACAGCGGTCCTCGGGCTACGTCGTCGGCGGCATCTCACCGATCGGCCAGAAGCGCGCCCTGCCCACCGTCGTCGACGAGAGCGCAGAGCTGTTCGACGTCGTCTACGTCTCCGGCGGGCGGCGCGGGCTCGACCTCGGGCTCTCCCCCGCCGACCTGGTGCGCGTCACCGGCGCCATCGTCGCCGACATCGGGCGCTGAGCAGCGCTAGACCGGCTCACTCCCACGGCGTGGAGAGCACGACCGTCGTGCGGGTCGAGACGTTGGCGACGCCGCGGATGGCGGCGATCAGCTCCTCGAGCTCGGACGGCGTGGCCACGCGCACCTTGAGGATGTAGTTCTCGTCGCCGGCGACCGAGTGGCACTCCTCGATCTGCGGCACCTCGTGCAGGCGCTCGGGGATGTCGTCGGGGGCGGCCGGGTCGAGCGGGGTGATCGAGATGAACGCGGTGAGCTGCTGGCCCAGGGCGGCGTGGTCGATCTTGGCCGTGTAGCCCTTGACGACGCCGCGCTGCTCGAGGCGGCGGACGCGCTGGTGCACGGCGGACGTCGACATGCCCAGGGCCTTGCCGAGGTCGGTGAAGCTGATCCGGCCGTCCTTGGCGAGCAGGTCGACGATGCGACGGTCGAGGTCTTCCACCCGCTCAGGGTAGTGCGCTGGCAGTTCGCCGACCGGCAGGGCTCGACACCTCGGCGTGGTCGCCTCCGGCGGCTACTGTCGGCGCATGCCGGAACGCCTCATGCTCCTGGACTCCGCCTCGCTGTACTTCCGCGCCTTCTTCGGCGTGCCCGACCAGCGCAGCAGCCCCGACGAGACACCGACCAACGCGCTGCGCGGCTTCCTCGACATGATCGCCACGCTGGTCACCGCGCACCGGCCGACGCACCTCGTGGCCTGCTGGGACGACGACTGGCGGCCGCAGTGGCGGGTCGACCTGGTGCCCACCTACAAGACCCACCGGCTGATCGAGGGCTCCGACGTGGTCGAGGAGAGCCCCGACGACCTCACCCCCCAGGTGCCGATCATCCGCGACGCGCTGCGCGCCATCGGCATCGCGCGGATCGGCGCGCCGGGCTGCGAGGCCGACGACGTCATCGGCACGCTCAGCGAGCGGCACCGCGGCGTGATGCCGGTCGACGTCGTCACCGGCGACCGCGACCTGCTCCAGCTCGTCGACGACGCGCACGGCATCCGGGTGCTCTACACGGGCAAGGGCGGGGTGCGCGACCCCGACCTGGCGACCCAGGCCTACCTGCACGAGCGGTATGCCGTGCCCACCGGTGAGGCCTACCTCGACATGTCGGTGCTGCGCGGCGACACCAGCGACGGGCTGCCGGGCGTCAAGGGCATCGGCGACAAGACGGCCGCCCAGCTCATCGCCACGTACGGATCGCTCGCCGGGGTGCGCGCGGCCGTCGACGGCGGCGACCCGGGGCTGAAGGGGGCCCGCCGCGCGAACCTCGAGGCGGCATCCGCCTACCTCGACGTGGCCCCCACCGTGGTGCGGGTGCTGCGCGACGCCCCGGTGGCCGACGTCGACCTGGCGCTGCCCCGCGAGGTGGCCGACCCCGAGCTGCTCGAGCAGATCGGGGACGCCTACGGCGTCGGCGAACCCGGTCGGCCGGGTGCTCAAGGCCCTGGGCCTGGGCTGACCGTCCCGCGTTCAGTCGAGGCGGTCGGCGGCGACGACGCCGCGCAGCACGGCATCCACCGCGGTGCGGGCCGTGCGGCGCAGCTCGCCGTCGGTGGCCGCCTTGGCGACCTGGTCGAGCAGGTCGACGATCTGCTTGCAGCGGCGCACGAAGTCACCGGCGGCCATGTCCTGGCCGCGCAGCACGGTGTCGAGCCGCTCGCCGGAGGCCCAGCGGTGCACCATCCAGGCCATGCCGCCGTCCGGCATCGTCGTGGAGGGCAGGTCGTGCTCGGTCTCGAGGTCCTCGATCTCGGACCACAGCCGCGACATCCGGGTCAGCGCCTCGGCGACGTCGTCGTTGGGCATGCGGGGTGAGACCTCGGCCTCCTCGTGCCGTGGCTCGTGGACCAGCGCGGACACGGCGGCGGCCAGCCCCGCGGCATCCAGCCGCTTCCACACGTCGTGGCGCAGGCACTCGGCGGCCAGCAGGTCCTTCTCGGTGTAGAGGCGGCGCAGCCGTTCGCCACGCTCGGTGACCACGGTGCCGCCATCGGCGAGGTAGCCGAGGGCTTCGAGGGCGTCGCAGATCCGGTCGAAGGTGCGCGCCACGGTGTTGGTGCGGCCCTCGACCCGGCGTTGCAGGCCGACCGTCTCGCGCTTGAGTCGCCACCAGCGCTCGGCCCAGCGGGCGTGCGTCTCGCGGTCGGGGCACTGGTGGCACGGGTGCGTGGTGAGCTCGTGCCGCAGCTGGGCGACGCGCTCGGACTCGCCCGCCGTCACCTGGCGGGCCCGGCGGCGCGGCGAGTCCTCGAACCCGTGGGGGACGGCGATCCGCAGCGAGGTCGCGAGGTCGCGGCGCGACTTCGGCGACTTCGGGTTGAAGTTCGGCGGCACCTTGACCTGGGTGACCGACTCGACCGGCTCGGGGACGTCGACCATGGTCAGCCGCCGGAACTGCTTGTCCTCGGTGACGACGGCCGGCCCGGTGGGCGTGCCCTTGCCGGTGCGCGCCGGCTGCACCACCACGGCCCACCCGGCGCGGCGACCGGCCGGGATGCGGATGACGTCGCCGATGCGCAGCGCCTCGAGCGAGACGGCCGCCTCGGCCCGGCGCGAGGCGGAGCGGGCCTTGACGCCCTCCTTCTCGGCGTCGGCCAGGGCCCGGCGCAGCGCGGCGTACTCGCGGAAGTCACCGAGGTGGCAGTGCATCGCCTCGGCGTAGCCCTCCATGCCTTCTTCGTTGCGCCGCACCGCAGTTGCGATGCCGACCACGGCGCGGTCGGCCTGGAACTGGGCGAACGAGGTCTCGAGGATCTCGCGCGCCACCTCGCGCCCGACCTGCGCGACGAGGTTGACCGCCATGTTGTAGGTGGGCCGGAAGCTCGAGCGCAGCGGGTAGGTGCGGGTGGAGGCCAGCCCGCCCACGGCCAGCGGGTCGACGCCGCGGGCCCACTGCACGACCGCGTGCCCTTCGATGTCGATGCCGCGGCGGCCGGCGCGGCCGGTGAGCTGGGTGTACTCCGCCGGGCGTGATGTCGACGTGCGCCTCGCCGTTGAACTTCACGAGCTTCTCGAGCACCACCGTGCGGGCCGGCATGTTGATGCCGAGCGCCAGTGTCTCCGTGGCGAACACGGCGCGGATGCGGGCCGCGGTGAAGAGCTCCTCGACGATCTCGCGGAACAGCGGCAGCATGCCGGCGTGGTGCGCGGCGAAGCCGCGGGAGAGCCCCTCGACGAAGTCGAAGTAGCCCAGCACCGACGAGGTCCTCGTCGGCCAGGGACTCGACGCGCTCCTCGACGTGGCGCCGGATGCGCAGCCCCTCGCGGTCGGGGATGAGGCGGGTGCCGGCGGCGAGCAGCTGGCTGACCGCGGCCTCGCAGCCGACCCGGCTGAAGATGAAGGTGATCGCGGGCAGCAGCCCGTCGCGGTCGAGCTCGTCGATGACCTCGGCCCGGGTGGCGCCTCCCCCGGGCCGGCCACCGCGGGCGAAGCCGGCGCCGCCGCGGCGGTTTCCGCCCCGGTGGGTGCGCGCCGGTGGGCCGCCACGGCCGGAGCCACCGCGCCGCGGCTCGTCGTCCCAGCGTCCGCGCTGCTCGGAGGTGCGGATGGCGGCCAGCAGGTCGGGGTTGACCCGGTTGCCGGCGAACAGGTCGAACAGGGTGGTGCCGACGAGCACGTGCTGCGACAGCGGCACCGGCCGGTGCTCGGAGACGACCACCGCGTGGTTGCCGCGCACCTCGGCGAGCCAGTCGCCGAACTCCTCGGCGTTGCTCACGGTGGCCGACAGCGACACCACCTGCACGTGCTCGGGGAGGTGGATGATGACCTCCTCCCACACCGCCCCGCGGAACCGGTCGGCCAGGTAGTGCACCTCGTCCATGACCACGTAGCCGAGGCCGTCGAGGGTGCGCGACCCGGCATACATCATGTTGCGCAGCACCTCGGTGGTCATGACGACCACCGGTGCCTCGCCGTTGACGGAGGAGTCACCGGTCAGCAGCCCGACCTTGTCGGCACCGTGCACCCGCACCAGGTCGTGGTACTTCTGGTTGGACAGGGCCTTGATCGGGGTGGTGTAGAACGCCTTTCGCCCGGTCGCCAGGGCCAGGTGCACGGCGAACTCGCCGACGATGGTCTTGCCGGCGCCGGTGGGGGCGGCGACGAGCACCCCCTGGCCCGCCTCGACCGCCGCGCACGCCTGCACCTGGAACTCGTCGAGCGGGAAGTCCAGGCCGGCGGTGAACCGGCCCAGCTCGGACCGGTCCCGGCGGCTCCGGGCGGCAGCAGCGGCATACCGCTCGGAGGGGCTGGGCATGGTGTCAGGCTACGTCAGCGCTCAGGCCAGGACGCTGAGCGCGCCGGGCACGACCTCCATGGTCATCGGCAGCGGGGCGAAGCGCTCGCCGTCGGCGTACGACACGATGCCGGTGGCCTCCAGCCGCACCGTGCGGGCCCGCAGCACCTGCACCTTCGGGTGGGTGACGTGGGTGCCCTTGAACACGGTCGGGAAGACGCGCAGGAACTCCGCCGTCGAGATCTTGTGCAGCACGAGCACGTCGAGCAGGCCGTCGTCGAACTCGGCGTTCGGAGTCACCCGCATGCCACCGCCGTATGCCGGCCCGTTGCCCACCGCCACGAGCATCGCCTCGGTCTCCATCCGGACGCCGTCGAGCTCCAGCACATAGGGAATGGCACGGAACAGCGGCAGCTCGCGCATGATCGCCAGGTTGTAGCGCATCGGGCCCTTGGGCCAGCGCCACTGGTTGGCCCGTTCGTTGACGACCGCGTCGAACCCGGCCGCGAGGACGCCGAGGAACCACCGGTCCTCCCCGGAGGCCATGGTGTGCTTCGCCACGTCCACCTGGCGTGAGCCGCCGTCGAGGATGCGCTCCACGGCCTTGGCGGCGTCGCGCACCGGCAGCCCGAGCTCGCGCGCGATGTCGTTGCCGGTGCCGGCCGCGATGATGCCGAGCGGCACGCCGGTGCCGGCGCACAGGTTCGCGCCCAGGTGCACCATCCCGTCGCCACCGGCGACGACGATGCGGTCGACGGCGCCGGCGGCGATCGCGGCGCGCCCCTGCTCCATGGCGCTGCGGGCGTCGGCCGCGCTGAGGTCGAGGATGTCGACGCCGGCCGCCCGCAGCAGGGTGAGGGCCTCGGTGCCGACCCGCGCGCCGGTGTTCTTGCCCGAGGTGGGGTTGACGATCAGACCGAGGCGCGCCATGGCCGAAGGCTAGCGGGGCGCCATCGCGCGGCCTCGGACGTCAGAGGCCCTGGCTGCGCAGGTGCGCGACGACCTCGTGGCCCGCGCTCGCCCAGTCACCCGGTGCCTCGGCGGACGCCTCGGTGGAGCCGGTGGCGCGCAACCGGACCGGCTTCGTGGTGCCGGAGCTGTCACTGCCCTGCTGGACCAGGTCGACGAACTGCCCGATCGTGACGCCGCTCTCGACGGGGTGGCGCAACCGCTGCTCGCGGCACACCAGGTAGTGGTTGCGACGGCCCACGCGTGCCCTCGCGACGACGCCGGCCCGCTCGAGGTCGCCGATGATCTGCTGCACGGCCCGCTCGGTGATGCCGATGCTCGCGGCGACGTCGCGCACGAGCACTTCAGGGTCTGCGGCCAGGCACACCAGTACGTGTCCATGGTTGGTGATGAAGGTCCAGCCGTCCCGCGTCATACGAACGACGATAGGGGAATCGGCATTCACGAATCCGGCGTTATGGCCTCCCGGACCCCCCAAATTAGGGAGATGTCCGTCACCCCCGCTGGCGGCCGACGTGAGGCCGCTTTCGGGACCCCCGCACCCCGGCCTGCGAGAAGGCCCCACGCACGGCGTACCGGTGTTTCACGAATGGGTTTTCCTGCACGCGAGTTCCCTTGTGGCCTACCCCCCCCGGGCATACGTTCCGCGTGACACCGCTAGCAGGGGCGGTCGGGTTGGCAGGCGCGCTCGCTTGCCATGAGCACAAGAGGGTAGCCAAATGTCCCGGATCATGCGCAGGACCTCCACCATCTTCCTCACGGTGCTCGCCATGGTGGTTGCCATGGCGGCCAGCTTCACTGGGCACCGGAGCCGCCGTCGCTGCGAATCCGCCAGATCCATCGAAGGTCCCGCACTACTTCGGGCCCTGGCCCAACTGGGCCAACAGCCCCCTCACGCTCAGCAAGGCCTCGGTGACGTTCGGCGGAACGGGCACCGGGGCCACTGCCGTCGCCCAGGTCGACCCCACGGCGACCAACGGCATCACGTCCGTCGACATCACCGCAGCCGGGTCAGTGACTACGACCCCGGCACGACGGTGACGATCGGCGGCGGCACCACGGCAGCGACGGCCACCGCCACGGTGAGCACGTCCGACGTCGTGACCGGCTTCACCGACGTGCAGCCCGGGCGCCGGCTACACGGCGTTCGAGGTCGCCCTCACCGGTGGCGGCGGCACCGGAGCCACCGCCATCGGCTCCGGCGGTGTCGACGCCGTGACGGTCACCGACGGCGGCACCGGCTACACCTTGCCGACCGTCGACTTCGACTTCCCGGACGACCCGAACGGCACCCAGGCGACCGGCCACGTCGTCTGTGTCGTCGACGGCGGACGTCGACTGCTGACTGCACGCACCCCGACGGCGCACCGTCTCGATCGCGTCGGTCGTCGTCGACAACCCGGGCTCCGGCTACACCACGGCCCCGGCGTCGCGATCCGCAACGGCACGCAGTTCGACCCGATCGCCCTGCCGGACGGCGGCACCGCGGCCACGGCCACCGGCCACCCTGGAGCTCACCGCGGTCAACGTGCTGCGACTTCGGCACCGGCTACACCTCGCGCCCCGACCGTCACCATCACCGACCCGACCGGCACCGGCACCGGCGCCGCGGCCACCGCGGTGACCGACGGCGGCGCGATCACCGGCGTCACCGTCACCGACCCCGGTGCCGGCTACCTCACCCCGGGCATGCGCAAGTTCGTCGACGACCTGCCCGGCGCTCTGCACCCCGGCCCGACTGCCCCGACCGACGGCAAGTACCTCCGACGGCCGTCCCGACGGCAGAAGTACACCGACGCCAGCGTGACCCAGAAGCCGTACAACGGCGTCATGGCCGACGAGTACGTCATCGGCCTGGTGCAGTACCGCACCACGTTCTCCTCCGACCTGCCGCCGACACCCTGGTGCGCGGCTACGTGCAGCTCGAGACCCCCGACAACGCCGCCGTCAGCCAGCACTTCCCGCTGACGAACGCGAACGTCGACCCGACCGAGCCCGACACCCCGGTGCTGATCAACGGCGCAGCAGGCCTACGGCGTCACCGCGCCGCAGTACCTCGGCCCGTTCATCGGCGCCACCAAGAACAAGCCGGTCCGGATCGTCTTCCGCAACCTGCTGCCCACCGGCGCCGACGGTGACCTGTTCCTGCCGATCGACAGCACGATGATGGGCTCCGGCATGGGCCCGATGGCGATGGCCGACCCCGACGGACGAAGGCGACCGACCGACGGCATCCGCGAACCCGGAGTGCACGCAAGTACCCGAAGTCCGACATGCTGCTTCAAGGACAACCGCGCCACCCTGCACCTGCACGGCGGCATCACCCCGTGGATCAGCGACGGCACGCCGCACCAGTGGATCACCCCGGCCGGCGAGACCACCGCCTACCCGCAGGGCGTCAGCGTCCAGAACGTCCCCGACATGAAGACGGACGGCGCCACGGCTGCGACGCCGCCGACGACGGCTGCCAGACGTTCTTCTACACCAACCAGCAGAGCGCGCGGCTGATGTTCTACCACGACCACGCGTGGGGCATCACCCGGCTCAACGTCTACGCCGGTGAGGCCGCCGGCTACCTGATCACCGACGACACCGAGAAGAAGCTCGTCGCCGACGGCGTCATCCCCGGCGCGGCCGACACCCTGCCGCTCATCATCCAGGACAAGACGTTCGTGCCCGGCGACGAGCAGCTCGAGGACGTCAAGGACGCCGACGGCAACATCACCTCCTACGGCCAGGACCCGACCTGGGACACGCACCCGCTGGGGCGGCAAGGGCATCGCTGTGGTACCACCACGTCTACATGCCCGCGCAGAACCCCGGCGACGCCTCGCGGCATGAGCGCCTACGGCCGCTGGATGTACGGGCCGTGGTTCTGGCCGCCGGCCACCGGCACCAAGTACGGGCCGATCGCCAACCCGTACTACGACGCCGACCTGCAAGCTCGACGACCCGTCGACCTGGCAGTACCAGACCGACCCGTTCTGCGAGCCGCGAGCTCATCCCCGGCACGCCGAACATCTCGGCCGGCATGGAGCAGTTCAACGACACCCCGATCGTCAACGGCGTCGCCTACCCGAAGGTCACCCTGGAGCCGAAGTCCTACCGGCTGCGGATGCTCAACGCCGCCAACGACCGGTTCTTCAACCTGCAGTGGTACGCCGCCGACCCCGACCAGGGCGACGGCACCACCGAGGTCGCGCTGAACCCGGCCGAGCTCGCGGCGGCCCAGACCGACCCGAACGTCTCCCCGACCCCGGCCGACGCCAACAACAACGCGGCCGGGCCCGACTGGGTGCAGTTCGGCACCGAGGGCGGCTTCCTGCCCGCGCCGACCGTCATCGACGGCCAGCAGCCGACCACCTGGATCACCGACCCGACCCGGTTCGACGTCGGCAACGTCGACAAGCACTCGCTGCTGCTGGCTCCGGCCGAGCGGGCCGACGCCGTCGTGGACTTCTCGAAGTTCGCCGGCAAGACGCTGATCCTCTACAACGACGCCCCGGCGGCCTTCCCGGCCCGCGTCCCGCGCTACGACTACTACACCGGCGCCCCGGACCTGAGCCCCACCGGCGCGCCGACCATCTTCCCCGGGCTACGGGCCGAACACCCGCACCGTCATGCAGGTCACGGTCGCCGACGCCACCCCGGCCGCGCCGTTCGACGTGGCCAAGCTCAAGACCGCCTTCACCCACAAGGCGAACGGCACCGGCGTGTTCGAGTCCAGCCAGCACCCGCCGATCGTCGGCCAGGCGGCGTACAACTCGGCCATGGGCACCAGCTTCGCCGCCACCGGCGACTGCAAGGCGGCCGGCGTCACCAAGTGCGACGGCTGGTCCGGGTCAACGACACGGGCACCTTCGCGTTCAACACGCTCAAGGCGCCGAGCACGAAGACGACGATGCCGATGCAGCCGAAGGCCATCCACGACGAGACGAACTCGACGACGTTCGACGAGTTCGGCCGGATGCAGGCCAACCTCGGCATCGAGGCGCAGCCACCGACGCCGGGCCTGCAGAACGTCACGCTCTACCCGTACGTCAACCCGCAGACCGAGCTCATCGACGCCACCAACCTGCCCAAGCAGGTCGTCACGACGGACTCCGTCACCGGTGAACCGGTCAAGGACGTCAAGATCACCCCGATCAGCGACGCCGAGGACGGCACCCAGATCTGGCGGGTCACCCACAACGGCGTGGACACCCACCCGATCCACTTCCACCTGTACGACGTCCAGGTGCTCAACCGGGTCACGCTGGGACAACATCATCATCCCGAACGACGCCAACGAGAACGGGCTGGAAGGACACCGTGCGGATGAGCCCGCTCGAGGACACCATCGTCGCGCTGCGGCCGATCATCCCGAAGGTGCCCTTCGAGGTGCCCAACTCGGTGCGGCCGCTCAACCCGATGATGCCGGCCGGCTCGACGGAGCGATGTTCTTCAACACCGACCCGCAGGGCAACCCGCTGGCCACGCCGATCACCAACAAGACCGTCAACTTCGGCTGGGAGTACGTGTGGCACTGCCACATCCTCAGCCACGAGGAGATGGACATGATGCGCCCGGTGTCGGTGGCCCTGCCGCCGATCAAGGCGACCCCGACAACGTGACCGCCTTGAACAACGCCGGCAACCACGGCGCGTGGTGCTGACCTGGAACGACAACTCGATCACCGAGACCCGGTTCGTCGTGCAGCGCACGACCAACGGGACGACGTGGACCAACCGTCGGCAACCTGGACCAGCCCCTGGGTGACACCAACACCCACGGGACGCGGACCTTCACCGACACCACGTCCAACGCGACGACGGCGTACCAGTACCGGATCGTCGCCGAGAACACGGTCGGCTACGGCTCGGGGATGCCGTCCATGACGGTCAAGTCGACGTCCGACCCGATCGGCGTCAACGCTCCCAACCGCTCCGACCGGCCTGGCGGCGGCGCTGGCGCAGGCCCAGGCGGCACCGCGCGGGTCAACCTGACCTGGAACGACACGGCCACCAACGAGACCGGGTTCGTCGTCCAGCGGTCCACCGACAACGGTGCGACCTTCACCGATCTCGCCACGGTCGGCCGCCAGGACCGGCACCGGTGCGGTGACCTACGCCGACACCACGGTCGCCCTGAGCAGCACCTACGTCTACCGGGTGGCGGCGCAGAACGTCGCCGGCACCTCGGCGTGGAGCAACCCGGCGACCGTCGCGGTCGCCGCGCCGGCGGCGCCGGTGATCCTCACCGGGACCGCGGTCGCGGCAGGGCACGAGCCAGACGGGCGACGATCACCTGGAGCGCTGTGCCCGACGGCGACGAGCTACGTCATCCAGCGGAGCCAGAGCCCCACGTTCGCCACCGGTGTCACCAGCGCCACGGTCGGCGCGGTCACCACGCTACACGACCGGCAGCATCAGCCGCACCGGCCAACTGGTACTTCCGGATGTACTGCCAGCGAACGTGCTCGGTCAGTCCGGCTGGTCGGCCACGCAGGACGGTGACGCCTGGCTCCGTGACGACCTGAGTGCAGCCACGACCCAGTCACCCCCGCCGGTCCCCGACCGGTGGGGGTGACGTCGGCGTCCGGACAGCGCTGTCATCCGGCCTCTCGAAACAGTGGAAGGATGAAGGTCGTGACCGCACTCTTCGAGCTGTTCGCCGACACCCCCCTCCTCCTCCTCGCGGTCCTGCTGGCCCTCGGCGCGGCCGTCGGGCACGTGCGCATCGCCGGGGTCCGCCTCGGCCCGGCCGCCGTGCTGTTCGCCGCCCTGGGCGTGTCGGCCTGGGCCGCCTCGACCGGCATCGACCTCGAGATCCCCGAGGTCATCGGCACCTTCGGCCTGGTGCTGTTCACCTACACGATCGGCGTGGTCTCCGGCACCCACTTCTTCGCCTCGCTGCGCCGGGGCTGGCCCACCATGCTCGTGGTCGCCGGCGCCCTCGCCCTGGTCGGCGCCGTCGCCGTGCTGGTCGGACGGGTCCTCGGCCTCGCCTCCGGCACCGTCGCCGGTGCCTACGCCGGCGCCCTGACCAACACCCCGGCGCTCGCGGCGGCATCCGCCCGCGCGGCCGACCCGGCGGCCCCCACCATCGGCTACTCGATCACCTACCTCGGCGGCGTCATCGTGATGCTCGTCGTCGCGGCCTGGTCGCTGCGCCGCCCGGGCGCCCACCCCCGCCGCGAGGAGATCGGCCACGTCACCG
The DNA here is from genome assembly GCA_963806295.1 of uncultured Actinomycetota bacterium. Lineage (GTDB taxonomy): Bacteria > Actinomycetota > Actinomycetes > Actinomycetales > Dermatophilaceae > Fodinibacter. The sequence goes on along the minus strand of CAWDXP010000006.1, from coordinate 15,309 downwards.
TGCGCGTCGAGGTGCACGAGCCGATCAGCGTGGAGATGCTCGCCAGGCCCACGACCAGCAGATCGGCGTCTCCCGCCTCAAGCACGCCCACGCCGCGAACCCGACCATCGTCCCGCGCGGGCGCCGAGATGATCGGCCACAACGACCTGGTCACCGTCGTCGGGCCCCGCGCCCGTGCTCGACGACGTCGCCGAGCGCCTGGGCCACGTCTCCTCGCACGACATCGTCGAGGACCGCCACGACCTCGACTTCCGCCGCGTCACCCTCTCCAACAAGCAGCTCGTCGGCCACACCGTCGCCGAGCTCGACCTCGACGAGAAGTTCGGCGCCACCGTGAGCCGGGTGCGCCGCGGTGACGTCGACCTCGTCGCCCACGGCACCTTCGTGCTCGCGATGGGCGACCGGCTGCGGGTCATCGTCCCGCGCGACCGGATGGCCGAGGTCGGCAAGTACCTCGGCGACAGCGACCGCGGCATGTCCGACATCAACGTCGGCGGCCTCGCGCTCGGCCTCGCGACCGGCATCGCCCTCGGGCTGGTGCACGTGCCCACCCCCGGTGGCGGCTTCACCATCGGCGCCGCGGCCGGCACCCTGATGGTCGGGCTGGTCTTCGGCCGGCTCGGCCGGGTCGGCCCGGTCATCACCTCGATGTCGCACGGCGCCGCCCAGTCGCTCTCGGCCCTGGGCATGGTCACCTTCCTCGCCTACGCCGGTGTGCGCGCCGGCCGCACCATCTCCGAGGCCCTCGCCTCGGATGCCGGGTGGCGCGTCGCCGTGCTCGGCCTGGTGCTCACCGCCATCGGCGGCCGCGCTGCTCGCTCCTCGGCATCCACGTGCTGCGCAAGATGTCGTGGCTCGAGACGGCGGGCGCCCTCGCGGGCAGCCAGACCCAGCCGGCGATCCTCGCCTACGTCAACGACAAGACGGGCTACGACACCCGGATCGGCGTCGCGTACGCGCTGGTCTACCCGGTCGCGATGATCGCCAAGATCGTCGTGGCCCAGGTGCTCGCCGGCCTCTGACCGCCCGGCATCGACTTCGTGCGACGTGGGCACGGTTTCGCGGCCTCGGCACGTGCGAGAACCGTGTGTAAACCGCACGAGGTCGCTACAGGGGTGAGGCCTCGTTGTCGTCGACGTCGAGCCAGTCGGGGCGCGCCTTCTCCTTGCGCTTGTCCAGGAGGCGGCAGACGAACCACGCGCCGAAGTACAGGGCGGTGAGCGGGGCGGCGAAGACGAACATCGTGAACGGGTCGGCCGTGGGAGTGGCCACCGCGGCGAAGACGAAGATCAGCACCACCGCGACCCGCCAGCCCTTGATCAGCCGGTTGGCCGGCATCACCCCGACGGCGTTGAGCCCGACCAGCACCACCGGGAAGAGGAACCCGATGCCGAACACCAGGATGAAGCGGGTGACGAAGGAGAAGTACATCGACACCTGCTGGATGTTCGACGTCCCCTCCGGGCTGAAGCCGTACAGGATCGCCAGCGACTTGGGCAGGATCAGGTAGGCCAGGGCGCACCCGACCAGGAACAGCGGGATCGTGGCGCGAGGAACGCCAGCGAGATCCGCTTCTCCTTGCGGGTCAGGCCGGGCACGATGAACGCCCAGATCTGGTAGAGCCAGATCGGGCTCGAGACCACGACCCCGACGAAGATCGACAGGCTGATCAGGTTGGACAGCGCCGCCGTCGCCTCGCCGAAGTTCAGGCTGATCGTGCTCTGGGGGTTGGCCCGCTTGTAGTCGTTGAACGGTTCCGACAGGAAGTCGAAGACCTGGTCGTAGTAGAAGCCCGCCACGATCGACGCCACGAACACCGATGCCGCGGCGATGAACAGCCGTCGGCGGAACTCGCGGAAGTGCTCGCCGAGCGTCATCCGACCCTCGGGGTCGCGCGGGCGACGGCGCAGTCGAGCCATGGGGTCTGGGATCGGGCGGGGTGGGAGGAGGGTCAGGCCACGGGCCCGGGCTGGTTGTCCGTGCGCGGGGCGTTCTCGTGCACGGCGTTGCCGTCGGTGGTCGGCACGGTGCGCTCGACCGGGGCGGCGGGCTCGATCGGCTCGCTGCGCACGGTGGTCGTCGACGCCTCGGACGTCGGCTTCGCGGCGTCGTTCGTCCTTCTTCATCTCGTCGACCTCGGACTTGAACACCCGGGCGGAGCGGCCGAGGCTGCGTGCGGCGTCAGGGAGCTTCTTCCAGCCGAAAATGAGGATGATCAGCACCGCGACGATGATGATCTCGGTGGGTCCGATCCTGCCCATGGGGTCCATCTCCTGTGATGTCGTGAAACGTCCTTGACCGGTCGAGCATGGTCTCGCGTCAGTGTACGCGCGCCCACGGCGGAAGCCGGTCGGTTCGCCGTGCGTGCCGGGCCGCCTTCTGGGTGGCCCGCTGCTCCCGATACTGCGCCCGCAACCTGTGTGGTGGCTGGATGACCGCCACGAGGGCCGGGTCGATGTCGCGCAGCTCGTCGGCGCGGCTCTCGAGCTCGGCCACGATCTCGCTCGCCCGCTGCACCTCCCGCGCCAGCGCGGTGCTGCGGCCCCACACCAGCCGCGCCCGCCACCCGAGGAACGCCGCCGACCCGAGCAGCACGACGGCCCAGAGCAGCACCCACCCCCACCACGGCAGCACGGCGTCAGTCACCGACCTCGGATGCCGGGTACGCCGTCAGCGCGACCGCGGCCCCGTCACGCACCTCGGCGACCACCTCGGGCGGGTCGAGCACGGTGCCCCGGCCGCCGAGTCGCCACACCAGCCGGCGCAGCCACGCCGTGTCGGCGGTGCGCAGCCGCACCAGCAGGCCCCCACCCTCGGATGCCGGCACGGTCGCCACCGACTCGACCGGGTAGTAGTCGGCCACCCAGGTGGCCCCGGGCAGCAGCCGCAGGGTGACGACGAGGTCGTCGGGCGCCGGGCGGAAGGTGCCCTCGGACAGGTCGCGCTCGCGGGCACCGGCCGGCGGGGTGCCGTCGACGTCGAGCACGGTGAGCTCCTCGACCCGGTCCATCCGGAACATCCGGGTGTCCTCGGCGCGGTGGCACCAGCCCTCGAGGTACCAGCTGCCGTCCATGCCGACCACCCGCATCGGGTCGACGTCGCGCTCGGTGGCCTCGTCGCGGGCCGGCACGAGGTAGCGCAGGTGCACCCGGCGGTGGCCGGCGATCGCCTGCTGGGCCAGCGCCAGCAGCTCGGGCGAGGCACCGTCGGCGACCTCGGCGCGCACCCGGCGGGCCGGAGCGGCAGCCGCGCCCGCGGCATCCTCGAGCTTGGCCAGCGCGCGCTCCACCGCGTCGCGCTCCCCCAGCCCCGGCACCTCGCGCAGCGCCCGCAGGCCGACGACCAGCGTGACGGCCTCGTCGACGCCCAGGCGCAGCGGACGGGCGATCGTGTCGGCGTTGCCGACGAAGACCCGGCCCTCCTCCCAGTCGGCCTCGATGAGCTCGTCGGGCAGCTGCCCGTAGCCGCACAGGAAGAGCAGGTTGAGGTCGGACTCGAGCTGCTCGACGCTGACGCCGAGGTCGTCGGCGGCGACCGCGAGGTCGATGCCCTGCCGGTTGACCAGCCACGGCACCATCGTCAGCAGCCGCGCCAGCCGCGCGGTGGCGGTCTCCTGGGCGAACCCGGCCATCAGCGCCCACCTCCGTGCGCCGCGAGGGCGCCCCGCAGCCGGCGCACGACCGAGTCGACGAGCTCGGGCGGCGCCTCGGCGACGACGTCGGCGCCGTAGCCCGCGAGCTCCTCGGCGAAGTCCTCGAGGTCGGTGTAGTCGAGGTCGACGAGGTCCCAGGTGTCGTCGACCTCGCCGACGGTGCGGGCCCGGCGGCGCAGGCTGTGCCCGCTCCCCCGGCGCACCCGCAGCACGGCCGGGCTGGGCTGGGTGGTCGGCGGGGCCACCCGCTGCACCATCAGCTCGGGCTCGTGGTCGTCGGGCACCTCGAACGACCCCGGGCGGCCCACGGTGCGCACTCCCCCGACGATGCGCGAGAGCCGGAAGACCCGCGCCGCACCCCGGTCGACGTCGAACGCGTTGAGGTACCAGCGGCCGTGCCACGACACCAGCGACCACGGCTGCACGTGCCGCTCGCTCGCCTCCGGAGCCTCCGGGCGACGGTAGGAGAAGCGCAGCGGCACCCGGCGCAGCACGCCGTCCTTGACCGCGTCGAAGGCCGGCTCGGTGGTGCGCAGCCGCGGCTCGATGCCGATGAGGGCGTCGACGTCGCGCTCCACGCCGGCCGCGCGCAGCTTGCGCAGCGCCTGGGCCGCCGGGCCGGCGAGCGACGCCTGCGCCCAGGTGCGGCTGGCCAGCCCCAGCACGGCCAGCTCGTCGGGCTCGAACGAGATGTCGGGCAGGGCGTACTCGCGCTGGTGGATGCGGTAGCCGGGCTCGTCCTCGTGCAGCGGGTCGATGTCCTCGGTGACCAGCGGGATGCCGAGCTCGCGCAGCTCGTCCTTGTCGCGCTCGAACATCCGCTCGAACGCCTCGGTCGACGCCGACTGGCCGTACTGCGGCACGAGCTGGCGGATCTGCGCCTTCGCCAGGGGCCGGCGGGTGTAGAGCAGCACCAGCACGAGGTTGAGGAGCCGCTCGGTCTTGACCTGCGCCGCTGACGGGGCCGCCGGGCCGGGCTCGCTGCTCACCCGCCAGACGCTACCCGACGGATACGCTGCGGACCGTGATGCAGTGGCGAGCGGGAACCGTGGCTCAGCAGGTGCGCCACTGGCCCGGCGCCGTGGAGTGCACCGTGGTGCTCGACGACGCCCCCGGGATGCCGGTGCGCGCGCTGGCCTACACCGCCATGGTGGGTGCCCCGCAGGTCGGCGAGCGGGTGCTGCTCAACGCGTCGGCCCTGCTCAGGGGCCTGGGCACCGGCGGGCTGGCGTTCGTCGTCGCCCGGCCCGACCACCTCCCGCCCGACCCGCCGGCGGGGCCCGGCCACATCGTCAAGGCGCGCTACACCCCGATGCAGCAGATGCTGCTCGCGGTCGACGAGCAGGACAGCCCGCACCACGACGCCCTCGCCGACGCCGACGACCTGGCCGGGATGCCGGTGGTGGTCGCCGACCTGCACTCCGCGCTCCCGGCGGTGCTGGCCGGCATCCGCGCGGTGAACCCGGACGCCACCGTCGCCTACGTCATGACCGACGGCGGCGCGCTGCCCGCGGCGTTCTCCCGGGCCGTGGCGGGCCTGTCGGATGCCGGGTGGCTCACTGCCACGCTGACCGTCGGGCAGGCCTTCGGCGGCGACCACGAGGCCGTCACGACCCACACCGGGCTGCTCGCCGCGCGGCACGTCGTGGGGGCCGACGTCACGGTCGTCGCGCAGGGGCCGGGCAACGTCGGCACCGGCACCCGGTGGGGCTACTCCGGGGTGGCCTGCGCCGACGCGCTGCACGCCGCCGACGTGCTCGGCGGCCGGGGGGTCGCCGCGCTGCGCGTCTCCGGCGCCGACCAGCGCGAGCGGCACCGCGGCATCAGCCACCACAGCCGCACGGCCTACGGGCGGGCCCTGCTCACCCCGGCCGACGTGCCGGTGACCACGCTGCCCGACCCCGAGCTCGACGCCCTCGTGCGCGAGCAGCTGGCCGAGCTGGTCTCCGGCGCCCGGGCCGCCCTGACCGTGGTCGAGGTGCCCGCCGACGGGCTGCTCGAGGCGCTGCACACCTCACCGGTGCCGCTGACGACGATGGGGCGGGGTCTGGATGCAGACCCCGCCCCGTTCGTCGCGGCGGCCGCCGCGGGTGCTCACGCCGCTGGTCTCAGTGCACGTCCACGAGGTCGACGACGAAGATCAGCGTCTCGCCGGGCTTGATCGCCCCGCCGGCGCCGCGGTCGCCGTAGCCGAGGTGCGGCGGGATGGTGAGCCGGCGCCGGCCGCCGACCTTCATGCCCTCGATGCCCTGGTCCCAGCCGGCGATGACCATGCCGACGCCGAGGCGGAACTCGAGCGGGTCGCCGCGGTTCCAGGAGGCGTCGAACTCCTCGCCGGTCGAGTGCGCCACGCCCACGTAGTGCGCGCGCACGGTGTGGCCCTTGGTGGCCAGCGGGCCGTCACCGACGGTGATGTCCTCGATGACCAGGTCGGTGGGCGGCTCGTCGCCGGGGAAGTCGATCTCGGGGCGGGTGGGCTGGGTGCTCATGAGGGACAAACCTGTCAGAAGGCGGCGAGGATGTCGACGACGAAGACCAGGTTGTCGGTGCCGGAGATCTTCGGCGGGCTGCCGGCGGTGCCGTAGCCGTCGGCCGGCGGGATGACGAGGAGCACGCGGCTGCCGACCTTCTGGCCGATCAGGCCGTTGTCCCAGCCCTTGATGACCTGCTGGCCACCGATCGGGAAGTCGAAGAAGGGCTGCTCCGGGCGGCTGGCGCTGGAGTCGAAGACGCTGCCGTCCTTGAGGAGCGCGCCGGTGTAGGCCACCCGCACGGTCTGGCCCTTCTTGACCTCGGCGCCGGTGCCCTCGATGAGCGGCTGCACGATGGTCTTGGTCGGCGCCTTGACGCCCTTCACGTCGATCGTGGCCGGCTTGCCGGCCGTCATCGTGACCGTCGGCAGGCCCGCCTTCGGCGGCACCGCCTTGCCCGTGGCCTCCGGGAGGGCGCGGACCGAGTCGAGCAGGTCGACGACGAAGACGACCGGGTCGTCCTTCTTCACGCCGATGGCCTCGTTGCCGGTGTCGCCGAACGCGTCGGCCGGGGTGGAGGTGATGACCACCCGCGAGCCGATCTTCTTGCCCACCAGCTGGCTCTTGAACGAGGGGAACAGGTCCTGCGCACCGAGGTCGAGGCCGACCGCGCCGGTCTCCCAGGTGGAGTGGGCGACCTTGCCGTCGCGGCCGTTGAGGATGACCGCCTGGATCGAGATGAGGTCGTCCTTGGTCACGGCCGCGCCGGTGCCGTCGTCGACGACCTCGGACTCGGTCTTGGAGACGGTGAGCGGGGCCTTGACCGTGACGGTGGGCGCCTTCGCGGGGTCGCTGCCGTTGACGGTGACCCCGCTGATCGCGGCCGAGGTGGGCTTGCTGGGCGTGCTGGGGGCTTCCTCCCCGCAGGCGCTGAGGACGAGCGCGGACGCGAGAACGGTCGCGGACAGGGCGGTGGTGAGTCGACGTGACACGGGAGAGAACTTTCGGTCGGGGGGCTGTCAGGCAGCGCGACAACTTGCCTTCACGATAACGGTGGCGCATGTGAACTCCCGCATCATCGGCTGGGAGAAGGCTGATCGCGTGGCGCAGATCACCACGGCGCCGGGCCCACGCTGCGGGGCCTGCCGGTCAGGCCGACATGCCCTCGATGAGGCGCTCGACCCGCGGGTCCTGGGCCAGGAACGGGTCCTTGCACAGCACGGTGCGCTGCGCCTGGTCGTTGAGCTTGAGGTGCACCCAGTCGACGGTGAAGTCGCGCCGGTGCTCCTGGGCGGCCCGGATGAAGTCGCCGCGCAGCTTCGCGCGGGTGGTGTCGGGTGGGCGCACCTTGGCCGCGAAGATCTCGGGGTCGCTGACGACGCGCGCGACCAGGCCACGGCGCTGGAGCAGGTAGAACAGCCCTCGGCTGCGGTCGATGTCGTGGTAGGCGAGGTCGATCTGGGCCAGCCGCGGGTGGTCGAGGTCGAGCCCGTGCTTGGTGGCGTAGTCCTCGATGAGCCGGTACTTGATGACCCAGTCGATCTCGGTGGCCACCAGCCCCAGGTCGGCGTTCTCGACCGCGGTCAGCGTGCGGTCCCACAGGTCGAGCACCCGCGCGTGCAGCGGGTCGCTGGAGCCCTCGCTGGCCACGAACGCCACGGCCTTCGCGTGGTACTCGCGCTGCAGGTCGAGGGCGCTGAGCTGGCGGCCGTTGGCGAGGCGCACCGTGCGCCGCCCGGTGGTGTCGTGCGAGATCTCGCGGATGGCGCGGATCGGGTTCTCCAGGGTCAGGTCGCGCATCACGACACCGGCCTCGATCATCCGCAGCACCAGGTCGCACGACCCCACCTTGAGCATGGTGGTCGACTCGCTCATGTTGGAGTCGCCGACGATGACGTGCAGCCGGCGGTAGTGCTCGGCGTCGGCGTGCGGCTCGTCGCGGGTGTTGATGATCGGCCGGCTGCGGGTGGTCGCCGACGACACGCCCTCCCAGATGTGGTCGGCACGCTGGCTCACGGCATACGTCGCGCCCTTGGAGGTGGCCACGAGCTTCCCGGCGCCGCAGGTGATCTGCCGGCTGATGAGGAAGGGCAGCAGGGTGTCGGAGATGGTGGCGAACTCCCCCGCCCGGGTGACCAGGTAGTTCTCGTGGCAGCCGTAGGAGTTGCCCGCGGAGTCGGTGTTGTTCTTGAAGACGTAGATGTCGCCGGCCACGCCGTCCTCGCGCAGCCGCTGCTGGGCGTCGACGACGAGCCCCTCGATGATCCGCTCCCCCGCCTTGTCGTGCGCGACGACCTGGCGCAGCGAGTCGCACTCGGCGGTGGCGTACTCCGGGTGCGAGCCGACGTCGAGGTAGAGCCGTGAGCCGTTGGTGAGGAACACGTTGCTCGAGCGTCCCCAGGCGACGACCTTGCGGAAGAGGTAGCGCGCCACCTCGTCGGGCGTGAGCGTGCGCTGGCCACCGGTCGAGCAGGTGATGCCGTACTCGTTCTCGATCCCGAAGATGCGCCGGTTGCCGGGAGTGTTCACTCGGCCGGACCCTCCTGCGCGGGGCGCTGCGTCTGCGGGTTGGTCGTGGCGTCGCGCACCGAGGCCACCGTGCCGTCGGAGCCCTCGTCGGCCGGCGGGGCGTCGTGCGTCGGGTCGTCGGTGCTCAGCAGCCGCTCGAGCAGCTGGCCGGTGATGCGGCGGAAGGTGCGCCGCGGCCGGTTGCGGTCGAGCACGGCCACCTCGAGCTGCGCCGGGGCGAGCTCTCGGGTCGGGCCACCGGCCGGGTCGGCGCCGAGCAGGCTCACCGCCAGCAGCAGCGCCTCGGACAGGTTCAGCCCCTCGCGCCACTGCTCCTTCAGGCCGGTCTCGATCTGCTCCGCTCCCCCGCCCATGGCCACGAACCCGTGCTCGTCGGCGACCGAGCCGTCGTAGGTGAGCCGGTAGACCTGGTCGGTCTCGGGGGTCGCGCCGACCTCGGCGACGACGATCTCGACCTCGTAGGGCTTGGACTCCTGCGTGAACACCGCCCCCAGGGTCTGCGCGTAGGCGTTGGCCAGGCCCCGTGCGGTGACGTCGGACCGGTCGTAGGAGTAGCCGCGCAGGTCGGCGTAGCGCACGCCGGCCACCCGCAGGTTCTCGAACTCGTTGTACTTGCCCACCGCCGCGAAGGCGATCCGGTCGTAGATCTCGGAGACCTTGTGCAGCGCCCGGCTGGGGTTCTCGCCGACGAACACGATGCCGTTGTCGTAGGCGAGCACGGCGATCGCCCGGCCGCGGGCGATCCCCTTGCGCGCGAAGTCGGCCCGGTCCTTCATCAGCTGCTCGGGCGAGACGTAGAACGGCATCCCGGCGGTCATCGGGCACCTCCCGGGTTGTCGACGCGCGAGGCGATGATGGCGTCGACCACCGGCGCGATCTCGGCGTCGGGCACGAACCGCGACCCCTCGTCGTCGACGACACCGATCGTCGGCCAGATCCGGCGGCCCACGTCGGGGCCACCCGTGGCGGAGTCGTCGTCGGCGGCGTCGTAGAGCGCCTCGACCGCCGTGCGCACGGCGTCGTCGAGGGTGCCGGCGCGCCGGTAGAGCTTCTTGAGGGAGCCGCGGGCGAACAGCGAGCCCGACCCCACGCTGTGGTGGTCGTGCTCCTCGTAGCAGCCGCCGGTGACGTCGTAGGAGAAGATCCGGCCGATGCCGGTGTCGGCGTCGTAGCCGGCGAAGAGCGGCACGACCGACAGGCCCTGCATCGCCATGCCGAGGTTGCCGCGGATCATCGAGGCGAGCCGGTTGGCCTTGCCCTCGAGGGACATCAGGGTGCCCTCGATCTTCTCGTAGTGCTCGAGCTCGACCTGGAACAGCCGCACCAGCTCGATGGCCAGCCCCGCGGTGCCGGCGATGCCGACCAGGCTGAACTCGTCGGTGGCGAAGACCTTCTCCATGTCGCGGTTGGCGATGAGGTTGCCCATGGTCGCCCGCCGGTCACCGGCCATGACGACGCCACCGGCGTAGGTCAGCGTGACGATCGTGGTGCCGTGGGGGGCGTCGATGGCGGCGCCCGGCGGCAGCGTGCGCCCGGAGGGCAGCAGCGTGGGCGCCTGGGCGGAGAGGAACTCGGTGAACGAGGACGAGCCGGGCACGAGGTAGGCCGACGGCAGGCGTCCGCTGTGGGCTCCGGGGGTCACTGGCCACCCTTCTGGACGAACCCGCGCACGAACTCCTCGGCGTTGCTCTCGAGCACGCCGTCGATCTCGTCGAGGATGTCGTCGATCTCGCTCGACTGCACCTGCGCCGCCGCACCTGCTGCGGGCTCGGGGGCGTCGTCGGCGCCGCCGTCGTCACGACGCTGTGGGCGGACCTGTTCCTGACCGGCCATGGGAACCCCTCCTCGAGGTGGACTGGTCACGAGCCTAGTCGGAGGACCTGCACGGACGACGGAGGGCTACTCGCCCGGGTCGGCGTTGGCGGCCAGGGCCCGCAGCAGTGACGCGGCATCCGGGGCGTTGCGCACCAGCTCGCCCACCCCGGCCTCGGTGCCCTTGAGCGGCTCGAGCATCGGCACCCGCTGCAGGGTGCGCTGGCCGGCCACGTCGAAGATCACCGAGTCCCACGACGCCGCGACCACGTCGTCGGGGAAGCGCCGCAGGCAGGTGCCCCGGAACCACGCTCGGGTGTCGGTGGGCGGCTCGTCGACGGCGCGCCGCACGTCGGCCTCGTCGACGAGCACCTCGAGCCGGCCGGTCGCCACCAGCCGGTGCGCGAGGCCGCGGTCGGCGCGCACGTCGGACCACTGCAGGTCGACCGCCTTCAGGCGTGGGTCGCCCCAGCCGAGCGAGTCGCGCTCGCGGTAGCCCTCGAGCACCGCCAGCTTGGCGACCCAGTCGACCTCGCGGCGGGCCTCCATCGGGTCGCGGCCGAGCTTGTCGAGCACGGTGCGCCACCAGTACATGACCTCGACGGTGTCGGCGTCCGGCTCGCCCCCCGACTGCTGGTCGACGAACGCGGCGGCGCGGTCGTGGTACTCCCAGAGCAGCTCGAGCGCGGTCATCCGGCGGCCGTCGACCAGCTCGACCTTGGCCTGCAGCGTGGTGTCGTGCGAGACCTCGTGCAGGGTGCCCACGGGCCGGCGCACCGAGAGGTCGTCGCGGATGGCGTCGGCCTCGATCATCGCCAGCACCACCGAGGTGGTGCCCATCTTGAGCAGGTTCGCGACGTCGCAGTGGTTGGCGTCACCGAGGATGACGTGCAGCCGGCGGTAGCGGTCGGCGACGGCGTGCGGCTCGTCGCGGGTGTTGATCAGCGGCCGCTTGAGCGTGGTCTCGAGGCCGACCTCGACCTCGAAGAAGTCGCTGCGCTGGGCGATCTGGTAGCCGGGGGTGCGCGAGTCGACGCCGATGCCGACCCGCCCGGACCCGCACATGACCTGGCGCACCACGAAGAACGGCGTCAGGTGGCGCACGATGCTCGCGAAGGGGGTGGAGCGCGCCATCAGGTAGTTCTCGTGGGTGCCGTAGGAGACGCCCTTGCCGTCGGTGTTGTTCTTGTAGAGGTTGACGCCGGGCGGCACGGTGGCCAGCCGGGCGACGGCCTCGCGCATGACCAGCTCGCCGGCGCGGTCCCAGGTGACGGCGGCGCGGGGGCTGGTGACCTCGGGCGAGCTGTACTCGGGGTGGGCGTGGTCGACGTAGAGGCGGGCGCCGTTGGTGAGCACGACGTTGGCCAGGGTGGGGTCCTCGACGTCGGTGAGCTGGCTCGGGTGGGCGGTGCCGCGGCCCATGTCGAACCCGCGCGCGTCGCGCAGCGGCGCCTCGTCGGCGTAGTCCCAGCTGGCCCGCGCCGGGCGGATGCCGCGCGAGGCCGCGTAGGCCGTGACGACGTCGCCGGAGGCCACCATCGGGTTCGCGGCAGGGTTGCCGGGCACGACGATGCCGTACTCGGTCTCGATCCCCATCACGCGGCGCACGGTCATGCCTCGACCATACTGACCGCGTGCGCAGCTACCGCGGGTTGACCCCGCTCATGGCCATGGTGTCGTTCGTGGGTGACCGGCTCGGGCCGCCGGTCGAGGAGCTCGACTTCGACGGCATCCAGCGGGCGCGGGGCGCCACGCTCCCCCGCAACCGGGTCACCGACTTCGTCACCGGCGGGGTCGACCGTGCGGTCGGCATCACCTACGGCACGGCGCCGGCCCGCGACGAGCACGAGATCCCGCTGCGCATCTACCGGCCGAGGGCGCTGCGCGACGCGCAGACCGACGTGCCCGTCGTCATGTGGTTCCACGGCGGCGGCTGGGTGCTCGGCAACGTCGTGGGCTACGACCCGATCTGCACGTTCATCGCGGCTGCCGTCGGGTGCGTCGTGGTGTCGGTCGACTACCGGATGGCGCCGGAGCACCGCGCGCCGGTGGCCGTGGAGGACTGCGTCGACGCCACGACCTGGGTCGGGGTGAACGGCGACGTGCTGCGGGCCGACACCTCGCGGATGGCCGTCGCGGGTGACTCGGCCGGCGGCAACCTCGCCGCGGTCGTGGCCCAGGTGCTGCGCGACCACGGCGACACCCGGCTGAAGCACCAGGCCCTGATCTACCCGGCGACCGACCTGACGATGTCGTCACCGTCGGTGCGCGAGCACCAGAACGCCCCGGTCCTGACCAAGCGCTCGATGGACGCCTTCCGCGACCACTACGTGCCGGCCGGGCACGACCTGCGCGACCCGCTGCTCTCGCCGCTCTTCGGGCGCCTCGACGGCCTGCCCCCGGCGCTGGTGCAGACCGCCGACCTCGACCCGATCCGCGACGACGGCATCCGCTACGCCGAGGCGCTCAAGGATGCCGGGGTGCCGGTGCGCCTCACCAACTACCTCAAGGTGCCGCACGGGTTCGCCTTCATGCCGGGCGCCGCGCCGGCCGTGGGGCGCCAGCAGCGGTGGGAGCTGGCCAGCGAGCTGACCGCCGCGCTGCGCCCCGACCAGCGCGGATAGGCTGCGGTCATGCGCGAGGTCGTCGTGTTCTCCGGCTCGGCCCACACCGCGCTCGCCCACCGCATCTGCGACGAGCTGGGGGCGACCCTGTCCGAGACGCTGATCAGCCGGTTCAGCAACGACTGCCTCCAGGCGCAGCTGCTCGCGAACTGCCGCCAGCGCGACGTCTACCTCGTGCAGCCGCTGGTGCCGCCGACCCAGGACTCGCTCATGGAGCTGCTCCTGATGATCGACGCCGCCCGCGGGGCCTCGGCCTCGATGATCACGGCGGTCATCCCCCACTACGCCTACGCCCGCAGCGACAAGAAGGACGCCTCCCGCATCTCCCTCGGGGGGCGTCTCGTCGCCGACCTCATCTCGACCGCGGGCGCCGACCGGGTGCTGACGATGAACCTGCACGCCCCCCAGGTGCACGGCTTCTTCTCGGTGCCGGTCGACCACCTCACCGCGCTCGGCGTGCTCGCCGACCACTTCCGCGAGCAGGACCTCGACAACTGCGTCGTCGTCTCCCCCGACCTCGGCAACGCCAAGGACGCGACCCAGTTCTCCCGGCTGCTCGGCCTGCCCGTCGCCGCGGGCTCGAAGCGCCGGCTCGGCGACGACCGGGTCGTCATCGACTCGATCGTCGGCGACGTCGAGGGCAAGCGGGCCATCGTGCTCGACGACGAGATCGCCACCGGCGGCTCGATCGTCGAGCTGCTCGACCGGCTCGCCGACCACGGCGTCACCGAGGCGGCGGTCGCCTGCACCCACGGGCTGTTCGCCGGCCGGGCCGTCGAGCGGCTGCGGGGCCACCCGATGATCAGCGAAGTCGTCACCACCGACACGGTGCCGCCACCGTTGAACTGGCCCGAGCTCAAGATCCGTTCTGTCGCAGCCCTGTTCGCCGAGGCGATCAAGCGCATCCACGAGGGCGAGTCGGTGTCGAGCCTCTTCGACGGGGTAGACCCGACGCACGCCCCGCCGCGCCAGCGGTCGCTGTTCGACCGGGTGCGCTCGTGACCCGTGCGCTCCCGGCGGTGCTCGACGTCGCCCTCGTGGTGCTCTTCGCCGCGATCGGGCGGCGGTCGCACGCCGAGGGTCTCGACGTCACCGGCATCCTGCGCACGGCCGCGCCCTTCCTCGTCGGCACGGCCGCCGGCTGGCTGCTCGCGAGCCTGACCCTCGACAGCGGGCCACGCTCGCTCGCCTTCGGTGCGGTCGTGCTCGTGTGCACGGTGGTGGTCGGGATGCTGCTGCGCCGGGTGCTGGGCGAGGGCACCGCCGTCTCCTTCGTCGTGGTGGCCACCTCGGTGCTGGCCGTGCTGCTCCTCGGCTGGCGGCTCATCGCCCGCTGGGTCAGCTGACCTGGCGGACGACCTCGCCGAGCAACGGGTAGGCGTCGGGGTCGGTGGTGTTGGACATCGAGACGATGACGTGGTCGATGCCGGCCTCGCGCAGCAGCGACGAGGCGCTCGACCGCCTGGCCGACCGAGTGCGGGATCACGCCGTCGGGCAGCGGGGCGCCGGTGTCCATGGTGAGCCGGGCCAGGCAGGTCTTCGAGATCTCGTCGTAGTCGCGCCCGACGTCGTCGCAGTGCCGGCGGATGACGTCGAGCTTGTGCGGGATGCCCTCCGGCCCCAGCCCCATGTCGAACAGGTTGCACGCGTCGGCGTACTGGGCCACCAGCTTCAGGGTGCGCTGCTCTCCCCCGCCGCCGACCATGATCGGCACGCGCCGCACCGGCTGCGGGCGGTTCAGCGGCCGCTCCAGGCTGATCGACTCCCCCTCGAACGGGCTGTCGTCGTCGGCGAACATCCGGTGGGCCAGGCGCAGGGTGTCCTCGAGCAGGCGGAACCGCTCGCGGGTCGACGGGTAGGGCACGCCGAGGCCGCGGTGCTCCTCCTCGTTCCACGCCGCGCCGATGCCCAGCCAGGCCCGGCCGCCGGACAGCACGTCGAGCGTGGTCACCGTCTTCAGCAGGATGCCGGGGTGGCGGTAGGTCACCCCGGTCACCAGGGTGCCCAGCTCGATCCGCTCGGTCACCGCCGCGGCGTGCGCCAGGGTCGTGTAGCCCTCGAGCATGTCGAGCTCGGGCGGGCCGACCATCGAGATCTGGAAGAAGTGGTCCATGACCCACAGCGACGCCAGGCCGCACTGGTCGGCGTCGCGGGCCACCGCCCGCCACGTGGCCCCGGTGGAGGCCGGCGCACCCGGCCAGGAGAAACGGCTGACCTGCAG
>CAWDXP010000005.1:0-52588 GCA_963806295.1 uncultured Actinomycetota bacterium | reverse complement strand
TCAGGAGACCCCGGCCTTCTCGGCGGCCTTGGCGAGCACGCGGGCCACCGTGGCCGCACCCTCGTCGGTGAGGTGGATGTCGGCGGCGGTGCAGATGTTGGTCAGGGTGCAGATCTTGGCGGCGTTCTCGGGCACGGTGCGGCCGTTGATCGTCGTCGGGGTGGTGTCGTTGGTCGAGAACGCCTCGTCGAGCCCGACGAACGTGGTGCCGGTGGACTTCGCCGCCGACTCGATCGCGGCGCTGAGCCCGGTGTAGGCCTTGGCGGCCGCGTCGACCCCCTTGACCGGCTGGTCGAGCGCCTTGGCCGCCAGCCACGGGTTGTAGTAGCCGAGAACCAGCACGGGCACGTCCGGCCCGGCCGCCGTGCGAAGCCGCTCCAGGATCGTCGGCAGGTTCTTCTTCACCGTGCCGACACCGGCGGTGACGCAGGCGGTGTCGATCTGCGCCCCGCCGCGCACACAGCGCAGCAGGTCGTTGCCTCCGATGTCGATGGTGACCAGCGCGACGTCCTTGCTGTCCTCGAGCAGCTTCTCGGCCTGCTCGAGCTGGCTGCCGGCCGCGAAGTCGCACTTGCCGCCCTTGACGAGCGAGGTCGTCGTCTCACCGCTGCAGCCGAGGTTCTCCAGGGTCAGCGCACCGCCCGACTCGAGCCGACCGGCGGTGAGGGCGGGGTAGGCGGTGTCGCGCAGCTCGGCACCTCCGGGCTGGTAGCCCGCGGCGAGCGAGTCACCCAGCGCCACGTAGAGGCCGCCCCCGCCCGATGCGCTCGTCGACGGCGTGGGGGTGGCGCTCGCGGAGGCCGACGGCGGGGGCGCGCTCGGTGCGGTGGGCTCGGGGTCGCCGCCGCACGCTGTGAGGGCGAGGGCCACCGCGACGGCGGCGGCGAGCGGGACGGTCCTGCGCATGGCGGTGGCCTTCGTTGTCTGGAGGGTCGTCAGGGGTGGCCGGACGTCGACACCCCATCGTCCCTCACGACGAACGGGACCGGCCCGGGGTTCCCGCCGCGCCACGCCGGAGGCCGTCTGGCCCGGACCTCCCGCACTTCCAGCCGGCAGTCGTCACTAGCGTTCGTCCGTGAGGAACCACCCTCGGGTCAGGAGCGTGTCATGTCCTTCAGCCAAGCCGTCAGCAGCGTCCTCCTCAACAAGTACGCCACCTTCTCGGGTCGGGCGCGACGCCGCGAGTACTGGTGGTGGTACCTCTTCATCACCATCGTCGGCATCGTCGCCAGCATCATCGACCGGGCCGCCGGGCTCACCTACAGCGACGTGACCGCCGGCGGCGGGTGGATCGCCACCATCGCCGGCATCGTGTTCTTCATCCCGACGCTCGCCGTCAGCATCCGGCGGCTGCACGACACCAGCAAGTCGGGCTGGTGGATCCTCATCGGGCTGATCCCCCTCATCGGGTGGCTCATCCTCCTCTGGTTCTACGTCACCGACAGCGACGCCGACAACCAGTACGGCCCCTACCCCAAGGCCTGAGCCGTCGTCCGGAGCCCCGGGGCGTGCGCCCCGGGGCTCTGCCGCGTCGGTACCGTGGGTGCGGTGACCCTGCGCGCGCTTCCCCGGCCGGAGTGGGAGGCGTTGGCGGCCGCCCACGAGGCGCTGGTCGACGCCGCGACCGCGGCCCACCGGGAACGCCGCGCCGACGGCCGTAGCCACCCCGTCGAGGACTTCCTGTTCCGCTACTACAACAACTCACCCGCGCGGCTGCGCCGGTGGCACCCGGGCGCGGGCGTCGCGCTCGAGGATGCCGCCCGCCTCCCCCGCGCGACGTGGACCCACTACCGGGTGGCGGGCGACGCGGTGGTGCTCGACGTCGACGGCTTCCTCGCGGCGCGAGGTCACACCGTCGACTTCGTGCGGAACCTGTTGTCCGCGACCGTCTCCCGGCCCGCACAGCTGGGGTGCTTCGGGCTGCACGAGTGGGCGATGGTGCACGGCATCCCGGCCGACGACGTGCGGCACGCCGGCTGGCCGCTGCGGCTGGGCAGTGCGGGCACCGACGCGGTGGTGGAGCAACACGGCATCCGCTGCTCGCACTTCGACGCGTACCGGTTCTTCACCGAGTCGGCGCGGCCGCGCAACGCCGTGCGCCCCACCCGCGACAGCCAGGTCGCGATGGAGCAGCCGGGGTGCCTGCACGCCGGGATGGACGTCTACAAGTGGGCGTTCAAGCTGACCCCGTTGGTGCCGAGCGACCTGGTGGCCGACGCGTTCGACCTGGCCCGCGAGATCCGGGTGCTCGACATGGAGGCCTCGCCCTACGACCTGCGCGAGCTCGGGTATGCCCCGGTGCCGATCGAGACCCCGGAGGGGAAGGCGGCCTACCTGGAGCGCCAGCGCGCGTTCGCCGAGCGCTCGAACGCCCTGCGCCACCGCCTGCTGGCCGTCCTCGACGCCGTCGACGTGCCGGCCGGGCAACCGGTGCGTCGATGACCGACCGGATCAGCCCGTCGAGTCGCGCGGGCACGCGCGGGCCGGCAGTGTTCCGGCACCTCGGGGCAGGCGAGGAGACCCGGGTGCCGGACGCCGAGATGGACGCGCTCGCGCTTGCGCTCGTCACCCGGCCGGCTCGCCGACCCTGAGCCGCACCCGCCCGGCGTGCCGGAAGTGACCTATTGGTCGATCTGGGTACGACCCGGCCCATCGGCAGTGACCTACTGGTCGATCTCAGGACATGCGCGTGCATCGGATGCCGTCCACCACGTGACCTATTGGTCGATGTGGGGACACCCCGGGCGACTTGGTGCCGTGCCGCCGCCGACCTGGTGCACCAAGTGCCCTACCTCGGCTACCACCCGGTAGATGAAGTGATCGGTGCACCTACTGCGCGGTAGCCCACGCCAGGTCCGGATGGCCGCCGTGCTGCCGAGTCGGGTGCCCGGGCGGCTGCCCCAGCAGCCGCTTGAGCACCCAAGGCGGGCCCAACGGAAGGAGCGGAGCGGGGGGATGCCGTGGGCGAGCCGATGGACGGGTCTGGCGGGAGCATTCGCGAGCGCCAGCGAGTGGATGCGGATGGTCAACGGCCGCCCACGGCATCCCACCGTGCAGCGGTCAGGGACAGCGCGACCCAGCCCGGCGTCCCGGAAGTGACCTATTGGTCGATCTGGGGACGGTCACCCGGGGCCAAGGCGTCCCGGATGTGACCTATTGGTCGATCTGGGGACGGTCACCAGGCAAGGCGTCCCGGAGTGACCTATTGGTCGATCTGGGGACAGACCCCGGGGTCAGCGGGGGGTGACCCCGGCGCGGACCAGGCCGTAGGTGACCGACTCGACGAGCGCGTCCCACGACGCCTCGAGGATGTTGGCGGCGACGCCGATGGTGGTCCACGACGTGGTGCCGTCGGAGGTCTCGATGAGCACCCGGGTGACGGCGTCGGTGCCGTGGGCGGCATCGAGGATGCGCACCTTGTAGTCGATCAGCTCGAGGTTGCTGATCTCGGGGTAGAACTTCGCCAGCGCCGAGCGCAGCGCCTGGTCGAGCGCGTTGACCGGGCCGTTGCCCTCGCCGGTGCGCACGCCGCGCTCGCCGGCCGCGACGAGCTTGACGGTCGCCTCGGACAGCGCCTCGTCGTCGCCGCGGGCGTCGGTGATGACGCGCCACGACTCGACCTCGAAGAACTCGGGCAGCGAGCCGTCGAGCTCGCGGCGCAGCAGCAGCTCGAAGGAGGCGTCGGCGGCGTCGAAGGTGTAGCCGCGCAGCTCGCGCTCCTTGACCGCCCGCAGCACCCGGGCCAGCGTCGCGTTGTCCTGCTCCTTCGAGGAGTCGAGGTCGAAGCCGAGCTCGCGCGACTTCAGCTCGATGGAGGCGCGACCGGCCATGTCGGACACCAGCATCCGCATGTCGTTGCCCACGGCCTTGGGGTCCATGTGCTGGTAGAGGTCGGGGTCGACCTTGATGGCGCTGGCGTGCAGGCCGGCCTTGTGCGCGAAGGCGCTCGAGCCGACGTAGGGCTGGCGCGAGTAGGGCGGCACGTTGGTGACCTCGGCGATCGCGTGGGCGATGCGGGTCGACTCCTGCAGCCGGTGCGGCTCGAGCAGCGGCAGGCCCTTCTTGAGCTGGAGGTTGGCCACCACGGTGAGCAGGTCGGCGTTGCCGGTGCGCTCGCCGTAGCCGTTGATGGTGCCCTGCACGTGCGTCGCGCCGGCGTCGACGGCGGCCATCGAGTTGGCGACGGCGCAGCCGGTGTCGTTGTGGCAGTGGATGCCGATCCGCGCCCCCGTGGAGCGGACCACGTCGTCGACGACGTCGGCGACCTGGCTGGGCAGCATCCCACCGTTGGTGTCGCACAGCGCGACGACCTCGGCACCGGCCTCGGTGGCCACCCGCACGGCCTCGATGGCGTAGTCGCGGTCGGTGGCGTAGCCGTCGAAGAAGTGCTCGGCGTCGAGGAAGACCCGCCGCCCCTCGCCGCGCAGGAAGGCCACGGTGTCGCGGATCATCTCGAGGTTCTCGGCGAGGGTGGTGCGCAGCGCTCGCTCCACGTGACCGGTGTGCGACTTGGCGACCAGGGTGATGACCTGGGCCTGGCTGTCGAGCAGCGCCCGCACCTGCGGGTCGCTCTCGGCGCGGCCGCCGACCCGACGGGTCGCCCCGAACGCCGCGAGGGTGGCGTTGCGCAGCCGCAGGTCGGCCGCCGCACGGGCGAAGAACTCGGTGTCCTTGGGGTTGGCGCCGGGCCACCCGCCCTCGATGAAGCCGACCCCCAGCTCGTCGAGGTTCGAGGCGATGGCGAGCTTGTCCGCCACGGAGAGGTTCAGACCCTCCTGCTGCGCGCCATCGCGCAGGGTCGTGTCGTAGACGTGGATGTCGGTCATCACTACTCACCCGAGATCGGTATGCCGGTCGCCCGGCGTCTGTGCCCCGGCCCGTGAGGGCCGGGGCGGGACGTGTGGTGCTCCGCCATTCTCGGGCCGGCGCTGCTGCCGCGCCCCCGGGGGTGTGGGGGAAGCGACACCTGCTTCCCGGTGGCGCCGCACCCGCGACGCTCCCGACAAGCAAAAGACCCCCCGGGTGCGGGAGGTCTGCGCGACGAGGAGGTCTCGTCGCGCTAGCCGATAATGATCGTGGTGGTGGCCACGTCACGGAACGTCACGACGCGAGCCTCCCACGCAACCGGCCCCCCGGCATACCGTTCGTCCACATGCTGGCCACGGCGGTGCGCCGCACCCCGGCGCTCGGAGTGGGACTGCTCAGGTGTGCGTGACGACCGGCGTGCCGATCGTCGCGAAGTCGTAGACCCACTGGGCCGCCGGCACCGGCAGGTTGATGCAGCCGTGCGACCCGCGGGCGCCGGCGTAGCCGAACGTCGAGCGCCAGGGTGCACCGTGCAGGGCGAACCCGCGGTGGAAGTAGGAGATGTAGGGCACGTCGGGGGTCTCGTACTTGGTGCCGTCGGCGTTGCTGCCGCGCATCGTCTGCTTCTCGAGCTTGAGGTAGACCTTGAAGGTGCCGACCACGGTCGGCTTCTGGTCGGACCCGTTGACCATCTTGACCGGGCCGTGCACGGCCTTGGCCCCGACGTAGGCGGTCATCGTGTGGGTGCGCAGGTTGACGTCGACCCACTTCTGGCCGTTGCTGGCGTGGTAGGCGAGCCGCTCGGCACCGGCCGCGATCGGGCGCTCGGTCCACGTCGCCGGCAGCGTGCGCTCCTCGAAGGTGCCGGAGTAGTCCTGGCCGGACAGCATCGCCGCGGCGGCCGCCGCCGCCACCTCGTCGGCGTTGGTCACGGTGACGCCGTCCTTCGCCGCGGTGACGACCTGCTTCACCGAGCCGGAGGCGTTGACGTTGCGCACGCCGGCGGTCGGGGCCTTCTCGACGTCCTTGGCGACCTTGCGCACCCAGGTGTTCACCTTCGCGGCATCCAGGGCGGGCGTCGCCGAGCGTGCCCTCGGCGAGGGGGATGGTGACCCACGACGCCTTGGTCTTCTTCGACGCGGTGTGGTCGGTCGTCGCCGTCGGAGACCTTGACGGTGCGTGCCACGAGGGCGTTGGCCCGGTCGGCGACACGCTGTGCCTCGGCGGTGGTGACGGCCGGCACGGAGTCGACGAACTGCACCGTGGTCTCGGCCGACTTCAGGCCATGGCCCGCGGCCGCGACGACGTCCTGGAAGCTGGCGGCCTCGAACGACTTGCCCTTCACGGCCGGGACGACGACGAACGACTTCTTGTTGGGGGCGAGCTTCACGCTGGCGTCGGAGCCGGCCCGTCCCGCGCCGCTGATCAGGTCGGCGACCACCTTCTGGGTCTTGGCCGGGTCGAGGCGCAGCACCGCCTCGCACGTCGCGTGGGGAGACCAGCGAGCGTGGCGTAGGACGACCACGACTGGTTGGCCTGGAACACCGCGTCGACGGTGGGCTGCACGTCGACCGCGTAGCCGAGGTCGGCCAGGCGGGCGGTGCGCGTGACCTCGCCGGTGTCGAGCGTGATGGTGACCTGGTCGGCCCGCTGCTGCACGGCCGCCGCCACCTCGTCACGGGTCATCCCCGCCACCGGGACGCCCGCGAGCGTGCTCCCGGGCAGCGCGCGGTCCTGGTAGTGGGTCGCGTAGGCCGTGCCGGCGCCGGCGAGCACCAACGGCACTGCCACGGCGGCAGTGATCAGCACCTTGGTGCGAGCCCTCATGATCGGCAGGGACTTTCTCTTCGCTTCACGGGCGCACAGAAGTGGCGCCACCCCCTATGATGCGCCCCCGCACCTCACGGCGCGAAACCTTGCGCGTTGCGACGCGCCGGGGGCCGCTCAGCCGGCGCTCAGGCGTTGGCGCGGGCCTCGGGCGCTCGCTGCAGCTCCCACCAGCCGTCCGGGGCGGGCGGGTCGGCCACGTCGACCCGGTCACCGACCCGCGGCACCGCCACCGGGACGCCCGCGGCCTCGGCGGCCACGAGCAGGCGCTCGACCGGCTCGGCCCAGGGGTGCGGGGCCAGCACGAAGGTGCACCAGTGGATCGGCATGAGCAGCCCACCACGCAGCAGCCGGGTCGCCTCGACGGCCTCCTCCGGGTCGAGGTGGATGTCGTGCCAGGCCGGGTCGTACGCGCCCACGGCCATCAGCGAGACGTCGAACGGGCCGTGCTCGGCGCCGAGCCGCGAGTAGCCCTCGAAGAAGCCGGTGTCGCCGCTGAAGAAGACCTTGCCGGCCCGGCCGGCGAGCACCCACGAGGCCCACAGGGTGCCGTCGCGGCGCAGGCCGCGCCCCGAGAAGTGCTGGGCCTCGACGGCGGTGACCTGCACGCCCTGCACGTCCAGCCCCTCCTCCCAGTCGCACTCGACGACGCGCGAGTCGGGCACGCCCCAGGCGTCGAGGTGCGCGCCGACGCCGAGCGGCACGAGGAAGACCGCGTCGGTGAGGTCGACGAGCTGGCGGATGGTGTCCATGTCGAGGTGGTCGTAGTGGTCGTGCGAGATGACCACGGCGTCGATGCGGCCCAAGCCGATCAGCGGCACCGGCACGGCGTGCAGCCGGCGCGGCCCGACGTGCTGGCTCGGCGAGCAGCGCTCGCTCCACACCGGGTCCATCAGCAGGCGCACGCCGTCGAGCTCGACGAGGCACGACGCGTGGCCGAACCACGTGACGTGCACGCCCTCGGTGCGCGGCTCGTGGCTCGCGGTCACCACGGGGATCGGCAGGGCCGGATGCCGGGTCGCGGCGTTCTCGCGGAACCGGCGCAGCACGTCGCGCTGGCCCGACGGCATCGACGACGTGCCGCGGGAGGTGTTGTGGAAGGCACCGGCCCGGTAGGCGGCCGAGCGCTGGGCCCGCTCGAGCCGCGCACCGGTGGGGCGGCCACCCAAGGCGGCGTTGACGCCTCGGCCGGCGGCGGCGAGCGCCCCGAGGGCACTGGCCGCACCTGCGGCGATCGCGAGTCGGTTGAGCCTGGTCACCGATCGATTGTCACCCGGCGTCGCCGTCAGCGGCGACCACCGGCCGCGCACCGGACGACCGGCGGGCCGCGGCGGCCGCCACCAGTGCCTCGAAGAGCCGCCCGTCGTCCCCGGCCTCGGGGTGCCACTGCACCGCGAGCCGGAAACCCGAGGTGGGGTCCTCCATCCCCTCGAGCGTTCCGTCGGCGTGCCAGGCCGACAGGCGGTAGGCCGTGCCCTCGAGCGACGCCGGGAGCACGGCCTGGTGGTGGTAGGTCGGCACGTCGAGGGGGTCGCTGCCGAGCAGGTCGGCCAGCCGGGTGCCCGCCACCGGGGTCGCGTGGTGCGAGGTGTACTCCCCCGGCCGGGGGCAGTGGGCGTCGTGGCCGACGACGTCGGGCAGGTGCTGGTCGAGCACCCCGCCGGCCTCCACCGCCATCACCTGCATGCCGCGGCACACGCCGAGCACCGGCAGGTCGATCGCCGCCGAGACCCGGGCCAGGGCCAGCTCCCACGCGTCGCGGTCCGGCCGCGGTGCCTGGGAGGTCGAGTGCGGTGGGGCGCCGTACCGGCCGGCCTCCACGTCGGCGCCGCCGGCGATCACCAGGCCGTCGAGCCGCTCCAGCACCGCCAGCGCGAGGTCGTCGTCGGCATCCGGGCGCGGCGGCAGCACGACGGCGAGCGCACCGGCGCGCTGGAGGTGGTCGACGTAGCGGTGCGGCAGCACGACGCTGCGCTGCGCGGTCCACGGATGCCGGTCGACGTCCTCGACGTAGCAGGTGACGCCGATGACCGGCCGGTCGGTGCCCATGCCCCCCATGGTGCTCAGAGCGGGGTGACGTAGGCGCCGGAGATGCCACCGTCGACGAGGAACGTCGAGGCGGTCATGAAGCTGGACTCGTCGGACGCGAGGAACAGCACGGCGTTGGCCATCTCCTCGGGCTCGCCGAAGCGCCCCATCGGCACGTGCACCAGGCGGCGCGCCGCGCGCTCGGCGTCCTTGGCGAACAGCTCCTTGAGCAGCGGGGTGTTCACCGGCCCGGGGCACAGGGCGTTGACCCGGATGCCGTCGCGCGCGAACTGCACGCCGAGCTCGCGGGTCATCGAGAGCACGCCGCCCTTGGACGCGGAGTAGGAGATCTGCGAGGTGGCCGCGCCCATCACGGCGACGAAGCTCGCGGTGTTGATGATCGAGCCGGACTTCTGCTCGAGCATGTAGGGCAGGGCCGCCTTGCAGCACAGGTAGACCGAGGTCAGGTTGACCTGCTGTACCCGCAGCCAGGCGTCGAGGTCGGTGTCGAGGATCGAGTCGTCGTCGGGCGGGCTGATGCCGGCGTTGTTGAACGCGATGTCGAGCTTGCCGTACTTCTCCACCGCCGTCGCGAAGAGCCGGTCGACGTCGTCCTTGCTCGCGACGTCGGTGTGCACGTAGGCGCCACCGACCTCCGCGGCCAGCGCCTCGCCGGCCTCGTCGTTGAGGTCGGCGACCACGACGGTCGCCCCCTCCTGCGCGAACCGCCGCACCGTCGCCAACCCGATGCCGGAGCAGCCGCCGGTGACGACCGCCACCTTGCCCTCGAGCCTGCCTGCCATCTGGATCTCCTATGCCTCGGTGCTGATGAAGACGTTCTTGACCTCGGTGAACGCGTCGAGCGCGTCGGGGCCGAGCTCGCGGCCGATGCCGCTGGCCTTGAAGCCGCCGAAGGGCGTCGAGTAGCGCACCGAGCTGTGGCTGTTGACCGACAGGTTCCCGGCCTCCACGCCCCGGGCCACCCGGATGGCGCGACCCACGTCGCGCGTCCAGATCGAACCGGACAGCCCGTAGGCCGTGTCGTTGGCCTTGGCGACCGCATCGGCCTCGTCGTCGAACGGCATCACCGCCACGACCGGCCCGAAGACCTCCTCGCGCCACACCCGGTCGTCGGTGCCGCTGGGCAGCACCACCGTCGGCGGGTACCACCAGCCGGCCCCCTCGGGGGCGGTGCCCCGGAAGGCCACGTCGACCTGCGGGTGGCCGGCGTCCTGCGCCCCCTCGACGTAGCCGCGCACGGCATCGCGCTGGCCGGAGGAGACCAGCGGGCCCATCTCGGTCGCCTCGTCGCGCGGGTCACCGACGACGACCGCCTTCAGGGCCTGCTCGAACCGCTCCATGAAGGTGTCGAAAACGCTGCGCTGCACCAGGATCCGGGTGCGCGCACAGCAGTCCTGGCCGGCGTTGTCGAGGAAGCTCATCGGCGCGGCAGCCGCGGCGGTCTCGAGGTCGGCGTCGGCGAAGACGATGTTGGCCGACTTGCCGCCGAGCTCGAGGGTCACCCGCTTGAGCTGGTCGGCGGCCTTGCGCATGATGCCCTGGCCCACCGCGGTCGAGCCGGTGAAGCAGACCTTGCGCACGTCGGGGTGGGTGACGAACCGCTCCCCCACCACCGACCCCTTGCCGGGCAGCACGGTGAACACGCCCTCGGGGATGCCGGCGTCCAGCGCCAGCTGCCCGATGAGCATCGCGGTGAGCGGGGTGAGCTCGGCGGGCTTGAGCACCACGGTGTTGCCGGCCGCCAGCGCGGGGGCCAGGCCCCAGCCGGCGATCGGCATCGGGAAGTTCCACGGCACGATGACGGAGACGACGCCGAGCGGCTCCTTGAAGGTGACGTCGAGGCCCCCGGCCACCGGGATCTGCCTGCCGAAGAGGCGTTCCGGCGCGGCCGAGTAGTAGCGCAGCACGTTGACGACGTTGCCGACCTCCCACCGGGCGTTGCCGATGGTGTGGCCCGAGTTGGCGACCTCCAGCGCCGCCAGCTCGTCGGTGGAGGCCTCGACCCGGTCGGCGAAGCGGCGCAGCAGCATCCCCCGGTCGGCGGGGCTCACCGCCCGCCAGGCGGGCCCGACCTCGACCGCGCGGGCGATGGCCGCATCGGTCTCCTCGAGGCCGACCAGGTCGATGGTCGTGACGACCTGCTCGGTCGCCGGGTTGATGACGTCGTGGGCGTAGGTGGTGCTCATGGCGGGTGCGGTCACAGCCTCTCGAAGCCGCGGATGCGTTCCCAGTCGGTGACCGCGGCGTTGAACGCCCTGATCTCGACGTCCGCGGCGTTGACGTAGTGGTCGACGACGTCGTCGCCGAAGGCCGCGCGGGCGATCGCGCTGCCCGCGAGGAGGTCTCGTGCCTCGGCCAGGGTGCCGGGCACGTGCTCGTAGTCGCCGACGTAGGCGTTGCCCTCGCAGGCCGGGGGCAGCTCCAGGCCCTCCCGGATGCCGTGCAGGCCGCCGGCCATCATCGCCGCCACGGCGAGGTAGGGGTTGACGTCACCACCGGGCAGGCGGTTCTCGACGCGCAGGCCGGACCCGTGGCCGACGACCCGCAGCGCGCAGGTGCGGTTGTCGCTGCCCCAGGCGACGGCGGTGGGGGCGAACGACCCGGGGGCGAAACGCTTGTAGGAGTTGATGTTCGGGGCGTAGAAGTACGTGAGCTCGCGCATCGTGGCCAGCAGCCCCGCCATGAACTGGTCGAACAGCTCGCTGCGCCCGCCGTCGCGGTCGTGGTCGGCGAAGACGACCTCGCCGTCGTTGCCGCGCAGCGAGAGGTGGATGTGGCACGAGTTGCCCTCGCGCTCGTCGAACTTGGCCATGAAGGTGAGCGACTGGCCGTGCCGGGCCGCGATCTCCTTGGCGCCGGTCTTGTAGACCGAGTGGTTGTCGCAGGTGCGCACCACGCCGTCGAAGAGGAAGCCGATCTCGTGCTGGCCGAAGTTGCACTCGCCCTTGGCCGACTCCACGTTCATGCCGGCGGCATACATCTCGTTGCGGATCTCGCGCAGCACCGGCTCGACCTTGCTGCCGCCGAGGATCGAGTAGTCGACGTTGTAGCGGTTGGCCCCGGTGAGGCCGTGGTAGCGCCGGTCCCAGGCGCTGTCGTAGGACTCCTCGAAGAGGATGAACTCCAGCTCGGTGCCCGCGAACGCCGCGTAGCCCTCCGCCTCGGCCGCCGCCACCTGCTGCTTGAGGATGGTGCGCGGCGACTGGATGACGTCGCCACTGCCGTCGAGCCAGGTGAGGTCGCTCTGGATGGTGACCGAGGCCGGGTGCCCCGGGGTGTGCCGTAGCGTCGTGAGGTCCATCTCGAAGAACATGTCGCCGTAGCCGCGCTCCCACGACGACATCGCGTAGCCGTCGACGGTGTTCATGTCGACGTCGACGGCGAGCAGGTAGTTGCACCCCTCGGTGCCCTGCTCGAGCACGTGCTCGATGAAGTAGTGGCCGTGCAGGCGCTTGCCCTGCAGTCGTCCCTGCATGTCGGTGAAGGCGACGATGACCGTGTCGACCTCACCGGCCAGGACGGCAGCGCGCAGCTGGTCGACGGTGAGCGGCGGGGGTCCCCCCTGGTGGATGGAGCTCGGCATGCTGTGTCCTTCGTGTCGTTATCCGAGAAGTCCACGCAGGAGCGCTGACGTCGCGTCGCAGTGCTCCTCCATGGTCGT
Source organism: uncultured Actinomycetota bacterium (assembly GCA_963806295.1). Taxonomy (GTDB): domain Bacteria; phylum Actinomycetota; class Actinomycetes; order Actinomycetales; family Dermatophilaceae; genus Fodinibacter. The sequence continues at coordinate 40,245 of CAWDXP010000005.1, read as the reverse complement.
GCGGGCGGTGTCGGGGTCGCCGTCGAGGATGGCCGCGACGATGGCCTGGTGCTGCTCGTGCGAGTGCTCGATGTTGATGCGCAGCACCGGGATCTGGCCGAGCATCTCGCTCAGTGCGGCCTGCGCGCGGGTGACCGCCTCGACGACCATCGGTGAGCCCGTGAGGGTCGCGATCGCCAGGTGCAGCCGCGAGTCGGCGATGCGGTGGCTGTCGGCATCGGCGTCGCGCACCGCGCGGCAGGACTCGGCGAGCCAGTCACGCTGGTCGCCGGAGAGCCCGCGGGTGGCGGCCAGCCGGGCTGCTCCCGGCTCGACGACCCGGCGGAAGTCGAGGGCGTCCTCCAGTGCTGCGCCCGAGCGCACCGGCGGGCCGTCGAGCACGGCGGGGTCCCCGCAGCGGGCCCGGCCGGCGTAGGTGACGACGGTGCCCCCGCCGCGCCCGCGTCGGGTGGTGACCAGCCCGGAGTCGCGCAGCGCGGCGATCGCCTCGCGCAGGGTGTTGCGCGAGACCCCCAGCCGGTCGGCGAGCTCGCGCTCGGCCGGCAGCTGCTCCCCGGCGACGAACACCCCCAGCCGGATGGCGGTGGCGAGCTGCTCGACCGTGGTCTCGAAGACGTTGCCCACCGCCGGCCGCAGCACGGCATCCGGCAGCCGTGACGGCTGCGGGGGCGACTGCTCCGGAGTCATGCGAGCGAGTATGCCGTGGAAATGGTCCTTGTGTGAACCTTTGGTTTCACGCGAGTCGGGTGAGCCATCCGTGGGTGTCGTCGGCACGGCCGTACTGGATGTCGAGCAGGGCGCCCCGGATGGTGGTGGTCACCTCACCGCCCCCGGCTCCGGCGGTCGACGGTGCCGAACCGCCCTCCCAGCGCAGCTCCCCCACCGGGGTGACCACGGCCGCCGTGCCACAGGCGAAGACCTCGCGGATCTCGCCGCTGGCCACGCCGTCCTTCCACTCGTCGATGGCCACCCGGCGCTCCTCGGGCTCGAGGCCGAGCTCCTTGGCCAGCTCGAGGATGGAGTCGCGGGTGACGCCCTCGAGGATGGAGCCGGTGAGCTCGGGGGTGACCAGCCGGTTGTCGCGGGTGACGAAGAACAGGTTCATCCCGCCCAGCTCCTCGATGTAGGTCTGCGTCGAGGAGTCGAGGAAGACGGCCTGGTCGCAACCGTTCTCGATGCCCTCGAGCTGGCCGGCCAGGGAAGACGCGTAGTTGCCGCCGGTCTTGGCCGCACCGGTGCCCCCGGAGCCGGCGCGGGCGTAGTGCTGCGAGATCCACAGCGTGACCGGCTTCAGGCCGCCGGCGAAGTAGGCCCCGGCGGGCGACGCGATGAGGCAGTAGGTGACCTCGTCGGCCGGGCGCACGCCGAGGAAGGCCTCGCTGGCGAACAGGAACGGCCGCAGGTAGAGGCTGGTCTCGCCCGTGCCGGCCGGCGGGACCCACCCCTCGTCGACCTCGACCAGGGCCCGCAGCGACGCGACGAAGTCGTCGGTCGGCAGCTCGGGCAGCGCCAGGCGCCGGGCGCTGCGCTGCATCCGCTCGGCGTTGGCCTCGGGGCGGAACGACCACACCGAGCCGTCCTCGTGCCGGTAGGCCTTCAGGCCCTCGAAGACCTCCTGCGCGTAGTGCAGCACCGCGGCGCTCGGCATCAGCTGGATCGGGCCGTACGGCTCGACCCGGCCGTCACCCCAGCCGCCGCCCTTGGTCCACACGGCGCGCAGCATGTGGTCGGTGAAGAAGACGCCGAAACCCGGGTTGGCGTGGATCGCCGCTCGTCGCTCGTCACTCGCCGGCGTGGGGTTGCGGTGCAGGTCGAAGGTCAGGCTCATGGGGACTCGTGGTCCTTTCCTCGGGGAGCGACGGTGCTACCCCGGAGAGGCTACCTGTGGTGGGGGTCGGTCAGAGCCGGGCGGCGATGGCGTCACCGACGGCGCTCGTCGAGCGCGGCGTGCTACCCCGCTCGGCGAGGTCGGCGGCGACGGCCGCCTCCACCCGCTCCGCCTCGGCCGCGCGCCCGAGGTGCGCGAGCAGCATCCCGACCGACAGGATCGTGGCGGTGGGGTCGGCCTTGGCCTGGCCGGCGATGTCCGGCGCCGAGCCGTGCACCGGCTCGAACATGCTCGGGTAGCGGCCCTCCGGGTTGATGTTGCCGCTCGCGGCGAGCCCGATGCCGCCGGCCACCGCCGCGGCGATGTCGGTGATGATGTCGCCGAACAGGTTGTCGGTGACGATGACGTCGAAGCGACCCGGGTCGGTGGTGAGGAAGATCGTCGCGGCATCCACGTGCTGGTAGGCGGTCTCGACGTCGGGGAACTCGACCGCGACCTCCTCCACCGTGCGTCGCCACAGGTGGCCGGCGTGGGTGAGCACGTTGTGCTTGTGCACCAGGGTCAGGTGGCGGCGGGGGCGGGCCTGGGCGCGGGCGAAGGCGTCGCGCACCACGCGCTCGACGCCGAAGCGGGTGTTGACGCTGACCTCGGTCGCGATCTCGTGCGGGGTGCCGGTGCGCAGCGAGCCGCCGTTGCCGACGTAGGGACCCTCGGTGCCCTCGCGGACCACCACGAAGTCGATGCCGTCCGGGGCCACCCGCTCCACCGCCAGCGGGCTCTGCACCCCCGGGTAGAGCTTGGCCGGGCGCAGGTTGACGTAGTGCTCCATCGCGAAGCGCAGCGGCAGCAGCACCCCGCGCTCGAGGACGCCACTCGGCACGGTCGGGTCGCCGATGGCGCCGAGCAGGATCGCGTCGTGCTGCGTCAGCTCGTCGAGCACCGACTCGGGCAGCGTCTCGCCGGTGGCGTGCCAGCGGGTGGCGCCGAGGTCGTAGTCGGTGGTGGTGACCTTCGGGCCGGCGTCGCCGACCACCGCCTGGAGCACCTTCAGGCCCTCGGCGACGACCTCGGGCCCGATGCCGTCCCCCCCGATGACGGCGATGTCCAGGGACGGCGGTGCGCTCTCGGTCATGGGCTCCAGCCTAGGGACGAGGTATCGGGATGCGGACGGCCGTCCCAGCCCGTGGATGGGCGGGACGGCCGGTGGGCGCCGGCCGACCAGTGGTCGGCGCGGCGGCGGTGGGTCCGCAGCTCAGGCCCACGCAGAGCGTGGGACCCGGTCGGTGTCAGTCGTCGGTGTGGCCCTGGTCGCGCAGGTCCATCGACTCCTGCAGGGCCTGCCGCGCAAGGGTGGCCTCGTCGAGGGTGCTGTTCTCGTTCATCGTCGTTCTGCCTTCCACGGCCCGTTCAGGCCAGTCGTCGGTGGGGTTCGGGGGCTCGAGCCGAGTGGTGCCTCGGCGAACCGGTCAGCGACGTCGCGGGGTCTCCGCGGCGAGGATGCTGACTACCGGACCTCGCCGCGGCTCGGAATGAGGATGAGTACCTCGAGCCGCTGCATGCCTTCGACGGTACGTGGACGTCCTAGTACCCGGCACCGCCCTCTCACCATCCGGACGCTCGACCGACGAGACGTGCGCCACATCGCGCGCTGCCCGACGGATTCTTCGCGCCTGCTGGACCGGATCCACGGAATCCGCGGCGCCGCGGCCGGGTCCGGACCCGCGACACGCGCGGGACGCAGGTGCACTGGCACTCGCGCCGCGCTCGGGTCACACTGGCCGCGGCCCGCGGCCGGGATGTTCCCGGGCGGGCAGGCGAAAGGGGTCCGAGGTGCGCATCCGCTACCTGCTGCTCGGTGCCTACGGGCGGGGCGGCACGATCCGCACGACCCTGTCGATGGCGGGGGCGCTCGCCGAGCGCGGTCACGACGTCGAGGTGGCGTCGCTGGTGCAGCGACGGGCCGAGCCGTTCTTCCCCGTGCCCCCCGGCGTACGGCTGGTCTCGCTCACCGGCATCCGGCCGCGCTGCCGACCGGCCGGGCACACCCGCCAACGCCGTGCGGTGGGGCACCCGGGTCGCCCTGCGACGCACGCACAGCAGGCTGGCGCACCCTCTCGACATGCGCACCACCGGGTGGACCCGGGCGCACGACCTCGCGCTCTCCCGGTACGTCCGGGCCCAACGCGACAGCGTGGTCATCGGCACCCGGCTCACCCTCAACGTCGGCCTCGCCGGGCTGCGCACCGACCACCAGGTGGCCGTCGCCGCGGAGCACAACCACCTCCCCCGGAACCCGGCCCTGCGGGCCGAGTATGCCGACCGCTACCGCTCCCTCGACGCGCTGGCGGTGCTCACCGAGGGCGATGCGACGGCCTACCGGGGCGTGCTGAACGGCGCGTGCCCCGTGGTGGCGATACCGAACGCCCTGCCGCTGGGCACCCGGCTGCGACGCTCACCCCTCCGCGAGCCGGTGGCCGTCGCGGCCGGTCTGCTGACCCACCGCAAGGGATTCGACATCCTGGTCGACGCGTGGCGCACCGTGGCCGAGACCCGCCCCGACTGGCGGCTGCGGATCTACGGCGCGGGCGAGGAACGCGACGCCCTGCAGCGGCAGGTGGACGACGCCGGACTCACCGGGGTGGTCACGCTCGAGGGGTTCGAGCCCGACCTGGCCGCCCGGCTCGACGAGGCCTCGATGTTCGTGCTCTCCTCACGGCGCGAGGGCATGCCGATGGTGGTCATCGAGGCGATGGCGGCCGGGCTGCCGATCGTGGCGGCGAACTGCCCGACGGGTCCCGACGAGCTGCTCGACGGCGGGCGGTTCGGGGTGCTCGTGCCGCCCGGCGCCAGCGCGCCGCTCGCCGACGCGCATCCTGCGCGTCGTCGGCGACCCCGCCGAGCAGCGGCGGTTGGCCGACGCAGCCGCCGCTCGGGTCCGGGACTTCGACATCACCGCGACGGCCACCCGGTGGGAGGCGCTGTTCGAGGAGCTGGCCGACCGGCGCGGCCTGTCGCTGGGGCGGTGAGCGGGCGGCGCGCCCTGCCCTGGTTCACCGCAGCCGCGGCGGTCGGCACGGTGCACGGCCTGGCCAGCCTCTACTGGGCACTGGGCGGGAACGCGCTCGTGGGAACCGTCGGGGAGTGGGCGCTCACCGGCGCGCTCGGCCCGGTCGACGACCTCGTGGCCATACGGGGTCACGCGTGGCTCTGGGACCCGCTGTTCCTGGCCTGGGGCCTCACCCTCGGCATCGGTCTGTGGCGCACCCGGCGACGGCCCTCCCGGGTCGCTGTGGACGCCCCGGTCACCCGAGCAGGCGGGTGACCTCGGGGGAGCTGTAGAACGGCTCGAGCTGCGCGCGCACCAGGCGCTCGAGGTCCCCGGACGCCCGCAGCGCGCCGACGGCCGAGGGAGCCAGCCGTACCAGGTCGGCGACCAGCTCCTCGCGGTCGAGGTCGAGCTGCTCGAGCATCTCGGTGGGGGTGTAGCCGCCGAAACGATCGAAGAAGGCGTCGACGACCACCTCGACGAGGTCGGCCGCGTGCTCGGTGGCCAGCCCCGTGATGGCCACGTCGTGCAGGGCACCGGCCAGGTCGCCGGCCTGCTCCGGCGTCACGTGGTGACCCAGTCCGACCACCTGCCTGCCGGCCAGCAGGTCCCAGGACTCCAGCGCCGCCAGCCTGGTCGCGGGGTCGAGCAGCGTCTCGATGACGATGCGGTTGAGGCGACGGACCGCGAAGGCACCGCCCTTTCCGACGGTGTCCCCGATCAGCCGCTCGACCTGCTTGTCCGCTGCGCCCATCATCCTGGAGGCGGCGCTCGTCCCCATCGACACCAGCGACCCCAGCCCGGGCACCTTGTCGGCCATGGCCTGGTTGGCGTTCACGACCTCGCCCACGATGCGACCCATGAAGCGCGATGCCACGGTTCCCATCATCGAGACGTCGGCCAGCGACTCCCCCGCCCGCTCGAGCACGGGGTGGAGGGCCAGCAGGCTGTCCACGAGTGCCTCGACCTGGTCACGGTCGGCGAGCTCCCCGACCGGGAACGGCTCGGCCGGGCCCTCGAGCACCACCTCGGTCGCGAGCTCGATGATGCCGCTGACCGCGGCACTGGCCGGCACGGTCTCCAGCGCCCGAACCACGATCGAGGTGATCACCTCCCGGTCGACGAGGTCCTCGATCGGGTGACGCCCCGCGGCCGTCAGGAGGTCGTCGGCGAGAGCGGCGACGAGTGCCTCGAGCTCCTCACCGGTCAGCCGCTCGAGGTGGTAGGCCACCTGCGCGTCGAGCAGCCGCTGAGCCAGGGGCTCCGTCAGCGATGCGCGACGCGACACGTCCGCACGCTATGTCAGTTGTCGCCGTCCGGCGCGGTCAACCGGGGACGGGACGTGGCGGGACGGACGTCGCGGCATGGCCGTCACCGTCAGACCAGGTCGACGACCCGCACCGTCTCGGCGCCGATCTCGGTCTCGATCGCGGTGACGACGTCGGCCGGGATGGCCTGGTCGACGGTGAGGGCGATCAGCGAGTTGGTGGCCTCGTCGTCGCGCGGCGACCTGCATGCCGGCGATGTTGACGGCGGCCTCGCCGAGCAGCTTGCCGACCGCGCCGATGACGCCGGGGCGGTCGTCGTAGGCGAAGAAGGCCATGTGCACGCTGAGCGGGATCTCGAGGTCCCAGCCGTTGATGCCGATCAGCTTCTGCACCATCTTCGGCCCGGTGAGCGTGCCCGACACCGAGACCGATGGTGCCGTCGGCGAGGGTGCCGCGCAGGGTGGTGACGTTGCGGAAGTCCTCGGACACCTCGTCGGTCACCAGGCGCGACTCGCAGCCGCGCTCCTTGGCGAGCAGCGGGGCGTTGACGTAGGTGACGGGGTCCTCGGTGACGTCGGTGAACAGGCCCTTGAGCGCCGCGAGCTCCCAGACCGACACGTCGTGCGAGGTGATCTCGCCGCGCACCTCGACGTCGAGCTGCACCGGCACCGAGCCGGCGAACGCGGTGAACACCCGGCCGAGCTTCTCGACCAGGTCGATGCCGGGGCGCACCTCCTCGGCGACCGCGCCGCCGGAGACGTTCACGGCATCCGGCACGAGGTCGCCGCCGAGGGCGAGGCGCACCGACTTGGCGACCGCGACACCGGCCTTCTCCTGGGCCTCCTCGGTGGAGGCGCCGAGGTGCGGCGTGACGACGACCGACTCGTGGGCGAACAGCGGGCTGTCGGTGCACGGCTCGGTCGCGAAGACGTCGATGCCGGCGCCGGCGACGCGGCCCTCGGCGATGGCGTCGGCGAGGGCCTCCTCGTCGAGCACGCCACCGCGGGCGGCGTTGATGACGCGCACGGTCGGCTTGACCTTGGTGAGCGCCTCCTTGCCGATCAGGCCGATGGTCTCGGGGGTCTTGGGCAGGTGGATGGTGATGAAGTCGCTCTCGGCGAGCAGCTCGTCGAGGGTGACCAGGCGGGCGCCGAGCAGGCCGGCGCGCTGCACCGAGACGTAGGGGTCGTAGGCGAGGATCTCGACGCCGAAGCCCTTGAGCCGCTCGGCGACGAGCTGGCCGATGCGGCCGAAGCCGACGATGCCGACCTTCTTCTCGAGCAGCTCGACGCCGCCGTACTTGCTGCGCTTCCAGGCGCCGTTCTTCAGGGCCTCGTTGGCCGGCGCGATGTTGCGGGCGCAGGCGAGCAGCAGGCCGACGGCGAGCTCGGCGGCGCTGGTGATGTTGGAGGTCGGTGCGTTCACGACCATGACGCCGGCCTTGGTGGCGGTCTCGACGTCGACGTTGTCCAGGCCCACGCCGGCGCGGGCGATGACCTTGAGGTTCTTGGCGGCCGCGATGGCCTCGGCGTCCATCTTCGTCGCCGAGCGGATGAGCACCGCGTCGACGTCGGCGAGCGCCGGGAGCAGCGCGCCGCGGTCGGCACCGTCGACGTGGCGGACCTCGAAGTCCGGGCCGAGGGCGTCGAGCGTCGCGGGTGAGAGCTCCTCGGCGATGAGGACGACGGGCTTGGTCACGAAAGGTCCCTCTTTCGGTGCTGCGGTCGGTCATCCGCCGGTCGGCCGGATGCCGGTGCCCGGGTGGGCAGGCCCCCCACCACTGCGGTGTCCGGGGGCTCCCCGGCGCGCCGCTGGGCCGGGCCTCCATCCTAGGCGCGTGCCAGCATGTGGACGCCGGTGCCCACGATGTGACCATGGCCTCAGTGGGCGTCCAGCCTCGGGCGGGTGCTCGAGGCGGCGCGAGACCAGCACGATCGCCACGACCACCCCGACGGCGACCACGGCCCACCACCACGACAGGTCGCCCAGCCAGGCGTCGACGACCGTGAACCCGACCGTCGTGTAGACCAGCGACCAGAGCGCGGCGCCGAGGGTGACGGCGGGCAGGAACCGGCGCTGCGGCATCCGGAGCATGCCGGCCGAGGCGTTGATCGCGGTCTGCACGCCGACGGTGAGGAAGCCCAGCGTCACCGCCGGGGCGCCGAAGCGCCGCACCCAGCCCTCGGCCCGCTGCACGACCCGGCCGTCGAGGTGCCGGCCCCAGCGCGAGCGGCTGCCGCCCGGCCCGCACCCCGCGGCCGACCCAGTAGGTGGCGGTGCCCCGCGCGAAGGCGCCGGCCCAGAGCACGCCGAAGACCACCCACACCGGCCAGCCGTCGACGAGGTCCTCCACCCGACGATCGTACGAGCGCCGGGTCGTCCCGCCACGAGGTGGGTGGAGGACGCGGGTGAGCGAGGCCACGGCCCGCGGCCGCTCGTCGACGGTAGAGAACACGCCGCCCCCGGCGAACCGGAGGCGGCGTGTTCTCTACTGTCGACTGGGGCGTCAGCGGGCGGCGGAGCCCTCGACGTAGTCCTGGTCGCGGTCGGAGTCGACCCACGCCATCAGCTTGCGCAGGTCGCGGCCGGTGGCCTCGATCGGGTGCGCGGCACCCTTCTCGCGCAGCGCCTTGAACTCCGGGGCGCCGGCGTCCTGGTCGTCGATGAACCGCTGGGCGAACGCGCCGCTCTGGATGTCGGCGAGCACCGCCTTCATGTTCTCCTTGACGTGCGCGTCGATGACCCGCGGGCCCGAGACGTAGTCGCCGTACTCCGCGGTGTCGGAGACCGACCAGCGCTGCTTGGCGATGCCGCCCTCGATCATCAGGTCGACGATCAGCTTGAGCTCGTGCAGGCACTCGAAGTAGGCGACCTCGGGCTGGTAGCCCGCCTCGATGAGGGTCTCGAAGCCGTACATGACGAGCTGCGACGCGCCGCCGCAGAGCACGGCCTGCTCACCGAACAGGTCGGTCTCGGTCTCCTCGGTGAAGGTGGTGCCGATGCCGCCGGCGCGCAGGCCGCCGATCGCCTTGCCGTAGGACTTCGCGAGCGCCCAGGCGCTGGCCCGAGGCGTCCTGCTCGACCGCGAGGAGCACCGGCACGCCGCGACCGTCGACGAACTCGCGGCGCACGATGTGGCCGGGGCCCTTGGGGGCGACCATGATGACGTCGGAGCCGGCCTCGGGCCGGATGTAGCCGAAGCGGATGTTGAAGCCGTGCCCGAACAGCAGGGCGGCGCCCTCGGCGAGGTTGGGCTTGATCTCGTTCGGCGTAGACGGTGCGCTGCACCTGGTCGGGCGTCAGGATGACGACGAGGTCGGCCTCCTTGACGGCGTCGGCCACGTCGAGCACGCGCAGGCCCTCGGCCTCGGCCTTGGGGCGGGACTTCGAGCCCTCGGCGAGCCCGACGCGCACGTCGACCCCGGAGTCGCGCAGGTTGAGCGCGTGGGCGTGGCCCTGGCTGCCGTACCCGATGACCGCGACCTTGCGGCCCTGGATGACGGCCAGGTCGGCGTCGTCGTCGTAGAACATCTCGGCCATCGTGTCGGCCTCTCCTCGTGTGGTGGTGGTGGTGGTGGTGGTGTCGGTGTGGACGATATGCCGTGCGGCTCGCGCCGCGCGGCGCGGTCTCAGGCCCGGCGGATGCCGGTCACGGGCTGCCGATCGTCGGCTCACGCGCTGCGGAGCGCCCGGTCGGTGATGGAGCGCGGGCCGCGGCCGATGGCGACGATCCCGGACTGGACGAGCTCCTTGACGCCGTAGGGCTCGAGCACCTCGAGCAGCGCCTTGAGCTTGTCGGTGGTGCCGGTGGCCTCGATGGTCAGCGAGTCGGTGGCGACGTCGACGACCTTGGCGCGGAACATCTGCACCATCTCGAGCACCTGGCTGCGGGTGCCGGCATCCGCCCGCACCTTGATCAGCATGACCTGGCGCTGCACCGCCGCTCTGCGGCTCGAGCTCGACGACCTTGAGCACCTCGACGAGCTTGTTGAGCTGCTTGGTCACCTGCTCCAGGGGCAGGTCCTCGACGTCGACCACGACGGTCATCCGCGAGACGTCGGGGTACTCGGTCTCCCCCACCGCGAGGGAGTCGATGTTGAAGCCGCGCCGGGAGAACAGCGCGGCGATGCGCGCCAGGACGCCGGGCTTGTTCTCGACGAGGACGGACAGGGTGTGCTTGTTCATGGTCATGTCGCCTTCAGTTCCTGTGGGAGCCCGTGGGCACGCCGTCGTGGTCGGGGTCGAGTCCCTGCTCGATGGCCTCGGACTCCTCGCGGTCCCACTGCGGCGCGGTGTCGCGGGCGACCTGGATCAGGTCGTTGCTGACCCCGGCCGGCACCATCGGCCAGACCATCGCGTCGCGGTGCACGACGAAGTCGACGACCACCGGCCGGTCGTTGACGGCCATCGCCGCACGGATCGTGTCGTCGACGTCCTCCGGTCGCTCGCACCGGAACCCGGCGCAGCCGTAGGCGTCGGCGAGCTTGACGAAGTCGGGCACCCGCGAGCCGACCGAGGTGTGCAGGTCGGTGTTGGAGTAGCGCTCGTTGTAGAACAGCGTCTGCCACTGGCGCACCATGCCGAGGCTGCTGTTGTTGATGATCGCGACCTTGATCGGGATGTTGTTGATGACGCAGGTGGCGAGCTCCTGGTTGGTCATCTGGAAGCAGCCGTCGCCGTCGATCGCCCACACGGTGCGGTCGGGCTCGCCGACCTTGGCACCCATGGCGGCCGGCACGGCATACCCCATCGTCCCGAGGCCACCGGAGTTGAGCCAGGCGTTGGGGCGCTCGTAGTCGACGAACTGGGCGGCCCACATCTGGTGCTGGCCGACGCCGGCGACGTAGCACCGCCTCCGGGCCGACGATCTCGCTGAGCCGCTGGATCACGTACTGCGGTGCCAGCGTCGACTCCGCGGGCTCGGTGTAGCCGACCGGGAAGAGCTCCTTCCAGCCGGCGACCCGCTCGCGCCACTCGTCGTAGTCACCACCACGGCCGGCGTCGATGTCGGCGTCGACGGCCTCGATGAGGTCGGTGAGCACCGCGCGGCAGTCACCGACGATCGGCACGTCGGCCTTGCGGTTCTTGCTGATCTCGGCGGGGTCGATGTCGGCGTGGATGACCTTGGCGTCGGGCGCGAAGGTCTTGAGCTGGCCGGTGACCCGGTCGTCGAAGCGGGCGCCGAGGGCGATGATCAGGTCGGACTTCTGCAGGCCGGTGACGGCCGAGACCGAGCCGTGCATGCCCGGCATCCCGAGGTGCAGCGGGTGGCTGTCGGGCAGCGCGCCGCGGGCCATCAGCGTGGTGACCACGGGGATCTGGCTCAGCTCGACGAAGCGCCGCAGCTCCTCGCTGGCGCGGGCCCGGATGACGCCGCCACCGACGTAGAGGATGGGCCGCTTGGCCTCGGCGATCAGCCGGGCGGCCTCGCGGATCTGCTTGCTGTGCGGGCGGGTGACCGGGTGGTAGCCGGGCAGGTCGATGCGCGGCGGCCAGGAGAACATGGTGCGCGCCTGCAGGGCGTCCTTGGAGATGTCGACGAGCACCGGGCCGGGGCGGCCGGTGGCGGCGATGTGGAACGCCTCGGCGATGGTGCGGGGGATGTCGTCGGCGTTGGTCACCAGGTAGTTGTGCTTGGTGATCGGCATCGTGATGCCGCGGATGTCGGCCTCCTGGAAGGCGTCGGTGCCGATGGCGGCCGACGTGACCTGGCCGGTGATGGCGACGATCGGCACGGAGTCCATGTGCGCGTCGGCGAGCGGCGTGACGAGGTTGGTCGCGCCCGGGCCGGAGGTCGCCATGCAGACGCCGACGCGTCCGGTGGCAGCGGCGTACCCCTCGGCCGCGTGGCCGGCACCCTGCTCGTGGCGCACCAGGATGTGGCGCACCTTGACCGAGTCGAGCAGCGGGTCGTAGGCCGGGAGGATCGCGCCCCCGGGGATGCCGAAGACGGTGTCGACGTCCATCGCCTCGAGCGAGAGCACCAGGCTCTGCGCGCCGGTCACCTCGATGGGCGTGCGCGCCCTCGCCTGCTGCGCCACCTGCGCGGGGCTCGGGGCGCTCGGGGCCGCTGGGGCAACCGGGGTCGCCGGCCTGGTCTCGCTCACTGCTGTCACCGTCTTCGTTGAAGTCAACCGCTGTCGGCGGCCGTCGTCCGTGCACAAAAAAACCCTCCAGTCCCGGTGGCGGGACGACGGAGGGAGCGCGTCAGATCGAAAGGATCAGACGCGCCGGGAAAGTACGAGGACTCGGGCCACAGGTGAACTCTCCCCCGGGCCGTATGCCGTGTCAACCAACGAGACGGCCGATCCCACGATCCGGAACCGTGAGGTCGCTCACCACGCACCACCCTCGGATGCCGGCGCGCGGCCGGGACGCGCTCCGCTAGCGTTCGCGCCGGACGCCCTCGTCGACGGGCCGCGCACGAGGAGCACCGCATGACCACCGAAGCCACCGTCGTGTTCGTCGTCGTGGTGGGGCTGCGCTTCCTGATCCCCCTCTTCATCCCGAAGTGGCCGCTGCCCGCCGTGCTCGCCTGCCTGGTGCTCGACGGCATCGACCAGAGCGTCTTCCAGGCGTTCGGGTTCGACCCGCCGGGCTACCAGAACTACGACAAGGCGATGGACCTGTTCTACCTGTCGATCGCCTTCCTGGCGTCGTTGCAGAACTGGACCCGCAGCGCGGCCGTGAGCATCTCCCGGTTCCTGTTCTTCTACCGGATGGTCGGGGTGATGGCGTTCGAGATCACCGGCGTGCGCACGCTGCTGCTGATCTTCCCCAACACCTTCGAGTACTTCTTCATCGCCTACGAGCTCGTCCGGCTGCGCTGGGACCCGCGCCGGTTCAGCACCCGCTTCTGGATCGTGACGGCGGCGTGCATCTGGATCTTCATCAAGCTGCCGCAGGAGTACTGGATCCACGTGGCCCAGCTCGACTTCACCGACACCTGGCAGGACGTCGCCTGGTTCCCGCCGCTCGTCATCGGCGCAGTCCTGGTCGGGCTCGCGCTCCTCTGGTTCGTGGTGCGGCCGCGCCTGCTCCCGTTCGACTGGACGTGGCGCCTGGCGGCCGACCCGCTGCCGGAGGAGATGGACACCGCCGCCGAGCGCGACGCGTGGACGGCATCCCACGTGAAGGTGTGGTCGTGGTCGACGCTGGAGAAGGTCGTGCTCATCGGCCTGCTGTCGACGATCTACGCGCGCATCCTGCCCGGGCTCGAGGTCTCCGACCTGCGGATGTTCGTCGGCATCGCGATCTTCGTCGTCATCAACGCCGCGATCTCCGTCGCGGTGGCGCGTCGGGCCGGCAGCCGGGAGGGGCTCGCGGCCGCGATCGGCGCGCGCGTCGTCGTCAACGTCGGCCTGGTGCTCCTGGCCCGGCTGCTGCTCGGCGGCGGCGCGCTCGACCTGTCGGCGACGGTGTTCTTCGTGCTGCTCCTCTCGCTGCTCGTCACCTACCACGACCGGTTCTCCCCGGTGGCGGCCGTGCGGGCCGAGCACGACCACACCGACCCCGAGCCGGTGGCGGCCGCCCGCTGACGACGCGGACGGCATCCGGGGCAACTTCGACCTATTGGTCGATCTTGACCCAGCCGGGCCGGGGCACCTTCCGGCGATCGTAGCGGGCCGGGACTCTTGACCCAGCCGGGCCGGGGCGATCTGACCTATTGGTCGATCTTGACCCGCCGGGGTCAGATCTGGGCGGTCGCGAGCTGCCCGAGCAGCTCGGGCGCGCGCCGGTCGATGCGCGCACCCGCCCAGCACCACGCCCGCCGGTGAGCAGGCCCAGCCCGTAGAGCGTGCCCAGCGGCCAGCACCACCCAGGCGCCGACGGGCGAACCCGAGGTGAGCACCGCGGCGACGACGGCCGGGAGGGTGAGCAGCAGCGGCCCGACGAACGACACGATCGCGGTGAGGCAGCCCTGTGCCGCGCCGCCCGACGTGGCCGCGAACGGGTTGCCGCCGGTGCGCGGCGCCGTGCCCGGCAGCACCGCCCCCACCCCCACGGCCAGGCCGAGGCTGGCGAGGAACGACACCACGACGACCGTGGCCCACGACACGGGGTGCGAGATGACGCCCAGCGCCACGCTCACCGCGAACGTGAGCACGACGACGGGGCCGAAGACCACGGTCGAGGCGATGGCCCGGCCCAGCCGGTCCTCCCAGCCGCGCACCCCGACGGCGACGTGCAGCCACCACGCCGGGCCGTCGAACGCCAGGTCGTTCATCAGGGTCAGGCCGGCGAACACCGCCAGGGTGACGATGCCGACGCCGGCCAGCCCCGGGGTGTCGGTGAACAGCGCCTGCACGACGAAGAAGACCGGCAGCACGGCGGTGCGCAGGGCGATGCCGACCAGCCGGCTGTCGCGGTACCAGGCGCGCACCCGCCGCGCCGCGATCGACGCGGTGGGCGAGGTGCCGAGCAGCACCGGCAGCAGCCTCCCCCGGCCGATGCGCTGGCCGCCGGAGCGTGGTGAGCGGTGAGGTGAGGGTGCGAGCCAGCAGGCGCACCCACCCGGCGTACAGCCCGCCGACGAGGGCCGACCGCGAGCACCAGGTGCACGCCACCCGCCGCCCACCGACCGGTGGCGACGTCGAACGGCAGCGCCCACGCCCAGCCGAACGGGGTCCACGAGGCGACGACCGCCGAGCGGGTCGCGTCGAACGAGCCCAGGTCGGTGCCGAGCGAGCCGGTGGTGAGCACCGCGTTCATGGCGAGCGGGATGAGCGTGACCACCGAGACGACCACGGCGCCGAGCACGCGGCCCACCCGCGTGGTCATCACCCGGGCGAGGGCGCTGGTGATGGCGCGGGCGAGCAGCACCGCCGTCAGCACGCCGAGCACGGCGGCGACCACGGCTGCCGGCACGGCGGCCGGCCGGCCGAGCCACGCCCCGACCTGGGCCAGGGCCAGCCCGCTCAGCAGCACCGCCGGGATGCCGGTGCACGCGGCGGCGAGCAGGCCGCGGGCGAGCTCCTCGGCGCGCAGCGGCAGCACCGAGAAGCGCGCCGGGTCGAGCAGGGAGTCGACGCCCGACGCGATGAGGCTGAGCACGGTCCACATCAGCGTGATGAGCGCGAACAGCGGGACGGTGAGCGCCGTGACCCGCAGCGGGCGCTGCGACAGCAGCACCAGGCCGGGGCCGAGGAGCGCCAGCACCACGAGGGCGGCGAGCGCGCCGATGACCGAGGAGACGAGGTGGAGGGTGCTGCGCGTCATCGCGGTGCGCCACATGGCGAGCCGCAGGCGGACGATCAGCCCAACCACGTGAGGCCCTCGCCCCCCGCGTCGGATGCCCCGACCAGCTCGAGGAAGCGCTGGTGCAGCGAACCGCCCCGGGTCAGCCCGGCGACGGTGTCCTCGGCGAGCACCCGCCCGGCGGCGACCACGGCCACCCGGTCGCAGAGCCCCTCGACGAGCTCCATGACGTGGCTCGACATCACCACCGTGCCCCCGCCCGCGACGTACCGGCGCAGGATCGTGCGGATCGTCTGGCCCGACACCGGGTCGACCGCCTCGAACGGCTCGTCGAGCACCAGCAGCCGCGGGGCGTGGATGAGCGCGGCCGCCAGGCTGATCTTCTTCACCATGCCGGCGGAGTAGTCGGCCACGACGGTGCTGCGCGTCGTCGGCGAGGTCGAGCACGGCGAGCAGCTCGTCGGCGCGCTCGGCGGTGACCGCGGGCGGCATCCGGCGCAGCGCGCCCACGTAGGTGAGCAGCTCGCGCCCGGACAGCTGCTCGAACAGGCGCATGCCGTCGGGCGAGATGCCCATGACGGCCTTGGCCGCCGCCGGGTCGGCCCACACGTCGTGGCCGAGGACGCGCGCGGTGCCGCCGTCGGGCCGCAGCAGCCCGGTCGCCATCGACAGCGTGGTGGTCTTGCCGGCGCCGTTGGGCCCGACCAGGCCGTAGAGCGAGCCGCGGGGCACCACGAGCGACAGGCCGTGGACGACCCGCCTGCCCCGGAACTCCTTGACCAGGCCGACCAGCTCGAGCGCCGGCCCCTCGCCGGTCGGGTCAGTCACACACCGCGCCGGTGCTGGCGCTGCCGACGAGGCGGCGGTACTTCGCGAGCACCCCGCGGGTGTACTTGGGCGCGGGGTGGGTGACGCCCTCGGCGCGGCGGCGCTCGAGCTCGGCCTCGTCGACGAGCAGGTCGAGCAGGCCGTTGGCGACGTCGAGGCGGATGCCGTCGCCGTCGCGGACGAACGCGATCGGCCCCTCGTCGACCGCCTCGGGCGCGACGTGGCCGACGCACAGGCCCGGTGGTGCCGCCGGAGAACCGGCCGTCGGTGAGCAGCAGCACGTCCTTGCCGAGCCCGGCGCCCTTGATGGCACCGGTCACGGCGAGCATCTCGCGCATGCCGGGGCCGCCCTTGGGGCCCTCGTAGCGGATGACGACGACGTCGCCGGCGGTGAGGGTGCCGTCCTCGACGGCATCCATCGCGGCCCGCTCGCCGTCGAAGACGCGCGCGGTGCCCTCGAAGACGTCGGAGTCGAACCCGGCCGACTTCACGACGGCGCCGTCGGGGGCCAGCGACCCCTTGAGGATGGTGATGCCGCCGGTGCGGTGGATCGGCTCGCTCATCGCGCGCACCACCTTGCCGTCGACGTCGGGGGGCGCGATGTGGGCGAGGTTCTCGGCCATCGTCTTCCCGGTGACGGTGAGGCAGTCGCCGTGCAGCAGCCCGGCATCGAGCAGCGCCCGCATGACGACCGGCACGCCGCCGACCCGGTCGACGTCGGTCATGACGTACGAGCCGAACGGCTTGACGTCGGCGAGGTGCGGCACCTTGGCGCCGACCCGCGAGAAGTCGGCCAGGGTGAGGTCGACGTCGGCCTCGTGGGCGATGGCGAGCAGGTGCAGCACGGCGTTGGTGGAGCCGCCGAAGGCCATGACGACGGCGATGGCGTTCTCGAACGCCTCCTTGGTCATGATGTCGCGGGCGGTGATGCCCCGGCGGAGCAGCTCGACGACGGCCTCGCCGGACTTGCGGGCGAACCCGTCGCGACGCCGGTCGGTGGCGGGCGGGGCGGCCGAGCCGGGCAGCGACATGCCGATCGCCTCGGCGACCGAGGCCATCGTGTTGGCGGTGTACATGCCGCCGCAGGCACCCTCGCCGGGGCAGATGGCGCGCTCGATGGCGTCGACGTCCTCGCGGCTCATCAGCCCGCGGGCGCAGGCGCCGACGGCCTCGAAGGCGTCGATGATCGTGACCGTGCGCTCGGAGCCGTCGGACATCTTGGCGATGCCGGGCAGGATCGAGCCGGCGTAGAGGAACACCGAGGCGAGGTCGAGCCGGGCCGCGGCCATCAGCATGCCGGGCAGCGACTTGTCGCAGCCGGCGAGCAGCACCGAGCCGTCGAGCCGCTCGGCCTGCATGACGGTCTCGACCGAGTCGGCGATGATCTCGCGGCTGACCAGCGAGAAGTGCATGCCCTCGTGGCCCATCGAGATGCCGTCGCTGACCGAGATGGTGCCGAACTCGAGCGGGTAGCCGCCGCCGGCGTGCACGCCGTCCTTGACCGCCTTCGCCAGCCGGTCGAGCGAGAGGTTGCACGGGGTGATCTCGTTCCACGAGCTCGCCACGCCGATCTGCGGCTTGGCGAAGTCGTCGTCGCCGAGGCCGACGGCGCGCAGCATCCCCCTCGCGGCGGCCTTCTCCAGGCCGTCGGTGACGTCGCGGCTGCGGGGCTTGATGTCGGGGGACGTCGTCATGCCGCCCATCCTAGGTACCAGCCTGCCGCCCCGCCGGGCGTCCCGGGGAGTTGCCCCGGGGCGGCCGCGCCGGCCCCGGCTCGCTCAGGTGGCCAGCGTGC
Source organism: uncultured Actinomycetota bacterium (assembly GCA_963806295.1). Taxonomy (GTDB): domain Bacteria; phylum Actinomycetota; class Actinomycetes; order Actinomycetales; family Dermatophilaceae; genus Fodinibacter. Next base: position 22,282 of record CAWDXP010000005.1, on the reverse strand, counting down.
CGCGCACCAGGCTGTCGCCCGAGTGCTGGGGGGCCTCGTCGTAGCCCTCGCGGGAGATGTCGACGATGACGTAGCCCTGGTCGAGCAGGTCCTGCGGGATGACGAACGACTGGTCGCTCGTGGCGGGGTCGAGCACCCCGACCGACACCATCCGCTTGAGGTCCTTGTTGATCAGCCACACCTCGAGGTAGCCGCCGTCGGCGTCCATCGGCGCGGTGGTGCTCACGGTGAGGTCGAGCCGCCCGTCGTGGCGCACCACGTCGGCCGTGCCCATGACCTGCTGCGTGTCGAGGGTGTCGAGGCTGGCCGACGCGACGGTCGTGACAGTGCCACCCGGCACGATCGAGGTGCCCGGCTCGTCGTCGACGAGCCGGGTGCCGACCACGCCCGACGACCAGGCCGGCCGCGGCAGCACCCGCGACCCACGCCAGCGGGAAGCGACGCCGGCCGGTGCGCGAGGAACGCCGCCGGCTGAGCTCGTCGCCGGCATCCGGCGCGGCTGCGGTCGTGCGGCGCCGGCGTCGTCGCCGGCAGCGTTGCCACGGATGCCGGTGCGGCAGTGGTGGTCTCCGGCTCGCGGTCGAGCTCGGCCTCCACCGCGTCCCACACCGACGGCCGGTGGCGCGACGAGCTCGGGCACCGGCGCGTGCAGGGTGGTGAGGGTGTCACGCAGCGACGCCAGGGCCTGCGAGCACTCCGGGCAGCTGTGCGCGTGCTCGGCGGCACCGGAGGGCGCCGGGTCGCCGAGGGCGATGGCGGCGAGTGTGTCGTCGTCAGGATGGGTCACGGTTCACCTCCTCCAGGCGGGTCCTCAGTCGGGTCAGTCCTCGTCGGACGTGGCTCTTGACGGTGCCGAGCGGCAGGTCGAGCCGCTCGGCGATCTGCTCGTGGGTCAGGTCCTCGATGAACGCCATCCGTACCACGGTGCCGCGCGGCTCCCCGAGACGCCCCAGCTCGTCGTGCAGCACGAGCCGGGCGGCGAGCTGGTCGTCGGGCGGTGCCGCGAGCGCCTCCGGGCCGGCGTGCGCGGCGACGGCGGCGGCATCCCGGGCCTGTCGCGCCCGCTTCGCGTGGTGGTCGGCGACGGTGTGTCGGGTGATGCCCACCAGCCAGCCGGCGACCGACCCGCGCTCCGGGCGCAGCGTGTGCCGGCTGCGCCAGGCGGCGACGAAGACCTGCTGGGTGACGTCCTCGGCGTCGTGGTGGTTGCCGAGCGAGCGCACCGCCAGCGTGTGCACCAGCGCCGACCACTCCCGGTAGGCCTCGGCGAGCGCCTCGCGCGAACCGTCGCGCAGCCGCACGGCGAGGTCGTCCACATCGACCTGCTCACCGGTGCTCACGCGCTCCACGATAGGTGGCCACCCTCCCCCGGCGCTCGTCGCGGTGCCGCGGGAAGGGGCACCGGCACGACCGAGCGGGGCGGCCGCCGCGAGGGCGACCACCCCGAACCCGGTCGTGAAGACGGTCACGGTGCGTCAGGCCTGGGCTCAGAGGTCGACGGGCCGCAGGACGAAGACGATGCCGTGCGCGATCTGCTTGTTGCCCTTGTTGATGTCCAGGGCCCGCGGGTTGAGGAACGGGTTGACGTCGTTGGGGTCCTGGTCGCGCAGCTCGATGATCGGCACGTGGCGGTTGTAGACCTTGACCTTGAAGGTGCCGCCCTGCGCCGTCGTGAGCACCGCCCCGTTGGCCTTGACGGCCGCCTTCTTGGTGATCGTCGCGCCCGGCACGACGTGGTAGAGCAGCACCGTCTCGACGGTGTCGATGCCCAGGCTCGCGACGGTCTCGAACGTCGCCTGCTCGGTGCGCGGCCAGCTGCCGGTCAGGTCGCGGACGAGCACCTGGAAGGCGCGGTCGTTGGGGATGAAGGCGGTGAGGGCGACGTTGCCGTCCTTGAGCAGGTTCACCGGGCTGGCCGGCTTGGCGTCGGTCACGGCGAGGACGGCCTCGGTCACGATGTCGTAGTCGTACCAGTTGCGGTCGAACTGGTTGCCGTCCGCGGTGAGGACCGCGGCGAGGCTGCGGTTGCCGAGGGGCTGGTCGTGGTCGACGCGGACGCGGATGCAGCGGGTGCGACGGTGGCGGCGGCCAGGCCGAGTACGGCGGCCGTGACGCCGAGGCGACGGAGGTTCATGCTCAGGGTCCTCTCTGGTGGGGTGTGGTCGCGGCGCTGCGACCTCACCCGTACTTCCGCCACTCCCCTGCGCGTGGATGCACCTGCGGCGAGAAAGTTCACGAGCCGGTCACGGCCGCGGCCGGCACGAGCCGCCAGTAGCCCACTGCGAGGGTCGTGGCGACGGTGAGCCAGAGGGCGTAGGGCACGAGGACCCACGCGGCCCACGACACCAGGCCGGCGGTTCGCGGCGACGAGCAGCCAGGTGAGGACGGCGGCCCCCGCCAGCAGGATGGCGGCCCGGCCCAGGTGGTGGGGCACGTAGAACTCGTGGGCCCACCCCACGGCGAGGGCGACCGACGCGGCGAGCAGCGCCAGCCAGAGCCAGAGGTCGCGCAGCGGGGCCCGCTGCACGACCGCCAACCCCGCCACGACCAGGGCCACGAAGTTGAGCGGCCAGATGATCCCGAAGACGATGTCCGGCGGCTGCCAGGGCGGGCGCGGCAGGCCGGCGTACCAGCCGGGGTCGCTCGCGGTCCACCGGACGGCCAGGGCCGCGTAGGCACCCACGAGGACGAGCACCACGACGGCGCCGGCCACGCGGGCGGCTGTCACCGGGTGCCGACCGCCACGACGTCGTCGTCGACCGGAGCGCCGTCGGCCGGGGTGGCGTCGCCGTCCGGGCGCGGGCCGACCCGGCGCGGCCACCAGAAGCGGTCGCCGAGCAGGAGCGCGACGGCGGGCACGAGCACGGTGCGCACCACGAGGGTGTCGAGCAGCACGCCCACGCAGATGACCACGCCGAGCTGGGCGAGCACCACCAGCGGGAGCACGCCGAGCACCGCGAACACGGCCGCCAGCAGGATGCCGGCGCTCGTGATGACCCCGCCGGTGGCGGCCAGCGCGCGGAGCATGCCCTGGTTGGCGCCGTGCCCCTTGGCCTCCTCGGCCGCCCGGGTGACCAGGAAGATGTTGTAGTCGACGCCGAGCGCCACGAGGAAGACGAAGGCCAGCAGTGGCACGCCGTCGTCGAGCTTCTCGAAGCCCAGCACCTGGGTGAAGATCACCCACGACAGGCCCAGGCTGGCGAGGTAGGTCGCCACGACCGTCGCGACGAGCACGACCGGGGCGACCACCGAGCGCAGCAGGGCGACGAGGGCCACCAGCACCAGCAGCAGGATGATCGGCAGGATGACCTGGCGGTCACGGGCCGACGCCTCCGACGCGTCCAGGGCCACCGCCTCGGTGCCGCCGACGTGGGTGTCGGGGATGCCGGACACGGCGTCGCGCAGCGCGACCACGGTGTCGGCCGCGGCGTCGGACCCCGGGTCGGCGTCGATCACGACGTCGACCTCGCTGATGCCGTTGCCGCTGGGCCCGGGGCGCACCGTGCCGACCCCGTCGACGCCCTCCACCGCCGCCGTGACGGCCGCGGCGTCGCCGCGGGTCACGACGTAGGCCGGGTCGGCGGCGCCGGCCGGGAAGGACTGCGCGAGCCGCTCCCCCGCCGCGATCGCCTCGGGCTTCTGCAGGAACTGGTCGGCCTCGTCGAGGCCGGTCTGGATCTGGCTGATGCCACCGGCCATGACGCCGAGCAGGATGACGGTCACGGTGACGAAGCCGGCGGGGCGCTTGGCCACGGCGTCGCCCACCTTGCGCCAGAACGAGCGGCCGTCGGCCAGACCGGTCTCGCCGACGTGGGGCACCTTCGGCCAGAAGATCCAGCGGCCGAAGACGACCAGCGCGGCGGGCAGCACGACGAGGGCGAAGAAGGCGGCCACGACCACGCCGACCGCACAGGCCAGGCCCAGGCCGCGGGTGGCGGGGAACAGCGAGAGCAGGAGGGTGAGCAGGCCCAGCACGACGGTGGTGGCGCTGGACAGCACGGCCTCGGCGGTGCGGGTGACCGCGACCGCCATCGCCTCGCGACGGTCCTGCGTGACCCGCAGCTGGTCGCGGTAGCGGCTGATGAGGAGCAGCGCGTAGTCGGTGCCGGCGCCGAAGACCAGCACCGACAGGATGCCGATGGTCGACTCGTCCCAGAGCACGCCGAACGTCGCCAGGGTGTGCGTGGCCAGCACGGCGGCCAGCTGGTCGGCCACCGCGACGACGGTGAGCGGCACCAGCCAGAGGAACGGGCTGCGGTAGGTGATGACGAGGAGGATCGCGACGACGGATGCCGTGGCCGCCAGCAGCCGGAAGTTCGCGCCGTCGAAGACGGCGGCGAGGTCGGCCTGGATGGCCGCGGGGCCCGTGACCTGGGCCGTGACGCCGTCGGGAAGATCGGCCTTGGCCGCCGTGCGCAGGTCAGCGACGACGTCGGCGGTCTCGACGGCGTCCTGGGTCGTGACCGGGATGAAGATCGTCGCGGCGGTGCCGTCGTCGGACACGACCGCGGGCGCGCCGGTGGCGCCGGGCAGCGACTGCGCGCGCTCCTGCACCAGCGCGAGCTGGTCGGGCGTCAGCGCCTGGTCGCTGCTGTAGAGCACGACGGCGGCCGAGCCCTCGTCCTGCGGCAGCTGGTCACGCAGCTCGGCGGCCTGGCGGCTGTCGGTGCCGTTGGGCAGGGCCGCGGTGCCCGTGGCCGGCGACTCGGCCTGGCCGACCAGGCCGATGACCGCGGCGGAGCCGAGGATGGCGAACAGGGCGAGCAGCCCGGCCACCCACTTCCGGGTGATGAGGTGCGCGAGGCTGCCCATGTCCTGCTCTCCTTGGTACGGTGTCGCTCCGGTGGTGATTCAGCAAGTGATTCACCAAGTTACTCAGTAGGTGAGCGATATTAGGGAGACGCCGGCAGCTGACGCAACTTTGTCGAAGGTTCCCACCGACGTGCGCTCCGTGGTGCCCGAGTACCGGGAGTCCGGCGCGCTCGATGCCCTGCAGGAGCTGGTCGACGTCGCCGCGCTGGTGCCGCACGAGGTGGCCCGCCAGGCGGGGCTGTCGACCTCCGAGCTGCACTCGCTGCGCCACCTGATGGACACCCCGATGGGCCCGGTCGAGCTGGCGCGCGCCCTGGGCGTCACGTCGGCCGCGGCCTCGGGGGTCGTCGACCGTCTCGTCGCGCGCGGCCACGCGCAGCGGCGGCCGCACGCCGACGACGGCCGGCGCACCGAGGTCGTCATCACCGAGTCGGGCCGGCTCGAGGTGTTCGTGCGCCTGGCGCCGATGTTCACGGCGCTGGCCGAGCTCGACTCCTCGCTGTCCGACGACGAGCGCGCCCTGGTCGAGCGCTACCTGCGCGGCGCCACCGCCGCGATGCGCGCCCTGATGTGAGCGGCCTCTCCCGGGCCGCCGCGAGCGCGCTCGACACCGCCCTCGACCGCACCGTGGTGCCCGGCTTCAGCCGGGTCGGGCACGCCGTGCGGCGGCACCTGCCGACCTGGCCCGACGACCCGGCATCCGATGCCCTGGCCGGGCGGCACGTGGCGGTGACCGGGGCGTCGTCCGGGCTGGGGCGGCGCACCGCCCTCGACCTGGCGGGCCTGGGCGCCACGGTGCACCTGGTGGTGCGCGACGCCGACCGTGGGGGCCGGGTGGCCGCCGAGGTCGACGCGGCCGTCGGGCGGGCCGGCGCCGCCCGGGTGTGGGTCTGCGACGTGTCCGACCTCGACTCCGTGCGGGCCTTCTGCGCGGCCTTCCTGGCGTCCGGGGTGCCCCTGCGCGCCCTGGTGCACAACGCCGGCGCCCTGCCGCCGGACCGCACGATGTCGGCGCAGGGCCACGAGAGCACCATGGCGCTGCACGTGCTCGGGCCGGTGCTGATGACCGAGCTGCTGCTGCCCGCGCTCGTGGCCGACGCCGGCCGGGTGGTGTTCGTGACCTCGGGAGGCATGTACACCCAGGCCCTCCCGGTGCTCGACCCCGACTTCGAGCAGGGCAGCTACTCCGGAGCCGTCGCCTACGCCCGCAGCAAGCGCGGCCAGGTCGAGCTGCTCCCGGTGCTGGCGCGGCGCTGGGCCACGGCATCCGGCGTGTCGGTGCACGCGACGCACCCGGGCTGGGCCAGCACCCCCGGCGTGGTCACCTCGCTCCCCCGGTTCGCCGCCACCATGCGACCGGTGCTGCGCGCCGACACGGCCGGCACCGACACGACGACGTGGCTGGTCGCCACCGAGCCGGCACCGGCGCCCGGGCTGCTCTGGCACGACCGCCGGGCCCGCCCGACGAGCGTGCTCGGGCGCACCCGGGCGACGCCGGAGGAGCGAGAGCTGTTCTGGCAGTGGGTGGCCGGCGCGACGGGGCTGCCCGGCTGACGATCAGGGCACGGTACAGCCCGGCCACCTCGGCGAGGGCGGAGGAGGCGCGGGCCACGGAGCCGTCGTGGTTCCGCGGGCCGGCCGTGCCGACGACCCGCAGCTCCGCGCCGCGCCGCGGTCGCGGCGGGAACGGCTCGGGGACACTGTGGTTGCGAGGGGTGGCGGACCCCCGTGCCGTGGTCAGTCTCCCCCGCGACCGGATGCCGTCGCCGGTCGTCCGGCCTGAGAGCCCTCTTATTGCTCCGCTGGCCAGACCCATCGCAGTCCCATAGTGTGCTAAGTGCGGGGATGAGGTCCTCCCGAGGCACCGGGGCAGCCATCGGCAGCCCGCGGGAGCATCGCGGGGGAAGCGAAGGAGGGTCGCACGGGGGTCATCTGGGGGTCGTTGAGGGCCCGACCCGACTGGCAGAGGCACGAGACGCGCTGCCGACCACTCCACGCTTCACCGATCAAGGATGCGTCATGCCCGCACGACGAAAACTGTTCCGACACACCAGCGCAGTGCTCCTGCCCGCCGCCGTTGTGGCCGGCCTGCTGCTCGCCCCCCTCGCCGTCCACGCCGCCACCGCGACGGCGGCGACGACGACCGTCTTCCACGACGACTTCACCGGGTCGAGCCTCGACCTCGGCAAGTGGCTCTACACCAACGGCACGGCCTACCCCGGCGGCCCCGATCGCTTCGGAACCGGTGAGGAGGAGATCAACCGGCCCGAGAACACGACGGTCGCGAACGGCGAGCTGGTCATCACCCCGACTCGCGAGGGATCGCAGTGGTACTCCTCGCGCATCGAGTCGCAGGCCGACTTCAAGCCCGACCCCGGCCAGAGCATGACCGTGAGCTCCGAGCTCGCGCTGCCCGACGTCACCGGTGCTGCGGCACAGGGCTACTGGCCCGCCTTCTGGATGCTCAGCTCGCACCTGCGCACCGATCGGTGGTCGTGGCCCGCGAACGGCGAGTTCGACATCGCCGAGTCCGTCAACGGCCACCCCTGGTCCAACTCCGTGCTGCACTGCGGCACGTGGGGTGGCGCCTGCCCCGAGCCTGAGGGCATCAACACCGGCGGCCTGCCGTGCGCCGTCACCTCGTGCTGGGGCAACTTCCACACGTACGCGTTCCAGTGGGACCGCACCCGCACCCCTGAGGTGATGACGTGGTTCATCGACGGCGCCGCCACCCTGTCGCTGCGATCCGATGACCCCCGCCTGGCCGGAGCCGTCTGGAACAACATCGCCGCGTACGGGCAGAACATCATCCTCAACGTCGCCATCTCCGGCGCGTACCCGCAGAAGAAGGGCGGCGACGCCACCGCCGCCACCGAGCCCGGCCACCCGATGCGGGTCAGGTACGTGGACGTCACGATGAGCGGCGCCACCACCCCGCCGCCGACCTCGACCCCCACCCCGTCGGTCACCCCGACGTCCCCGACGCCCGACGGTCGACACCCACGACGCCGACCCCGACCCCGTCGGTGACCCCGACCCCGTCGACGACACCCACGCCGACCCCGTCGTACCCGATCTGCTCGCCTCCGGCCGACGACGACCCCGCCGCCGACCACCCCGCCGCCGACGACCCCGCCGACGGGTGCCGGGCCCAGCAACCTCACCGTGACCGCCCTGGGGCGCGACCGGATCACCCTGCGCTGGGACGGCGACCCCACCGCGACGTACGAGCTGCTGCGCTCGGGCATCCCCATCCAGCGGGTCACCGGGAACACGGCCACGGACGCGGGCCTGCTGCCGAGCACCGTGTACGTCGAGGCAGTGCGGCTCGCAGGCACCACCCTGCGCACGCCGGACCTCAACCTGAGGACCGAGCCCTGAGCCCGGTCGCACGCGCGAGCCGTGCCGCCGCGCCCCGAGCAGCGAGCCGGCCGCCGGCTCCAGGGCGCGTGACCCGGCATCCACGCAGTGCCCGGTCACCCGCGCTGGGTGACGAGCCGCCGGCGTCGAACCTCCCTACTGTCGGGCGTGACGCGGTGCCTGCCGTGGGCCGAGTGACCGACGGCGTCCGGGTGCCGCACGGACCACCGGACGAGGACGACGACCATGAGCAGCACCCCCACCGGGCCGACCCCGCACCGAAGCGGCAGAAGGCCACCGCGCCGGAGCCCGAGCCGACGCCGGAGCGACGGCCGACACGCCGGCGAGGAGACCCCGGCCGAGACGGCCGCAGACGCCGGTCGAGCGGCCGAGACCCCGGCCGAGACTCCGGCCCCCTCCGGCGACCTCACCACCGACGAGCGGGCCGAGCTCGAGCGGCTGCGCGCCGAGGTGGCCGCCACCCGGGCGCTGCCGCAGCAGGTGGTCGTCGCCGCCGCCGAAGGCCGCCCACCCCGGGCGCGGGCGCTGGGCCGGCGCGATCGTGCTGCTGATCATCGCCGCCCTGCTGGCCCCGCTGTCGGCGCTGGCGAACTGGTCGCGCTCGACGCTGCTCGACCAGGACCGCTACCTCGCCATGGTCGCGCCGTTGGCGAAGGACCCCGCCGTGCAGAAGGAGGTCTCGCTGCGGATCACCAACGCGGTGTTCGAGCAGCTCAAGGTCAAGCAGCTCACCACGCAGACCCTCGACGCGATCGCCGCCCGGCCGCGCGTCGCCGGTGTCACCGAGAACCTCCCGGTGCGAGCTCTCGACCTTCGCCGAGCCGATCTCGAACGCGATCTACAGCTTCACCGAGGACCAGGTGAGCAAGCTCGTGGCGTCGAGCGCGTTCCAGGACGCCTGGGTCGCCGCGAACCGCGAGGCCCACGCCGGGCTGGTCGCCGCGCTCACGGGCGAGACGCGCAACGCCGGCGTCGTGGTGTCGCAGGGCCAGGTGGCGGTCAACCTCGGCCCGTTCATCGAGCAGATCAAGCCCATCCTCGTCGAGCGCGGGGTGCCCTTCGCCGACAAGATCCCGGTGGTCAACGCCCAGTTCGTCGTGCTCCAGAGCGAGGCCCTCGCCAAGGCCCAGAGCGCGGTGCGGCTGCTCGACCTGCTGCGCGTCGTGCTGCCCGTGCTCGCCCTGCTCGCCCTGCTCGGCGGGGTCGCCCTCGCCCCCGGGCGCCGCCGCGCCCTCGTCATCGGTGCCTCGATGATCGTCGGCACCCTGGTGCTGCTGCTGCTCGGCGTGCAGGTGGCACGCGCGCTCTACCTCGACGACCTCGAGAAGGCGCTGCTCGTGCCGCAGGTGGCCACGGTGCTCTTCGACGACGTGACGACACCGCTGCGCGTGTGGGTGCGCTCGTCGGCGATGCTCTTCCTGCTCATCGCGATCGCGGCCTGGGTCGCCGGCCCGTCGAGCGCGGCGCGGGCCGTGCGGTCGGTGCCCACCCGGTTGTCCGGGATGACGAGCACCCCCACCGGCACGCTGGGCTCGGTGAGCCGCTTCGTCGCGCACAACACCGTCGTGCTGCGCGCGGTCATCGGCGGCCTCGCCGTGCTGGCACTGCTCGTCGGCGACCGGCCGAGTGCCGGCACGGTGCTGCTCATCGCGGTGCTCGCCGCGCTGGCGCTCACCGTGGTCGAGGTGCTGCGGCGCTGGGGCCGCGACGCGCAGGCGGATGCCGACGACCCGGCATCCGACGACGCCGTCGCACCGCCGGGAGCCGCCTGCCTACGCCGCGCTTGCGGCCGAGGAGCAGGTAGGCGGCGGGCACCAGGCCCGCCGAGTTGCCCACGGTGAGGGCCAGGCGCCCAGACCGCCTTGGGTCCGTTGACCTCGTCGGCCGGGCGGTTCTTCAGGTCGATCAGGGCCCAGGCGCGCATGCCCGCGTCGAAGACGCCGACCGCGATCAGCAGGCGCTTGCGCGCGGGCGGGAGCTCGTCCCACTTCTGTCGGGCCGGGTTCACGCGGACCTCCGGCGGTCAGGCGCCGTCGCGGCACACGTGGAAGCGCTCGAGGCGGGCGTCGCCGAACGCGAGGTCGGACCACCGGCCCGCGTAGTGCAGCACCGCGACGGCGCAGGTCGGGAACCCCTCGGCCATCTTGCGGTGGCCCTCGACGCTGCCCTCGCCGTCGCAGAGCAGCTCGGCGAGCGACGGGATGCCGGGTGCGTGGCCGACGACCATCAGCACGTCGGCGTCCTCGTCGGCCTCGTGGATGACCTCGAGCAGCCGCTCGGGCGTGGCGAGGTAGATGCGCCGGTCGAGGTGCACCTCGGTCTCGGGGCAGCCGCTCTCCCAGCACGCTCTCGGTGGTCTGCTGGGTGCGCTCGGAGGTGGAGCAGAGCACCTCGTCGATGCCGATGCCGTGCTCGACCAGCCAGTGCCCGGCCGCGGTGGCGTCGCGCCGACCGCGCTTGGTGAGCTGACGCTCGTGGTCGTTGTCCCAGCCCTGCTGCTCGGCCTTCGCGTGTCGAAGGAGGACGAGGGTGCGGTCCTGGGCTGCGCGGGTCATACCCCGATCATGCACCCACCCGATCACCGCTGTCCCCTGACCCCTGTGCCTCGTGGCTCACGCCGGGTTAGGTTGGCCCGGAGCCCGGAGCCGGTCCGGGCCGCACGGAAGGGGGACCCGGTGTCAGCACTCGACGACATCCTCGGCGCACTGCCGGCAGAACAGATCTCGCAGCAGGTCGGCGCGTCGCCCGACGAGGTGCGCACCGCCGCAGCGGCGGTGCTGCCGGCGCTGCTCGGTGGGCTGCAGGCGAACGCCGGTGACCCGTCCGGCGCGCGCTCCATCGTGCAGGCGCTGGGCCAGCACGACGACGACCTGCTCACCGGTGGCGCCGACCTGTCGGCCATCGACGAGCAGGACGGCAGCGCCATCGCGAGCCACATCTTCGGCGACCAGCAGGACGAGGTGGTCAACCGGCTGGGTGGCCTGCCCGGCCGTGGGTGGCTCCGGCGCGGGTGGCGACCTGGTGCAGGAAGCTGCTCCCGATCCTCGCGCCGATGGTGCTGTCCTGGCTCGCCGGCAGGGTGCTCGGGGGTGGCGGCCTCAGCGGTGGCCCGGCATCCGCGCAGCCGGCCGAGCCCGCGCCCTCGCTGCCCGGCTGGCGGTGGCGGCGGCTCCACCAGCACCCCTGGCTCGCTCGACGACATGCTGCGCGACGTGCTCGGCAGCGCCGTCGGCGGTGGCCCTCGGCGTCGAGGCTCCGCCGAGGGCGCGGAGGCGTCCGGCCGGGTTCGACCCGGGCAGCATCATCAGCGACGTGCTCGGCGGCATCCTCGGCGGCGGGCGCCGCTGACCGGCGCGCCGCGCTCCCAGGCGTGGGCCGGGGCCTCGTCGGCGACCGCCGCGGTGGTTCCGTCGGTGATTCCGGTGCTTCCGGTGCCGACGTGCGGATCAGGTGGTCGAAGGCCGAGAGCGCAGCGGTCGCACCTCCACCGGCGGCGGCGACGATCTGCTTCCACGGCGCGGTGGTGCAGTCACCCGCGGCGAAGACCCCCGGGATGCCGGTGGCGCCGCGCGCGTCGACCACGACCTCGCCGTGCGGGGTCATCGGCACGACGCCGTCGAGCCACTCGGTGTTGGGCAGCAGGCCGATCTGCACGAAGACACCCTCGACGGGTAGCAGCACCGACTCGCCACCGGATCGCGGGGCGTGCCGGAGCCCGACGACCTTCGACCCGTCACCGACGACCTCGGTGCTGGCGGTGCCGAGCAGGACGTCGACGTTGGGCAGGCTGCGGGCCTTGCGCTGCAGCACCTCGTCGGCCTTGAGCTCGTCGGCGAACTCCACCAGCGTCACGTGCTGCACGACGCCGGCGAGGTCGATCGCGGCCTCGACGCCGGAGTTGCCGCCGCCCACGACGGCCACGCGCTTGCCCCTGAACAGCGGCCCGTCGCAGTGCGGGCAGAACGTGACGCCGCGGTTGCGGTGCTCGTCCTCGCCCGGCACGTCGAGGGTGCGCCAGCGGGCGCCACTCGCGATGACCACGGTGCGCGAGCGGAGCACGGCGCCGGAGGTCAGGTGCACCTCGTGCAGGCCACCCACCGCGGATGCCGGGACGAGCCGCTCGGCGGTCTGGCCCGTGACGACCTCGACGCCGAGCCCGCGCACCTGGCGCTCGAGGTCACCGGCCATGCGGGGCCCCTCGGTGTGCTCGACGGAGGGATAGTTCTCGATCGCCATGGTGTCGAGCAGCTGGCCGCCGAACCGCTCGGCGAGCAGGCCGGTGCGGATGCCCTTGCGGGCGGTGTAGATCGCGGCGGTGGCGCCGGCCGGGCCGCCCCCGACGACGAGCACCTCGAAGGGTTCGAGCGACGCGAGGCGCTCGGTGTCGCGCTCGGCCGCACCCACGTCGAGCGTGGCGACGATCTCGTCGAGCGTCATCCGGCCCTGGCCGAACAGCTCGCCGTTGCGGAAGACCATCGGCACGGCGAGCACGCCGCGCTGCTCCACCTCGTCGGGGAAGACGGCACCGTCGATGGCGACGTGCGAGATGCCGGGGTTGAGCACGCTCATCAGGTTGAGCGCCTGCACGACGTCGGGGCAGTTCTGGCAGCTCTGGCTGAAGTAGGTCTCGAACCGGTGCTCCCCGCGCAGGCCGCGCACGGCATCCAGCAGGTCGGCCGCGACGGTCGACGGGTGGCCGCCGACCTGGAGCAGCGCGAGCACCAGCGAGGTGAACTCGTGGCCGAGCGGGAGGCCGGCGAACTCGACCTCGACCTCGGTGCCGGTGCGCACGACGCGGAACGAGGGACGCCGGGTGGCGTCCCCCGTCCGCACGTGCGTGACCCGCCCACCGGACAGCGACGCGACCTCGTCGAGCAGGTCGGCGACCTTCTGCGACGCGGGCGAGCCGTCGAGGCTGGAGACCAGCCCGACGGGCTCGACGACCTTGGTGAGGTAGGCCGAGAGCTGCTGTGCGAGAGCGGGATCGAGCATGTAGATCAGATCTTCCCCACGAGGTCGAGCGACGGGGCGAGGGTGTCCTCACCCTCCTCCCACTTGGCGGGGCAGACCTCGCCCGGGTGGTTGCGCACGTAGATGGCGGCCTTGACCTTGCGAACCAGCTCGGCGGCGTTGCGCCCGATGCCCTCGGCGGTGACCTCGTTGAACTGGATGACGCCGTCGGGGTCGACGAGGAAGGTGCCGCGGTCGGCCAGGCCCTCGCCCTTGCGCAGGATCTTGAAGTTCTTGGAGATGCGGTGGGTCGGGTCGCCGACCATCGGGTAGGTCACCTTGCGGATGGTGTCCGAGACCTCGTGCCACGCCTTGTGCGTGAAGTGGGTGTCGGTGGAGACCGAGTAGACCTCGACGCCGAGGGCCTTGAGCTCCTCGTAGTGGTCGGCGAGGTCACCGAGCTCGGTGGGGCAGACGAAGGTGAAGTCGGCCGGGTAGAAGAAGAAGATCGCCCACTTCCCCTCGATGTCGGTGGAGGACACCGGGACGAACGAGCCGTTGACGAAGGCCGTGGCCTCGAAGGGCTTCACGGTCGTGTTGACGAGGGACATGCGTTGATTCACTGCTCCTTGAGTGGAGTACGGCGGATCGCTCCAGCCGGGCGTCGACGATGGCAACCGATATCTGGATCAGTTCAAGAGTATCGGTTCGCCGGGGGTCACCACGCACCGGGTTCCGCAGCGCGGAACGCCTGCCGCACAACCCGATAGCGACTGTGACCCACGTCTCAGCAGTCGCCCTGTCGGTGCCCGTTCCGTGGGGCAACATCGACCAATAGGTCAAAGTTGTCCCACGCAGGTTGGGGCAACTTTGACCTATTGGTCGAAGTTGTCCCAGCGGGGAGCGGGCGTGGTGACCCGAGGTCAGGACTGGCCGAGCTTCTCCAGGATGAGCGCGCGGGCCGCGGCGGCGTCGCCCGGCCCTTCATCTCCCGCATGACCTGGCCGATGAGCGCACCGACCGCCTGCACCTTGCCGTCGCGGATCTTGTCGGCGACGTCGGGGTTGGCGGCGATCACGGCATCCACGGCCGCCTCGAGCGCACCGGTGTCCTGCGAGAGCGCGAGGCCGCGGGCGTCGGCGACCGCGGTCGGCGCCGCCCTCACCCGAGAGCACGCCCTCCCAGACCTGCCGGGCCATGCCGTCGTTGAGCCGGCCGGAGGTCACCAGGCGCCTCGAGCTCGACCACGGATGCCGGGCCCACGCCCAGGCCCGCGGCGTAGGTCGGCACGTCGAGCCCCTCGGCGTTGGCGCGGCGGGCGACCTCGCCCGACCACCACTTGCGGGCGGCCGCCGGGGAGGCCCCGGCCGCGACGGTCTCCTCGACGAGCTCGACGAGCCCGGCGTTGACGACGTCGCGCATCTCGAGGTCGGCGAACCCCCAGTCGGCCTGCAGCCGCTTGCGGCGCGCAGCCGGCGGCTCGGGCAGCGTGCCGCGCAGCGCCTCGACGTCACTCGCGCGACGGGGCGACGGGCACGAGGTCGGGCTCGGGGAAGTAGCGGTAGTCGTCGGCGTCGGACTTCACCCGCCCCGACGTCGTGACGCCGGTGTCCTCGTGCCAGTGCCGGGTCTCCTGCACGATCGTGCCGCCCGAGGTGAGCACCGCGGCGTGGCGGCCGATCTCGTAGCGCACCGCCCGCTCGACCGAGCGCAGCGAGTTGACGTTCTTGGTCTCCGAGCGGGTGCCGAGCTTCGTGGCGTCCTTGCGCATCAGCGACAGGTTGACGTCGCAGCGCATCGAGCCCTGCTCCATCCGCACGTCCGAGACGTCGAGCGCCTTGAGCAGGTCGCGCAGCGTGGCCACGTAGGCCCGGGCGATCTCCGGCGCCCGCTCCCCCGCGCCCATCATCGGCTTGGTGACGATCTCGATGAGCGGGATGCCGGCGCGGTTGTAGTCGACCAGGCTGTGCGTCGCGCCGTGGATGCGACCGGTGGAGCCGCCGACGTGCAGCGACTTGCCGGTGTCCTCCTCCATGTGGGCGCGCTCGATCTCGACCCGGTAGACCGTGCCGTCGTCGAGCTCGACGTCGAGGTAGCCGTCGAACGCGATCGGCTCGTCGTACTGCGAGGTCTGGAAGTTCTTCGGCATGTCCGGGTAGAAGTAGTTCTTCCGGGCGAACCGGCACCACGTGCGCGATCTCGCAGTTGAGCACCAGCCCGATGCGGATCGCCGACTCGACGGCCTTGACGTTGACCACCGGCAGCGCGCCGGGCAGGCCGAGGCACACCGGGCAGGTCTGGGTGTTGGGGTCGGCGCCGAACTCGGTCGGGCAGCCGCAGAACATCTTCGTGGCGGTGTTGAGCTCGACGTGCACCTCGAGACCCATCACCGGGTCGAAGGCCTCGATGGCCTCGTCGTACGGCAGGGTCGCCTCGGCGTGTGCCTGGGTGGTCATCGCTCAGGCCTCCTTCGTGGTCGTCGTGCCGGCGGTGGACCGAGCGCCGGGGCCCGGTCGAGGATCGCCCCGCCCCACGCCGCGGTGAGCCGCGCCTCGAGTGCCGCGCCCACGGCATACAGCCGCTGGTCCTGCATGGCGGGCGCGAGGATCTGGAAGCCGGCCGGCAGGCCGTCCTCGGGGGCCAGGCCGCTCGGCACCGACATGCCGGGGATGCCGGCCAGGTTGGCCGGGATGGTCGCGATGTCGTTGAGGTACATCGCCATCGGGTCGTCGAGCTTGTCGCCGAGCTTGAACGCCGTGGTCGGCGCGGTGGGGCTGACCAGCACGTCGGCCTGCTCGAAGGCCGCGGTGAAGTCGTTCGCGATGAGCCGCCGCACCTTCTGCGCCGAGCCGTAGTAGGCGTCGTAGTAGCCGCTGGACAGGGCGTAGGTGCCCAGGATGATGCGGCGCTTGACCTCGTCGCCGAAGCCGGCGTCGCGGGTGGCCGCCATCACCTGCTCGGCGCTGGGGGCGTCGATGCCCTCGGGGGCGACGCGCAGGCCGTAGCGCATCGCGTCGAACTTGGCGAGGTTGCTCGACGCCTCGCTCGGCAGGATCAGGTAGTAGGCGGCGAGCGCGTAGGTGAAGCTCGGGCACGAGACCTCGACGACCTCGGCGCCGGCGTCGACCAGGTGCTGCACGGCCTCGTCGAAGCGGGTCTGCACCCCGGCCTGGAAGCCCTCGCCGGTCAGCTCGCGCACGATGCCGATCCGCATGCCCCGTCACGTCGGCGCGGCGGGCGGCCTCGACCACCGGCGGCACCGGGGCGTCGATCGAGGTGGAGTCCATCGGGTCGTGCCCGGCGATGACCTCGTGCAGCAGCGCGGCGTCGAGCACGGTGCGGGTGCACGGGCCGGCCTGGTCGAGCGAGCTCGCGAGGGCCACGAGGCCGTAGCGCGAGACACCGCCGTAGGTCGGCTTGGTGCCGACCGTGCCGGTGACGGCCGCGGGCTGGCGGATCGAGCCACCGGTGTCGGTGCCGATCGCGAGCGGCGCCTGGAACGACGAGACGACCGATGACGACCCGCCGCCGGACCCGCCGGGGATCCGCTCGAGGTCCCACGGGTTGTGGCTCGGGCCGTAGGCGCTGTGCTCGGTGGAGGAGCCCATCGCGAACTCGTCCATGTTGGTCTTGCCGAGGATCGGCATCCCGGCCTCGCGCAGCCGGGTCACGAGCGTCGCGTCGTAGGGCGGCACCCAGCCCTGCGAGGATCCGCGAGCCGCAGGTCGTCGGCAGGCCCTGGGTGGCCATGACGTCCTTGACCGCGATCGGCACCCCGGCCATGCGCGTGCAGCGACTCGCCGGCGGCCCGGCGCCGGTCGACGGCATCGGCCTGGGCGAGCGCACCCTCGGCGTCGACGTGCAGGTAGGAGTGCACGTCGCCGTCGACGGCGGCGGTGCGGTCGAGGTGGGCCTGGGCCACCTCGCGCGCCGACACGCTCCCCTGCGCGAGGAGGTCGGCGAGCTCGGCGGCGGTGGACCGGATGAGGTCGGTGGTCACGTCGTGGCTTCCTGTGGGTGCGGGGCGAGGTGAGGTTCGGTGGGATGCCGGGTGGCCGGCATCCGGTCGTGCGCCGCGGGAGCGCTCGGGGTCAGTCTTCGTCCAGGATCCGGGGCACGGCGAAGCGCTGCTGCTCGCTCTCGGGGGCGCCGGAGAGCGCGGCCTCCGGCGAGAGCGAGGGGCGCACGACGTCGGGACGCGTGACGTTGACGATCGGCATCGGGTGGCTCATCGGCTCGACGTCGGCGATCGGCGCCTGCTGCACGGTCGCGACCGCCTCGAGGATGACGCCCAGCTCGCCGACCATGCGGTCGAGCTCGGCGTCGGAGAGGTCGATGCGGGCGAGACCGGCGAGGTGCGCCACGTCGTCACGGGTGAGGTCGGCCATGCGCGCCAGTCTATGGGGAGGCCTGCGGACCGCCGTCCCGGGCCGGATTCCGGGAGTTGGGTGCCCAGGTGGTGGCCCCGGCAGCCGGTTGAGCACCCACCTCGTGCCCGTCCGGCGGCTGGGAGGATGGGCCGGTGCTCACCGACACCGCGACGACCCAGGCCGTCCTCGACATCGTGGGCGTCTTCGTCTTCGCGCTCTCGGGGGCCGTGGTCGCGGTGCGCGGTGGCCTCGACCTGTTCGGCGTGCTCGTGCTCGCGTGGGTGGCCGGGCTGGGTGGCGGCATCATCCGCGACCTGTTCCTCGGCATCACCCCGCCGGTCGCGGTCAGCTCATGGCCGTTGCTCGCGGCGGCGGTGGTGGCCGCCGTGCTGGTCTTCCTGCTGCACGGTCGGTGGGAGGAGCTCGCCGACCGCACCCCCGACGTGCGGTGGCGTCGCCTGCCGTATGCCGTGCGCCTCCTCGACGCGGGCGGCCTCGCCCTCTTCGCAGTCAACGGCGCGCTGGTGGCGCTGAGCGCTGATGCCGGAGCGCTCGCCGCCACGCTGATCGGCGGCATCACCGCCGTGGGCGGCGGTGTCCTGCGCGACGTGCTGGCCGGTCGCGTGCCCGAGGTGCTCCGCCGCGAGCTGTACGCGCTGCCCGCCCTGCTCGGCGCTGCGCTCGTGGTGCTGGCGGACTACCTCGGCGTGACCTCGCGGTGGACCATCTGGGGCTCGGTGGCGCTGGTGTTCTCCATCCGGGTCCTCGCCGTCCGGCTCGATCTCAACGCCCCGCGCGCCCTGCGCAGCAGGGACTGACCGAGCAGGTCCGCACGCCCCGCGAGTATCAGGAGGCTCGTCATCCCCTCCTCGGTGGTGAGCGGCCAGACGGACTGGGGGATCGGCCCGCGCGCTCGGAAGAGACACACCATGCCCACGAAGAAGCACGAACCCACGAGCCTGCCCGCCGCGGTGCGGGACCACTTCGCCGAGCTCCTCGGCGGGGAGCCCCGCCTCGCCGGCACGACCGAGGGCCGCCTCCCCGGCGGGGAGCGCATCGTCGCCTACCACGCCGGGGTCGCCGACCGGCCCAACGAGGTCGTCGCCGTCGTGGCCGCCGCCGACGGCACCCTCACCCCTCTCGCGGAGCTCACCGCGGCGCTGGGCCACGACCCGTTCGCCCCGGAGTTCGACCTCCCGGTGCGTGCCGCCGTGCCGGTGCCACGAGAGCCCGTCACGATCGACCCCCGCCGCAACGACTGGCGGCTCGACCAGTGCGACCGCCGCACCGAGACGATCACCGTGACGGTGCCCCCGACGGGCACCGCCCCCAAGGCCGACGTCTACCTCCTCGCCGACACGACGGGCAGCATGTCGCCCGTCATCGAGGCGGTCAAGGCGGGGGCCGGCACGATCCTGAACGACCCGGCGCTCGCTGCGTTCGACGTCGCGTGGGGGGTCGGCAACTACCGGGACTTCCCCGTGCCGGGGATCAACTCCTACGCCTTCCAGCACCAGCTGGCCCCCACGACCAGCACCCCCGCTGCTGCCGGCGCGATCGGCGCGTGGTCCGCCGGAGAGGGAGGCGACACCTCGGAGGGGCAGCTCTACGCGCTCCACGAGCTCGCGACCAACGCCGCCGTCGGCTGGCGCACCGACAGCAAGCGGATCGTCGTGTGGTTCGGCGACGCTCCCGGCCACGACCCGATCTGCACCGACCTCACCGGGCTGGCGTCGGCGATCACCGAGGCCTCCGCCACCGCGGAGCTCACCGGCGCGGAGATCACCGTCGTCGCGGTGAGCACCACGACCGGCGCCGACCCCGACGCCCTCGACGGCGACCCCGACGCGGACGCGTCCAACTACACGACGTGTCCACCCGCGGGCACCGCCGGCCAGGCGAGCCGGATCACGGCCGCCACGGGCGGCGAGCACCGCAGCGGGGTCGACCCCGCGGACATCGTGGCGACCCTGGCCGAGCTCATCGCGGCCGCCGTGCAGTCGACCGGCAACGTGCACCTCGAGGCCACCGGGGACACGGCCCAGTTCGTCGAGTCGATCACGCCGGCGGGCGGGTACGGCCCGCTGGCCGGGGACGAGACCCACATCCTGACGTTCGAGGTCGTCTGGGTCGGGACGAAGGCCTGCGCGGAGCGCGACCAGGTCTTCACCGGCACCATCGACGTCGTCGCCGACGGGGTGGTCGTCGCAAGCAAGCGGGTTCGCGTCGTCGTGCCGAAGTGTCGCTACCACTACGTGGTCGAGGTCGTGTGCGGGGTGCGTCCTCCGACCGACCCCAGGGACGATGGGCACGACGGCGGGCACGAGGAGGAGAAGACCGGGCCGTGCGCGGTCGTTCCCGGCCGGTACGCCACGGCCGTCCTCATCGACAACCCGTCGACGTGCACGGCGGTCATCGAGAAGCGCTTCGCCCCACTCGTCGTGCAGGGGAAGACGATCGGTCGCGAGCCGGACGTCCAGCCCGCAAAGCCGTTCGCCAAGCTCGAGCTGCCCGCGGGGCACGCGACGATGGACGACTGCTGCGCCCTGCACGAGGCCGTCGACCACGGCCCGGGGCTGTTGCTCGGGGTCCTCGACATCGTGTCCGACCGCCCGCTCGAGGTGCGTGCCGTGCACACCGCCGACGGTGGGGCCCGCACGACGGGCGCACCGTCGATCACCACGCGGGCGGTCGACGCCCGCCGCGCTCCCTGAGCGAGGCACGCGCGGCCTGACCGCGCCCCGAACGCGACCCGGCGGGCCATCGCCGATCCAGGCCCGCCGGGTCGTCCGCGCCCGCCGTGGGGCGCCCGGCTATCCGGGCACAGGGACGGCGCCGTCGGGGTTCGGGTCAGTTCGGGTCAGTCGGCGGTGCCGGTCTCGAGCAGCCGGCGGAAGCCCGCCTCGTCGAGGATGGTGAGCCCGAGCTCGCGCGCCTTGTCCTCCTTGGTGCCGGCGTTCTCGCCGACGACGACGTAGTCGGTCTTCTTCGACACCGACCCGCTGGCCTTGCCGCCGCGGGCGAGGATGGCCTCCTTGGTCTCGTCGCGCGAGAACCCCTCGAGCGACCCGGTGACGACCACGGTGAGCCCGGCCAGGGTCTGCTCGACGGTCTCGTCGCGCTCGTCGACCATCCGCACACCGTCGGCGGCCCAGCGCTCGACGATCGCGACGTGCCACTCGTTGCCCGGCTTGTCGAACCAGTCGCGCACCGACTCGGCGATGACCGGGCCCACGCCCTCGACACCGGCGAGCTCGTCGACGCTCGCCTCACGGATGCGCTGCATCGACCCGAGGTGCTGGGCCAGGGCCCGCGCCGCCGTGGGGCCGACGTGGCGGATCGACAGCGCCACGAGGACGCGCCAGAGCGGCTTCTGCTTCGCCTGGCCGAGGTTGTCGACGAGCTTCTGCCCGTTGGCCGACAGGACGCGGCCCTCGACGACGGCGTCCTCGGGGTCGGTCTTCTTCGCCGCCCTCGTGTAGAGCGGGACGCGAGCGATGTCGGCGGCGGTCAGGCCGAACAGGGTCGACTCGTCGTCGAGCGACCCCCGAGTCGAGCAGGGCGACCGCGCCCTCGTAGCCGAGGGCCTCGATGTCGAAGGCCCCGCGCCCGGCCAGGCTCGACAGCCGCTCGCGCAGCTGCGCCGGGCACGACCGGCTGTTGGGGCACCGGATGTCCTTGTCGCCGTCCTTCTCGGGAGCCAGCGTCGTCGCGCACGCCGGGCAGGTCGTCGGCATGACGAACTCGCGCTCGGTGCCGTCGCGCAGGTCGACGACCGGGCCGAGGATCTCGGGGATGACGTCGCCGGCCTTGCGCAGCACCACGGTGTCGCCGATGAGGACGCCCTTGCGCTGCACCTCCGTCGCGTTGTGCAGCGTGGCGCGCTCGACCGTGGACCCGGCGACGACGACCGGCGCCATGACCCCGAACGGCGTGACGCGCCCGGTGCGACCGACGTTGACCTGGATGTCGAGGAGCTTGGTGTTGACCTCCTCGGGTGGGTACTTGAAGGCGATGGCCCACCGTGGGGCGCGCGAGGTGGAGCCGAGCCGGCGCTGCACCGAGATCTCGTCGATCTTGACGACGACCCCGTCGATCTCGTGCTCGACGTCATGGCGGTGCTCCCCCGTGTGCGCGATGAAGGCGTTGACCTCTTCGATCGTGTCGACGACCCGGAAGTGGGTGGAGACCGGCAGGCCCCACGCCTCGAGCGCGGCGTAGGCCTCGCTCTGCCGGGTCAGGTCGAACCCCTCGCGCTTGCCGAGGCCGTGGACGAGCATGCGGAGCTCACGGCTCGCGGTGACGCGAGGGTCCTTCTGCCGCAACGACCCGGCCGCCGTGTTGCGCGGGTTGGCGTAGGGCGGCTTGCCCGCCTCGACGAGCTGCGCGTTGAGCTCACCGAACGCCTCGATCGGGAAGTAGACCTCGCCGCGCACCTCGACGAGGTCGGGCACCGGGTGCGTCGGGGTCGCCACCAGCTCGGTCGGGATGCCGCGCACCGTGCGCACGTTGAGCGTGACGTCCTCGCCGGTGCGGCCGTCGCC
The DNA here is from genome assembly GCA_963806295.1 of uncultured Actinomycetota bacterium. Classification (GTDB taxonomy): domain Bacteria; phylum Actinomycetota; class Actinomycetes; order Actinomycetales; family Dermatophilaceae; genus Fodinibacter. Next base: position 225 of record CAWDXP010000005.1, on the reverse strand, counting down.
GCGGGTCAGCGCACGGGTGAGGCGCCCCTTCTCGTAGAGGAGGTTGACGGCCAGCCCGTCGATCTTCAGCTCGCACAGGTAGTGCAGCTCGGCGCCGCCCGCGTCACGTGTGACCCGTGCGTTCCACTCGAGCATCTCCTCGGTCGAGAACGCGTTGTCGAGGCTGAGCATGCGCTCGAGGTGGTCGACCGCGGTGAAGTCGGTGGAGAAGACCGCGCCGCCGAC
>CAWDXP010000004.1:0-88023 GCA_963806295.1 uncultured Actinomycetota bacterium | reverse complement strand
GCTCGACCCGATCCCCGGGCTCGCCGACCCGGTGGCCGTGCAAGGTCACGCGGGGACGCAGGCGTGCGAGTTCGCGTTCGTGCCGGCCGCCTACACCGCCGTGCGGGCCTGGCTGGAGTCCAGCCCCCCCGGCTTCAACGTCAACGTCGCCTGATCCAGCTTCTCCCCGACTTCGTGCGACTTGGGCGCGGTTTCGGAGGCCGGTCGCCTCGAAAACCGTAGGCAAGTCGCACGAAGTCGATGACTTCAGGCGTCGCGCTAGCCCTTCGGCGCCTGCTCGCGGCCGCCGCCGGGGGCCCAGAGCACGTCGCCGCCGGGGAGGTTGGCGCAGCGGGCGAGCACGAACAGCAGGTCGGACAGCCGGTTGAGGTAGGTGGCCGTGACCGGGTTGACCCCACCCTCGCCGCGGGACTCGCCCGGCTCGGTGCCGTAGGCCTCGACGGCCGCCCACACCGACCGCTCCGCGCGGCGCACCACGGTGAGGGCGACGTGCAGGTGCGCGGCGCCCGGGGTGCCGCCGGGCAGGATGAAGGACCGCAGCTTCTCGAGCCGCTCGAGGTAGCGGTCGCAGTCGGCCTCGAGCTCGCCGACCCACTCCTCCTTGACCCGCAGCGGCGGGTACTCGTAGGTGCGCTGCAGCGGGGTGGACAGGTCGGCGCCGATGTCGAACAGGTCGTTCTGCACCCGGGTCAGCACCACCCGCACGTCCTCGGGCAGGTCGCCGCAGGCGATGGCCAGGCCGAGGGCGGCGTTGGCCTCGTTGATGTCGGCGTAGGCGGCCAGCCGCGGGTCGGTCTTGCGGGTGCGGCTCAGGTCGCCCAGCGACGTGCTGCCGTCGTCGCCGGTGCGGGTGTAGATGCGGGTGAGGTTGACCATGGCCCCAGCCTCGCAGACGCGACAACCACCCTCAGCGCTGGCATCAAGGTGACATTGTCCATTCTTTGCCGGGTCTTTACCCCGCCGTGGGAGACGCGGAGGCGCCGCACTGGGTCTAATGGACCCACGACGATGTGAGAGGGGGCACCGTGGCAGCACAGGGGACGGCCATCGTGACCATCACCGAGGTACATGATGACCGTGGTTGCCACGTCACGCTGCGGGGGCGGCTCGACGTGCGCACGGTCGGCGACCTGCGCCTGACGGTGCACCGACTGATGGCGGAGGGGACCACACCGGTGCTGCTCGACCTCGCCGAGGCCCAGGTGGGCGACGCGACGGGCTTCGGCTTCCTCGTCGAGTGCCAGCGCCGTGCGCGACGGGCCGGGCGCCCGATGCGCATCGTCGCTGCCGACGAGCGCACCCGGCGACTGCTGCGTCGCGCTCGGCTGCACTCGATGCTGGGTGCGCTTCCCGTCACCGCCACCGACGAGCCGGCGCTGGCCGGTGCGGCCGGCTGACCACGGCCTGAGCCCGCACCGACGCAGGCGCCGGGTGCCCGCTGGTGTGGGCACTCTCACCGCGCCGGTCGCTACCCGCACCCGCGTGCCGCGGCTAGCGTTCACCGCATGCCCGAGAGCCCCGACGCCCCCCGCCCCGAGCGCGACCGCCCGTGGGTGATGCGGACCTACGCCGGCCACTCCAGCGCCGCCGCCAGCAACGCCCTCTACCGGCGCAACCTCGACAAGGGCCAGACCGGCCTGTCGGTCGCGTTCGACCTGCCGACCCAGACCGGCTACGACCCCGACCACGTGCTGGCCCGCGGCGAGGTCGGCAAGGTCGGCGTGCCGATCTCGCACATCGGCGACATGCGCGCGCTCTTCGCCGACATCCCGCTGTCGCGGATGAACACCTCGATGACGATCAACGCCACCGCGATGTGGCTGCTCGCGCTCTACCAGGTGGCGGCCGAGGAGCAGGCGCTGGAGGCGGGGGAGGACCCGGCATCCGCGGTGCGTGCGCTGGCCGGCACCACCCAGAACGACATCATCAAGGAGTACCTCTCGCGCGGGACCTACGTCTTCGCGCCCGGGGCCGTCGCTGCGCCTGATCACCGACATGGTGACCTACACCGTCTCCGAGATCCCGAAGTGGAACCCGACCAACATCTGCAGCTACCACCTGCAGGAGGCCGGCGCGACGCCCGTGCAGGAGATCGCCTACGCGATGTGCACCGCGATCGCCGTGCTGGATGCCGTGCGCGACTCCGGCCAGGTGCCCCCCGAGCGCTTCGGTGAGGTCGTCGCCCGCATCTCGTTCTTCGTCAACGCCGGCGTGCGCTTCGTCGAGGAGATGTGCAAGATGCGCGCCTTCGTGCAGCTCTGGGACGAGCTGACCCTCGAGCGCTACGGCGTCACCGACGCCAAGCAGCGCCGGTTCCGCTACGGCGTGCAGGTGAACTCGCTCGGGCTCACCGAGGCCCAGCCCGAGAACAACGTGCAGCGCATCGTGCTCGAGATGCTCGCCGTGACCATGAGCAAGGACGCCCGGGCCCGCGCGGTGCAGCTGCCCGCGTGGAACGAGGCGCTGGGCCTGCCCCGGCCCTGGGACCAGCAGTGGTCGCTGCGCATCCAGCAGGTGCTGGCCTTCGAGAGCGACCTGCTCGAGTACGACGACCTGTTCGAGGGCTCGACGGTGGTCGCCGCCAAGGTCGCCGAGCTCGTCGAGGGCGCCCGGGCCGAGATCGACCGGGTGCAGCAGATGGGCGGAGCCGTGCCCGCGGTCGAGGGCGGCTACATGAAGAGCGAGCTGGTGGCCTCGCACTCGCGCCGTCGCCAGCGGATCGAGGCCGGCGAGGACGTCGTCGTCGGCGTCAACCGCTTCGAGACCACCGAGCCCAACCCGCTGACCGCCGACCTCGAGACGGCGATCCAGGGCGTGGATGCCGGTGTCGAGGCGGCCGCGGTGGCCGCGGTCCGGCGCTGGCGGGAGGAGCGCGACGCCGACCCGGAGCGCAGGGAGCGCGCGGCATCCGCCCTGGCTCGTCTCATCGCCGACGCCGGCACCGACACCAACCTGATGCCGGCGACCCTGGAGTGCGCCCGGGCCGGGCTGACCACGGGGGAGTGGGCCGGGGCGCTGCGGTCGGTCTTCGGTGAGTTCCGGGCCCCGACCGGGGTCAGCGGCTCGGTCGGCGTGGGCGCGGGGTCCGAGGCGCTGGTCGACGTGCGGGCGATGGTGGCCCGCACCAGCGACGAGCTCGGCGAGCGGCTGCGGCTGCTCGTGGGCAAGCCCGGGCTCGACGGCCACTCCAACGGCGCCGAGCAGATCGCCGTGCGGGCTCGCGACGCGGGCTTCGAGGTGGTCTACCAGGGCATCCGGCTCACGCCGGAGCAGATCGTCGGCGCCGCGGTGGCCGAGGACGTGCACCTGGTCGGCATCTCGATCCTGAGCGGCTCGCACATGGAGCTCGTGCCCGAGGTGCTCGACCTGATGCGCGAGGCCGGTGCCGGTGACGTGCCGGTGATCGTCGGCGGCATCATCCCCGAGGCCGACGCCGTGAAGCTCAAGGCGCTGGGGGTGGCCGAGGTGTTCACGCCCAAGGACTTCGGGCTCAACGACATCATGGTGCGCTTCGTCGAGGTCATCCGGGCCTCGCGGGGCCTGCCCGCCGACGCGCCGACGCCCGCCCACGCCTGAGCGAGGACGGGCGCCGATCGGTGCCCGAGGGCGTCAGGCGTCGACGGAGGCCGACAGGGCGGCGGTCAGCTCGCGGGTGAAGGCCGGGATGTCGTCGGGGTTGCGGCTGGTGATCAGGTTGTCGTCGACGACGACCTCGCGGTCCTCCCACGTGGCGCCGGCGTTGCGCAGGTCGGTCTGCAGGCTGGGCCAGGAGGTGACGGTGCGGCCGCGCACGACGTCGGCCTCGATGAGGGTCCACGGCGCGTGGCAGATCGCGGCCACCGGCTTGCCGGACTGCACGAACTGGCGCACGAACGCCACGGCATCCTCGTCGGTGCGCAGGGCGTCGGGGTTGGCGACGCCGCCGGGCAGCACGAGGGCGGCGTAGTCGGCGACGTCGGCGCCGGTCACCGTGACGTCGACGTCGAAGGTGTCGCCCTTGTCGAGGTGGTTGAACGCCTGGACCGTGCCGTCCTGCGTGGAGATGAGCACCGGGGTGGACCCGGACTGCTCGACGGCCTCCCACGGGCCCGGTGAGCTCGACCTGCTCGATGCCCTCGGGGGCGACGAGGAAGGCGACCTTGCGCTGCTCGCTGGTGTTCGTGGTGGTGCTGGTGTCGGTCGTGCTGGTCATGGTGGTGTCCTCTCGGTCCGACGGAGATGGCGACGGCGCCGTGGTGCGGCGCCGGTGCGCGACAACCGGGCCCTACCCACGGCATTCCCCGGTATGCCGGCAGGCCGCCGCGCCGTCGAAGGTGCGCGTAGCGTGCCGGGCATGGCCCTGCACTGCGCCGCCACCCTGGTGCTCGTGCCGGTCGGCACGGCGCCGGATGCCGCGGCCGGCGCCGGTGCCGTCGTGGCCCCGCCGCTGGCGCCCGGGGGCCGACGTCGTCGAGGAGCTGCAGGCGCTGGCCGACCTGCACCGCGGCGAGCGCGTCGTCGTGCCGGTCGGCGCCCGAGCAGCTGGCCGCGGCCGGCCGCCTCGGCCGCGCACCGGCACCGTCGGCCGACGCTGCGCGTGCTCGAGACGGCGACGACGGTGACCTCCTGCGTCGACCCGGGGACTACCCGATGCCGCTGCGACTGGCCATCGGGTGACGAGCGGCGATCGGCGGCAGCCTGCTCACGGCGTGCGATCCGACGGTGACCATGGTCGACCCGAGCGAGCACCCAGCCGACGCCTCGGGAGTGGCGATCGCAGCGCGTGCTGCGCCGTGCCCGATGGTCACTCGGGGACGCCGGCGACGGCTCAGAAGAGGCGGTGCTCGCTGTTGTCGATGCCCTTGAGCGCGTCGTAGTCGAGCACGACGCAGCGGATGCCGCGGTCCTGGGCGAGCGTGCGCGCCTGCGGCTTGATCTGCTGGGCCGCGAAGACACCGGTGACCGGCGCCAGGTGCGGGTCGCGGTTCATCAGCTCGAGGTAGCGGGTCAGCTGCTCGACGCCGTCGATGTCGCCGCGTCGCTTGATCTCGATGGCGACCGTGGCGCCGGAGCCGTCCTTGCACAGGATGTCGACCGGGCCGATGGGGGTCATGTACTCGCGCCGGGTGAGGGTCCACCCGTCGCCGAGGGTGGTGATGTGCTCGGCGAGCAGCCTCTGCAGGTGGGCCTCGACGCCGTCCTTGACCAGTCCGGGGTCGACGCCGAGCTCGTGGGCGCTGTCGTGGTGCACCTCGTGGATCTTCACCCGCAGCCGGTCCTCGGACTTCGCGTGCTGCACGACCCACACGGCGGTCACGCCCTCGGCCGCCTCGCCCTCGTCGGGCTCGACCTCGGCCATCGCGCACGGCGGCGACATCCAGTTCAGCGGCTTGTACGACCCGCCGTCGGAGTGCACGAGCACCGAGCCGTCGGCCTTGACCAGCAGCAACCGGGTCGCCAACGGCAGGTGGGCGGTGAGCCGCCCGTCGTAGTCGACGCTGCACGTCGCGATCATCAGTCGCACGGTCGACCACCCTACCGGCGTGTGACCCGCGACTCCGTTGCCCTGCGGGACATGCAGGCGCACACTCATGGGTAAGGGTGCGAGCACACGTGCAGTAGAGGTGAGGCCAATGCGGGCAGCGCTGTGGACGGTGTTCCTCGTCGTGCTGCCCGGGACTCTGCTTCTTCGCCCAGGGTGGGGTGCTGACCTGGTTCACCGAGGGTGAGCCGCCCCGCCTGCTGCGTCCCCTCGTGCGTGCGGCTGCGACCGCACGCCGAGCGCCTGCGGCTCTGGCGCCGGCGGGTGCTCGGGCGCCCGGTGGCCCAGCCGATGCCGCCCGTGCTGATCGCGCTCGAGCTGCGCCGGCTCGAGGTCGAGATCCGGCGGGTCGAGGAGGGCGACATGCCCCACCAGGCCGCCCGGCTGCGCGCGGTGCTCGCCGCCTACGACCAGCTGCTGCATCCAGCTCTGCCAGCAGGTGGAGGTGCCCACCGACGGGCTCGGGCTGCCGCCGCTGCACTCCCGCGACCGGGTGACCCTCGAGGCCGAGCTGGTGGCGGCAGGTCACGACTGGTGAGGGGCGCGGGGGCGGCGTGACGGCATCCGGGGTGGTGACGTCGGTCGCACCGAGCGTGGGGGTAAGAAGTGTCACCCCGTGCTGGTGTCGTGAGGACCGGAACGCTCTGGAAGGATCGCGGCCATGACGCGTGACTTCACCAGTGTGGGTGTGATCGGACTCGGGACGATGGGCGCGGGGATCGTGGAGGTCTTCGCGCGCAACGGGATCGACGTGATCGCCGTCGAGATCGACGAGGCCGGGATCGAGCACGGCAAGGCGGTGCTGCGGGGCAGCACCGGGCGTGCGCTGGCCCGGGGCAAGCTGACCCAGGACGAGCACGACGCGCTGCACGCGCGGGTCTCGTACACCAGCGACCTGGCCGACCTGGCCGGCTGCCAGCTCGTGGTCGAGGCGGTGCCCGAGCAGCTCGACCTCAAGAAGGAGCTGCTCGGCAAGGTCGACGCCGTGGTCTCCCCGGATGCCGTGCTCGCCACCAACACCTCCTCGCTGCCGGTCACCGAGATCGCCGTGGCGACGTCGAACCCCAAGCGGGTCGTCGGCATGCACTTCTTCAACCCGGCGCCGGTGCAGCAGTTCGTCGAGGTGATCCGCACCGTGATCACCGCCCACGACGTGTTCGAGGACGTCGAGGCGCTCGCCGAGCGGCTCGGCAAGAAGCCGGTCATCGTCGGCGACAAGGCGGGCTTCATCGCCAACGCCCTGCTCTTCGGCTACCTCAACCACGCGGTGTCGATGTACGAGAGCCGCTACGCGACCCGCGAGGACCTCGACGCCGCGATGCGCTTCGGCTGCGGCTACCCGATGGGCCCGCTCGCGCTGCTCGACCTGATCGGCCTCGACACGGCCTACGAGATCCTCGACACGATGTACCGGCAGGGCCGCGACCGGCTGCACGCCCCGAGCCCGATCATCAAGCAGATGGTCAGCGCCGGGCTGCTGGGCCGCAAGAGCGGCCGGGGCTTCTACACCTACGCCGAGCCGGGCTCGCCCCAGGTCGTGGCCGACGCCCACACCCCGACCGGTGGGCCGCCGCCCGGGGTCGAGCTGCGGCCGGTGACGTCGGTGGGCGTGGTCGGGTCGGGCACCATGGCGACCGGCATCATCGAGGTGTTCGCCAAGGCCGGGTACGCCGTCACCTTCGTGGCCCGCTCCGACGAGAAGGTCGCCGGGGTGCTCACCTCGCTGGGCCGCAGCTGCGCCCGCGCGGTCGAGAAGGGCCGGATGGACCAGGCGGCCGCCGACGCGCTGCTCGGCCGGGTCGCCGGCGCCACCGGCCGCGAGGCGCTGGCCGACGTCGACCTCGTCGTCGAGGCGATCGCCGAGGACCTCACGGTCAAGCAGGACCTCTTCCGCGACCTCGACCGGATCTGCAAGCCCGGCGCCATCCTCGCCACCACCACCTCGTCGCTGCCGATCATCGACTGCGCCAAGGTGACCTCGCGGCCGCAGGACGTCATCGGCATGCACTTCTTCAACCCCGCCGCGATCATGAAGCTGGTCGAGGTCGTGCACACCGTGTCGACCGCGCCCGACGTCACCGCCACGGTGCAGGACCTCTGCGCCAAGGTCGGCAAGGTGGCCGTCACCTGCGGCGACCGGTCGGGGTTCATCGTCAACGCGCTGCTCTTCCCCTACCTCAACGACGCGGTGCGCATGCTCGAGGCCAACTACGCCAGCGCCGACGACATCGACACCGCGATGAAGACCGGCTGCGGCCTGCCGATGGGTCCCTTCGAGCTGCTCGACGTCGTGGGGCTCGACGTGTCGCTGGCCATCGAGCGCGAGCTCTACACCGAGTTCCGCGAGCCGGGGTACGCCCCGGCGCCGCTGCTCGAGCACCTCGTGACGGCCGGCTACCTCGGCCGCAAGACGGGGCGCGGGTTCCGCACCTACGCCTGACCGGCATCCGCCGGGACGACCGTAGAGAACACGCCGCACCGGCTCGACTCCGGGCGGCGTGTTCTCCACTGTCGACCGTCGATAGGTTGGGCGGGTGAGCACGCCAGCACCCAGCACCCCGTCCGGCAGCACGTCCCTCCCGCAGCGGGCGCGGGTGGTGGTCATCGGCGGTGGGGTGATCGGCGCGTCGATCGCCTACCACCTGGCGCACCTCGGCGTCACCGACGTGCTCGTGCTCGAGCGCGACCGGCTCACCTCGGGCACCACCTGGCACGCCGCCGGGCTGATGACCTGCTTCGGCTCCACGAGCGAGACCAACACCCGGCTGCGCCTCTACAGCCGTGAGCTCTACGCGCGGCTCGAGGAGGAGACCGGCGTCGCCACCGGGCTTCAAGCGGGTCGGGCTGATCGAGGCCGCCGCCGATGCCGACCGGCTGCACGAGTACCGCCGGGTCGCGGCGTTCCAGCGGCACATCGGCCTCGAGGTCGAGGAGATCGGCCCGCGCGAGATGGCCGACCTGTTCCCGCTGGCGCGCACCGACGACCTGCTCGCCGGCTTCCACGTGCCCGGCGACGGCCGGGTCAACCCGGTCGACCTCACGATGAGCCTGAGCCGGGGCGCCCGCAACCTCGGGGTGCGGGTGGTCGAGGGGGTGTCGGTGCAGCAGGTGCTCACCCGCCCGCGCGGGCTGGCCGAGGAGGTCGTCGGCGTGCGCACGGATGCCGGTGACGTCGAGTGCGAGCTGGTGGTCAACTGCGCCGGGATGTGGGCCCGCGAGCTGGGTGAGCGCAACGGCGTGGTCGTGCCGAACCAGGCCGCCGAGCACTACTACCTCATCACCGAGCCGATCGACGGGATGAGCCCCGACGCCCCGATCTTCGAGGACCCCGCCGCGTACGGCTACTACCGCGAGGAGGGCGGCGGCATGATGGTCGGCCTCTTCGAGCCGCGGGCCGCCGCGTGGTCGGTCGACGGCATCCCCCCGGACTTCTCGTTCGGCGAGATCACCCCCGACTGGGACCGGATGGGGCCCTTCGTCGAGCGCGCCATCTCGCGCGTGCCGGTGGTCGAGACGGTCGGCATCCGCACGTTCTTCTGCGGCCCGGAGTCGTTCACGCCCGACCTCGCCCCGGCGGTCGGTGAGGCGCCCGGCATCCACGGCTACTTCGTCTGCGCCGGGCTGAACTCGGTGGGCATCCTCTCGGCCGGCGGGCTGGGCCGCGTGGTCGCGCAGTGGATGGTCGACGGGCGGCCCGACGTCGACGTCACGGGGTTCGACGTCGCCCGGTTCCGTGACTGGCAGCTGAACCCGAGGCACCGCGCCGAGCGCACCGCCGAGATCCTCGGCACCGTGTATGCCGCGCACACCCCGGGCATCGAGCTCGCTTCTGCGCGAGGCGAGTTCCGCTCCCCGGTGCACGACCGGCTGGTGGCCGAGGGCGCTCGGCTGCGCGACGTCAGCGGGTGGGAGTCGGCCGCCTGGTATGCCGGGCGCGGGCAGACCCCGAGCGCCGAGCCGGGCTGGGGGCACCAGCCGTGGTTCGAGAGCTGGGCCGCCGAGCACCGGGCCGTGCGTGAGGCCGTGGGCCTGATGGACATGTCGTTCATGGCGAAGTTCGCGGTGCGCGGCACCGACGCCGGCGCGGTGCTCGACCGGCTCAGCGCCGGGGCCGTCAACGCGGCCGACGGGGTGATCACCTACACCCAGTGGCTCGGCGACGACGGCGGCATCCTGGCCGACCTCACCGTCACGCGGCTGGCGCCGGACGACTTCCTCGTCGTCGTGTCCGACACCGCGCACGGGCGGGCGCTCGGCCTGCTGCGCCAGGCGGTGGGGGATGCCGCGGTGACGGTCGACGACATCACCACCGACCTCGGGCTGCTCACCGTGCAGGGGCCCGCGTCGCGCGACACCCTCGCCGCGGTGGCACCTGACGTCGACTGGTCGACGCAGGCCTTCCCGTTCCGGGCGGCCCGGCGGGTGGTGCTCGCCGGCGTCGACGTGCTCGCCATCCGGATCACCTACCTCGGCGAGCTCGGCTGGGAGCTCTACGCGCCGGCCGACCGCACCGGCGAGGTCTGGGATGCCGTGCTCGCGGCGGGTGCGGCGCACGGCATCCGGCCCGCCGGCCTGCGGGCCCTGTCGAGCCTGCGGATGGAGAAGGGCTACCGCGACTACGGGCACGACATCGACAACACCGACGACGTGTACGCCGTCGGGCTGGGCTTCGCCGTGGCGCTCGACAAGCCCGGCGGGTTCACCGGGCGCGAGGCGACGCTGGCGGCCAAGGAGCGCGGCACACCGCACCATCGCCTGGTGCAGGTGCTGCTCGAGGACCCCGAGCCGCTCCTCTTCCACGCCGAGCCGGTGCTGCGCGACGGCGAGGTCGTCGGCTACGTGCGGGCGGCGTCGTACGGGTGGACCCTCGGCGGAGCCGTCGGGCTGGCGTTCGTCGGGGGAGACGGGCCCGTCACTCCCGCGTGGCTGGCCGAGGGCAGCTGGCAGGTCGACGTGGCCGGCACGCTGTACCCGGCGCGGGTCTCGCTGCGGCCGATGTACGACCCGACCAGCGCCCGGGTGACCGGCTGACGGCATCCGCTGCGGTGGCCGGGGCGGCTGCTGCCGTCTGGGACGATGGCCGCATGCCCCGCGCCAACCGCCGCCGCCGCGACCTCGACTCGCGGCCGATGTCGGGTTCGGGCGAGGTGGCCACCGAGTCGTATGACGGGAAGTCCTGGCACGTGCGCCGGCTCAGCGGTGCCTCGTCCTCGCGCGAGTACCGGTGCCCGGGCTGCCACTCTGCGGTCGCGGTCGGCACCCCGCACGTCGTGGTGTGGCCGGCGCAGGGCGTCGGCGGCATCGACGAGCGCCGGCACTGGCACACCCGGTGCTGGGGCGCACGGCACGCCGCCCGCCCCTGACCCACCCTGACCGACTCTGACCGGGGGTGCCCGCGGGGGGCGCGCAGGTCGCGGGTGTGATCTTGCGGGCACCTTCGCGCGATGCCGTTGCGGTACGGGCCGCCGAGGACGACGCTGTGGGGGCAGGGGACCTCCGTGAGGAGGCCTGCGAGCAGTGAGGCGACGGCCGTGAACGGGACGTGGGCGGTTCGGCTGGGCACTCTCGCGGTCGGGGTGACCCTGGCCCTGGCCACGACGGCGGTGCCGGCGAGCGCCGCGGCCCGTTGGCCGGCACGCCCGGTGCCGAGGTCGGGGACGTCTCCGGGGCGGTCGCCGCGTCGACGGCTGCGGCGCTCGCTCCACCCCGCGCGGTGCGCGGCGCCCCGGTCGACCCCACCCCGCGCACCCTGGTGCAGCCCGACGGCACGACCTTCACCGCCGTGCAGCACGGCGACGCGGTGCGCAGCTGGTGGACCGTCAAGGGTGCGACGATCGCCCGCTCGACCGACGGGACCTGGCGGTTCGCCACCGGCCTGGACGCGAGCGGCCAGCCCGCCGCGGCGGGAGCTCCGGTCAAGGCCACCGCCGCGGTGCCGGACGCGGCCGTCGGCCTGGCGCCGGTCGAGGACGGCGCGACGCCGCAGGTCGACCCGGCCATGCCGGCGCTGGGCTTCGTCGGCGAGCAGAAGACGCTCGTCATCCTGGCGCAGTTCACCAACCGCACCTCGGTCGGGGACGACGCCGGCCGCACTGGAACGCGCGCTTCTTCGGCGCCACGGACAGCGTGCGCGCCTTCTACCAGGGCGCCAGCTCGGACCAGCTCGACCTCACCCCGGCCACGGAGACCTCCGGCACCGCGAACGACGGGGTGATCGGGTGGGTCACCCTGGGGATCAACCACCCGAACTACTACAACGACATCGACAGCCGGGCCCAGGACGTCACGGCCCGCGCCATCGTGGCCGCCGACCCGTACATCGACTACGCGAGCTACGACACGAACGGCGACGGCGTCATCGAGCCGGCCGAGCTGCACCTCACCGTCATCGCCGCCGGCTTCGAGGGGTCCTACGGGGGCACGACGTCGTGCTACGCCGAGGGTGTGGGGGCACCGGTGGGCGGTCAACAGCGGTGCTCCCGTCGTCGACGGCACGACCGTGGGCAGCCGCGGCTACACCCAGTTCGGGGAGTCGCACTGCGTCACGAGCAACCCGGCGGCGCGCACCAGGCGACGATCGGCATCATGGCCCACGAGTTCGGCCACGACCTGGGCTGGCCCGACCTCTACGACACCGACGGTCCCTCCGAGGGGGTCGGCGAGTGGAGCCTGATGGCCTCGGGCAGCTGGGGCACGAAGTCGGGCAGCAGCACGGCCGGGCGACGCCCCGGTGCTGCCGGATGCGTGGAGCCGTTCGGTGCAGGGCTGGGTCACCCCGGTCGAGGTCGCCTCGACGACGAACCGTCTCCCTGCCCCAGGTCACCACGACCGACACGGTCTACCGGCTGCTGCCGGACCCGAACGGCCCGCAGACCTGGGCGTACCGGGGCCGGCGAGTACTTCCTCGTCGAGAACCGCCAGAAGGCCGGCCTCGACACCGCCCTGCCGGGATGTGGCCTCGTGGTCTACCACGTGCGCGAGGGCCGGACCAGCAACGCGAACGACACCGACCGGCTCGTCGACGTCGTCGAGGCCGACGGTCTGGAGGGCCTGAACACCCCGAGCTACCGCGGGGGCCCGGGCGACGCGTGGCACGGCGTCAGCGGCCACGCGGTGCTCACCTCCTCGACCGTGCCGAGCACCCGGCTGCAACAACGGCACCACCACGACGGCGCGGATGACGGCCAAGGCGCGGCGTGCGCGGCCACGATGTCGGCCACCCTGACCGGTGGCTGCGACGACTGCCGCCACCGGCGGCGAACGACGCCTTCGCCGCTGCCGAGACCCTCACCGGGAGCGCCGGCGCCGCGACGGGGTCGAACGGCACCGCGACCAAGGAGACCGGCGAGCCGAGCCACGCCGGCGACCCGGGCGGTGCGTCGATCTGGTACCGGTGGACGGCGCCCTCGAACGGGACCCTGGCCCTCACCACGAGCGGCTCGGCGATCGACACCCTGCTCGGGCTGTACACCGGGTCGACGGTCGCGACCCTGACGACCGTCGCGTCCAACGACGACGACGGAGCCCTGCGGACCAGCCGGATCGCGGCGCGCCCCGTGACCTCCGGGGTGACCTACCGGATCGCCGTCGACGGGTGGGGCGGTGGCCAGGCGCCCAGCGTGGGCGCGACCCGGCTCGAGTGGTCGTTCACCCCCGCCAGCACCGGATCCCGGTCACCCTGCCGGGTGCGCCGACGGGCGTGGCGGCGGTGGCCGGGAACGGCTCGGCGGAGGTGTCGTGGTCGGCGCCGGCCAGCAACGGTGGCGCGGCGATCAGCGGGTACACGGTGACGTCGAGCCCGGGTGCGCCGCACCTGCACGGCGACCGCGGTGCTGAGCTGCACGGTGTCGGGCCTGACCAACGGCACGGCGTACACGTTCACGGTGACCGCGACCAACAGCGCCGGCACCGGTCCGGCGTCCTTGCCGTCGGCGACCGTGACGCCGGCGTTCACCCTGAACGGCGCGGGGTTCACGGCGGTGTCGCCGGTGCGGGTGCTGGACACCCGCACGGGTGTGGGTGCCCCGACGGCGAAGGTCGGTGCGGGGCGCACGGTGACGGTGACGGTGCCGGGGCTGCCGGCGGGGCGACGGCGGTGGTGATGAACGTGACGGCGACCCGTCCGACGGCGACGAGCTTCGTGAGCGTGTACCCGGGTGGGACGACCCGGCCGGGTGCGTCGAACCTGAACGTGGTGGCGGGTCAGACCATCCCGAACCTGGTGACGGTGGCGCTGGGGGCGGGTAACCGGGTCACGTTGTACAACTCGGCCGGCACGATCGACCTGATCGCCGACCTGGCCGGCTACTACACCAGCGGTGCCGGGGCGGGGTTCACGGCGGTGTCGCCGGTACGGGTGCTGGACACCCGTACGGGTGTGGGTGCCCCGACGGCGAAGGTGCGGTGCGGGGCGCACGGTGACGGTGACGGTGCCGGGGCTGCCGGTCGGGTGCGACGGCGGTGGTGATGAACGTGACGGCGACCCGGTCCGACGTCGACGAGCTTCGTGAGCGTGTACCCGGCTGGGACGACCCGGCCGGGTGCGTCGAACCTGAACGTGGTGGCGGGTCAGACGATCCCGAACCTGGTGACGGTGGCGCTGGGGTCGGGTAACCGGGTCACCTTGTACAACGCGTCCGGCACGATCGACCTGATCGCCGACCTGGCCGGCTACTACAGCAGCGATGCCGGGGCGGGGTTCACGGCGGTGTCGCCGGTGCGGGTGCTGGACACCCGTACGGGTGTGGGTGCCCCGACGGCGAAGGTGCGGTGCGGGCGGCACGGTGACGGTGACGGTGCCGGGGTCTGCCGGCGGGGCGACGGCGGTGGTCATGAACGTGACGGCGACCCGTCCGACGTCGACGAGCTTCGTGAGCGTGTACCCGGCTGGGACGACCCGGCCGGGTGCGTCGAACCTGAACGTGGTGGCGGGTCAGACGATCCCGAACCTGGTGACGGTGGCGTTGGGGTCGGGTAACCGGGTCACGCTTGTACAACGCGGCCGGCACGATCGACCTGATCGCCGACCTGGCCGGCTACTACACCGAGTGAGGGCGTCGGGGTCAGGCGCGCCGCTGCCTCGGCACGAGCACTTCCTCGTAGAGCAGCAGCAGGCCGGCCGCGACCGGGATGGCGAGCAGGGCGCCCAGCACTCCCAGCAGCGCGGCCCCGGCGAGCGCGGCGACGATGGTCACCGGGCCCGGCACCGACACGGTGTGCTGCATGACCCGTGGGGCGACGACGTAGTTCTCGAGCTGCTGGTAGACGAGGTAGTAGACCAGCGCGATGAGGGCCTTCTTCGGCTCGTCGAAGAACGCGACGAGGCACACCACGGCAGCGCCGAGCGTGGCACCGATCATCGGGATGAGGCCGAGCAGGCCGACGGTGACGGCCAGCACCGCGGCGTAGGGGATGCCGACGATGTGCATCATCGCGTAGGACAGCAGCGCGTTGAGGGTGGCGATGACGACCTGGCCGATGGCGTAGGACCCCGTGCGCCGCATGATCTCCTCGGACAGCGACTCCACCCGGCGCCGGCGGGTGGCCGGCACCATGGCGTAGGCCGCGTTCTTGACCCGGGGGAGCGAGGAGAGGAAGTACAGGGTGAGCACCAGCACGGTGAACACCTGGAAGACGCCGTTCAGCACCGCCCGGCCGGCCCCGAGGAGGCCGCCGAGCACGCCCTCGAGGAACTGCTGGTCGGTCATCCGCGCCTGCACCTCGTCGCGCACCTTGTCGATGACGTCGTAGCTCTTGTCGAGCTCGACCAGCCAGCTGCTGCCCAGGAGGTCCTCGATGTAGTTGGGGGTCTGCTGGGCCAGCTCGGTGCCCTGCACGACGACCGGCGGGATGACGAGGAAGCCGATGAGCACGAAGACGACGAGCAGCCCGGTGAAGACCACGGCGACCGACCCGGCCCGGCGCACGCCGCGGTCGACGAGGGCGTCGACGATCGGGTTGAGCGCCAGGGCCAGGAACATCGAGACGATGAGCAGGGTCAGGGTCGTCGAGAGCCGGCCGACCATCTGCCACAGGCCGATCGCGAGCAGGGCCCCGGTGGCGCCGAAGAAGCCGATGTAGAACGGGGAGTGGCGGTTGAGCGGGCGCCCGACGACCCCGTAGGTGGGGTTCTGGCCGCCGAACGCCTCCGCCGCCGGTGCCGGCGAGGGCGCCTCCGGGGGCGCCGCGACACCGGCATCCGCCCACGCCGGGTCGCGACCGGCATCCGAAGGGGTGACGGCGTCGAGCGGCGCGGGGGCGCCGTCCTCCTGAACCTGTGCGGCGATCCGGTTGCTCTGCTCGAGAGCGGCGAGCTGGCGCCGCCGGAAGTCAGCCCACCGCGTCACCGGGCTCCACAGCCTGGACTTCTTCACGCGCCACCTCCCGGCCTCACCCTAGTGGTGGCGCGCAGCCAGCCCACGGACCCCCGGCTCAGGCGTCGCGGAACCGGTTGATGGCCTCCTCGAAGCGGGCGCGCTTGTCGGGGTCGGTGACCCCGAGGCCCTCCTCCGGCGAGAGGGTGAGCACGCCGACCTTGCCCTGGTGCAGGTTGCGGTGCACGTCGAGCGCCGCCATCCCGACGTCCTCGAGCGCGTAGGTGCGGCTCAGGGTCGGGTGGATGAGGCCGCGGTCGACGAGCTCGTTGGCCTCCCAGGCCTCGCGGTAGTTGGCGAAGTGCGAGCTGACGATGCGCTTGAGGTTCATCCACAGGTAGCGGTTGTCGTACTCGTGCATGTAGCCCGAGGTCGACGCGCAGGTGACGATCGTGCCGCCCTTGCGCGCCACGTAGACGCTCGCGCCGAAGGTCTCGCGCCCGGGGTGCTCGAAGACGATGTCGACGTCGTGGCCGCCGGTGAGCTGGCGGATCTTCTTGCCCAGCCGCTGCCACTCCTTGGGGTCCTGCGCGGTGCCCTCGGCGTTCCAGAACCGGTAGCCCTCGGCGGAGCGGTCGATGATCAGCTCGGCGCCCATCGCCCGGCAGATCGCGGCCTTCTCGGGCGAGGAGACCACGCAGATGGGGGTGGCGCCGCCGGCCAGGGCCATCTGGGTGGCGTAGGAGCCCAGCCCGCCCGAGGCGCCCCAGATGAGCACCCGGTCGCCCAGCTTCATGTGGGCGCCGTTCTTGGAGATCAGCTGGCGGTAGGCGGTGGAGTTGACCAGCCCGGGTGCGGCGGCCTCCTCCCAGGACAGGTGGGTCGGCTTGGGCATCAGCTGGTTGGCCTTGACGATGGCCAGCTCGGCCAGGCCGCCGAAGTTGGTCTCGAAGCCCCAGATCCGCTGCTGCGGGTCCATCATCGTGTCGTCGTGGCCCTCGGCGTCCTCGAGCTCGACGCTCAGGCAGTGCGCGACGACCTCGGTGCCGGGCTTCCACTTGGTCACCCCGGGGCCGGTGCGCAGCACGACGCCGGCGAGGTCGGAGCCGACCACGTGGTAGGGCAGGTCGTGGCGCAGCGCGAACTCCGAGGTGCGCCCGTAGCGCTCGAGGAAGGAGAAGGTCGACACCGGCTCGAAGATCGAGGTCCACACGGTGTTGTAGTTGATCGCGCTGGCCATGACGGCGACGAGCGCCTCGCCGGGCGCGAGCTCGGGCGTCGGCACCTGCTCCACGTGCAGCGAGCGGCGCGGGTCCTTGTCACGGGTCGCCATCCCCGCGAACATCTCGACCTCGTCCTTGTGCACCGTGGCGGCGCGGTAGGTGGGCGGGACGTCGATCTCGGCATAGGTCTGCGGTGCTGCGGTCCCCGGAGAGGATGGCCTCGCGGATCTGGTCCATGCGGTCGTGCTCCTTCGGCGGTGAGGGCGTGTTCGATCGGCGGTGGCGAGCCCGCCCGGCGAACCTAGTCTCCCTGCCACCTCGCCATGGGGCCCTATGACGGCCCTCACGACGTGATCCGGCTCACGGGCCGACGGGGACGCCGGCCAGGCGTGCGGCATACAGTGCCGTCGTGGCACTCACCCCCCTCTCGCGCCGGAAGGCTGGTGCTCGGCGCGGGTGGCGTGCTCACCTACGGCGCGCTGGCGTGGTGGAGCATCGAGTACCGCATCCGGCGGGCCGAGGTGCCGCTCTACAGCGAGACGGTGGCCTTCTCGGCGCCCGGCGTGCGCGAGCTGGTGCCCACCGGCCACCCGGATGCCGTGGTGCCCGGCACCCGCGTGCTCGCCGCCCGGCCGCTGAGCACGATGCTCGTCGAGGACGAGCAGGCCTGGCTCGAGGGCTGCGCCCCCTGGGTGCGCACCGCGCTCGACGGCGGCGACGACGTGCTGCGCTCGGCGCTGCTCGACCTGCGGGCGCTGTCGGTGGGGCTGCCGGTGTGCGTCGCGGGGTGGAGCGAGCGGTGGCGCTACGCGTGGCCGCGCGACGTGTCGTTCGTGGCGACGGCGCTGGCCCGCACCGGGCACCCGGAGCACGCGGCCGAGCAGCTGGCCTTCCTGCAGGAGGTGCAGCGCCACGACGGCTGGTTCGAGGCGCGCTACGACCTGCGCACCCGGCGCACCCCCGACGACCGGGTGGCCCAGCTCGACGGGTCCGCCTGGTCGGTGTGGGGTGCCCACCAGCTCGCGCTCGCCGCCCCCGAGCGCGCGGTCGAGCTGCTCACCCCGCTGCGCCCGATGCTCCTGCTCAGCACGCAGCGGCTGCTGGCCTCGCTCGACGCGGACACCCGGCTGCCGATGGCCTCGTCCGACTACTGGGAGCTCGTCGAGCGCTCGGTGACCCTCGGCACGGCGGCCTCGGTGCTCGCCGGGCTGCGCAGCGCCACCGAGGTGCTGCCGCTCGTCGGCGAGCACGCGCTGGCCGAGCGCACCCGGGCCGCGGCGGAGTCGCTGGCCGGCCAGGTGCACGGGCAGTTCGGGCCGCGCGGCTACCCGCGGATGCTCGACGACCCGGCGGCCGACGCCGCGGTGACCTTCCTCGCCGCGCCGATCGGCGGGCGGGGCGTGCACGACGCGGTGCTGACCGCGATGGGCCGCGCGCAGACCGCGATGGCCCGGCCCGCCGGAGGGGTGGCGCCCGGGCGTGCAGTGGAAGGACGACGGCATCAGCTGGACCCCCGAGACGGCGCTGTTCGCCGCCGCCTGGGCCGCCAGCGGCGAGCACGCCCGGGCCGAGGCCCTGCTCGGCTGGCTCGGCGAGCACCGCACCGACGCCGGGTCCTTCCCCGAGAAGGTGCTCTTCGACGGGCGGCCCGCCGCCGTGGCGCCGCTGGCGTGGACGGCCGCGCTCGTCGTCATCGCCCGGCACGAGCTGGTGCACGCGTGAGGCGATGGGCTGGCTGCGGCGCTGCTGGCACTCGGCCGTGCTCGCCCTGCTGCGCCGGCGCACCGCCGTGGCGGGCAGCGCGGCCGGTGACGCCGGCAGTCGCCCGCGCCTGGTCGTGGTCGGGGCGCCGGGGCTCGCGTGGTCCGACCTCGACGGGGGTGACCTCCCCGCGCTCGACGCGCATGGCCGGCGAGGGCGCGCTCGGGTCGATGACGGTGCGAGCGGTGCGCAGCCGCTCGTGCGCGGTCGACGGGTGGCTGACCTCTGTCGGCCGGCCGCCGGGCGGCCGACGTCGCCGGGCCGTGCCGGGTGCCGCTGCCGGTCGTCGACGACCGGGTGCCGCGCTGGGCCGAGTACCTCGCGGCCGCGGCGGCCGGGCTCGTACGACGCCCGGCCGGGCACGCTCGGGGAGGGGGTCACGGCATCCGGCGCCTGTGTGGAGACCGTCGGGCGCGGGCGCGGCGATCGGCGGGGCCGAACCGAGCGGGCGTGGTGACGCGACGCACCGGCCCGAGCTGCCGGCGTCGTTCTCGTGCCCCGTGGTGCTCGTCGACGGCGGCGTGCTGCCGGAGTCCGGCCCGGCGCGCGCGGCGGCCCTGCAGCGGCTCGACGCGCTCGTGGCCCGGGTGCGGGCGGCCGACCCCGCGGCCGACGTGGTGGTCGCCGGGGTGGCCGACGGCGTCTCGCCGGTGCGCCCGCGGGCCGTGGTGGCGGCCGGGCCGTCGTACCCGCGGGGGCTGCTCACCTCGGCGTCGACCCGGCAGCCGGGGGTCGTGCAGCTGCAGGACCTCACCGCGACGGCCCTGTCCCGGGTCGGTGCGGCGGTGACGCCGAGGTGACCGGGCGGCCGCTCACCGTCGCGCCGCGCGACCGGCTCGGCGGCGGACCTGCTCGCCGAGCCGGGTCGGGTTCGAGACCCGGGCCGCGACGCTGCGCGCGCGTGAGCCCGCAGGTGACCGGGTGGCTCGCCGGGGCCTTCGCGGTGTGGGCGCTGGCCGTCGCCGTGCTGTGGTGGCGGCGGGGGAGCGGGCCGGATGCCGTGCCGGCGTGGCTGCGCGCCGCGGGGGTCGCGGTGGCCGCCGTGCCGGTGTCGACGTTCGTGGTCAACCTGGTGCCGTGGTGGCGGGGCGGCTCGCCCGCGGTGCTGTTCCTCGGTGGGCTCGCCGTCGTCGTCGCCCTGGTGACCGCGGTGGCGCTGCGGGTGGGCGCGGCCCGGCCCGCTCGGTGCGCTGCGGGTGGTCGCGGTGCTCACCCTCGTCGTGCTCGCCGGCGACGTGCTCACCGGGTCGGGGCTGCAGCTCGGGTCGGTGTTCGGGCAGAACCCGGTCGTCGGTGGCCGGTTCTACGGCCTGGGCAACACCAGCTTCGCGCTCTACGGGCTCGCCGTGCTGGTGGTCGTGCAGTGGGTGGCGGTGTCGGGGCGCTCGCGTCGGGTGTCGGCGGGGCTCGCCCTCGGCGTGCTGGCCGCGGCGCTCGCCGTCGAGGCGCTGCCCTCGCTCGGGGCCGACTTCGGCGGGCCGCCCGGGCTGCTGCTCGGCGGGCTGCTCGTCATCGCCACGGCCGCCGGGGTGCGGCTCACCTGGCGCCGGGTGCTGGCCGCGGTCGTCGGGGCCGGTGCCCTGGTGGCGCTGGTCGCGGTGGTCGACTGGCTCCGGCCGGCCGACTCGCGCACCCACCTCGGCGACTTCGTGGAGTCGGTGGTGTCGGGGGAGGCCGGTGCCGTCGTGGGGCGCAAGCTCGTCGCAGAACCTCGCGAACCTCGGCTCGCCGCCCCTGGTCGCCATCGCGGTGGCGACGGTCGTCCTCGTCGTCGTCGCCTGGCGCTCGGGCTGGCGCCCGGTGCCCGACGGCGCGATGGTGCTGCGCGGTGCGGTCGTGATGGCGGTGGTGGGGTTCCTCGCCAACGACTCGGGGCTCGTCATCCCCGCGTTCGTGGCGCTCGTGCTGGCGCCGCTCCTCGTGGCGGCCGGCCCTGCGCACCAGGAACCTTCACCGTCAGCACGGGAACCGAAGGCGGTGCGAACCGTGAGGCTTCCGGGATCGGGCGGGAACGTCTGCGACGGGTCAGTGGGCCGGCGTCGGTCGCCGGCTCGACGAGCTCGACGAGGATGCCGCGCGCGTCCTTGGGGTGGATGAAGTTGACCCGCGAGTTGCTCGTGCCGCGCTTGGGCTCGGGGTAGAGCAGCCGCATGCCGCGCTCGCGCAGGGTGGCGCTCACGGCATCCAGGTCGGCGACCCGGTAGGCGAGCTGCTGGATGCCGGGGCCGCTGCGGTCGAGGAACTTGGCGATCGTCGACTCGGGGGTGAGCGGGGCGAGCAGCTGGATGCACGAGCCGGAGTCGCCGACGGCCATCATCGCCTCGCGCACGCCCTGCTCGGCGTTGGTCTCCTCGTGCAGCAGCGTCATGCCGTAGGTCGAGGAGTAGAACGCGATCGCCTCGTCGAGGTCGGGCACGGCCACCCCGACGTGGTCGATGGCGGTGAACAGGTCGGTCGGCAGGGCAGTCATGGGTCCAGCGTAGGAGGGGCGCCACCGTCGTGACCGACGCGGGTGGCGAGCCTCACCGGATGCCGTCACCCGGCATCCGCGGTCGTCGCCGACGCCACGGGTGGTGAGGGTCACCGACGTGCGGGGGTGGCATCGGCGGCGCCCGTGACTAGAGTCGGGGAGATTCCCCGAACTCGATCTGGAGGGCCTTCCATGTCCACCGACCCCACCGTCATCGTCGCCGGCGCCCGCACCCCGATGGGCCGGATGAGCGGCTCGCTGAAGGGCTTCAGCGGCTCCGACCTCGGCGGCTTCGCCATCAAGGGCGCCCTCGAGAAGGCCGGCGTGGCCCCGGAGGACGTCGACTACGTGATCATGGGCCAGGTGCTCACCGCCGGCGAGGGCCAGATCCCGGCCCGCCAGGCGGCGACCAAGGGCGGCATCCCGATGACCGTGCCCGCGCTCACCATCAACAAGGTGTGCCTGTCCGGCATCGACGCCATC
Source organism: uncultured Actinomycetota bacterium (assembly GCA_963806295.1). Classification (GTDB taxonomy): domain Bacteria; phylum Actinomycetota; class Actinomycetes; order Actinomycetales; family Dermatophilaceae; genus Fodinibacter. The sequence continues at coordinate 66,252 of CAWDXP010000004.1, read as the reverse complement.
GCGCTCGCCGACCAGCTGATCCGCGCCGGCGAGTTCGACGTCGTCGTCGCCGGCGGCCAGGAGTCGATGACCAACGCGCCCCACCTGCTCGAGAAGAGCCGCGACGGCTTCAAGTACGGCGACGTCGACGCTGCACGACCACATGGCGCAGGACGCGCCTGTGGGACGCCTTCACCGACCAGGGCGATGGGCCTGCTCACCGAGGTGGCCAACGTCGGCGACCTCGCGTTCACCCGCGAGGAGCAGGACGCCTTCTCGGCCCGCAGCCACCAGCTCGCCGCCCGCGCCTGGAAGGACGGCCTGTTCGACGACGAGGTCGTCACGGTCACGATCCCGCAGCGCCGGGGCGACGCCCTGGAGTTCCGCACCGACGAGGGCATCCGCGCCGACACCACCACCGAGTCGCTCGGTCGCCTGCGCCCGGCCTTCAGCAAGGACGGCACCATCACGGCCGGCTCGGCCTCGCAGATCTCCGACGGCGCCGCCGCCGTGGTCGTCATGAAGAAGTCGCGCGCCGAGTCGCTCGGCCTGACCTGGCTGGCCGAGATCGGCGCCCACGGCGTCGTCGCCGGCCCCGACTCCACGCTGCAGAGCCAGCCGGCCCGCGCCATCGCGAAGGCCTGCGAGCGCGAGGGCATCGCCCCCACCGACCTCGACCTCGTCGAGATCAACGAGGCGTTCGCCGCCGTCGGCCTGGCCTCCACCAAGGAGCTCGGCCTCGACGACGACAAGGTCAACGTCAACGGCGGGGCCATCGCGCTCGGCCACCCGGTCGGCATGTCCGGCGCCCGCATCGTGCTGCACCTCGCGCTCGAGCTGCAGCGCCGCGGCGGCGGCGTCGGTGCCGCCGCGCTCTGCGGCGGTGGCGGCCAGGGCGACGCGCTCGTCGTCAAGGTCCCCGCGCAGGGCTGACCGGGCACCCCGATCGGGCCGCGCTCCGTCGACGTCCCCTCCCTCGTCGCCTCGGCGAGGGAGGGGCGTCCGCGTGCGGTGGCCCGGCTGATCTCGCTCGTCGAGGACGGCCACCCCGCCCTGCGCGAGGTGATGGCGCTGCTCGCGCCGGATGCCGGGCGCGCCCACGTCGTCGGCGTCACCGGAGCGCCGGGCGTGGGCAAGTCGACGACGACCGACGCGCTCGTCCGCGGCCCACCGGGCGGCCGGGCACCGGGTCGGCGTGCTCGCGGTCGACCCGTCCTCGCCGTTCTCCGGCGGCGCGCTGCTCGGTGACCGGATCCGGATGTCGGACCACGCCGCCGACCCGGAGGTCTTCATCCGCTCGATGGCCTCGCGCGGCCACCTCGGCGGGCTGTCGTGGGCGGCGCCGCAGGCGCTGCGGGTGCTCGACGCCGCCGGCTGCGACGTCGTGCTGCTCGAGACCGTCGGCGTCGGTCAGTCCGAGGTCGAGGTGGCCGGCACCGCCGACACCACGCTGGTGCTGCTCGCACCCGGGCATGGGCGACGGCATCCAGGCGGCGAAGGCCGGCATCCTCGAGGTCGGCCGACGTGCTCGTCGTGAACAAGGCCGACCGGGAGGGCGCCGACCGCACGGTGCGCGACCTGCGGCACGCGGTGCAGCTGGGTGCCGGGGTCGACCCCGGCGGGCTGGCGGGTTCCGGTGGTGCGCACCGTCGCCACCGACGGCAGCGGGGTCGACGAGCTCGTGGCCGCGGTCGAGGCGCACCGGGCGTGGCTCGGCGTCGACGGGCTGCGGGGGCGCCGGGTGCGCCGGGCCTCGCGGGAGATCGAGGGGCTAGCACTGGAGGCGCTGCGGGCCCGGGTCGGTGGGCTGCGCGGTGACAGCCGGCTGGAGTCGCTCGCCGACGAGGTGGTTGACGGGCGCACCGACCCCTACGCCGCCGCCGACCGGCTGGTCGGCTCGCTCACCTGAGGGGCGCGTCCCCAGATCGACCAATAGGTCACTTTCGGGACGCCGGGCTGGGTCCCGCTTTCCCTGACCGCTGCGCGGTGGGATGCCGTGGGCGGCCGTTGACCATCCGCACCTCGCGCGCTGCGCGCACTCGGCGCTCCCGCCAGACCCGTCCATCGGCGCGCCCACGGCATCCCACCGCTTCGCTCCTGCCGCTCTTCCTCGCGGTGGGTGCTCATCTGGTCGCTGGGGCAGCCACTTGGGCACCCGACTCGCGGTGGGCGGGTCCGGTCCCGCGCCCGGCCTGGCACCGCGGCATCCGGCTGCTGGTCGGGGATCTTTCGGGGGCTGGTCGGGCAGGATGTGGCGGTGGGTGCTGTCCCGGACTTTGCGACCAAGCCGACCCTGACGCGGCGCGCTCGTCACGCTGCGCCCGTTCCGGGCGGGCGACGTCGAGGTGATGGCGCAGGTCCTGTCCGACCCGGAGGTGCGGCGGCTGACCGGCAGCGTGGAGTCGACGGCCGAGGCCGAGCGCCCCGAGGTGCTCGACGACCGCCTGCGCGACTGGTACGCGACGCGGAACGACCAGCCCGACCGCCTCGACCTCGCGATCGAGGACGCGGCGAGCGGCATCCTGGTGGGCGAGGTGGTGCTCAACGAGGTCGACCTCGAGGCGCTGACCTGCAACCTGCGGCTGCTCGTCGGGCCGCTGGGGCGCGACCGGGGGCTCGGCACCGAGGCGGTGGGCCTCGCCACCGCGTACGGGATCGAGCGCCTCGGGATGCGCCGGATCACCCTGGAGGTGTTCGAGTTCAACCCGCGGGCCCGCCGGGTCTACGAGAAGGTCGGCTACGTGGTGACCGGGGTGCGCCCGGGCGCGCTGGTGTTCGACGGGGTCGAGGTCGCGGCGATCGACATGGCCGTGGATGCCGGGCACTGGCCGGGGTTCCCCGCCGCGCGGGGCGGCTGAGCGCCGGTCAGTCCGGGCCGGCTGCCGCCGGCTCGACCATGCTGAGGTCGACGGGGCCGGCGTCCGGGAGCTCCTCGCCCTCGAGCGGGATCGCCGACGGCACCCCGGCCGTGATCCGGCTGCCGTCGGCCCGGGTGCCGCCGGTCTGCGGGCGGTTGCCGAGCGTCCCGGGGATCCGGGGGCCGTGCCCGTCGAGGGCGATGACCACCCGCTCCCGCTCGTCGACGGCATACGTCGTGCCGTGCACGTCGACCGGCACCGGAAGCTCGCCGGCCTCCACGTCGAAGGCCAGCGAGGTGGGGGTCAGGGTCACCCGCATCCGGGTGCCGCGCCAGGTGAGCCGGAAGGTGAGCGACTGCCAGCCGTCGGGCAGGCGCGGGTCGAAGGACAGGCGCCCGTCGTGGTCGCGCATGCCACCGAACCCGTTGACGAGGGCCGACCACACGCCGCCCGTGGAGGCGATGTGCAGGCCGTCGACGGTGTTGTCGTGCGCGTTCGCGAGGTCGACGTAGAGCGCCTCGAGGAAGTAGCCGTAGGCCACCTCGTTGTAGCCGACCTCGGCCGCGATGACCGACTGCACGACGGCCGACAGGGTGGAGTCGCCCGTGGTGATCGGGTCGTAGTACTCGAAGTCGAGCCGCTTCTCCTCGGCGGTGAACCGGTTGCCCTGGAGGAAGAGCGCGAGCACGACGTCGGCCTGCTTGAGCACCTGGAAGCGGTAGATCACGAGCGGGTGGTAGTGGAGCAGCAGCGGCCGCAGCTCCTCCGGGGTGCGGCTGAGGTCCCAGACCTCCCGGTCGAGGAAGAAGTCGTCCTGCGGGTGGATCTGCATGCCCTCGTCGAAGGGGATGTGCATGCCCGCCGCGCAGGCGGCCCACTCGGTGACCTCGTCGGTCGGGTGAGGGCCAGCTTCTGGGCGATCCGGGCGTACTCCTCGGGCTCCTGGCGGCGGGTCCACTCCACCCACTGCACGGCCTGCTCGAGGTTGTAGCGCGCCATGACGTTGGTGAACAGGTTGTTGTTGACGACCGTCGTGTACTCGTCGGGCCCGGTGACACCGTGGATGTGGAACGACCGCTCGCCGTTGCTGCGCCAGAACCCGAGGTCGGCGTAGAGCCGGGCGGTCTCGACGAGGATCGCGAGACCGTCGCGCACGAGGAACCCCACGTCGCCCGTGGCGTTGACGTACTGCACGAGGGCGTGCACGACGTCGGCGTCGATGTGCACCTGGGCGGTGCCGGCAGCGTAGTAGGCCGAGGCCTCCTCGCCGTTGATGGTGCGCCACGGGAAGAGCGCCCCGCGCTCGGCTCAGCTCGCGGGCTCGATCGCGTGCGGCGGGCGAGCATCCGGCTGCGGAAGTGCATCAGGTTGCGGGCCAGCTCGGGGCGCGTGTAGCTGAGGAAGGGCGCGACGTAGACCTCGCTGTCCCAGAAGTAGTGACCCTCGTAGCCGGAGCCGGTGACCCCCTTGGCCGCGACGCCGTGGCCGTCGGCCCGACCGCTGGCCTGGGCGAGCGTGAACAGGTTGAACCGGATGGCCTGCTGGATGGCCCCGTGGTGCGGGTCGTCCGAGGCGACCTCGACGTCGCTGGCCGCCCAGAACGCGTCGTACCAGTCGCGCTGCTCCGCGAGCCAGTGGTCGAGGTCGTAGCGGGCGGTCCGGTCGAGGGTGCGCCGGCACCGGTCGGACAGCTCGCGCACGGGCAGCCCGCGCGAGGTGTGGTAGGCCACCGCCTTCTCGATCCGCAGCGTGTTGCCCTCTCGGGCGTCGGTGCGGAAGACCATCTTGGTGAGGTCGGGCTCGTCGCCCATGACGACCTCGTAGGGGTCGGGGGTGCGCACCACGTGGTCGGCCGCGACCACCACCGTCATCCGCGAGTTGGCGCACTGGTAGCCCAGCATCATCCGCTCGTCCTTGGCCATCTGGATGCGAGGCAGCAGCACCCGCCCCTCGAAGGCGCCGGCCTTGCGCGGGTCGGCGTGGACTCCGGTGGTGTCCGCCTGCAGGTGGTACTCGTCGATGCCGTCCTGGCGGTTGAGCAGCTGCGACGAGACGACCAGGGGGGCGTCGCCGGTGAGCATGGTGACCTCGAAGGTGAGCACCACGAGGTGGCGCTGGGTCATCGAGACCATCCGGGTGGACTCGACCTTGACCCGCTTGCCCGAGGGCGTGCGCCAGATGAGCGAGCGCCGCAGCACGCCGTCGCGGAAGTCGAGGCTGCGCTCGTAGTGCTCGAGGTCGGCGGTGCCGATGACGAGGGGCTCGTCGTCGACGTAGAGCTTCATCAGCTTCGCGTCGGGTGCGTTGACGATGGTCTGCCCGGTGCGGGCGAACCCGTAGGCCGACTCGGCGTGGCGGATCGGCCAGGTCTCGTGCAGGCCGTTGACGTAGGTGCCGTGCTCGAAGGCGTGGCGGCCCTCCTCGGGGTTGCCGCGCATGCCGATGTAGCCGTTGGCGACGGTGAACAGGGTCTCGGTCACGCCGAGGTCGGTGCGGTCGGGGTCGCACTCGACCAGGCGCCACGGGTCGACGGGGAACCGGCTGCGGTCGAGCGGGTCGGCCGAGTCGTGGCGGCGCTTCACGCGAGGTCCCCGAGGTCGGGCACGACGAGATCGGCCCCGGCGGCGGTCAGCACGTCGGCCCCGGCCCCGCGGTCGACCCCGATGACCAGCCCGAACGCACCGGCGGCACCCGCGCGGACGCCGGACACGGCATCCTCGACGACGACCGAGCGGGCCGGCACGGTGCCGCACTCGGTGGCGGCGTGCACGAACGTGTCGGGGGCGGGCTTGCCGGGCAGGCCCAGCGCGGTGGCCACCCGGCCGTCGACCACGGTCACGAACCGGTCGGCGAGGCCGGCGGCCGCGAGCACGGCGGGCGCGTTGGCCGACGACGAGACGACCGCGAGCGGCATCCGCATCTCACGCAGCAGGTCGAGCAGGGCGACCGAGCCCGGGTAGGCGACCACGCCGTCGCGCTCGAGCACCACGTTGAAGGCGTCGTTCTTGCGGTTGCCCAGGCCGCACACGGTGTCGGCCTCGGGCGGGTCGGTCGGGTCGCCGTCGGGCAGCCGGATGCCGCGCGCCGTGAGCAGGTCGCGCACGCCGTCGTAGCGGGGCTTGCCGTCGACGTGGGCGAAGTAGTCGGCGTCGGTGTAGGGGGAGGTGTCGGCACCCGGGGCGTCCCAGCGCGGACAGGAAGGCGTCGAACATCTCCGCCCAGGCGCGCATGTGGACCTCGGCGGTGGGCGTCAGGACGCCGTCGAGGTCGAACAGGACCGCGTCGTGCTCCGACCAGGTCACCGGCATCGCTGTGCTCATGCCCCGAACGCTAGGGACTGCGAGAGCGCTTGCGCAATCTGCTCGTGCGGTAGTGACCAGTGAACGGTCAGGATCGGCTGCGACACTGGCGCTTCACGGTGCGCCGGTGGTCGTGAACACCGGATCAACCTTCTACAAGCCCTTGCCACGGAAACTAAGGTGTGGGTATGGCGCCGCTGCGACTCAACGACGCCGACGGCGCGTCGCTGCGCGCGGCGCTGCTGCTCCAGCGCTACTCGCTGGGGCTGAACCGGGTGGCGGACCGGGCGCTCGGCGACGTGGGCTCCGACAACGCCGACATCCAGCTCCTGCTCGTCGTGCTGGCCGGCCGACGGGGTGAGCCCCTCCGAGCGTCGTGGCGACCCTCGATCGGCCCCGCAGCACGGTGTCGCGCGGGCTGGCGCGCCTGCTGTCGAGCGGGCTCGTCGAGCGGCGCACCGACCCGGTCGACCGGCGGCGAGCCGCGCTGCACGTCACCTCGCACGGGCGGCGCGGCATCGCACGCTTCGAGCGTCGATGGCGACTTCTTCTCGCGAGGAGGAGCCCCTGGTCAAGGAGTTCCTGCTGCTGCTGGGGCGCGACCCCGAGCCGCTCCGCCGACCGGACCGGCGCCCGGGGGCGCTCGAGCGTGGCCGACCGGCTGAGTGCGGCCGGCCAGGCCTGGGGGAACGACCTGCTGCCACGGATGCGCAGGTTCGGCGACGATGGAGACGGTCGACCGCTACGCCCTGACGGTGCTGGCGCAGGGGTGGGCCCGGCCGACCTGGCTCGCCGACGAGCTCGGGCTGAGCCCGGCCGGCACGACGAGCATGCTCGAGCGCCTCGAGGCGCTCGGTCTCGCCGTGCGGGAGAACGGAGTGCTCGACACCGATCGCCGGGCCGTGCGTGGTGCACCTGACCCCCAGGGGACGGCGGGCGGCTCGCATCCAGCTCGACACCTTCCAGGCGCACCAGGAGCAGGTGCTCGACGCGCATCGCACCCACGATCGGCTTCGCCGCACACTCGGCGGATGCCGCGCCGGCCGTCGCGGTGTCGGGTCGCCGGCCGCTGACCGCGGGTCAGCCGCTGCGGCGGCGCAGGGACGGCCGCGAGCGCCGCTTGGCCTTGCCGTAGAGCCGGCCGCCCCAGCCGCTCGGGTCGGCGCGGTCCTCGGTGATGCGCTGGTCGCGCAGGGCATCGGTGGTGGGGGACGGTGCCGGGTCGAGGGGCGCACCGGTGGCCCACCCGAGGAGCAGGTCGGCGAGGTCGGCGTTGCGGGCCAGCAGGGGGCCGTGCAGGTAGGTGCCGATGACGTGTCCCTGCCGCGCGCCGTCGCGGCTGCCGTCGTTGCCGTGGCCCAGCTCGAGGGTCGTGAACGGCTCGGCGCCGGGCCCGACCTCGGTGGTGCCGGAGTGGCTCTCGTAGCCGCTGAGCGCGGCCAGGCCCAGGTCGGGCCGCGCCCGGGTGATGACCGGGCCGAGGATCGGCGAGGGGGCGCGCGAGGACCACACGTCGAGCAGCCCCAGCCCTTCGTGGCGGGTGCCGTCGGGCGTGGCGTAGGAGGTGCCCAGCACCTGGTAGCCGGCGTTGACCGCGAGCACCACCGCGCCGGCGGCGACCCGGTCGGCCAGGCCGCCCTCGCGCAGCCGCTGGGCGAGCAGCGGCATCCGGTCGTCGTCGAGCCCACCGACGAGGTAGAGGTCGGCGCCGGGCACCGCACCGTCGTGCACGGTGCTCACCGTGGTCGCGATGCCGCGCAGGGCCGCCCTGCGGACCAGCACCCTGGCGTTCCCCTCGTCGCCCTGGGCCGCGGTGGCCAGCGGGTGCAGCACGGCGACGTGCAGTGTGCTCACGCGGTCAGCCTCCGCCGCAGGTCCTTGAACGCCGTGTAGTTGGCGATGACGTGCACCGGGCCCGCCGGCACGGCAGCGATCGCGTCGACCGGGTCGGCGACCACCGTGTGCGCCACCCCGGCGGTCTCGAGCAGCACGGCGGCGTCGAGGCGGCGCTGGCCGGTGGCGACCACGGTGGAGCCGGCGAGCACCGACAGGTCGACGTCCCAGCCGGGCGTCATGTCGCGCATCGAGAAGGTCTCCATGTCCAGGACGATGGAGCCCTCCGCGTCGCCGGCCAGCGAGACCGCCTCCATCCAGCTGGCGGGGTTCTTGACGAGGAAGAGCCGCACCGAGCGGCCGGCCACGTCGATCGCGCGGTAGCGGCCGTCGACGTCGGTGACGTCGGCCACCGCCCGTGCGGCGGCATCCACGGGCACCCCCATGGTGGCCGCCGTCGCCACCGCGAACGTGGCGTTCGAGGTGAGCCACCGGCCGGGCAGGGTCACCGTGAGGGGCACCGGTGCACCGGCCGGCCCGTGCAGCATGCCGGCCTCGACGAACCAGTCGGGCGCGGGCCGGGCCAGGTCGCAGCCGGTGCACGCCCAGCCGGGGTCGTGCTCGTCGGGCCACTCGATGCGCGCGCCGCACTGCCGGCAGAGCACCGAGTCGCGGCGCCACTCCATCCCGCCGGCGACCCAGACCACGCGCCCGGCGGCGCGCAGGGGCATCGCCATGGCGGTGATGACCGGGTCGTCGGCGTTGGCCACGACGGTGAAGGACAGGTCGGGGTCGGCCAGGGTGGCCGCCCAGTGCTCGAGGGTGCGCTCGAGCGACACGCCGCGGGTGTACTCCCGAGAGGCGTTCATCAGCACGACCCACGACGCCCGGGTCTCACGGGCGACCGGACCGAGCACCATCTCGTCGACCTCGAGCACCGCCCGGGTGGCCGCGCGCGTCTGCGACAGGGCCATGGCCACGCCTTCTCGCATGTTGGACCCGCCGGAGTTGAAGGCGACCGGGCCCGCCGTCGAGAGGGCGGCCGACAGCATCGTCGCCGCGGTGCTCTTGCCGTTCGTGGCGCTCACCAGCGCCGTCGGAATGCCTTGCGAGAGATGGGAGATGGCCCCGGAGTCGATGGTCATCGCCACCCGCCCGCCGATCGCCGTGCCGTCGCCGTAGTCGGCCAGGCGCGACAGCCGCGCCGCGGTGCGAGCCCCCAGCGCGGCCACGGTGCTGCGCGCACGCCGGGCCGTGGCCGGGGCGCGCCTCAGGGGCGAGTCCACGCGTACGTTATATCGTACGGCCGTGAGGCAGATCGCTCTGGTGGCCCGACCGCCCGAGGAAGACCCGCCACGCTACGTCGCCGGGGTCCGGCCCAGCTGCACCGGATCGCCCAGCGGCACGGCCTGGCCCCCCAGCTCGAGGAGACGGTGCGCCTCCTCTCCCTGGTGCTGCCCTTCCGGGTCTCCCAGTACGTGCTCGAGGAGCTCATCGACTGGTCGCGAGTGCCCGACGACCCGATGTTCCAGCTGGTCTTCCCGCAGGACGGCATGCTGCGCGAGGAGCACGTGCGGGCGCTCGCGGCCATCGCGCCCCGCGGCCAGCTGGCCGGGCCGGGCCTGGCCGACGTGGTGCGCGACATCCGTGCCGAGCTCAACCCGCACCCGGCCGAGCAGCTGTCCTCCAACGTGCCGTTCGGCCCCGACGGCTCGCCCATCGAGGGCCTGCAGCACAAGTACCGCGAGACGGTGCTCTACTTCCCCTCGCACGGGCAGACCTGCCACGCCTACTGCTCCTACTGCTTCCGCTGGGCCCAGTTCGTCGGCGACCCCGACCTGCGCTTCGCGACCCAGAGCCCCCAGGAGCTGATCGGCCACCTGCGCCGGCACCCCGACGTCTCGGACGTGCTGGTCACCGGTGGCGACCCGATGATCATGAGCACCGAGCGGTTCATCGGGCACGTCGAGCCGTTGCTCGCCCTCGACTCCGTGCGCACCATCCGGATCGGCACCAAGGCGCTGGCCTACTGGCCGCACCGCTTCGTCGGCGACCGCGACGCCGACGCCCTGCTGCGCTTCATCGAGCGGGTCGTCGGCACCGGGCGCACCGTGGCGGTCATGGCCCACGTCAGCCACCCCGTCGAGCTCGAGGGTGACGTCGTGCGGCACGGCCATCGAGCGCATCCGGGCCGCCGGTGCGGTGCTCTACACCCAGGCCCCGCTGATGCGCCGGGTCAACGACGACCCCGCCACCTGGCGCGAGCTGTGGACCACCGAGCTGTCGCTCGGGATGGTGCCCTACTACATGTTCGTGGCGCGCGACACCGGCGCGCAGGAGTACTACAAGGTGCCGCTCGAGCGGGCGGCCGAGGTCTACCGCGACGCCTGGTCGGCGGTGTCCGGCCTGGCCCGCACGGTGCGCGGCCCGGTGATGTCGGCGACCCCCGGCAAGGTCGTCGTCGACGGCACGGCCCGCATCGGCGGCGACGACGTGCTCTCGCTGCGCCTGCTCCAGGCCCGTGACCCCGCCCTGGTGGGGCGTCCGTTCTGGGCGCGGGCATCGGCCACCGCGGCCTGGGTCGACGAGCTCGAGCCGCACCCGTTCTCCGACCCCGAGCTCGTGGCCGCCGTCTGGGGCGGGCGCGCGGTCTCCGCCCGATGAGGATCGCGTCCAACCTCGCCCTCGACGAGCGGGTCAACGAGCTGCGCGCCTCCGGCGTCGACGTGCTGCACCTCGGCTTCGGTGAGGCCGGCCTGCCGGTGCACCCGGGCCTGGTCGACGCGCTGGCTCGTGGTGCGCAGCGCAACGCCTACGGCCCGGTCGCCGGGGGGACTGCCCGCCCGCGAGAGCGTCGCCGGCTACTGGTCCCGCCGCGGCACCCCCACCTCCGCCGACCAGGTCGTGCTCGCCCCGGGCAGCAAGCCGCTGCTCGCGGCGGTCGTCGCCTGCGAGCCCGGCGACGTCGTGCTGCCGCGGCCGTCGTGGGTCACCTACGCCTCACAGGTCGACCTGTTCGGCCGCCGGGCCGTGTGGGTCGACGTGCCGGCCGGCTCGGGCGGCATCCCCGACCCCGCCCTGCTGCCGGGCGCGCTGGCCCGCGCCCGGGCGGAGGGCGCCGACCCGCGGCTCGTCGTGCTGACCCTGCCCGACAACCCGACCGGGCTGCTCGCCCGCCCCGACGAGGTCAAGGAGCTCTGCCGGGTGGCCGAGGCCGAGGACCTCGTCGTGGTGAGCGACGAGATCTACCGCGACGTCGTGTTCGGCTCCGTTCCGTTCGTCAGCCCGGCCGACCTGGTGCCCGACCGCACGATCACGGTCACCGGCCTGAGCAAGAGCCTGGCCCTGGGCGGATGGCGCGTGGGCGCCATCCGCTTCCCCGACACCGCGTGGGGGCACGCCCTGCGGGCCAGTGTCGTCGGGTTCGCCAGCCAGGTGTGGTCGAACCTCGCCGCCCCGATGCAGTCGGTCGCGCAGTACGCGTTCGACGAGCCCGCCGACCTGGTGCGCCACCGCGACGCGTCCACCCGCCTGCACGGGGCGGTGGCGAACGCCGTGCACGACGTCTTCGCACGCCACGGCACCCTCGACGTCGCGCCGGACGGCGCCTTCTACGTCTACCCCGACTTCGAGCCGCACCGGGAGCGGCTGGCGGCGCACGGCATCCGGGGTGGTTCCGACCTGACCCGGTGGCTGCTCGAGGAGCACGGGCTGGCCGTGCTGGCCGGCGAGGAGTTCGGCGACGACCCGCGCGGGCTGCGCTTCCGGGCCGCCACGAGCCTGCTCTACGGCGAGACCTCCGAGCGGCGCACCGAGGCGCTCACCGCACCCGACCCGCTGCAGGTGCCCCACGTGGCGGCCGCGCTCGACCGGCTCGACGCGGTGGTCGCCGCCACCGTCTCGGCGTGATCCGGCGACCGGTGCCGGTGCCACCGGGCTCGACTACGGTGCGGGGTGTGAGCCAGCCGGTGCGCCTGCCGTTCGACCCGATCGCCCGGGCGAGCGAGCTGTGGCGCGACCGCTGGGGCGAGGACTCGCGCTCGGTCTCGATGGCGACCGCCACCTCGGTGATGCGGGTGCAGCAGCTGCTGCTCGGCCAGTTCGACACCATCGCGGGCCGGCACGGGCTCACCTTCGCGCGCTACGAGGCCCTGGTGCTGCTGGCCTTCAGCCGGGAGGGGCGGCTGTCGATGTCGCGCATCGGTGAGCGGCTGATGGTGCACCCGACCAGCGCGACCAACATCGTGCAGCGGCTGGCCGCGCAGGGCTTCGTCGAGCGGGTGCCCAACCCCACCGACCGGCGCGGTGCCCTCGCGGTCATCACGGATGCCGGGCGCGCGGCGATGGAGGCCGTCACCGCCGAGCTCGAGGCCGTCGACTTCGGCCTGGCCATGCTCGACGAGGAGCAGCACGAGGCCCTGTTCGGCCTGCTGCGCGAGGTGCGCGTGGGGGCTCGCGACTTCGACGCCTGAGGGCCTCGCGGGGGATGCCGCGCACGGCATCCGGGGCGCGGTTCACCCGTCGTGGACCCCCGTCGCGACGTGGCGCGCGTCACGTGATATTGGGCCGGGATTTGTCGCCACGGGGTCTGGTTTGTCATGGTGGAAGGCCAGCCCGCCGCCCGGACCCGCGTCCGGGACGCCCCGCAGACAGCAAGGACACCCCCTGACATGGCCACCATCGTGAAGCGCGTCGTCGGCGCGCTCCTGGCGCTCGTCGGCCTGGCGCTGACCGCCGTCGGCGTCTGGTTCGCCGCCCAGCTGGGCACCTCCGGAACCGCCGAGTTCGAGGTGCACCCCGCCACCGCCGACCCCGTGGTGATCGGCCCCGACGTGCTCAACCGGGTCGATGCCGACGTCGTCGTCACCGCCACCCCCACCACGGGTGGCTCGATGTGGATGGCACTGGCCAACCCCTCCGACGCCGACGCGGTCGTGGGGGACTCCAAGCACCTGGCCGTGACCGGCGTGACGGTGAGCGACTGGTCGCTCGACACCGCGACCACCGGCACGGGCACCTCCCCCGAGCTCGGCGCCGCCGACCTGTGGCGCCAGCAGGACGAGGCCAAGGGCCCGGTGACGCTCACCGTGAAGCAGTCGGGTGCCCCCGAGACGCTCGTGGTCAAGGCCCAGGGCGGCCAGCTCAGCACGCTGACCCTCAAGGTCACCGACAAGTCGTGGTTCGTCGAGGCGGTCGTCGCGGCGCTGATCGGGTTGTTCCTGCTCGTCGCCGGGGTGGTGCTCCTCACGGCCCGCCGGCGCCACCACGGTGCGGTCACCGTGCCGCCGGTCCCGGCCGCGCCGGGGCAGCCGGGGGAGCCCGGTGGAACTTCCGACCCCGACCTGGCCGTTGGAGCCGGGGATGGGGCCGACCAGACGGCACCGCTCGGCACCACGGTGCGGAGCCCGCGCCCGGACACCGACGTCCCGGACACCGACGTCCCTCACGCCGACGGCTCCCCGACACCGATGTGCCGGACACCGACGCCCCGGACGCCGACGGATCCGCCGACGCCGACGCAGCCGACGCACCGACCCGACCGACCCCCACGACCCCCAGGAGGTCACCCGATGACCCCGCGCCCCGACACCACGTCGCGCCCCTCGACCACCGCCCGCACCGTCGGCCGGCTGGCCGCCTCGACCACCCTGCTCGGTGCGCTCGTGCTCGCCGGCTGCGGCACCCAGGACGCCCTGGTCGGCCTGCAGGCCGCCCCCGTCGAGAAGACCACCGCCGCGCCGCTCGACGCCGAGGGCGCGACGGCGATCGCCGCCCGGCTGCTCGCGGCCAAGGACGCCGCGGCCGCGGCCGACCCCAAGGACCCCAAGGCCGCCGAGGCCGCCCGGGCCGAGGTGCTCACCGGTGACGCGCTGATCCTCGCCAAGGCCGAGGCCGCCCGCGCCGATCTCCTCCGGCGAGACCACCGAGCTCGCCCCCGAGCCGACGCCGACGATCGTGGCCCAGTCGCAGGGCCGCCAGTGGCCGCGCGCCATCCTCGCCTCGACGCTCGACGAGGCCACCAACACCCAGTGGCTGCACGTCATGACCTCCACCACGCCCGACGAGCCGTTCCACATCGCGGCGAGCGTCCCGATGTTCGGTGGTGCCGAGCTGCCCGCGCTCGGCGAGAAGCTGGCCGGTGCGCCGCTGCTCAAGACCGCCGACAAGAACGGCCTGCCGGTCTCCCCGGCCGACGCCCTCAAGGCCTACGCCGCGGCCGTCGCCCAGCCGAAGGGCAAGGCCACCGACGTCGTCGCTGACCGACGACCAGTTCGCGACCGGCCTGAAGACGGCGGCCGCCGCCCAGGCCAAGGCGCTCGGCAAGCTCGGCACCCTCAGCCAGACCCACGAGGCCCGGCTCGACAACGCCATCACCTTCCGCCTGGCCGACGGCGGTTCGGTCACCTTCGCGATGATGCAGCGCACCGACACGCTGACCCCGAAGCCCGGGGCCAAGGAGCTCGTGCTGCCCGCCGAGTACGCGAAGCTGGTCGGCGCCCCCAAGGTCACCAAGTCGCTCGTCCTGAACAACCTCGAGCCGATCGTCATGGTGCTGCCGAAGACCGGCCAGGCCAAGGTCATCGGCGCGAGCGACCTGCTCGTCTCGGGACGGGCCCGCTGAGCCCCGCCCGACCACCCCTTTGACAGAATCGGGACCATGAGCGAGACCACCCCGCCCGCGGGCACCCGCGGCGCCGTCGACCTGTCCTCCGTCGCCGGGATGACGTCACCCACCGCCGCGACCGCCGGGGCGGGGATGCCGGCCGGCACCCTGCCCGCCGACCCCGCCCAGCAGCGTTCCGCCGTGCCCGGCGGCCTGGTCGTCGAGGTCGACGCCGGCAACCTCCAGGAGGCGCTGAACCGCACCCTGCAGGTGCCCGGCGTGCTGGTGCTGTGGGGCTCGGCCTACCCGCAGACCCGCGAGCTGCTACGACACCGTCGTGCGGGTCGCGGCGTCGCTCGAGGGGCGCGTGCTCGTGCTCAGCGCCGACCTGTCCACCTCGCCCCAGCTGCTCCAGGTGTTCCAGCCGCTGCTCGAGCAGGCGTTCGGCCAGCCCAGCGTGCCGGCCACCTTCGGCCTGCTCCAGGGCCAGCCGGTGCCGCTGTTCCCCGGCATCGTGCCCGAGGACGAGGTGCGCGCGGTGTTCGACCAGCTGCTCGCGGCCGCGGTGCAGAACGGCATCACCGGCCGGGTGCAGCTCGAGGCCGTCGAGGGCCTCGACGACGACGAGGCCCTGCCGCCGCTGCACGAGGAGGCCTTCGAGGCCATCGAGCGCGGTGACCTCGACGCTGCGGTCGCGGCCTACCAGCAGGCGCTGGCCGAGGACCCCAAGGACTCCGACGCCGAGGTCGGGCTCGCCCAGGTGCGGCTCATGCAGCGCACCTCGGGCGTCGACCTCGCCGCCGCCCGGGCGGCGGCCGCGGCCGACCCCACCGACGTCGAGGCCGGCATCCTGGTGGCCGACCTCGACCTGCTCGGCGGCCACGTCGAGGACGCCTTCGCCCGCCTGCTCGACCTCGTGCGCGGCACCTCCGGCGACGAGCGCGACCGGGCCCGCACCCACCTGCTCGAGCTGTTCTCGGTCGTCGGCAGCTCCGACGAGCGGGTGCGCAAGGGCCGCACGGCCCTGATGAGCGCCCTCTTCTGACCCGGTGGGCCCCCAGCTCCTCGACGACCACGTCCGGTTCCGCCTCGACCTCGCCGATCCCGACGTCACCGGCGTGGTGCTGCAGTGCGACCGGGTCGTGGGGGGCACGCGCGAGTTCCGGCGCGACGGCAGCGGGTGGCTGCTCGACGTGCCGCGCCCGGCCCTGCAGCGCCTCGAGTACCGCTTCGCGGTGGCGCGCGGCGACGACATCGAGGTGGTGCTCGACCCGGCCAACCCGGTGAGCGTGCGCACCGCCTTCGGTGACCGGTCGGTGCTCGAGCTGCCCGGCTACGCCCCGCCGTGGTGGCTGTCGGCCCCGGGCGTCGAGGGCCGGCTGGAGGCCATGTCGCTGGCCGGCGAGACGGCCGACGCGGTGCCCGTCACGGTGTGGAGCCCGCTCGACCTCGCCGACGACGAGCCCGCGCCGCTGCTGCTGGTGCACGACGGCGCCGAGTACGACCAGCTCGCCGGCATCACGGCCTACTGCGGCGCCCTGGTCGCCGCGGGGCAGCTGCCGCCGCACCGGGTCGCGCTGGCGCACCCCGTGATGCGCGACGCCTGGTACTCCGGGTCGCCGCGCTACCTGCGCACCATCGCCGAGGCCGGCCTGGACCGGCTGGGGGAGCGGTATGCCGTGCGCGAGCCGGTCGTCGTCGTGGGCGCCAGCCTGGGCGGCCTCACCGCGCTGCTGCTCGGCCTGCTCGCGGCGCCCCGGGTCGGCGGGGTCTACTCGCAGTCGGGGTCGTTCTTCCAGGTGCGCCACGACGACTCCGAGAGCGGCTACCGCTACTTCGGGCGCATCTCGCGCCTGGTGCAGAGCGTGCTCGACATGCGGCACGCCGAGCACCCGCTGGTGGTCGGCATGTCGTGCGGTGCGCTGGAGGAGAACGCCGCCAACAACCGCGACATGGCCGCGGCGCTGCGTCGTGCCGGGCACGACGTCACCCTGCGCGAGGTGGCCGACCTGCACAACTACACCGCGTGGCGCGACGCCCTCGACCCCGGGCTCACCGAGGTCCTGCGCCGCGTCTGGGCGTGACAGGCGGGTCGTTGGTTGCGAGGCCGGATGCCGACCGGCAGGGTGGGGTCGCATGGAGACCACGAGCGTGCGCCTGCCGGTGCCGGGCCATGACGGTGACCTCGAGGTCGTGCGGCACGGGACGTGGGGGCGGCCGGTCCTGCTCTTCCCGTCCGAGGCCGGCTCGGCCCGCGATGCCGAGCACAACGGCACGCTCGACGCCGTGCGGCACCTCATCGACGCCGGCCGGATGAGCCTGTTCTGCGTCGACTCGCTCGACGGCTGGTCGTGGTCCGACAGCGACCTCCCCACCGAGGAGCGCGCCCGGCGCGGGCCAGACCTACACGGCCTGGCTGTCCGACGTCGTGCTGCCCTGGGTGCTCGACCAGGTGGGCTGGGACCAGCGGGTCATCACCGTCGGGATCTCGCTGGGCGCCTACCACGCCGTGCACCTCACCTTCCAGCGTGCCGACGTCGCACCGCTGGCCATCGGGCTGTCCGGCAACTACGACCCGTCCTCGTGGAACGGATGGGGAGACCTCGGCGACGCGACCTACTTCGCCAACCCCTCGGCATACGTCGCCAACATGGAGGGTGGCCACCTCGACTGGGTGCGCCAGCGGGTCTCGGTGCTGCTGGTGGTGGGGCAGGGTGCCTTCGAGGTGTCGCCCACCCGCGCGCTACCGTCGACCCTGGCGTTCGCGCAACTGTTGCAGGACAAAGGAATTCGCCACGAGCTCGACGTGTGGGGCCACGACAGCGCCCACGACTGGCCGTGGTGGCACCGCCAGCTCGCGCACCACCTGCCCCGTTTCGTCTGACCCGCACCGGAGAAGGAGACCGCATGGCCCCCACGACCGACCACCTGGTCGGGCTGCTGCTCGGCGCCGAGGAGGACTGGCCGACCGCGTTCGAGGCACTCGCCCGTCGGCTCGGGGTGCTGCGCGCGCCGGACGGCGGCCAGCACACCCTCACCACCGAGCGGCTGACCATCGAGCCGTTCAACCTGCGCGACAAGGCCCGCCACGAGCTGGTCATCGACCGCCTCGCGCACTGGTACTACCACCCGCGCGAGTGGCTGAAGAAGGTCGCGCTGATGGACGACGTCTACCTGCTCAACAGCCCGTTCACCTTCCAGTCGATGGAGAAGCACTCGGCCTACTGCGCCCTGATGCGGCTCGGCATGCACGTGCCCGAGACGGTGCTGGTGCCCTACAAGCACCCGGTCGACAACGCCCGCTGGGCCTACACCTCGGCGCGCTACAACCGCGGCTTCGACCTCGACTCGGTGGCCGAGCCGCTGGGCTACCCGCTCTACATGAAGCCCTTCGACGGCGGCGGATGGCGCGGGGTGTCGCAGGTGCGCGACCGGGCCGACCTGCACCGGTCCTACGACGACTCCGGCGAGATGCTGATGCACCTGCAGGCGTCCGTGCCCGACTACGAGCACTTCGCCCGCTCGCTCACCATCGGCCCGGAGACGATGGTGATGAAGTTCCGCCCCGAGGAGCCGATGCACGAGCGGTATGCCGTGGCGCACGGGTTCCTGTCGGAGCAGACCGGCCGCGAGGCGATCACCATCTCGCAGACCGTGAACGCGTTCTTCCGGTGGGAGTTCAACTCCTGCGAGATGCTCGTCAAGGACGGCGTGGTCTACCCGATCGACTACGCCAACGCCTGCCCCGACGTCGCGGTGACCTCGCTGCACTACTACTTCCCGTGGGCGATGAAGGCGCTGCTGCGCTGGACCGCCTACTGCGTGGTCACCGGCCGTTCCCCGCGCACCCAGGTCGACACCGGGCCGTGGTTCGCCGTGGCCGACGACGACGTGCTCGACTACCAGGGCAAGCTCGCCGCCTACCAGGCGCTGGCCGACGACTACTTCGAGAACGAGCGCTACCGCTCGTTCTGCGAGACCTCGCTGCCGCACGTCGACGAGATGGTGCTCGAGTGGATCGACGGCCCCGACTTCGCCTCGCTGCTGCACTCCACGATCCAGCAGACCTACCCGCCGCACGAGTGGGAGCGGTTCGAGGCGCACTTCGGCGGGCTGCTCGGCATGTGGGTCAGCGACGAGCGGCGGCTGCGCGGCGCGGAGGCATCCACGGGTTGACCCCCGGGTGAGTTCCACCGCAACCGCCACGGGGCACCCACCCGGTGCGCGATGATCCTGACGAGCCGGAGCCACTCCGGTGCGGGCGAGGGCGTGCGACGGTGCGACGCCGGGACAGGAGCGCAACGGTGAGCAGCAACGGCGAGGACGGTCGCGACCTGGGGCTCCCGCCCGGCTTCCGCTTCGGCACGAGCACGGCGTCGTACCAGATCGAGGGCGCGGTGCGCGAGGACGGCCGGGGCCCGAGCATCTGGGACACCTTCACCGCCCAGCCCGGCCGCGTCGTCGACGGCAGCAGCGGCGACGTCGCGTGCGACCACTACCACCGCTGGCCCGAGGACGTCGCGCTGATGACCCGCCTGGGCGCCGACGGCTACCGCTTCTCGATCGCCTGGCCCCGCGTGCAGCCCGACGGCAGCGGCCCGGTCAACGAGCGCGGCCTGGCGTTCTACGACCGGCTGCTCGACGGCCTGCTCGAGGCCGGCATCGCACCGATGGCGACCCTCTACCACTGGGACCTGCCGCAACCCCTCGAGGATGCCGGGGGCTGGCTCGAGCGCGACACCGCCCTGCGCTTCGGCGAGTACGCGGCGATCGTGGCCGAACGGCTGGGCGACCGGGTGGCCCAGTGGTGCCCGGTCAACGAGCCGAACGTCACCACGCTGCTCGGCTACGCCCAGGAGGAGCTCGCCCCCGCGCGCGGGCTGCTGTTCGGCGCCCTCCCGGTGGCCCACCACCTGCTGCTCGGCCACGGCCTCGCGGTGCAGGCCCTGCGGGCGACCACCGGCGGACAGGTGGGCACGGCCACCAACCACATCACGGTGTGGCCGACGACGGACAGCGAGGCGGATGCCGCGGCGGCCGGCTTCGTCGACACGCTCTGGAACCGCCTGTTCGCCGACCCGGTGCTGCTGGGCACCTACCCGGACCCCTTCGGCGACATGATGCCGGGCCCGGTCGCCGACGACCTGGCGCTCATCTCGGCACCGCTCGACTTCTACGGCGTCAACTACTACAACCCGATCGGCGTGGGCGCCGCCGCCGACGACGCGGCCCTGCCCTTCGAGTACCGCGACATCGCCGGCTACCCGACGACCGACTTCGGCTGGCCCGTCATCCCCAGTGGCATGACCGACCTGCTCGTGGGCATGGCGGAGCGCTACCCCGGCATCCCGCCGATCGTCATCACCGAGAACGGCGCGTCCTACGGGATGGGGCCCGACGCGGACGGCGTGGTCGACGACCAGCCCCGCATCGACTACCTCGACTCCCACCTGCGGGCCGTGGCCGAGGCCGCCCGCCGGGGCGTCGACGTGCGTGGCTACTACTGCTGGTCGCTGATGGACAACTTCGAGTGGGCGCACGGCCTCACCCAGCGCTTCGGGCTCGTGCACGTCGACTTCGACACCCAGGTGCGCACCCCGAAGCGGTCCTTCGACTGGTACTCCGACGTCATCGCGGCCCACCGCAGCCGCCGCGCAGCCCTCCCGGGCGACGCGTGACGACCCCCGCCCACCCGGTCGACCGCGCGCTGCAGGAGCCGACCGAGCGGGCCTCGCGGCTCTGGGTCACCTGGCTGGTCCTGGCCAGCATCGGGCTGTGGTCGGGCTTCTTCGGCCCCATCCAGGTGCTGCTCGCCCAGCAGTCCGAGGCGATCTCGCCCGACCACAAGGCCGGCGTGCTGTCGCTCGTGACCGGGGTCGGTGCGCTGGTGTCGACCCTGCTCAACCCGGTGTGGGGCGCCTTCTCCGACCGCACCACGCTGCGCATGGGGCGCCGGCTGCCCTGGGTGCTCGGGGGTGCGGTCGGTGGCGCGGTGGCGATGGTGCTGCTGTCCGGTGCCGACTCGGTGTGGCGGCTGGTGCTCGCCTGGGCGCTCGCGCAGGCGTCCCTGAACGCGATGCTCGCCGCCATCACCGCGACCGTGCCCGACCAGGTGCCGACCCGCGAGCGCGGGGTGGTGGGCGGCGTGCTCGCGATCGCCCAGACCGCCGGGGTCATCGTGGGGTCCGGGATCGCGGCGGCCACGGGCAGCATCGCGGCCGGCTACCTCACCATCGCGGTGGTGCTGGTCGTCACGACCCTGCCGTATGCCCTGAACTCCCGCGACATCGCGCTGCCCCGCGAGCTGCGCCCCGAGTTCCACTGGGGCACGTTCCTGCGCAGCTTCTGGGTGTCGCCGCGCCAGTACCCCGACTTCGGCTGGGCCTGGCTGACCCGGTTCCTGATGAACCTGGGCAACTCCATCCTGATCCTCTACCTGCTCTTCTACCTCAAGGACGAGGTCGACCTGTCCGACGACGCCGCCGAGGACGCGGTGTTCACCCTCACCGCCGTCTACGGCCTGGTCACGGTGGTCACGGCGCTGGTGGGCGGCTGGTGGTCGGACCGGATCGGCCGGCGCAAGCCGCTCGTCATCTGGTCGGGCCTGATCGCCGCCGCGGCGCTGACGCTGTTCGCCTTCGTGCACACGATGCCGGCCGCCTACCTGGGCGCCGTGGTGCTCGGCATCGGCTTCGGCGCGTACACCGCGGTCGACTTCGCCCTGATCACCCAGGTGCTGCCCGGTGCCGCGGACCGGGCCAAGGACCTCGGCGTCATCAACATCGCCAACGCGCTGCCGCAGGTGCTGGCCCCGGTGCTCGCCGCGGCGGTGCTCGGCCTGGGGTTGGGCTATCCCGGCCTCTACCTGCTGGCTGCCGCCGTCAGCGTGCTCGGCTCGGTGCTCGTGCGCCGGATCAAGTCGGTCGACTGACTCGACGAGGGTAGACAACGCGCCGTGGGTCCGAAGGGGCACACGGCGCGTTGTCTACTTTCGTCGGAGGAGGTTCAGCCGCCGAGGGCGGCCGAGACGACCTCCTTGGCCTCGGCCTGCACCTGGGCGAGGTGGTCCGGGCCGCGGAAGGACTCGGCGTAGATCTTGTAGACGTCCTCGGTGCCGCTCGGCCGGGCAGCGAACCACGCCGACTCGGTGACCACCTTGAGCCCGCCGATCGCGGCGCCGTTGCCGGGCGCCTCGGTGAGCTTGGCCGTGATCGGCTCGCCGGCCAGCGACTCGGCGGTGACGTCGTCGGGGGACAGGGCGCCCAGCTTCGCCTTCTCCTCGCGGGTGGCCGCGGCGTCGATGCGCGCGTAGGCCGGCTCGCCGTGCCGCTCGACCAGGGCGCGGTAGTGCTCGCTGGGGCTCTTGCCGGTGCGCGCCTGGATCTCGGAGCCGAGCAGGGCCAGCAGGATGCCGTCCTTGTCGGTGGTCCACACCGACCCGTCGTGCCGCAGGAACGAGGCCCCGGCCGACTCCTCGCCGCCGAACGGGCCCGACCCGTCGAGCAGCCCGGGCACGAACCACTTGAAACCGACCGGCACCTCCACCAGCCGGCGGCCCAGGTCGTCGGCGACCCGGTCGATCATCGAGCTCGACACCAGCGTCTTGCCGATGAAGCCGTCGTCGCGCCACTGCGGGCGCGCGCCGCCGTAGAGGTACTGGATCGCGACGGCGAGGTAGTGGTTGGGGTTGAGCAGGCCGGCATCCGGGGTGACGATGCCGTGCCGGTCGGCATCGGCGTCGTTGCCGGTGGCGATGTCGTAGACGTCGCGCTGGGCGATCAGGCTGGCCATCGCCGACGGTGAGGAGCAGTCCATCCGGATCTTGCCGTCCCAGTCGAGCGTCATGAACCGCCAGGTGGCGTCGACGAGCGGGTTGACCACCGTGAGGTCGAGGCCGTGCCGCTCGCCGATGGCGCCCCAGTAGTCGACCGACGCCCCGCCGAGCGGGTCGGCGCCGATGCGCAGGCCCGACCCGCGGATCGCGTCGATGTCGAGCACGTGGGGCAGGTCGTCGACGTAGGTGCCCAGGAAGTCGTAGCCGGATGCCGCCGCACGGGCCCGCGCGAACGGCACCCGCTTGACGCCCTCGAGCCCACCGCGGATCAGCGCGTTGGCCCGGGCGGCGATGACCTTCGTGGCGTCGGAGTCGGCCGGCCCACCGTGCGGCGGGTTGTACTTGAAGCCGCCGTCGCTGGGCGGGTTGTGCGACGGCGTGACGACGATGCCGTCGGCGAGGCCGGCGTGCGCCGGCATCCCGTCGACCCCGGTGACCTTGCCCCGGTTGGCGGTGAGGATGGCGTGCGACACCGCGGGGGTGGGGGTGTAGCGGTCGCGCGAGTCGACGAGCACCGTGACGTCGTTGGCGACCAGCACCTCGAGCGCCGTGGCCCAGGCCGGCTCGGAGAGGCCGTGGGTGTCGCGCCCGATGAACAGCGGTCCGTCGAAGCCCTGCTCGCGCCGGTACTCGCAGATCGCCTGGGTCGTGGCCAGGATGTGCGCCTCGTTGAAGGACGTCTTCAGGCTCGACCCGCGGTGCCCCGAGGTGCCGAAGGCGACCTGCTCGTCGACGTTGTCCGGATCGGGCTCGCGCGTGTAGTAGGCGGTCACGAGGGCCGCGACGTCGACGAGGTCGGAGGGTTGGGCGAGCTGTCCGGCACGGGGCGCGTTCATGGCATCGATCCTGTCAGAGCGGGGGTGTGCACGACAGCCTGAGGTGTTGGGGACATCACAGCCGAAACGTCTCCTACGCGCTGTAGTTCTGCATACCCGCAGGGGTATCGTCGGGGCATGACCACCACTACGAAGAACCTCGTGGTGCTCGGCGCGGGAACGGCCGGCACCATGGTCGTCAACAAGCTCCGCCGCGCCCTGCCCACCACCGAGTGGACCATCACCGTCGTCGACCGCGACGACATCCACGACTACCAGCCGGGCTACCTGTTCATGGCCTTCGGCACCAACAGCCCCGAGCAGGTCCGTCGCGAGAAGCACCCCTTCATCGGCGCGGGCGTCGAGCTCGTGCTGGCCGAGGTCGACCGGGTCGACGCCGACGCGCACGTGTCGTGCACCTGGCCGGCGGCCGCGACCTGCCGTACGACCAGCTCGTCATCGCCACCGGCACCACCCCGCGCCCCGACCAGGTGCCCGGCACGCTCGGCCCGCAGTGGCACCAGGAGGTCGGCGAGTTCTACACCTACGAGGGCGCGCTCGCACTGCACGACCAGCTGGCCGGCGTTCAGCGGCGGCCGGCTCGTCGTGCACATCACCGAGATGCCGATCAAGTGCCCCGTCGCTCCGCTCGAGTTCACCTTCCTGGCCGACGACTTCCTCACCAAGCGCGGCCTGCGCGACCGCACCGAGATCGTCTACGTGACCCCGCTCGACGGCGCGTTCACCAAGCCGGTCGCGAGCGAGGCGCTCGGGCTCGATGCTCGAGGAGAAGGGCGTCACCGTCGAGCCCGACTTCATGGTCGAGCGGATCGACCAGGACCGGAAGGTGCATCGTCTCCTACGACGAGCGCGAGGTCGCCTACGACCTGCTCGTCACCATCCCGCTCAACATGGGCGCCGACTTCGTCGCCCGCTCCGGCCTGGGCGACGAGCTCAACTACGTGCCGGTCGACAAGCACACGATGCAGTCGACCGCGCACCCGGACATCTGGGCGCTCGGTGACGCGGGCAACCTGCCGACCTCGAAGGCCGGCTCGGTGGCGCACTTCTCGGTCGAGGTCTTCGTCGACAACTTCCTCGCAGCAGGCCGCCGGGAAGCCGATGACCCACTCCTTCGACGGGCACGCCAACTGCTTCGTCGAGTCGGGGCACGGCAAGGCCCTGCTCCTCGACTTCAACTACGACACCGAGCCGCTCACCGGCCACTTCCCCTTCCCGAAGGTCGGCCCGATGAAGCTGCTCGGGGAGTCGCGCGCCAACCACCTCGGCAAGCTCGCGTTCCGGCACATCTACTGGAACGCCCTGCTCCCCGGCCGCCCGCTCGGGCTGCCCGCCGCGATGTCGATGTCCGGCAAGAACCCCGTCGTAACACCCTCACCAGGAGAAGACAGACCACCATGACCACCACCATGATCGCCGGCCACGAGGTCGACGTGAACGAGGAGGGCTTCCTCACCCAGCCCGGCCAGTGGGACGAGTCGCTCGCGCCCGAGCTCGCCAAGGCGATCGGCCTGGAGCTCACCGACGCGCACTGGACCCTCATCCGCTTCCTGCGCGACGACTACGCCGTGCAGGGCGAGACCGCGACGCTGCGCCGCGTGTCGACCCAGACCGGCACCCCCGTCAAGGAGCTGTTCGCGCTCTTCCCGGTCAAGCCGGCCAAGAAGATGGCCTACGTCTCCGGGCTGCCCAAGCCGAAGGGATGTGTCTGAGCCATGACCACCACCGACACCGCACCGGATGCCGTGCCCGCCGCCGCCCCGATGATCGTCCCGTCGTTCGACACCGCGGGCAGCGAGGGCCGCAAGCTCGCCATCATCTGCTCCAAGGGCAGCCTCGACATGGCCTACCCCGGCCTGATCCTCGCCAACGCCGCCCTGGGAGAGGGCATCGAGACCCACCTGTTCTTCACCTTCTGGGGCTTCGACATGATCAACAAGGCGACGATGGGCGACCTGAAGTTCTCGTTCGTCGGCAACACCGCCATGCACCCGCCGGGCCACAGCGGCATGGGCATCCACCACATGCTCGGCGCCCTGCCCGGGGCCACGGCCGCCGCGACCGCGATGCTCAAGAAGCAGATCGCCGAGCAGGACGTGCCCGAGGTGCCCGAGTTCCTCGAGCTGCTCTCCGCGTCCGGCGCCCACCTGTGGGCCTGCCGGATGTCGGCGGACATGAACCACCTGACCGAGGACGACCTCTACGAGGGCGTCGAGGCGATCATCTCCGCGAGCGACTTCATCGAGCTCACCGACGGCGCCCAGCTGCTCTTCATCTGAGCCCTGGTCCGCCCCGGGGCAACATCGACCAATTGGTCGATGTTGCCCCGGACCGGTCGGGACAAGATCGACCTATTGGTCGATGTTGTCCCGACGCGGTCCGGATGCCGGGGCTCAGCTCGCGACCGGGGCCAGGTAGAGGGTGGCCAGCGCGGCGACCCGCACCGTCACTGAGTACGGCTGGTCGTGCCACGGCGACGCCTCGGCATCCAGCACCGCGCCGGCCTGGCTCGGGCTGCTGCCCTCGTCGAAGCCGCTGGTGTCGAGCACGACCTCCCAGCGTCCGCCCCGGGGCACGCCCGACGCGCACCCACGCCTTGTCGTCGCCGCTGTAGTTGACCACGGTGGCGACCACGTCGCCCTGCTGGTCGGCCCGGGCGAAGCGCAGGTAGGACAGCACGTTGCCGGTGTTGTCGTCGGCGTCGAGCCAGCGGAAGCCGGCCGGCTGCGAGTCGAGCTCCCACATCGCCGGGTGCTCGCGGTAGACCTTGTTGAGCTCCTTGACCAGCGCGTGCACCCGGTAGTGGGCGGCGTGGTCGAGCAGCCACCAGTCGAGCGAGCGGCCGTCGGCCCACTCGCCGGGCTGGGCGAACTCGCAGCCCATGAAGAGCAGCTGCTTGCCGGGGTGGCTCCACATGTAGGCGAGGAACGCCCGCAGCGTCGCCAGCTGGTCCTCGCGCGACCCGGGGATCTTGGTCAGCAGCGAGCCCTTGCCGTGCACGACCTCGTCGTGGCTGATCGGCAGCAGGTAGTTCTCGCTGAAGGCGTACATCAGCGAGAAGGTGAGCAGGTTGTGGTGGTACTGCCGGTGGATCGGCTCCTCCTTGAGGTAACGGAGGGTGTCGTTCATCCAGCCCATGTTCCACTTCAGCCCGAAGCCGAGCCCGCCGCTGGAGGTCTCCTTGGTGACCCCCGGCCACGAGGTCGACTCCTCGGCGATGGTGACGATGCCGGGCACGCGCTTGTACGACGTCGCGTTCGCCTCCTGGAGCAGGCCGATGGCCTCGAGGTGCTCGCGGCCGCCGTGCACGTTGGGGATCCACTCGCCGTCCTTGCGCGAGTAGTCGAGGTAGAGCATCGAGGCGACGGCGTCGACCCGCAGCCCGTCGATGTGGAACTCCTCGAGCCAGTACAGCGCGTTGGCGACCAGGAAGTTGCGCACCTCGAGCCGGCCGAAGTCGAACACGTGGGTGCCCCAGTCGGGCTGGTCGCCGCGGCGCGGGTCGGGGTGCTCGTAGAGCGGCAGGCCGTCGAAGCGGGCCAGCGCGAACGCGTCGCGCGGGAAGTGCCCCGGCACCCAGTCGAGGATGACGCCGATGCCGGCCTGGTGCAGCCGGTCGACGAGGTACTTGAAGTCGTCGGGGGTGCCGAAGCGCGCGGTCGGGGCGTAGTAGCCGGTGACCTGGTAGCCCCACGACGGGCCGTACGGGTGCTCCATCACCGGCAGCAGCTCGACGTGCGTGAAGCCGAGGTCGGCGACGTAGTTGACGAGGTGCTCGGCGAGGTCGCGGTAGGACAGCCCCTGGCGCCACGAGCCCAGGTGCACCTCGTAGACGCTCATCGGGCCGTCGTGCGGGTTGCGCCCGGAGCGCTCGTCCATCCACGTCGTGTCGGCCCACTCGTGGCCGGAGTCGTCGACGACCGAGCCGGTGTTGGGCGGGCACTCGGTGCGCCGCGCCATCGGGTCGGCCTTGGTGCGCACCACGTCGTCGGCGCCGCGGATCTCGTACTTGTAGATGTTGCCGACCCCCACCTCGGGCACGAACAGCTCCCACACCCCGGAGGAGCCGATCAGCCGCATCGGGTGGATGCGGCCGTCCCAGTCGTTGAAGTCGCCGATGACGCGCACGGCCTTGGCCCGCGGCGCCCACACCGCGAACGCCACCCCGCGCACGTTGCCCATCGGGCCGTCGTACTCGTGCAGCCGGGCCCCGAGCACGGTCCACAGCTGCTCGTGGCGGCCCTCGTTGACCAGGTGCAGGTCGACCTCGCCGAGGGTCGGCGCGAACCGGTAGGGGTCGTCCTGCAGGTGCTCGATGCCGTCGGCCCACGCCACGAGCAGGCGGTAGTCCATGGTGCGGGTCGCGTCGGAGCGCACCGCGGTCCACACGCCCTCGGCCTCGTGGGCGAGCTCGAGCTCCTCGCCGTCCTCGAAGCGCACCCGCACCGACTGCGCCAGCGGCTTCAGCACCCGGATCCGCAGCCCACCGGGCTCGAGGTGCTGGCCGAGGAGGTCGTGCGGCTGCTGGTGGCGTCCCTGGACGAGGGCGGTGATCGCGCCGCCGACCTCGGGGCTGGGCGTGGGGGTCACGACGGGTCTCCTTGCGTGGTGGGGTGCTGCGAGAAGTGTGCGGTGAGGCGGCGCACGGCGGCCAGCGGGATGGCGACCCAGCCCGGGCGGTTGCGGGCCTCGTAGACGACCTCGTACATCGCCTTGTCGAGCTCGAAGGCGGCGAGCAGGGCCCCGAGCGAGCGGGGGTCCTGGCCGGCGCGGGCGGCGTAGCCGTCGAGGAAGGCCTGCTGTGCCGAGGTGACCCAGTCGCGGGCGGAGGCCCCGCCGGCCTGCTCGCGGGTGCCGCCGACGTAGTCGAAGCTGCGCAGCATCCCCGCGACGTCGCGCACCCACTGGTCGGGCAGCGAGCGCTCGGACAGCGGCCGCAGCGGCTCGCCCTCGAAGTCGAGCAGCACCCAGCCGCGCTCGGGGGAGTGCAGCACCTGCCCGAGGTGGTAGTCGCCGTGGATGCGCTGCAGCGGCAGGCCACTTCGCCTCGGCGGCCGCGTCGAGCACCGCGTCGACGGGGCCGCGGACGTCCTCGAGCCCGGGCTCCGCCGCGACGGCGGCCTCGAAGCGGGCTCGCATCTCGCCGACGATCGTCGCGCCCTGCTCGGGCGTGGTGGGCGCGGTGCCGAACGCCTCGGCGAGCGTGCGGTGCACCTCGGCCGTGGCCTCGCCCAGCGCGCGGGCCGGCCCGGTGAAGTCGGTGCCCGCCTCCGCGGCGTGCAGCGCGACGCGCCAGGCGTCCTCGACGCCGGGCAGGAACTCCTGCGCGAAGGCCAGGTGCCCGGATGCCGGCTGGTCGCCGTCGGTGCCCGGGTGCGGCCAGTGCCCGGTGACCGACCCGACGACCGCGGGCACCCGGCGCGAGCCGGCGTCGACGAGCGCGCCCTGGAGCACGACGTCGGGGTTCTCGCCGGGGGAGAGCATCCGGAAGACCTTGACGATGAGCGGGGTGTGGTGGCCGTCGGGCAGGTCGCAGTCGAGGATGACCGAGGTGTTGGACTGCTCGCCGGACAGCACCCGCGAGGTGCGCACGTGCACCTCGGCGTCCCAGCTCGGTTGCGGCACACCGGCCACCGACTCCTCGACCGCCCCGGACACCTTCGACGACGCGGCCCGCACGCGGCCCTGCACGAGCTCGAGCAGCTGGGCGGCGTAGACCGGGTCGTGCGGGCCGTCGTAGACCCACCGGCGCCCGAGCACCGAGTGCTCCATGGTGCCGACCAGGGCGTGGTCGGCGCTGCCGAGCGGCTCCCCGCGGTAGGTGAGGGGCACCTGGTAGACGACCGGCTCGGGCCCGGCCTCGTCGGCCAGGATGAGCGTCTCGACCCCCACCTCGCCGGTGGGGTCGTCGAGGCGCCAGGAGGCGAGCACGCCGGAGCCGGGGCTGCCTGGCCCTTCGCGGCGTACCAGCGCTGCTCGCCCATCCAGCCCGTGACCAGCTCGACCTTGGTCGGGCTCAGGGATGCGGTGTTGTGGATCTCAGCCACGGACTTCACCACGTCGCGGCGCCAGGGCCAGCCAGAAGAAGTCTCGCGACCCGAGGGTGATGGTGATGGTGCCGTCGGGGGCGATGTCGGGAAAACCGCTGCCGCCGAACAGGTCTCGCGTCTCCCAGTCCCAGAGCTCCTCGGGCAGCGTGATGGTGGCCGACTGCGGCCGCGACGACAGGTTGTTGACGCACAGCACCGCCAGCGCCGAGCGGTCCTCGCTGTCGCGCTCGCGCCGGTCGACGCGCACGAACGAGAGCACCCGGTCGTTGGTCGACCCGCACACCTCGAAGTCGCCGAGGCCGAAGACCGGGTGCTCGCGCCGCACCGACAGCATTCCGCGCACCCAGTGCAGCCGGGAGGAGCCGCTCGCCATCTGCGCCTCGACGTTGACGTGGTTGTGGTGGTAGACGAGCGACTGGATGACCGGCAGGTAGAGCTTGCCGGGGTCGGCGGTGGAGAAGCCGGCGTTGCGGTCGGGGGTCCACTGCATCGGCGTGCGCACGGCATCGCGGTCGTTGAGCCAGATGTTGTCGCCCATCCCGATCTCGTCGCCGTAGTAGAGGCACGGCGAGCCGGGCAGCGACAGCAGCAGGGCGTGGATCAGCTCGAACTCCGGGCGGGAGTTGTCGAGCAGCGAGGCGAGCCGGCGGCGGATGCCGACGTTGGCCCGCATCCGCGGGTCGGGGGCGTACCAGCCGTACATCGCGGCGCGCTGCTCGGGCGTCACCATCTCGAGCGTCAGCTCGTCGTGGTTGCGCAGGAAGGTGCCCCACTGCGCGCCCGTCGGGATGGCCGGGGTGTCGGCGAGCACGTCGATGATCGGCGCCGCCTTCTCCTCGCGCAGCGCGTAGTAGAGCATCGGCATCACCGGGAAGTGGAAGCACATCTGGCACTCCGGCGCCTCCTCGGTGCCGAAGTAGTCGACGACGTCGCGCGGGGGCTGGTTGGCCTCGGCCAGCAGGATGCGCCCGGGGTACTCGGTGTCGACCATCGCCCGCAGCTCGCGCCAGGAACTCGTGCGTCTTCGGGTGGTTCTCGCCGTTGTGGCCCTCCTCCTCGAAGAGGTACGGCACGGCATCGAGCCGGAAGCCGTCGATGCCCATGTCCATCCAGAAGCGCACGACGTCGTACATCGCCTGGTGCACCTTGGGGTTCTCGAAGTTGAGGTCGGGCTGGTGGCTGAAGAACCGGTGCCAGAAGAACTGCCGGCGGATCGGGTCGAAGGTCCAGTTCGAGGTCTCGGTGTCGACGAAGATGATGCGGGCGTCGTTGTACTTGTCGTCGGTGTCGGACCACACGTAGAAGTCGCCGAAGGGGCCCTCGGGGTCGCTGCGGGAGGCCTGGAACCACGGGTGCTGGTCGCTGGTGTGGTTCATGACGAAGTCGGTGATGATCCGGATGCCGCGCGCGTGCGCCTGGGTGATCAGCTCGCGGAACTCCGGCAGCGTGCCGAACTCGGGCAGCACCTGCGTGTAGTCGGAGATGTCGTAGCCGCCGTCGCGCAGCGGGCTCGCGTAGAACGGCGGCAGCCACAGGCAGTCGACGCCGAGCCACTGCAGGTAGTCGAGCCGGTTGACGATGCCCGCGAAGTCGCCCTCCCCGGAGCCCGTGCTGTCGCCGAAGGCGCGCACGAGCACCTCGTAGAACACCGCGGTGCGGAACCACTCGGGGTCGTGCCGCAGCCCGGGCTGGTTCGCGCCGAGGCCGGGGGTGGAGTGACCCATGCCGAGGATCGCCGTCACCAGGGCCTCCTCACGGCGATGACGTGGACGGGTTCGACCTCCGGCCCGAGCCGGACGTAGTTGTCGCGCTGCCAGGTCCAGCGCTCGTCGGTGACGAGGTCGTGCGCCTCGAAGGTGTCACCCGACTCGAGGCCGAGGGCGGCCATGTCGAGCCGCAGCGTGGTCGCGCGGGTCGAGTGGGGGTCGAGGTTGGCGACCACCACGACGACGTCGTCGGTGCCGTCGGGCAGCCGGCGGCGCTTGGAGAAGGCCAGGAAGTTCTCGTCGTCGACGTGGTGGAACCGGATGTCGCGCAGCCGGTGCAGCGCCGGGTGCGCGCGCCGGATGTCGTTGATCATGGTGAGCCAGCCGGCCAGGGAGCGCCCCGCCTTGCTGCCGCCGGGCTCGTAGTCCTCCCAGTGCCGGTTCTTGAACTCGTACTTCTCGTTGTCGATCTGCTCCTCGGCGCCGGGCCGCGCCACGTGCTCCATCAGCTCGTAGCCGGCGTAGATGCCGTAGGTCGGCACGAGGGTGGCCGCGAGCACCGCCCGCAGCTTCCACGCGGCCGGCCCGCCGAACTGCATGTAGGGCGTGAGGATGTCGTGCGTCGTGGGCCAGAACGACGGGCGCATGTAGGCCGCGGCGTCACCGGACGAGCTCGGTGAGGTACTCGCGCAGGTCCGCGGCGCTGTTGCGCCACGTGTAGTAGGTGTAGCGTCTGCTGGAAGCCGACCTTGCCCAGGGTGTGCATCATCGCCGGCTTGGTGAACGCCTCGGCCAGCCAGATCACCTCGGGGTGGTCCGTCGCGACGTCGGCGATCAGCCACTGCCAGAACTCGACCGGCTTGGTGTGCGGGTTGTCGACGCGGAACAGCGTGACCCCGTGGTCGATCCAGACCTGCACGACCTCGCGCACCGCGGCGTAGATGCCGTCCGGGTCGTTGTCGAAGTTGAGCGGGTAGATGTCCTGGTACTTCTTCGGCGGGTTCTCGGCGTAGGCGATGGTGCCGTCGGCGCGGGTGGTGAACCACTCGGGGTGGGTCGTGACCCACGGGTGGTCGGGGGAGCACTGCAGCGCGAGGTCCATGGCGACCTCCATGCCGAGCGCGGCGCGACTCGGCGACGAAGGCGTCGAAGTCGTCGAAGGTGCCGAGGTCGGGGTGGATGGCGTCGTGGCCGCCGTCGGCCGAGCCGATCGCGTAGGGGCTGCCGGGGTCCTCGGGGCGGGCGTCGAGGGTGTTGTTGCGGGCCCTTCTTGGCCGCCTGGCCGATCGGGTGGATGGGCGTGAGGTAGACGACGTCGAAGCCCATCGCGGCGATGGCGGGCAGCCGCTCGCGCGGCGGTGCGGAGCGTGCCGGTGGTCCAGCGGTGCTCCTTCTCGTCGTAGGTGGCGCCCTCGCTGCGCGGGAAGAGCTCGTACCAGGCGCCGGACAGGGCCAGCTCGCGCTCGACGAGCAGGGGCAGCTCGGCCGACGGGGTGACGTGGTCGCGCAGCGGCCGGGCGGCCAGCTCGCGCTCGACGGAGGCGTCGGTGCCGGCCTTGAGCCGCACGGCGGCGGGGCGGGTGGTGTCGCGCAGGCCGAGCACGGCATCCGAGAGCACCGCCTTCTGGGCGGCGGTGCGCGGGCACCTCGTCGCGGGCGCGCTCGAGCAGCAGGGCGCCCTCGGCGAGCATCAGCTCGGTGTCGACGTCGGCCTGCACCTTGATCGTGGCGTCGTGCTCCCAGGTGCCGTAGGGGTCGGACCAGCCCTCGACGCGGTAGGACCACCAGCCGGTGGAGGTGGGCGGCCACGGTGGCCGCCCAGGTGTTCAGGCCCGGGTTGGTGCAGGCCATGGGCAGCACGTGCTCGGCGCCGGTCGGGGTCGGTGAGCACGACCGAGGCGTTGACGGCGTCGTGGCCCTCGCGGAAGACCGTGGCCGTGACCTCGAACTCCTCGTCGACCACCGCCTTGGCAGGGCGGGCACCGTCGTCGACGCAGGGTCTGACCTCGAGGACGGGGATGCGGCCGATCGGGTGCTGGGGGGCAGAGGTGTGAGGGGCTGCAGACACAACGACGAACCTACCGGCCACGAGCGCGGGGAAACATGTCGCAGGGCACCCCGGATCTCGCACTGCAAGATCATGACGACCCCGTGAAACTTCCGGATGAAAGCGTTTACCCACGTGCCCTACGATGACCCCTCGTGAAGGCCATCCGTCGGTTCAGCGTGCGCCCCGTCCTGCCCACCCGCATCGCCGCCCTGGGCGATCTCGCGATGAACCTGAGGTGGAGCTGGCACCCGCCGCTGCGCGACCTCTTCGAGTCCATCGACCCGGCCCGGTGGGCCGCGGTGGGGGAGGACCCCGTCGCGATGCTCTCGGCCGTCGAGCCGGTCGAGCTCGAGCGGCTGGCGGCCGACCCCGCCTTCGTCGAGCGGGTCGACGCCGCCAAGGAGGCCCTCGACCGCTACCTCGGCGAGGACCGCTGGTACCAGCGCTGGGGCCGCGAGCAGGCCGAGGGGGTGCCCGTCGGCGATCGCCTACTTCAGCGCGGAGTTCGGCATCACCGCCGCCCTGCCGCAGTACTCCGGCGGCCTGGGCATCCTCGCGGGCGACCACCTCAAGGCGGCCTCCGACATCGGCGTGCCGATCGTGGGCGTCGGCCTGTTCTACAAGACCGGCTACTTCCGCCAGAGCCTGAACCGCGACGGCTGGCAGCAGGAGGACTACCCGGTCCTCGACCCCGACGGGCTGCCGCTGTCGCTGCTGCGCGACGAGGACGGCGCCCCGGCGGGCGTCACCATCGAGCTGCCCGGCGGCCGCGAGCTGCACGCGCACATCTGGCGGGCCCAGGTCGGCCGGGTGCCGCTGCTGCTGCTCGACTCCGACGTGCACGAGAACGACGAGGCGGCGCGCAGCGTCACCGAGCGGCTCTACGGCGGCGGCGGCGAGCTGCGCCTGCAGCAGGAGATGCTGCTCGGCATGGGCGGCGTGCGCGCGCTGCGGCTGTGGTCGCAGATCACCGGCGCCCCCACCCCCGACGTCTACCACGCCAACGAGGGCCACGCCGGCTTCCTCGGGGTCGAGCGGATCAGCGAGCTCGTGCGCGCCGAGAAGATGAGCTTCGACGAGGCGCTC
This sequence comes from uncultured Actinomycetota bacterium, assembly GCA_963806295.1. Lineage (GTDB taxonomy): Bacteria > Actinomycetota > Actinomycetes > Actinomycetales > Dermatophilaceae > Fodinibacter. The sequence goes on along the minus strand of CAWDXP010000004.1, from coordinate 32,117 downwards.
GAGGCCGTGCGCGGTGCCACCGTCTTCACCACCCACACCCCGGTGCCCGCCGGCATCGACCGCTTCGACGCCTCGCTCATCGAGCTCTACTTCGGTGGGGCGCAGGCCCTCGAGGGCGTGCCCGTCGAGCGGCTGCTGCGCCTCGGTGCCGAGACCTACGAGGGCGGCTCGGCCGGCATGTTCAACATGGCCGTCATGGGCCTGCGGCTCGCCCAGCGCGCCAACGGCGTCTCCCAGCTGCACGGCGTCGTCAGCCGCGAGATGTTCGACGGCCTGTGGCCGGGCTTCGACGACGTCGAGGTGCCGATCACCTCGATCACCAACGGCGTGCACGGCCCCACCTGGGTCGACCGCAAGGTGTTCGAGCTGGCCCGCACCCACGCCGACGTCAAGGACCTCGACACCCAGGAGTCCTGGGAGGCGTTCGCCTCCGTGCCGCGCGATGCCGTCTGGGCCACCAAGCGCGCGCTGCGCCTGCAGCTCGTCGAGGAGGCCCGGCGCCGCACCCGGCAGTCCTGGCTCGAGCGCGGGGCGTCGCCGGCCGAGCTGGCCTGGACCGACGAGATCCTCGACCCCGACGTGCTCACCATCGGCTTCGCCCGCCGGGTGCCCACCTACAAGCGGCTCACCCTGATGCTGCGCGACCCCGTGCGGCTCAAGAAGCTGCTGCTGCACCCGACCCGGCCGGTCCAGCTGGTCATCGCGGGCAAGTCGCACCCCGCCGACGAGACCGGCAAGCAGCTGATCCAGCAGCTCGTGAAGTTCGCCGACGACCCCGAGGTGCGCCACCGCATCGTCTTCCTGCCGAACTACGACATCGCCATGGCGCTGCACCTCTACCCCGGCTGCGACGTCTGGCTCAACAACCCGCTGCGCCCGTTCGAGGCGTGCGGCACGTCCGGGATGAAGGCCGCGCTCAACGGCGCGCTCAACCTGTCCATCCTCGACGGCTGGTGGGACGAGTGGTTCGACGGCAAGAACGGCTGGGCCATCCCCACCGCCGACGGCGTCGAGGACCCCGAGCGGCGTGACGACATCGAGGCCGCGCGCGCTCTACGAGCTCGTCGAGCGCCAGGTCGCCCCGCGGTTCTACGACACCGACGAGAACGGCCTGCCGCAGAACTGGCTGGCGATGATGCTGCACACCATCACCACCCTCGGGCCGAAGGTGCGGGCCAGCCGGATGGTGCGCGACTACACCGAGAAGCTCTACGTGCCCGCGGCCCGTTCGGGCTGGGCGCTGCGCGAGGGCGACTACGCCGGTGCGCGCGACCTCGCCGCCTACAAGGCCACGGCGCGCGGCGCCTGGCGCGACGTGCACGTCGACCACGTCGAGTCCTCCGGCGTCGGCGACAGCCCCGAGCTCGGCGAGACGCTGCACGTCACGACCTACGTCTCGCTCGGCGACGCTCACCCCCGACGACGTCGAGGTGCAGGTCGTGCACGGGCGCACCAACCACCACGGCGACGAGCTGCACGACGTGTCGTCGGTGCCGCTGCAGCACGTGGAGTCCTACGAGCACGGTCGCCACCAGTTCGCCGGCGACCTGGTGCTGCGCTCCTCCGGGCGCGTTCGGCTACACCGTGCGGGTGCTGCCCAAGCACGACGGGCTGGCCCGGCCCAGCGAGCTCGGCCTGGTCGCCAACGCCTGACCTCGACTTTCCCGCCCGGTGCGGGAAGCTTCACCTTCGCACCCCTTCCGAAGTGGTGCGAAGGTGAGCGTTCGCGCACCGGGCGAGGAAGCTGTTGCGGGTCAGTGGGGGAGCGGGGCCTCGACGAGGCGGTCCCGGGTGATGTCGGCCAGGGTGCAGCAGCCGGTGAGCGCCATGGTGAGGTCGAGCTCGGCCCGGATGTTGCGCAGCACCTCGGCGACCCCCGCGGCGCCGGCGAGCGCCAGCCCGTAGACGTGCGGCCGGCCGATGCCCACGGCATCCGCCCCCAGCGCCAGCGCGACGAAGACGTCGGCGCCCGAGCGGATGCCGCTGTCGAACAGCACCGGCACGTCGGAGCCCGAGAAGCGCACGGCATCCACGACGCCGGGCAGGGCGTCGAGGGCCGCCACCGAGCGGTCGACCTGCCGCCCGCCGTGGTTCGACACGAGGATGCCGTCGACCCCCTCGTCGACCGCGCGCCGCGCGTCGTCGGGGTGCAGCACCCCCTTGAGCACCACCGGGCAGGCGGGTCAGCTCGCGCAGGCGCGGCAGGTCGGCCCAGCTGAGCGACGGCCGGGAGAACACGTCGAGGAAGGTCTCGACGGCGGCGCGGGGCTCGGGGGCCGACAGGTTGCTGCCGGGTGTCGCCGGGGTGGTTGCGGCTCAGTGACACCAGCGTGCGCACGGCCGCCGGGGTCGGCCGCGGCTGCGGCTCGGGGTCGGCCTGCGCCTTCGGCCGCCACCCGCTCGGCGACGAGCCGCTGGAACACCGGGTCGGAGGTGTACTGGGCGATGCCCTCGCCGCGGGCGAAGGGCAGGTGCCCGAGGTCGAGGTCGCGCGGGCGCCAGCCGAGGTAGGCCGTGTCGAGGGTGACCACGATGGCCTCGCTGCCGCACGCCTCGGCCCGGGCGACCAGGCTGGCGACCAGGTCGTCGTCGCTGCTCCAGTAGAGCTGGTACCAGTGGCCGGCGCCGCCGAGGGCGGCGCGCCACCTCCTCCATCGGCACCGACGCCTGGGTGCTGAGGATGGGGGTGACCTCCTGCTCGCGCGCCGCCCGCGCCACGGCGAGGTCGGCATCGGCGTGCGCCGCGGACAGCACCCCGATGGGGGCGACGAGCAGGGGCGACGCGTGCCGGCGCCCGAACAGCTCGACCCCGAGGTCGCGCTCGCTGGTGTCGACGAGCATGCGGGGCACGACCCGCCACCGGGCGAACGCCTCGCGGTTGGCGCGCGCCGTGGCCTCGCCGCCGGCCGACCCGGCCACGTAGGCGAAGCCGCGGCGCGACATCGCCCGCCGGGCCGCCTCCTCGAGCGCCACCCCGTCGGTGGGCACCTCGGGGCGCCGGCCGAAGGTGCCGGCCCGGTAGATCGCGGACTGGGCGGCCTTCCCGATGTCGCGAATCGGCATACGGCCTCCTGACGGGGGTGGCGGTGGGCGCACCGCGGCTGCCGCCTGTCTACCCGATCGCACCGGCGGGCGGAAGGTCGACCCGCCCCGGGCCCGACCCGCCTAGGGTGTGCGCCATGCCGCGTTTCAGCTGGGCCGCCTGGGGCCTCCTCGTCGTCGTGCTCGACCTCCCGCTGCTCGGCTGGGACGTGCTGCCCGACGTGGTGGGCTACATCTGGCTCTTCATCGGCCTGGCCGGCGGCCCGGAGCTGCACGCCGGCTTCGCCCGGGCACGCGCGGCCGCGCTGGTCGGCGTCCCGGTCTCGGTCATCACCGGCACCCCGTTCACGAACAGCATCATCGGCGTCGAGTGGGGGGCCGCGTTCGCCGGCATCCTGGTCAACGTCGTCGTGCTGCACCAGCTCGGCACCGCCATCCGCGACCTCGACCCGGTCGAGGGCGACAGCGACCAGCGCCGGTGGGCGAACGGCATCCGGATCGCGGCGCCGATCGCGGGCGGCGTGCAGCTCGTGGGCCTGGTGCTGCTGTCCACCGTGGTCGCGATCCTCTACGTCATCGGGCTGCTCGCGCTCGTCGTCGTCGGCATCATCGCCGTCGTGCTGCTGCACCGGGTCAACCGGGCCGGCTGGCTCGCGCCCGCCCCGACCGTGGCCGCACCGGAGTGATCCGCCCGCTCGACACCGGGTGGACCGTGCGGGCCGCGGGCGGCCCGGTGCCGGCCGCGCTTCGTGGATGCCGTGGTGCCGGCCCAGGTGCCCGGGGTCGTGCACCTCGACCTGCTGCGGGCCGGGCTCATCCCCGACCCCTACCTCGACGACAACGAGGCGCTGCTCGCCTGGATCGGGCTCGTCGACTGGACCTACGAGTGCACCCTGGTGCTCAGCGAGGACGACCTCGCCGGAGCGCAGCGCCACGAGCTGGTCTTCGACGGGCTCGACACGGTGGCGACCGTGCTGCTCGACGGGGAGGTCGTCGCCGAGGTCGCCAACCAGCACCGCCGGTACCGCGTCGACGTCACCGACCGGCTGCGGGCCGGCGAGCACCACCTCGCCGTCGCCTTCCGCAGCCCGGTGCGCTACGCGAACGCGCAGAGCACCGTGCTCGGGGCCCGGCCGCGGCCCTACCCGCTGCCCTACGAGGCGATCCGCAAGTCGGCCTGCAGCTTCGGGTGGGACTGGGGCATCGCGACCTTCACCAGCGGCATCTGGCGCCCGGCGCGCCTGGTGTCGTGGAGCACGGCCCGCCTCGACGAGGTGCGCGTGCACGCCGAGCCCGACGGCGACGGCGGCCGGGTGCGGGCGACGGTGCGGGTGGCCCGCGCCGACGCCACCGAGCTCACGGTCACCCTCGACGTCGCCGGCACCACGGCATCCGCGGTGCGTGCCCGCCGGCCGTGACGAGGTGACCCTCGCGGTCGAGCTCGACGCGGTCGACCGCTGGTGGCCGGCCGGCCACGGCGCCCAGCCGCTCTACGACGTGCGGGTCGGGCTCACCGCGGGCGACGACGTGCTCGACACGGCGACCCGGCGGGTCGGGTTCCGCACCCTGCGCTGGGACACCGCGCCGGATGCCGCGGGCACCCCCTTCCAGCTGGTCGTCAACGACCGCCCGGTGCTGGTCAAGGGGGTCAACTGGATCCCCGACGACGCGTTCCCGACCCGCGTCGACCGGGCCCGGTACGCCACCCGGCTGGCGCAGGCGAAGGACGCCAACGTCAACCTGGTGCGGGTCTGGGGCGGCGGCATCTACGAGTCCGACGACTTCTACGACCTGTGCGACGAGCTGGGCCTGCTCACCTGGCAGGACTTCCTGTTCGCCTGCGCGGCCTACCCCGAGGAGGAGCCGCTGCGCGGCGAGGTCGAGGCCGAGGCGCGTCAACAGGTCGCCCGGCTGGCCCACCACGCCTCGCTGGCCCTGCTCTGCGGCAACAACGAGAACCTCTGGGGCCACGAGGACTGGGGGTGGAAGGAGCGGCTCGACGGCCGCACCTGGGGCGCCCTCTACTACCACCACCTGCTGCCCGGCATCGTCGACGAGCTGGCGCCGCACGTGCCCTACGTGCCCGGCAGCCCGTTCAGCCCGCACGGGCAGCACCCCAACGCGGAGGCGCACGGCGCCGATGCACCTGTGGGAGCAGTGGAACGCCCGGGACTGGACCACCTACCGCGAGGTGCGCCCCCGCTTCGTCGCCGAGTTCGGGTGGCAGGGGCCGCCGGCCTGGTCGACCCTGACCCGATCGGTGAGCGACGACCCGCTGACCCCCGAGTCGCCGGGGATGCTCGTGCACCAGAAGGCGCTCGACGGGAACGTCAAGCTCACCTCGGGGCTGCTGCCGCACTACCGCGTGCCCGACGACATGGAGACCTGGCACTGGGCGATGCAGCTCAACCAGGCGAACGCCGTCTCGTGCGCGCTCGACTGGTTCCGCTCGCTGGCGCCGCACACCTCGGGCGCCGTGGTGTGGCAGCTGAACGACTGCTGGCCGGTCACCTCGTGGGCGGCCGTCGACGGCGACGGGCGGGAGAAGCCCCTCTGGTTCGCCCTCCGCAACGCCTTCGCACCGCGGGTCGTGACGGTGCAGCCGGCCGGCGACGGCCTGCGGGCGGTGCTCGGCAACGACACCGACGACGCGTGGGAGGGCGAGGTGGTGCTGACCCGCCGCCGGTTCGACGGCACGGTGCTCGCCACGGCCCGGATGCCGGTCACGGTCGCCGCCCGCGGTTCGCTCTCGCTCGACGTGCCGCCCGACGTGGCCGGGTTCGAGCACCCGGCGGGCGAGCTGGTCGTCGCGGAGGGGCTCGGCACCCGTGGGCTGTGGTTCCCGGCCGAGCCCCGGCGCAGCGAGCTGCCGCCACCGGTGCTCCGGGTCGACGGTGTCCGCGGGGGAGAGGGTGACCGAGGTGACCGTGACCGCGCAGGTGCTGCTGCGCGACGTCACGCTCCTCGTCGACAAGGCGCACCCCGGCGCCACGGTCGACCAGGGGCTGGTCACGCTGCTGCCCGGCGAGTCGACGACCTTCCGGGTGCGCTGCGAGCAGCCGCTCGACGCGGCGGCGCTGACCGCGCCCGGCATCCTGCGCTGCGCCAACGAGCTGGTCACGCCGGCCGCCGACCGGCTCGAGAGTAGAGAACACGCCGCCCCGGGCGAACCGGAGGCGGCGTGTTCTCTACTCTCGACGTGGCGTCGAGGGGGTGGCTCAGCGCAGGAAGGGGACCTCGCGGTCGAGCAGGCCGCGCTCCTTGAGCTCGGCGCGCAGCGGGATCTCGTCGTCGATCCAGCCGCTCTGCTTGATGCCCCAGAACGACGCGTGGTCGGGGCCGTAGCCGAGCAGCTGCTGCTGCAGCGGGGTGAGGCCCTTGAACCAGTCGGAGGACTGGTCGGCGACGGCCTCGTCGAGCGGGCGGATCCAGCGGTAGGTGTAGCCGATGAACATCAGCTTGCGGATGCGCTCGCTCTTGTTCATCGAGCGGCGAGTGCCACAGGCGGCGGTCGAAGATGAACGCGTCACCGGGGTTGAGCAGCACCTCGACGGCGCCCTCGGGCTCGATGATCGGGTCGCCGGGCTTCTCGGGGCGGCCGGCCAGGGTGTTGTTCTTGTGGCTGCCGGGGATGACCTTGGTGTTGCCGTAGCCGGGCTCGGAGAGGTCGGTCAGCGCGTAGCAGATCTTCGTCATGAACATCGGACGGACGTCCATGTCGAGGTCGGAGTTCTGCCGGTAGCCGTCCTGGTGCCAGTTCCAGAAGGGCGGCTCGTCCTTCGGGGGGTTCACGTCGATGTGGTTGTGGTGCGTGTAGATGTTCCAGCCCATCGTTCCCCAGATGTAGGGGAAGGTGCGCGGCCAGGTGAGCAGCTCGACGAAGCGCGGGTCACGGTGCATCCAGCCCATCACGTGGATCGACCGGTCGGGCCGCAGCTCGCCGGCGGCCTCCTCCTCGCCGTAGATCCGGTCGACGGCGTCCTCGAAGTAGGCGCGGTCCTCCTCCGGCAGGGCGTTCGGGATGACGACGAAGCCGTCGCGGTCGTACTGCTCGCGGATGGCCGGGTCGAGCGGCTCGAAGCCGGTGGGCGCGGGCACGGTGGCGGTCATGCGGTGGTGCTCCCAACTGGTGCCGACGGACGCGGGGGCACCGTCCCGCTGCGGGCTGCCCGAGTGGCAGCTGCCGCCTCCATGCCGGCCAGTCTAGGTCTGCGACCTCGTCGTTCGTCGCACCCCGCGCACCGCGCCGACGTCGCTCGTGCGGCTCAGGTGACGTCGGCCGCCGCGTAGACGCGCAGGCTCGTGCCGGCGCACCGCACCGGGCCCGGGCGGCTGCGGCTCGCGCGGCCGCGGCTGCGGGCGCTCGCGTCGCTGTCCCAGAGCAGCCGGTATGCCGTGACGCCGGGGGCCGGGGGCAGCGTCACCTCGTGCTCGTGGGCGCTGCCGTTGACGACGACGAGCGCCGAGTCGGCGCCCATCCACGCGCCGGCGACGTACATCTGCACGACCCGGGTGCCGGGGTCGTCCCAGCGGTTGCCCATCGGCGGTGCCGTCGGCGGCGTACCACTCCATGTCGCGGCTGCCGTCGTCGTGCACCTGGCGGCCGAGCGCCCAGACCCGCTGGCGCAGGGCCGGCAGCTCGCGGCGCACCCGCAGCAGGTGTCGCGTCGTCGCGAGCAGGTCGCGCTGCCAGGGCGCGAGGTCCCAGTCGAGCCAGCTGGTCTCGTTGTCCTGGCAGTAGGCGTTGTTGTTGCCGCCCTGGGTGCGCCCCATCTCGTCGCCGGCGTTGAGCATCGGCACGCCGGTCGAGAGCAGCAGGGTGCCCAGCAGGTTGCGGATGGTGCGGGCCCGGGCCGCCACCACGGCCTCGTCGTCGGTCGGGCCCTCGACCCCGTGGTTCCACGAGGTGTTGCCGTTGCTGCCGTCGCGGTTGTCCTCGCCGTTGGCCTCGTTGTGCTTGTGGTCGTAGGAGGTGAGGTCGGCCAGGGTGAAGCCGTCGTGCGCGGCCACGAAGTTGACCGAGGCGGTGGGCCCGCGGTCGCGGTGCCCGAACAGGTCGCGCGAGCCGGCCAGCCGGGTCGCGAGGTCCTGCAGGCCGTGCGAGTGCTGGCCGTGCACCTGGGCCCGCACGTCGATGACCCAGAACCGCCGCACCGCGTCGCGGAAGCGGTCGTTCCACTCCATGAACGGCGGGGGGAACTGGCCGGTGCGCCAGCCGTGCATCCCGAGGTCCCACGGCTCGGCGATGAGCGTGACCCGGGAGAGCACCGGGTCGGTGCGCAGCGCGACGAGGAAGGGGTGGTCGGGGTCGAACTCGTCGCCGCGGCCGCGGCCCAGCGCCACGGCGAGGTCGAACCGGAAGCCGTCGACGTGGAACTCCTGCACCCAGTAGCGCAGCGAGTCGAGCACCATCCGGCAGACCACCGGGTGGCGCAGGTCGAGGGTGTTGCCGCAGCCGGTGACGTCGATGTCGCGGCCGCGCTCGTCGAGGCGGTAGTAGGCCCGCTGGTCCAGGCCGCGCCAGGACAGCGTGGCGCCGGTGCGGTCCTGCTCGGCGGTGTGGTTGTAGACGACGTCGAGGATCACCTCGATGCCCTCGCGGTGCAGCAGCTTGACCATGCCCTTGACCTCGTCGACCACGCCCTGCGGGTCGGTGGCGGCGGCGTAGCCGGGGTGCGGCGCGAAGAAGCCCAGCGTGTTGTAGCCCCAGTGGTTGGCCAGGCCGCGCCGCACCAGGTGCGGCTCGGAGGTGAAGGCGTGCACCGGCAGCAGCTCGACCGCGGTGACGCCGAGCTCGCGCAGGTGGGCGACCGAGGCGGGGTGGGCCAGCCCGGCATACGTGCCGCGCAGCTCGGCGGGCACGTCGGGGTGCAGCGCGGTCTGGTTGCGCACGTGCGCCTCGTAGATGACGGTCTCGCTGCGGGTGCGGCCCGGAGGGCGGTCGCCCTCCCAGTCGAACGCGTCGTCGACGACGACGCAGCGCGGCACGTGGCCGCGGCTGTCGAGGTCGGAGCGCAGCTCGCCGTCGCCGTGCCAGCCGGCGTCGACGACGTGGCCGTAGACCTCCGGGCCCCAGGTGACCTCGCCCTCGACCGCCCGGGCGTAGGGGTCGAGCAGCAGCTTGGCGGCGTTGTGCCGCAGCCCGGTGTCGGGGCCCCACTCACCGGCGACCCGCACGTTGTAGCGCTGCCCCGGGCCCATGCCGGGCACGAAGCCGAACCACCAGCCGTGGGCCCGCTCGACCAGGGGCACCCGGCGCTCGGTGGTGCCCTCGGTGTCGCCGGGCTCGAAGAGGCAGACGTCGACGCCGTCGGCGTGCCCGGCGTAGACCGCGACGTCGGCGCCGCCCTCGACCAGGGTCACCCCCGGGGGCGGCGAGAGGTCGCGGCCGAGCCCTCCGGCGACGGTCGTGGGGCGGGGCGGGCGCGACATGGAGGCGAGCCTAGTGAGTGGTTAGGTTGGACCCATGACCGATCCCACGTCGCTGCCCAACTTCCCCCCGCCCGCCGACGAGCACCCGCTGCGCGGCCGGGTCCTCGACGTGCTCGTCGACCTCGGCCTGCAGCCGAACCTCGACAGCGACGGCGACGTCGCGTTCACCGTCAACGAGCAGCAGCTCTTCGTGCGGTGCACCGAGGGCGAGGTCGAGATCATGCGGGTCTTCGGCCAGTGGCAGATCCAGGACGACCTGCTCGCCGACCGGCTGCACCTGCACGAGACGTGCAACGAGCTCAACCTCAACATGAACATGCGTCAAGACCGGCGTGGCCGGCTCGACCCTCGTCGTCATCGGCGAGCACCTCGTCACGCCCGGCGCCGACATCAACACCCTGATCCAGGTCTCGATCCAGGTGATCCTGTCCGGGCGTGCACATCTGGCACCAGCGGGTGCTCGGGCTCGACCCCAACGCCGACGGCGACGCACCGGCGGGAGACCCGTCATGACCGACCTGGTCCGCCTCGAGGTCGACGGCGGCATCGGCACCATCCGCCTCGACCGGCCCCCGATGAACGCCCTGAACGCCGAGATCCAGCACGGCCTGATCGCCGCGTGCCGCGAGGCCGCCGAGCGCCGTGACGTGTCGGCCGTCATCGTCTGGGGCGGCGAGAAGGTCTTCGCCGCCGGGGCCGACATCAAGGAGATGGAGACGATGTCGTACACCGACATGGTCGACCACTCCGCGCTGCTCCAGGACTTCACCCGGGCCCTGGCCCGCCTGCCCAAGCCCACCGTGGCCGCCATCACCGGCTACGCCCTCGGCGGCGGGTGCGAGGTCGCCCTCGCCTGCGACTTCCGCATCGCGGCCGACGACGCGCGGCTCGGCCAGCCCGAGATCCTGCTCGGCATCATCCCCGGCGCCGGCGGCACCCAGCGGCTGGCCCGGCTCGTCGGGCCGAGCGAGGCCAAGGACCTCGTGTTCTCCGGCCGGTTCGTCGAGGCCGCCGAGGCCCTCGAGATCGGGCTCGTCGATGACGTGGTGCCCGCCGCCGAGGTCTACGCCACCGCCCGCTCGATGATGGCCCGCTACGTCGGCGGCCCGGCCTACGCCGCTGCGCGCGGCCAAGGAGGCCATCGACCGCGGCCTCGAGGTCGACCTCGACGAGCGGCCTGGAGATCGAGCGGATGCTGTTCGCCGGCCTGTTCGCCACCGCGGACCGGGCGATCGGCATGCGGCACTTCGTCGAGAAGGGCAAGGGCCCGGCCGCCGTTCGAGGGCGCCTGAGCCGCGGCACCCGCCGGGTGAGGGTCACCTTCCTCCGGGGTGGCGGGCATCACGCGGCACCGATGGTGAACAAGCGCTCACCGGCTGAGAGAATCGCGGCACGCCCGCGCCGGATGGCCGGGGCCCACCATCCACCACGAATGAAGAGGACGAGGCACGCATGAACATCGTCGTCTGCGTCAAGTACGTTCCGGACGCCCAGTCCGAGCGCACGTTCCGCGACTCCGACAAGACCGTCGACCGAGAGGGCGTCGACGGGCTGCTGTCCGAGCTCGACGAGTACGCCGTCGAGGAGGCCCTGAAGATCGTCGAGGCCGCGGGCGAGGGTGAGGTCACCGTGCTGACGGTCGGCCCCGACGCCGCCGCCGACGCGATCAAGAAGGCCCTGCAGATGGGCGCCCACGCGGGCGTGCACGTCAACGACGCCGCGATCCACGGCTCGGACGCCATCGCCACCTCGCTCGTGCTCGCCGAGGCCGTCAAGAAGGCGACCGGCGGCACCCCGGAGCTCGTCATCACCGGCATGTCGTCCACCGACGGCGTCATGGGCGTCGTCCCCGCGATGCTCGCCGAGCGGCTCGGGCTGCCGCAGGTCACCTACGCCGCCGAGCTCACCCTCGGCGAGGGCACGGTGACGATCCGCCGCGACGGCGACACGGCATCCGAGACCATCGAGGCGAGCCTGCCGGCCCTGGTGTCGGTGACCGACCAGATCAACGAGCCGCGCTACCCCTCGTTCAAGGGGATCATGGCGGCCAAGAAGAAGCCGGTCGAGCAGTGGGGGCTCGCCGACCTCGGCATCGACCCCTCGCTCGTGGGCCTGGACGCCGCGTGGACCTCGGTCGTCGCCTTCGCCAAGCGCCCGCCGCGCGAGCAGGGCCAGATCGTCACCGACGAGGGTGACGGCGGCACGAAGCTGGCGGAGTTCCTCGCCGGCCAGAAGTTCCTCTGAGCCCCCACGACGACTGACAGGTAGGACGGAAAACCCATGGCTGAAGTACTCGTTCTCGTCGACCACACCGACGGGCGGCTGCGCAAGGCGACCGCCGAGCTGCTGACCATCGCCCGCCGCCTCGGCGAGCCCTCCGCGGTGCACATCGGCGCCGGCGCCGAGAAGGCCCAGGTGACGCTGGCCAAGTACGGCGCGCACAAGGTCTACGTCGTCGACGACGCGGATGCCGCGGCATACCTCGTCGCGCCGACAGGCCGAGATCCTCGCCGCGCTGGTCGAGAAGATCTCGCCGGCGGCCGTGCTCATCCCGAGCAACGCCACCGGCAAGGAGATCGCGGCGCGGCTGGCGATCAAGACCGGCTCCGGCGTCATCACCGACGCCATCGACGTGCAGGCCGGCGACGAACGGCATCGAGACCACGCAGTCGGTCTTCGCCGGCTCCTACACGGTCACCGCCACGGTCACCACCGGCACCCCGATCATCGCGGTCAAGCCCAACTCGGTGCCGCTCGCAGGCGTCCCCGGCCGCCGGTGCGGTCGAGGCGTTCGCGGTCACCCTCAGCGACGCGGCCCGAGGCCGCCCGCATCACCGACTCGCAGCCGAAGAAGACCACCGGCCGCCCCGAGCTCACCGAGGCCGCGATCGTCGTGTCCGGTGGCCGCGGCACCAGCGGTGACTTCAGCCCGGTCGAGGAGTTCGCCGACTCGCTCGGCGCCGCCGTCGGTGCGAGCCGTGCGGCCGTCGACGCCGGCTGGTACCCGCACAGCAGCCAGATCGGCCAGACCGGCAAGCAGGTGTCGCCGCAGCTCTACGTCGCGGCCGGCATCTCGGGTGCCATCCAGCACCGCGCCGGCATGCAGACCTCGAAGACGATCGTCGCCGTCAACAAGGACGAGGAGGCGCCGATCTTCGAGCTCGTCGACTTCGGCGTCGTCGGCGACCTGTTCACCGTGCTGCCCCAGGCCACCGCCGAGGTCAAGAAGCGCAAGGGCTGACCCCGGCACCGACGACCACCGCTCACGAGGCGGTTCACCGCGCGAGCGGACGACGAGGGGCGACCGATCCGGTCGCCCCTCTGCCGTGCCGGACGGCCGGCGTCGTGGCGGCTCGTCGCGGCCACGGGGTGCCGCTGCATGATGGGGCCATGGCGTGCCAGCCGGTCGGCGTCACCCTGGGCCGTCGCGGTGCTGGGGCGCCGTGGGCGCGCTCGCGGCGTTCGGCGTCGCCGGCCTGGCCACCATCGGGCTCTTCCTGCTGGCCCTGGCCGCGGTGCTCGTCGCCGTGGCGCTCGCGGTGCCCGCCCTGCGCCGGCCGAGCGTGCCCGGCGTCCTCGTCGGGCCTGTCGACCGCGCCCGCTGTACATCGCCTGGCTCAACCGTGGCGGGCCCGGGCACGGTCTGCACCACCACGCCCGACGCGACGACCTGCGCCGACCCGTGGAGCCCGTGGCCGTTCGTGGCCGTGGGGGTGCTCCTCGCCGGCGCCGGGGTGGCCCTGCTGGTGCGTCACCCGGCGGCGCGCGTCGGTGCCGCCGTCCACGGCGCCTGCCGAGGCGGCCGGGCCGGCACCCCGCACGTAGACTCGACCACCGTGACGGCCTACCTCGACCACGCGGCGACCACCCCCATGCTGCCGGCCGCGGTCGAGGCCCTCGCCGAGCAGGCCCGGCGGGTCGGCAACGCCTCGTCGCTGCACACCTCCGGCCGGGCCGCCCGCGCCGTGGTCGAGGAGTCGCGCGAGCGGATCGCGTCGGTGCTCGGGGCGCGGCCCTCGGAGGTCGTGTTCACCTCGGGCGGCACCGAGGCCGACAACCTCGCGGTCAAGGGCACGTATGCCGCGCGGCTCGCCGCCGACCCCGCGCGCACCCGGCTGGTCGTCAGCGGCATCGAGCACCACGCGGTGCTCGACCCCGTCGAGTTCCTCGTGGCGCAGGGCGCCTCGGTCAGCTGGCTCGAGCCCGACCGCTGCGGCCACATCGCCGCCGACGACCTGCGCCGGGTGCTCGACGAGCGGGCCGACGACGTCGCCCTGGTCAGCGTCATGTGGGCCAACAACGAGGTCGGCACGGTGCAGCCGGTGGCCGAGCTCGCCGCGGTGGCGCACGAGCACGGCATCCCGTTCCACACCGACGCCGTGCAGGCGGTCGCGCACCTGCCGGTGCGGTTCGACGAGTCCGGCGCCGACCTGATGACGATCATCGGGGCACAAGGTCGGCGGCCCGCTCGGGGTCGGCGCCCTGCTCGCCCGGCGCGACGCCACGCTGGTGCCCCTGGCCCACGGTGGCGGGCAGGAGCGCCAGGTGCGCAGCGGCACCCTCGACGTGCCCGGCATCCGGTCGCTCGCCGTCGCGCTCGAGGAGACCGTGGCGATGCGCGACGTCGAGGCCAAGCGGGTGATGGAGCTGCGCGACCGCCTGCTCGAGGGGGCGCTCGGCGCTCGGCCTGGGCATCCAGGTCAGCGGCTGCTGGACCGCCGGCGACGGCACCCGGCGGCTGCCCGGCAACGCCCACCTCGTCGTGCCCGGGTGCGAGGGCGACTCGCTGCTCTACCTGCTCGACGCCGCCGGGGTCGAGTGCAGCACCGGGTCGGCCTGCCAGGCCGGGGTGCCCCAGCCGAGCCACGTGCTGCTCGCGATGGGGCTGTCCGAGGCGCGAGGCGCGCGGCGCCCTGCGGCTCTCGCTCGGCCACACCTCCACCGAGGCCGACGTCGACGCGTTCCTGGCCGCCCTGCCGGCGGTCGTCGAGCGAGCCCGGCGGGCGGGAGGCCTGCTCTGATGCGGGTCGTCGCCGCGATGTCGGGCGGGGTCGACTCGGCGGTCGCCGCGGCCCGCATGCTCGACGCCGGCCACGAGGTGGTCGGGGTGCACCTCGCGCTGTCGCGCTCGGCCGCCGACGCTGCGCGAGGCGGCGCGCGGCTGCTGCACCATCGAGGATGCCGGTGACGCCCGCCGCGTCGCCGACCGGCTCGGCATCCCGTTCTACGTCTGGGACCTCGCGAGCCGCTTCGAGCGCGACGTGGTCGACGACTTCGTGGCCGAGTACGCCGCCGGGCGCACCCCCAACCCGTGCCTGCGCTGCAACGAGCGGATCAAGTTCGCCGGGCTGCTCGACAAGGCGGTGGCGCTGGGCTTCGACGCCGTCGCCACCGGCCACTACGCGCGGGTCGTCGAGCAGGCCGGCGGGCGGCGCGAGCTGCACCGGGCGGTCGACGCCGCCAAGGACCAGTCCTACGTGCTCGGGGTGCTCGACGCCGACCAGCTGGCCCGCTCGTTCTTCCCGCTCGGTGACTCGACCAAGCCGCAGGTGCGCGAGGAGGCGGCCGCGCGCGGCTTCTCGGTGGCGAAGAAGCCCGACAGCCACGACATCTGCTTCATCCCCGACGGCGACACCCGCGCCTGGCTGACCCGGCCGGCTGGGGGAGCACCCCGGCGAGCTCGTCGACGCCGTGTCGGGCGCGGTCGTCGGGTCGCACGGCGGCGCCCACGGGTTCACCGTCGGCCAGCGGCGCGGGCTCGGCCTCGACCGGTCGGCGCTCGACGGCGAGCCCCGC
The DNA here is from genome assembly GCA_963806295.1 of uncultured Actinomycetota bacterium. Lineage (GTDB taxonomy): Bacteria > Actinomycetota > Actinomycetes > Actinomycetales > Dermatophilaceae > Fodinibacter. The sequence continues at coordinate 16,847 of CAWDXP010000004.1, read as the reverse complement.
TACGTCGTGTCGGTCGACGCCCCCGCCAACCGGGTGCTCATCGGCACCGCCGACCTGCTCGGCGTCGACCTCGTCGAGGGCGCGCACCTGCGCTGGTGCGGCCCGGCGCCGGTGGGGGAGGTGCGGCTGGGAGCCCAGGTGCGCGCCCACGGCGCGGAGGTGCCGGCCACGGTGACCGTCGACCCCGACGCGGATGCCGTGCGCGTCGTCCTCGACGAGCGGGTCCGGGGCGTCGCGCCCGGCCAGTCGGTGGTGCTCTACGAGGGCACCCGGGTCGTCGGCTCGGCGACCATCAGCGGCACCGGCCGCGCCTGAGCGCCCGGCGCGCCCCCGGCATCCGCCGGCCGGCAGATCCGCGGTCGCGACTGCAGAGCAGTCACGCAGCGACACGTCCACGCGATTGCTCGCGATGGCGTCGAAGTCCGTGCGTGTCGTGGAGCCCGGTCGAGCCGATCCGCAAGAGTGGGAGTCGGGGCGGGAATGATTGAAGGGTCAACTACTGTTGGACGTGGTGCCTCCCACATCGGAGGATGGACCACCCGAAGGAGCTGATCCCATGCCGGCCGTGACCGTCGACAACATCCTGACCCTGCCGCGCGTCACCGAGCCCGTCGCCGAGGCCGTGTCGCGCCCGGTGCGCTCGGTGACGACCGCCCCTCGGGCTTCGAGGGTGAGGGCTTCCCGGTGCGCCGCGCGTTCGCCGGCGTCGACCTCGCCGCGCTCGACCCGTTCATCCACATGGACCAGATGGGTGAGGTCGAGTACGCCCCGGGCGAGCCCAAGGGCACCGCGTGGCACCCGCACCGCGGCTTCGAGACCGTCACCTACATCATCGACGGCACCTTCGTGCACCAGGACTCCAACGGTGGCGGCGGCACGATCACCAACGGTGACACCCAGTGGATGACGGCCGGCTCCGGCCTGCTGCACATCGAGGTGCCGCCGGAGTCGCTCGTGGTCTCCGGCGGGCTGTTCCACGGCCTGCAGCTGTGGGTCAACCTGCCCCGCACGATGAAGATGTCGAACCCGCGCTACCAGGACATCCGCGGCGGCGACGTCGCCCTGCTCTCCAGCCCCGACGGTGGCGCGCTGGTGCGCGTCATCGCCGGTGAGCTCGACGGGCACCAGGGGCCCGGCATCACCCACACGCCGATCACCGTGCTGCACGCGACGGTGGCCCCCGGCGCCCGGGCCCGGCTGCCCTGGAACCAGGACTACAACGCCCTGGTCTACGTGCTCAACGGCAAGGGCACGGTCGGCCCCGACCGCCGCCCGATCCGGATGGGCCAGCTCGCCGTGCTCGGCGCCGGCGACCTCATCGAGGTCGGCGCCGACGAGAGCCAGGAGAGCCGCAGCCCGAGCCTGGACCTCTACGTGCTCGGCGGGCGACCGATCCGCGAGCCCGTGGCGGCCTACGGCCCGTTCGTCATGAACACCCGCGAGGAGCTCGTGCAGGCGTTCGAGGACTTCCAGGCCGGCCGGCTGGGCACCATCCCCACCGAGGCGCACCCCGGGCACGACGTGCTCTGAGGGCACCCGCCAGCACCACCGGGGCACCACCACCTGGGGCACCCCATCGGTCGAGTGCCCACGGTGGTGTCCCGGTCCGGTGCTGAGCGGCTGCGCTCAGGCCGGGGTGGCGCCGGCGCCCGTGGCGCCGCGAGCCCCGGATCGTGCCGTCAGGGCGAGCTGCCGCACCCGGGCGAAGTCCTCGTCGGTGTAGACGCCGTTGACCCCGGAGACCGCCGCCAGCCGCATGCCGTGCCGCAGCCCCAGCTGGTAGATCTCCTTGACCTTCTCCCACTCGATGGCCCGGCCCACGGTGAAGGTCTCGTAGCGGCCCTCGAGGGCCAGCGCGACCGTCTCGGCCAGGCACGCGTAGGCGACGCCGTCGGGCAGGCCGATGTCGCGCATCCGCACGTCGATCGCCGGGCAGCTCGATCTCGCCGGACTCGACGACCAGCACGTCGGGGCGCTTGGCGACGTCCTCCGCCGACAGGTCGAGGGGGCGCGCGACGTCGGTGATGACGCAGCCGGGCTTGACGTCCATGATGTCGAGCACCCGCTTGCCCGCGCCCGAGGTGGCGGTGACGATGACGTCCATGTCGGCCAGGTGCTCACCGGGCGTGGCCGCGGCGTGCACCACGGCGCGGGGGTGCTCGCGCTCGATGTCCTGCTTGAGGGCCAGCAGCTTCGCGGTCTCGGGCGAGACCAGCCACAGCTCGTCGCTGGCCAGCGCCAGCAGCCGCGCGCAGACCGAGCCGATGGCGCCGGTCGCGCCGACGACCATGGTGCGGCCGTGGATGATGCCGTCGTCGCCCCGCTCGAGCAGGCCGAGCCGGTCGACCGCCTCGTGGGCGGCCCACAGGGCGCCCGAGGCGCTGTAGCTGTTGCCGGTGGTGATGGGCAGCGACGACTTGCGCGCCACGGTGACCCCGGCGTCGCCGACGACCTTGGTGAACGCGCCCAGCCCCATGATCTGCGCACCGAGCCCGCGGGCCACCTCGGCGGCCGCGAGCAGCTTCTCGTAGGTGAACTCCGGCTCGTGGGCGAGGATCTCCTTCGGCGTCCCGCCGACCGAGATGAGCCAGCCCTCCGCCTCGGCGCCGGTCGGTGAGGTGATGCCGGTGACGTGGCTGTAGACCATCGGCGGCGCGTAGGCCATCGCCTTCTCGATCACGTTGGTGACGACGGGGGGCGAGACCCGCATGACCGTGCCGAGCGGTTCGATCTTGGTGAAGAACCGCTTCGACAGCGGGTGGATGACGAACGCGAACCGGCTCTTGCGGCGCGGCCCGTTCGGCTGGAGCAGGCGCGGCTGCAGCCCGGCCGTGAGGATGATCTCGAGCAGGTCGTCGTCGCTCAGCCGCTCCGGAGCGCCGCCGGGCGCCCGCACGGTGGCGCGCATCATCGCCTCGAGGGTGGCCACGTCGATGGTGACGTCGAAGGGCTGCGGCGTGGTGTCGACGACGAGGTCGACGTCGCGGGCCGCGAGCTCGGCGAGCTGGTCGTCGGTGACCGCCGAGGTGATCACCGCCATCCCGTGCAGCTCGGTGAAGCCGGAGGTGACGAGCTCGTGGTAGCTCGCGACCACCACGTCGCTGTCCTCCGGGCGGTGCGCCAGCCACGAGCGGTTGGCGAGCTCGGACGGCACGCAGGGTGTCCTCGCGCACGGCGGCGCTGACCTGGCGCAGCGGCCAGGTGGCGGCGCTGGCCGCCGCACCGAGCGCGGGCGCGGGGGAGAGCCGCCCGGCCCAGCCGTCGGGCGACGGTGGCCGTTGCACGTGGATGTTGTCGGTGAACTCGCGCAGCACGCGCACGGTGCGGGCGTGGTCGGCGCCCGAGCACGATGGTGCGGGCGTTGGAGAAGTAGCCCGGCATCTCGTTCTGCACCCAGCGCACCGACCACTCCTGCAGCACCTCGTGCAGGCGCCGCCCGTCGGTGGCGGTGCCCTCGGTGGCAGGCCGCCTTCAGCCGGCGGATCGCGTCGGCGGGGTCGGTGCTGAGCGCGCCGGTGGCCAGGGCCTCGGCGGCCCCGTTGACGGCGATGGCGTCGGCGAGCGGCGCCCCAGCGGCGCACCAGCGTCTCGGCGGTGCGCAGGTCGCCGTCGGTGCCGAGGCGCAGCAGCCGCACGGGTCGGCCGAGGAACTCCACGGTCACGTCGTGGTCGCGCTCGGACGCACCGAGGCTGATCTCGACGACCACCAGGGGTGGGTCGGCGGGTCGGTTCCTTCTGCGGGCCATGGTGTCCTTCCAGGGGGGTGGTGCTCAGGTCATCGCGTTGGCGTCGTACTCCGGGTGGGCCTGCATGAAGTCGAGCAGGCGCCCGGCATAGCTCTGGAACGGCGGGCAGGTCAGGCCGGATGCCGTGAGGTCGCGCGTCGTGTTCGCCGTCGCGTACGTCGTCGGGGAGGCGAAGTAGTCCAGGGCCTCGGCGGGCAGGCCGAGCAGCCGCTCCATGCCGGGGACGTGCTCGACGAGCGCGTGCACGGGAGCCAGCGGCAACGGCATCCACACGACCTTGGTGTTGCGGTGCCGGGCGAAGGTCGAGACGACCTCGCGCACGGTCGGCGGGTCGGGGTCGACGAGGGCGTAGGTGCGCCCGACGGAGGTGTCGAGCACCGAGAGCTCGTCCATCGCGCCCACCACGAAGTCGCGCGGCACGAGGCAGACCCGCACGCGGTCGGCATCCCCGACGGCCGGCACCACCGCGAGGCGAGGCCTGGCGGGCGAGGAAGGTCGCGAGGAAGTAGGGGCCGTCGTACTTCTGGGTGGCGCCGGTCTGCGAGTCGCCGACCACGATGCCCGGGCGGTAGATGGTGGCGGGGATGCCGTCGGCCATCGCCTTGCGCACGAGCAGCTCGGCCTCGTACTTGGTCTCCTCGTAGTGGTTGCGGAAGGCCTGGCCCACCTCGAGGGTGTCCTCGGTGAACTCGCCCTCGAAGCGGCCGCTGACGTAGCAGGTGCTGACGTACTGCAGGCGTCGCAGGTGTGGCTGCTCGCGGCAGAAGTCGAGCACGTTGGTGGTGCCGTCGACGTTCACCCGGCGGGCGACCTGGGGTGCCACGGCGAGGTCGTAGACGGCCGCGAGGTGCCACACCTCGCCCACGTCGTCGAGGCGCGCGCGCTCGTCGGCGCCAAGCCCGAGGCCGGGCACGGTGATGTCGCCCTCGACGAGCCGGATGCGGCCCATCGTGTGCGGGTCGGTGATCTCGAGCTCCTTGACCCGGGAGCGGGCCAGCACGGCGTGCTGGGGCTGCACGAGGCAGACGGCCTCGGTGTCGGGGCGCCGGGCGAGCAGCCTCGGCAGCAGGGCGGATCCGAGGAAACCGGGGAAGCCGGTCATGAGCAGCTGTGCCACGCGAACATCCTTTGTGCACGGTCTCGCGGACTGGCACCGGTAGGAGTCCCGGCGCCGTCACCGGATGGACCTGCTACGAACTGTAGTTGTCAGGCGCGGTGGCCTTCGACCGTGGGCGGCCAGAACGGCCTTTCCAGCGCGTGATCCTCGTCGCACCGGCACGACCTGGCGGTCGCGTCACCGCCCGGAGAGGGTCTCGGCGAGGGTGCGCACGGCGGCGTCCGCCCGGGTCTCGGGCAGCCCGGCGTAGCAGAGCACCAGCCCGCGCACCGGCGCCTCGACCGCGTAGGCGGACAGCGGGCTGGCCGCCAGGCCGCGCTCGCGCGAGCCGCGAGACCAGGTCGAGGTCGTCGACGTCGTCGGGCAGTCGCAGCACCACGTGCAGCCCGGCGTCGACGCCGTCGAGCCCGACGGTCGGCAGGTGACGGGTCACGGCGGCGACCAGGGCCGCCCGCCGGGCCGCGTAGGTGCGGGAGGCGCGGGCGTGGTGGGCGGCCAGGGCGCCGGACGCGACGAGCTCGGCCAGGGCCAGGCCGGTCACCTCGTTGACGACCAGCCCGCGCGACTCGAGCTCGCGCCGCAGCCCGTCGCGCAGCCGCCGCGGGGGAGCCATCCACGCCACCCGCAGCGAGGGGGCCACCAGCTTGGATGCCGTGCCGATGTAGACGACGTGCTCCTCGGCTCCCGGCAGCGAGCGCAGGGCCGGCAGCGGCGAGACGTCGTAGCGGAACTCGCCGTCGTAGTCGTCCTCGAGCACCAGCGCGCCGGTGCGCTGCGCCCAGCCGAGCAGCTGTACCCGGCGGGTGACCGGCATCCGCGCCCCCAGCGGGTACTGGTGCGAGGGGGTGACGTAGGCGGCGGCAGCGCCGCGCGGCAGGCGGGCGGGGTCGAGCCCGTCGCCGTCGACCGGCACCGCGGCGACGCGCACGCCCTCGGTGGCGAAGGCGGTCCAGGCCTCGACGTAGCCGGGGTCCTCGAGCGCGACGGTGGCACCGACCAGGCCCAGCGCGGCCGGCAGGGCGCGCAGCGAGGCGCCGACGCCGGGCACGACGAGCAGGTCGTCGGGGGAGACGGCGACCCCGCGGCTGCGGCGCAGGTGCTCGGCGAGCACGTGGCGCAGGCGGTCGTGGGCCGGTCCGGCGCCGGCGTCGTTGCCGGGCACCGCCGACGCCGCGACCCGCCAGGCCCGACGCCAGGCGGCCGGGTCGACGAGCGAGGTGTCGGGCCGCCCGGGGCGCAGGTCCCAGCGCGGCGGTGCGGCCGGGCGCGGCTCGGGCCCGGCTCCCGGGCCCTTCGGGGTGTGCACGTGGGTGAGGGCGCCCGCGGCGGCGGCCCGGTCGGCTCCCGGCGCCACGACGGCACCCGACCCGGCCCGGCTGACGACGAACCCGGCCGCGGCGAGCTCGTCGTAGGCCGCGACGACCGGCCCGCGGGACAGGCCCAGCGCGCGGGCGAGCGCCCGGGTCGACGGCAGCGTGTCACCGGGCCGCAGCCGGCCCGCCCGCAGCTCGCCGACCACCGCGTCGGCCAGCCGGTGGCGCAGTGGGGCCGGGCCGTCGGCGACGTCGAGGGCGAGGTCGACGGGGCGGGGTGTGCGCGGCATCCGCGCAGGATACTGGTCCTGCGAAACCAGCCGCTAGTGGATCTTGGCGAGGTCCACTTCTCTGGCGTTCACTGGTGCCGGGGCGACGCCCCGCGGAGCCGTGGCGGCTCCGGTGGAACGACTGATGCCGCCGTTGTCGGGGCGGCGCGAGAGGATGACGCGGTGAGCGGGCTCGAGATGCGACCAGGGTGCGAGTGCTGCGACGTCGACCTGCCGGCCGACGACGTGGGGGCGGTGGTCTGCTCGTTCGAGTGCACCTTCTGCGCGGGCTGCTCCGAGCACCTCGAGCGCACCTGCCCCAACTGCGGCGGCGCCCTGATGCCGCGCCCCACCCGGGTGGGCGACGCGCTGGCGCGCCACCCGGCATCCACGACCCGGGTGGTCTCGGATGCCGTGTGCCCCGGGCCGGGCTACGCCGGCCGGGTGGGCGGTGCCGCCCCGGTCGAGCGCCTGGGCCGGCACGCCGAGCGCGGGCGGTCCGAGCGCGAGGCCCTCGACGCCCTGCTCGACGAGGTGCTCGCCGGCACCCTCTCGACCGTGGTCGACGGCCGCCCCTGGGTGGTGCCGATGCTCTTCGCCCGCGACGGCGACCGCATCCTGCTGCACGGCTCCACCGGGGCCGGGGCGCTGCGCCAGGTGGCCGCGGGGGCACCGGCGGTGCTCAGCGTCACCGTCGTCGACGGGCTCGTCGTGGCGCACACCACCTTCGAGTCGTCGGCCAACTACCGCTCGGCCGTCATCCACGGCGAGCTCACCCCGCTCGGTGACGCCGAGCGCACCACCGCCCTCGAGCTGCTCTCGGAGCGGCTCATCCCGGGCCGGCCCGCCGAGGTGCGCGCGATGGCGCGGCGTGAGGAGGTCGCGACCCTCGCCATGGAGCTGCCGATCACGCCCGGCCGATGGCTGCTCAAGGAGCGCTCCGGTGGGCCCTCGGTGCCCGAGGAGGAGACCGACGCGTGGTCGGGGGTCGTGCCGTTCCGCGTCGTGGCCGGGGCACCCGAGCCGGCGCCGTGGTCGGTCGAGGCCGGCACGCCGGTGCCCGCCTCCGTGACGGCGCTCGTCGAGCGGTGGGCTCCGTGACGCAGGTGCCGCTACCCGGTGCCGGGGCCTCACCGCCCGCGGCAGTGCCCACGGCGCCGGTGGCCGTGGTGCGCGCGACCGGCATCGGGTCGTGGCCGGGCACGTCCGCGCGCGAGGCGGTGCGCACGGTGCGCGACCTGCTCGTCGACGGCGACGGCGTCGGGCTGCCGCACTGCCCCGAGACCCCGGCCCGCGGCCCGGGTGCCGAGATCATCGGCCGGTCGGCCGGGCTGCTCGTCGACCTGCCCGTCGACCTCCAGCCGAGCGGGTGGCGCTTCGTCGACCGGCCGGGGCTGGATGCGTCGCGCACGGCGTCGTTCCACCGCGAGGACCTCGACGAGCTGGCCGAGGCCTACGACGGCTACGTGGGGCCGCTCAAGGTGCAGGTGGCCGGGCCCTGGACCCTCGCGGCATCGCTGCGCCTCAACCGCGGTGAGCGGGTCGTGGCCGACCCGGGCGCGGTGGCCGACCTCGTCGCGTCGCTCGCCGACGGCATCCAGGCGTATGTCTCCGACGTGCGGCGGCTGGTGCCCGGGGCCGAGGTCGTGCTGCAGGTCGACGAGCCGTCGCTGCCGGCCGTGCTCGAGGGCTCACTGCCCACGTCGTCGGGGTTCGGGCGGGTGCGGGCGGTCGACCCGCAGGTCGTGATGCGCGCCCTGGAGTCGGTGCTGGCCTCTCACTCCGGCCTGACCGTCGTGCACTGCTGCCACGCGTCGGCGCCCCTGCCGCTGCTGCGGGCCACGGGGGCCGGGGCGCTCGCGGTCGACCTCACCGCTGCCACCCCGGCCCGCTGGGAGTCGGTGGCCGCCACCCTCGACGCCGGCACCGGCATCTGGGTCGGCTGCCTGCCCACCGACGGGTCGAGCACCGACATCGAGGCCCGGGCCCTGGTGCTCAACGGTTTCGAGCGCTCCGGCCTCACCAGCGACGCGCTGCGCGGGCTGGTCGTGTCGCCCGCCTGCGGGCTCGCCGGGCTCACACCTCAGGGGGCCCAGACCGTTCTGCGGGCGGCGCTCGACACCGCGCGCCGACTCGGTGAGGAGGTGCCCGCGTGACGCAGACCCGCGTGCCGTGGCAGGTGAAGTACGTCGCGCTGGTGCTGATCTGGGGGTCGAGCTTCCTGCTGATGAAGGTCGGGCTCGAGTCGCTGTCGGCGGTGCAGATCTCGGGGCTGCGCATCCTGTCGGGGGCGGCCGTCATCAGCGTGCTGCTGCTGGTTCGCGGTGGTCACCTGCCGACCGGCCGGCGGGTGTGGGGTCACCTGTTCGTGTGCGGGTTCTTCCTCGGGGCGCTGCCGTTCACCCTCTTCGCGCTGTCCGAGACCAGGATCAGCTCGGCGCTCGCCGGCATCGGCAACGCCGCCACCCCGATCGCCACCGTGCTGGCCACCATGGCGATCCTGCCGGGGGAGCGGGTCACCGGGCGGCGGCTCGTGGCGGTGGGCGTCGGCTTCCTCGGCGTGGTCACGATCATGCAGCCGTGGACCTCGGTCGACCGGCCCGACCTCGTCGGCTTCTCGATGGCGCTGGCCGGCGGCGCGAGCTACGGCATCGGGTGGACCTACAACCGGCGCTTCCTCAGCGGGGTCGACCTCGGCGGGCTGTCGCAGCCGGCGGCGACCCTGCTCACCGCGCTGGTGCTCATGGTGCCGGTGGTGCTCGGGTGGGCATGGCTGCAGCCGGAGGGGCTGGCGGCGGTGTGGTCCTACGACGCGCCCGATGCCGGCACCTGGTTCTGGCTGCCGCTGGCCTGCGTGCTCGCTGCTCGGCCTGGTGGGCACCGGGTTCGCCTACACGCTGCAGTTCGACGTGGTGCGCGGCGCCGGCCCCGTGATCGGCTCGACGATCACCTACCTGATCCCCGTGGTGTCCGTCGTGCTCGGCGTGCTTCGTGCTGGGGGAGCGGCTCGGGCCGTGGCAGATCGTGGGCTTCGTCATCGTGCTCGGGCGCGGCCTGGGTGATCAACCGCAAGCCGCGCACCCCCGACCCGGTCCTCCGCCGGGCGCCGGAGCAGGCGGCCAGGCCCGTTCGCTGAGGTCGTCCGGCGACCCACTCGCGGCGAGTGCGGAAGTGGTTGCCAGAGCGACCGTTTCCGCACTCGCCGCGGGGCTGGGCTCGGTCGGCTCAGGGTCGGCCGGATTCCTCGGCCGGTGCCTTCACTGCCGCCTCGGCGGACGCCCACGCTCTCCGCGCCAGGAAGGCGACGATCGCCGACACCAGACCCAGGACGATGGCCGCCAGCAGGCCGGCCGCGACCTCCCGTGGCGGCCCGGCGGCGGTGCCGCCGGCGCCACTCGTTCGGGACGACGCCGAGCACCGCCTGGGCGGTCAGCACCGCCTGCATCACGGCCACGCCACCGAGCACGAGCAGGAGGGTCCACCCCTCCCGGCGGCCCTGGCGCAGGGCGCGGGCCGACCGCCAGGCCCACCAGAGCAGGCCCACGGCGACCAGCACGAACGGGGCGCCGACGAGGCGCACCAGGCCCCGGTCGGCACTCGCGGACCCCGAGAGGAAGGCCGCGTACACCCACAGGGCGACGGCAGCGGCGAGGAGGGCAGACCACACGCCCAGGAGCACCAGTCCCGCTGTGCCCCAACGGGGTGCGGGGCGCTCGAGGGGCGCGTCGGGCGTGACGGAGGCGGACGGCATCCGGGACCGGGGCCGGTCGCTCACCCCTCAGCCGGGGCGTGCACCTCGCGGCGCAGGATCTTGCCCGTCGGCCCCTTGGGCAGCTCCGACACCACCCACACCCTGCGCGGGTACTTGTAGGCGGCGATCCGCTCCTTGGTGTACTCGATGATGTCCTCCGGGGTGGCCGTGGCGCCCTCGCGCAGCGCGACCGCGGCGCCCACCTGCTCGCCCATCAGCTCGTCCGGCATCCCGACGACCGCGACCTCGACGACGTCGGGGTGGGTGTAGATGACCTCCTCGACCTCGCGCGGGTACACGTTCATGCCGCCGCGCAGGATCATGTCCTTCTTGCGGTCGACGATCGTGAAGTAGCCCTCGTCGTCCATCGTCGCGAGGTCGCCCGTGCGGAACCAGCCGTCGGGGATGGCCTCGGCGGTGGCCTCCGGCTTGTTCCAGTAGCCCTTCATCACGTTGTCGCCGCGGATCGCGATCTCGCCCACCTCGCCGACCGGCACCTCGTTGCCGTCGAGGTCGACGCACTTCATCTCGCAGCCGGGGATGGCGACGCCGATGGTGCCGGGCTTGCGCTCGCGGTCGGGCATGTTGAAGCTCGCGACGGGGCTGGTCTCGGACAGGCCGTAGCCCTCGAGGATCATGCAGCCGAACTTGTCCTCGAAGGAGCGCATGACCTCGAGCGGCATCGCGGACCCACCGGAGGCGCAGACCCGCAGCGAGGAGGCGTCCATGCCGTCGGACTGCGGGTGGTTGAGGATCGCGGCGTACATCGTGGGCACGCCCTGCATGATCGTGACCCGCTCCTTCTCGATGACCTCGATGGCGGCGGCGGGGTCGAAGCGGGGGATGAGGGCAAGGCTGGAGCCCGCGATGGTCGAGGCGTTGAGACCGACGACGAGGCCGAAGACGTGGAAGAGCGGCAGGCAGCCCATGACGATGTCGTCGGGCTGGATCTCCTGGATCGTGGTGCACGAGCGCGTGGCGTTGAGGTGGATGTTGAGGTGGGTCAGCTCGGCGCCCTTGGGGCGGCCGGTGGTGCCCGAGGTGTAAAGGATGATCGCGGTGTCGTCGTCGGCGCGCTCGTGCGGCTCGGCGATCGGCTCGCCGCCCTCGAGGCTGCCCTCGACCGGGCCGATCGGGCCGCACTCGATGATCCTGGTGCCGCTGTTGACCGCGCCCTTGGTGGCCTCGGCGACGAAGTCGGGCCAGACGAAGGCGATCTTCGCGCCGGAGTCGGAGAAGAAGTAGTCGATCTCGCCGGCCTTGAGCAGGGGGTTCATCGGCACGACGATGCCGCCGGCCAGCAGGATGCCCCAGTAGACGACCGGGAAGGCGGGCACGTTGGGGAGGATGATCGCCACCCGGTCTCCGGGCTGGATGCCGTTGGCGCGCAGGGCTCCTGCGACCTTTGCGGCCATCCCGTGCAGCTGGGCGTAGGTGATGCCCTGGCCGTTGACCCGTAGGGCGGCCTGCTCGGGGTACTTCGCGGCGGTGGTCGTGAGGTTCGTCGCGAGGTTGGTCATGGTCGGGCTCCCTGTCGTCCGGCGGCGGTGGCGGCTGCCCCATCCTGACGTGGGAGGCCGCTGCAATGCCAGAGAATCTCCGAGCGAGTTGGGCCGGGTCGGTCGGGCGTTGAACGTTTCCCCTCGCTGGCCCGGTCGATGGGGTTCTGCTGAGGGCGAACTGGGCCTGTGGATGGCTTGTTGCCCGAACAGGTGTTCGGTTATGATGGGGTATGGGAACGCGGGGGTTGGGTCTGGCGGAGCGTCGCTCCGTGATGGCGGCTGCCGCTGAGTCCTTGGTGGGGTTCGGGGGCGCGCTGCGTCAGGCGTCGGATGACGAGCTGGCGGCGGTGATGGGTGAGGCGGATGTGCTGGCGGCACGGGCGGGTGCGGCTGCGTGCGGTGGTCGCGGCGGAGGCGGTGCGGCGTGGGGTGGTGGCGGGGTCGGGGTTGAACGCGCACGGGTGGGTGCGGGAGTTCGCGCCGTCGTTGCGGCAGGGCGGTGCGGGGCAGGTGGCGAAGCTGGCGGTGGAGGTGGCGAACGTCGTCCGGGCGGGTGGGTCGCTGGCGCCGGATGCCGCGGCGGAGCCCGACCCGGGGTCGCCGCTGGGGTTGGTGTGGGCGGGGGTGAAGGACGCGTCGGTGTCACCGCGTTTGGCGTTGTCGGCGCTGGGTGAGGTGGCCCGGTTGGAGCCGAGGCTGGACCCGGAGGCGGTGCCGACGGTGACCGAGGCGTTGCTGGAGCTGGGCACGGTGTGGGGTGCGGGTCAGATGCGCAGGCTGCGCCCGGCGATGATCGCCAAGTACGGGCTGCCGGGGGAGCTCGACGACCTGCAGGAGCGGTTGGCTTCGGTGGCGCGGTTGTCGCAGCCGTGGGTGGCGTCGGGGGACGTGACCGAGTACCAGCTGGTGGTGACTCCGGAGCAGGCGGCGGTGTTGGAGGCGGCGATCGGGCCGCTGTCTGCGCCGGCGCCGAACGAGGAGACCGGGGAGCGGGACCTGCGCCCGGCGGGGCAGCGCCGGGTGGAGGCGCTGGCCGAGGTGTGCCGCCGCTCCGTGCGGTTGGACGCCGACGGCCAGGGTGCGACGGCGCGGCCGGGTCTGCGGCGGCGCTGCACGTGACGATCGCGTTGAGCGACCTGCAGGAGATGACCGGGGCCGGTGAGGTGCTCGGGTCGACCGCGACCGGGGTGCTGCTGTCCCCGGAGGTGCTGCGCCGGGTGGCGTGTGACGCGGCGCTGGTCCCGCACGTGCTCGGCACGGCGGGGGAGGACCTGGACCTGGGGCGGGTGGTGCGGTTGTTCACCCGGGCGCAGCGGCGCCGGTTGTGGCGCCGGGACCGCGCGCTGCACCTTCCCCGGGTGCACCAAGCCCGCGACCTGGGCCCGGGCGCATCACGTGCTGCACTGGGTCGACGGCGGCTGCTCGGACGTCGACAACGCGGCCTTGGTGTGCCAGCAGCACCACACGTTCGTCCACACCCGGCGGTTGTGGGCGACGGTGCGCAAGACCCCCGACGAGCTGGGCCGGTACGTGATCTGGGACCTGCACCCCGGCTCCTACGACCGGCAGCTGGAGTGGCTCGCCCGGCAACGCGCCGAGCACGACCCGCCACCCCTGACCCGACAACGACTCCTGCGAGCTGGTCGCCGCGGTCACCAGCAGCGACGAAGCCGACCGGCGCCTGGCCCAGCACGACCTCGACCAGCTCAGCCGACGCCTGGCACGACTGGGAGCACCACGCCGCGACACGCGGTCGACGACGACGACCCCGACTACCGCGCCTGGCACGACGGCCTACCTCGCCGGCGATCGGCGCCGGCCACCACACCGCCGCGTGACACCGTCGTCACCGACCGGGGCGCGAGCCACCAGACGGGAGTCAGCGGCCGGCGGCGCCGGCATCGGCCATCACTCCAGGTCGACCCCCGGGCCGCCGCGGGACCGTTCAGGCGTTCGCAGTGCTGCCGCGCAGGATCGAGGTCATCTTCTTGCCCCTCGCCACCTCGTCGACCAGCAGGTCCATGTAGCGGATCTTCTGCATCAGCGGGTCCTCGATCTCCTGCACCCGGTGGCCGCAGATGGTGCCGGTGATCAGCGACGCGTTCGGGTTCAGCTCGGGGGCCTGCTCGAAGAAGGTCTCGAGGTTGACCTCGTCGGCGATCACCCGCTCCAGCCCGGCGGCGTCGTAGCCGGTGAGCCAGGAGATGACGTGGTCGACCTCGTCCTTGCGGTGACCCTTGCGCTCGGCCTTGGCCACGTAGTGCGGGTAGATGCTGGCGAAGCTGGTGTCGAAGATCCGATGTCCGGGCATGGTCCGCCTCCTGGTCTGGGGGTGCTGCAGTGTCCATTCTGGGAGCATCGACCGCATTGTGCGACGACGAAGGGGGACGCTCATGCGATCGATCCGCATCACCACCAACCTCGCGGTGGCCGACATCGACGCCGCCAAGGGGTTCTACACCGACTTCCTGGGCCTGGCCACCGAGGAGTTCAACCTCGGCTGGGTGGCCCGCTACACCGACCTCGAGACCGGAGCCCACGTGCAGCTGGTGACGGGCGACCAGACGGCCCCCGAGGACTCGGCGATCTCTGTGCACACCGACGACGTCGACGCCGCCTACCTCGAGGCGCAGCAGCACGGCTACGAGATCACCCACCCGCTCACCACCGAGAGTTGGGGCGTGCGCCGCTTCCACGTGCGCGCCCCCGACGGCACCGTCGTCAACGTCGTCGCGCATCGCGAATGAGACCGTGGGTCTAGGTTGCGGCCATGGACGACCTGCTGGCACGGCTCACCGACGTCTACCGCGACCTGCACGCGCATCCCGAGCTGTCGGGGCAGGAGCACCGCACCGCGGGCATCGGCTGCCGCCTGGCTGCGCGACCTCGGCCTCGACGTGGTGGAGGGGATCGGCGGCACCGGCGTGGTCGGCATCCTGCGCAACGGCGCCGGGCCGACCGTGCTGCTGCGCGCCGACATGGACGCCCTCCCGGTCGCCGAGGCCACCGGCCTGGCGCACGCCAGCACGGTCGACGGCGTGATGCACGCCTGCGGGCACGACGTGCACGTCACCTGCCTGCTCGGTGCGGCCGACCGCCTGACGGCGGCGCGCGAGCGCTGGTCAGGAACTCTGGTCCTGCTCGTGCAGCCCGCCGAGGAGACCGTCCGCGGAGCGCAGGCCATGGTCGACGACGACCTCTTCACGCGCGTGCCCACGCCCGACGTCGTTCTGGGACAGCACGTCGCGCCACTCCCCGCCGGCATGCTCGGCCTGCGCAGCGGCCCGGCGTTCGCGGCATCCGACGCGCTGCGAGTGACCCTCCACGGCGCGGGTGGGCACGGTTCGCGACCGGAGGCGACCGTCGACCCCGTCGTGATGGCCGCGGCCACCGTGATGCGCCTGCAGACGCTGGTCTCCCGCGAGGTGGCCGGCAACGAGACGGCGGTCGTCACGGTGGGCGCCCTCAACGCCGGCACGAAGGCGAACATCATCCCCGACGACGCCGAGCTCCTCCTCAACATCCGCAGCTACGACGAGGCAGTCCGCACCCACCTGCTCGAGGCGATCGAGCGGGTCGTGCGAGCCGAGGCGGAGGCGTCACGCGCACCCCGGCCGCCGGAGATCGAGGTGTTCGAGTCGGCGCCCGCGGTGGTCAACGACCCGGATGCCGTGACGCGCACCCGCGGCGCGCTCGAGTCGGTCGTCGGCGTCGGCCGCGTGGTCGACCCCGGGCCGGTCACCGGCAGCGAGGACGTCGGGGTGCTGGCGGCCGCCGCCGGTGCGCCGCTGGTCTACTGGCTGCTCGGTGGTGCCGACCCGGCCGTGTTCGCCGGCGCCTCCACCCGCGAGCAGCTGCTGCGGGTCATGGGCGGCCTGCCCTCGAACCACTCACCCCAGTTCGCCCCGGCCGAGGACCCGACGCTCCGCATCGGCGTGGCGGCCCTGGTCGCGGCCGCGACGGAGTGGCTCGACGGCTGACCCACCCGCCGGATGCCGCCACGGGTGACCCGCATCTTGGCTGCCGCTGCGGCTACCGCTGCCGCCGACGCCGGGCCGCGGCGACGAGCCGGGTCCTCGCGTTGAACGCGCCCTTGAGCGCCCGGTCCGGCGCCGACCGGTCCGCAGGCAGCAGCCCGACCTGGCGGGCGAACGACAGCTGGTCGAAGACCACGGTGTTCGTCACGACCATTCCCTCGCGGATGACGAAGTGGTCGATGCCGTCGAGCGCGATCGGCCGCCCGGTGCCCTCGATCCCGAGCAGCGGGCCGACGTGCGTGCCGGTCATCCGCCAGTGCACGAGCGCGTCCTCGCCGTCGACCACGATCGCGGCCGGCTCGAGGTGGAAGCCCTCGACCGCCGCGAACTTGGCCTCGAAGTAGGCCGCGATCTCGTCGCCCCCGTGGCACGTCGCGTCCGGGAAGTACTCGACCGTGGCGGGAGACCAGATCGCCCGAGCCGACTGGGCGTCGTGGTCGTTGATCCGGTCGAACACCCACCGCAGCAGCTCGGCGGTCGTGACGTTCTCGGGCGGCGGCATCACCATGACCCGAGGCTGGCACGGCGCGTCCCCGATGCCAAGAGGGTGCAAGCCGTCCGACCACGCGCAGGTGCGGAACGGCGCAGGTCGAACGGGGGGCGGAAGGGCCAAGGACGTCGGACGGCGTCGCTACCGTGGCGCGATGATCTCCGTCGACGAGTACCTCTCCTGCTGCGACCGAGCCCTCGACGGGTTTGCCGACATCGTCACCGAGCTGGGTGACGACCTCGTGAACGCACGGCTGGCCGGCATCCCCGGGTCGAACTCGGCGTTCGCGCTGGTCACGCACATCGCCGGGATGGCGGCCCGCTGGGGCCGCACGGTCAACCTCGGCATCGTCGTGCCACGCGACCGCGACGCCGAGTTCACCGCGACCGGCACGGTCGCCGAGGCGCTCGCCCTGCTGGGCCGCACCAGGGAGGGCCTGCACGAGGATGCTCGGGCGGCATCCGCACGCGAGGTGCCGGCCGACCCGGCTCACGAGAACGACGGCTCCATCGCGTACGCGACGCAGGGCGAGGTGCTGCTTCACGTCTACGAGGAGCTCGCCCAGCACCTCGGCCAGCTCGAGGTGACCCGAGACGTGCTGCTCGCGCCACGCGGGTAGCAG
>CAWDXP010000003.1:0-252356 GCA_963806295.1 uncultured Actinomycetota bacterium | reverse complement strand
CCCGGAGATGGTCGTCTTCGGCGACTCCCTCGCCCTGGTCTGGCAGGCCCGCGCGGCGCAGATCACCGACCAGGACTGGCCCACCTCCCCCTCGTCGCGCCGAGCGACCAGCCGAGATCGTCGCCTCGAGGTTCGGGCTCGACGCACCGCTCGTCGGCGCCGCCGAGCTCGCGTTCACCGGGCTACTGGCCGACCCGCGAGCATCGCGCCCTGACAACACCAGCAGTACCCGCCCACCACGAAGGGATGGACGGATGCGTTTCGGACTCGTCGGCACCGGCCCCTGGGCGGAATGGCCCACGGCCCGGGCCTGGTCGCCGCCGAGAAGTCGAGCTCGTGGGCGTCTGGGGACGTGCGCCGGTCGGGCGCAGCCCCTCGCGCGCTCCCTCGGTGTTCACGGCCACGACGACACACGGCGCTCCTGGCCGACGTCGATGCCGTGGCGTTCGCAGTGCCCCCGGCAGTCCAGGCCGAGATGGCGCTGGTGCCGCCCGCGCCGGGAAGCACCTCCTCCTCGACAAGCCCGTCGCGGCCGACCCCGGCGCAGCGCGGGCCCTGCTCGCCGCCGCGACCGAGGCCGGGGTCGCCTCGGTGGTCTTCTTCACCGACCGGTTCGTCGACGAGACCCGCGCCTGGATCGACGGGGTCCGCCGCACCGCGGGCTGGCACGGCGGGTGGGTGCGGTGGTTCAGCGCCCTCCAGGAGCCGGACAACCCGTTCGGCGCCTCGCCGTGGCGCCACGACGCGGGTGCCCTCTGGGACACCGGGCCGCACGCGTTCTCCACGCTCATCGCCACCCTGGGCCCCATCGGCTCCCTGACGGCGGTCCCGGGCCGAGGTGACGAGGTCTACCTCATCGCCCGCCACGAGTCCGGGCAGACCAGCACCATCGCGCTGTCGCAGTTCGCGCCGCCGGCCGCCGGCCACTACGAGGCCACGCTGTGGGGTGAAGCAGGGTTCTCACCATGCCGCCACGACCCGAGGGTGCCTTCGGGGCCCTCCTCGCGACGGCCGCGGAAGAGCTGGTGGCGTGTGCCGCCAGTGGGATGCCGCACGAGCTGCGACCTGCGCTTCGGGGCTGCGCGTCGTCGAGCTGCTGGCGCAGGCGCAGGACCAGCTCGACCGGGCCGCGACGCCCTCGGGGACCCCCGCATGACAGCGCCAGCGTGTCCTCTTCATCGGCGGCACCGGCATCATCAGCTCGGCGTGCTCCCGGCTGCGCGGTCGAGCGCGGCATCGACCTCACCTCGCTGAACCGGGGCGCGAGTCAGCGCGCGCCCGCCGCCCGAGGGGTCGAGCCGCCTGCGCGGCGACGTCCGCGACCCCGCATCGCGTCGCGCGACGCGCTCGGCGACCGGCGACTTCGACGCGGTCGTCGACTGGGTCGCCTTCACGCCCGAGCACGTGCGAGCCCGACTCGACCTGTTCCGCGGGCGCACCGGGCAGTACGTCTTCATCAGCTCGGCCTCGGCCTACCAGACGCCGCCGGCGCGCCTGCCGATCACCGAGTCGACGCCGCTGCGCAACCCGTTCTGGCAGTACTCGCGCGACAAGATCGCCTGCGAGGACCTGCTCGTCGCGCGCCTACCGCGAGCGACGGGCTTCCCGGTCACCATCGTGCGCCCGTCGCACACCTACGACCGAGACCCTGTCCCCCTCGACGGCGGCTGGACGGTGGTCGACCGGATGCGCCGGGGCAAGCCGGTCGTCGTGCACGGCGACGGCACCTCGCTGTGGACGCTCACCCACCACACCGACTTCGCCCGCGGCTTCGTCGGCCTGCTCGGCAACCCGCGCGACGCTCGGCGAGGCCTTCCACATCACCTCCGACGACGTGCTCACCTGGAACCAGATCGCCGCACGCGCTCGGCGGCCGCGCGGGCGTCGAGCCGCGACATCGTGCACGTGCCCGTCGGACGTGATCGCCGCCGTCGACGCCCGAGTGGGGCGCCGGCGCTGCTCGGCGACAAGGCGCACTCGATGGTCTTCGACAACAGCAAGATCCGCAGCCTCGTGCCCGGACGGGTCACGCCCGGTCCGCTTCGAGCAGGGCGCCCGCGAGATCGTCGCCTGGCACGACGCCGACCCGGCCCGCAGCAGGGTGGACGCGCACGTCGACAGCGTGATGTCCGCTCCTGGCGGAACGCTTCTCGCCGTAGCCGCGCCGAGCCGGGCCCTACAGCCAGCGCGCGGGGTGGGCCAGCACGGTGGAGAGCTCGAGCATGGCGGCGCCGGTCGCCCCGGGTGCCGGATCAGGTCTCTGCCGCAACGATGGCCGGGGTGACCCAGCGTGCCGACAGCGTGCGGGTCCGCAGGTGGCGCTCGAGCTCCGGACGCAACAGGTCGGCGACCTGGCCGAGGTGCCCGCCGAGCACCACCGCCGGGATGTCCAGCACGTTGATGACGCCGGCGAGCGCGACGCCCAGGGCCCAGGCCGCCCGGCTGACCGCCGCCTGCGGCGCGCGCGTCCCCCGCCCGGACGGCGCGCGCGAGGTCGTGCGCACCGGCGGATGCCGGGAGCCCGGCGCCGCCGAAGATCGCGTCCTTGCCGGCGTACCGCTCGAGGCACCCCGTGGACCCGCACGGGCAGGCCGGCCCGTCCGGGTCGACGCTGACGTGCCCGATCTCGCCCGCCCAGCCGTGGCGGCCCGGCATCCCGACCCCGGCGACGACCACGGACCCGCCGATGCCGATCTCGCCCGAGAGGTAGACGAAGTCGGTGAGGTCACCCGGCCGGCCCGGTGCCGACTCCGCGACCGTGCGGGCGGCGAGGTCCGCCTCGTTGCCGATGCGGGGGTCAGGCCGCCCGTCGACGTCGGGGTCGAGGGCCGAGTGCAGGTGGAGGTCGGACCAGCCGAGGTTCGGGGCCAGGAGCAGGTGCCCCGACTCCGCGGACGACCACGCCCGGGAGCGCGACGCCGGCGCCGACGAGCCTGGTACCGACCGGGATTCGGTCGATCACCGAGCGGCTCAGCGCCGACGAGCCGGGCCAGCACCAGCGTGCGGGTCGGAGCCGACGAAGTCGTCCGCGACGACCTCCTGCGCGACGACCCGGCCGCGCAGGTCGACCACCCGGGCGGCGATGGCGCCGGCGTTGACCTGCAGCCCCAGCGCCGCGAGCCCGGCCCCGGCGACCAGCGGTGTCGCCGGGCGGCCCGGGCCGGTGACCTCCGGGGGCTGCAGCTCGTCGAGGATGCCGGCGGCCACCAGGTCGTCGGCGAGGCGGGACGCGGTGGAGCGGGTCATCGACGTGGTCGCGGCGACCCCGGCCCGGGACAGCGGGACGGCCGACGCGCAGACCGTGCGCGCCACCAGGCTCAGGTTGCTCTCGCGCAGGAACGACTGCCGGGCGCCGTTCGCGGGTGCGGCGTCACGGCGCGAGCGGCACGGGGAGCCGGCGGTGGGCGCGGTCGGGGTCACCACTTGACGATAGGCCACCGGCCAGTGATATGTTGCATCGAACAACAAATACGACACCAGGAGCCACTCATGACCCGTGAACCGACGCCCGCAGGACAAGTTCTCGTTCGGTCTGTGGACGGTCGGCTGGACCGGCACCGACCCGTTCGGCGGCCCGAGCCGCCCGGCGCTCGAGCCGTGGGCCTACGTCGACAAGCTCGCCGAGATCGGCGCGTGGGGCGTCACCTTCCACGACAACGACGTGTTCCCGTTCGACGCCGACGAGGCGACCAAGGACGCGATCGTCAAGCGCTTCAGCGGCGCCACCGACAGCGCCGGCATCGTCATCGAGATGGTCACCACCAACACCTTCAGCCACCCGGTCTTCAAGGACGGCGGGCTCACCTCCAACGACCGCTCGGTGCGCCGGTTCGGGCTGCGCAAGGTGCTGCGCGCCGTCGACCTGGCCGCCGACCTGGGCGCGTCGACGTTCGTCATGTGGGGCGGTCGCGAGGGCAGCGAGTACGACGGGTCCAAGGACGTCTACGCCGCGTTCGAGCGCTACAAGGAGGGCCTGGACACCGTCGCCGGCTACATCAAGTCGCAGGGCTACGACCTGCGGATCGCGCTGGAGCCCAAGCCGAACGAGCCCCGCGGCGACATCTTCCTGCCCACCGCCGGGCACGCCCTGGCCCTGATCGCCGAGCTCGAGCACGGCGACATCGTCGGCCTGAACCCGGAGACCGGCCACGAGCAGATGGCCAACCTCAACTACACGCACGCCCTGGGCCAGGCGCTGTGGAGCGACAAGCTGTTCCACATCGACCTCAACGGCCAGCGCGGCCTGAAGTACGACCAGGACCTCGTCTTCGGCCACGGCGACCTGATCTCGGCCTTCTTCACCGTCGACCTGGTCGAGAACGGCTTCCCCGGCTACCCCGACGGCCCGCGCTACACCGGGCCTCGGCACTTCGACTACAAGCCCTCGCGCACCGAGCACATGGAGGGCGTGTGGGAGTCGGCCAAGGCCTGCATGTCCACCTACCTCCTGCTCGCCGAGAAGGCCAAGGCGTTCCGGGCCGACCCCCGCGTCAAGGACGCGATGGAGTACGTCCGGCGTGCTCGACCTCGCCACGCCCACGCTGGATGCCGGTGAGTCCGTCGCCGACTTCCTCGCCACCGACGACGGGTTCGACCCCGACAAGGCCGGCGAGCGCGACTACGGCTTCGTGCGCCTGCAGCAGCTCGCCATCGAGCACCTCATCGGCTGAGCGACGGTGAGCGTGGTCGCGCGCCCCGGCGCGAGCCTCCGGTGACCGTCCGCTTCGGTGCCGCCTACTACGCCGAGTACCAGCCGCGACGACGCTCGAGGCCGACCTCGACCTGATGGCCGAGGCCGGCTTCACCGTCATCCGGGTCGGCGAGTCGGTGTGGTCGACCTGGGAGCCCGAGGACGGCGTCTTCGACCTCGACTGGCTCGAGCCCGGTGCTCGACGGCGCCCACGCGCGCGGCATCGGCGTCATCCTCGGCACCCCGACCTACGCCATCCCGATGTGGCTGACGCGGCTGCTACCCGGAGATCGCCGGCGAGACGGCGACCGGCACCGCGATCGGCTGGGGCGCCCGCCAGGAGATCGACTTCACCCACGCGGCGTACCGCTTCCACGCCGAGCGGGTCATCCGCGCAGGTCGTCGGCCGCCACGCGCGACCACCCGGCGGTCATCGGCTTCCAGGTCGACAACGAGCCCGGCCTGCGCCTGCTCCACAACCACGGCGTCTTCCAGCGGTTCACCGACTGGCTGCGCCACCGCTACGGGACGGTCGAGCGGCTCAACGAGGAGTGGGGGCTCGTCTACTGGTCGCACCGGCTCTCCCGGTGGGACGACCTGTGGCGGCCGGACGGCAACGTCCAGCCGCAGTACGACCTGGCCTGGCGTCGCTTCCAGGCCGAGCTGGTCACCGAGTTCATCGGCTGGCAGGCCGACATCGTCCGCGAGGTCACCGGCGGCCGCGGCAGTTCGTCACCACCTGCATCTCCTACG
This sequence comes from uncultured Actinomycetota bacterium, assembly GCA_963806295.1. Taxonomy (GTDB): domain Bacteria; phylum Actinomycetota; class Actinomycetes; order Actinomycetales; family Dermatophilaceae; genus Fodinibacter. The sequence goes on along the minus strand of CAWDXP010000003.1, from coordinate 246,913 downwards.
AGCAGCCCGGCGTCGACGACGTCGAGCTCTGTCGCGCCGGCCTCGACGTCGCCAGCGGCAACGCCTACTACGAGATGGCAGGACTCGCTCGCGCACCCGAGCGACCGCCGACGCTCGACCGGCCCGATGGGCTGGGTCGTCCGCGGCCCCTGGGCGCGTGTGCCACCTCGCCGACCTCATGTACTCCTCGAAGCAGGCGCCGTTCCTGGTCACCGAGACCAACGCCGGCTCGATCGGGTTCTCCGCGATGAACCAGTCCCCCTACGACGGGCAGTGGCGGCAGGCGGCCTGGCTGCTCGTGGCGCGCGGCGCCCGGCATGATCGAGTACTGGCACTGGCACACCCTGCCCTTCGGCGCCGAGACCTACTGGGGCGGCGTGCTGCCGCACAGCGGGAGCCCGGCCGCGCCTACCGCGAGATCGCCCGGATCGGCGACGAGCTCGGCCGGGTCGGCGACGCCTTCGCGGACGCCGACCCCCGACTTCGACGTCGCGGTGCTCTACGACTCCGACAGCAAGTTCGCGCTGTCGACCCAGGGCCCGTTGCCCGGCGGCGACGGCCAGATGCATGGTCGACCCCGACTCCTACCGGCACGATCGTGGCCGCCTTCTCCCGGGGGATCTTCGACGCCAAGCGCCAGCAGCGGCTGGTCCGCCGCGAGCAGCTGCGACGACGTGGTGCCCGAGCGCTTCCCCGTGCTCGTCGTCCCCGCCCTCTTCACGGCATCCGACGACGACCTCGACCGCCTCGCCGCCTACGCCCGGGCCGGGGGCCACCTCGTGCTCGGGCCCCGCACCGGCTACGGCGACCGCGAGGGGCTGGTCCGCGCCGAGCGCGCGCCGGCCCGCCTGGCCGAGCGCCGCCGGGGCCTGGTTCGAGGAGACGTCGTCGCTGGCGGAGCCCGTCCCGGTCACCGGAAGCCTGCTCGCGGCGCCGGCACGACCCTCGCCGAGGGTCTCGTGCTCGACGGCGCCGAGGCGCTGGCGACGTACACCCACCCGCACCTGGGGCGGTGGGCCGCCGTCGACCACCCGGCAGGTCGGCGACGGGCGGATCACGGTCGTCGGGACCGTGCCCGACCAGGAGCTCGCGGCCGACCTCGTCCGCTGGCTGGCCCCGTCGCCCGTCAGCGGCTGGACGACGGACGCCTCGGTGACCGTCGTCGAGCAGCAGCACCGCGACCGGCCGCCTGCACGTCATCCACAACTGGGGCTGGGCGCCGGCCGGCGCGACGCCCGGCACCGAGGTCACCGACCTGCTCAGCGGCGAGCCCATCGGGCCGGGCGAGAGACTGGCCCTCGGCGCCTGGGACGTGCGGGTGGTCGGGAGCACGACCGGGTGAGCGAACCGCCGTGTCGATGCAATCCCGCCCGGCACCGATCCTTTTCCCTCCGCCGCTCCGGGTCTGGCGTTGGCGCGGTTCGGCGATGTTGGTTCGATGGACGGTGAGAGTCCGTGACCGCAACGACGCGAAAGGACCTGCCCCGATGACTGCTCTCTCCGCCGCTGCCCTGCCCACCCTGTCGGCCTCCACGCCCACCTACGACCGGCAGGCGGCGAGCGTCGGGATCGTGCACTTCGGCTTCGGCAACTTCCACCGCTCGCACGTCGCGATGTACCTCGACCGGCTGATGGAGCGCGGGGCAGGGTCTGGACTGGGGGATCTGCGGCGTCGGCGTGCTCGAGCAGGATGCCGTGATGCGCGACGTGATGCGCGCCCAGGACTGCCTGTTCACCCTCGTGGTGCGCCACCCGGACGGCTCGCTCGAGCCCCGCGTCGTCGGCTCGGTGCTGGAGTACCTCTACGGCCCCGACGACGCCGCGGCCGTGCACCGGCGGCTCGACGACCCGGCGGTGCGGATCGTCAGCCTCACCGTCACCGAGGGCGGCTACCTGAAGAACCCCGGCACCGGCGACTTCGACGCCGACAACCCCGCGGTGGTGCACGACCTCGCCCACCCGGAGGACCCCCGCACCGCGTTCGCCTACATCGTCGAGGGGCTGCGCCGGCGCCGGGACGCCGGCGCCGCCCCGTTCACCGTGCTGTCCTGCGACAACCTCCAGGGCAACGGCGACTACGCCCGCCAGGCGGTCGTCGGGTTCGCCCGGCTGACCGACCCCGAGCTCGCCACCTGGATCGACACCGCGGTGAGCTTCCCCAACTGCATGGTCGACCGGATCACCCCGTCGACCACGGACGCCGACCGCGAGGCCGTGCGCCGCGAGTTCGGCATCGAGGACGCGTGGCCGGTGCCGGCCGAGCCGTTCACCCAGTGGATCGTCGAGGACGACTTCCCCACCGGCCGGCCGGCGCTGGAGTCGGTCGACGTGCAGTTCGTCGACGACGTGCGCCCCTACGAGCTGATGAAGCTGCGCCTGCTCAACGCGAGCCACCAGGCGATCGCCTACTTCGGGGCCCCGCTGGGCTACGTGCTCGTCGACGAGGCCCTGGGCGACGACCGCATCGCGCACCTACCTCGAGCGCTACATGGCCGACGAGGCGGCGCCGACCCTCGGCGAGCTGCCCGGCATCGACCTCGAGGGCTACATGGCCACGCTGATCGAGCGGTTCAGCAACCCGCGGATGCGCGACACCCTGGTGCGCCTGGCCACCGACGGCTCGAACCGGATGCCGACCTTCACCCTGCCCGCGATCCGCGAGAACCTCGCGGCCGGGCGCCCGATCCGGCTCGGCGCGGCGATGGTCGCCGCCTGGGCGCAGTACTGGGCGCTGATCGGCCGGGGCGAGATCGTCGCCCCCGAGGTGCCGGATGACGTGCACGCGGCGGAGATGACCGCCGCCGCCCCGACCCGCGCCCGGAGGCGTTCGTGCGGATCGGCGTGCTGTTCGGCGACCTCGCCGACGACGACACGCTTCCTGGCAGGAGTACCTCGCCGTCGCGGCGCTCGCTCGTCGAGCGGGGCGTGCACCCGACGCTCGACGACCTGCTGGCGCTGACGGCCTACCCGACGCGGGGCGTCGGCTCGCCGGCCCGGGCCGCCTTCAGGCCCAGGCTGAGCACCTCGTTCGGCGGCTTCAGCGACGACTCCATCCGCCGGTAGGCCGACGGGCGTGCAGCCCACCTCGGCCAGGAACTGGCGGTTGAAGTTGGCCATGTTGTGGTAGCCGCTGAGCGTGGCCACCCGGGTGACGGGGTGGTCGGTGGAGTCGAGCAGCCGGCGGGCGTGGGCCACGCGCAGCTTCTTGACCATGTTGCTGAAGGTGAGGCCGGTGGCGCGCTTGAAGTACTTGGAGAAGGTCGGCTCGGACATGTAGGCCAGCCGGGCCGCCGTGGTGAGCCGGATGTCGCCGGTGAGGTTGGAGAAGATGTAGTTCGAGCCCGGCCTCGCCGGCGCTGCGGGCGCCGTCGTCGTCGGGGCGGCCCATCCACTCGCTGGCCACCGTCTCCCACTCGCCGTCGGGGGCGTTGCGCCATCAGGCCGAGCAGCTTGAACAGGTGCCCGACCCGCTCGGGGCCGCGGGTGCCGACCACCGACATGATCTGGTCGGCGGCCCGCCACGCGGTGGCGCCGGAGAACACCAGGCCACGGGTGGAGTGCCGCAGCACGCCGTCGAGCTCCTGCAGCTCGGGCAGCAGCTGCATGCACTGCCGGATCCAGCCGTCGGTGAACTGGATGACGGCGTCGCGGTCGACCGCCACCTGGCCCGGCTCGAGGTCGCTGACCCAGTCGTGCGGCAGGTTGGGCCCGATCAGGCTGACGTGCCCGGGCCCGAAGGTGCCGATGTGGTCGCCGGCGATGAAGCTGCCGTGGGTCTTGGTGATGAGGTGGATCTCGTACTCGGGGTGGGCGTTCCACCCGCAGATCTCGCTGGGGAAGTCGTGCGTCATGGCCCGCACCGAGTGCTGCGGGTGCTGGGGGATGACCTCGCGGCGGGGGATGCTCGCCGCGTAGGGGCTCACCGGCTCGACGTCTCGCGTGGGGCGGCTCCGGGCGCGCGCGCCGGTGGCGCCGATCGATACAAATCCGTCATCGCGCACCCTCCGACTCGCTCGGCCCCGCCCGTGAATGTCACGGTCCGGTAACGGCGCAGGCCGACGCAGGGCCGGACCGCGCCGTCCGTGCTCGGAATAATAGTACCGACAGCAGCGGGTTGTCGTCCTTGTCGCTCGTTTGTCGGGAGTCCTACCTTTGCAGGAGTTGCCCCGCAGCGAAGCTCGACCACCAAATCCACCCACCCAATTGACATTCATTTTGTCATGCCTTCAGCCGCCGCCGGACGACACGAGAAGTGCCCCTACCAAAGGAGTTAGGATGCCCATTCCCAAGCGCACGTTGACACTAGGTGTCTTCGCGCTCTCCTCCGCCCTCGTCCTGAGCGCCTGTTCCGGTGCCGGCGGCGGGTCGTCCGACAACGGCAGCGCCGCCTCCGGTGGCAACGTCACCCTCAACCTGGCCACCGTGAACAACGGCCAGATGAAGGACATGGAGCAGCTCAAGACCGAGTACGAGAAGGCCAACCCCGGCACCAAGGTCAACTTCCAGGTCATGGAGGAGGGCGACCTGCGCAGCGCGGTCACCGCCGACGTGGCCAGCGGAGCCGGCCAGTACGACATCGTCACCATCGGCGCCTACGAGACGCCGCAGTGGGGCGCCAACGGTGGCTCGTCGACCTCACCGAGAACCTCACCAAGCCGACACGGCGTACGACGTCGACGACCTCCTCCCGCCGGTCCGCGACGTCGCACTCACCTTCGACGGCAAGCAGTACGCGGTGCCGTTCTACGGCGAGTCCTCGATCCTCATGTACAACAAGGAGATCCTCGACAAGGCCGGCGTCACGCATGCCGACGAACCCGACCTGGCAGCAGGTCGCCGACGCGGCCAAGAAGGTCAAGACCGCCGACATGGCCGGCATCTGCATGCGCGGCAAGCCGGGCTGGGGCGACCTGTTCGCACCGCTGACCACCGTCGTGCAGACCTTCGGTGGCAACTGGTACGACATGGAGCTGGAACGCCACGGTCAACTCCCCGGAGTGGAAGGAGGCCGTCACCTTCTACAAGACGATGCTCGACGAGTCCGGTGAGGCAGACCCGGTTTCGTACAGCTTCAACGAGTGCCTGACCGCTCTCAAGGAGGGCAAGGCCGCGATGTGGGCCGACGCGTCCGTCGCCGCCTCCATGCTCGAGGCCGCCGACTCCCCGGTCGAAGGGCAAGATGGGCTACGCCCACATGCCGGTGAACAAGACCGACGAGTCGGGCTGGCTGTGGAGCTGGAACCTCGCCGTCCCGAAGTCCACGAAGAACCAGGACGCCGCGATCAAGTTCGTCAAGTGGGCCACGAGCAAGGAGTACCATCAAGCTCGTCGGTGAGAAGATCGGCTGGACCAACGTGCCCCCGGGCGCGCGCACCTCGACCTACGAGATCCCCGAGTACAAGGAGGCCGCCGCGGCCTTCGCGCCGATCACCCTCGACGTGATGAGCGGGGTCAACCCGAAGCAGCCGGGCGTCAACCCGCAGCCGTGGGTCGGCATCCAGTACGTCTCGATCCCCGAGTTCCAGGACGTCGGCAACCAGTGCGCCCAGCTCGTCGCCGACTACATCGCCAACCGGACCTCGGTCGACGACGCCCTCGCCAAGTGCCAGGACATCGCCCAGAAGGGCGGCGACGCGCACAAGAGCTGATCTTCCAGCTCACCCGGGGTCGGGGCCGGCCGCGCGCGGTCGGCCCCGACCCCTACCCCTTCGATTTCTCGCAACGACGCGAAAGAACGAGGAATAGCGACATGACCACCACTGCCACCAAGCCGACCGGCGCCGCCGGTCGACCCGGCCAAGAAGAAGATCCAGACGAAGCACGCCTGGACCGCCCGCGGGCTGCTTGTTGCCCGCATTCATCTTTCTCATCGTGCTGACCCAGATTCCGTTCCTGGTCACCATCGGCTTCTCGATGATGAACTGGAACCTGCTGTATCCCGCCGAGCGCGGGTTCACCGGGCTCGACAACTACAAGACCGCCCTGACCTCGGGCGCCCTGTGGCCCTCGATCGTGGCCACCGTGCTGATCACCGCGTTCTCGGTGGTGCTCTCGCTGCTGCTCGGCCTGCTGTTCGCGATCCTGCTCGACCGCAACCTGCCCGGCCGGGCCATCGCCCGCACCCTGATGATCACCCCGTTCCTGATCATGCCGGCGGCGGCCTCGCTGATCTGGAAGTACTCGATGTTCGACACCAACATCGGCATGCTCAACTGGGCTCTTCAACCTGGTGGGCCTGCCGAAGGTCTCGTGGAGCACCGAGCACCCGATGGCCACCGTGGTCATCGTGCTGACCTGGATCTTCACGCCGTTCATGATGCTGATCCTGCTGGCCGGCCTGCAGGGCCAGTCGCAAGGAGACCCTCGAGGCCGCCCAGGTCGACGGTGCCGGCGCCTGGCGCACCTTCACCTGGATCACGCTGCCGCACCTGCGGATGTACATCGAGATCGGCACCCTGCTCGGCTCGGTCATCATCCTGCAGGTCTTCGACCCGATCGCCATCCTCACCAAGGGCACCGGCGGCACCAAGACGCTGGCCTACCTGCTCTACGAACGGGCCTTCATCGGGCTCAACGTCGGTGAGGCCGCGGCCTACGGCGTCGTCACCGTGCTGCTCACGATCATCGTCGCCACCATCGCGCTCAAGACGACCTTCAAGGTCTTCATGGCTGGAGGAAGCCGATGAGCACCATCCGTCAAGAACACCGATCATCAACATCCTCACCTGGGTGCTGGTGCTGGCCTTCTTCTTCCCCGTCTTCTGGATGTTCCTCAACGGCTTCAAGCCCGAGTCGGTGGCGTCCTCCGATCAACCCCGTGCTCTTCTTCACCCCGACCCTCGACGGCTACCAGCTGGCCATGGACCGCGGGATGTCGGCCTACCTGCAGAACTCGTTCATGGCCTCCATCGCCGCCACCATCGGCTGCGTCCTGCTCGCCATCCCCGCCGCCTACGCGCTCAGCCTGCGCAAGGTCAAGAAGGTCGAGAGCACGCTGTCGTTCTTCATCTCCACGCGGTTCATGCCGGTGGCCGCCGTCGTGCTGCCGCTCTACATGATCCTGAAGAACCTCGGCGGGCTCGACAACATCTGGGTGCTCGGCGGTCGTCTACATGTCGATCAACCTGGCCATCACGGTCTGGATGATGCGCTCGTTCTTCCTCGAGGTGCCCTTCGAGATCGTCGAGGCGGCGCGGGTCGACGGTGCCGGCCTGTTCCGCGAGATCGTGCGGGTCGTGCTGCCGATCGTGCTCCCCGGGGTCGCCGCGGCCGCGCTGATCTGCTTCATCTTCAGCTGGAACGAGTACTTCCTCGCCACCCTGCTGACCAGCAACGTCGCCCGCACGACGCCGCCGTTCCTCGGCAGCTTCGTCGACGGTCGCGGGCAGTTCCTCGCGGTGCTGTCGGCGGCGGCGACGCTGGCCGTGCTCCCGGTCATCGCGGCCGGGTGGATCGCCCAGAAGCAGCTCGTCCGCGGCCTGTCCATGGGCGCCGTCAAGTGACCTGCCACCCCCTCCCGAGACCAGGAGCACGCCGATGAGCGCGCCGTCGCGCAGCCTGCAGGACACCGTCGTCGTCGTCACCGGCGCCGGTGGCGGCATCGGCGGGGCCACCGCCCGCCTGGCGCTGGAGGCCGGGGCCAAGGTGGTGGCCGGCGACATCCGCGAGGATGCCGTGCGCCCCCTCCTCGACGAGTTCGGCGCGGACCGCGTCGCGCTCGCCACCGGCGACGTGCGCCTCGAGGAGACCAGCGACGCGCTGGTCGCCGCCGGTGTCACGGCGTTCGGCCGGGTCGACTCCGTCGTGGCCAACGCCGGCATCGGCTTCTACGGCGGCCTGCTCGACGTCGACGCCGAGCAGATCGGGCTGATGATCGACGTCAACCTCAAGGGCACCATCTGGCTGGCCCGGGCAGCGGTGCGGCAGTTCCGCGCCCAGGGCGACGGTGGCGACATCGTCGTCATCGGTTCGGTGGCCGGCCTGCTCATCGGTGGCGGCAAGGAGGCCGTCTACGCGGCCACCAAGGGGGCCCAGATCAACCTGGGCACCGCCATGGACCGCGAGCTGCGCGGGGAGGGCATCCGCACCACAGTGGTCGCCCCCGCGGGGGTCAACACGGCGTTCGCGGCGGCCGACGGGCGCTTCGGCGACGGCGACCCCGAGCACGGTCCGTTCATGGAGCCCGCCGACATCGCCGGGGCGGTGCTCTACACCCTGTCCCAGCCGCGGCGGATGCGCACCGAGCTCTGGACGATGTGGAGCCTGTCCGAACAGCACTGACCCGGTCGTGGGCCGCGAAGGCGGCCCGCGACCGGGCTCGCCGGTCCGGCCGGGACCGGTCCGGCGGGCGGCGCCCAGCGCTGAATGGGCCCAGCGCTGGGCGCCGGCCCACCCCTCGTGACTCCCGGGCCCGAATGCTGAAAGAGTGACAGCCATGCCAGATCGTCCGCTCGTCGCCGGGGTCGACACGTCGACCCAGTCCTGCAAGGTCGTCGTCTGCGACGCCGAGACCGGAGCGGTGGTGCGCACCGGGCGTGCGTCGCACCCCGACGGCACCGAGGTCGACCCCCGCCACTGGTGGGCGGCGTGGCAGGAGGCGAGCGGGGGGGGCCTGCTCGACGGGGTCTCTGCCGTCGCGGTCGGGGGCCAGCAGCACGGCATGGTGCTGCTCGACGAGCACGGCGAGGTCGTGCGAGATGCGTTGCTGTGGAACGACACCCGCTCCGCGCAGGCGGCTGCCGACCTCGTCGGTGAGCTGGGTGCCCAGGCGTGGGCCGACGCGACCGGCCTCGTTCCCGTCGCCGCCACCACGGTCAGCAAGCTGCGCTGGATGCGGGACGCCGAGCCCGACAACCTCGCCCGGGCCCGCACCTGCGTGCTCCCCCACGACTGGCTCACCGGACGGATCCGCGCCGACGGCGCCCCCGCTCCCGACGGGTGGACGACCGACGGCGGCGACGCCTCCGGCACCGGCTACTGGTCCGCGGGCACCCGTGACTACCGGCCCGACCTGCTCCGGCTGGCCACCGGCACCGACCTCGCCGTGCCGCGAGTTGCCGCGCCGGCCGAGGTCGTGGGCCACACGGCATCCGGGCTGGCGGTCGCCGCGGGCACCGGTGACAACATGGGCGCGGCGCTGGGCCTCGGGCTGCGACCCCGGCGACGTCGTCGTCTCGCTGGGCACCAGCGGCACGGCGTTCGCGCGCAACTCGCGCGCGTCGGCCGACCCCACCGGCGGCGTGCAGTCGTTCGCGGACGCCGAGGGCGGGTTCCTGCCGCTGGTCTGCACGCTCAACGCGGCCCGGGTGACCACCGCCGGGGCCGCGATGCTCGGCACCGACCACGCCGGCCTCGACCGGCTCGCGCTGGCGGCCGCACCCGGCGCCGGTGGCCTCACCCTGCTGCCCTACCTCGACGGCGAGCGCACCCCCAACCTGCCGTCGGCCACCGGCTCGCTGCACGGGCTGACCCGCTCGAACGCCACGCCCGAGAACCTGGCGCGGGCGGTGCTCGAGGGCATGCTCCTCAACCTCGCCGCCGCCGTGGATGCCGTGCGCGCCGTGGGCGTGCCGGTGCAGCGGGTGCTGCTCATCGGCGGTGCCGCGGCGTCGACCGCCGTGCAGGAGATCGCTCCCGACCTGTTCGGGGTGCCGGTGGCGGTGCCGAGCCCCGGCGAGTACGTCGCCGTGGGCGCGGCCCGCCAGGCCGCCTGGGCGCTGGCCGGTGGGGAGTCGCCGCCGCGCTGGGACGTCGACACCGACGTGACGGTCGAGCCCGGGCGACACCGCCGCGGGCGCCGAGGTCCGGGCGCGCTACGACGCGCTGGTGGCGGCTGCCTACCCGTCGACGGTGGGCTGACCGGGCCGGCCGTGGCGCACTCGCAGGCGGCGGCGCGATGAGGGCGGTGGTCTACGACGCGCCGCGGCGGTTCCGCGTGCGGGAGGTGCCCACCCCCGTGCCCGGCCCGGGCGAGGTGCGGGTGCGCGTCATCCAGACCGGGGTCTGCGGCACCGACCTGCACCTGCACGACGGGCGGTTCATGGCGGTCTACCCGATGGTGCCCGGGCACGAGGTCGTCGGGGTGGTCGACGCCCTCGGCGACGGGGTGGAGGGTGTCGAGGGGTTCGCCGGCGTGGCGGTCGGCGAGCGGGTGGCGGTCAACCCCAACGCGAGCTGCGGACGCTGCCCCTACTGCCGCGAGGGGCGACCGTTGCTGTGCGACGGGCTCACCGGCATCGGGTCGAGCCTGCCCGGGGGCTTCGCCGAGTACCTCGTGGCCCCGGCGGTCCAGGTCTTCCCCGTTGCGGGGCTGGATGACGACACCGCCGTGCTCGTGGAGCCCACCTCGTGCGCCGCGCACGCCGTCGACGTCATCGCGCCGCGGCACGGCTCGACCGCGCTGGTCATCGGCGCCGGGCCCACCGGCATCCTGCTCGCCCAGCTGTTGCGGTCGGCGGGCGTCGCCTCGATGACGGTCGCGGCCCCGACCGCGTTCAAGCTCGAGCTCGCCACGGCCCTGGGGGCGGACCGCACCTTCGTGATGGACCGCCGCGACCTGCCCGGCGACGTACGGGCCCTGCGTCGAGCTGTCCGGTGGCGCGGGCTACGACCTCACGGTCGACGCCACCGGGGCGGCCGCCGTGGCCGAGGTGCTGCTGCCGCTGACCCGCAACGGCGGCACCGCGGTCTTCTACGGGGTGACCGACGAGGCCGACCGGGTGTCGGTGTCGCCGTACGACGTGTTCCGGCGCGAGCTGACGATCAAGGGCTCGTTCGCCGAGATCAGCTCGTTCCCGGCGGCGATCGCGGCGCTGCGGGCGGGGCGGGCGCGCACCGACGGCCTGGTCACGCACCGGTTCGCGCTCGAGGACTACGGCGCCGCGCTCGAGGCGCTGCGCTCCGACCGCACGGCCCACAAGGTCGTCGTCGTCCCCTGATCCCTGAGCTGATCCCTATCCCGTCGCCGTGGGACAACATCGACCAATAGGTCAAAGTTGCCCCAGGGCGAGCCATCCCGGCTGGGACAAGATTGACCTATTGGTCGAAATTGCCCCAGGCGGGCAGGGTGGTCAGGCGGTGGTTCCCGGCTCAAGGCGCGCGCCCGCCGCGATCCGGACGCCCCGGCCGATCACCGAGTCTCGGGCGACGACGGCGATGTGGTCGTCGTGCGCGCGGGTGGCCCGGGTGGGCTCGCCGACCCGGGCGCCGGCACCGACCCGCACGTTCTCGTCGAGCAGCGCCGTGACGACGTGCGCGTCCCGCCCGACCTCGACGTTGGAGAAGAGCACGGCATCCTCGACCACCGCGCCACGCTCGACGACCACGCCGGGCCCGAGCACGCTGCGCCGCACCGTGCCGCGCACCCGGCACCCGGCGCTGACGACGACGTCCTCGAGCACGGCCCCGGCGTCGACCCGGGCGGCGGGCAGCTCGGGCCACCGGGTGAGCACCGGCCAGTCGGCCCGGCCCACGGCATCCACCCGCCCGGCCAGCAGGTCGCGGTGCGCGGCCAGGAACGACGAGGGGGTGCCCAGGTCGGCCCAGTAACCCTCGAGCGGCCAGGCGTGCACGGTGCCGTCGCGGATGAGGCGCGGCAACAGGTGCTCGCCGAAGTCGCCGAGGCCGGTGCTGCCGTCGTCGACCGGGCTGAGCTCGCGGCGCAGGTCGTCGAGCGTGCGGCACAGCACCTCGGGCTCGTAGACGAACACCTCGGCGGCGATCGTCGTGCCGGACGGCTCGTCGGGCTTGTGCTCCACGTCCGAGACGCGCGACCCGGGCCCCACCGTGACCACGTCCTTCTCGGCCGCCTGGGTGCGCGAGACCTCGGTCGTGACGATCGTGCAGTCCGACCCGCGCTCGAGGTGCGCGGCCACGACCGGGCGCAGGTCGAGGGCCCAGACCTGGTCGGTGCTGGTCACCACGACCGCGTCCGCCCCGAACCGGCGCACCGAGTCGGCGAACCGGGCGAGGTCGTCGGCGTTGCCGGCGGAGAACCCGTCCTGCGCCGCCGACCCGCCGCCCTCCTCCGGCATCAGCCAGCGCAGGCCGCCGCGGGTGCGGTCGAGGTCCCAGGGCCGGCCCGCCGCGAGGTGCCGGTGCAGGGAGCCGGCCTGGAACTGCACCGAGAGCCAGACGTCGGTGATGCCGCTGTGCACGAGGTTGGACAGGGCGATGTCGACCAGCTGGTAGGAGCCGCCGAAGGGGAGGGTCGGCTTGGCCCGCTCGCGGGTGAGCACGTCGAGGCGCGAACCCTTCCCGCCCGCTTGGACGACGGCCAGGACGGTGGGGGCGGCATTCATCAGGCCACTGTGCAGGACGCCCGAGGGCGATGGCGTCCTAGGGTGTGCGGATGATCGCGAAGGCACGAGAGTTCGACATCGTCCTGTTCGGCGCCACCGGGTTCGTCGGGCGGCTCACCGCCCGGCACCTCGCCGCCGAGGCCGACCCGCGGGTGCGCATCGCCCTGGCCGGTCGCTCCCTGACCCGGCTGCGCGACGTGGCCGCCGACCTCGGCCCCGCCGCGGAGGGCTGGCCGCTGCTCGTGGTCGACGCCACCGACGAGCAGGCGGTCACCGACCTGGCCGCCCGCGCCGCGGTCGTGGTCACGACCGTGGGGCCCTACGTGAAGTACGGCGTGCCCGCTGGCCGCCGCGTGCGCCGAGGCCGGCACGCACTACTGCGACCTCACCGGTGAGGTGCTGTTCGTGCACCGCAGCATCGCCGCCAACCACGAGACGGCCAAGCGCACCGGCGCCCGCATCATCCACGCCTGTGGCTTCGACTCGATCCCCAGCGACCTCGGGGTGTGGCTCACCGCGCAGGCGGCCCGCGCCGACGGCGCCGAGCTCGGCCGCACCCACCTCGCGGTGCGCAGCATGAAGGGCGGCTTCAGCGGCGGCACCATCGACTCCGCCCGCACCCAGGTCGACGAGCTCAAGGTCGACAAGGCGGCCCGCCGCGTGGTCGGCGACCCGTGGGCCCTGGCCGAGGGGGGTCGCCCGCCGCGGCCCGCCGCGGACCCGGCATCCGGTGCGAAGCCCACGCGCGGTGGCCTCGGCGGGCTCGTCGACACGGTGACCAAGGCGTCACCGGTCAAGCGGGATGCCGACAACGGCCACTTCACCGGCCCGTTCGTCATGGCCGCGTTCAACACCCGCATCGTCGCGCGGTCGGCGTCGCTGCTCGGCTACGGCGACGGCTTCCGCTACGCCGAGTACTCCGACTACGGCGCCGGGCCGGTGGGGGCCGTCACCGCCGGCGGCGATGTCGGTGGCGCTCGGTGCCGGGCTGGCCGGGTTCGCGTTCGGCCCGACCCGGGCCCTGCTCGACCGGGTGCTGCCCAAGCCGGGCGAGGGCCCGAGCGAGGAGGCCCAGGCCAAGGGCCGGTTCCGGATGGAGGTCACCGCGCAGGCGACCAACGGCGCCCGCTACCGCACCACCGTGGCCGCCCCCTACGACCCCGGCTACAGCGGCACCGCCGTGATGCTCGGGCAGGCCGCGCTCAGCCTCGTCGAGGACGGCGACCAGCTGCCGGATGCCGCGGGCGTGCTCACGCCCGCGACCGCGCTGGGTGCCCCGCTCGTCGAGCGGCTGCGGGCGCACCGCTTCACGCTCGAGACCGAGCGCCTTCCCGGCTGACCGCGGCGGCGATCCGCTCGGCGTCGATGCGCAGCTCGCGCAGCATCCCGGAGATCGGGTTGGTGTAGCCGGTGAACCACAGCCCGGGGGCGCCGTCGGGCTCGTGGGCGCCGTGCACGACCGGCAGGCCGCGGCCGTCGAGCACGCCGAGGTGCCCGACGAGCGGCTCGAGCCCGGCCCGGTAGCCGGTGGCCACCACGACCACCGACGGCTGCACGCGGGTGCCGTCGGCGAGGACGACCTCGGCGCCCTCGACCGACTGCACCGCCGCGACCGGCTCCACCCGCCGGGCGCGGATCGCGTCGACGATGCCGACGTCCTGCACCGGGACGCGACCCACCAGCACCCGCGAGTAGAGGTCGGTGCCGGCGCGCGGCATCCCGAACTCGGTGAGGTCGGGCTCCTGCACGACCGCCAGCACCTTCGCGACCCGGTCGACCAGGCGCGGCGGCAGCCGGCGCACGAGGATGCCGGTCCCCTGCGCCGGCCAGCCCAGCCGCGAGCGCGGCAGGATGTGCGGCGGCGTGCGCACGGCGAGCCAGACCCGGGTCGCGCCGTGGTCGGCGAGGTCGGTGGCGATCTCCATGCCGGTGTTGCCGCTGCCCACGACCAGCACGTCGCGCCCGGCGAAGGGACGCCCGTTGCGGTAGTCGCGGGCGAGCACCACCTCGCCCTCGAAGCCGGCCAGCCCGGGCCAGTCGGGCTCGACCGGGGTGTGGTTGTAGCCGGTCGCCACGATGACGTGGTCGGCGGTGACGGTGCTGCCGTCGTCGAGCCGTACGGCCCAGCGGGCACCGTCGGTGCTCGGGGCGACGGGGTCGATGCGGGTGACGCCCGACCCGAGGCGCAGCTCGAGGCGGTGGTGGGCGGCATACGCCTCGAGGTAGCGGACCACGTCGTCGCGGGCCACCCAGCGGCCGAAGCTGCGCGGGATCGGGTAGCCGGGCAGGCCCGACCAGCGGCGCGGGGTGTGCAGGTGCAGGCGGTCGTAGTGGCGGCGCCACGAGCTGCCGACCCGGTCGGCCCGGTCGATCGACCAGCGGGTTGGCGCCGTGGGCCTTGAGGGCGGCGGCGACCGCGAGGCCGCCCGGCCCGGCTCCGATGACGACCACCTCGACGCGAGTCACGCCGCGAAGGCTACCCACCCGGGCGGGATTGAGGGCAGGATCAGGGAGCGACGGGTGAGAACGATCTCGCGGATGTGCCTCGCTGCCCGTGCCCCGATAGATTCGTGCCAGGAAACCCCGCCGTGCAGGAGGCCGCATGTCCGAGCACTCGCCCGTCACCGCCATCCCACGAGGACACCTGCTGGCAGATGCTCCACGAGGAGGAGTTCGGCCGGCTGGCGTTCCACCTCGCCGACGAGGTGCACCTCGTGCCGATCAACTACGCCGTCGACGCGCGCCGCCGCATCGTCTTCCGCACGGCCGAGGGCAGCAAGCTGCTCGGCCTGACGATGAACGCCGACGTCGCCTTCGAGATCGACGACTTCGGCGAGGAGGAGGCCGTCAGCGTCGATCGTCCGCGGCCGCGCCCGGCAGCTCGAGGGCCACGAGGAGGACGAGATCGAGCAGCTGCCGCTGCGCCCGTGGGTCGACACCGCGAAGTTCAACACCATCGCCATCGAGGTCGACGAGGTGACCGGGCGGCACTTCGAGCTGACCCGGCCCTGGCTGCACATGCGTCCGCAGCCGGAGGCCTGACCCTCGCGTGCTGATCCGGCCCATCGCGGATGCCGACTGGCCGGGGTTCTACCCGGTCTTCCGCGACGTGGTCGCCGCCGGTGAGACCTACGCCTATCCGGAGGGACTCGGCTCGGTCGAGGCGCGGGCGCTGTGGGTCGAGTCGCCGCCCGGCGTGACGGTCGTGGCCGTCGGTGACGACGGGTCGGTGCTCGGGTCGGCCAAGGCGGGCCCGAACCGTCCGTCGCGAGGCAGCCACGTGGCGACGGCATCCTTCATGGTCGCCGAGGGCGCGCGCGGCCAGGGCGTCGGCCGGGCACTGGGCGAGTGGGTGCTGTCGTGGGCGCGCGAACAGGGCTTTGCCGCAATGCAGTTCAACGCGGTGGTCGAGACCAACACCGCCGCCGTGCACCTCTGGCGTGACCTCGGGTTCGAGGTGGTCGGCACGGTGCCGGAGGCCTTCGACTCGGCGACGCACGGCCGGGTCGGGCTGCACGTGATGCACCGGCACCTCTGATCGGGTGGAGTCGGGTCATGGCTGAGGAGCGGTGCCGACGGTCGTCGTCGCGAGCGACGCGTTCAAGGGCTCGCTGACCTCGCTCGAGGTGGCGGATGCCGTGCGCCTGGGCCTGCTCGACGTCGCGCCGACCGCTCGGGTCGTGGTCGTGCCGGTCGCGGACGGCGGTGAGGGGACCGTCGCCGCCGCGCTGGCCGCGGGGTTCGCCGCGGTACCGGTGGCGGTGCACGGCCCGACCGGAGAACCGGTGAGCGCGACGCTCGCTGTGCGCCCCGATGAGTGGGTGGTGGCGGGCCTCGACCCTGCTGCACCCCACCTCAGCAGTGCCGAGTCACCGCCGCACCTTTCCCCGGGGCGTGCGGCGGGATCCACCCGAGTGACCGTGGTGGTCGAGATGGCCGACGCGTGCGGGCTGGGGCGGCTGCCGGGCGGCATCCCGGCCCCGCTCACCGCGTCGAGCCGCGGGTTGGGTGAGGCGCTGTCGGCCGCGCTCGACCTGGGCGCCGACGAGGTCGTCGTCGGCGTGGGCGGGTCGGCCAGCACCGACGGTGGCGCGGGCCTGCTGGCCGCCCTCGGCGCCCGGTTGCTCGACGCCGACGGCGACGAGCTGCCCGACGGTGGGGCCGCGCTGGCCGACCTGCACCGGCTCGACCTGTCCGGGCTCGACCCGCGCCTGGCCACCACCACCCTGGTGCTCGCCGCCGACGTCGACAGCCCGCTGCTCGGCCCGGCCGGTGCCGCGGCGGTGTTCGCCCCGCAGAAGGGCGCCACCCCGGAGGACGTCCTGGTGCTCGAGGCGGCCCTGACCCACTGGTCCGACGTGGTGACGGCCACCCTCCCCGTCCCGGAATCGACCAATAGGTCACACCACGGACACCCGACCGACCCCACCGCTGGGACAAGATCGACCTATTGGTCGAAGTTGTCCCAAGCAGCCGGGGGCCGGGGCGGCCGGTGGGGTGGGGTTCGCCCTCCTCGCGGTGCTCGGTGCCGAGCGCCGCTCCGGGGTCGAGGTCGTGCTCGAGCTCGTCGGGCTCGACGCCGCGCTGACCGGAGACCTCGGCGACCCGACCCGTCCGCCCCCCGACCTGCTCGTCACCGGCGAGGGCGCCCTCGACGAGCAGACCCTCGCGGGCAAGGCGGTCTCCGGGGTGGCGCGGCGGGCGCAGGCACACGGCATCCCGGCCGTGGCCGTGTGCGGGCGGCGCGCCCTCGACGACGACGGTCTGGCGGCCCTCGGGGTGCGGCGGCCTACCCGCTCTCCGACCTCGAGCCCGACCCGCAGCGCTCCATCGCCGACGCGGCCGCCCTTGCTGCGGCGCACCGGCCGGCGCATCGCGCAGGACTGGCTCAGCCGCGCACCGGGGTGACCGGGTCGTCGCCACCGAGCACGGCCAGCACGTTCGCCACGGCGAGGTCGGCCATCGCGGTGCGCGTCTCGACCGTGGCCGACCCGACGTGCGGCAGCAGCACCACGTCGTCGCGGTCGAGCAGCCCGGGGTGCACGCGCGGCTCGTCCTCGTAGACGTCGAGCCCCGCACCCGCGATCTCGCCCGCCTCGAGCGCCGCCACCAGGGCTGCCTCGTCGACGACCGGGCCGCGCGCGGTGTTGACCAGGTGGGCGGTCGGCTTCATCGCCCGCAGCTGCGCGGCGCCGATGAGGTGGTGGGTGTCGGGCGTGAGCGGGCAGTGCAGCGACACGACGTCGGATGCCGTGAGCAGCTCGTCGAGGTCGACGACCCGGGCCCCCAGCCCCTCCACGACGCCGGGGTCGGGCGCGGAGCGGCCGGCGAGCAGGACCTCCATGCCGAAGGCCGTTGCCCGACGAGCCGTCGCCAGGCCGATCGCTCCCGGCCCGACGATGCCCAGGGTGCGGCCGCGCAGCCCGGTGCCGAGGTCGGCCGTGAAGTTCCACTGCCACGGCTCGCCGGTGCGCACCCGGCGCTCGGCGGCGCCCAGCCCTCGCGTGCTCATCAGCACCAGTGCCATGGCGATGTCGGCGGTCGCGTCGGTGAGCACGCCGGGGGTGTTCGTCACGACGACGCCGCGCTCGGTGCAGGCGGCGACGTCGACGTTGTCGTAGCCCACGACGACGTCGGCGACGATGCGCAGGCCGGGCCCGGCGGCATCGAGCAGCTCGGCGTCGACCCGGTCGACCATCATGGCGACCAGCGCGTCGACGCCTGCCACTGCGGCGAGCAGCTCGTCGCGGGGCATCGCCGTGGCGACGTCGCGGTAGGTCACCTCGTGGCCGGCGGCGGACAGGCGGGCCGGCCCGTCCCCGGGGAGGTGGGCGGTGACCAGGACGCGTGCCACGGTCACATGATCTTCCGGACGAGCGGCAGCGGCAGGTGCCGCATCGCCTGACCCAGCGGCACCCACGGCCACGCCGGGACCAGCGCGTTGGGCTTCTCCTTCTCGATCGCCTCGACCATGGCGCGCACCCCGGTCTCGGTGTCGACGATGAAGGGCGTCTTCTTCACCCGCTCGTTCATCTCGGAGCGGATGTAGCCCGGGTAGATCGTCGAGACCCGGATGTCGAGGTCGGGCTCGCCGAGCATCTCGTTGCGCAGCCCTTCGGCCAGCGTGGCGACGCCGGCCTTGGTGGCGGCGTAGGTCGTCACGGTCTTGCGCATGCCGCGCATCGCCGACACCGACGAGATCATCACCAGGTGCCCGCGCTTCTGGGCGCGGAAGATCTCCATCGCCGCCTCGGTCTGCGCCAGGGCGGCCACGAAGTTGGTCATCGCGGTCTGCTTGTTGGCGTCGTAGCGCCCGGTGCCGATGGGGGCGCCCTTGCCCAGGCCGGCGTTGACGATGACCCGGTCGATCGTGCCGAAGTCGTCGCGGAAGGCCGCGAACACCTCGAACACCTGGGCGTCGTCGGTGACGTCGAGGGCGCGCAGCTCGACCCGCCGGCCGGGGTGCGCCGCCAGGATCTCGTCGCGCAGCCCCTCGAGCCGCTCGGTGCGCCGGGCGGCCAGCGCGAGGTCCCAGCCACGGTCGGCGAGCTGGCGGGCCATCTCGGCGCCCAGGCCCGAGCTGGCGCCGGTGATCAGGGTGGTCGGCATGGGGTAGGTGTCCTTCGGTCGTCGTCGGGTCGGTGGCGTCGGGATCTGTGGCGTCGGCGTCGGTGGCGTCGCGGTCAGGGTCGGGCGATGAGGGCGGTGCAGTGCGCGTCGAGGAAGCGCACGACCTCCCGGAACTCACCGTATGCCGGGTTGCTCGTCTGGCCCGCGTGGAAGCGGTAGTAGATCTGCTGGGCGATCACCGCGAGGCGGAACGCCCCGAACACGTCGTAGAAGCGCCACTGCTCCGGAGTCACCTCGAGCCCGCGTGCCGCGGAGTAGCGCTCGACGACCTCGGCGCGGGTCAGCATCCCGGGGGTGTGCGTCGGCTGGCGGCGCACGGCGAGGAACGCCGGATGGTCGTCGGCCTGCACCCAGTAGGCCAGTGCCGCACCGAGATCCATCAGCGGGTCGCCGACGGTGGCCATCTCCCAGTCGAGCACGCCGACGATCCGGGTCGGGTCGGCCGGGTCGAGCACGAGGTTGTCGAACCGGAAGTCGTTGTGGATCAGCACGTGCGGGCGGTCGGCCGGCTCGTGGGCCACGATCCACGCCATCGTGGCCTCGAAGTCGCCGACGTCGTCGGTGCGCGCCCGCCGGTAGCGCCCGCACCAGCCCTCGACCTGGCGGTGCACGTAGCCCTCTCCCCGGTCGAGGTCGGCCAGGCCGGCGGCCGAGACGTCGACGTCGTGCAGGGCGACCAGCGTGTCGATCGCGGTGCGGCACAACGTAGTCACGTCGTCGCGGGACAGACCGAGCTCGGGGGGCACGTCGCGGCGCAGGATGGTGCCCTCGATCCGCTCCATGACGTAGAACTGCGAGCCGATGACGGCCTCGTCACCGCAGAACGCGACCATCCGCGGCACGGCGGGGAACACCGGCGCCAGCGCGGCCTGGATGTCGTGCTCGCGGCGCATGTCGTGCGCCCCCTTGGCCTTGGTGCCGGTCGGGGGGCGGCGCAGGATGAGGTCACGCCCGCCGGATGCCGGCCCGCCGGCATACCGGAGCAGGTAGGTGAGGTTGGACGCACCACCGACGAACTGCTGCACCTCGGGCGTGCCGTCGAGCCCCGGCTCGCCGGAGGCGTTCTCGCGCAGCCACGTTGCGACGCGCGCGACGTCGAAGGCGTCCTCGTCGCGCACCGGCGCGGCGCCGGCCACCGCGCTCACGGCACGAAGTCCTCGGGGTCGGCACCGGCCCGGCGGCCAGGCGCGCGGCCTGGCCGGCCAGCATCCGGTCGTAGAGCGGCCGGGCGAAGCGCTTGAAGAAGTAGGCCTGGTGGCCGAGCCGGTCGGTGAGGATGATCTTCTTCTTCGCGTCGACCCCCTTGAGCACGATCGCGGCGATGTGCGCGGCGTCGACCTTGGCCTGGGTGATGAGGCGCACCCCGGCCTCCTGCATCGCGGCGTCCTTGCCGGCGAACGAGTGGTGCAGGTTGGTGCGGAAGAACGCCGGGCAGACCACCGACACGTCGATGTCCCACGGGCCGAGCTCGAACTGCAGCGTCTCGCTGATGGCGACCACGCCGGCCTTGGTGGCGTTGTAGCTCGCCATGCCGGGGCCGTGCACGAGGCCGGCGAGCGAGGCGACGTTGACGATGTGCCCGCTGCGCTGCTCCTTGAGCAGCGGCACGAAGGTGTGGCAGCCGCGGGCGACGCCGAGCAGGTTGATGTCGACGACGCGCTCCCAGTCGGAGATGGCCTCGACGTCGATCCGCCCGCCGGTGGCGATGCCGGCGTTGTTGACGAGGATGTCGAGCCCGCCCCACGTCTCGCGGACCCAGGCGAGCGCGGCATCCCAGTCCTGCTGGCTGCGCACGTCGAGGCGGCGGTAGGCCGCACCCTCGGGCACGGTGTCGGGGCGCTCCTCCGCGAGGTCGACGACCAGCACGGTGTCGCCGCGGGCGACCATCAGCTCGGTGAGGGCCAGGCCGAGGCCGGACGCGCCCCCGGTGACCAGGACGCGACGGCTCATCGGGCGGCCTCCACGGTGGCGGGGGCTGCAGCGGCGGCCGCGCGCGCGGCATACGGCCGCAGCAGGTGACGGGCGACGACGCCGAGGTGCACCTCGTCGGGACCGTCGGCGAGGCGCAGGCTGCGCGCGCCGGCGTAGGCGGCGGCGAGCGGGAAGTCCTCGCTCATGCCTCCCCCGCCGTGCAGCTGGATGGCGAGGTCGATGACGTCGCAGGCCATCTGCGGCACGGCCGCCTTGATCTCGGACACCTCCGACTGGGCGCCCTCGATGCCGACGGTGTCGAGCTTCCACGCGGCGTGCAGCACGAGCAGCCGGGCCTGGTTGATGGCGATGCGCGCACGGGCGAGCCGCTCGCGGTTGCCGCCCAGGTTGGCGATCGGCTTGCCGAACGCGACGCGGGTGGTGGCGCGCTCGCAGGCCAGCTCGAGCGACTTCTCGGCGAGCCCGATGAGGCGCATGCAGTGGTGCACGCGGCCGGGGCCGAGGCGGCCCTGGGCGATCTCGAAGGCGCGCCCCGGGCCGGCGAGGATCGCGCTGGCGGGCAGGCGGACGCCCTCGAGGGTGACCTCGCCGTGGCCCAGCGGCTCGTCGTACTGGCCGAGCGCGGTGAGCATCCGCTCGATGGTGACGCCGGGTGCCTCGAGGGGCACGACGACCATCGAGTGCTGGCGGTGCCGGTGGGCCGTGGGGTCGGTGAGGCCCATGAAGATGCCGACCTTGCAGTCGGGGTGGCCGGCGCCGGTCGACCACCACTTGCGGCCGTCGAGCACGACGTCGTCGCCGTCGAGGGTGGCCGTGGCCTCCATGTTGGTGGCGTCGGAGCTGGCGACGCCGGGCTCGGTCATCAGGAAGGTGCTGCGCACCCGGCCGTCGAGCAGCGGCTCGAGCCACTCCTGCTGCTGCTCGGGCGAGCCGTAGCGCAGCAGCACCTCCATGTTGCCGGTGTCGGGGGCGTTGCAGTTGAAGACCAGGGGCGCCAGGGCCGACCGGCCGGTCTGCTCGGCGACCGCGGCGTAGTCGGTGTTGCTGAGCCCGGTGCCGCCGTCGGTGCCGAAGCGGGCGGCATACGCGTCGCCGTGCCCGGCCGGGAGGAACAGGTTCCACAGGCCCTGGCTGCGGGCCTTGGCCTGCAGGTCGGCGACCACGGCGGGCGGCGGCCAGGCGTCCTCACCGCGGGCGCGGCGGGCGGCCACGTCACGCACGATGCCGGGCTCGACCGGCTCGATCTCGGTGTCGACGAAGGCGCGCACGCGGGCGGCGAGGTCGGCGGCGCGGGCCGAGGGGGCGAAGTCCATGTCCTTGACCCTAGACCGTTGTTGAGCAATGCTCAATAGCATGGGAGCCTCGTCACGGGTGCGGATGACGCCGGAGGACCGTCGTCGCCAGCTCGTCGGCATCGGGCTGCGCAAGTTCGTCGAGCGCCCGGTGCAGGAGCTGTCGCTCGACGAGGTCGCCGCCGAGGCGGGCGTCTCGCGCGGGCTGCTCTTCCACTACTTCCCGACCAAGACCGACTACCACCGGGCGGTCGTCGAGGCCGCGCGGCGGCGGGTGGGGCGCAACGTCTCGCCGGATGCCGGGGCGGTCGGCGAGGTCGCCGTGCGGCAGGTCGTCGAGCGGTTCCTCGACCAGGTGGCCCGCCGCCGGGCGTCATACGTGGCGCTGGTGCTGGGCCAGGCCCCGATCGCCCGGGCCGCCGGTGCGGACCCGGTCGAGACGGTGCGCGAGCACGTGGCCGGCGTGGTGGTGTCGGCCACCGGGCTGCCGGATGCCGCGCTGCCGGCCGTGCACGGCTGGGTCGCCTACCTCGAGGACCGGGCCCTGCAGTGGGCCGCGCTGCCGGCCGCCGAGCGGGATGCCGGCCGGCTCGCCCTCGTCGATCACTGCACCCGCGCCCTCACCCTCCTCACCACCCCGCCTGACCGGCGCGGGTGCTGAGCCGGCTGCCCCGGCAACCACTTGGGCCCCCAACTCGAGTGGGGGTGCGCCGCCATCCGGGTGGGTGCTGAGTCGGCTGCCCTGGCGACCACTTCGGCACCCGACCGCGGAGGTCGCCGCCATCGCGTTGGGTGCTGATCGGCTGCCCGGGCGACCACCTGAGCACCCGACTCTGGGTCGGCATACCCGGTGGGGTATGGTTCGACGATGCTCGACGCCCTCCGCCTCTGGTCGCCCCGTCGGTGGCTCAGCGCGGCCGCCGCGAGCCGTCGTGACGGCCCTGGTGGTGGCCGTGCCCACCGCGATGGTGCCCACGCCGATCTTCGGCCGCGAGATCCCGACGACATGGTGGGCCTGGCCGGTGCTCGATGCTGACCTCGGTGCTGAGCGGGCTGCTCTTCGCCACCTACGTGCGGGAGCCGGGCGCCGGCCGCCGCGACCACCTCGTCGATCGACCGCCGAGGCGCGGTCGGGCGGCCTGCTGACGTTCTTCGCCGTCGGTTGCCCGGTCTGCAACAAGCTGGCGCTGGTCGCCCTGGGGTACGCCGGCGCCCTGCGCTGGTTCGCGCCGGTCCAGCCCTTCCTCGCCGTGGCAGGTGTCGTCCTGCTCGCCTGGGCCCTTCGCGCCAGGCTGCGCGGTCAGCTGGCGTGCCCCACGCCGACGAACGCGGAGCCGAGGGTCAGCAACGACGTCTCCGGTCTGAGCCCCGAGCGGAGCCGGGTGCTGACGGCCGGCTGCCGGGGCGACCACCTGGGCACCCGACTCCGAGCCGACGGGTCAGCGGTCGCGCGGGGCGAGCTCGTGGCCACGACGGAGACGACCAGGTCGACGACGAACCCGATGACGATGCCGACCGGGTTGAGGTCGCCGGTGCAGCTCGTCAGGCACCTCGATGTCGGGCCCGGCGTCATCCTCGGACGGCACCTCCACGCCGTCCGTCGCCGAGGTCATCGACCCGCCGCGCGGGCGTGCGCCTCGTCGAGCAGCTCGGTGACCACCACGGCATCCGCGTCGGCGAGCACCACCTCGACGGTCGACAGGGTCTTCCCCCACCAGCCCTCGCGGCACCACGGCCACTGAGCCACGGCCTCCCGGATCGACTCCGGCTCCAGCATCAGCCGCAGCACGCTCGTCGGTCGGCAGCGTCGCGAAGATCCGCCGCTTCGCCCCGCCTCGGAAGCTGGGGAAGCCGTGGTGCGGCACCTCGACGACGTCCGGGAGGTCGAGCGCGAGGCGGCGCGCGTCATCCGGCGTCATGCCGACCACCCGAGGAGTGCGGGAAAGGCGGTCACGCGATGCCCCCACCGACGAGCGGGGCAACCGTGACGGGCACGCCGTTGAGCACGGCATTGCCCGAAAGCCCCTCCACCACAGCGGGATCGGTGAGGTCGTTCATCGACACCCCGGGCAGCTGCTCGGCGTTGCGCAGCCGCACCCCGGCGCGACGGTGGCCGTAGCCGTGCGGCAGCGAGACGACTCCGGGCATGACGTCGTCGGTGGCCGCCGCCTCGACCTCGACCTCCCCCACGGCCGATCGGACGACCACGGTGTCGCCGTCGCGGATGCCGCGCGCGGCCAGGTCGTCGGGGTGCGCGAGGAGGGCGTGACGGGGGCGCCCGCGGGTGAGCCGGGCCGAGTTGTGCAGCCAGGAGTTGTTGTCGCGCTGGTGACGCCGGCCGATGAACAGCAACTCACCGTCACCGAGCCCGGTGCCCGCCGACAGCTCGGCGAGCAGCCCGGGCAGCGACTCGAGACCAGCGGCATCGCCAGGTCGATGCGCTGGTCGGGGGTCGCCAGCCGCTCCGGGAGCCGGGGCTTGAGCGCACCGTGGTCGGCGCCGGCCGCCATCTTCTCGAGCTTGGCCACCGACAGCCGCGCCCCCGACGAGCGCAGCAGCGCGTCGAGCTGTCGCCGCGGGCTCAGCCGCAGCCGTGCCTCGGTCTGCAGGGTCGCCGCCGACCACCGGTCGCGCAGCCCGTCGGACCGCTCGCGCAGCAGGGCCGCACCGAGGTCGCGCGCGATCTCCCAGTCGTGGCGAGCGTCGGGCTCGGCCGGGAAGAGCGCGGGCGACCAGCGGGCGGTGTCGCGCACGGCCAGCGTGTGGAAGATGATGTCGTAGTGGTCGCGCTCCAGCGGACCGGTCGGCGGCAGGATGACGTCGGCGTGGCGGGTGGTCTCGTTGACGTAGAAGTCGATCGACACCATGACGTCGAGGCCGGCCAGCGCCTCGTCGAGCCGGTGCCCGGACGGCGTGGACGACACCGGGTTTCCCGCGATGGTGAGCAGCCCGCGCACCTGCCCTCGCCCGGGGTGGTGATCTCCTCGGCGAGCGCCGACACCGGCAGCTCGCCCCCGAACGACGGCAGCCCACGAACCCGCGAGCGGCGCCTGCCGAAGCCGCCCGGCCCGATCACGCCGCGGCCGACGAGGTCGACCGCGGGAGTGGTGAGCATCGTGCCACCGGGCCGGTCGAGGTTGCCGGTGAGGATGTTGATGGTCTGCACGGCCCACTGGCAGACCACGCCGTGCGCCTGGGTCGAGACGCCCATCCGCCCGTGCACGGCCGCCGACGGCGCGGCGGCGAGGTCGCGCGCGAGGGTGCGCACGGCATCCGCGGACAGGCCGCTGACCTGCTCGGCGAGCTCGGGCGTGAAGCCCTCGACCGCTGTGCGCACCGCGTCGACACCGTCGACGTAGGCGGCGGGGCGCACGTCGCCGGCCAGCAGCTCGCGCACGACGGCCAGCAGCACCGCCGCGTCGGAGCCCGGTCGCACGAAGTGGTGCTCGTCGGCGACCTTGGCCGTCTCGGTGCGCCGCGGGTCGATGACCACCAACCGGCCTCCGCGAGAAGCCAGCTCGCGCCGTCGCTGGGGGAAGTCGGGCACGGTCCACAGCGACCCGTTCGACGCCATCGGGTTGTGGCCGACGAGCACGAGCAGGTCGGTGCGGTCGATGTCGGGCACCGGCAGGAGGAACTGGTGCCCGTAGAGCGCCCAGGCCACGACGTGGTGCGGCAGCTGGTCGACCGACGTGGCGGAGAACCGGTTTCGCGTGCGCAGCAGCCGCACCAGGGTCGGGTTGTGGGTCAGCGCGCCGAGGCTGTGCACGTTCGGGTTGCCCTGGTAGACCGCCACCGCGTCGTCGCCGTGCTCGCGCTGCACCGCCACGAGCCGGGATGCCGCGAACGCGATGGCCTCGTCCCACGACACCTCGCGCCAGCCGCCGTCGTCGGTGCGGCGCACCGGTCGGCGCAGCCGGTCGGGGTCCTCGTGCAGGTCCTGCAGGGCGAACGCCTTGGGGCAGATGTGCCCGCGCGAGAGCGGGTCGGCCTCGTGGCCGCGCATCGACTCGATCGCGCCGTCACCGTCGAGGCGCACCTCGAGCGAGCACATCGCCTCGCACAGGGTGCACGTCACGTGCCGGACATCGTCGACTGCTTGCGGTTCTCCACCTGGACAGCCTCCCACGCGGCCGCGAGGTGGGTGATCCGCAAGAAGTCGGGACGGCGGGCGAGCGGGGCGGGGGAGATCCGCAAAAGTCGGGGGGCGGGTCAGCGGCGGCGGGGCTCGAACACCGGGGCCAGCCGCTGCATCGCGGCCTCCCGGGCGATCGTCGTGTTGCGGCTGGCCAGCAGCCGGGCCTGCTCGAGCCGCTCGCGCGCGAAGGTGCGCCGGTCGCCGGCGGACCAGGTGCGGCCGAAGAGCCGCTTGGTGGCGGCGACGGCATCCGGGGAGCGTTGCGCGACCTGCTCGAGGAACCGGGTCGCCGCGACGAACGGCTCGTCGTGCACCTCGCTGGCCAGCCCCAGCTCGACCGCCTGCACCCCGCTGACCACCTCGCCGGTCATCGTCAGGCGCTTGGCGACGTCCATCCGCACCTGCTGCGACAGCGCCTGCACGCCGCTCATGTCGGGCACCAGCCCCCACTTGGCCTCCATGACCGACCACTGCGCGTCGGCGGTGGTCATCCGCAGGTCGGCCGCCAGCGCGATCTGCAGCCCGCCGCCGTAGCAGTGCCCGTGCACCGCCGCCACGACCGGCACCGGCACCCGGCGCCACGCCCAGCACGCCTCCTGGAACAGGTTGGTGCCGCGCCACGGCATCGGCACGAACGAGCGCGCCACCCGCGGTGGGTTCTTCAGCACGGTCGCGAAGTCGAGCCCGGCGCAGAACGAGTCGCCCTCCCCGCCGATCACGACCCCGCGCAGGGTGCGGTCGCGGGACAGGTCCCGGGCGGTGCTCACGAGGTCCTCGAGCGTGTCGAGGGTCAGCGCGTTGAGCTTGTCTGGGCGGTTGAGCCGGACCTGGGCGACGCCGCCCTCGACCCGGCACGTCACGGTGCTCGGCATGCGGTCAGCCTACGGATGCCGGGTGCCCGCCACCGCGGTCAGGTGACCTTGGCGACGATCTCGGCGTCCGGGGACGCCCCGGCACCGCACGCCCGGCGCCGGCCGGGCGCAGGGTCGCCCGCTCGGGGTGGTCGCGGCGGTGCACCAGCACCGAGGCGGCCAGGATGCCGAGGCCCAGGACCGCGAGCCCGGCCCCGACCCACGACGGCGCCGTGTACCCCCACCCGGCGGCGATGACGACCCCACCGAGCCAGGCGCCGAGCGCGTTGGCGAGGTTGAGCGCGGCGTGGTTGCTGGCCGCGGCGAGGGTCTGCGCGGTGCCGGCGACCTGCATCAGCCGCAGCTGGAGGTTGATGACGAGCACCGACGCGAGCACCGAGATGAGCGCGAGCACGACCAGCGCCGCCACGGCATACGGCGCGGCGAGGGCGAACAGCGCCAGCGAGATGCCGAGCCCGGCCATGCCGATGACGACCGACCGGATGACCGACCAGTCACCCATCCGCCCGGCGACCAGGTTGCCGATGAAGCCGAACAGGCCGAAGACGAGCAGGAAGATCGGCACCGCGGAGGCGGGCAGCCCGGTCACCTCGGTGATGGTCGGGGCGATGTAGGAGTACATGGCGAACATGCCGCCGAAGCCGACCGCGCCCACGCCGAGGGTCAGCCAGACCTGCAGGCTGGTCAGGGCGCTCAGCTCGTTGCGCACCGTCTTGGTGCGGTCGCGCGGCAGGTGCGGCACGGCATACCCGAGCAGGGCGATCGTCGCGACGCCGATGACGGCCACGAGCCAGTACGCCGACCGCCAGCCGAGGTTCTGGCCGAGCCAGGTGGCGCCCGGCACGCCGAGCACGTTGGCGATCGGGATGCCGAGCATCACCTTCCCCACGGCGCGGCCGGCCTGGCCGCGCACGGCGAGGTCGACGGCCACCAGGGCGGCGACGCCGAAGAAGGCCCCGTGCGGCAGGCCGGAGAGGAAGCGGGAGGCGACGAGCAGGCCGTAGGTCGGGGCGATCGCGCTGAGCACGTTGCCGGCCGTGAACGCGACCATCAGCCCGATGAGCAGCGCCTTGCGCGGCCAGGTGGCGGCGAGCACGGCGAGGCAGCGGGGCCCCGATGACGACGCCGGCGGCGTAGGCCGAGATGGTGTGCCCGGCGCTGGGGATGTCGACGCCCACGCCGGCCGCGATGTCGGGCAGCAGGCCCATCGTCACGAACTCGGTCGTGCCGATGGCGACGCCGCCCAGGATCAGGGCGAGCGTCGCGAGAGTGGCGTGGCGGGGTTGGGGCACTCGTCGTGCAGCGACCGGCACCCCGGCGCGCATTCCCGCCGACGCGCGTTTCGCCGGCGATGTCACACGGAGTTCACACGTCCCTACGATGGCGAGATGCGCGCAGCCCAGGTGACCAGACTCGACGGACCCGATGCCGTGGAGGTCGTCGACCTGCCCGAACCCGGCCGGCGACGGCGTCGTCATCGAGGTGGCGCGCGGCCGGCGTCTGCTTCCCCGACGTGCTGCTGACCCGCGGGCAGTACCAGATCACCCCGGACCTGCCGTTCGTGCCCGGGTCGGAGGTGGCCGGGCGTGGTGCGGTCGGCGCCGGTCAGCAGCGGGTTCGCCGCCGGGCGACCGGGTGGCGGCCTTCCCGTTCCTCGGTGGCTTCGCCGAGGTGGTCGAGGCGGATGCCGCGATGGTCTTCCCGCTGCCCGACGCAGGTCACCTTCGAGCAGGGCGCGGCGCTGCCGATGAACTACCTCACCTGCCACTTCGCGCTGCGCGAGCGCGGCCGGCTGCGCGAGGGCGAGACGGTGCTGGTGCACGGCGCGGCGGGCGGCATCGGCACGGCGGCGGTGCAGCTGGCCGCCGCGTGGGGCGCCCGGGTCATCGCCGTCGTCTCCTCCGCCGACAAGGGCGAGGTCGCGCGCGCCGCGGGTGCGCACGAGGTCGTGCTCGCCGACGGCTTCCGGGATGCCGTCGCCGACCTCACCAGCCGGCGCGGCGTCGACGTCGTGGTCGACCCGGTCGGCGGCGACCGCTTCACCGACTCGCTGCGCTCGCTCGCGCCCGGTGGCCGGCTGCTCGTCATCGGCTTCACCGCCGGCTCCATCCCCGAGGTCAAGGTCAACCGGCTGCTGCTCGGCAACATCTCGGTCGTCGGGGTCGGCTGGGGCGCGTGGTGGACCGGTCGCGGCGGCCCGGGCCCGGCGTTCCTGCGCCGGCAGTGGGACGACCTGGTGCCCCTGCTGGAGTCGGGCGCGCTCGACCCGGTCATCGGGGAGGTGCGCGACCTCGACGACGTCGTGGCCGCCCTCACCGCCATCGACGAGCGCCGCGCCACCGGGAAGATCGTGCTGACGCCGTGACCCATCACTCAGTGGCCCGACGCAAAGTACGACGGTGTCTTAGGACTCCCTTAGGGGCGTTTCGCGGACCCGAGGACGACGTCTGGGGGTGACGACCGCGGGGTTCCGCGGCCCTGCACCCGCGCCCTCGCCGCGGCAACGACCGGAGGTCACCTCGTGCTCGACACCATCGGCGGAATCCCCCTGCACCCGCTCATCGTCCACGCGGTCGTGGTCCTCGTGCCCCTCGCCTCGCTGCTGCTGCTGCTGGCGGCGGTCTCGCCGCGGGTCCGGCACTGGGCCGGCATCCTCACGCCCGATCCTGGCGACCGTCGCCCTGGTCATGGTGCCGCTCGCCACCGAGAGCGGCGAGTCGCTGGAGCGACCGGGTCGAGGAGAGCCCGCGCGCTCGAGGAGCACACCGAGCTCGGCGACAGCCTGGTCTACTTCGTGCTTCGTCGTCGCGGTGCTCGCCTGGGCCCTGTGGTTCCTCGACCGGCGCGCCCGGGCCGGGCCGCGGCCGCGCGCCGCCACGGCGTCGGACGGCACCCCGGCACCGCACCTCGCTCCGCCCTGCTCACCGCCGTCATCGTGCTCTCGGTGCTCGTCCGTGCTGGCGACCACCGTGCAGGTGGTGCGCATCGGCCACAGCGGCGCCTCCGCCTCGTGGAGCGACGTCGGCGCGACCACGCCCACCGGCGGTGACGACGGCGGCGACGGTGGCGACGACGACTGAGCCGGCCTGCCCGGGCCGGGGACCGAGGCGACGGCCCCGTCATCCGCACGGCCGGCTCGCCCCCGGCCCGGTAAGGAGTCGTCCGGGGACTCGACACTGCTGTGGCCCAGCGCAGCACCGCTCATCGACACTGCTGAGCCCCAGCGCAGCAGTCTCGAGTGCCGACGCCAGGGTTCATCGGGTGGCGCCAGCGCGGTTCCACACCGATGACGGCCCGTAACGCGGTTCCGGCCGCACCACCTCGAGGCCGTCTGCGTGGTGGCCGGGCTCGACGAGATCGGCCTGCGTCAGGCCTCGGCGCGACCCCGCGCCTCGGGTCGGTGGATGCCGCGCCGGCGACCTCGTCGGGGGCGTGCACCATGTCGAGCGTCACCGGCCCGAGCTCGCGCCGGCGCAGCACCCGTTCGGTGATCACGACCGACGACAGGACGGCAACGAGGTAGATCACCGCATCGCCGACCAGGAGGTTGGAGGAGGTGCCGCTGTTGACCAGGCTGTCGACCGCGACGGCGGCCCCGGTGGCGAGGGTCAGCCCCGCGACCCAGGTGAGCCGTTCGGCGACGTCCCGCCGGGCCACGACCTGCCACACCGCCCCTGCCGCCACCCCCACGACGAAGGCGACGAGGAACCCCACGCTGCCGACCGTGACCCCGCTGAAGGCATACGCCAGCGCCCAGATCCCGATCCACGCGTACTGCCGCCAACCCGTCATCCAGCGAGTGTGGCAGCCGGAGCCCCGGCCCGGCCCGGCATCCGGCGCAATAGGCTCGGGCCATGGACTTCCGGAACGCGTACGCCCAGGGGTTCGCCCGGGTCGCCGCGTGCACCCTGCCCGTCGCCCTGGCCGACCCCGCCACCAACGCCGAGCGCATCCTGGCCGTCGTCAAGGAGTGCCACGACGAGGGCGTCGCGGTGGCCCTCTTCCCCGAGCTGTCGCTGAGCGGCTACGCCATCGACGACCTGCTGCATGCAGGACGTCCTCCTCGAGGCGGTCGACGACGCCGTCGTCACCATCGCCGAGGCCACCGCCAAGCTGCTCCCCCTCGTCGTCGTGGGCGCCCCACTGCGGCACGGCAACCGGCTCTACAACTGCGCGGTCGTCATCCACCGCGGCGAGGTGCTCGGGGTCGCCCCCAAGTCGTTCCTGCCCAACTACCGCGAGTTCTACGAGAAGCGCTGGTTCGCCTCCGGCGCCGGGCACCAGGGCGAGTTCCTCGTGCGCCCCCACTGGCCGGGTGCCGACGTCGACGGCGAGCTGCCCTTCGGCCCCGACCTGATCTTCACCCCCGAGGACCTGCCCGACCTCGCCGTGCACGTCGAGGTCTGCGAGGACGTGTGGGTGCCGGTGCCGCCGAGCCACGAGGCCGCGCTCGCGGGCGCCAACGTGCTGCTCAACCTCTCGGCATCCCCCATCACCGTCGGCCGCGCGGAGGACCGCCACCTGCTCGCCCGCTCGGCGAGCGCCCGGTGCAACGCGGCCTACCTGTACGCCGCCGCGAGCGCCGGTGAGTCGTCGACCGACCTGTCCTGGGACGGCATGACGATGGTCTACGAGATGGGCGCGCTGCTCGGCGAGTCCGAGCGCTTCCCCGACGGCCCGCGCCGCACGGTCGTCGACGTCGACCTCGACCTGCTGCGCCAGGAGCGCCTGCGCCAGGGCAGCTTCGGCGACAACGCCGACGCCTACGCCGCCGACGAGGGCGGGTTCCGCGTGGTGCCGTTCCAGCTGCGCCCGCCCAGCGGCGACCTCGGCCTGCGCCGCGCGGTCGACCGCTTCCCGTTCGTGCCGGATGACGACGCGCGCCTCGCGCTCGACTGCTACGAGGCCTACAACATCCAGGTGTCCGGCCTCGAGCAGCGGATGCGCGCCATCGGCGGCGGCGACCCGGCCCGGATGCCGACGATCGTCATCGGCGTCTCCGGCGGCCTCGACTCCACCCACGCGCTGATCGTCGCGGCCAAGGCGTGCGACCGGCTCGGCCTGCCGCGCACCCACATCCTGGGCTTCACGATGCCGGGCTTCGCGACCAGCGCGGGCACCAAGAGCAACGCCATCCACCTGATGGAGTCGCTCGGCATCACCTGGGAGGAGCTCGACATCCGCCCGGCCGCGACCCAGATGCTCGCCGACCTCGGCCACCCGTTCGGGCGCGGCGAGGAGGTCTACGACGTCACCTTCGAGAACGTGCAGGCCGGGCTGCGCACCGACTACCTCTTCCGGGCGGCCAACCAGCGCGGCGGCATCGTGCTCGGCACCGGCGACCTGTCCGAGCTGGCCCTGGGCTGGTGCACCTACGGCGTCGGCGACCAGATGTCGCACTACGGCGTCAACACCGGGGTGCCGAAGACGTTGATGCAGCACCTGATTCGCTGGGTCGTCTCGTCCGGGCAGTTCGAGGGGCCGGTCAACGACACGCTCCTCGGCATCCTCGACACCGAGATCAGCCCGGAGCTGGTGCCCTCGAAGGAGGGCGAGAAGATCCAGTCGACCGAGGACTCCATCGGCCCCTACGCCCTGCAGGACTTCACCCTCTTCCACGTGCTGCGTCGCGGCTACCGGCCGAGCAAGATCGCGTTCCTCGCCGAGCACGCGTGGTCGGATGCCGGCCGCGGCGCGTGGCCCGCCGGCTTCCCCGAGGGCGCCCGACCGGAGTACGACCTCGCCACGATCCGGCACTGGATGGAGGTCTTCGTGCGGCGGTTCTTCGCCAACCAGTTCAAGCGCTCGGCCATCCCCAACGGTCCCAAGGTCGTCGCCGGCGGGTCGCTGTCGCCGCGCGGTGACTGGCGGATGCCGTCCGACGCCGGGTCGCGCGCGTGGCTCGCCGAGCTCGAGGCCAACGTCCCCACGTCGCTGACCGCTGCCGCCGGGCTCGTTGACGGTACGGACCGCGGGCTGGGACGCTGCTGGGACGGGGGCCGGAGGGCGGCACCCCACGGGACTTGGGGGTCCGGACATGGCGCCACTACCGGAGCACGATGCAGCAGTCGGCCACTCCTTCGGTCTGGAGTTCGACGGGGTGCTCATCTCGATGGTGCTCGAGGTGTTCGGGCTGAGCATCCAGCGCGACGTCATCGAGCTCAAGGAGCAGGGGCCCGACGGCAAGTACCACGTGAAACGGCTGCCTGGCCGTCCCTCCCACGGCGAGGTCGTGCTCACCCGGGCCCTCACCGGCGACACCACGTTCGAGACCTGGGCGGCGGACGCCTCACTCGGCGCCGCCGGGTCCGTGACCGCCGCTCGTCCTGCTTCGACGTCGAAGGGGCCGTCGTGCGCCGCTACACCCTGGCCAACGCGTGGCCCGCGAAGCTGGAGGTCGGCACCCGCTGCGCCGACGGCACCGAGATGGTCATCGAGCGCCTGACCCTGGGGCACGAGGGCGTCCAGCCCGGGTGACCCGGCCCCGGCCTCGCGCCCGGCCCGACGCTCAGGCCCCGGGGGACGTCGGAGCAGCCAGGGTGTCGAGCGCGCCCCCGTCGAGCCGGAACCGGGTCCACTCGTCCTGGGCCACGGCCCCGATCGACTCGTAGAAGCCGATGCTCGGCGCGTTCCAGTCGAGCACCCACCACTCGAGCCGGGACCAGCCGCGCTCGACGCAGATCGCGGCCAGGGTGCGCAGCAGCTCCTGACCCAGGCCCGAACCGCGCTGTGCCGGTGTCACGTACAGGTCCTCGAGCCAGATGCCGTGGGTGCCGGTCCAGGTCGAGAAGGACGGGAACCAGATGGCGCACCCCACCACCTCGCCGTCGACCTCGGCGACGTGCGCGAAGGCGGCGGGCTCGCGGCCGGCCGGGAACAGGGCCTCCCCCAGCTGCTGCTCCGAGGCCTCCACCTGGTCCAGCGCCTTCTCGTACTCGGCGAGCTCACGCACCAGCCGGAGGATGACGGGCACGTCGCCCGCCACGGCGGGCCGGACCCGGGAGGAGGTGGGAGCGCTGTGGGAGGAGGCGGACGGCATACCGGGCAATGTACGCAGGGACGGCCACAATGGGGCGCATGACCACCACCCGGCGGATCGACACCTGGCTCACCGACATGGACGGCGTCCTCGTGCACGAGGACGACCCGATCGCGGGGGCGGCGGAGTTCATCGAGGCGCTCAAGGCGTCCGGCCGCGCGTTCCTCGTGCTCACCAACAACTCCATCTACACCCCGCGCGACCTGCGAGCGCGGTTGCTGCGCAGCGGGATCGACGTGCCGGAGGAGGCGATCTGGACCTCCGCCCTGGCCACCGCCGACTTCCTCGCCGACCAGCGGCCGGGCGGCACGGCCTACGTCGTCGGCGAGTCCGGCCTGACCACGGCGATGCACGACGTCGGCTACGTGATGACCGACCGCGACCCCGACTACGTCGTGCTCGGCGAGACCCGCACCTACTCCTTCGAGGCCATCACCAAGGCGATCCGGCTGATCGCCGCCGGCGCCCGCTTCATCGCGACCAACCCCGACCCCAGCGGGCCCAGCGCCGCCGGCCTGCTGCCGGCCACCGGCTCGGTCGCCGCGCTGATCAGCACCGCCACCGGCCGCCGGCCCTACTTCATCGGCAAGCCCAACCCGCTGATGATGCGCAGCGCGCTCAACCGGCTCGAGGCGCACTCCGAGACCACCGTGATGGTCGGCGACCGGATGGACACCGACATCATCAGCGGCCTCGAGGCCGGCCTGCGCACGGTGCTCGTCTCGACCGGCTCGACGCGGCCCGAGCAGGTCGAGCACTTCCCCTACCGGCCGACCCGCGTCGTCGACTCGATCGCCGACCTGGTGCCGCTGGTCACGCTGCTGGCGCAGGAGGGTGTGGAGTGAGCGCCGGTGACGTGCTGCACCTCGCCGAGGTCGCGCACTGGGACGAGGCGCTGCGCACCGGCGAGTACCGCTGGTCGACGCTCGGGCGCACGCTCGAGGAGGAGGGCTTCATCCACTGCGCGACGCCCGAGCAGTTGCCGGGGGTGCTCGCCCGCTACTACGGGTCGTACGCCGGTGACCTCGTGCTGCTCACGGTCGACCCCGCGCTGCTGGGCGCCGAGCTGCGCTGGGACGTCGTCAACACGACCACCGGAGAACGCTTCCCGCACCTGTACGGCGCCATCACCCCGGATGCCGTGACGCGCACCGAGGTGCTCGAGCCGCCGCACGGCGTGGCGTGACCTCGGCGTCACCGACGTGACCCGAGGGGGCGAGGGGTCAGCCGGTCGACTCGTCGTGGTGTGAGTCACTGTCCGAATCGGGTTGCCGTTCAGTCGGGTTCGGCTGCACCTCGGCGAGCGCGGCCGTCAGTGACGCCACCCCGTAGAGGGCCGTGGACTGCAGGTACAGCACGAACATGATGCCGATCGGCGCCGCCAGCGCGCCGTACTGCGGCTTGGCGATCACGAGGTTCACCAGCAGGGCCATCACCTGCTTGAGCACCTCGATGACGAGCGCCCCCACGATGGCCCCGATGAGGCGCGGGTCCCGAGGCGGGCGGATGCCCCCGAGCCGGCCGAGCACCAGGTACACGACGAGGAAGTTCAGGGACGATCGTCAGCACGACGGCGATGGCGCCGAGCAGGAACCGCGGGCCGTTCCACTCCCACCCGAGGACGTCGAGGAGCCGGCCCGACAGGTTGGCCGTGAAGCTGGCACTGACGAACGACAGCAAGACCAGCGGCGCCAGCGCGAGGAACCAGCCGAAGGCCCACACCCGCACCCACACGAAGTTCCGCGGGTTCGTCGGGGCGCCGTAGATGGCGTGCATGGAACGGCTGGCCGCGAAGACTGCTCCGGTCGCGCCGTAGATCAGACCGACCGCGCTGACGATCGAGGTGGCCTGCCCGGTGCTGCGCAGCTGCTCGGGGTCGAGCCCGGAGTCGCCGATGAGCCCCGGGAACGCCACCGAGAGCGCCTCGGTGATGTAGCTGGCGAGCTGGTCGGCACCCAGCGCCGCCGTGAGGCCGTAGGCCAGGGTCAGGATGGAGAACAGGGCCAGGAAGAGGTAGTACGTCGTGCCGGCGGCGAGCAGGGTGGCCCGCGAGTGCGTGAAGCGGTTGGTGGTGCGCATGCCGATGGTCAGGCTGGTGCCGACCGCGTCCCCTCGGGCCTGGAGGAGCCGCACCCGCTCCGGCAGCTCCTTGACCGGCGGGTCGACGAGCTCGCCCGGGATCGGCAGCAGGATCTGCGAGCTCTCCACGGTGCGACCGTACTGTGCGCCGGTGGCGGACGACGCGGGATGCCGGTCAGGCGCCCGTTCCGCCGGCCGTTGCGTCATCGGGCCGCCGCGGCGGCGGGAGCCCGGCGCCGCCACCACAGCACGAGCAGCACGGCCAGCAGCGGGTAGATGATGATCCGGCCGATGAAGCCCTCGCCGTTGAACGCCTCGAAGCCGACGGTCACGCCGATCACCATCTGCAGCCAGGTGGCCGCGAGGATGACGGCCGCGACGACGGCCGTTCGCGTCCAGCGCATGGGACCTCCACTCCGACCTGGGGCAGCGTGCAGCCGACCCTAGCGGCCCACCGCTCGCCGGCCGCCGGGCGTCATCCGGCCTTGACCTCGCCTACCGCTTGGTCCGTGAGGCGATCACTGCGCCTACCAGGCGGTAGCCCGGGGCAGGTCCGCACCTGCAAGGGCCTCAGTGGGCGATGGCGCTCGCGGGCAGGTCGAACCAGCGCAGGTGCTCGAAGTCGGCGGACACGTCGGCCGGGTGCGCCGACAGGTCCGGCGGCGTGGCCGCCGCCAGGATCGCCGCGCCGTCGCGCAGGTGCTGCGCCAGCAGCTCCTCTCCGCCGCGGGCGTCGGAGCGCGGCACGACCA
Organism: uncultured Actinomycetota bacterium; assembly: GCA_963806295.1. Lineage (GTDB taxonomy): Bacteria > Actinomycetota > Actinomycetes > Actinomycetales > Dermatophilaceae > Fodinibacter. The sequence goes on along the minus strand of CAWDXP010000003.1, from coordinate 209,880 downwards.
TCGAGCCGTCGTCGTCGTACCCGATGTCCCGCAACCGGATCGGCGGCTCGACCAGCCCGTCGCGATGCCGCCACAGGCCGGTGGCGGGGTCGAAGACGTAGTCGCCGAGCAACCGCCAGCCGTCGCGCGCGACCAGGCGCACGGCATCCACGACGTAGTCGGCGACGGTGTCGGAGAGGAAGTAGTTGAAGTTCACCCGCACCCAGCCCGGCTTGATGCCCTCGCAGCCGCCGGTGATCTCGCGCTCGAACTCGTGCGAGCGCTCGAGGTCGATGCCGAGCAGCCGGTGCCCGTAGGGGCCGGCGCACGAGCAGCCGCCGCGCGACTGCACGCCGAACAGGTCGTTGAGCACGGCGACGACGAAGTTGTGGTGCAGCCAGTGGCCCGAGGGCGCCCGCACCACGAACGAGACGATCGACAGGCGGGGGGCGTCGAGGTTGCCGAGGATCTCGATGGCCGGCTCGTCGCGCCACGCCTCGACCGCCCGGGCCAGCAGGCGCTCCTCGTGGGCGCGGATCGTCTCGACCCCCACGGCCTCCTTGAGCTGGAAGACCAGCCCCGCGCGCACCGCCTCGATGATCGCCGGGGTGCCGCCCTCCTCGCGGTGGGCCGGGTCGGTGAGGTAGGCGTGGTCCTCGGGGTTGACGTAGGCGACGGTGCCGCCGCCGGGCACGACCGGCACCCGGTTGGTGAACAGCTCGCGCCGCGCGACGAGCACCCCGGGCGTCGACGGCCCGCCGATGAACTTGTGCGGCGAGAGGAAGATCGCGTCCTTGTAGGCGAGCGGGTGGCCGGCGGGGCGCCGTCATCTCGATGTCGACGTAGGGGGCGGCGGCGGCGAAGTCCCAGAACGCCAGTGCCCCGTGCTCGTGCAGCAGCGTCGAGATGCCGTAGGTGTCGCTGACGATGCCGGTGACGTTGGAGGCCGCGCTGAACGAGCCGATCTTCAGCGGCCGGTCGGCGAACTCCGCGAGCCGCTCGCGCAGGTGGTCCAGGCACACCCCGCCGTCGGCGTCCTCGCGGATGGTCACGACGTCGGCGATCGACTCGCGCCACGGCACCTCGTTGGAGTGGTGCTCGTAGGGGCCGATGAAGACCACCGGCCGCTGGTCGCGCGGGATCTGCTCGCTCAGGTGCCAGCGGTCCTCGAGGGCGGACGGGATGCGCAGCCCGAGCACGCCGATCAGCTTGTCGATCGCCCCGGTGCACCCCGACCCGGCGAAGATCACCACGGTGTCGTCGTCGCCGTGCACGGCGTCGCGGATGATGCGGCGGGCGTCCTCGCGCAGCCGGGTGGTCTGCAGGCCGGTGCCGCTGCTCTCGGTGTGCGTGTTGGCGTAGCCGGGCAGCACCTCGTCGCGGATGAAGTCCTCGAGGAAGGTGAGGGCCCGACCGGATGCCGTGTAGTCGGCATACGTGACCCGGCGCCTCCCGTAGGGCGTGGTCATCACGTGGTCCTCACCGATGACGGACTCGCGAATGCGGCGCACCAGCGCCTCCTCGCGCGGCTCCGCTGCCGTGCGCTCAGCCATGCCGACAGCGTCTCACGCCCGGTCCCGACCGGAGAAGCCGGACGGTCGACCGTGTGCCGGCACCACGAGTCGGGGTGCCGGACGTGCAGTTCGCTGCATCGTGCAGAATTGCACTGCCGTGCACGACGACGTACCGTCGGCCGGGTGAACCTCCGGCCCGGCTCGACCAGCGACGGCTGCTCGCTGCGCACCCGCAAGCGCGCCGAGACCCGCAGCGCCCTGGTGCAGGCCGCCTACGCCATCGTGCGCGACGACGGCTTCGAGGGCCTCACCGCCGAGGCGGTGGCCGACCGGGCCGGCGTCTCGCGCCGCACCTTCTTCAACTACTTCCCGTCGGTGGAGTCGGTGCTCACCGCCAGCGTCACCGAGTTCTTCGCGTCGGTCGGTGACCGCCTCGAGGCCCGGCCCGTCGACGAGGACGTGCTCGACAGCGCGCTCGCCGTGGTGACCGACCCGGGCGACGGCGACCTCCTCGAGCGGATCGGCGTGCTCGCCGCGGCCGGGCGAGGCCTCGCCGCACGCCCGCGGGCTGATCCTCGTCGAGCTGCACGCCTGGCTCGACTGGCTCGAGGGCTGGCTGCGCCGCCGCCTGGCGCCGGGAGAACCTCGGGTCACCGACCTCTACGTCGCCACCCTCGCCTCCAGCCTCGTCGCGGCGGCCGAGGCGGCGTTCCGGGTCTGGCTGCGCGACGGCGCCGCCACCGCGCGCACCGGCGGCACGGCATCCGACGACCCCGCTTCCCTCCGCGGCTGCTTCACCGCCGCGATCGGCCACGTCCGCACCGGCCTGGACCCCCAGCGCGCCACCCTCGCCGCGCGAACCCACTGACCCCCCTCACCCACGAGAAGGCCCCGATGTCCTCGCTCCTGTACCGCCTCGGCCGCTGGTGCGCCGCCCACGCCTGGCGCACGCTGACCATCTGGCTCGTCCTGCTCGTCGGCCTCGGCGTCCTCGCGGGCACCGTCGGCAAGCCGCTGACCAGCCAGATCTCCATCCCCGGCACCACCTTCCAGAAGGTCATCGACGGGCTCGGCAAGGAGATCCCCGAGGCCGCCGGCGGCGCCGGCACCGTGGTGCTGCAGAGCGCCGACGGCACAGCCGATCACCGACGAGCAGCGCGCCGCCGCCGAGCAGGTGTTCGCCACCTGGGCGCAGGTGCCGCACGTCAAGCGGGTCAACAACCCGTTCGAGGCGCAGGCCCAGCTCGACAAGAGCGCCACCGACCTGACCGCGGCCGCCACCGAGCTCGAGGACGGGCAGAAGCAGCTGGATGCCGGCAAGGCCCAGCTCGCGCAGGGCCAGGGCCAGCTCGCCGGCGGCGAGGCGCTCATCGCCCAGCTCGAGGCCGCCAACCCGGCCGACCCGACCCTGCCCGGGCTGCGGGCCCAGGTGCGAGGCCGGCCGCGCCCAGCTGGAGAAGGCCCAGGCCCAGGTCGAGCAGGCCGAGGCCGACCTCGCCGCGGGGCGCGCCCAGTACGAGGACGGCAAGACCGTCGCCGCCGGCACCGCCGGCACCCGCCTGGTGACCGAGGACGGCACCCACGCCGTCGTGCAGATCCAGTTCGACGACAACGCCCAGTCGGTGCCCGTCGACGACCGCGCGCTCGATCCCGGCCCGCGGCGACGCCGCCCTGGCGGCCGCCGGCCTCACCGCCTCCTACAGCGTCGAGATCACCCAGGACACCTCGCTCGTCGGCCCCGGTGAGGTGCTCGGCCTGACCGTCGCCCTGCTCGTGCTCGTCATCATGCTGGGCAGCCTGATCGCCGCCGGCCTGCCGCTGCTCGTCGCGCTGCTCGGGGTCGGCGTCGGCCTCGCCGGCGCGGTGGCCTTCACCGTGTTCACCGACCTCAACACGATGACGCCGTCGCTGGCCCTGATGCTCGGCCTGGCGGTCGGCATCGACTACGCGCTGTTCATCGTCAACCGGCACCGCGGCAACATCCTGCGCGGTGACGACCTGCACGAGTCGATCGCCCGCTCGGTGGCGACCGCCGGCAGCGCCGTGGTCTTCGCCGGCACCACCGTCGTCATCGCCCTCGCCGCGCTGGTGCTCTCCGGGCCTGCCGATCCTGGCCCAGATGGGCCTGGTGGCCGCGGCCACCGTCGCGGTCACCGTCGCCGTCGCCGTCACCGTCAGCCCGGCCGTGCTCGCCCTGATGAAGACCCGCGTGGTGTCGAAGCGGGGCTGGCGGGCGCACGGCTTCTCGCGCGCCCGGCGACGTCGCGACCCGCGACGTGCCCGGCCCGACGAGCGCGAGGAGGAGCACGGCGGCTGGTACGTCGGCGCGGTCACCCGCCACCCGTGGCTCACCGTGGTCGGCGTCGTGGCGCTGCTCGGCGTCATGTCGATCCCGGTGCTGTCGCTGCGGATGGGCCTGCCCGACGGCGGCAGCGAGGCCACCGGCACCAGCGCGCACACGGCCTACACGACGATCGCCGACGAGTTCGGCCCCGGCGTCAACGGCCCGATCATCACGGTCGCGACCCTGCCCGAGCAGGACACCCCCCGCACCGACGCCGAGGTGCTCGCCGCGCAGGCCGCCATCTCCGAGGACCTGATGTCGGTCGACGGCGTGAGCAGCGTGCTGCCCTTCGGCGTCAGCGCCGACACCTCCACCCTCGCGTTCCAGGTCGTGCCCACCACCGGCCCGGCCGACCCGGCCACGGTCGACACCGTCGAGGCGATCCACTTCTCCGCCGACACGCTACGGCCGGCACACCGGCACCGAGATCGGGCTCACCGGCTCAGACCATCGCGAACATCGAGATCTCGCAGCGGCTCGCCGCCGCCCTGCCGGCCTACCTCGTCGTCGTCGTCGGGCTGTCGCTCATCATCCTGATGCTGGTGTTCCGCTCGATCGTGGTGCCCGTCGTCGCGACCGCCGGCTTCCTGCTGTCGGTCGGTGCGGCGTTCGGCGCCACCGTGGCCGTGCACCAGTGGGGCTGGCTGGGCGGCGTGCTCGGCGTCACCCAGCCCGGGCCGCTGCTCTCGTTCATGCCGATCATCCTGATCGGGGTGCTCTTCGGCCTGGCGATGGACTACCAGATGTTCCTCGTCTCGGGCATGCACGAGGCCCGCTCGCACGGCCAGGACTCCCGCACCGCGGTGCGCACCGGGTTCGTGCACGGCGCCAAGGTGGTGACCGCCGCCGCGATCATCATGACCTCGGTGTTCCTCGGCTTCGCCTTCTCGCACCTGGTGATGGTGCGGCCGATCGGCTTCGGCCTCGCGGTGGGCGTGCTCGTGGATGCCGTGCTGGTGCGGATGACGCTGACCCCGGCGGTCATGCACCTGCTCGGCGACCGCGCCTGGTACCTCCCGCGCTGGCTCGACCGGCTGCTGCCCGACCTCGACGTCGAGGGCGTCAAGCTCGCCGAGCGCCTGGAGTCGGGTGCGCTGGGCGGCGCGCGCCACGGCATCCGAGCCCGGCGAGCACGCGGCACGGAGCCGAGCGCCGGGACGCCGGCAGCGAGCCGAGCCGGACGCCGAGCCGGAGCGCGAGGACACCCAGCCCGCCCGCGTCTGACCTCCACGACCCGCACTTCGTGCGACTGCACGGTTCTCGCAGCACTCCCGAGCGCGAGAACCGTGCACGTGCACGACGGGGTGGGGGCGACCGCGAGAGGGCGGATGCCGCTCGGGTGGGAAGCCACATGGCGGGCACCGGCGGCGCACAGGAACGCATAGGCGGCGACCGCACGGTGGAGGTGTGCGCCAGCACCCCACCCCCAGGAGGCCTCGATGCCCACCACCCCCCGAGCCCTCGGCCGGGCCAAGGCCCTGACCGCCGGCACCATGCTCGTCGCCGACGGTCGCCACCGGAGGCGTCGCCGCTGCACCTCGCCGACGCCCAGACCACGACCGCGGCCGCGAGCACGACCGTCTCCGACGACTCGGGCTCGGCGCCCGACTCGTCCGGCACGACGTCGGACGACGAGGGCACCCGCTCCGACGACGACTCGTCCTCGGACGACGACTCCCACCGCCGCCTCGTCGAGCGGCACCTCCGGCACGACCTCGAACGGCTTCTCGTCGTCGGGCCGCGTCGCGCCCGGCCCAGGCCGCCGCCCAGTCGAGCACCAACGGCTCGTGACGCCATGACCACGGTCACCAGCACGCACGGGCGCGCCCGCCGGCGTCGCCGCACCTCCCGACGCTCCCGAGCCTGCGGCATCCGCGAGAGCGGTTGCGCCACAGCGCAACCCAGCGCCACCACGACGCCGCGGATGCCGTGGGCACCGAGTTCCGCGCGATCGGCACCACCGTGCGCCTCCTCACCACCGACCCGCGCTCCCTGGTGCCGGCCACCGACCTGCTCCGCGCCACCTCGAGGCCCTCGACCTGGCGGCCAGCCGGTTCCGCCTCGACTCCGAGGTGTGCCGGCTCGCGGCCGCGGCCGCCGACGGACCCGCCCACCACCACGCCTCCCCCGTGCTGGCCGGCGCGGTGCGGGCCGCCCTGCACGCCGCCCGGATCACCCACGGCCTGGTCGACCCCACGGTCGGCGCCGCCGTCGTCGTGAGCGGCTACGACGCCGACATCGACGTCGTGCGCGCCCGCCGCGGCCCGAGCGGCACCGCCCACCGGCGCCGGCGGCGCAGCCGTCCCCGGCTGGCGGTCGGTGACCATCGACCCCGACGGCCTGCTCACCGTCCCGCGCGGCTGCCTGCTCGACCTCGGCGCCAGCGCCAAGGCCCACGCCGCCGACGTGGTCGCCGCCCGGCTGGCCGCCCGCCTCCCCGGCGGCTTCCTCGTCAACCTCGGCGGCGACATCGCCCTGTCCGGCGACACCCCGCGCGACGGCTGGTGCATCGCCGTCGACGGGCTCCACCGCCCCGCCGGCCGCGAGGTCGTCGGCCCTGGTCTCCGGCCAGGGCGTCGCGACCAGCTCGACCCGCCTGCGCACCTGGCCCGGCGCCGACGGCGAGCGCCGCCACCACATCGTCGACCCCCGCACCGGGCGCACCGCACCCGCGCGCTGGGCCGAGGTCACCTGCGTCGGCGCCACCGCCCTCGAGGCGAACGCCGCCTCCACCGCCGCCGTCGTGCTCGGCGCCGACGCGCCCGACTGGCTCGCCGCGCACGGCATCCCGGCCCGCCTCGAGCGCCTCGACGGCTCGCGTCGTGCACACCCCCGGCTGGCCCACCCCGCCGCGAGGGGCGCGACGATGAACGAGCTGCTCTGGTACGTCTCGCGCGCCACCGGGCTGGTCAGCCTGGCCCTGCTCACCGCGGTGCTCGTGCTCGGCGCGGTCACCTCCGGCCGCCGCGCGCCGCACGGCGAGCGCGCCACCGTGCTGATGGGCCTGCACCGCTGGCTCTCGCTCGGCATGGTCGTCTTCCTCGGCGTGCACGTCGCGACCGCGGTCGCCGAGACCTACGTGTCGATCGACGCCATCTCCGCGGTCGTGCCGTTCACCAGCAGCTACGAGACGCTCTGGGTGGGTCTCGGCACCCTCGCGGTCGACCTGCTCGTCGCCGTCACCGTCACGTCGTGGCTGCGGCACCGCATCCCCGAGCGGGCCTGGCGCGGCCGTGCACCTCACCGCCTACCTGCTGTGGCCGGTCGCCCTCGTGCACGGCTTCGCCCTGGGCACCGCCAGCGAGCCGCTGCTGCGCGGCCGTCGACCGTCGCCTGCGGGCTGGTCGGCATCGGCGCCCTCGCCTGGCGGGCCACCACCCGGCACGCCGACGCCGCCCGCCGGGCCGACGTGCTCACCCAGGAGTGGTCATGACCGACATCCTCGACCTGCTCGACGCCGCCGGCCTCACCGGCCGTGGTGGCGCCGCGTTCAGCACCGCCGTCAAGGTGCGCGCCGCCCGCGAGGAGGGTGCCGCCGTCATCGTCAACGCCTGCGACGGCGAGATCGGCGCCGCCAAGGACGCCTACGTCGTCGAGCACCACCTCGCCGAGCTGGTCCGCGGCGCCGAGCTCGTCACCCCGGCCCGCGCCCGCAGCGTGCGGTACGCCGCGCACCGCGGCTCCTGCGACCGCATCCGCGCTGCAGCGGGCCGGCCTCGACGTCATCGAGGCCCCGGCGCGCTACGTGTCGTCGGAGGAGACCTCGCTGATCTCCCTCGCCCACGGCCGGCCTGGCCCGCCCGATGACCAAGCGGATGCCGTTCGTGCGCGGCGGGCGCGACGCCGACGGTCGCGCCGTGCGCCCCACCGTCGTGCTCAACGCCGAGACGGTGTGGCGGGTCGCCCAGGTGGCCGCCAACGGCCCGGCCTGGTTCCGCTCGTTCGGCACCGCCGAGGAGCCCGGGCCGCGCCTGGTCACCCTGACCGGCGCGGTCGAGCACCCCGGGGTGCTCGACACCGAGGCCGGGGATGCCGCTCGCCGGCCTCCTCGACGCCGCCGTCGGCCGACCCCGACGCCGAGCACCTCGTCATCGGCGGCCTCGGCGGCGTGCTCGTCCCGCTGGCGGCGCGCGCGTGGGCTGGCCTGGTCGAGCGCCGACCTGCGCGCTTCGGCGGCTCGGTCGGCCCCGGCGTCATCGACGTGCTCGACCCCCAGCGCTGCCCCGTCGCGGTCGTCGACTCCTACCTCGGGCTACGCCGCCGGGGAGTCCGCCGGCCAGTGCGGCCCGTGCATGTTCGGCGTGCCGGCCCTGGCCGCCGCCTGGCACGACCTGCTCGTCGACAGCCCCACCCCGGCCCGGGTCGATGCCGTGCGCGCCCACGCCGGGCTGCTCCCGAACCGCGGTGCCTGCCGCTTCCCCGACGGCGTCGCCCGGTTCGCCGCCAGCGCCCTGCAGGCCCTCGAGCCGCACCTCGACGCCCACCGCACCGACCGGTGCCCGACCGAGAGGACCTCCGGTGTCCCCAGCCCGGCCTGACCCAGCGCGCCGCCGCGACGGCCGCGCACCGTGGCGACGTCCCCGGCATCCCGATGCTGCGGGTCGACCGGGTCGCGTGCACCGGCCACGGGATGTGCGCCAGCCTGCTGCCCCGCCAGGTGCGCCTCGACGAGTGGGGCTACCCCGTCGTCGACGACGCCGCGGTGCCGTCCGCGGACGGCGAGGCGGCCATCCGGTTCTGCCCGGCCCGCGCGCTCTACTGGTCCCAGCCCTAGCGGGTCGCCGGGCGGCGCGGTGCCGAGCTCGGGTGGGCGATCAGCTCCTTGAGCAGCGCCACCGCCCGCTCGGCCGGCGGGTTGGGCGCGCCGAGGTCGTGCACGACCGCCGCGAGGTGCCGCACCGGCGTCGGGGCCGCGATGCCGAGCCGCACGACGGTGGCCGGCAGGCTGCGGGCGGCCAGGCCCGGCAGCACCGACACCCCGATGCCCGCGCGCGACGAAGCCGATCGCCGTGTAGTGGTCCTGCGCCTGCACGCTGAACCGCGGGCGGAAGCCGGCCGCGCTGCACGTCGCCACCACCAGGCGGTGCCCGGGGGACCGTGGGTAGTCGTTGCTCACCCAGGTCTCACCGCGCAGGTCGGTCAGCGCGATCGTCCCGGCGTCGGCCAGCGGGTGGCCGCGCGGCACGATCGCCACGAACGGGTCCTCGGTGAGCTCGGTGCGGGTGTAGCCGCTCGGCAGCGGGCGGTCCGGCGGGTCGATGACCAGGTCGATGTCCAGCCGCGGCACCCGCTGCTCGACCTCGTTGAGCACCAGCTCGAGCACGAGGTCGGGGAACTCGGCGGTCAGCCGCTTGACGAGCGACGGCATCCAGTTGGCGCCGGCGGAGGAGAAGTAGCCGATCGACAGCCGGCCCGAGCGGCCGTCGCGCAGGTCGGCCACCACCGCGTCGAGCCGGTTCCACTGGCTCATCACCTCGTCGCTCTGGGCGTCGAGCACCAGTGCCGCCTCGGTGGGTGCGATGCCCCGGCCGACCCGCTGGAACAGGGTCAGCCCGGTCTCCCGCTGCAGGGCCGACAGGTGCTGGCTGACCGCCGACGAGGTGAGCCCCAGGTTGTCGGCGGCCGCCTGCACCGAGCCGCTCGCGACGACGGACCGGAAGACGCGGAGGCGGTGTGGGTCGAGCATCCACCAATCATAAGCCATGACTTCACTACTGCTAAGTAACTTCGCGTTGTGCTGAACAGTTGTAGGGCGCACACTTGAGTCATGCGAAACACCATCTTCTCCGCCGACAAGGCCCGCACCATCGCGGCCCGCCTCCGCACCAGCCGCCACCACGGCGGGGGCTGGAGCGCCCACGCCGACCGCGACATGGCGCGCGAGGCCTTCGAGATCCACGTCATCGCGCAGTCCAGCCACGACCGCGTCATCTGAGCACCCCACCCGGGGGAGCAGCACCACACCGCACCTGACCCTCACGCCACCACGTGGCGGAGGGTCAGCGTCGTCTCCGGGGAGCCGCGCCTCGAGCTCGGCCCGCTGGGCGAGGTAGAGCTCGGCGCAGGCCAGGGCGTCGGTGAGCGCCTCGTGCGCCCGGTAGACCGGCAGCCCGCGCCGCTCCCGGGCGGTCCACAGCCGCAGCGCCCCGCGCTGCCGGCTCGGCCCCCCACCCGCCGGCCACCACCCGCCGCTCGAGCTCGAAGGTGTCGACGACGACGCACGGCATCCCGGCCCCCCAGGCCCGCTCGCAGACCGCCGCGAGGAACTCCGTCTCGATCCGGGCGAAGTGCGCGAGCAGCACCCGCCCGGCCAGCGCGGCGAGCAGCTGCGCCACGGCATCCTCGAGCGGGCACGCCGCCGGCGAGCCGGTCGTCGGTGAGCCCGTGCACCGTGGCGCTCTGGCCCACGCCGGCGGCGCCGCCGGCGTCGCGCACCACCACCCGCCCGGCCCCGCCGAGCTCGATGCGGCCGCCGTCGACCGGCAGCCAGCCGATCGACAGCACCCGGTCGCGGCGCGGGTCGAGCCCGGTCGTCTCGATGTCGACCGCCAGCAGCCGCAGGTCGGCCAGCGGCGTCTCCGGCGCCGGGCAGCGGCACGGCCAGGTAGTCGGCCAGCGGGCCGGGGGCGGCCGTGCGCAGCGCCCGCTCGCGCCGCTGCTCGGGAGTGCGGCGGAACAGGCTCACGAGATGTACTGCATGGGGTAGCGGTGCGACAGCGCCGACTGGGCGCCGCGCACGATCGCGAACGCCTCGCGCAGGTGCCGCTTGTCGAAGCTGCGACAGCTCGTCGGGCGAGACGAAGTTGTCGGTCGGCTCGCCGCGGCGCACCTGCGCCGCCTGGTGGCGCAGCCGCACGTACGAGATGAACTCGAACGCGTCGCGCAGGTCGTCGGCCCGCTCGGCGCCGAAGATGCCGGCCTCGCGCGCCGCCTCGATGCGGGCCTGGGTGTTCACCGCCGGGCTGCCGACCGACAGCGCGTGCGCCCGGGCCAGCTCGACGACGGCGCCGATGCCGCCGCGCTTGATGTCGAGGGTGTCCTTGTGGTCGCCGGCCTTCTCGAGCACGAAGCCGCGGAAGAACCCCAGCGGCGGCTCGTTGGCGGTCGCGTTCTTGGCCAGGTGCGCGAGGAACACCTTCGAGGACGGGGATGCCGCGAGCACGTGCCGCTGCAGCTTCGCGAAGAGCGCCACGTCGCCGTGCACCGGCCGCATGTCGAAGAAGATGCTGGCGCCCAGGATCGCGTCGGGCACCGGCTGGTGCAGCCACGACGAGAACTCCTGCGCGCCACCCGGCCAGCGGCTGGCGCCAGCGCGGGTTGGTGGCCATCACGTCGCCGGGGCAGCGCGGGTAGCCGCACGTGACCAGGTCGTCGACGACCCGGGTGGCCAGCGCCTCGAACCACGCGGCGTGCTCGGGCCGCATCGCGTCGTCGATGAGGATCGCGTTGTCCTGGTCGGCCGCCAGCGCCTGCTCGAGCCGGGCCCGCGAGCCCAGCGCCACCCAGCAGTAGGGCACCGGCGGCGGGCCGAGGTCGGCCTCGGCGAGCGCGATGACGCGCCGCTCCACGGCATCCCCCACCGCGGTGACGACCCGGCCGATGTCGTCGGCCGAGGCGTCCTGCTCGACCAGGGCCTGCACCACCTGCGGCAGCCGGTTCGAGACCTCGGCCACGCCGGCGACGTCGGGCTGCTTGGCGATGTCGCCGGCGAGGTAGACCGGGTTGGCCTGCTCCAGGCGCAGCAGGTCGGTGGTGGTGACGATGCCGACCGGCCGGCCCGCGGCGTCGACGATGGGCAGGTGGTGGATGTGCCGCCCGACCATCTCGAGCAGCACCTCGAAGGCCAGCGCGTCGACCGCCCCGGTGACCGGGTCGGCGGTCATCACCGTGGTGACGGCCACCCCGGGGTCGACCCCCGCGGCGAGCACCCGGGTGCGCAGGTCGCGGTCGGTGACGATGCCGGCGAGCCGCTCGCCGTCCATGACGAGCAGCGACGACACCCGGTGCTCGGACATCACCTGGGCCGCCTCGCGCACGGTCGCCGTGGTGGCCACCGCCACCGGCTCGCGACCGACGAGGTCGCGCACCCGGGTCTTGAGGATGGCGCTGCCGGTCGACGACAGCTGCAGCGACGCGACCGCCCCGCTCATCCGGCTGGCCCGCTGCGCGTCGAAGAAGGCGTCGACCTCGGGGTGGTCGGTGCACAGCTGGTGGAAGTCCTCGGCCGGCAGCAGCAGGGCCAGGGAGTCCTCGATGGCGGTGACGTCGAAGGTCGACGGGTTGCCCTGGGTCAGGGTGATCGAGCCGAAGCACGACCCCTCGCCGCCGCGGTCGACCAGGCTGCCCTGCGCGTCGTGCACCTCGGCGGCCCCCGAGCGCAGCACGTAGAGGTGCGAGTTGTCGCGGCCGCGCTCGATCAGCCTGGCTGCCGCGGCGGAAGTACTCCACGCTCATCCGCGCCGGGAGGGTGTCGAGCACGGCGTCGGGCAGCACGTCGAAGGGCTCGTGGTGCGCGAGGAAGTCGCGCACCTCGGACAGCTCGACGTCGAGGGCCATGGCCCCATCGTGGCAGCGCCGGGCGCGGCCGGCGCGGTCGCTCGCGCGGCGTCGGCGCGCCCGGCGAGCGCCTTCCCTCGACGAACGGCATCCGCGCAGGTCGCAAAGTCCCGAAGCGTCGGCGCGGCTGCTGGAATGAGGCTCCGCGCCGCCGCTGGGTGGCGCCCGAGAGGAAGGTGGGGAGCCATGAGCGACAGCACCATCGAGCCGCTGCCCGACGGTGACGGCAAGCTGGGCAACGCCGAGGGCCCGGCCGACGCCGGTGCCGGCGACAGCGGGCTGCCGGGCGAGCACGACGGCGGGCGGACGGCGGCGCCGGTGGCGGTGCCGGCACCGGTGGCCCCGACGAGGGCCGGCCGACGCGGGCGTCGGCGAGACAGCCAGCCCGGTGAGCACGACGGCGGGGCCGACGGCGCGGCGGAGGGCCCGGCCGACAGCGGCGCCGACGACCTGGGCACGACCGGCGAGCACGACGGTGGCGCTGACGGCGGGGCCGACGCCTCGCGGTGACCACCTCATCGCGCAGCCGGCCCGTGGCCCCCACCACCGCGGTGGCGGGCCACGGGCTGGCCTCGCTCGTGGCGCTCGACCGCGCGACCTTCGCCCAGCGGCACTGGGGTCGCGAGCCGCTGCTGACCCGTGCGGCCGAGCGCACGCCCGACCCCGGGCTCTTCGGGCCCGACGCCGTCGACGAGCTGCTCGTCCCGCCGCGCCCTGCGCACCCCGTTCCTGCGGATGGCCCGCGAGGGCCGCACCCTCGACCCCTCCACCGTCACCCTCGGCGGGGGCGTCGGCGCCACGATCGGCGACCAGGTGAGCGAGGACCTCGTGCTGCGCCACTTCGCCGACGGCGCGACCATCGTGCTGCAGGCGCTGCACCGCACCTGGCCACCGGTGGCCGACGCCGCCCAGCAGCTCGCCGCCGACCTCGGCCACCCGGTGCAGGTCAACGCCTACGTCACGCCCGCCGCAGAACCGCGGCTTCGACGACCACTACGACGTGCACGACGTGTTCGTGCTGCAGGTGACCGGCGAGAAGCACTGGCAGGTGCGCCCGCCCGTCGTCGAGTCGCCGCTGCGCGACCAGCCCTGGACCGAGAACCGGGATGCCGTGCGCCGGGCCGCGCAGGCGCCGCCCACCGTCGACGCCGTGCTCGCCCCCGGCGACTGCCTCTACGTGCCGCGGGGCTGGCTGCACTCGGCGACCGCGCTCGGCGGCACGAGCATCCACCTGACGATGGGCGTGCACGTCTGGACCCGCCGCCAGCTCGCCGACGACCTGCTGCGGGCGGCCGGGCGGGTGCTCGACGCCGACCCGGCGGTGCGGGCCTCCCTCGAGCTGGGTGTCGACCCGCTCGACCCGGCGGTCACCGCCGACGTCCTCCCCGGCATCCGGGCGGCGGTGGCCGCAGCCCTGGAGCAGGTCACCGACGACGAGCTCGCGGCCGCCCTGGCCCGGCGGGTGCGGGCTGCGCAGCGGGCCGAGCCGACTCGGGGCGCTGCGCCAGCACACCGCCACCGACGACCCCGGCACCGCCTGGCGCCCGCGACGCCACCTCGCCCCGCACTGGGAGGCAGCGCGCGCCGACGGGGTGACCACCCTGGTGACCCGGGTGGCGCGGGTCGACGTGCCGACCGGCCACCGGGACGCGGTCGCCGAGGTGCTGTCCGGCGCGGCCGACCCGGCGAGCCTCGACCCGTCGGTGCGCCGATCCCTCTGTCTCGCAGGCCTCTTGGTGCCGGCTGACGAGCCGCCGCCAGGCTGCGAGCCCACGCAGAAGTTCGGATGGCGCCGGCAGTTGCTGCGCGCCATCCGAACTTCTGCGTGCTGGTCCCCGGCGGTGCCGGGGCGCGGCGGCCGCGCGATCGGCATCCCCGGCTCAGGCCGACGCGCGCACGACCAGCCGGGTGGGCAGCACGGTCTTGCGCGGCACCGGCTCCCCGGCGATCCGGGCGAGCAGCAGGTCGGCCATCACCCGGCCCATCTCCTCGACCGGCTGGTGCACCGAGGTCAGGGCGGGGTCGGTGTGCCGGCAGACCGCCGAGTCGTCGAAGCCCACGAGCGCGACGTCGTCGGGCACCCGCAGCCCGGCCTCGCGCAGCACCCGCAGCGCGCCGACGGCCATCAGGTCGGAGGCGGCGAACACGGCATCCGGCCGCACCCCGGCGGCGAGCACCTCGCGCATCGCGCGCTCACCGCTGTCCTCGCTGTAGTCGCCGAAGGCCACGACGAGGCCGTCGGCGTCGCGGCCGGCCGCGCGCAGGGCGTCGCGGGCGCCGGCGAGCCGGTCGCGGCCCGAGGTCATGTCCTGCGGCCCGGTGAGCACGGCGATGCCGACGGCGACCGGTCGACAGCAGGTGCTCGACCGCGGCGGCTCCCCCGGCCCGGTTGTCGGCGTCGACCAGCACGGCCGGGTCGGTGCCGGCCACCGCGCCGCCGCACACGGTGGGCACGCCGCGCCCGTCGAGGGTGGCCACGAGCCCGTCGTGCGCGTGCAGCGAGAGCAGCAGCACCCCGTCGACGTGCTGCTCGGTGAGGTAGGCCGCGACCCGCGCCCGGTCGCGCTCGGTGCCGGCCATGGTCAGCATCAGCTGGAACGGCGAGGCGCTCGAGCCGCTGGCCGACCCCGCGCACGATGGCGCCGAAGTAGGGCTCGCCGAAGACCCGGTCACCGGGCTCGGACACGACCAGGGCGACGATGTCGGTGCGGCGGGTGACCAGTGAGCGGGCGGCCCGGTTGGGCACGTAGCCCATGGCCTCGACCGCCTCCTCGACGGCGGCGCGGGCGGCGGCGGACACGTGCGGCGAGCCGTTGACGACCCGCGAGGCGGTGCCCCGCCCGACCCCGGCCTGCCGGGCGACCTCGTCGATGGTGGGTGGACGCCTGGCTCCCGTGCCGGTGCCGGGTTCCCGGACGGCCCCGACACGGGTGCCAGACGAGATGGGACGGGTTGACCGGGTCGAGACCTCGGTGTCCGTGGGCTCCGTGGGAGCGCTCCCATCCTCCACGTCCCCATTGTGTGCCCATCATGCCTCCCGGAGTCCAGCCCACCGGCGGGTCGTGTCCCAACCGTGACCGGATACCCAGTGAGAGGGTGGGGCCGTGCGAGCCCTGACCTACGCCGCGTTCGGTGCGACCCCGGTCGTCGTGACCCTGCCCGACCCCACTCCGCCGCCCGGCGGTGCCGTGGTGCGGGTGACCGCCAGCGGGCTGTGCCGCAGCGACTGGCACGGCTGGATGGGCCACGACGGCGACATCGCCACCTTCCCGCACGTGCCGGGCCACGAGCTCGCCGGTGTCGTCGAGGCGGTGGCCGACGACGTGGATGCCGGGTGGCTGGGTCGCGCGGTCACCGCCCCCTTCGTCATGGCCTGCGGGGCGTGCGCGGTGTGCCGCGCCGGGGCCGGCCAGGTCTGCCCGCACCAGCGCCAGCCCGGCTTCACCGACCCGGGCTCCTTCGCCGAGCTGGTGGTCGTGCACGCCGCCGAGACCAACCTCGTGGCCCTGCCCGACGGGCTGGATGCCGGGGTCGCGGCCGGGCTCGGCTGCCGGGTCGCGACCGCCTACCGTGCCGTGGTCGCGAGGGCAGCGGTGCGCGAGGGCGACTCGGTGCTCGTCATCGGCTGTGGGGGTGTGGGCCTGGCCGCTGTCGCCATCGCGCGCAGCCGGGGGGCGTTCGTGTGTGCCGTCGACGTCTCGGCGGCCTCGCTCGACCGCGCCCTGTTCCACGGGGCCGACGAGGTGGTCGACGCCTCGATCGGCACCGACAAGGTGCTCGCGGCGGTCTCGGCCTGGTCGGGTGGTGGGGTGTCGGTGAGCATCGACGCCCTGGGCTCGCCGGAGGCGTGCCGCACCGGCATCCTCGCGCTGGGTCGCCGCGGTCGGCACGTGCAGGTGGGCCTGCTGCCGCCGAGCGCCGGCCGGGCCGACGTGCCGATGGAGCGCGTCATCGGGTGGGAGCTCGACGTGCTCGGCAGCCACGGCATGGCGGCCGCCGACTACCCGCCGCTGCTCGACGACGTGGTGAGCGGACGGCTCGACCTCGGTGACCTGCTGGCCCCCGGCGACCCGCTCGGGCTCGAGGCGGCCGGTGCGGCGCTCGTCGCGATGGGGTCGGCACCCTCGACCGGCATCGTGCTCGTCGACCCGTCGCGCTGAGCGAGACGGAGGTCGAGCCGACCTCGCGACAACGCCCGGACAGACCACCCGGCCCGGCGCACGCAGGCCGGCTCGACACTGCTGACGCTATACCGCACGGGGTATCTTTCGCGGACCTGTGAGCACCACCACAGGCGGCCGTGACCTCATACCCGGGTCGGTATGTTGTGGTACAAGACCGTCGGAGGGAGGCGAGATGGCTGACGTCGTCGTCCTGGGTGCGGGCGTCTCGGGGCACACCGCGGCACTGCACCTCAACCGGCTGCTGCCCAAGCGGCAGCACGGTCACCGTCGTGTCACCCGCCCCTCGGTGGAACTGGATCCCGAGCAACATCTGGGTCGGCGTCGGGCGGATGCCCAAGGAGTCCGTGGTCTTCGAGCTGGCCCCGGTCTACGCCGCCAAGGGCATCGGTTTCCACCAGGCCGAGGCCGTGGCCATCCTCCCCGAGGGTGACGAGGCGAGCCCCCGCGGTGCGGTCGACATCGTGCACACCAGCCCCGAGCGAGCCGGCGAGGCGGAGCGCATCCGCTACGACTACCTCGTCAACGCCACCGGCCCCCAGCTGCGGTTCGACCTCACCCCCGGCCTCGGCCCCGACGGCGGGCACACCGTGTCGGTGTGCACCGCGGAGCACGCCGTACAGGCGTCGGCCCGGCTGCACGAGACCATCGAGCTGCTCCGGGCCGGTGTGCCGCAGACCCTCGTCGTCGGCATGGGCCACGGCACCTGCACCTGCGAGGGCGCGGCCTTCGAGTACGTCTTCAACGTCGACCACGAGCTGCGCGAGGCCGGGGTGCGCGACCGCGCCCGGCTGGTCTACCTCACCAACGAGGCCCGGCTCGGCGACTTCGGCGTCGACGGCATGACCTTCGACGACCGTGGCTTCCAGACCACCTCGGAGCTGTGGACCTCGAGCCTGTACCGCGAGCGCGGCGTGGAGGCCATCGTCGGCGCCCACGTGCACCGGGTCGACCCGGGCGTGATCTCCTTCGAGACGCTCGACGGGATGCACCAGGAGCTCGACTTCGACTTCGCGATGCTGATGCCGCCGTTCGGCGGGGTGCCGCTGCGGGGCGTCGGCCGCGACGGGTCCGACATCACCTCGCAGCTGTTCGCACCGAACGGGTTCATGCGCGTGGACGCCGACTACTTCCCCAAGCCCTACGAGATGTGGCGAGGCGCCGACTGGCCGAGCACCTACCAGTCCCTGGGCCACCCGAACATCTTCGCGGTCGGCATCGCCTTCGCTCCGCCGCACCAGATCTCGCGCCCACGGGTGAGCCCGACCGGCACCGTCATCACCCCGTCGGCCCCGCGCACCGGGATGCCGTCGGGGGTCATGGGCAAGACCGCCGCGCTGACCATCGCCGACCGGGTCAAGCACGGCGACGACCGCCCGGCCCACGTGGCGTCGATGGCGCAGATGGGCGCCGCGACCGTCGCGTCCGCCGGAGCCGGTCTGCGCCGCGGGTCGGCCGCCGCGCTGACGATGCTGCCGGTGGTGCCCGACTACAGCGTCTACCCCACCGGCCGCGACCTCGCCGACACCCGCGCGGAGATCGGGCTGAGCGGCCACTGGGTCAAGCTGCTCACGCACCACCTGTTCATGTACAAGGCCCAGGGGCGTCTCGGCTGGCAGCTGATCCCGGAGTGAGCGACATGAGCCACGAGACGTACAGCCCCATGCTCGACCTCGGCAACGCTCCGCTCCCCACCGAGCGCACCCTGCGCAGGCGGCAGAGCCTGCCGCTCCAGGCGTACCGGTTCGTCACCTTCTCGGTGCGGCTGATGCGGATGGTGTTCAAGCGCCACCTGTGAGCCCGACCTCAGGCTCCTCGGGCCGCGGGCGCGCGATGGCCGCCCTGCTCGGCCGTGCGCGGCACTGCGCCACACTGGGGCGATGGGCGTGCGCCGGTGGTGGGACGAGCAGGTGGTGCCGCGCCTCACCGACCGCGGGCTGAACGACGCGACCGCCGGCAGCTGGCGCACGACCGTCTGCGGCGGCGCCACCGGGGAGGTGCTGGAGATCGGCTTCGGGTCGGGGCGCAACCTCGCCTACTACCCGGGTGCGGTGAGCCGGGTGCTCGCGGTCGAGCCGGCCGAGCTGTCCTGGCAACGCGCCCAGGCGCGCGTCACGGCATCCGGGATGCCGGTGGAGCGGGTCGGGCTGGACGGCGCCCAGCTGCCGGTGCCCGACGCCAGCGTCGACACGGTGGTGTCGACCTGGACGATGTGCACCGTGCCCGAGATCGAGCGGGCGCTCGGCGAGGCCCGCCGGGTGCTGCGGCCGGGGGGCTCGCTGCGCTTCGTCGAGCACTCCCTGGCGCCCGACGAGCGCACCGCACGCCGGCAGCGGCGCATCCAGCCGTACTGGGGCGCGCTCGCCGGTGGCTGCCACGTCGACCGCGACATCGCGGCGCTCGTGGCCGGGGCCGGGTTCGACGTGGACCTGTCCTACGCGGGCTTCATCGGCGGCGGCCCGGCCAAGCCCTGGCTCTGGTTCGTCTCCGGCGCGGCCCAGCCCGCCTGACTCGCCCCCAACGACGACTTCGTGCGACATGGGCGCGGTTTCCCGGCGTCGAGGTCGCCGGAACCGTGTGCAGGTCGCACGAAGTCGGGGAGCGTGGGGTGGATCGGGCTCAGGGGTGCGAGGGTAGGGACGGGCTCAGCGCCCGAACATCTTGGCGAGGAAGCCGGTGCTGGGCTCGTTCTCGTGGCCCTGGCAGCGGTCGTTGGCGCGCACGCCACGCATCACGCTGTCGACGTGCTGGCCGCAGCCGGCCCAGGTCGTCTTGCCGCACTTGCGGCAGGTCACTGCTCGGCACATGCCGGAACTCCTCGAGGTGGGGGTCGATGTCGGCACAGCATACCCCACGGGGTATAGTTGTCGCCATGCGGATCATCATCATCGGCGGCGTCGCCGGAGGCATGAGCGCGGCCACCCGGCTGCGCCGACTGCTCGAGGACGCCGAGATCACGGTCATCGAGCGCAGCGGACACGTCTCCTACGCCAACTGCGGCCTGCCCTACCACGTGGGGGGTGTGATCGAGCGGCGTTCGTCGCTGCTGCTGCAGACGCCCGGGGCCCTGCACCGTCGCTTCGGCCTCGACGTGCGGGTGCGCCACGAGGCGGTGCGCATCGACCGCGACCGCCGGGTGATCGTGGTGCGCGACCTCGTCGCCGACGAGCTGCTCGAGCTGCCCTACGACGCCCTGGTGCTGTCGACCGGCGCCCGCGCCGTGCGTCCGCCGATCCCCGGCATCGAGCGCGCCCTGTCGTTGCGCGACGTGGAGGACACCGATGCCCTGGTCGCAGCCACCCTCGGCGCCAGCACCGCCGTGGTCGTCGGTGGCGGCTTCATCGGGGTCGAGGTCACCGAGAACCTCGTGCACCTCGGGCTGCGGGTCACCCTCGTGGAGGCGGCCGACCAGGTGATGACCCCGCTCGACCCGGAGATGGTCACCCCGGTGCACGACCGCATCCGCGAGCACGGCGTCGACCTGCGGCTGGGTGCCGGCGTGGCCGCCATCGGGCCCGATGACGTCACGTTGACCACGGGCGAGACCATCCCGGCCGACCTCGTCGTCGCCGCCATCGGCGTGCGCCCCGAGACCACGCTGGCCGAGGCCGCGGGGCTCGCGGTCGGTGCGCGCGGCGGCATCCTCGTCGACGACCAGCTGCGCACCTCCGACCCCGCGATCCTCGCCGTCGGTGACGCCGTCGAGAAGGTCGATGCCGTCGACGGGTCTGCGACCCTGGTGCCGCTGGCCAACACGGCGAACCTGCAGGGTCGCCGCGTCGCCGACGTCATCGCCGGCCTGGCCGTGCGCGACCGGCCGGTGCTGGGCACGGCGATCGTGGGGGTGTTCGGGCTCCAGGTGGCCTCGACCGGCTGGTCCGAGAAGCGGCTGCGGGCTGCCGGCCGGCCCTACCGCGCCATCCACACCCATCCGGCCTCGCACGCCACCTACTACCCCGGCGCCGACGCGATGGCCCTGAAGCTGCTCGTCGACCCCGACACCGACGCCATCCTGGGCGCCCAGGGGGTCGGCGACTCCGGAGTCGACAAGCGGATCGACGTCATCGCCACCGCCATCACCGGCGGGCTCAGCGCGAGCGCGCTGGCCGACCTCGAGCTGGCCTACGCGCCCGCCTTCTCCTCGGCCAAGGACCCGGTCAACATGCTCGGTCACGTCGCCGACAACCTGCGACGCGGCACCAGCGCCTCGGTGCAGTGGCACGAGCTGGCGGATGCCGTGGCCGCCGGTGCGGTGGTCGTCGACGTGCGCGACGCCTCCGAGCGCACGGCCGTGGGCGTCATCCCCGGTGCCGTGCACATCCCGCTCGACTCGCTGCGCGAGCGGCTCGACGAGATCCCGCCCGGGCCGGTCGTCGTGCACTGCGCGGTGGGCGTGCGCGGCCACACGGCGGCGCGGATCCTGGCGCAGCACGGGCGCGACGTGCGCAACCTCGACGGTGGCATCCGCACCTGGCAGGCCGGCACCCGCTCCCTGGACACCACGGCCCACCAGCCGGCCCTCGCCAGCACCTGAGCCCGAGCCCCCGACGGCTCCCGCCCCGAACCGGAGTCGAGTGCTGAGGTGGCTGCCAGGGCAACCACTTCAGCACCCAACTCGCGGTGAGGGACGGCGAGCGTCAGGCGTCGGCGCGCTTGCGGAAGAGCACGACCGTGTCGAGCGCCGGGCGGTCGCTGCCCTCGACGTCGCGCCGGCGCAGCTGGGCCACCTCGACGTCGACGGGTAGCTCGGCGGCCGAGGCGATGACGTCCTCGGGGTCGAGCAGGATGGTGGCGTCCTGGGGTCCGCCGACGCCCTCGGTGAGGTTCCGCACGGCGTGTGCCACGACGAGCACGGCCCCGCCGACGACGGTCGCGCGCACG
Source organism: uncultured Actinomycetota bacterium (assembly GCA_963806295.1). Classification (GTDB taxonomy): domain Bacteria; phylum Actinomycetota; class Actinomycetes; order Actinomycetales; family Dermatophilaceae; genus Fodinibacter. The sequence continues at coordinate 188,425 of CAWDXP010000003.1, read as the reverse complement.
GCACCCGCCAGCGCCTCGCCCCAGTCGTTGCGTGGCAGGTGCAGGTAGGAGATCAGCACCAGGTCGTAGTCGCCCCCCGTGCCGGTGTCGCTCCCGTGCGCCGTCCCGGAATCGACCAATAGGTCACTCGGGGGACGCGGGGCCGGCTGCGTCGCATCGGCCACCACGGCCGCGAACGCCGAACGGCGTTGCGCCAGACGGCGGTCGGCGATCTCGTTCATCCGCGCGACGCCCACGGAGGAGAAGTCCGCAGCGACGACGGACCACCCCTGCTCGACGAGCCACAGCGCGTTGCGGCCCTCACCGGCGGCGACGTCGAGGGCGACGCCAGGCGGCATCGGGGCGCACAGCTCGCGCACCCACACGTTGGGGCCGGCTGACCACACCAGCTCGGCACCGGCATAGCGGGCGTCCCAGGCCCCGGCATCCATCGTGGCTCCGCTCATGCGAGCGACAGGAAGAGCTTCTCCATGGTGTCGACGTCCATCTCGTGCCCCTCCGGGTCGGTGATGCACTGCCGCAGGCCGAGCGCGATGACGGCGAAGCCGGCCCGGTCGAGCGCCTTGGAGACGGCCGCCAGCTGAGTGACGATGTCCTGGCACTCGCGGCCCTCGTCGATCATCTTGAGCACACCGCCGATCTGGCCCTGGGCACGCTTGAGCCGCTTGACGACGGCCTGCATCTCGTCGGGGTTGAGCTCCATGCCAAGTCCTCCAGGGGTGGTGGTGGGTGCGCTGTCGAATATACCCCCCGTCGTATGAAACGGAGGCCGCGGACGACGCGGCGAACGACGGGCCCGCGCCCCCCACGCAGCAGTTCGGATGGCACGCTGCAATTGGCGCGCGCCATCCGAACTGCTGCGTGCCGGCTCGGCCGGCCGGCGGGCCGGTCGTGGGTGTGGGGGGTCAGGCCTGCTGCGGTGCGCCCTGCTGGGCCGAGACCTGACGACGCACATCGTCCATGTCGAGCGCCTTGATGCCCTCGATGACCTGCTCCAGGCCGGCGGGCGGCAGCGCCCCGGACTGGCGGAAGACGAGGATGCCCTCGCGGAAGCCCATGATCGTGGGGATCGAGGTGATCTGCGCGGCGCCGGCCAGGGCCTGCTCGGCCTCGGTGTCGACCTTGCCGAACACGACGTCGTCGTGCTTGACGCTCGACTTCTCGTAGGTCGGGGCGAACTGGCGGCACGGGCCGCACCACGACGCCCACCAGTCGACGAGCACGATGTCGCTGGTGGTGATGGTCTGCTCGAAGGTGTCGCCGGTGAGCTCGACGGTGGCCATGCTGGGTACTCCTTGTTCGGGGTCTGGTGGTTCCGCTGGCAGAGTCAACATGATACCCCCATGGGTATATTCCGCGCGGCGGTGATCAGGGACGGAACACCCGCAGCGCCCGATGTCATCCCCGATCTCGTCGCCATCCGGCACGATGGCGACGTGCCGCAGACGCTCAGCCGAGCCCTCGAGGCCGTGCTGGACGGCCTGCCGGCCGACCCGCTGCGGCGCGCCACGGCATCCCTGATCGACGCCTACCGCAGCGGCGCACCCCCCACCGCGCAGGTGCTGCGCGACCCCACCACCGCGGCCGCGTACGCCGCCTACCGGATGCCGGCCACGCACGCCGCCGTGTCGCGCGCGCTGCGCCACGCCACCGCGCTGGCCCCCGAGCTCGAGGTGCGCAGCCTGCTCGACGTCGGCGGTGGCACCGGGGCGGCGACCTGGGCGGCGGCCGAGGCCTTCGCGTCACTGGAGCGGGCCACCGTGCTCGACGGCTCGGCCGACGCGCTGGCCCTCGGCGCGCGGATCGGGCGGCACGGGCCGCCCGCGGTGGCCGGAGCCGAGTGGACGCGGATGCTGCTCGGCGCCGGCTCCGCCCCCGCGCTGCCCCCCGCCGACCTGGTGGTGGTCAGCTACCTGCTCGGCGAGCTGGCCGCACCCCTGCAGGCGCCGGTGGTCGACGCGGCCCTGACGGCGGCATCCCGGCTCGTGCTGGTGGTCGAGCCGGGCACGCCACGCGGGTATGCCGCGGTGCTGGCCGCGCGCTCCCGGCTCACCGACGCGGGCTGGCACCTGCTGGCGCCCTGCCCCCAGGACGGCCCCTGCCCGGTGGCGGCCAAGGAGGGCGACTGGTGCCACTTCGCCGTGCGGCTCGACCGCAGCGCCCTGCACCGGCGGGTCAAGGGCGGCCGGCTCGGCCACGAGGACGAGAAGTTCTCCTACGTCGTCGCGTCGCGCGACCCGCTGGCTCGCGCCGGGGCGCGGGTGCTGCGGCACCCGGTCACCCGCAAGGGACTGGTGCAGCTCGAGGTCTGCGACGCCACGGGGTCCGCGGAGCGGCTGGTGGTGACGAGACGCGACCCGATCGCCTACCGTGCAGCACGCGACGCCTCGTGGGGGGACCCGTGGTCCGACCCCGGCCTTTGCTAGCGTCGACACGATCGATTCCCCGCAACAAGGAGTGACATGACCAAGAAGGACATCGCCCAGGTCGTCGCGCAGCGCGCCGACGTCTCCGCCACCGCCGCCGAGGAGATCATCGGCGCGGCGCTCGACGTCATCGGTGAGCAGCTCGCCAAGGGTGAGGACGTCCGGCTCGCCGGGTTCGGCACGTTCGAGACCCGCGAGCGCGCGGCCCGCACCGGCCGCAACCCGCAGACCGGCGAGGAGATCGCCATCGCCGCGTCGACCTCGGTCGGCTTCAAGGCCGCCGCGCAGCTCAAGCGCGCGGTGAACGGCTGACGCCGAGCGACACCGCTCAGCAGCACGCAGACGGGGCGTCGACCACTTCGGTGGTCGTGCCCCGTCCGCACGTCCGCTGCCGGTACCTGCGCCGGGGATTGCTCCCGGTCCTAGCCCCCCCGGGCCCGGACCCGGGAAAGGGTATGGGCGTGACTCGACACTGCTGCGCAGGAAGTCAGCAGTGTCGACACCCGACGGCGAGCGCGGCCCAACCTCGACACTGCTGCGCAGGAGCGCAGCAGTGTCGAGTCCGGCCACACGCGGCGTCGCCGTGCCGGTGCTGCGCAGGAGCGCAGCAGTGTCGAGCCCGGTCGCGGCATACCTTCGGGCTGGGCTCCGAGACCGGCTCCTACCGACCGATACCGGATGCTGCGACACCCACGCACCGCGGATTCCGCACCTGAACATGGCGGGGACTGCACTTTCCGGAACCCACGGCCGCCCCGTATGCTCGCGCCCATGCACCAGTACATCGGCGGGCAACGGCGCGACGCCACCTCGGGACAGACCTTCGACGTGCTCGACCCGAGCACCAACGCGACGATCGAGACGGTGACCCTCGCGGGGCACGACGACGTCGACGCCGCGGTCGGCGCGGCATCCACCGCGTTCGAGGAGTGGAGCCGGGCCACCCCGGTCGAGCGCTCGACGGTGCTGCTCAGGGCAGCCCAGCTGCTCGACGAGCGCGCCGAGGAGCTCGCCCAGCTCGAGAGCCGCCAGGCCGGCAAGCCGATCCGGCTGGCCCGCGAGTTCGACGTGCCGGGCACCGTCGACAACACGGCGTTCTTCGGCACCGCCGCGCGCCGCCTCGACGGCATGGCCAGCGCCGAGTACTCCGGCGACCACACCAGCTCGATCCGCCGCGAGCCGATCGGCGTCGTCGGCTCGATCGCCCCGTGGAACTACCCCCTGCAGATGGCCGCCTGGAAGGTGCTGCCCGCCATCGCCGCCGGCAACACCATCGTCCTCAAGCCGGCCGAGATCACCCCGCTCACCTCGATCCTCTTCGCCGAGGCGTTCACCGAGGCCGGCGCCCCCGCCGGCGTGGTCAACGTCGTCACCGGCACCGGCCCGGTCGCCGGCCAGCACCTCGTGGGCCACCCCGACGTCGCGATGACGAGCTTCACCGGATCCACCAACGTCGGGCGCCAGGTGATGGCCACGGCATCCGCCACCGGCAAGCGCGTGCACCTCGAGCTCGGCGGCAAGGCCCCGTTCGTGGTCTTCGACGACGCCGACCTCGAGGCGGCCGTCCACGGCGCCGTCGCGGCATCCCTCATCAACGCCGGGCAGGACTGCACCGCCGCCACGCGCGCCATCGTGCACCGCTCGGTGCACGACGCGTTCGTCCAGGGCGTCGCCGACCTGATGGCGCAGGTGCGCCTCGGCCCCACCGCCGACGAGGCCACCGACCTCGGCCCGCTCAGCTCGGCCGCCCACCAGGCCAAGGTGGCCGGCATGGTCGACCGCGCCCGCGGCTACGCGAAGGTCGTCACCGGTGGGCAGACCCCCACCGGCGACCTCGCCCGAGGCTGCTACTACGAGCCGACGCTCGTCTCCGACGTGCCCCTCGACTCCGAGATCTGGCGCGACGAGGTGTTCGGCCCGGTGCTCGTGGTCGTGGCGTTCGACGACGACGACGAGGCCATCCGCCTCGCCAACGACACCGAGTTCGGGCTGGCCGCGTCGGCGTGGACCCGCGACACCTACCGCGCCGGCCGCGCCACCCGCGAGATCAAGGCGGGCTGCGTGTGGGTCAACGACCACATCCCGATCATCAGCGAGATGCCGCACGGTGGCTACCGGCACAGTGGTTTCGGCAAGGACATGTCGGCCTACTCGTTCGACGAGTACACCAACATCAAGCACGTGATGCACGACAACACCGCGGTGGCCCACAAGCCGTGGCACCGCACGATCTTCACCCTGCCCGGCTGACCACCAGCCCCCGCCGACCCCACCGACCCCGCCGAACGAAGACGCACGAGAGGCCCGTCCGATGAGCACCTTCCCCGAGCCGCAGATCACCGCCGACCCCGAGCGGGGCGTGCGGGTCTCGCGTGACGACCGCGCCCACGTGTTCCACTCCTGGTCGGCGCAGGCCCTGATCAACCCGCTGCCGATCGCCGGTGCGTCGGGCAGCCACTTCTGGGACTTCGAGGGCAAGCGCTACCTCGACTTCTCCAGCCAGCTGGTCAACGTCAACATCGGCTACCAGCACCCCAAGCTGGTCGCGGCGATCCAGGAGGCAGCGGCCCGGCAGTGCACCATCGCGCCCAGCTTCGCCGACGAGTCCCGTTCCGAGGCAGCGCGACTCATCGCCAACCTGGCGCCGGGCACGCTCAACCGGGTCTTCTTCACCAACGGTGGCGCCGAGGCCACCGAGAACGCCATGCGGATGGCGCGCCTGCACACCGGCCGCCACAAGGTGCTCACCGCCTACCGCAGCTACCACGGCGCCACGGCCGGCGCCATCACCGCCACCGGCGACCCGCGCCGCTGGCCGAGCGAGCCGGGCATGAGCGGCATCGTGCACTTCTGGGGCCCCTACCCCTACCGCTCGGCGTTCCACGCCACCAGTGAGGCGCAGGAGTGCGAGCGCGCGCTGCAGCACCTGCGCGACACGATCATGGTCGAGGGCCCCTCGACGATCGCGGCGATCATGCTCGAGACCGTGGTGGGCACCAACGGCATCCTCGTGCCGCCGGACGGCTACCTCGCCGGCGTCCGCGAGATCTGCGACGAGCACGGCATCGTGTGGATCGCCGACGAGGTCATGGCGGGCTTCGGGCGCTGCGGCGAGTGGTTCGCCGTCGACCACTGGGGCGTCACCCCCGACCTGATCTGCTTCGCCAAGGGCGTCAACTCCGGCTACGTGCCGCTCGGTGGCGTGGTCATCTCCGACGCCATCGCCGACACCTTCGCCGAGCGCGCCTTCCCGGGCGGCCTCACCTACTCGGGCCACCCGCTGGCCTGCGCGTCGGCCGTGGCGTCGATCCGCATCTTCGAGGAGGAGGGCGTCCTCGAGAACGTCCGCAAGGTGAGCGACACCGTCATCGCGCCGCGGCTGGCCGAGATCGCCGACAAGCACCCGAGCGTCGGCGAGGTGCGTGGGCTCGGCTTCTTCTGGGCGCTCGAGCTGGTCAAGGATGCCGCGACGCGCGAGCCGCTCGTCGCCTACAACGCCGGCGGTGCCGCCGCGGCGCCGATGAACGACTTCGCCGCCGCGTGCAAGGCCGAAGGGCTCTGGCCGTTCGTGCACTTCAACCGCACCCACGTGGTGCCCCCGTGCACGACGACCGCGGAGGAGATGGCCGAGGGGCTCGACATCCTCGACCGCGCCCTCGACGTCGCGGACCGGTTCACCGCCTGATGGGTCTGGCTGACGACGCCGCCAAGGCCCGGCAGATCGGCGCCCGGGCGGTCGCCAGCCTGCGCGGGCGCCGCGCGGCCCGACAGCTGCTGGCGACCCGGCCCGCCGTGCCCGACGGCACCGTCACCGCGGTGGTCTACTTCCCCGACCTGCCGGAGAACCTCTACCAGGTCGACCAGTGGTACGAGCCGATGCGCCGGCTCGCCGAGCACCACCGCGTGGTCGTCGTGAGCCGCAAGTGGGCATCGACGGCCCGGCTCCTGCAGGACTGCCCCCTCCCGGTCGTTCAGGCCGACACCATCGAGGCGGTCGAGCGGTTCCTCGACCGGCATCCGGTGCGGGTGTTGTTCTACGTGAACCAGAACCAGCAGAACTTCCCGGCCATGCGGTTCGCGACGCCGGCCCACGTGTTCGTCTGCCACGGCGAGTCCGACAAGGACTACATGTCGAGCAACCAGCTCAAGGCCTACGACCACGTCTTCATCGCCGGACAGGCCGCCCGCGACCGCATCGTGCGCAAGCTGATCGGTTTCGACGAGTCCTCACTCGTCGAGGTCGGCCGCCCGCAGGTCGACGTGCACGCCACCGGCCCGGCGCTGCCCCGCGACGGTCGCACCGTGGTGCTCTACGCCCCCACCACCGAGGGCGACGTGCCGAGCATGCGCTACTCGTCGGTGGCCACCCACGGCGTGCCGCTCGTGCGGTCGCTGCTGGGGGACCCCGGCATCCGGCTGGTCTACCGCCCGCACCCCCGGCTCGGCCTCACCGTGCCGGCCTACCACGACGCCCACGAGGAGGTGCTGCGCCTCATCCGCCAGGCCAACGCGGCGGATGCCGGTGCCCAGCACCTCGCCGACACCGCCGGGCCGTTCGGCTGGCAGGTCGACGCGGCCGACGTGTGCATCACCGACATCTCGGCGGTCGCCTACGACTGGCTCGCCACCGGCAAGCCCCTGGTCGTCACGCGCCCCGCCGAGCCACGCGCCGAGCTGCCCGAGTCGGGCCTGGTGCGCGAGCTCACCCTGCTCGACGCGGCGGATGCCGGGCGCGCCGCCGAGGTGGTGGCCGCTGCGGTGCAGCACCCCGACGACGTGCACGCCGCCCTGGTGCGGCACTACTTCGGCGACACCAGCCCCGGGGCGAGCATGCAGCGCTTCCTGGCGGCCTGCTCGGCGATCATCGAGGAGCGGGAGGTCGCGCTGCTGGCTCGCGGCGCGATCGCGGGCGACCCGGAGTCCTCGGCGGCACGCCACGACACACCCGGTCGAGAGTAGAGAACACGCCGTGCGGGCTCCCCCGTCACGGCGTGTTGTCTACGGTCGACTGGGCCTGGGCGGGGTCAGCGGCTGTTCGTCGCTGCCTTCGCCGGCATCGTGACCCCGCACTGCTGCGCGGCGGCCCTGAGGTCGGCGCGCACCTGCTGGCGCTGCTCCTTGGTGAGGGGGCCCCACGGTCGGGTCACCGGCGGCATCCTTGAGGCAGCTGCGCTGCGCGTCGCTCAGGTCGTTCCAGAAGGTCCGGGCCTTCTGGAACGGCAGGGTCACCTGGCACTTCTCCGCCGCGGCCTCGACCTTGGCGCGCAGAGCCGCCTTCTCGGTGTCGTCGAGCGGGCCGACCGGGCGGGTGATCCGCTGGTCCTGCAGGCAGGTGCGCTGCTCGTCGGTGAGCTTCTTCCACCAGCCGCGGGCCGCGACGCCGCCGGGAGCGGCGTCGGCAGCCGTGCTGACCGGGGTGGCGTCGACGCCGAGCTGCTCGACGGCCGCGACCGGGGCGGGGGTGGCCGTGGCGCTCGAGGCGACGACGGCGCCGGTGGCGAGCAGGGCCGTGCCGGCCCCGACGGTGATGAGCGAGGTGCGCAGGCGGGTCATGGGGTGCTCCTTCGAGTGGTGGCTGCAGTCCGGCTCACGCCGGCCGGGGTGGTCATGCCACCCACGATGCGGATGCCGGCTCGCGGCAGCCGCGAGGAAACCTCGCGATCCGCTGGAGATGGCGGACCGAATGGGTGCCCGGCCGGTGCCAACGCGCCACCCGGGCGGCCCGCGAAAGGATCCGTGAAGAGACGTCCGGATGCTTCACCTGGCGGACCATGCACGCACCAACCGGGTTGCTCCACCTGGCGGACCATGCACGCACCAACCAGGGGGTTGCTTCATGGGCGGATCAGGGTGGCTCATCACGTGAAGCATCCGGACCTCGTAGGGCGACCAGTCCTTTCCGGAGGACGCCCGGGCGGAACGCGCTGCGGGATCCACAGGAAGTCTCGAGGTTTCCTCCAGCCAGGCGCGCGCGCCCTCTGGCAGCGTGGTCGCCATGACGACCGAACCTCCGCGCGCGAGTGTGCTGGTCGTCGACGACGAGGAGAACATCGCCTACCTGGTGTCGAGCGCCCTGCGCCTGGCCGGGTTCGAGGTGACCACCGCCGCAACCGGCACACAGGCGATCGAGGCCTGCACCCCGGCATACCCCGACGTCGTCGTGCTCGACGTGATGCTCCCCGACCTCGACGGGTTCGAGGTGCTGCGCCGCCTGCGCGCCCGAGGGGTCGACACACCGGTGCTGTTCCTCACCGCACGCACCGACACGGCCGACCGGGTGCGGGGGCTCACGGTCGGGGGCGACGACTACATCACCAAGCCGTTCGCGCTCGAGGAGCTCGTCGCCCGGGTGCACGTCGCGCTCCGGCGCCGGGGCGCGACCCCCGCCCCCAGCGGTCGCCACCAGGTGCACGACCTCGTGCTCGACGAGGACCAGCACCGCGTGTGGCGAGGGAACACCGAACACCACCTCACCGCAACGGAGTTCACCCTGCTGCGCTGCCTGCTCGTCAACGCCGGGAGGGTCGTCACCCGGGCCCAGATCCTCGACCACGTGTGGCAGTACGACTTCTCGGGCGAGGGCGCCATCATCGAGTCGTTCGTGTCGACCCTGCGCAAGAAGGTCGACGCGACCCAGCCCAAGCTGATCCACACGGTGCGCGGCGTCGGCTACACGATCCGGGAGCCGTGATGACGCTGCGCCGCCGCCTCGTCATCGCCACCAGCGCCCTGGCCGTGGTGCTGTTCGTCGCCGGCGCGGCGGTGGTGCTGGTGCAGCGGGCCTTCCTCGTCGCCCGCCTCGACGCCCAGCTGAGCGCCCTCGCCCAGAACCCGCGCGCCATCCTGCTCGCGTCCGCCCGGGCCGAGGCGGCCGCCGCCACGACGACCCCGGCCGGCCTCTCCGACATCTGGGTCGGGCGGATGTCGCGCGACGGCACCCTCACCCCGGTGCTCACTCCGCAGGACGACCCCACGCTCGCCCCCCGGCTCGGCCCGGGCGAGCAGGTGACGACCCCGCAGGGGCGCGACACGGCATCCGGCCAGGCGCGTCGGGTGCGGGTGGTGACGGCGACGCTGCCGAACGGGCGCGCGGAGGCCGTGCTCGCCATCCCCCTGACGTCGGTCGACGTCGCCACCAAGCGGCTCACCATGACCCTGGGCCTGGCCGGCCTCGTCGTCGCCGCGGTCGTCGGGCTGCTCCTGTGGTGGGTCGACCGGCTCGGCCTGCGCCCGATCGCCGAGATGACCGATGCCGCCGACGCCATCACCGCGGGCGACACCACCCGCCGCGTCCGTCCCGGCCCACCGGGCACCGAGGCCGCGCGGCTCGGTGAGGCGCTCAACGCGATGATCGACACCAACGCCGCGACCTCGCAGCGGATGCGCCGCTTCGTCGCCGATGCCTCGCACGAGCTGCGCACCCCGCTCACCACCCTGCAGGGGTATGCCGCGCTGCACACCGGACGGGTCGGGCTCGCCGACGCACCCCGCGGGTCCACCACGCCGGATGCCGGTGCGCACGTCGGCGAGCCGGCCGACCCTGAGCAGGTGGCCGAGACTGGCAGCCGAGCCGTGCGCAGGTGGCCGAGCCAGCCGCCCGTCAGCAGGTGGCCGAGATGGCCGACGCGATGCGCCGGATGGGTGAGGAGGCGGCCCGGATGCGCCGGCTCGTCGACGGGCTGCTCGACCTGGCCCGGCTCGACGACCTCGGCGTCGTGGCGCGCGACCCGGTCGACCTCGGGGTGGTCGTGCGCGACGTGGCGAGCGACCTGCGCGTGGTCGCCCCCGACCGGGTGGTCACCGTCGACGCGCCGGAGTCGCTCGTCGTCACCGGCGACCGCGACCGGCTGACCCAGGCCCTCGTCGGGCTCACGTCCAACGCGGTGCGGCACACCCCGGCCGGCACCCCGGTGTGGCTGACGGTGGTCGAGCTGCCGGGCGCGGTGCGGGTCGACGTGGCCGACGCGGGCCCCGGCATCCCCACCGAGCACCTGGCGCACGTCTTCGACCGGTTCCACCGGGTCGACCCGGGACGGTCGTCGTCGAGCGGCGGCACCGGGCTCGGCCTGGCCATCGTCGACGCCATCGCCCGCGCCCACGGGGGAACCGCGAGCGTGGTGTCGACACCCGGCCAGGGCTCGACCTTCTCGCTCACCCTGCCCCGCTGACCTCCCATCCCCGACTTCGTGCGACTTGCCTACGGTTTCTCGGCCGGATGCCGTGCGAAACCGCGTGCAAGTCGCACGAAGTCGGGAGAAGGGGGCGGGGGGAGCAGGGCCCTGTGGACGGTGGGTCGGGAATGTCAGGCGCACGGCATACGGTTGGGAGTTCAGGAATCGGGCTCGCCGGGCCCGGTGGTGGCGTCGTGGAGGTCGCGTGGTGGCACGGGTGTTCACCGTCGACCGCCTTGCCGACCTCACCAACCGCGAGCTCGACGAGGTCTGCGGCACGGTGACGGTGGCCCGTGGCCTGGCCTACGCGAAGCAGGGCCGGGTCGTCGAGCTCGAGCTGTCCGACGACGGCACCCGCGCCACCGGCTGGGTCGGTGGCAGCAACGGCCAGACCTACACCACCAACGTCTCGCTCACCCCGGTCGCGACCCCCAGCGCCGGCCGGCTCGAGCTGCGCCGCTGGGCCAGCAGCTGCTCGTGCCCGGTCGGCGGCGACTGCAAGCACGCCGTGGCCGTGGCCGCCGCCAGCCGCGACCGCCAGCCGGTGGTCGACCGGCTCGCCGGGCGCCCGAGCGCACCGGCGCGCCCCACCTGGGAGCGGGCCCTCGGCGGCCTGCTCGACGACACCGAGCTCGAGCCCGAGCACACGCCGGTCGGCATCCTCATCGAGCCCGCCACCAGCCCGCGGCGCGACGCACCGGCCCGGCCCCAGCTGCGCATCCGGCCGGTGGTGCCGGGCGTGCGCGGCGGCTGGATCCGCACCGGGGTGTCGTGGGAGACCTTCGCCGGTGGCTACTACGGCTTCGGGCGGGTGTCGTTCGCCGACGAGCAGCGCGACGTGCTCACCGCCCTCGCCGACGCCCACCGGCGCTCGGTGCGCGCCTTCGGCTACGGCCGGATGCCCGACGCCATCCTGCTCGACCACCTCGGCCCGTCGTGGGTGGCCCTGCTGCGGGCGGCCGACCGCGCGGGCGTGCGGCTGCTCACCGACCTCGGCGAGGGCGGTGAGGTCGCCTTCGCGCCCGACCCGGCCGAGCTGGTCGTCGACGTCGTGCGCACCGACGACGGCGCCGAGCTGCACCCGCGCCTCGACCTGCCCGAGGCGGCGGCCGGCCGCACCACCCTGGTCGGGCAGCCGGCCACCGGCTTCTTCCTGCGCGACGGCGAGACCCTCGTGCTGGGCGCCCTGGCCGAGCCGCTCGACGGCACCCGCCAGCGCCTGCTCGACCTCGGCGTCGTCGAGGTGCCCGAGGCCGACTGGGCCCGGTTCGTCGTCACCCACCTGCCCGGGCTGCGGCGCAAGGCGCGGGTGCGGGCGGCATCCGGCGACCTCGACCTGCCCGATGCCGTGCCGCCGCGGCTCACGCTGCGCGCCACCTTCGAGGCGGGTCACCGGGCCCACCTCGAGTGGGGGTTCCGCTACGGCGCGGCCGCCGGCGGGGTGCTGGTGCCGATGGCCGCCGAGGAGCCCGACCCGATGCGCGACCGGGCCGCCGAGCGCGCGCTGGTCGAGGAGCTGCTCGCCGTCGAGGAGGTCGCCGGGTTCGACCCGCTGTGGCAGGTCGTGGCCCGGGTGCGGCGGCTGGTGCCCGAGACCCGGCTGCACGGCTTCCGCACCGTCGCGTTCGCCGAGCTGCTGCCGGTGCTCGACGAGCTGCCGTCGGTCGAGCTCACCGTCGTCGGCGAGCCGGCCACCTACAGCGAGGCCGTCGACGCCCCGCTCATCCAGGTGTCGACGTCCGACCCGGCCGAGGGCGCACCCACCGACTGGTTCGACCTCGGCATCTCGGTCACCGTGGCGGGTGAGGACGTCCCGCTGGCGCCGCTCATCGAGGCCATCGCCCGCGGCCACGAGCACCTCATCCTCGACAGCGGCACCTGGTTCTCGCTCGACCGCCCCGAGCTCGAGACGCTGCGGGCCCTGGTCGACGAGGCGCGCTCCCTGCAGGACAAGCCCAGCGACCCGCTGCGCATCTCGGTGGTGCACGCCGGCCTCTGGGAGGAGCTCGCCGCGCTGGGCGTCGTCGAGCAGCAGAGCGACCGGTGGAGCCGCGCCGTCGGGGCGCTGCTCGACCTCGACGCCGTCGAGCCGGCCGAGCTGCCGGCGGGGCTCGACGCCACCCTGCGGCCCTACCAGGTCGACGGGTTCCGCTGGCTGTCGCTGCTCTGGGACTGCGGGCTCGGCGGCGTCCTCGCCGACGACATGGGCCTGGGCAAGACCCTGCAGATGCTGGCGATGGTGCTGCGCGCGCACGAGCGCGGCGAGCTCGACGACCCGGTGCTCGTCGTGGCCCCCACCTCGGTGCTGTCGACCTGGCAGAGCGAGGCGGCCCGGTTCGCGCCGTCGCTGCACACGGTGGTCGTCGACCGCACCCGCAGCAAGGCCGGTCGCGGGCTCGAGGACACCATCGCCGGGGCGCAGGTCGTCATCACCTCGTATGCCGTGGCGCGCATCGACGAGGTGGCGTTCCGGTCGCGCCCGTGGGGCGCGGTGGTGCTCGACGAGGCGCAGTTCGTGAAGAACCACCAGGCCAAGACCTACCAGGCGGTGCGGCGGCTCACGGCCCGGGCGAAGTTCGCGATCACCGGCACGCCGCTCGAGAACTCGCTGATGGACCTCTGGTCGCTGCTGTCGATCGTGGCGCCCGGGCTCCACCCGCGCCCGGCGCTGTTCAAGGAGCTGTGGGCCAAGCCGATCGAGAACGGCGGGGATGCCGAGCGGCTCGCGGCGCTGCGCCGCCGCATCCGGCCGCTGATGCTGCGCCGCACCAAGGAGGCCGTGGCCACCGAGCTGCCGCCGAAGATGGAGCAGGTGCTCTCGGTCGACCTCCACCCGCGGCACCGCGCCGTCTACGACCGGCACCTGCAGCGCGAGCGACAGCGGCTGCTCGGGCTGATCGACGACGTCAACGGCAACCGGATCGCCATCCTGCGGGCGCTCACCGTGCTGCGCCAGATGTCGCTCGACCCGTCGCTCGTCGACGAGGCGTACGCCGGGCTCGCGTCGTCGGCCAAGGTCGACGCCCTGGTCGAGCAGCTCGAGGAGCTGTCCCAGGAGGGGCACCGCGCGCTCGTCTTCTCGCAGTTCACCGGGTTCCTGCGCATCGTGCGCGCCCGGCTCGAGGCCGAGGGCATCGCCTACGAGTACCTCGACGGCTCCACCCGCAACCGCGCCGAGCGCATCGCCTCGTTCCGCGAGGGCACGGCACCGGTGTTCCTCATCTCGCCTCAAGGCCGGCGGGTTCGGGCTCACCCTCACCGAGGCCGACTACGTGTTCGTGCTCGACCCGTGGTGGAACCCCGCCGCCGAGGCGCAGGCCATCGACCGCACCCACCGCATCGGCCAGACCCGCCCGGTCAACGTCTACCGGATGGTCTCGCGCGACACCATCGAGGAGAAGGTCGTGGCCCTGCAGGAGCGCAAGCGCGACCTGTTCGCCCGGGTGGTCGACGAGGGCGCGGCGCTGTCGTCGGCGATGACGGCCGACGACCTGCGCGAGCTGCTCGACAGCTGACCGTCACGGCGCGGCACCCAGCAGCTTCCCCGCCGCCACGAGCCACTTGACGAACGGGACCGCGTCGACCGTCGAAGGCGTCAGGATCGCAACGGACACCTGGCGGTCGGGATAGACGGCCAGGACGCTGCGGTAGCCCGGCATACCGCCGGCATGCCCGATGCCGTCGATGCTGGCCCGCTGGTAGCGCACCGTGAAGTCCACCGTGCCCAGGCCGTAGCCGTCGCCGTCACCGTCCTCGGTCATCTGCCGCACCGACTCCGGCCGCAGCACCTGGGCGCCGTACAGCGCGTAGCCCCAGCGCGCGGTCGACTCCGCGTCGCCCGCGACGCCCCCGCTGGCCCCGACGGCACTGGCGAACGACCGGGCCGGGATGACCGGGCCGCCCGGCGCTCCGTCGGGCAGCAGCTCGTCGGCCCCCGGACGGGCGAGCGGCGCTGCCAGCACCTCCTGGTCCTGGTAGGCCAGCCGGCGCAGCCCCAAGGGCTGCCACAGGTCCTGGCGCAGGGCGGTGGCCGTGTCGGTGCCGCGCGCCGCGTCGATCACGAGCCCGAGCAGGACGTAGTTGGTGTCGTCGTAGTAGAAGCGCTCTCCGGGTGCCTGCGTCGCCGTGTCGACCGGCCCCAGGTAGTCCTGCGGCGACCAGTGCCGGTCCAGGTCGCTCAAGGCCTTCTGGTAGGCCGCGAAGCCCGGGTCGGGGATGCCGGCGCGCTGCGCGAGGAGCTGGCGCACGGTAACCCCGTTCGCCACCTGAGGCACCGGCACGTACGTCGAGGCCGGGGCGTCGAGGTCGACCTTGCCCTGCTCGGCGAGGAGCATCACCTCCGCGGCCGTGAAGGTCACCGTGACGCCACCCAGGGCCATCCCCGAGTCGGGGGTGAGGGCCGTCCCCGCCCCGTCCACCCCGGCGGCACCGCTCCACACCCCGTGGTCGGTGGCCACTGCGGCCGTGACGCCCGGCAGCAGCCCCTTGTCGACCCAGCGCTGCATCTCCTGCTGCATCGGCGCCACGGTGGAGGCCGGCAGGCGCGAGGCGGGCAGCTCCGGCCAGGGAAGGCCGCCGGGCGGGCGTGCCACCTCACCGGGGCGCCCGGTCCCGGCGGCCACTGGTGCGCGGTCCGGGGTGGCGCTGCACCCGGTGCAGGCCGTGACCGCGAGGAGGACGCCGATGGCCAGACCCCTCCGCCCGGCCCACCGCCGTTCGGACCGCACCAACGCGCCCGCCTCGCCCGCTGGTGTCATGTCCATCTCGACCCTCCTCGGGGTCACCCTGCAGTAGCCCGACCGCCGGGCCGCGCCACCCCAGAACCGCTCGGAAAACGTACCGATGGCGGCGCGGCGAGCACCCCCGTGAAATCACCGGCATCCGTCGGCCGGGCCGCCGTGACCAGCGGGCACGTGGGGCTGCCGCCCCAGCCTCTGCGTGTGGGACGCTGGGAGGCGTGGCCGCAGGGGACCCTCCCTTCGTGGGGCGGATCGAAGTCCTGGAGGCGCTCGCCGGCCCGTGCGAGCGTGCGGTCCGCGGGGCGCCGAGCACGGCGATCGTGCACGGCCCGGCCGGCATCGGGAAGACCGCCGCGATCCGACGGGCGCTCGAGCGCCACCCGGGGCTGCGCGTCGTGGCGGCCCGCGCGGAGCCCGCCGATCGCGGCGCCGACTTCAGCCTGGTCCGCAAGCTGCTCGCAGGGTCCGGGCGGGACGCGGTGGCGACGGCCTCCGTGGCGACAGCGGGGTCGAGCCTGCTGGAGATGATCGGCGACGACGCCGACGGCCGGGCCGTCGCGGTGGTGGCCGACGACGTGCACCAGGCCGACTCCGCGTCGCTGGCCGCGCTCGCGTTCGCCGCGCACCGCCTGCAGACCGAGCGGGCCGTGCTGATCTGTGCCGTTCGCTCGCAGGTGCGTCCCGCGGCCGACGGCTTCCTCGGGCCGTTGGTCCGGGCCGCCCAGCGGCCCGACGGCGCGATCGTCGAGGTGGCTGGGCTCAGCGCCGACGACGTCGCCGAGCTCGTGCGGGAGGTGTTCGGCAGGGACGTCCAGCAGCAGGCGCTCGACCGGCTGATGGCACGCACGCTGGGCAACCCGCTGTGGGTGGCGGCGACCCTGCGGGCGACCACCCGCGACGACCTGCACTCGGCGCGCGAGCTGCCCGTGCCGTCGTCGGTGGCAGCCGAGGTCCACCGGCACTGGGCCCGTGCGAACCCGCGGACCCGGGAGGTGCTGGCCGCCCTGGCGCTGATGTCACCACCTCGGCGGGTGTGGGAGGTGCTGCGCCTGGCACCGGATGCCGACCTGGAGGACGTGCGCGCCGCTGCGGCGGCCGGGCTCACGACCTGGCCGAGCACGACCGAGGACCCGCTCGACTTCATCCACCCGCTCGTCGCCGCCGAGATCTCGACGCTGCCCGGTCCGCAGCTGGCCGCCCGCATCCACCGCGCGGCCGCCGAGCACGAGCTCGACCCGACGCGCCGGATGCGTCACCTGCTGCTCGCCGGGACGGCGCCGGACGAGGCCCTGACCCGGCAGGCTGCCGAGATGGCCGCCGGTCGGGTGGTCGACGGCGCCGCGCTCGAGGCCGCGGACCTGCTCGTGCTCGCCTCCGACCGGGCCACCACCGACGAGGCTGCCGAGCAGCTCCGGCTGGATGCCGCGCAGGTCGCCCTGGCCGCGGGCTACCAGACACCGGCCCGCGAGGCGATGGAGCTGCGCCCGGCCACGGGCAGTGGCTACCGCGACTACCTCGGCGGGTGGCTCGCCTGGCTCGGCAACGACCGACCGGGCGCCCTCGAGCTGGCCGAGCGCGCCTGGGCGTCGTCGGACCCGCGGGGTGTGATGTCGGCCTGGCTGCTCGGGTTCATGGAGATGTACGACGGTCGGCCGGACGAAGCCGAGCGCTGGGCGCACCGGCTCGAGGAGCGCCTCCCCGGGGCGCCCGCCGGCCTGTGGCGTGGCCAGCTGTCAGCCGCCCTCGGCCTCCAGGACCGCATCCCCGAGGCGTTCGAGGTGCTGGGACCTCCCGACGGGGAACCGGCCCCGCCGGACATCCTCGCGGAGACGGTCCGCGGGTACCTGCTGATGTGGGGCGACGACTTCGCTGGTGCCCACGCCGCGCTCAGCTCCTGCGTCGCGTCCGCGGAGCGCCATGCCCACTACTCGCTGGCCCACGTGCCGCGGTCGTACCTCGCCGAGGTCGAGCACCGCCGCGGGAACTGGGACGACGCCGAGAAGTGGAGCGCGACCGGCCTGGCGGTGCTCGACGCGTTCGACGAGACCTGGGCGACCGCCCCGGCCTACGCGGTGGGCGTCAGTGTCCCCGCGCGTCGTGGCGACTTCGAGCTGGCCGGGCGGCGCCTCGCCACTGCGCTCGCGGCCAGCGCGGACGGGCCGTCCACCGGTGTCGCCTTCGCGCAGGTGGCGGCCGTGCAGCTGGCCCACGCTCGCGGCGACACGTCAGCCGTCCTGGCGAGCCGGTCACGCGCTGGCGCGGCTCGTGGCGCGGGCCCGGGTCGACGCCGACGGCGCCTTGCAGTGGCGGGTCCTCGTCGCTGAGGCCGAGGCTGCCGCCGGCCATGCCTCCTCGGCCCGGGCGCACGCCACGGCACTGTCGACCTCCGCCGCGAGGTGCGGCTACCTCGGGGTCAGGTCGCACGCGGCCCGGGCCGGCGCCGTCGCCGCGGCCGCCGAGCGCCGCCACGACGCGGCGACCGCCGGGTTCAAGCAGGCCGCGGCGCTGGCCCGGCAGGCGGGCCTGCCCTTCGAGGAGGCGATGGCCGAGCTGCTCCTCGCCGAGCACCTACAGCGCACCATTGGCCGTGGCGCCGCCCGCCACCTGGCGGTGGCGGAGGAGCTCTTCACGGTCCTTGGGGCGGCGCCGTTCGAGGCCCGGTGCGCGCGGGCGTCCGGGCGCCGGTTCGCCTGGCCCGGCACCGGCGGCCGGCACCGGCACCGGTGCCGGTGCCGCGCCGGCCCCGGTCGCGCTGACGTCGCAGGAACGGCTCATCGCGCGGATGGTCGCGCAGGGCGCCAGCAACGCCGACATCGCCGCGGAGCTCTTCCTCAGCAGGCGCACCGTGGAGTTCCACCTCGGCAACGCCTACCGCAAGCTCGGGGTGACCTCCCGGACGCAGCTGGCGCGGTGGGTCAACCACGACCCCGAGCCGCACTGACCACCCGGACGCGGCGGCGGCATCGAGGGTGGGAGCGCGGCCTCAGGTGCGGGTCACCACCATCTCGCGCACCGCGGCCCGCAGGTCCACCGTGCCGTTCGCCTCCGCGGCCGCGCGCATCCGCTGGTAGCCGGCCCCGGCATCCAGGATGTCGGTGATGCCGGCCAGCTCGCGGGTGCAGCCGAGCAGGCGCGCGGTCGGCGCGAGCTGCTCCACCAGGTCGCGGATGTCGTCGACGACGTGCACCTCGGTGTTGTCGGCGTCGCGGATGATGATGGCGTCCAGGCCGTATCGCGCTGCGCGCCACTTGTTCTCCTGCACGTGCCACGGCGGCAGCGGCGGCGGGAGCACGCCCTCGTCGAGCTGGTGCTCGAGGTCGACGACGAGGCAGTGGATGAGGGCGGCCACGGCCACGACGTCCTCGACCCGCGAGAAGCCGTCGCAGGCGCGCACCTCGATGGTGCCCAGCAGCGGCGAGGGCCGGATGTCCCAGCGCAGCTCGCTGGCGTCGGTGATGACGCCGGTGGTGAACACGTCGTGGAGGTAGGTGCGGTACTGCGCCCAGGTCTCGAACTGGAAGGGCAGCCCCGCGGTCGGCAGCTGCTGGAAGAGCATGGTGCGGTTGCTCGCGTAGCCCGTGTCGGCGCCCGCCGTGTAGGGCGAGGAGGCCGACAGCGCGGTGAGGTGCGGGTGGTAGGTGAGCAGCGCGTTGATGAGCGGCCAGACCTTCGCCGCCGAGCGGATGCCGACGTGCACGTGCACCCCGAAGATCACCATCTGCCGCCCCCACCACTGGGTGCGGTCGATCAGCGTCGCGTAGCGGTGGCCGTCGCTGACCTCCTGGTCCTCCCAGCGGGCGAAGGGGTGCGACCCGCCGCCGTAGAGCAGCACGTCGAGCTCGCCCGCCGCCGCCTGCACCCGCCCCAGCCCGTCAGCGAGGTCGGATGCCGCCTGCTCGGCGTTCGCGCACACGCCCGTGACGATCTCGACGGTGTTGCGCAGCAGCTCCTGGGTGACGGTGAACCGCGACCGGGTGGGCCGGGCGTGGCTGCTGACGTCGGACGCGTTCGCCAGGTGCAGCAGCTCGTCGGCCCGCGAGACCAGGTCGAGGGTGACGGGATCGAGCAGGCCCACCTCCCACTCGACCCCCAGCGTGCGGCCGGCGGACGGCGTGAAGTGGACGTCGGAACCGCGTGCGGCTGGCTGGTTCATGGCCCCTCGCTCGGCTGGTCGGGCATGGTCGCTCGGACGCGCCCGTGGTTCGGGCCGGCACGGAACGTGGTGCTGGGAGCCTAACCGCGGCGAGCGGGCCTCAGCCCGGGTGCACCTCGTCGAGGCGGCCGGTGGCCACGTCGAAGACGAAGCCGCGCACGGAGTCCTTGATGCGGGATGTACGGGCTGCTCGCGATGCGCGCGAGCGACTGGCGCACGTCGTCCTCGACGTCGGGGAACGCCTCGGCGGCCCACGGCGGGCGCAGCCCGGTCTCGGCGCGGATCGACTCCTTGAAGCCGTCGTCGGTGAAGGTGAGCATGCCGCAGTCGGTGTGGTGGATGAGGATGATCTCCTTCGTGCCGAGCAGCCGCTGGCTGATCGCGAGCGAGCGGATCTCGTCCTCGGTGACGACGCCACCGGCGTTGCGGATGACGTGCGCCTCACCCTCGCCCAGGCCGAGCACGCGGTAGACGTCGAGGCGGGCGTCCATGCAGGCGAGCACGGCGACGTGCTTGGAGGGCGGCAGCGGCAGCGGGCCGCTGAACTGGGCGGCATACGCCGCGTTGTTGGCGATCAGCTCGTCGGTGACGGTCATCAGGGCTCCTGGGCAGGCGAGGTCGGGTGGTCGACAGGGCACGGCGTCGGCTCCGCGGTCTCCGGTGGACGGGTGCGGACCGCCACCGGCGGTTAGTTGAAAGCGAAACCGATGTATAACCTAGTCAACTGGTATGCATAACCTCAAGTGATGGTCTCAGGAGGTGAGACCGACGGTCGAGGGAGTGTGGAGCACCTGGCCACCCGCTCAACCGGGGTGGGTCATGGCCTCGGGGTCGACCCAGCGGTCGTAGTCCTCGCCGCTGACCGCACCCGACGCGAGCGCGGCCTCGCGCAGCGTGGACCCGTCGCGGTGGGCCGCTTGGCGATGGCCGCCGCGGTGTCGTAGCCGACGTGCGGGGCGAGCGCGGTGACCAGCATCAGGTCGGCGTCGAGGTTCGCGGCGATCCGCGCGCGGTCGGCATCCAGCCCCACCACGCAGTGCTCGGTGAACGACCGGCTCGCGTCGGCCAGCAGCCGGATCGACTCCAGCACGGCGTGTGCCATGACCGGCGTGAAGACGTTGAGCTGGAAGTTGCCCTGTGTCCCAGCGAAACCCACGGTGGCGTCGTTGCCGAACACCCGGGTGACGACCATCGTCATCGCCTCGGACTGCGTCGGGTTCACCTTGCCCGGCATGATCGACGACCCGGGCTCGTTCTCGGGGATGCGCAGCTCGCCGATGCCGGTGCGCGGCCCGGACGCCAGCCACCGCACGTCGTTGGCCATCTTCATCAGCGCTCCCGCGAGGGTGCGCAACGCCGACGACACCGCGACCAGCGCGTCGTGCGAGGCGAGCTGCACGAACAGGTTCTCGGCCTGGTGGAACGACTCCCCCGTCTCCTCGTGCAGGTGCTGCGCGACGAGCGGCCCGAACTCGGCCGGCGCGTTCAGCCCGGTGCCGACCGCCGTGCCACCGATGGCCAGCGCCCGGGCCCGTTCACCGGCATACCGCACGTCGTCCTGCGCGTCACGGATCTGGGCCGCCCATGCCCCGATCTCCTGGCCCAACGTCACCGGCGTCGCGTCCTGCAGGTGGGTGCGCCCGACCTTGACGACGTCGTGCAGCTCGCCCGCCTTCGCCTCAAGCGCCGCCACCAGCGCGTCGACCGCCGGGTGCAGCCGCTCGGCCAGCTCGAGCACCACCGCCACGTGCACCGCCGTGGGGAAGGTGTCGTTGCTCGACTGGCTCTTGTTGACGTCGTCGTTGGGGTGCACCGGCGACTTCGACCCGAGCTCGCCCCCGAGGATCTCGATGGCCCGGTTGGCGATGACCTCGTTGGCGTTCATGTTGCTCTGCGTGCCCGACCCGGTCTGGAACACCACGAGCGGGAAGTGGTCGTCGAGCTCGCCGCGGGCCACCTCGTCGGCGGCCTGCACGATGGCCCCGGACAGCTCGACGTCGAGCAGCCCGAGGTCGGCGTTGGCCAGCGCGGCCGACTTCTTGAGCAGCCCCAGCCCGCGGATGACGGCCCGCCCCCACACGAAGGTGTCGCGGCCGATGTCGAAGTGCTCGAGGCTGCGCTGGGTCTGCGCGCCCCAGTAGCGGTCGGCGGGCACCTCGACGGCACCCATCGTGTCGCGTTCGGTGCGAGTCGTCGCCATCCCCCCACGGTATGCCGGTGACCGCGGGCCGCGGGCTCGCGAACGGTGCTACTTCGGGTCGGTCGGGCCCTGCGCTGCCGGCGGGGTGTCGGTGACGTCGACCCAGGCGTCCGAGTCGGCCGAGCCGGCGGCCGGCGCGTCGACGGGCGTGGCCGCGTCGCTCGAGTCCGCCGGGCGCGGCCGGCGGCACGTCGTCCTGGGGTGCGGGGCCGGCATCCGGCGTGCTGCCCCACCGGGTGCCGTCGGACCACGACGGCGTCGAGGTGCTCTCGCGCTGCTGGGCGACCCAGTCGACGCCGACGAGCACGCCGGTGCGCAGCTTCTCGACGTAGCGGGTGTACTTGCCGTCGGTCTTCTCGTCGACCTTGGCGCCGGCCTTGTCGAGGGTCTCCTCGACCCGGCCGCGGTTGTCGTGGGCGTAGTCGCCGGCCTTGACGGCGGCCTCGCGCAGGGCGGAGTCGGCCTTCTCCGCGAACGTCTCGAGCTTCTTGTCGAGCTCGAGCTCACGGGCCTTGGCCTCGAGGTCGCGCAGTGCGGCGCGCAGCTGGTCGGTGGCGGTCATCGCAGGTCCCTTCCGGACAGGTCGGAGCACCACGGTACGACGCTCCACCCGCACAACTCCCGGTGACGCCCGCCGTGTTCCCGCCCGCGGCCTCGGCGCCGCGTGTCACACTGCCAACTGCCGCACTCGCAGCGTCGCGACCCGGCAGGTAGGCCTCGCGGCGCCCGGACCAGGAGCCGTGATGCCCGACCCGACCGACCTGCCCGTCGCCGACGGCGCCCCCGCGCCCACGGCGTGGCAGGCGCGTCGAGAGTGGCGGATGGGGCTCGAGCTCGCCAGCTCGGCCCTGCGCACCCGCGACCTGCACGGCCTGGCCGCGCGGCGACGGCCACCCGGTCATCGTGCTGCCGGGCTTCCTCGCCGGGCCCGAGTCGACGGTGTTCCTGCGCAGCCACCTGCGCCGGCTGGGCTACCGGGCGCACGACTGGCGCCAGGGCCGCAACCTCGGGGCCAGCCCCGCGCTGGCCGACCGGCTCGAGGACCTGCTGCTCGAGCTGCACGACCGCTACGAGCGCAAGGTCAGCCTGGTCGGCTGGAGCGCCGGCGGCATCTACGCCCGCGAGATGGCCCGCGCCCTGCCCGGCCACACCCGTTCGGTGATCACCCTGGGCAGCCCGTTCCGCGGCCACCCGGCATCCACCCGGGCCTGGACGATGTACCGCATCATGAACCGGCGTAACCTGGCGCGGATGTTCACCCCTGAGGCCCTGGCGCATGCGCGCCGCGCCGCTCACCGTGCCCACCACGTGCATCTACTCGCGCACCGACGGCATCGTGGCCTGGGAGTGCTGCGTGTCCGAGCCGGCCCCGCAGACCGAGAACATCGAGGTGCACGCCTCCCACCTCGGCTACGGCCACGAGCTCGAGACGCTGCGCGTCATCGCCGACCGCCTCGCGCAGCCCGAGGGCCGCTGGATGCCGTACGCCCGACCCGCGGACATCCGGACGGCCCGCGCCGCCCACCTCGCTGCCCGTCCCGCCCGTCGTGCCCGAGGTCCCGGACCTCGACCCGGATGCCGGTGGCGAGCACGGTGGCCGGGCGCACGGGCGGGCGGTCTGACGGCCCGTGGCCGGATCCCGCTGGGCCTCACCCCTGGACTCGATCTTCCTCATGGGGGAGACCAACGAGACGCTGATGCACGTCGCGTCGATGCTGCACCTGTCGCTGCCGAAGGACGCCGGCCCCGAGTTCCTGGCCGACCTGGTCGCCGCGCTGCGGACCTCCCCCATCGAGGCACCGTGGAACCTGCGCCTGCAGACCCGCATGCTGATGCGCCAGCCGGTGCACCGCTGGGTGGTCGACCGCGAGTTCGACATCGACTACCACGTGCGCCACTCGGCACTGCCCAGCCCCGCCGGCGAGCGCGAGCTCGGCGTGCTGGTGTCGCGGCTGCACTCCAACCCGCTCGACTTCCGGCGCCCGCCCTGGGAGCTGCACATCATCGAGGGGCTCTCGGGCAACCGCTTCGCGGCCTACATCAAGATCCACCACTCCCTGGTCGACGGCTACACCGGTATGCGGCTGCTCGAGCGTGGCCTGTCGAAGGACCCCGACGACCGCGAGCACCCCTTCTTCTTCAGCCTCGGCCGGCGGCCGCGGGCCCCGCGCGAGGCCGACCCGGTCGGTGACTTCGCGTCGATCGTGAGCGGCCTGGCGTCGTCGGTCGGCACGACGCCCTCGGTGGCCAAGGCGCTGGTCGAGACCCAGCTGCGGCGCGGCCGCACCGCGACCCGTGCGGTCACGTCGTACCAGGCGCCGCACTCGGTGCTGAACAGCCGGGTGGGCCAGTCGCGACGGTTCGCCACCCAGCAGTACGACCTCGGCCGGCTGCGAGCCATCGCCAAGGCCCGCGGTGCGACCCTCAACGACGTGCTGATGGCGATCTGCGCGGGCGGGCTGCGCCGGTTCCTGGCCGACATGCAGCAGCTGCCCGAGCGCCCGCTGATCGCGTTCATCCCGGTGAACGTGCGGCCCAAGGAGAGCGAGGGCGGCGGCAACGCCGTGGGCGCGACCCTGGTGTCGCTGGCCACCGACATCGAGGACCCGCTGGTGCGGCTGGCGACGATCACGGCATCCGCCCGGGCGGCCAAGGCGCGGATGCGCGGCATGAGCGCGGACGCCGTGATGGCCTACAGCGCACTGCTGCTCGCGCCGGCCGCGCTGCAGGTGGGCCGCGCGATGAGCGGCCTGCCGGTGCCGGTGCCGACCACGCTCAACGTCTGCATCTCGAACGTGCCCGGCCCCAAGGAGACGCTCTACTGGCGCGGGGCCCGGCTCGAGGCGACCTACCCGGTGTCGATCCCCGGGCACTCGATGGCGCTGAACATCACCGCACACTCCTACGCCGGGGCCCTGGACATCGGCTTCGTCGGCGACCGCGAGGCGCTGCCGCACCTCCAGCGCCTCGCCGTGCACACCGGCGAGGCGCTCGACGAGCTCGAGGACGCGGTCGCGGCCCTCGGCTGACCGCGGTGGTCAGCCGCCGTCGGCCGCCACCGCCGGTGGCGACGTTGACCATCCACGGGATGCCGAACTTGTCGGTGAGCATGCCGAACTCGTCGCCCCACATCTGCTTCTCGAGCGGCATCGTGACGGTGCCGCCCTCGGCCAGCCCGGCGAAGTAGCCGCGCAGGGCCTCGTCGTCACCGCTGAGGCTGACCGAGAAGTTGGTGCCGGCGGCCACCTCGCCCATGCCCGGGCCGGTGTCGGACGCCATCAGGGTGAAGCCGGCCGGGGTCTCGAGCTGGGCGTGCATGACGCCGTCGCCACCCCCGCCGAACTCGTCGAAGGTGCTGACGGTGAGCTCCCCGCCGAGCACCTGCTGGTAGAACGTCATCGCCTCGCGGGCGTTGCCGTTGAAGCTCAGGTAGGGGTTGAGCGTGGCTGCCATGTGCCGTCTCCTCTGGCTGCCGGTGGTGGCGGGCGGGCCGCGAGACCCGCGCCAATCGACCGTACGCCCGCCCACCGACACCCGTCGATGCCCGCGCCCAGACCCTGGTGCTGCGGATGCACTCCGGCAACGGCACGCACCGTGAGCTCGACGCCGTGGTGGTCGAGCTGTTCGACCGTGCCATGGACGACGCCCGGATGCCGCACTGGGACTGGGACGGGCCCGTTCCCGGCTGAGCCCCCGGCGCCGTGCGACGCAGAGGGCGACAGGTGTCAGAGGGCGACGGTGTCGTTGTCGCCGTCGTCGGGTCGCGACCCGGTCACCTTGGCCTTGAGCACGCCCACGAGGGTGCCGACCTTGCCCGGGGAGTCCCAGAACTCGGCGCTCTCGCCGTCGACCCGGATGACGGCGACGCGCGGGTCGTCGGGCTCGCACTGGAACCAGGCCTGCGCGAAGTCGTTCCACAGCTCGCGCGGCCTTGGCGGCATCCTGGGTCACCGACGCGCGGCCGGCCAGCGACACCCACTTCCCCTCCTGCGTGAACGCCACGTTGACGTCGGGGCGCCGGCGGATCTCCTCGGCCTTCTGCGAGTCCGAGAAGGCGAGGAACCACAAGGTGCCGTCGGGGTCGGCCTGCTGGCACGCCATCGGCCGGGAGGCCAGGGTGCCGCCGTCGTCGTGGACGGTGGTCAGCATGGCGGTGCGCTGGTCCTTGATCAGGTCGTGCACGTGCTCGGCGCCGTTGTCGTGGTGGGACATCGCTGCTCCTTCGAGGTCGTCGGAGTGCCCGACGTTAGGTCAGGCCGGATGCCGCGTGGGCGTCACGAACGCACGAACCCGCAGGTCAGCGGAGCGAGTGTCGAAGGTTGCACCGAGGGCGAGGGCGAGGGCGAAGGTGCACTGCGGGTGCGGGTGCGGGTGCGGGTGCTCAGGGCTCGAGCGAGCTGAGGTCCCCGGGGACGTCGACCGCGTGCTGCTGCAGCGCGGCGAGCGGCACGACCCGCAGCACCGCCTCGTGCGTGGCCGCGAGCACGACCGGTGCCGCGACGCCCTCGTTGTAGGCCCTCGCCCAGTTGGCGGCCGTCACGCACCAGCGGTCGCCGGGCACCAGGCCCGGGAAGCGGTAGGCCGGCACCGGGGTCGAGAGGTCGTTGCCGATGGCGCGCTGGTGCTCGAGGAAGTCGGCCGTGACGACGGCACAGATGGTGTGGCTGCCGCGGTCCTCCGGTCCCGTGCTGCAGCAGCCGTCGCGGTAGAAGCCGGTCATCGGGTCGGTGCCGCACTCCTGCAGCTCGCCACCGAGCACGTTGCGTTCGCTCACCCGCCCAGCATGGCCGACGAGACGGCCGCGCGGCCACCGGGCGCCCGCGAGATCGCATGAACGCCTCCCACCGCGCTGACCTGCGCGGGAGCACACTGTCACGGTGGACTGGTACCTGGATCGTCGCGAGCTGGTCGGTGACCTGCGCCGCGAGCTGAGCCAGTACCTCCGGCGCCACGCGGTGCCGGGCAGCGACGACGAGATCGCCGACGCCGAGCTCATCGTCTCCGAGGCCGTCGGCAACGCGGTGCGGCACACCGCCGGACCGGTATGGGTGTCGCTGAGCTGGGCCACGAACCTGCCCGTGCTGCAGGTCTACGACATCGGGCCCGGCTTCGACGCCGAGACGCTGCGCGCCGCACCCGGCCCACCGGCATCCGACGCCCTGCCGGACGACGATCCCGAGCTGCTGCTGGCCGACTCCGGCCGGGGCCTGCAGATCATCTCGGCGCTCGCCCCGGAGGTGCGCGCCTCGGTGCGCGCCAACGCCGGCATGGTGGTGTCGGTCATCCTGCCGGTGCCCCGGCGCACCGCGGGCAGCCACGACCCGCCCCGGCGTCGCACCAACGTGCTGCCGGCCCTCGCCGAGGCCCGGCCCGAGGGTGGCTTCGGCAAGGAGTCGTTCCTGCGGGCCCTGATCGTGCAGCTCTCGCAGACCGTCGAGGCCAACCACGGGCCCGACGCCGCCGAGGCGGCCATCGCCCAGGTGGGCACCGACATCGGCGGCCAGATGGAGGAGGAGTTCCGCCTCGCGGAGGCGGTGGTGGGCCGCATGACGCCCGAGCAGCTCGGGCGCTGCTTCGTGCGCCTCAAGCACGCCATCGACGGCGGCTTCACCGTGGTGGAGGCCACCGCCCGAGCGGGTCGTCATGGAGAACACCCGCTGCCCGTTCGGCGACGCGGTGCTGCGGGCCCCGGCCCTGTGCCGGATGACGTCGAGCGTCTTCGGCGGCATCGCCGCCCGCAACGCCGCCGACGACGTCGCCGTGCTGCTCGAGGAGCGGATCGCGGTCGGCGACCCCGGATGCCGCGTGGTCGTCTCCCTCGTGCCGCCGCACGCCCGAGGCGGCACCCTTCGCCCACCACTACCGGAGGCCGGTCGCCCCCACCGAGGAGCCCTAGGCCCGGCGCCGCAGCCCCAGGGCCGCCATGTCGTCGTCGTAGGTCTCGTCGCGCACCGTGTCGACGACGCGCTGCACCCCGTCGGCCAGCGCCGCCTGCGCCAGGTGGGGCGCAGCACGGGCGAGTCGCTCCAGCCCGGTGTCGATGTCCTCGTCGCGTCGCTCGACCAGCCCGTCGGTGAACGCCAGCAGGGTGTCGCCCACCCCGAACGCCACCGTGGCCCGCTCGCGGCGGTCCTCCGCCACGCCCAGCGGCGGACCGTCGGCGAGCGGCAGCCAGCTCGACCGACCCGTCGTCGCGCAGCACCGCGGGCGGCGGGTGGCCGGCGTTGCCGACGAGCAGGTGGCCCGCCGATGCATCGGCCAGCACGTAGACGAGGGTGACGAGCTGGTCGCTGCCGTAGGTGAGCACCATGGTGTCGAGCTGGCGCAGCACCACGGCGGGGTCGGGGTCGACCGAGGCGAAGGCCCGGGTGGCCGCCCGCATCTCGGCCATCGCCGCCGCCGCGGCGACCCCACGACCCATCACGTCGCCGATGAACGCGACGTGGCGGCCGTCGCCGAGCGAGAAGGCGTCGTAGAAGTCGCCGCCGATCTCGGCCCGGCCGGAGGGCCGGTAGTCGCACGACACCTCCCAGCAGTCGTCGCCGACCAGGGCCTGCGGCAGCACGGCGCGCTGCAGCTGCTCGGCCGCGGCCCGGGTCTGGCTGTAGAGCTCGGCGTTGTCGATGGCGGTCGCGGCCCGCCGGGCGAGGTGCTCGGCGAAGCGGACGTCGTCCCACTCGTAGAGCCGGCGCTCGTCGGTCGAGACCCAGGTGAGCACCCCGATCACCCGGCCGCGCACCCACAGCGGCACCAGCAGGGCGCTGCGCAGCTGCAGCTCGCGGGCGATGCGCAGCTGCTCGGGGTCACGGCACCCGGCGACGAGCATCTCGTCGGTGATCTCGTGGACCAGCTCGGGCCGCCCGGACAGCGCCACCGCCCGGGCCCCGGTCGGGCTGTCCGGGTCGGGGGGCCAGCGCTCCTGGAGCGCGACGGCCAGCTCGACCTTCTCGGGGGTCGACGTGGGCGACGGCCAGCCGGTGCACCCGTCCGTCGCGGACGACGTCGATGGCGCACCAGTCGGCGAAGGTGGGCACCGCCAGGCGGGCCACCCGGCGCGTGGTCACCTCGAGGTCGAGGCTGCTGGCCAGCTCGATCGAGGCCTCGGCCAGGAACTCCAGGCGCGCGGTCTGCCGGCGGGCGACGTCCGAGGCCTCGATGCGCTCGAAGGCCTGGGCGCAGGTGTCGGCCATGATGTCGAGGAAGTCGAGCTCGGTCGGGTCGGGCTCGACCGCGCCCGGCCGGGACAGGTGGATCGCCCCGATCGTGCGGCCGGCGACCCGCAGCGGCAGCGTCACGACCGTGCGCTCCCCCCGGTCGATCCCCGGGAGGTCCGGGATACGGCTTGGCGGATCGCGGCCGCCCCCACCAGCACCAGCCGCCGGCCCGACCGGATGACGTCGGTGGTCGCCATGCGCTGCGTCAGCGGCACCACCTCCCACTGCCGCGCCTCACTGAGCGGCAGCCCGCGCAGCCCGACGATCCGCACGTCGTCGCCGTCGCGCAGGGCGAGGGCGGCGATCGTCGCGCCCACGGCATCCGCCATGTGGTAGGTCACGATCTTGATCACCGCGTCGACCGAGTCGGCCGTGACGAGCTCGCTGGTCACCCGCGCCAGGCGCGTCAGGCTCTCGCCGACCCGCTCGGCGATGCGGGTCGGGTCGCCAGGGGGATCTGGTGCGGCCGCCACGCGCTGATCGTCGCAGTTCAGCGCCGATTTGTCTCTGGCTCGGCCGGGGCATGCGGGCGAGACGCGCGGTGCGCGACGGCCCGCGGTCGGCCCCAGGACCCCCGCGGATCAGGGTTTGTCTAAGGTCTGTGCAAGGATGGAGCCGAGTTGTCTAGGCTCGGGGCACCACAGCAGGTGTCAGGGTGGGTCTGGTTGAATCGATGCCCGAGGGGCGAGGGACGAGGCGGTTGAGTCGATGAGTGCCGAGGTGACCACCATGGACCTCGACGCCCGGCGCCGTGCCCGGTCCGTCGACGCCACGCTGTGCGCGGCCGACACCCTGCTCGAGACGACCTTCGCCGAGCTGTCGGAGGCACTGCGCCAGGCCGCCGCGGGCACCGGCGACGGCGGCACCGCCGACCCGTTGCGCGACCTGCCCGGCCACGACCCGGGCCCGCTCGGTGTCGACCTCGTCGGCGAGCTCGCCGACCGCGCCCGCAACCACGGCAAGCGGCTGCGCCCGGTGCTGGCCCACTGGGGCTGGGCCGTCGCCGGTGGCCGCAGCGACACCCACCCGCAGCTCGTGCGGGTGGCCGCGGCCCTCGAGCTGCTCCACCTGTTCGCCCTGATCCAGGACGACGTCATGGACCGCTCGGCCTCGCGCCGCGGCCTGCCCACCCTGCACGTCGTCGCCGCCGAGCGGCACCACGAGCACGCCGGCCTGGGTGACCCCGCCCTGTTCGGCGACAGCGTCGCCACCCTGGTCTCCGACCTGGCGCTCAGCGAGGCCACCATGCTGGTCGCCGGCACCGCACCCGAGGTGCGCGCCGCCTGGCGCCTGATGGCCGTCGAGCTGGTCGAGGGCCAGCTGCTCGACGTCACGCACACCGCCGGCCGCCGCCGCGACCTGCCGACCTCCCGGCGCATCGCCCGGTTCAAGAGCGGCCGCTACACCATCACCCGGCCGCTGCAGCTCGGCGCGCTCGTCGGTGGCGGCGACCCCGACCTCGTGCGCCGCCTGGTCACCTGGGGCGACCTCGTCGGCGACGCCTTCGCGGTCCGCGACGACGTGCTCGGCGTCTGGGGCGACCCCGCCCGCACCGGCAAGCCCGCGGGCGACGACCTGCGCTCGGGCAAGCCCACCGCGCTGCTCACCTGGGCCGGACAGCTGCTGCCCGACTCCGCGCGCCCGCTGCTGGCCGCCTGCGACGCCGGCACGCTCGACGACGCCGGCGTCGACGCCCTCCAGCAGGCGATGGTCGACGCCGGGGTGCGCGAGCGCGCCGAGGATGCCGTGGCCGACCTCGTGGGCCGCGCCCACCGGGCGCTCGACGACCTCGACGTCGACCCCGAGGCCGATGCCGCGCTGCGCGACCTCGCCGATGCCGTCGCCTGGCGGTCCGCGTGAGGGTCGTCGTCATCGGCGCCGGTCTCTCCGGCCTGGCCGCCGCCTGCCACCTCACCGCCGACGGGCACGACGTCACGGTGCTCGAGCGCGAGGCCATCGTCGGCGGCCGCGCCGGCGAGCTGCGCCTGGGCGACTTCCGCATCGACACCGGCCCGGTCGTCATGACCATGCCCGAGCTGCTGCACGCCCCCATCGCGGCGATCGGCGGCGACCCCGAGGCCCTGGTGCCGATGCGGCGCCTCGACCCGGCCTACCGGGCGGTCTACCCCGACGGCAGCGAGCTGCACATCCGGGCCGACATGGCCGACCTGCGCGAGGAGATCCGCACCAAGGTCGGCGAGACCGACGCGGCCGGGTTCGACCGGTTCCTGGTCTGGCTCGAGCAGCTCTACGACACCGAGTTCGCGACCTTCGTCGACCACAACTACTCCTCGCCGCTCGACCTCGTGCGCTCCCCCGCCACGGCGGCCAAGCTGCTGCAGCTCGGCGGGCTGGGCGGGCTCGGCGCGGCCGTCGACCGGTTCTTCACCGACGACCGGCTCACCCGCATCTTCAGCTTCCAGGCCCTCTACGCCGGCATCGCCCCCGCCAAGGCCCGGGCCGTGCTCGCCGTCATCACCTACATGGACACCGTGCGCGGGGTCTTCTACCCCGATGGCGGCATGCACGCCGTGCCGCGTGGCATGGCGCAGGCGCTCACCGACGCGGGCGTGCCGATCCACCTGGGCGTCGAGGTGAGCGAGGTGCTGCGGCGCTCCGACGGTGCCGTGGTCGGCGTCGCCACCGCCGACGGCGAGCGGGTCGCCGCCGATGCCGTGGTGTGCACCCTCGACCTCCCGGTCGCCTACGACCGGCTGCTGCCCGGGGTCAGCGCGCCGCGGGCGGTGCGCACCGGCGACTTCTCCCCCTCCGCGGTCGTGTGGCACGTGGGCGCGGCCGGGGCGCCGGCCGCGCACCTGCGCCACCACAACATCCACTTCGGCGACGACTGGGACGGCGCCTTCGAGGCGATCATCGACCGCGGCGTGCTGATGCCCGACCCGTCGCGCCTGGTCACCGTGCCCTCGGTCACCGACCCCACCGCCGCCCCCGCCGGCTCCACCACGATGTACGTGCTCGAGCCGGTGCCGCACACCGGTGCCGGGCTCGACTGGTCGCGCGAGGCCGGGCCCGATGCGCGAGCGGCTGCACCGCTTCCTCGAGGCCGGCGGCTACCCCACCGACATCCGCGAGGAGCTGCTGGTCACCCCCGACGACTGGCGGGCCCAGGGCATGCACCTCGGCACCCCGTTCGCCCTCGCCCACACGTTCCTGCAGTCCGGCCCGTTCCGGCCGTCCAACGTCGACCGCCGGGTGCCCGGCCTGGTCTTCGCCGGCTCGGGCACCCAGCCCGGCGTCGGCATCCCCATGGTGCTGGTGAGCGGCAAGCTGGCGGCGCAGCGGGTGCAGGAGTACGGCGGAGCCGCCCGACCCGTACCGCGTACGGTGGTCCGGTGAACCCACCCACCCCGGTCACCTCTCCCGAGGTGCTCGCCTCGGGCTATGCCCGCTGCGCGCAGATCACCCGTGAGCACGGCACCACCTACTACTGGGGTGCCCGCCTGCTGCCCGCCCCGAGCCGCCGGCACGTGCACGCGGTCTACACGCTCGCCCGGCTCGCCGACGACATCGTCGACATCGCGGGCCCCAACCCCGGCCCCGAGACCGCTCGTGCGCTCGACGCCTTCGAGCGGTCGTTCTGGGTGGCCCTGGCCACCGGCACGTCGACCGACCCGGTGATGGCCGCGATCGCCACCTCGGTGCGCGAGTGCGGCATCGACGACGAGTGCTTCACCCGGTTCTTCGGCGCGATGCGCAGCGACCTCACCCGCCGCACCTACGAGACCTGGGGCGACCTGCTCGGCTACATGGACGGCAGCGCGGCCGTCATCGGCGAGATGATGCTGCCGGTGCTGCGGCCCGGCACGGATGCCGTCGCGCCGGCCCGCGCCCTCGGGCTCGCCTTCCAGCTCACCAACTTCCTGCGCGACGTCGGCGAGGACCTCGACCGCGGGCGGGTCTACCTGCCCCAGGAGGACCTGCGCCGGTTCGGGGCCGACCCGCACGCCCGGGTCGTGACGCCCGAGTGGCGCGCCCTGATGGCCTTCGAGATCGAGCGCAACCGGCGGCTCTACCGCGAGGCCGACGACGGCATCCCGACCCTGCCCGGCGCGTCACGGCGGTGCGTGGCCACCGCGAGGGTGCTCTACGCGCGCATCCTCGAGCGCATCGAGGCGGCCGACTACGACGTGTTCGCCTCTCGGGCAAGGGTTTCGACGCCGACCAAGGCCGCTCTCGCCGCGCGCATGGTGCTCTCGCGCGAGCCGATGCGGCTGGTGCACGCCGACCGGGCAGCGCGCGACCCGCACGACGGCGCCTGGGTGTCCGACGACGACGTCGTGCTGCTCGACGACTCCGGGTCGCCGGTGGGCCAGGCCCCCAAGTCGGTCGTGCACCACGACGACACCCCGCTGCACCTCGCGTTCTCCTGCTACGTCGTCGACCCCGCCGGGCGGCTGCTGGTCACGACCCGGGCGGCCAGCAAGCCGAGCTTCCCGGGCGTGGTGACCAACACCGTGTGCGGGCACCCCAGGCCCGGTGAGGACCTCGCCGAGGCGGTGCGCCGCCGGGCCCGCAGCGAGCTCGGGGTCGAGGTGCGCAGCCTGCGCCTCGTGCTCCCCGACTTCCGCTACCGCGCGGTGATGAACGGGCTCGTCGAGCACGAGCTGTGCCCGGTGTTCGTCGGGTTCGTCGACGACGACGCGCTGGCGGCCGACCCCCTGGAGGTCGACGACGCGCAGTGGGTGCCGTGGGAGCAGTTCCGCCACGAGGTGCTCTCCGGCGAGCGCACGGTGTCGCCCTGGTGCACCGAGCAGGTGCCGCTGCTCGACGCCCTCGGCCCCGACCCGCGCGCCTGGCCCGCCGGCCTGCGCACCGAGCTGCCCCCGGCCGCCGAGCTGGGCCCGGACGCCGAGGCGGCGTAGGCGGAACCGTGGACGACCGTTACCAGTACCTCCTGCTCATGGCGGGCTGCCTGCTCATCACGCTGCCGCTGGAGTTCGTGCTCCGCGCCCGGGTCTACCGGCGACCGCGGCGGCTGCTGCTGTCGCTGCTGCCGGTGCTCGCGATCTTCCTGGTCTGGGACATCGTCGGCATCATTCGCGAGCACTGGTGGTACAGCGCGCAGTACACGACCGGCATCCTGTTCCCCCTCGACGTGCCGCTCGAGGAGGTCGTCTTCTTCGTGGTCATCCCGATCTGTGCGCTGCTCACCTACGAGGCGGTCGGCACCGTGCTCGGCTGGTGGCGGCAGTGGCGGGAGCGCGATGCCTGAGTACACCGTGCTGGCAGTGCTGTCCGTCATCGCCACCGTCCTGGTCGAGGTGCTCTGGCTGCGCACCGGCATCTTCCGCAAGGGCCAGTACTGGATCGCCATGGCGATCGTCTACTTCTTCCACGTGCTCGTCGACGGCTGGCTGACCAAGCTGTCGGCGCCCATCGTCATCTACGACGAGGGCCAGATCACGGGGATCCGGATCCCGTGGGACATCCCGGTGGAGGACTACCTGTTCGGGTTCTCGATGATCACGCTGACGCTGTTGCTGTGGGTGCGCCAGGGCGACCAGAACGACGACGACGCCCGGCCCGAGCATGGCCACGGCGCCCGCACCCCAGACACCACAAGCAGCACCGACGAGACGGGCCGACTGAGCCGGCCCACGACGCAGGAGGCACCGTGACCGACGCGCCACATCGCGAGGAGTGGGTGCTCGCTGACGCGTTCGACCGCGCCGCCCCGACCTACGACGCCATGGTCGCCCTCTCGCCGGGCTACCACGACCAGCTGCGCACCGCCGCAGAGGCGCTCGTCGAGCGGCTCCCGACGGCCGACGCGCGAACCGCTGCAGGTGCTCGACCTCGGCTGCGGCTCCGGCGCCTCGACCCGGGCACTGCTCGACGCGTGGTCGGCCCGGGGCGGCTCGGCCGACGGGCTGTCGGTCACCGGGGTCGACGCCTCGGAGGGGATGGTCGACCAGGCCAGGGCCAAGACCTGGCCGCCGAGCGTCGCCCTGGTCGTGTCCGACGCCGTCGCGCACCTCGAGTCGCTGCCGAGCGGCTCGGTCGACGGCGTGCTGGCGGCCTACCTGCTGCGCAACGTGCCCGACCGCGCCCGCCTGGTGCGCGAGGTGGCTCGGGTGCTGCGGCCCGGTGGCACCTTCGTGCTGCACGACTACTCGGTGGCCGGCAACCCCCGCGCCAAGGTGCTGTGGGCCGCGGTGTGCCACGGCATCATCATCCCGCTGGCCGTGGTGAAGCGCTCCGACGTGCCGCTGCACCGCTACCTCTACACCAGCGTGCGCGACTTCGACTCGGTCCAGCGCATCTGCGAGCGGCTGCTGTCCGCGGGGCTGGTCGACGTCCGGCACCGGTCCTACCCGGGCTGGCAGCACGGGCTGGTCCACACCGTCGTCGGGTCGGCGCCGTCATGATCGGCCGCACCGCACGCTGGACGCCCGGGCTCGACCGCCGGGCCGTGTTCCACCCGCCGCCCGCGCCGCTGGCCGTCGTGGATGCCGCGCGCGTGCCGGCATCCGCGCGGCACGTCGTCGTCGTGGGCGGCGGCATCGCCGGGCTCACGGCCGCGCTGGCACTGGCCGAGCGTGGGGTGCGGGTCACCGTGCTCGAGCGCGAGGAACGGCTGGGTGGCCGGGTGCGGTCGTGGCCGGTCGAGCTGGCCGACGGCGAGCGGGGCGAGATGAGCCGCGGGTTCCACGCCTTCTTCCGGCAGTACTACAACCTGCGCTCGGTGCTGCGCCGCACCGACCCGACCCTGGAGCGGCTGCGGCCCCTCGACGACTACCCGCTGGTGCGCGACGGCGGCGGCCGCGACTCCTTCTCCGACATCCCGCGCACCCCGCCGTGGAACCTCGCCGCCTTCGTCGCCCGCAGCCCGAGCTTCGACCTCAAGGGGCTGGCCGCCGTCGACGTCGACGCCGCGCTGGGGCTGCTCGACGTCGACTTCCCCGCCACCTTCGCCGCGCTCGACGGCAAGAGCGCCGCCGACGTGCTCGACGAGCTGCAGCTTCCCGGAGGCGGCCCGGCACCTCGCCCTGGAGGTGTTCGCCCGCAGCTTCTTCGCCGACCCGCGCGAGTTCTCCGGCGCCGAGCTCGTCGCGATGTTCCACATGTACTTCGTCGGCTCCGCCGAGGGGCTGCTCTTCGACGTGCCCCGCGACGACTACGACGCCACCCTGTGGGGCCCGCTGGGCGCCCACCTCGAGCGGCTCGGCGTCAGCGTGCTCACCGGGCGCGAGGTGCGCTCGGTGACCGAGTTCAGCGAGCTGGGCGAGCTCAGCGAGGGCCTCTCCGTGCTGCACGGCACACCCGGCGACGACGGCCAGGACTGGCTCGAGGCGGATGCCGTGGTGCTGGCCCTCGACCCGGTCGGCCTGCGCCGCGTGGTCGCCGCGTCACCCGGCCTGGGTGGCGACGACCGCGCCGGTGAGGCGTGGCGGGAGTCCGTGGCCGGCATCCGGTCGGCGCCGTCGTTCGCGGTCTGGCGGCTCTGGCTGTCGGGGAAGGTCGCGCCCGAGCGGCCGCCCTTCCTGGGCACCAGCGGCTACGGGCCGCTGGACAACATCTCGGTGCTCGAGCAGTTCGAGGGGCACGCGACCCGGTGGAGCGCGGCCCACGACGGCTCGGTCGTCGAGCTGCACGCCTACGCCCTGCCCGAGGGCACCGCCGAGGTCGACCTGCGCCAGCGGATGCTCACCGAGCTGCACCGGGTCTACCCCGAGACGGCGGCGCTCGAGATCGTGCACGACGAGTGGCTCGTCGAGGCCGACTGCGTGCTGGTGGGGCTCGAGCCGTGGCGATCGCGCCCGGGCGTGCGCACCCCCGACCGCCGGGTGCTGCTCGCGGGTGACTGCGTGCGGTGCGACCTGCCGGTGGCGCTGATGGAGCGGGCCGCCACGACCGGCTTCCTGGCCGCGGACCGGCTGCTCACCGGCTGGGGTGAGCGCGGGCACGGCGTCTGGTCGGTGCCGATGGGCTCGCGGCTGGGGCCGGTGCCGCGGTGGGCGCGGCGCGGCATCCGTGCCTATCGGTCTGCGGCGGCGCGGCGCAGCTCGTAGAGCCGCGCGGCGTAGACGAGGTCGTCGGCCCACAGCTGGGTCGCCGACGCGCGCATCCCCATCGTGACGAGCGGGGCGAGCCCGCGGGCGACCCTGAAGCCGAACCGGTCGGACGTCGCGACGACGGCCTCGGTCATCACGGTGCGCGCGGGGTGCGTGCCGGGCGTGGTGAGCGGGGTCGCGTGGGTCTCGACGACGCTGCCGGTGCCCTCGCCGTCGGTGATCGTCATGACGATGGTGTGCGAGTCGGGGCAGGCGAACTCGGCGCGCACCGGCACGGCGAAGTAGCGGCCGAGGCGGTAGGCGACGTCGAGCACGAGCAGGTCGTCGGTGGAGGCGGCGTCGTCGACGGTGAGGTCGCTGAACGCGTAGGGGTGCAGCCAGGCGCCGTGCCACGGGTCGAGGCGGTTCTGGATGATGTCGCGCGGCTCGCAGTCGGTGGGCAGCGAGACCACCGAGGCGAGCGACTCCTCGAGCGGCGGGCGGGTGGCGAGCACCGGGCGGTCGGTGGGCTCGACGCCGTCCTCGACCTCGCCGACGCGCACCCAGAACAGGATGCCGTCGTCGTAGGCCGCGTAGGTGCGCCAGGCGGGCTGGTCGCCGTCGAGCGGCATCCCGTGCCACCGGCACAGCACCGTGCCGTCGACGACGTCGCAGGCGTCGAGCCGGGCGCCGAGGTGCGGGCAGGCGCCGGGGCCGGCGAGCGCCGAGCCGTCCTTGCCGCGCCAGAGCACGACCTCGCGGCCGGCGACGGTGCGCAGCAGGGTGCGGCCGGCCGGCACGTCGGCGGAGGCCGCGGCGACCAGCCAGCCGTGGGTGGGGCGGCGCAGCGCGGCGGCGAGCGACGCCTCGATGCGGGCCGGCTTGGCGTCGCGCCAGGTGCCCCGCAGGTGGTCGGGGGTCGTCTGGGGCAGGTAGCGCACGGGCACGCGGTGGCGCACCTCTTCACGCCAGGACCGGTCGGTGCGGAGCAGGCTCACGACCCAACGCTACTCCGTGCGCACCGGCGCCCCAGAACCTTCGACAGAGTCGAGACGCCGGCGTCGCCGGGATCGACCCATGGGTCACGCCATGGTCGAACTGCCCCGTCCCGGGATCGACCAATAGGTCACATCCCGGTCGGGCTGACCGGCTCGTGCGGTCGTCCGGTCCCGGTGCGGTCAGACGACGGCACCGCCGTCGAGCAGCTCGACCGGCTGCGGGGGCACGGCGTCGTAGACGACGTGGCCGTCGGGGGCCCGCACCCGCAGCCGGAAGATGGTGCCCTGGGGGTCCTCCGCGGAGGACAGCGTGGCCAGGCCCGTCGCGGATCGTGGCGCTGTCGCGCACCCGGCCGTCGACGCGTCACGAGCTCGGCGATGGCGCCGTCGGGGGCGATCGCCACGAAGCCGGGGTGCTTGCCGCTGGGGAGCGGGAGCAGCGCGTGCGGGTCGGCGGCCGGCACGGCGGCCAGCCGCTCGAGGTAGGTCCACGGTGCGTCGTCGGTCGACCCGGCCAGGCGGCTGGTGCGCACCCGGGCTCCGTCGCGGGTGGTCGTGGTGACGACGGTGACGCGCAGCGGCTCGGGGTGGGTGCCGACGAAGTCGGGGTAGGTGCCGACGTAGTCGGGGTCGACCGCCGACGCGGGCACCACCGCCTCGAGCACCGACGCCGTCGCGAGGCTGTCGGGCCGGTTCCCGGTGACGCCGGACACCAGGATGCGCTGCGCGACGGCCAGCTCTTCGGCGGGCCCGCTCGGGGGCAGCGCGAAGGAGTTGGTCAGGGCACCGGCGGGCAGCGCCGCGGTAGCCGGCCACGCCGACCTCCGGGGTGAAGCCGACGCGGGTCGGGGCGAAGGTGGCGACGCCGTCGACGAGCGGGAGGTTGTCGACCACCGGGCGCACGCTGCCGTCGGGCTGCGGCAGGGCGCCGGTGATGACGAAGCCGTCGGTGACGGTCGGGCGGGTCAGCACGAGCACCGCGGGGGGAGCCCCCGCCGTGTCCTGGTCGACGCTCAGGGCGACCAGGTCACCGGTGCGCGTCGTGGGCTCGCCGTCGATCGTCGTGGGAACCAGCGACGCCGGGCCGAGCGCGCGCGGCGGCCG
Organism: uncultured Actinomycetota bacterium; assembly: GCA_963806295.1. Lineage (GTDB taxonomy): Bacteria > Actinomycetota > Actinomycetes > Actinomycetales > Dermatophilaceae > Fodinibacter. Next base: position 149,405 of record CAWDXP010000003.1, on the reverse strand, counting down.
TCCACAGCCGGAGGAAGGACTGCTCGCCGTCGAAGCCCTCACCGAGGGCGGGTCCCGGCACCCCTGCCGGCAGGGCGGGGTCGCCCGGGCTCGCGCCGGTCATGACCACCGCGAGGGTGTCGCCGACCCGGCCGGCGTAGAGCAGCCTCGCGGTGGGGTCGGCCCGGCGGGCGTCGGTGGCGATCGACGCCACGGTGGGGTCGTCGACGAGGGGGCCGCGCGCGCCCCAGCTGCTCACGGCGGCCCAGGACGGGTCGTCGCGCGCCGGGCCGGTCGCCGCGTCCGGGCGGCGGCGCCCGGGCCGGGCCAGGCGAGCGCGGTGGCCGCCCCCACCGCGAGCGCCAGGGCGGCGCCCACGACCGCTGCGCGGGTGCGGCGCCGCCGGGTGGCGCGGCCGCCCGCGGCGCCGACCAGGCCGACCGGGTCGGCGACCGGCGCGCCGTCGACCGCGTGCTCGAGGGCGTCGGCGACGGCGGCCGGCAGCGACCAGGCGAGCTCGTGCTCGTCGCGGCCGAGGGCGGCGGCGTGGGCCGCGGCCAGCCGGTGCTCGAGGGCGGCCAGCTCGGACCGCACCTCGGCGACGTCGGCGCGGGCGGCCGTGGCGACCACGGTGGGCCCCTCGTCCCACCAGTGCCGCACGGCCAGGGCGGCGCGGGCCGTCGGGGGAGCCGGCGCGAGGACTGCCGTGAGGGCCGCCCGGACGCCGTCGTCGTCGCCTGGTCGTCGGGCGTCGGGATCGCGCGGCGCCGGCCTCATCGGGCGCGGCATCGCCGCGCGCGGGCGCGACGGCATCCCCGGCCGTCGACAACGCGGCCCTGAGCACCTCGACCCGGGCGGCATCCGTCGGCGCGCCCGAGTCGGTGGTCTCGCCCCAGCGCCGGGCCAGCGCCGCCAGCGCGGATGCCGTGGCCCGGGCGCCGCTGCCCGCGTCACCCGTGGTGACCGTCGCGACCGCGTACAGCTCGTGCCAGCGTGCCGCGACGAACTCCTCGAAGTCCTCCGGCACCAGGGTCACGCCGCCAGTATCGCCGGGAGCCTCGACAGCATCCGGCGAACGGTGCTGAGCAGCCGCACGGCCCGACGGCGTTGCGACACTGGTGCGCATGCGGCTCTCCACGGCACTCTCGGGCGACCTGCGGCTGTCGGCCACCGGCCCCGCCTCGCCCGACGAGGTGTGGGCGCGCTACACCCGGCCGGCGCTGTGGCCCACCTGGAGCCCGCACCTGCGCGAGGTCGACTACCCGGATGCCGTGGTGCGCCCGGGCACGACCGGCCGGGTCACCGGGGTCGGCGGGGTCGTCGCGGTGTTCCGGATCGACGCGGTCGACCACGCGGCGCGCACCTGGTCGTGGAGCGTGCGCTCCGGCCCGGTGCGGGTGTCCTTCGACCACGGCGTCGACGCCGCCGGGCCCGGCGTCCGGCCACCTCGGCGGCAGCACGGCCTGGCTGGTCACCCACGCGCTGTGGCCGGTGGCCGCTCGGGCTACGCCCCGCTCGCCCGGCTCGCCCTCGGCCGCCTCGTCGCCCCCGGCTGACCCAGCCGTCACCCGCCCAGCGGCCCACCCCTCCCGTCGAGAGTAGAGAACACGCCGTGCGGGCTCGAGCCCGTGCGGCGTGTTCTCTACGGTCGACCGGGGCGGCGGGCCGGTGTCAGCGCGAGCCGCCGATGCCCTGCCGGTCCTCGGTCAGCCAGATCGCGTGGTCCTGGGCGGGAACCGCGCTGGTCACCTCGTCGGTGAGCCGCCGCTGGTAGCGCAGCAGCGGGGCGTGGGTCGCCTCGGGCAGGTCGGCGAGCAGGTCCCCGAGCAGCGCGCTGAGCCGCCGGGTCACCTGCGGCGCGCGCAGGCCCGCCTCGATGATCTCGAGCAGCGCGAGGTCGACCACGTCCGGCCAGGTGGCGCCGGGCAGCACCACCAGACCGCCGCCCCGGCTGCTGTGCACCGGCCCGAGCCGCAACGTGGCGGCGGTGCGCAGCACGTCCTCGATCTCGTCCAGCGCCCGCACCGCGGTCGTCGGGTCGTTGACCGCCGGCGACAGGGCCCGCAGCCCGATGTCGACCACCAGCCGCAGCGCGTAGAGCGGGTCGTGCCTGCAGCGAGCGTTCAGGGCGCACCAGCAGGCAGCGGCTCAGCTCGCGGTCGCTCGGCCGCAGCCCGGTCACCGTCGCGATCCGGGCGCCCTCGCTGATGCCGTCACCGACCCGCACCAGCAGCCGGATCTCCGCGCCGCCCTCGGCGAGCCATCCGCTCGAGCGTCCCGAGCGCCACGTCGACGAGCTGGCCGGGTCGGCCCGACGTAGCGGACCAGCGTCCGTCTCGCGCAGCGGCGCCGGTCCTCGCCGGCAGCCCCGGCGATCCACCCCGTCGAGCGCGGGTCAGCGCACCGCGACGGGCGTGTGCACCTTCTCCGTCCACGGATGCCGGCGCAGCCGGGTCCGCGCCATCTCGCCGATCGTGCTCAGCAGCGAGTCGACCCGCAGCTGGCCCGCCACCGACTGCAGCAGCGCGAGGAAGCCCACCAGGCTGGCGAACAACGCCAGCAGGGCCAGCCCGACGTTGAGCACCGGCACGTAGTCGGCTGCGGCCGGCGGAGCCCACGGCGATCAGCTGGGTGAACGACAGCGTGATGGTGCCGAGGAAGAGCGCCAGCACCCACTGGGTCGTGCGCTCGACGCAGGAAGTACGACGCGGCGCGTGGTGAGTACATCGACGACCCGAACTGCAGCATGAGCAGCACCACGGAGAACACGAAGCCGGTGAACGTCACCATGCCCCCACCGACCGCGGCCAGGAAGGCCTGACGCGGCGGACGGGCGAGAGCACCTTGCCCGGACACCGGGGCGCAGCTCGTCGTCGTAGCGCGCTCAGCGCCTGCGACGTCCCCGTACGCCAGGAGCGATGCCCCCGAGCGGGATCACCCACATGGCCCCGGACCACCAGAGCCGAACGCGTTGGAGCAGCAGCATCACGACCTCATTGCAGCACAGGGGTCGGCGGCCCCTCGCCGCCTTGCCGCCAGACGCAACGGCGTTCGGCCGCTGCTGCGGATCAGGCGTCCGCCGCCGGCGGGGTCGCGCGCGGTGCGCTGGGGGTCGGCTCGGCAACGACGAGGATGCCGGCCCGCGCCTTGCGCTTGAGGCCCACCTTCGAGCCCAGCGGGTCGGTGAGGTCGGACAACCGGGCGGGGAGGCCGTACTTCGCGACCACCGCGCGGCGCACCGAGGCGACGCCGGCGGCATCCCGCACGACCCGTGGCGGTGCCCCCGAAGGTCGGGGTGCCGGGCGCGACCCGGCCGCGCATGTCGCACGCCTGCAGCTCGACGGTGTCGGTGTGCGCCAGCCGCTTGGTCTTCCCGGTGTCGTCGACCGTGATGACGGCGAACGACCCCGGCTCGTCGAGCGAGGGCGCGAACCACACCGGGGTGGTGACCGGGGCGCCGGTGCGGCGGAAGGTGGTCAGCGCGACGTACTTCGCCGAGGCCAGCGGGTGGTCGGCGGCGCGCACGGGTGCGTGACCGGCATTCGGCTCGTCCATGGGCGACAGCGTAGGTGGCACCCGTCGAGGCCCCGGAAGGCGTTCCACGGCGGCGCGCGGGTCGGGGTCCGCCGAGATCGGCCGTCCTGATGCGGCGATCCCGGCCGAGCGACCGCTACGCTGGCCGCAGTTGTTGAGCTTTCCGTTGTGAAGTAGTGGCAGAACGTCCCGCCGGGACTGAGCACTTTCTGAGCAGAGGTATCACAGGCATCACCAACGCGGAACTCCCCGACAAGCGGGGCGTTCCTACTCAGAAAGTAGGCCTCCCATGGCTACTGGCACCGTGAAGTGGTTCAACGCCGACAAGGGCTTCGGCTTCATCGCCCCCGACGACGGCTCCGCCGACGTCTTCGCCCACTACTCGGCGATCAACTCGAACGGCTACCGTTCGCTCGACGAGAACGCCAAGGTCGAGTACGAGACCCAGCAGGGCGCGAAGGGCCCGCAGGCGGCGAACATCACCGTCATCGGCTGACCCAAGCCTCCTTCTGCGCCGCGAGGCGCACCCCACGAACCGCCGTCCGGACACCGGGCGGCGGTTCGTGCGTCCTGGCCATGGCGGAACCCGGCCCGGCGTCCCCCGAGTGACCTATTGGTCGATCTGGGGACGCGCACCGGGTGACCGGCGGCGGGCGCGGCCGTTAGCGTCGTGCCATGAGCGTGCGGATCGACCTCAACGCCGACCTCGGCGAGTCGTTCGGCACCTGGGTGCTCGGCGACGACGAGGCGATGCTCGACATCGTGACCAGCGCCAACGTCGCGTGCGGCTTCCACGCCGGTGACGCCACCACCATCCGGCGCACCGTGGCCGCCGCCGCAGCGCGCGGGGTGGTCGTCGGCGCGCAGGTCGGCTACCGCGACCTCGCCGGCTTCGGCCGACGTCGCATCGACATGGATGCCGCCGACCTCACCGCCGACGTGCTCTACCAGCTCGGTGCGCTCGAGGCGATGTGCCGGGTGGCCGGCACCCGCGTCGCCTACGTGAAGCCGCACGGCGCGCTCTACAACACCGCCGCCGTCGACGAGGTGCAGGCGCGAGCCGTCGTGGATGCCGTGGCCGCCTACGACCCGTCGCTTCCCCTTCTCGGACAGCCGGGTTCGGTGTTGCTGCGGGTCGCCGAGTCGGCCGGGCTGCCGGTCGTGGCCGAGGCGTTCGCCGACCGCGGGTATGCCGCCGACGGGCGGCTCGTCCCCCGCTCGCACCCCCACGCCCTGCTGCACGACCCGGCCGAGGTGGCCGAGCGGGTGCTCCGAATCGCCTCCGAGGGAACGCTGTTGGCCGTCGACGGCACGCTCGTCGCGGTGCCGGCCCGCTCGGTCTGCACCCACGGTGACACCCCGGGGGCCGTCGAGCTGGCCCGCGCGGTGCGGTCGCGGCTCGAGGCGGCCGGGGTGACGATCACCCCGTTCGCAGCCCCAGGGCCGTGACGCCGAACGAGCCGGCGGGGCAGCCCGGCGTCGTGCCATCGATCGGCCACGAGGAACTGCCGGTCGACGGGCTGCGGGTCGACGTGCTGCCGGTCGGCGACGAGGGCCTGCTGCTCGAGGTGACCGACCTCGACGCCGTGCTCGTGCTCGAGGCTGCGGTGCGAGCGGCAGTCGAGGGCGGTGACCCGGCCTGGCGCGAGGTCACCGACGTGGTGCCCGCAGCCCGCACGGTGCTGCTCCTCACCCGCGACGACGCCGACCTGCGCCGCCCTGGGTGCCGCCGTCCGTGGTCTGCGCCGACTCCGTGCGACTTACCCGCAGTTTCGAGGCCCACCCGAGCCCCGAAACCGCACCCAACTCGCACGAGGTCGAGATCGTGGTGCGCTACGACGGGCCCGGACCTCGACGAGGTCGCCGCCCACACCGGGCTCACCCGCGCCGAGGTCGTCGCCGCGCACACCGGCACCCCGTGGCGGGTGGCGTTCGGCGGCTTCGCGCCCGGCTTCGCCTACCTCGTCGGCGGCGACCCGCGGCTGCACGTCCCCCGCCGCGAGCGCCCCCGCCCGTCGGTGCCCGCGGGGTCGGTGGGCCTGGCCGGGGAGTTCTCCGGCGTCTACCCGCGCTCCTCCCCCGGCGGCTGGCAGCTGCTCGGCACCACCGACGCCGTGCTCTGGGATGCCGGCCGCGAACCACCCGCCCTCCTGCGCCCCGGCACCACGGTGCGCTTCGTCGACGCGGCGGCCACGCCGTGAGCCCCACGCTCGAGGTGCTGGCCACCGGCCCGCTGGTGCTCGTCGAGGACGACGGCCGGCCGGGTCTGGCGGCCGTCGGCGTGGGCCGCTCGGGCGCCGCCGACCGCACCTCCTACCGGCTGGGCGCCCGGCTCGTCGGCCACCCGCCCGGGCTGGCGGCGCTCGAGGTGCTGCTCGGTGGCCTCAGCCTGCGGGCCCACGACCGGGTGACCGTCGCGCTGACCGGCGCCCCCGCGCCCGCCACCGTCGACGGCCGCCCGGTCGCCCACGCGAGCCTGGTCGACGTCCCCGACGGCGCGACCCTCACCCTGGGGATGCCGGCCACGGGCCTGCGCACCTACCTCACCGTGCGCGGTGGCATCGACGTGCCGCCGGTGCTCGGCTCGCGCTCCACCGACACCCTGTCGCAGCTCGGGCCGCCACCGGTGCGGGTGGGTGACGTGCTGCCGGTGGGGCCGCCGGGCCGCGACTTCCCCACCGTCGACCACGCGGCGCACCAGTGGCCGGCCAGCGGCCACCCGGCGGTGCTCGAGGTGCTGCCCGGCCCGCGCGCCGCCTGGGTGGGCGGCTGGCCCACCGGGCTGGGCGGACTGCTCGGGGTGCAGCGCGTGGTGTCCGCGGACAGCGACCGGGCCGGGGTGCGGCTGGCCGGTGCCCCCGTGCAGCGGGTGGCGCCCTGGCGCGACGTCGAGCTGCCCAGCGAGGGGATGGTGCGTGGCGCGGTGCAGGTGCCACCCGGCGGCGAGCCGGTGCTCTTCCTCGCCGACCACCCCGTGACCGGCGGCTACCCCGTGGTCGGCGTGCTCACGGCATCCGGCTGTGACCGCGCCGCCCAGCTGCGGCCGGGCGAGGCGGTGTCGGCTCACTCGCGCGGGCGGGCCTGCCGGGCGTCAGGCCCAGGCGTAGGTGACCTCGCGGCGGCACGTCCGAGCGGTGCCCGTGGCCGTTCGTCCGATCTGAGAGACCGTTCAACCATCTGCATGACAACCGGCGCGAACCTACGCTACCGTAACTTACGCAAGCGTAAGTTCTCGACGACGAAGGTGCCACCGATGACCGCTGCCACGACCCGAACCGACCTCGAGCGAGCCCGGCGCCACCGCGCCGTCCACGCCCGGCCGAGCCCGCCCGGCGATCATCCAGGGCGGGATGGGCGTGGCCGTCTCGGGCTGGCGCCTGGCCCGCGAGGTCTCGCTCGCCGGTCACCTCGGGGTCGTGTCGGGCACCGCCATGGATGCCGTGATCGCCCGCCGCCTGCAGGACGGCGACGAGGGCGGGCACTACCGCCGCGCGCTGGCCCACTTCCCCAGCCCCGCCATGGCACAGCGCGTGCTCGACACCTACTTCGTCGAGGGCGGCCGCAGCGCCGACACCCCGTACAAGCCGCTGCCCAAGCTGACGCTGAGCACCGTGCGCGCCGGCCAGGAGCTCGCCGTGGTGGGCAACTTCGCCGAGGTCTGGCTCGCCAAGGAGGGCCACGACGGCGTCGTCGGCATCAACTGCCTCGAGAAGATCCAGCTCGCGACCCCCACCGCCCTGCTCGGCGCGATGCTCGGCGGCGTCGACTACGTGGTGATGGGCGCCGGCATCCCGCGCGAGGTGCCGCAGCTGCTGCGCTCGCTCGCGGCCGGCGAGGTCGGTCGCATCCCGGTCGACGTGGCCGGCAGCACGACCCACCGGTTCGTCGAGGCCGACCCGCGCGACCTGCTGGGCGCCGACCTGCCGCCGCTGACCAAGCCCGACTTCCTGGCGATCGTCTCGCTCGACCAGCTCGCCTCCTACCTGCACCGCGACCCCGAGATCCGCCCCGACGGCTTCGTCGTCGAGCGCCCCCCGGCCGGCGGCCACTCGGCCCCGCCGCGCGGGAAGATGCAGCTCGACGAGCACGGGGCGCCGATCTACGGGGCCCGCGACGAGGCCGACCTGACGAAGATGGCCGCCCTCGGCCTGCCGTTCTGGATGGCCGGCGCCTACGGCACGCCCGACCAGGTCGCGGCCGCCGTCGAGGCCGGTGCGGTCGGCGTGCAGGTGGGCACCCTGTTCGCGCTGTGCGCAGAGTCCGGGCTCACGGATGCCGCCCGCGACCTCGCGCTCGAGCAGCTGCGGGCCGGTGACCTCACCGTGCGCAACGACCCCCGGGCCAGCCCGACCGGCTTCCCGTTCAAGGTGGTGCAGCTCGACGGCACGGTCAGCGACGCCGAGGTGTACGAGTCGCGCGAGCGGCTGTGCGACCTGTCCTACCTGCGCCAGCCCTACGAGCGCGCCGACGGCACCGTCGGCTTCCGCTGCGCCGGGCGAGCCGGTGCACATGTACGTGAAGAAGGGCGGCACGGCCGAGGACACCGAGGGCCGCAAGTGCCTGTGCAACGGGCTCACCGCCACGATCGGGCTGGGTCAGCACCGCAAGGACGGCTACGACGAGGCGCCGCTGGTCACCCTCGGCGAGGACCTCGCCGGCGTGGAGGAGCTCAGCCGGCGCCACCCGCAGGGCTGGACCGCCGCGGATGCCGTCGCCTACCTCCTGGAGTCGACTGCCGGAGGCCTAGCCGACGGTGACGACGACCTTGCCGCGGGCGTGGCCGCCGCTGACGTGGTCGATGGCCGCGGGCGCCTGTGCCAGGGGGAAGGTGCGCTCCAGCGCGGGGCGCACCCCGCCGCGCTCGATCACCTCGGTGAGGGCGGCCAGGTCGGCGCCGTCCTCGGAGGCCACCAGCATCACCAGCCGCTGCTTCACGAACGGTGACAGCAGCGCCGCCCCCATCGAGCGCTGCAGGCCGCCGAGCCAACGGCCCTGGTTCTCGCTGCCCACGATCACCAGGCAGCCACGTTCGGTGACCAGACCGCGCAGCACCCGGACGCGCCGGTGGCCCGCGATGTCGAGCACCACGTCGAACCGCTCGCCGAGCGTCTCGAGCGGCGTCGTCGTGTGGTCGACGACCCGCTCGGCGCCGAGGCTGCGCACGAGGTCGGCCTTGGCCGGCCCGCAGACGCCGGTGACGTGGGCGCCGAGGTCGACGGCGAGCTGCACGGCGTACGACCCGACCCCGCCCGAAGCCCCGATGACCAGCACCCGGTCGCCCGCCTTCACCCTGCCGGCGCGCACGGCCTGGAACGCCGTCATCGCCGACACCGGCACGGCCGCGGCCTCCTCGACCGACAGGTTCGCCGGGCGTCGGGCCAGCCGGGTCACCGGGACGACGGCGAGCTCGGCGAAGGACCCGCGCGCGGTGCCGTAGACGGCATCCCCGACGGCGTAGCCGGTGACGCCCTCGCCGACGCGCCACGACGGTGCCGGCCACGTCGCGCCCGGGGACGCGGTCCTTCGGCGCCCGCAGGCCCAGCGCCAGCCGCGCGGCGAGGGGCCGCCCGGTCATCAGGTGCCAGGTGCCGCGGTCGACGCCTGCCGCGCCCACCCGCACCAGCACCTCGCCAGGGCCGGCGACCGGGTCGGGCACCTCGTCGAGGCGGAGCCGGTCGGTGCTGCCGTACTGGTCCTGGATGATCGCCTGCATGGTGCTTCCTTACGCCGTAAGTCTGGATGAGTGTGCGTCACCGTAGCCTTACACCGTAAGATGGCGCAAGTCCCGCCCCCTCGCCACGACCCCAGGAGCCCGGATGCCGCCCGCCCGCCCCCCGCTGAGCCGCACCCGGGTCGTCGACGAGGCAGTGCGCCTCGCCGACGAGGAAGGCCTGGCGGCGCTGTCGATGCGGGCGCTCGCCGGGCGCCTCGGGGTGGAGGCGATGTCGCTCTACCACCACGTCGCGGGCAAGGAGGCGCTGCTCGACGCGATGGTCGACGCGGTGTTCGGCGAGCTGCACCTGCCGGTGGTCGGGGGCGACTGGCGGGCCGAGCTGCGGGCCCGTTCGGTGTCGGGGCGGGTGGCGCTGCTGCGGCACCGCTGGGCCGTCGGGCTGATGGACTCCCGGCCGCACCCCCGGTGCCGAGAGCCTGCGCCACCACGACGCGGTGCTGGGCTGCCTTGCGGCGCAGGGCTTCTCGCTCACTGCTGCCGGCACGGCCTTCGCTCTGCTCGACGCCCACCTCTACGGGTTCATGGCGCAGGAGGTCAGCCTGCCCTTCGAGGGGGAGGCCGACCTCGCCGGCCTGGGCTGCCGAGATCCTGGGGCCCGGAGGTGCGCGCCGCCTATCCCCACTTCACCGCCTTCGCCGAGGGCCGCGCCCTGCAGCCCGGCTACTCCTTCGGCAACGAGTTCGAGGTGACCCTCGACCTGGTGCTGGGGGCGCTCGACGGGCTGCGCGCCGCGGCCAGTGCGGCAGCCGGCCCCGACGGCATCCTCGGCCGCGCTGCCGCCCATCGAGGTGACCGTGCCGGTGCTGGGGGTCGACGGGTGCCCCGGCGGGTGGGTCGGAGCCCTCCTGGTGCCGGGCGCGCCGCGGCCGCGGGTGGTCGTCGCCCCCACGATCGAGGCGCTCGTCGAGACCGTGCGGGCGGAGCTCGACGTGCAGGTGGTCGGCATCGACATCCCGATCGGGTTGCCGGACAGCTCGATCCGGCAGGCCGACGTGCTCGCCCGGCGCGCCCTGCCCGGTCGCGCCAGCTCGGTCTTCACGACGCTGACCCGCCCGGCCTACCTCGCCGCCGACCGCGCCGCGGCGGATGCCGTGAACCGCGGCCTCAGCGGCCAGGGCGTGGGGGCCCAGGCGTTCGCGCTGCGGGCCAAGATCCTCGAGGTCGACGCCTGGCTGCGCAGCCGGCCGACCGTCGACGTGGTGGAGGTGCACCCCGAGGTGTCGTTCACGACGATGACCGGCGGGCCGCTGCCCGGCAAGCGCACCCCCGAGGGACAGCAGGCCCGGCTGGACGCCCTCGCCGCGGCCGGGGTCGCCCGGCCGTCGGTGCTCAAGGGCAGCGGCTACGCCCCCGACGACGTGCTCGACGCCTGCGCCGTCGCCTGGTCGGCGCACCGTCGCGCGACGGGCGAGGCGCGCTGGTTGCCGGACCCGCCCGAGGTGTTCTCGGACGGCATCCGCGCCGCCATCGTCGTCTGACCCGGCAGGCGCGGCCGGCTGCAGGCCGCGTGCATTTCCGATGGTGCGACGAGCCGGTTCGCGGTGGCAGGGTTGCGGGATGACCGCACGGGTGTCCCACACGACCATCGACTGCCGCGACGCGTACACGCTCTCCGAGTGGTGGAAGGGGGTGCTCGACTACGTCGACGTCGAGGGAGACCCCAACCTCCCCGGCCACGAGGAGTGCATGATCGTCAGCCGCGACGGTCGGCCACAAGCTGCTCTTCATCGAGGTGCCGGAGGGCAAGTCGGGCAAGAACCGCATCCACCTCGACCTCGAGCCGGTCGAGGGCAGCCGAGACGACGAGCTGGCCCGGCTGCTCGCGCACGGCGCCGTCGAGGTGGCCGACCACCGCGGGCAGTACGGCCCGGGCACCGGCTGGGTCATCCTCGCCGACCCCGAGGGCAACGAGTTCTGCATCCTGCGCAACCTCGCCGAGCGCGAGGCCGCCCCCGGCTCGGAGACCCTGACCCCCGGCTCCTGACGTCCCCGAACCGACCAATTGGTCACGCTAGGGACGCCCGGCATACCCGCTCAGTCGGCGACGACGATGACGTGCAGGTGGCGGGGGCCGTGCACGCCTTCGACCCGGCTCAGCTCGATGTCGCTGGTGGCGGAGGGTCCGCTGATCCAGGTCTGCGGGCGGTGGGGGTCGAGGCGCGGGAAGGCGTCGGGCACGTCGGGCACGACCTGCGTACTCGCGGACGACGCAGACGTGGAGGTCGGGCAGCAGGGTGACGGCGCGGCGGCCCTGCCCGGGGCCGTGGTCGAGCACGACCGTGCCGGTCTCGGCGATGCCGACGGCGGCGGACGTGACCACCGCGTCGATGGCGTCGAGCTCGGCGTGGGTCAGCCCGCGTCGACGACGGCGCCCGGGATGTCGAGCTCGAGCCCGGGCGGCACGACGACGGATGCCGTGCCGCCCAGTGCGGACGTGACGGTCGTCTGCCAGATCGGCTGCGCTGCAACGGGTCACGGTGGCGCGGTAGTCGGCGACCCGTTCGGCGAAGAGGTCGAGCATCGCGTCTCGGTCGATGGCCGGTGGCGCGACGGGATGCCGTGGCGGCTGCGCCGTCCCGCAGGTCCGCGTTCGCCGGGGGACGACGGTCGGCCCGTGACAAGGGCAGTACGGACGGCGGCGAGCACGTCGTCGCGGGCGCTCATCGCTGCCCCTCGTCGCGGCCGACGCGTCTCCACCACTGGCGGAAGGACTCGGCCGGCGGCAGCGGCAGGTCGCGGGCGCTGGTCCAGCGCGTCCCGGGCCAGGGCAGCCAGGCCAGCGCGCGGCGACCACCCGGCATCCCACGCCCGCGGCCGAACCGGCCGACCAGGCCGGTGGCGCGTTCACCCAGACCCATCCGGCCGGCGTCGCCCATCCCCCACGACGCGGCGCGCATGGCGACCGCCTCGGCCTTGGGCACGGTGTCGCCCCGGTGGGAGTCGACGACCTTCGTGCGCAGGTGCACCAGGATGCCGGGGATGTCGATCGCGACCGGGCAGACGTCGGCGCACGCCCCGCACAGGGTGGAGGCGTAGGGCAGCGAGTCGGTCTGCTTGTCGGTGCCGACGCCCTTGAGCAGCGGGTTGAGGATGGCGCCGATCGGGCCCGGGTAGACCGAGCCGTAGGCGTGCCCGCCGACCCGCTCGTACACCGGGCAGGAGTTCAGGCAGGCCGAGCAGCGGATGCAGCGCAGCGCCTGCCGCCCGACCTCGTCGGCCAGCGCCCGGGTGCGGCCGTTGTCGAGCAGCACCACGTGCACCTCCTGCGGCCCGTCGCCGGGGGTGACCCCCGACCAGGTGGAGGTGTAGGGGTTCATCCGCTCGCCCGGTCGAGGAGCGCGGCAGCAGCCGCAGGAACACGTCGAGGTCGGCCCAGGTGGGCACCAGCTTCTCGATGCCGACCACCGTCACCAGCACCTCGGGCAGGGTCAGGCACATCCGCCCGTTGCCCTCGGACTCCACCACCACGAGCGTGCCCGACTCCGCGACAGCGAAGTTCGCCCCGGAGACCGCCATCTTCGTCGAGAGGAACTTCTCGCGCAGGTGCAGCCGCGCCGCGCCCGCCAGCTCTGCCGGGTCGTTCGTCAGCCCCTCGGGTGCCGGCCGCCCGGCGGCCGCCATCTTGGAGTTGAAGATGTCGCGGATCTCGGAGCGGTTGCGGTGGATCGCCGGCACCAGGATGTGGCTGGGCAGGTCGTCGCCGAGCTGCACGATCAGCTCGGCGAGGTCGGTCTCCCAGGCCGAGATGCCCTGCGCCGCAAGGGCTTCGTTGAGCTCGATCTCCTGGGTCGCCATCGACTTGACCTTCACGACCTCGCGGACGCCGTGCGCCTTCGCGACCTCCGCCACCACCGCGCAGGCGTCGGCCGCGTCGCGCGCCCAGTGCACGGTCGCGCCGCGCTCGGTCAGGGCGGCCTCGAGGGTCAGCAGGTGCTCGTCGAGATTCGCCAGCGTGGCGTCCTTGATGCCGGCCGCGCGCTGCCGCAGCGCCTCCCAGTCGTCGATCTCGGCGACCACCCCGGCCCGCTTGGCCCGGATCGTGCCGGTCGCGTGGGCCAGGTTGCGTCGCAGCTGGGTGTCGGCCAGCGCCGCCCGGGCAGCCACCGGGAACGGCGGCATCCCGAGGAACGTGGCGTGCTCCGGCGCAGCAGTCATGACCGAGCCACCTCCCCGTGGGACGGAATCGACCAATAGGTCAACGTTGCCCCGCTCATCGGGACACCACCGCCGGGTCGTCGGCCGTCGCCGCCAGCACCTCGGCCAGGTGCATCGTGCGGATGCCGGCCCGCTGCCGCGACAGCAGCCCACCCACGTGCATCAGGCACGACGAGTCACTGGCCACCAGCACCTCCGCGCCGGTCGAGCGCACGTGCGACGCCTTGTCCGAGCCCATCGCCACCGACGTCTCGGAGTTCTTCACCGCGAACGTGCCCCCGAACCCGCAGCACTCCTCGGCCCGCGGCAACGGCACGACGTCGATCCCCCGCACCGCCGCCAAGAGCCGGGTCGGCCGGTCCCCCACCCGCAGCATCCGCAGCGAGTGGCACGTCGGGTGGTACGTCACCCGGTGCGGGAACGACGCCCCCACGTCGACCACCCCCAGCACGTCGACCAGGAACTCCGAGAGCTCCAGCGTCCGCGGCGCGGTGCGTGACACGGCATCCGCCAACGCGGCATCCCCCGACCGCGCTGCGACCAGGGAGTGCTGGTGACGCACCGACCCCGCACACGACCCCGACGGCACCACCACGTGCTCGTAGCCCTCGAACGCCGACACGAAGTTCCGCACCAGCGGCACCGCCTCGTCGAGGTAGCCGGTGTTCACCATCGGCTGCCCGCAGCAGGTCTGCGCCTCCGGCACGTCCACCGCCACCCCGAGCCGCCGCAACAGCCGAACCGTCGCCCGCACGGCATCCGGGAACATCGCGTCACCGATGCAGGTCGACATCACCGCCACTCCCACGTCGCTCACCCCTCATCGCCGGTCGGTGCTGGTCATCGCACCGTAGCCCCCCACGGGCGAAACCGGGAGGTGGGAGCCTGAGGGCATGAGCGAGGCCGTGCAGCTGGTCGCCGTGCTGGGTCGCGGTGTCGTCGACCCCGACGAGCCCGTGGTCACCGCCGACGACCTCGGCCTGACCCGCGGCGACGGGTGCTTCGACTCGGCCCGCGTCGTCACCGACCCCACGGGTCACGCCACCGTGGTCGACCTCGACGGTCACCTCGACCGCCTCGCGGCCTCCGCGCGCACGATGGAGCTGGCCAACCCCCCGCGCGACCAGTGGCGCGCCCTGGTGGTGCAGGCGGTGGCTGCCTGGTCGACCCCCGGTGAGGCGGTGCTCAAGCTGGTGCTGACCCGGGGCCGTGAGTGGCGGCCGGACGCCGGCCCGACGGCGCTCGTCACCATCACCTCCCGCGGGCCCGCCCCGGCATCCAGCGCTGGTGACGGCGGGCCACCGCGCACCATCACCGCGGTCACCCTGAGCAGGGGCCACCCGAGCGACGCCTTCACCGACGCGCCGTGGCTCCTCGGCGGCGTCAAGACGCTGTCCTACGTCGTCCACGCCGCCGCGACCCGCGAGGCCAGACGCCGCGGGGCCGACGACGTCGTCTTCACCTCCACCGACGGCTACGCCCTCGACGGCCCGACGTCGGGCCTGCTCGTCGCGCGCGACGGCGCCCTGCTGAGCACCCCGACCGGTGGCACCGGCATCCTCGAGTCGCTCACTGTGGCGGCCATCTTCGGCGCGGCGCGCGCCGAGGGCCACGCGACCCACTACGAGCTCGTGCCCGTCGAGCACCTGTTCACGGCGGATGCCGTGTGGCTGGTCTCGTCCGGACGCGGACCCGCGCTCATCACCACGCTCGACGGCCGCACCCTGCGCGCCGACGCCGACCTCGCCGCCCGGGTCGCCCGGTACGCCGGCTTCTGAGGCCATAGCCCTTCGAAGCCCACCCACCGCCGTGCCCCCAGAACCGTCTAACCCACCCACCCCGCGTCATCCGGGGCCACGCCACCGACGGATACTGGTGCTCCGCACCCGCGCCACCGAGGAGAACCCATGCGCTGGACCCCCGACCAGATCGGCGACCTGTCCGGAACCACGGCACTGGTGACCGGCGCCAACTCCGGCATCGGTCTCGTCGAGGCCCGCGAGCTGGCCCGGCACGGCGCCGACGTCGTTCTCGCGGTGCGCAACACGGATGCCGGTGAGGCCGCCGCCGCGCGGATCCGCGGCATCGGCGTGCCGGGCGCCGTGCGCGTGGAGCGGCTCGACCTCGCTTCGCAGGAGTCGGTGCACGCCCTGGCCGACCGGTTCGAGGGGCCGCTCGACCTGCTCGTCAACAACGCCGGGGTGATGGCCCCGCCGCGGCGGCGCGAGACCACCGACGGCTTCGAGCTGCAGTTCGGCACCAACCACCTCGGCCACTTCGCGCTCACCGGCCTGCTGATGCCGCACCTGCTCCAGGCGCCGGCGCCGCGGGTCACGACGGTCGCGTCGATCGCGCACCACGCCGGCGACGGCAAGGTGGTCGAGGGCAACCCGGCCCAGGGCTACAACCCCAACACGACCTACGGCCGGACCAAGCTGGCCAACCTGCTCTTCGCGCTCGAGCTGCAGCGCCGCGCCACGGCATCCGGCTCGCGGCTCGTCTCGACCGCCGCCCACCCGGGGGTCTCGGCCACCAATCTGGTCGCGAGCCCTGACGGCCTGGGCTCCATCCCGGTCATCGGCACCATCGGCCAGTGGGGCGTGCGGCTGTTCTTCCCGAGCCCTGAGAAGGGCGCCGAGGCGATCCTCTACGCCGCCACCGAGGCGGCCCCCGGCTCGTACTCCGGCCCGACCGGCTTCCGCGAGACCCGTGGCCCGGTCGGCGAGGCGAAGCTGAGCTCCCTCGCCCAGGATGCGACGCTCGCCGGCCTGCTCTGGGAGCGCAGCGAGGAGCTCACCGGGGTGAGCGTCACGCCGTAGGGCGAGGAGCCACGCGCCGCCTGCAGGGCCCGAGGAGGTGACGCTCCCTACACCGGCGCGAAGCGTCCGACCGGGAAGCGGTCGTCGTGCTCCGACGCGGGTCCGACGCCTCCGCCGAGACCGCGGGGGCGCACGCCGCAGCTTGACTTCGCTGAACTGATCCGGCCGTCGATGTCGAGACCCCGGGAGCGGCTCCGTCCCTAGGGTGTCAGCATCGAGATCGGGCTCAGTGCCCGCCGACCGGAAGGGGCCACCCGTGGCCAGGTACCTGCTCATCGTCACCTTCGAGCCCGGCGTCGTCGACTCCCCCATGGAGGAGTGGCAGCCGGAGGAGATCACCGCCCACCTCGACTACTACCGTGCGCTCAACGCCCAACTGGTCGAGAACGGCGAGCTGGTCGACGTCACCATCCTCACCCCGCCGGATGCCGCCCACATCGTGCGTGCCGACGCCTCCGGTGGGCGGGTGGTCACCGACGGTCCGTTCCAGGAGTTCAAGGAGTGGGCCGCCGGGTTCCAGGTCATCGACGTCGAGACCGAGGAGCGGGCGCTCGAGATCGCGGCGCTCGTGTCGGCCGTGCCCGGGCCTGGCGGGGTGCCGCTCCAGCAGCCGATCCACGTGCGCCGGGTCATGGACGACGGCCCGTCCGACGCCGAGTCGATGGGCGAGTGGCTGGAGGGCGTGGGGGGCGAGCGCTGAACGCCGACGGCGTTCCTGACCGCGGACGCGATGCCGTTCATGAACCCACCACCGACGACCTGCTGCGCGACCTGGCCGCGGCGGCATCCTCACCCGCGGTGCGGGACTTCGCGGCGGCGGAGGACGCCCTGCAGGAGGCCCTCGTCGCCGCGCACACGACCTGGCCGCGCGACGGCATCCCCGACCACCCGCGTGCCTGGCTGGTGACCGCAGCGACGCGCCGGCTGGTCGACGAGCAGCGCAGTGCGGCGGCTCGGCGCAGGCGCGAGCACGATTGGGCGGCAGGGCAACCCGAGGGTGCAGAGGTCGTGCAGCACGACGACTCGCTCGCCGTGCTGCTGATGTGCTGCCACCCGGCGCTCTCGCCCGCCTCGGCCGTGGCGCTCACCCTGCGGGCGGTGGGGGGTCTGACGACCGCCGAGATCGCCATCGCCTACCTCGTGCCGGAAGCGACCATGGCGCAACGGATCTCGCGCGCCAAGCGAACCCTGCGGGAGTCCGGAGCCACCTTCGAGCTGCCCGCTAGTGACGCGCTGGGCGATCGGGTGCAGCGCGCCCTGGCGGTCGTCTACCTCCTCTACAACGAGGGGTATGCCGCGAGCGCGGGTGCCGACCTCACCCGCACCGACCGCTCGGCGGAGGCGATCCGGCTCGGGCGCCTGGTGCACCGGCTGCTACCCGACGACCCGGAGGCGACGGCGTTGCTCGCGCTGATGCTCCTCCTGGACGCGCGGCGCCCGGCGCGCGTGACGGCATCCGGTGACCTCGTGCCGCTCGCCGAGCAGGACCGGCGCCTCTGGGACCGAGCCCTGGTCGCCGAGGGAACGGCGCTGCTCGACTCGACGATCGGGACGGGTCGCGGGGTCGGGCCCTACCAGCTGCAGGCCGCGATCGCCGCGGTGCACGACCGGGCGGCGACGGCGGCCGACACCGACTGGCCGCAGGTGCTCGCGCTGTACGGGCTGCTGGAACGGGTGGCGCCCAGCCCGTTCGTGACGCTCGCCCGGGCGGTCGCGCTGGCCGAGGCCGAGGGGCCGGATGCCGCTGTGCCGGTTCTCGTTTCGCTCGACGCCACGCTCGGTGACCACCAGCGGCTGCATGCCGTGAAGGGCCACGTGGCCGAGCTCGCGGGAGACCGTGCTGGGGCGCGGCAGCACTACCTGGCGGCCGCGGCGCGCGCCACGAACCTCACCGAGCAGCGCTACCTGACCCGGCGGGCAGCGGCGTTGGCGGCCGAGTCCTGACGAACTCGTGTCCGGCGATGCCCGGGCGGCGAACACACGGGTCGGTGCGCGTGGCCATTCGGCTCGTACCCGTCACACAGCGCCCGAAGACGACTGCGGCCCAGCCAAATTGCTTGGTTCGAACTCTTGTATGATTCCCGGTTCATCGCTAGACTCGACCACAGGGGAAAGGGGCGACATGCAGCTGGAGACGACACCGGTGCGAGCGGGCGCAGGGATGCCAGATGAGGTGTTGAGTGCCCTGCACGCCGCCGAGGCCGCCCTCGTTACCAGCCCGCGACCTTCGCCGGTGCACGGGACGCTTGCCCAGTGGGCAGAGGTGGTGGCCGTTGCCCAACGGGTGGTCAACATGTCAACGGCGGTGCAAGACGAAGCCATGGTGTCTCTGGCGGCGATCGAGTCCGAGGTGCTCGAGGACGGCACCGTCGTGGAGTCGCATCGCGCGCCCGGGCACGTGGCCCTCGACGCCCCGGCCATCGTCTCGGGTGCCCTGTCCGTCTCGTCGACGCACGCCGAGCACCGGGTTCGCTCGGCCGTCCGGCTGGCCGCCGACGGGCCGAGCGGCACGGACACCGCCACCGGGCTGGGCGTTCTGCACGACGCCATGGCCGGTGGGCGCCTGGACTCGTACCGCGCCGGCGTGCTCGCCGACGAGCTCGAAGAGGCCCCGCCAGAGGTCGCCGCCGCGGTCGTCGAGGCCTTGGAGAGCTACTTCGAGGGCGAGACAGGGCCGCAGCTTCGCAGTCGGTGTCGGCGGGTGCTGGCCACGATCAGCCCCGACCTGGTCCGCCAGCGGGCCACCAAGGCGCGTGAGCAGTGCGGGCTGCGGCGCTGGGCACAGGAACCCGGAGTCGACCGGTGGGAAGGCACCTTTCCCAGCGAGGATGCCGCCCGCGCCTGGGCCGCCATCGACGCCCGAGCCCAGCAGCTGCGGGCCGACGGCACCTGCCCCCGCATCGAGCGGGCCCGCGCCCAGGCGCTCATCGACCTCGTCACCGGCTCCGCCACCATCCAGACGGTCGTCACGCTCACCGTCCCCGCCTCACCGGAGGACCCGCACGGCCACGCCAGTACGTCCGCCGCCTCGGACGACCCAGCATCCGGTGGCCCGGCCCCCGACCCGCACGATTGCTCGGCGCCCGCCGACTCGGGCAATGCCGCCCCGGAACTGCGCACGGGCACGACCGCGGCCACCGGGTCGCCAGAAGACCTCGTCGAGGTGTCGATGGGCACGACCGCAGCCACCGAGTCGCCAGAAGACCTGGTCGAGGTGTCGATGGGCACACGCGGCGAGCGCGTGCTGGTGACCCGCGCCTTCCTCGACCTGGTGACGACCGGTCTGGGGGCCCAGGCCGTCGATCGTCCCTGCCATCCGGTCAGCGGGGCACTGCTCGACGAAACAGTGAGCGCCTCGTACCGGCCACCGGCGCGCATGGCCGCGCTGGTCCGGCAGCGCGATGGGCGATGCCGCTTCCCCGGGTGCCACGTCGCCGCGCGGTTCTGCGACCTCGACCACGTCCGACCCTGGCCGTCGGGGCCGACCTCGCCGACCAACCTGATCTGTCTGTGCCGCCGGCACCATCGCATCAAGCAACGGCTCGGGTGGAGCGTCAGCCTCGCCGTCGACGGTGCGTGCACCTGGACCGACCCCACCGGCCGGCTGCGCACCACGTCGGCCATCGACGCCCTGCACACCGTGGTCCTTCCTGCTCGCGGTTGCCCCTCGGACTCGATCGAGCAGCCAGATCTGGCGGACCCGGTCGGCGCTGCCATCGACCCTGAGGGTGAGAGCGGCTCGCGGACGCTGTACGACCTCCTCGGCACCAGCGGCGCACACAGCCCGCTCGAGTTCACCCTCGAGCACCACGCCTGCGCCATCACCACCGCTGACCTCACCCGCGCCGCCCGCCTGCGCAGCGCCTGGCTCCAGGCGACCGGCCACCGGACCCGCCGCACCACCATCGACGTGCACCACCCCCAGGACCATCGCCCGCGAGCCGACCGGTTCGTGCTGGCGCCCGCATGGCCCGGTGCGCTGGGCCACCGCACGAGCAGGCGCTGCCAGGGGCCCGACCGCGCCGGCGAGAGCGAAGGCCCCCCGTTCTAGCGCGGGGCCGCCAGCGCCCGCCGGACAGCGCTGAATCGTCACACCTTTCGACCGGCGCAACCCTCGTCTGGGAGGCTGGACCCATGACGTTGCGGCGCGCCAACATCGCACGGATCGACGGCGGCCTCTTCGATGTCCTCGTCGTCGGGGCCGGTATCAACGGGGCGGTCTCGGCCGCGGCCCTCGCCGGACGCGGGGCCTCCGTGGCCCTCATCGACCGCGGCGACTTCGGCGGCTTCACCAGCCAGGAGTCGAGCAACCTGGTGTGGGGCGGCTTCAAGTACCTCGAGCACTACGAGCTGCCCCTGGTCTTCGGTCTGTGCCGCTCCCGCAACCGGCTGATGAAGGCCTACCCCGACAACATCAAGGAGATCTCCTTCCTGGCCACCCTCGACCGCACCGCGCCCTACCACCCGTGGTTCGCGGCGCTGGGGGCGACGGCCTACTGGGGCATCGGCCTGTTCGGCACCAAGCCCCCGCGCGTGTTCAACGCCGAGCAGGTCGAGGAGGTCGAGCCGGTCATCGACACGAGCACTGCCCGCGGCGGCGTGCAGTACCAGGACGCCTACCTCGTCGACAACGACTCCCGCTTCGTGTTCTCCTTCGTGCGCTCGGCCATCGAGGCCGGCGCCGCGGTCGCGAACTACGTCGAGCTGGTCTCCGCCGAGCGGGTCGGCGACCGCTGGGTCTGCCGGCTGCGCGACACCGACTCCGGCGACGAGGTCACCACCAGCGCCCGGGTGGTCGTCAACGCGGTCGGCCCCTTCGTCGACGAGCTCAACACCTCCTGGAACCTCACGACGAAGCACCGCATCGTCTACTCCAAGGGCATCCACCTCGTCGTCCCCCGGCTCACGACGACCCGCCACGACCGGGTGCTCGCCTTCTTCGACGACACCCAGCGGCTGTTCTACGTCATCCCGATGGGCCACCGGTCGGTCATCGGCACCACCGACACCCGCATCGACACGCCCTTCACCCACGTCACCGACGAGGACCGCGAGTTCCTGCTCGGCCAGATCAACGCCCGCCTCGACCTGCCCGAGCCGCTGACCGCCGACGACGTCATCGCCGAGCGCTCCGGCGTGCGCCCGCTCGTGGTCAAGGCCGAGGGCGGCGACCAGAAGGACGCCGACTGGACCTCGCTGAGCCGCAAGCACGAGATCGAGCGCGACACCGCGCGCGCCGTGGTCACCGTCTTCGGCGGCAAGCTCACCGACTGCCTCAACGTCGGCGAGGAGGTCGCCGAACAGGTGCGAGGCGCTCGGCATCCCGCTCGAGAAGGACCTGCGCAACTGGTACGGCGAGCCGGCGAAGGCGACCCGCAAGGAGTTCTACCGCCAGGCCCGGCTGATGCGCCTCGACGCGCTGCGCACCCGCCCCGAGGTCGAGCCGCTCAGCGACCGGCTCTGGCGGCGCTACGGCCGCCGCGCCTTCGACCTGCTCGAGATGGTGCGCGCCGACCCCACCATGGGCGAGGACGTCATGGGCTCCACCGACTACCTGCGCGCCGAGCTCTACACCGCGGCCGAGCACGAGATGGTCGTGACCCTCGACGACTTCATGCGGCGCCGCAGCAAGATCGACCTCGTGGTGAGCGACCGCGACATCCTCGGGTCACCGGGGCTGACCGAGGTCGCCGAGATCCTGTTCGGTGAGGATGCCGACCGCCGCCTCGCCGACTACGTCGCCGCCAAGCAGCGCACGTCGGTCGACAACCCCTGACCACCGTTCGACCCCCGCTGACAGCGACTCCACAGCGGCACCCGAGCCGGCACCGAGCCGGCCGGCCAAGAGTGGAGGCATGGCGACGACGCAGCAGCCCACCATCCGAACCCTGATCGCCGAGCTGGCGGCCACCGAGGACCTGCTCCGCGGATGCCGTGCGCCCGCCGGCCCGCGCGAGCGCTCGGCCCGGCGCCGCCAGGGTGAGCTCGTCACCGAGCTGCGGCGTCGGCACGCCCAGTGCGGTGACCGGGTGACCGGTCGGATGCCGGCGAGCCTCGCCGACGCCTCGCCGGTGCCGCACGAACCGCGACCCCTGTCGGCGCCGCGTGCCAGTCTGGGACCTCCGAGCAAGGAGGACCGCATGCCTACCGCCTGTCACGCCCATCCACTTCGAGATCCAGGCCGACGACCTCGAGCGCGCCAAGACCTTCTACGCCGACGTGTTCGGCTGGACCTACGACGACTGGTCCGCCGTCACCGGCTCGCCCTACTGGGGCGTGCACACCGGTGACCCGGCCGACGCCGGGCATCGACGGCGGCCTGATGCCCCGCCCGGCGCCGGCCGCCGACGCCGGGGTCCGGCACCAACGCCGCCATCCTCACCATGGGCGTCGAGGACTTCGACGCCACCGCCGCCGTGATCGAGTCCGCCGGCGGCCGGGTGGCCCTGCCGAAGGTGGCGCTGCCGGGCATGGCGTGGCAGGGCTACTTCGTCGACACCGAGGGCAACACCTTCGGCATCCACCAGCCCGACGAGAACGCCGCCTAGCCCGGCACCGCGCGACGTGGGTGAGTTCCGTTGTCCTGACGACGGTTTCACCGACGTTCGCCGAGCGGAGTGAGCGGCGTCAGTCGCCGACGGTGTGCTTGGCGCGGCTGACGACCTTCGGGTCCGGCGCGAAGACGACCTCGGGGTCCTTGTCGGCGTAGTCGAACTGGTGCAGGAAGGCCCGCAACGCGTTGACCCGGGCCCGCTTCTTGTCGTTGCTCTTCACCGTGATCCACGGGGCGTAGCGCTTGTCGGTGTGCTCGAACATCGCCTCCTTGGCGGACGTGTAGGCGTCCCACCGGTCCAGGCTCTCGAGGTCCATCGGTGACAGCTTCCAGCGCCGCACCGGGTCGATCTGCCGGATCGCGAACCGGGTGCGCTGCTCGTCCTGGGTCACCGAGAACCACAGCTTGGTCACCGTGGTGCCCGAGTCGACCAGCATCCGCTCGAACATCGGCGCCTGCCCCATGAACACCGAGTACTCCTCGTCGGTGCAGAAGCCCATCACCCGCTCGACGCCGGCCCGGTTGTACCAGGAGCGGTCGAACAGCACGATCTCGCCGGCGGTCGGCAGGTGGTTGACGTAGCGCTGGAAGTACCACTGGCCGTTCTCGGTCGACGTCGGCTTGGTGAGTGCGACGACCCGCAGGGCCCGCGGGTTGAGGTGCTCGGTGAACCGCTTGATGGTGCCGCCCTTGCCGGCGGCGTCGCGGCCCTCGAAGACGACGACGTGCTTGGCCCCGGTGTCGATGGTCCAGTACTGGAACTTCAGCAGCTCGATCTGCAGCAGGTACTTCTCGACCTCGTAGCTGTTGCGGGTCATCAGCTCGTCGTAGGGGTAGTCCTCGCGCCAGGTCTCGACCGCCTTGCCACCGGGCGCGATGAGCACCGGGTCGTCGCCGTGGTCGTCGCGCACCGTGTATCCCTCGGTGCGCAGCTGGTCGATGTAGGCACGCAGGGCCATCTTCTGGGGCATGGCCCCATTCCATCGGTCAGCGGCTCCGGTGTCACGCGTTTGGTGGTGCCGGGTCCCCGTGGGATCAGTGGCGGCGGCGACCCATCGACGCCGGCTGGTCGCTGCGCGCCCCCACTGGCCCGGATGCCGCGGTCAGCTGGTGGGTGCCCGCCAGCGTCTGCAGGCTGCGCGCGTAGGTGGGCACGACGGCCGGGTTCAACCGCGGGTCGGGCGCGGCACTGGTCGGCACCGGGGTGTGGTGGTAGTCGGCCTGCACCCGCTCGGGCGTGACGTCGATGACGACGAAGCCGTGGCTGACGCCGTCGATGTACTTCAGCCACGGGTTGAGCTGCTGCGCGGCGCCGATGGCCTGCCGGGTCGCCCCGACGACGACCTCGGGCGGCTGGCCCTCGAGCTGCGGCGTGCCGCCGAGCACCTCGACGAACCCGTCGCTGGTCACCGACGGGCAGACGAACTCGACGGCCACGGAGTCGTACGCGGGTGACCCCGGCGTCGCCGCCAGCGGGACCTCGCACGAGAACGACGCGTGGATGTCGCCGGTGAGCACGACCACGTCGCCCGCCGAGTCGGGCTGCGCCGCAAGGTGACCGAGCAGGCTGGCCCGGTCGGCCGCATAGCCGTCCCACTGGTCGGCGTTGACGAAGGTGAGGCCGGGGGCGCCGAGCACCGCACCGGGGTACAGCACCGGCGCGATCATCACCTGGTTCCCGAGCAGGTGCCACGGCTTGCCCTGTTGCGCGACACCGTCCTTGAGCCAGGTCAGCTGCTCCGCCTCGGGCAGGTGCCGCAGCGGCGAGGCGAGAGCCCCGTCGATGGCGGGGTTGACCCCGATCGGCACGAACCCGTCGAACGGCACCCCCGGCACCGTGACCTGCTGGCTGCGGTTCTGCCGGGTCTCGAGGATCGACAGGTCGCCCAGTGCGCCGAAGGTGAACCGCTTGAAGAAGCGGGTCCCCTGGTGGGGCACCGACTGGTCGGGCATGCGGAACGGCATCCACTCCAGGTAGGCCTGCATGGCCTGCGCCCGCCGGGCGAGGTAGGCGCCCTCGTCGGCCTGGTGGTTCTCGGCCCCGTTGGCCCAGGCGTTGTTGGCCACCTCGTGGTCGTCGAAGATCGTGATCCACGGCAGCGCGCGGTGCGCGGCCTGCGCGTCGGGGTCGGCCTTGTGCAGGGCGTGCCGCAGCCGGTAGCCCTCGAGGTCGATCGTCTCGGTGTCGGGCGTGTCGTCACGCACGCCGATCAGGGCGTCCGGGCCGTAGCGGTCGGCGCCGTTGCCGTACTCGTAGATGTAGTCGCCCACGTGCAGCACGAGGTCGAGGTCGTCGCGCGCGGCGATCGCCCGGTAGGCGGTGAAGTAGCCGCCGGTGTAGTTGCTGCAGCTGACCAGAGCGAAGCGCAGGGCGTGCACCTCGCCGGGCACGTCGGGCGCGGTGCGGGTGTGCCCCACCGGGCTTCGCTCGCCGCGGCTCTCGAAGCGGTAGTGGTAGCGCGTGTAGGGCTTCAGGCCGCGGACGTCGACCTTGACGGTGTGGTCGCTGTCGGCCGAGGTGCGCACCTTGCCCTTGGCCACCACGTGGCGGAAGTTGTCGTCGCGCGCCACCTCCCAGCGCACCTCGAGGGGCTTGCCCAGGCCGCTGCCCGGGGCCGCCACCGGCTCGCCGCGGCGGTTCGGGGGCGTGGCGCGGGTCCAGAGCACCACGGAGGTGCCGGTGGGGTCGCCGCTGGCGACGCCGTAGCCGAAGATGCCCTTGGCGGCCGGGGCGGCGGCCGCGGCGGGGTCGAAGACCCGGGGGACGGTGAGCGCCGCGGTGCCGGCGGCGAGGCCCTTGAGTGCGGAGCGGCGGTCGATGCGCGTCGGAGACATGGACTGGATACTCCACCCGCGAGGGGTCCCCTGACCAGACCCCGGAGGCCGTCGATCTGGCGAACTCCGCAGGTGACGGGGCCGCGGCACTGGCGCCGCCGCTTGGGCGACCAGCCCGTCGCGCAGGTGCTGCGCGCTCAGCTCGTCGCGACGAACCAGAGCGAGACGATGCCGGTCAGGTACACCGCCGCGACCGCGACGGCCTGGGGAGGCCGCACGGAGCGGCCGGTCGCGGCGGTCCCCAGCAGGCCGAAGTCCCACAGCGCGTGCAGGAGCATCGCGACGACGAGCGAGCCGGTCGTCATCCGGGTGACGTAGAAGGCCGCGCCCGCGACGAAGGTGAGGCCGAGCTGCACGAGGGTCTGGCCCCACGACTGGCCGAACAGGCCGTTCATCGCGTGCACGAGCGAGAACACGACCATGGTGAGCAGCGCGGCGGCGAGCTCGGTGAACCCCGACTCCCGGGCCCCGACGAGCACCAGGCCGCGGGTTCCCAGCTCCTCGGCAAAACCGACGAGCAGGCAGCCGACGGCGAGCGCCGGCAGCACGGTGCGGGCCTTCGGCGAGCGCCAGTCGATCGTCGTCAGGCCCAGGGCCGCCGCGACCGTGAGCACCACCGGCACGACCAGCGCCCAGGTCGGGCCCGACCGCGGGCTCTGGGTGAGCGCCGGCCCCCACCAGCCGAGCACCGTGGTGACCACCGCCAGCAGCACCGACCCGACGCCCATCGGCACGACGATGCCCTTCAGGACGTTCTCGCGGCTCGCGGACAGGGCGTCGTAGCGCACCCCGTTGCGTCGCCAGATCAGGGCCACGACCAGGAGGTAGACGGCGACGGCCAGCACGGCGATGACGACGGACGACACGGGGGCTCCTCGGGAAGGACCGCACCGACCGGGCTCCCGGCCAGCGCGCTGATGCTAGCCAATGGCGGGTGGGCCGCCACGGGTGTCCCGGGGTGCGGTCCGGGTCGACTCAGGGTCGTTCCGGACAGACCGCGCCGGCCCGGCCCCGCCACGCTGGCGGGATGACGACCACGACCTCCCGGACCCGCTCGGCCGGCACCGTCACGCGACCCGTGCGGTCGGACGCGCATCCCCGACCGCCGGGCGGCCCTGCTGGCCGTGGCCTCCCTCGTCGCGGTCACCGTGCTGTCGATCCCGGCCACCGCGCTGCTCGACACCGCCGACGCCACCGACGCCACCAGCACGCGGGTCGTCGTCGGGGTCGGCTTCCTCGTCGTCGCGGCCCTCGAGGTGGTCGTCGGGTGGGGCCTGTACGGCGTGCTGCAACGAGCGCGCCCACTCCTGCGCCTACGCCGCCCTGGTCAGCAGGGCAGGGTATGCCGTGCTCCTCGCGGCCGCGGCCGGCCGCCTGCTCTGGCCGGGCGGCGACGGCGTCGCCGGGTTCCGGGCCGACTGGTCGCTCGCCCTCCTCGTGCTCGGGGTGCACCTCCTGGTCACGACGATCGCCCTCTGGCACTCCCACGAGGTGCCCGGCGCCGTCGTGGCCGGCACCGCCCTCGCCGGCGCGGCGGCCGTGCTCGGCGACCTCGTCGGCCCGTGGCCGCTGCCCGACGTCGTGCCCGGGGCCGGGCCGATGCTGCCCGGTGTGCTCGGCGGCCTGGTGCTCCTGGCCTGGCTCTCCGTGGCCGGCGGGCGGGTCAGCGAGGGCGACGCCGGCTGAGCAGGAGGTGCGTGACGCCCGACCCGCCGGGGAGCACCTCGACGTCGAAGCGTTCGTCGAGGCCCTCCTGACCGTCCCAGAGCCGCTGGCCGCGACCCAGCACGATCGGCACGAGCACCAGGTGCAGCTCATCGACGAGGTCGGCGTCGAGGAAGGCCCGGATCGTCTCGGTGCCGCCACCGAGGCGCACGTCGAGGCCACCGGCCGCCTCGACCGCCATCGCGAGCGCCTCCTGCGGCGTCGCGTCGACGAAGTGGAACGTCGTGCCCCCGGCCATCTCCAGGCTTGCGCGGGGATGGTGGGTCAGCACCAGAACCGGTGTGTGGAAGGGGGGTTCGTCGCCCCAGAAGCCCTTCCAGTCGTCGGGCAGCGGGCCGTGGCCCACGTGGAACTTGCGCCGCCCCATGATCTCGGCCCCGATGCCGTCCCAGGCCCGGTCAACGAGGTCGACATCCACCGGGGCCGCCGTCGGCGCACCGTCGAGCGCGTCGAACATCCACTGGTGCAGCCGCATCCCGGCGTGCCCGAACGGCGCCGCATCGGTGAGTCCCTCGCCGGTCCCGAACCCGTCCAGCGAGATCGAGAAGGTGTGCACCCGCAGCTTCGCCATGGCTCTCCCTCCGTCAGTCCATCGTGCTCCGGTCGATGCCCAACGTCGACAGCAGATCCTCGTGCAGCTGGATCCACACGGTGTGGCACGAGTCGACCCCGGTCCCGTCGACCCAGCGCGGCTGGCCCGCCTCGGCGCGGGCGAGCGCCGCGGCATACCGCTGGTCGTAGCCGGCGAACCGTTCGAGGGCGGCGGTCAGCTCGGCGCACAGGGGGCCGAGCCGGCGGCGGTAGGACGCCAGCTCGTCGAGCACCCGGCCGTCCCACACCGGGTCGTCGTGGTCGTTCGCGGCGAGCCGGTCCCACGCCTGCGGCCGGATCTGCCAGCGGGTGAGGGTGAGCAGGAAGCGCTCGTTGAGCCGGGCGAAGGTGTCGTGCACCCGCTCGACGGCGGGCCGGGCACCGGTGCGCTCGAGCTCGTCGGCGAGGCGTCGCTCCCCCTCGAGCCGGCCGGTCTCGGTGAGCGACCACCCGGCGAGGTCGGCGAAGGCGACGCGCTGCACCCAGCCGTGGGCCTCGTCGTCGAGCAGCAGGTCCTCGACCACCTCCCGGGAGAGCCCGGTGCGGTGCGCGATCGCGAAGGCGTCCGTCATCCCGGTCACGCGCACGGCGTGCAGGGTGAGGAGCTCGGGTGACGAGGGGTGGCCCACGCCGGGAGCCTAACCGCGAGCGCCGTCGCTTCCCCGGCTCGGCCCGCCCGGGGGGTCCTGCAGCTCCGGAAGGCGTCAGCCGGACTCGGCGACCCGCTTGAGCTGGGACAGCCCCTTCTCGAAGTCCGGCCCGACGAGCGAGTCCATCGACTTCACGACCGCGAACAGCCGCGTGATGCCGGTCAGCTCGCCGTCCATCCGCCACTCGACCGACGTGGCCGCGTCGCCGACCGGGGTGAGCCGGAAGGCGAACGTGTTGTGCTGCTCGAACGGCTTCTCGAAGTGCAGGGCGACGTCGACCTGCTCGGGGGCGTCGCCGGTGATGGTCATGTCGCCCTTGCCGGCCTTGCGGTTGCCCTCCCAGGCGTAGGCGGCGCCGACCCCGGCATCCGGCCCGGTGTAGGTGCGCTGCATCTGCGGGTCGAGTCCCTCCCACGGTGACCACTGCTGCCACTCGTGGAAGTCGTTGACGAGCGAGTGGACGCGCTGCACCGATGCGTTGATGGTGGTGGTCCTGGTGACGGTGTAGGGCTTCGCCATCGCCCCAGTGTGCCCGCTCGGACGGCCGTCGAGAAGGCCGCGTCGCCCCTGGGTCACTGCGCCAGGAGCGAGGCCATCTTCTTCGCGATGAGGTCGGTGGCGCGCTGCGGCGAGAACCGCGAGAGCCGGTCGAGCCCGCGGGCGTCCTTGCCGATGACGACGCGGTAGCTGCCCTTCTCGATGCCCTGCACGATCTGCCGGGCGGCCTCCGGGGCGCTGGTCATGCTGGCCGCCAGGTCGGCTCGAGCGCGGCGTCCATGCCCGGGATCGCCACCCCGGAGTTCTGGGCGATGCCGGTGTCGACGCCCCCGGGGAAGACCACCGTGACGGCGACGCCGGTGGCGCGCAGCTCGGAGTACAGCCCCTCGGTGAACAGCTTGACGGCTGCCTTGCTCGCGCCGTACATCGTCTGGCCGGGGACGGGCGCGAGCGCACCCATGCTCGAGACGTTGACGATGCACGCCTCGCGCCGCGCCACGAGGTGCGGGCAGGAACGCCTTGCAGGTGTGGATGACGCCCCACAGGTTGACCGCGAGCACCTTCTCCATCTGCGGGTACTCGAGGTCGGCGAACGTCACGAACGGCTGGATGATGCCGGCCACGTTGACCAGCCCGTCGACGCGTCCGTGCGCCTCGCGCACCGCCTCGGGCAGCGCCTCGACGGCGGCCCGGTCGGTGAGGTCGACGACGTGGGTGCTGAGCCGGTCGGTGGATGCCGTGGTGGCCAGCTCGGCCGTCCCGTCCAGCCCCGCCCGGCTCAGGTCGACGGCGGCGACGCGGCCACCGCGGGCGAGCAGCGCCAGGACGACCTCGCGACCGATCCCGTTCCCCCCGCCGGTGACCACGAACACGTTCTCGGAGATCTGCACGGGCGCTCCATCGCAACTGACGAGGCGCGACCGGATGTCGCCCTCGCGCTCAGGCTATTGCGAGGGTTGCGGCGCGAAACCCGCTTCGTGGTGCACGCGACACCGCTCAGTCGCGGCCGGTGGGAAGGGGTTCGCAGGCGGCCGTGACGCGGTCAGGCGGCGACAGCCGCTGCGGCGTCGGCGGTGCCGACGAGCTCGGCACGGCGGTCGTAGGCCCAGCCGGGCCCGCGCAGCAGGAACGACCACCGCTCCCGCCAGGTCGCGGCGCCGGCGACGTCGCGGGCGATGTCACGCCACTCGTGGGTGGCGATGGTGACCGGGTTGTAGGTGTCGATGTTGGTCGTCAGGCCGTAGACGACCCGCTCGTCCTCGCGCTCGAAGGTGCCGAACAGCCGGTCCCACAGGATCAGGATGCTGCCGTGGTTGCGGTCGAGGTACTGCCGGTTCACCCCGTGGTGCACCCGGTGGTGCGAGGGGGTGTTGAGCACGTTCTCGAGCCAGCCGATCGACTGCACGGCCTCGGTGTGGATCCAGAACTGGTAGATCAGGTTGAGCGCGCGGGCGTTCTCGATGACGCTCGGCCGCACCCCGGCGAGCGCCAGCAGGCCGTAGGGCACGCTCATCGTCAGGCCCTCGGCCACCGGCTGGCGCAGCGCCGTGGAGAGGTTGTAGCGCTCGCTGCTGTGGTGCACCACGTGCATCGCCCACAGCCAGCGGCTCTCGTGGTTGAACCGGTGGTTCCAGTAGTAGATGGCGTCCCAGCCCAGGATGGCGACGGCGTTGGCCGCGAGGCCGGTGCCGAGGTCGCGCTTCGTGAGGCCGAACAGCCGGGTGCCGCTGGTCTGCGCCGACCAGGTCGTCGCGACGGTGAGCGCGGTGGAGGCGACGGCGGCCACGGCGGTGGCACCGGTGACCCGGCCGACCGGGGCGGGTGGATCGGGTGTGCGGCCACCGGCACCGTGCCGGCATCCGGCAGGGCGCCCTCCGCGCGGCGGCGGCGCACCACGTCGGCGACCGTCGTGGCGGCCGAGGCGCCGACGGCCACGCCCATCAGCACCTTGGCCCAGCGGCCGCGGCCCGGGGTGACCGGGTCGAGCAGGCGAGCCGCGACGAACGGCGCCACCAGGCTGCCGACGCCCATGGTGAGGCTGGCGAGGGTGTCGGCCAGCTCGTAGTCGCCGGCCCGGGTCGTGCCGGGCGGCGCGGGGTGGCGGCGCTGCCACAGCACCTCGGCCGCCATGGCGCCGACGAAGGCCGGGATGGCGAGCACGGTCAGGTCCGGTCGGCGCATGCTCGGCGGTCTCCTTCGGCGGCGGGTGGCGCCGGCATCCGCTGCGACGGCCGCGCCCGGCCCGCAGACTAGCCCGGGCCGCGATCGCCCGGCGAGGGCGCCGGAGAGTGACGCGCACCACCCGGTGAGGGCTGTGCAGCGGCGCCGGGAGGAGGAGAATCGGAGGCGGGTTCCGGAGCCGCCGCCACCGCCCCGGCACTCTCGTGGCACGGTGACGACGCGTGTGAGGAGCAGCCATGAGGGCGACCCCCGGAGACCACATCATCCTGGCCGGCGAGCTGGTCGACCAGCCCACCCGGGCCGGAGAGGTGCTCGAGGCCCGCGGCGCCGACGGCGGGCCGCCCTACGTCGTGCGCTGGGAGGACGGGCACACCAGCACGATGTTCCCCGGCCCCGGAGCCGTGCTGCGGGTGACCGAGTCGTCGTCCGTGCAGCACGAGGAGGTCGTCGCGCGGCCCGAGCTGGGCACGCTGCGCGAGTGGAGCGTGCGGGTGACGATCTTCGAGCAGGGCGACGACACCACGGCCACGGTCGCGCTGCTCGCCGACTCGGCCCGAGGCGCTCACGGCGCGCGGCACCAGCCACCGCGGCGGGCGCGACGCCGAGGTCGCGCACATCGGTGACGAGGTGGCGGTCGCCCGGGCGCTGCGCCGGCTGGCCGACCACCTGCTCACCCAGGCCGAGCACGACATCGAAGAGACCACCGGCGAGCGCGACGTCATGGTGCGCGCCCGCTGAACTCCAGCCAACCCTCTCGCCGCGAGTGCGGAAGTGGTTGCCCTGGCGACCATTTCCGCACTCGCGGCGAGCTCGTCAGTTCTCGGGCAGGCCGGCCAGCCAGTCGGTGACCGGCGGGGCGGCCACCGCGGCGGAGTAGACCTCGCCGTGGTCCACGCCGGGGATGACGTCGAGGGTCACCGGGTGCCCGCCGGCGCGCAGGGCGTCGGCGAAGTCGG
This sequence comes from uncultured Actinomycetota bacterium, assembly GCA_963806295.1. Taxonomy (GTDB): domain Bacteria; phylum Actinomycetota; class Actinomycetes; order Actinomycetales; family Dermatophilaceae; genus Fodinibacter. The sequence continues at coordinate 117,195 of CAWDXP010000003.1, read as the reverse complement.
TGCTGAACTGCGCTGCCACCAGCTCGTCGGCGTCGCCGTGCAGCAGCAGCACCGGCACCTCGGGGCGGTTGCCGGCGAGCAGCACCGGGTTGGCGGCGTCCCAGGTCGCGTCGGTGGCGTCCTCGGCGAAGAGGTTCGCCGCGGCATCCGAGAAGTCGCGGATGTCGTAGGGGCCGGCGAGCCCGACGAGGGCGTCGGGCGCCACGACCGGGTCGTCGCACGTCGGGGTGTAGCGCTCGGGGTCGAGGGTGGCCACGGCGGACAGGTGGGCGCCCGAGGAGTGCCCGAGCAGCACGGCCCGGGTGGGCTCGATGCCGGCCTCGCGAGCGGTGGCGACCCCGTCGGCCAGGGCGCAGACGACGTCCTCGACCGGCATCGGGTGGACGACGCCGTCGGCGCCGGCGCGGATGACGACCGGCATCGCCACGACGCCCTGGCTCGCGAGCGCGGCGGCGAGGGGCTCGAGCCCGGTCGGGTCGGCGGTCTGCCAGCCACCGCCGGGGATCATGACGACCACGGGGGCTGACGTCACGCCTTGCGGCAGGTGCGGGAAGGCGGCGAGGCCAGGCCGGTACTCGTGCGAGACGGGGCCCGCGCGGTAGGTGTGGGACGGCGACGCGGAGCCGTCACCGGCGTCATCGGTGCCGGAGGCGCACGCGCTGAGCAGCACCGGCAGCACCACGAGGGCAGCAGCGCCGCAGGCCCGCCGCAGTCGTCGCCCCCACCACCACGGTCGCGGCGTCGCGGCGTCGCCGTCAGTCCCCTGCGGCCCTCGGTGCCACGTCACCACACCAGTATCGAGCCGGGGCAGCCCCGCAGCGCGGTGGCGTCGCTCACCACCGCTGGGCCCGGCCCGGATGCCGCAGCGCACGGCGCCGGGCCGAGACCCGACCCGCGCCGTGGGACAGTGGCCCCATGTCCCTGCGCCGCGTCGACCGTGCCGTGGCGGACTACACGGCCCTGCGACCGCGGTTGCTGCCCGCCACCGACGAGTTCGTGGCCCTGGTGACCGGCACCATCGACGACGCCGGCATCAACTACCTCAGCGTGACCGGTCGCACCAAGGCGATCGGGTCGTTCGCGGCCAAGGCCCGTGGCGTGCTCGCCGACGACAGCAGCGCCGACCCGCTGCGGGCGGTGACCGACCAGGTCGGGGTGCGGGTGATCACCTACGTGCAGCGCGACATCGACGCCGTCGCCGGCCTGCTCGCCGAGCAGTTCACCGTGCTCGACGACCGCGACCTCGGCGAGGAGACCGCGCGCGCCGGCCGCTTCGGCTACGCCAGCCGGCACCTGCTGGTGTCGCGAGCGCCGGGCGCGCCCACGGCATACGACCCGCTGTTCTGCGCCTCGATCCAGCTGCGCACGGTGCTGCAGCACGCGTGGGCGGAGTTCGAGCACGACATCCGCTACAAGGGCACGGTGCCGCCCGAGCAGGTGCCCGACCTCGACCGGCGGTTCACCCTGGCGGCCGGGCTGCTCGAACTGGCCGACAAGGAGTTCGAGGCGATCCGCGACCGGCTCCAGGCGGGGCTGGGCGACAGCGCCGTCGACGGCGGCGACGAGCACGACCCGCGGATCAGCGCGCAGGAGCTCGCCACCTTCCTGGCGGGGCGCTACTCGAACGCCGGCTGGTCACGCACCGAGCACTACGAGTGGATCTCGGGCCTGCTGCTCGAGCTCGGCATCGCCTCGCTCGACGAGCTGGGCTCGACGCTGCGCGACGTCGACAGCGCGGCGGTCACCGCGGCGATGGACTACCGCTACCCGCCCGGCGCGGTCCGCCGGCTCGACGACGACCTGCTCGTCGCACTTCGGCGACACCTACGTCGCCCTGCACGGCAACGCCCACCGCCGCGAGTCGCTGGAGTCCCGCCGCTCGCACCTGCCCGGCTGATCCGGGGGTACGAGCGACGGGACTCGTCGCCGGGGTTCCTACGCGATCGTCACTTGACCTCGGCGCGGCGCACGATGACGCAGGCCGACGGCCAGCGGCAGCAGGAACCACAGGGTGCCCGACACCGCGAGCTGCTGCCACTGCTCGCTCGTGACGCTGCCCGTTGAAGAGCACGGTCTGCGGGCGTAGTTGTAGTCGACCCACGGCTGCAGGTCGGCGAACCACTGCTGGTTGACGGCGAGCAGGCCCAGCAGCGGGGGCAGCACGAGGTGTAGACGAAGTAGGCGACGATCGCGCCGGCCGAGTTGCGGATCAGCACGCCGAGCATGAAGCCGAAGAGCATCCCGAGCACGCTGCCCAGCACGATGAGCGCGAACTCGCTGACGCTGACGTTCCACACCGGGTCGAGCCCGGTGATCAGGCTGCCGACGAGGGTGCCGAGCGCGCCGACGACCAGCGCGATGAACATCGCGACCGACCCCCACGCGCGACGGCGCGCGAGGAACTTCGCGCCGATCACCCGGCCGCGGTGCGGCACCAGGGTGAAGGTGGTCAGGCCGCTGCGCTGGCTCCACTCGCTGGTCACCGCGAGGATGCCGATGATCGGCAGGATGACCGTCATCGGCGCCCCGATGGCGGCCGCGAAGTTGTCGTAGGTCAGCTGGTCGTCGGGCGCGAACACGATGATCGCGGCCGTGGCCAGCACGCTGGTGATGACGATGCTGGCCATCAGCCAGAAGCCGGAGCGGGTGTCGAACATCTTGCGCAGCTCGACCCCGACCAGCCGGGTCAGGGGGATGCCGGCGGATGCCGTGCGCGCGCGCCCGCGGATGCGTCGCGGCCTCCGTCGTGGCGGGTGTCGAGAACGGTCGTGCTGCTCATGCTGCTGCTCCTTCGCGCTGGGTGTCTGCGGTGAGCTCGAGGAACATCTCCTCGAGCCCGGCGCCGTCGGCGGCGCGGAGCTCGGTCAGGGCCAGGCCCGCGCCGAGCGCGACCTCGCCGACCCGCTCGGGGGTGGCGTCGGTGTGCACGCTGCCGTCGGCGTGGGTGACCGCGAGGCCGGCCCGCTCCATGGCGGCCACGAGCCCGGCGATGTCGCGGGCCCGGGCGATGGTGCCGGCGGAGGCGAGCAGCTCGGCCTTGGTGCCCCGGGCGACGATGCGGCCGTTGCCGATGACGACGAGGTCGTCGGCGATGACCTCGATCTCGTGCAGCAGGTGCGAGCTGAGCAGCACGGTGCCGCCGCGGTTGGCGTAGCCGCGCAGCAGGTCGCGCATCCAGCGGATGCCGGCCGGGTCGAGCCCGTTGGCCGGCTCGTCGAGGATCAGCACGTGCGGGTCGCCGAGCAGCGCGGCCCCGATGCCGAGGCGCTGGCGCATGCCGAGCGAGTAGTTGCGCACCCGGCGGTCGGCCTCGTCGTCGGTGAGGCTGACCAGGTCGAGCATCTCCTCGACCCGCGCCTTCGGCAGGCCCATGGTGCGCTGCACCAGGGTGAGGATCTCGCGGCCGGTGCGGCCGGCGTGCTGGGCCGAGGCGTCGAGGAGCACCCCGACGTCGGTGCCCGGGTTGGGCAGGTCGACGAACCGGCGGCCGTCGATGGTGGCGGTGCCCGACGTGGCCGGGGTGAGGCCGACCATGATCCGCATGGTGGTGGACTTGCCCGCCCCGTTGGGCCCGAGGAAGCCGGTGACCCGGCCGGTGGCCGCGGTGAAGGAGACGTCGTCGACGGCGGTCAGCCCGCGGCCGTAGGTCTTCGTGAGGTGCTCGACGGTGATCATGCGGAGAACACTGTCGGTCGGGGCGGGTCGGGCACATCGGGGGAACACCTGACAACGACCCTGACCCGACCCTGACCGCTCTCGGGAGGTGCCCGCTCCAGCCTCGGGGTTGTTCGGCGCGAAAGGACCTCGTGCGGCCGGCGACGCCGCCGGGCTCGGGCGCCCTCAGGCACGGAAGGTGCCCGGCCGTGGCTGTGTGGCGGCCGGCGCCTGGCACGCCGGGTCACCCGGCCAGCGCCCGAGGGGATCACACCAGCTCAGCTGCAGCGCGTCGACCGAACCTTCGCTCGGCCGCCGGTAGTAGTTGTTGGCCTGCACGAGGATCTCCCCCGGGTTGGGCAGGGACTCGACGAGGAGCGGGCGGTCAAGGGCGCGGTCACGTGGAATCACCTCGCCGGCAACGAGCTGGACCCCGTGGTCGCGCACCTCGTGTGCGAGGCGGGTCAGCAGGGTCTTGGCCGGTTCGAAGCCGAGCCCGAACACGAGCAGCTCGGGGTGGCCGATGCCGTGCAACCCGATCGTGTAGGCGAACGCGGGCATCGGTGGCCCGCCTCGGCGCTTGTCACCCCGGCGCGCACGACGGGCAGCCCGGTCGAGACCTTCAGCCTTGCAGCAGGGGCAGTCGATCTCGTTCGAGACGAACTGCACCATGCAGCCCCATCGCCGGATTGCCGCAGTGGTCTGCGCCCGGAACTGGTCGAAGTAGGCGACCTGCGCGGGCGTCACCACGGTGACACCTGGTCGTGAACTGCTGTCTCCCAATGACCTTGGACTTGCATGTGCCCCCCTGGCTGTTGCTGTTCCTGACATCGAAGCAGGGCGGGGCGACAGCGCAGCGAAGTTATCCACAGGGGCGGTGCGCACCCGGTGGCGCAACCGCGGCATCCGGGCCGTTCCGCTGCGACAACCCGGTGCCGCCCGACCGTCAGCGGCCGGCCGTGGGGTCAGTTGCCGGCGAGCGCCCGACGGGTCAGCCAGGCCTTGGTCGCCAGGTGCAGCTGGAAGCGGGTGTCCGGCTCGGCGAGGTCGTGACCGGACAGCTCGCGGATGCGGGACAGCCGGTAGCGCAGCGTGCTGCGCCCGATCGCGAGGGTGCCGGCGGCGGTGTCGTAACGACCCCCAGCATCCAGGTAGTGCGACAGGGTGAGCACCAGGGCGCTCCCGCGCCGCTCGTCGTAGTCGAGCAGCGGGCCCAGCCAGCGCCGCACGAACGCGTCGACCCCGCTCAGGTCCGACACCTCGGACAGCAGCTGGTAGACCCCCAGGTCGTCGTAGACCACCGCGGCCTCGCGCTGGCCGCTGCCCTCGGGGATCCGCAGGGCGAGGCGGCCCTCCCGGTACGAGCGGGGGTAGTCGTCCGGGCCCAGGCAGACGCCGCCGACGCCGACGTGCAGCGACCGGCCACCGGGTGCGGCCCGCAGGCCGGCCACGAGCGCCGGGAGGAAGGACCGGTCGTCGGCCGAGCGCACCTCGAGGAGCAGCACCACCGTCTCGCCACGCTGCATCAGCAGCGGTTGGTGGGCGCCGCTGAGCGCGCCGCGCACGGCGCGCACGAGGGCATCCGGGTCGGGCTGCTGGCGCGAGGCCCCGATGACGACCACCCGGTGCGGGCGGCTGAGGTCGCGCCCGAGCGCCTCGGCCCGCCGGGAGGCCCCGGCCACGTCGGTGCCGCCGACCAGGTCGGCGACCACGTCGACCCCGAGGCGCAGCTCGGTCTCGGCGAGGCTGAGCAGCCGGGCCAGCTCGATCGCCAGCACCGTGGCCCCGTGCTCCAGCGCCACGGTCTCCGCCTCGCCGGCGGAGCCGTCCGGGTCGACGAGGAAGAGCACCCCGATGATGTCCTGGCGCGGTCGGGCGACGGCGACGAGCCGGCCCTCGCTGCGCACCGGTCGACCCGTGCGCAGCGCGCGCGTGAGCAGCTGCTCGCGCCGGTCCCGGGCGACCGGTGCGACCGGTGCGGCCGGTGCGGCCGAGGCTCCGGGCCGGCCCAGGCGAGCAGCGTGCCGCCGCGGTCCTCGATGCCGGCGGGCAGGCCGGTCAGCTCGTGCAGCGCCCGCACGATGCCGTCGTGCCCTCCCGCGCTGAGGGCCACCTGGGTGAACCGGTCGTGGATGGCCGTCTTGCGCTGCAGGTCACCCACCGTCTGGGCGAGGGCGGCGTTGGCCGACTCCTTGCTCGCGTGCAGCCGGGCGTTCGCCACCGCGACGCCGGTCTGCTGGGCCAGCGAGCGCAGCAGCACCAGCTCGGCCGGCGTGGGCTCGGCCCGGCCGGCGACCACGAGGTGGCCGATGAACTCCTCGAGGCTGCGCAGCGGCAGCGCCCAGGCCCAGGTCTCCCCCACCAGGTCGACCGGCCCCCCGGTCGCGGGGCACCCGGCCAGCGCCACCTCCGCCGATGCCAGGGTGTTCGCGCTCGTGGCGAGCGTCGACTCCCATCCGTTGCCGTCGAGGTGGATGCCGATGGTGTGGCACGGCACCAGGCTCGGCACCGCGGTGGCCGCCAGGTGCAGCACGTCCTGCTCCTGGCGCCGCTCCATCATCACCAGCGAGATGGCCAGCAGGCCGCGCACGCTGGAGAGCTGGCCCTGGAGCGACTCCACCGCGGCCGATGCTTCCGGCCGCGGGACCAGCGCGACGGCGGCGGTCACGCGCCGGCAGTGGCGAGCTCGGCCGGGGCGACGTGGTGGGGGTTCTCGAGCACCAGCCCCCGAGCAGCAGCTTGGGGTGGGTGCGCATCAGGTCGAGCAGGATGCCGCTGCCGAGCCGGCGCAGGTCGTAGAGGCAGAGGATGGCGTGCTCGAAGCGCGCGGCGAAGCCGTCGGCCCACGTCTCGTACTGCAGCACGTCCTCGCGCCGTGCCGGCGCCCGCTCCAACCACGACATCTCCCCGAAGACCCGGGCGAAGCCGAAGGTCGGGGTGGCGCTGTTGCCGGCCGCCATGTCCTCCCAGAACGCGATCATCGCGTCGGGGTCGAAGGCGCCGCCGCGCAGGTAGGTCTGCGCCGAGCCGTAGAGCTCGAGCTGTCCGGACGCGACGAGGGCGTCGGCGTCCAGCCCGTCGGTGACGTTGGCGATCACCTGCTCGACGGGGGTGGAGTCCACCACGCCCAGGCACTTGTCGCCCGACTGCAGCCCGCCGCGCAGGAACGGCAGGAGCAGGGCGTCGCGCTCCTCGTCGCCGTAGTAGAAGCCGCACACGTGGTCACCGGGCTGGGGTGCGGGCGAGGTGATGGTGGCCATGGTGGGCTCCTTCGGGCGACGTTGCCTTCGTGGGCGGACCGTACCGAGGCGCGGGTGCGAGCGACCACACCCCGTTGCGCCCTGAGGAACGCGGCTACCGCTGCGGTTGTGGCCGCTGGCGGCCAACAACCGGCCGGAGTTGGCCCTGACAGGCCCTCGCCGCGGGCGCCGGGGCGACCCGATCCTGTCGGGACACGGGCCGGCACCGGCCCATCAAGCCCGTTTGTCTAGGAGCGATGATGCCGCGACTCCCGCGTTCGCAGTGGTACGACCTCACCCGCGACATGAACTGGGACTTCTCGTACGTCACCGAGGACGAGGCCTTCCCCGAGCTCCTCTCCAACGGGTTCGGCGTGCCGACCCACGACTGGTGGACCTGGGACGAGCCCTACAAGATCACCTACGCCGAGTACGTCCACAACCAGGCCGGCAAGGACGCCGGGCTGTTCTCGGTGAACAACGTCGTCGGCCGCTCGAAGATCTTCGAGAACCTCGACCCGGGCTGGCTGGCGGCCGTCATCGCCCACTACGGCGCGATCGCCGTGGCGGAGTACCAGGCCGGCATCGGCGAGGCCCGGATGGCGCGCTTCGGCCGCGCCGCCGCCTGGCGCAACATGGCGACCTACGGCGCGCTCGACGAGACGCGGCACGGCCAGCTGCAGACCTACTTCCCCTACCAGGCGCTGGCCAAGGAGCCGCGGCTGGACTGGGCGCACAAGGCGTACCACACCAACGAGTGGGGCATCATCGCCGCGCGGCACCTCTTCGACGACATGTTCACCGCGAACGACGCCGTGTCGATGGCGATCCAGCTCACCTTCACCTTCGAGACCGGCTTCACGAACCTGCAGTTCCTCGGCATGGCCGCGGACGCGATGAAGATCGGCGACATCGACTTCGGCGCGCTGATCTCCTCGATCCAGACCGACGAGGCCCGGCACGCCCAGCAGGGCGAGCCGACGCTGAAGATCCTCGTGGAGGCCGGCAAGAAGGACGTCGCCCAGAACCTGCTCGACCAGATGTTCTGGCGGGCCTGGAAGATCTTCGCGCTGCTCACCGGGCTGTCGATGGACTACTACACGCCGCTCGAGCACCGCACGCACTCCTTCAAGGAGTTCATGGAGGAGTTCATCAACAAGCAGTTCATCGACCAGTTCCGCGACTTCGGGCTCGAGCAGCCGTGGTACTGGGACCAGCTGCACAACGAGATGAACTGGGTGCACCACGCCTACCACCTCGGCGTCTACTTCTGGCGCCCGACCGTGTGGTGGAACCCCGTCGCCGGCGTCGGCCCCGAGGAGCGCGCCTGGCTGGAGGAGAAGTACCCCGGCTGGAACGACTCGTTCGGCAAGTACTGGGACGAGATGGGCGAGAACGTGCGCGACGGCCACCCCGAGCTGACCCTGCCCGAGACCTTCCCCATCGTCTGCAACAGCTGCCAGGTGCCCGTGTGCACGCCGGCCGGCTACGCCGCCGGCTACCTCGACAGCCCGCTGCCGCACCAGCTCACCATCGAGGGCCGCACCTACACGTTCTGCTCCGAGCCCTGCCAGTGGGTGTTCGAGCAGACCCCGGAGCAGTTCGCCGGGCACACCTCGATCATCGACCGCCTGCTCGGCGGCGTCATCCAGCCGCCGACCATCCCGGGAGCGCTGGCCTACATGGGCCTGTCGCCCGAGGAGTGCGGCCAGGACGGCACCGACTACGACTGGGCGCACGCGACGGCGCCGGTCACCGCCGGGCCTGCCGCGTCCGGCGCGGCCTGACCGCCCCGTCATCCCCCTTCGAACAGGAGAAGACCATGGCCCTGTTTCCGGTGCAGGGCATCGTCGAGGGCGACTTCGTCGTCGTGCTCGTGACGCTCGACGACACCGACCCGATGACGACGGTGGCCGAGACGATCGCCCACCACGGGATCGGCAAACGCGTTGCGGCACAGGACCGCCCGCTCAAGGTGCGCTACAAGGGCACGATCCTCGACGACGACGCCACGATCGCCGGCACGGGCTGCGCCCCGATGGACGTCCTGGAGGTCGTCTACGCATGAGCGGTTCCACTCGCTTCGTCAACGCGGCCTACGTCGACGACCTCTGGGAGGGCGACCTCCTCGACGTCGAGGTCGAGGGCGAGCAGGTCCTGCTCGTCCACCTCGACGGCGGTGAGATCAAGGCGTACCAGGGCATGTGCCCGCACCAGGAGATGCTGCTCGCCGACGGCGAGTGGGACCCCGACACCAACGTCCTGATCTGCCCGGGCCACCGGTGGGAGTTCGACCTGGCCACCGGCAAGGGGCTCAACCCCAGTGGGTGCCAGCTCTACGAGTTCGACGTGCGGGTGGTCTCCGACGAGATCCGGGTCGGCATCCCCCACGACGGGCAGCGTCACCACAACCGCTTCCAGACCTGAACAACCCTCCGCCCAGAAAGGCACCACCCATGGACGTGCACCAGAAGATGGTGGGCCCGGTCGTCCGCGGCCTCGACGCCAACCTCGCCGAGGCGGTGATCACCGCGATCGAGAAGGACAACCCCGACGTCGAGGTCCTCGTCGACGACCAGGGCGGCTACATCCGCATCGCGACCCCCAACGTCTGCCGGATGACGCGGGCCAGCCTCGAGGACGCCCTCGGGCGCACCTTCAAGCTGCACCAGCTCGAACCCCAGCTGGCGGGTTTCGCCGGCCGCATGAAGCTCACCGACGACGAGGTCGTCTGGTACCTCGAGAGGCAGGACTGAGCATGGCCACTACCGCAGCGCAAGCCCCCGAAGACGTGGAGCCTGCTCGGTGACGTCAAGCGACGCCCGAGCGTGTACGAGGTGACCGCGGCGAAGTTCAACTACCACTTCCGGCGCGAGCCCGCTCCCTTCGAGATGGACCCGCAGGCGCCGTTCAACCTGTTGTACCTCGAGCACCGCGAGGGCTCGCCGTTCAACGTCGAGGACTGGGAGGGCTTCCGCGACCCGGCGAAGCTCACCTACGCCGACTACGTGATGCTGCAGCACGACCGGGAGACCTACGTCGACCTGCTCATCGACCACCACGAGGCGGCCGAGTCCGTCGCGGCGCTCGACCCGGCCTGGGTCGACACCCTGCGCGAGCTGTTCGTGCCGCTGCGCTTCCCGCTGCACGTGCTGCAGATGACCGGGCTCTACGTCGGGCAGATGGCGCCGACGGCGTTCATCATCAACTGCTCCAACTTCCAGGCGGCCGACGAGCTGCGCCGCATCCAGCGGATCGCGTACCACACCCGGGCGCTCGCCGACGCGCACGGCGACGACCTCGCCGAGACGGCCACGGCCAAGGACCGGTGGGAGAAGGGCGCTGCCTGGCAGCCGCTGCGCGAGCTGCTCGAGCAGCTGCTCACCGTGCGCGACTGGGGCGAGGCGTTCGTCGCGCTCGACGTCGCGATCAAGCCGGCGCTGGATGCCGTGGTGAACCAGCAGCTGTCCGAGCTGGCCTCCCGCAACGGCGACGAGTACCTCAGCCTGCTGATGGCCGAGTTCCAGCTCGACGCCCAGCGCAGCCGCGACTGGACCACCAGCCTGCTCCGGTACGCCGTGGCGCAGGACCCGGCCATGGCCGACGTCGTGCACGGCTGGCTCGCCACGTGGCAGCCGCGGGCCCACGCGGCGGTCGCCGGCCTGGCACCGCTGTTCGGTGAGGCCCCGAACCCGCTCGAGCCCGCCCTGGTGGTGGCCGCGGCGGACGACGCGGTGCGCACCGTGGCGGAGCCCGTCGGCCCCTGACGGCGGCGGGAGCAGACATGACCCAGGTCGAGCGGGCCGTCGGGCACCGGGTGAGCATCGTCGGCAGCGACCTGACCTTCGAGGTGCCCGACGGCGAGCGGATCCTGACGGCCGCTCGCCGGGCGGGCACCTGGCTGCCCTTCGAGTGCGGCTGGGGTGGCTGCGGCACCTGCAAGGTGACCGTGGTCGAGGGTGAGACCGAGCTGCTGTTCCCGGCACCCTCGGTCGACCCACGCGACGCCCGCCGGCGCCGGGTGCCGGTGTGCCAGTCCACGGCACGCAGCGACCTGTCGATCCGGGCCACGCACGCCAACACCGACCCGGGTTCCGAGCGGCCGGTGCGCGACCACCGCGGTCGGCTCGTCGCTCGCGAGGAGCTCGGCCCCGACCTCGCCCGGTTCCGGTTCCGGCTCGAGGCCGACGCGGTCTACCGGCCCGGTCAGCACGCCATCCTCGACTTCGGGGACGGGCTGCGCCGGTGCTACTCGATGGCCGGCCAGCCGGGGTCGTCGGAGGTGAGCTTCATCGCCAAGCAGTACACCGGGCGGCCCGGCAGCGGCCGGCTGTTCTCGGTGGCCGAGGGCGACGAGGTGCTGCTCGAGCTCCCCTACGGCGACATGTTCCTGCGCCCGGGTGACGGGCCGGTCGCGCTCGTGGCGGGCGGCACCGGCATCTCGGCCATCCTGGCGCTGGCCGAGCAGCTGGCCGCGCTGGGCCCCGACCGCGACGTGCACCTGTTCTACGGGGCCGGCACGGTGGCCGAGCTGGTCTGCTGGGACGAGCTGGAGGCGGCCATGGGTCGTCTCTCCGGGGGGCGCCTGCACGGTGCCCTGCTCTCACCACCCCCGTCGTGGGCCGGTGCCACCGGGTTCGTCACCACCGCGCTCGCCGACGTCATCCACCGGCTCTCGGATGCCGTGTTCTACGTCGCCGGCCCGCCGCCGATGACCGACGCGACGCTGGCGCTGCTGCGGGACAACGGCATCCAGCTCGACCGGGTGCACTACGACAGCTTCGGCTGAGCGCGTCTCCTGGCTCCTCACCCAGAGGCTCTGTCGGGGGCCACGTCGTCGGCGACCCTGGATCGCGGCCGTACGGACATCGGCAGAGTCACCAAGCGCAGCATCGGCGGCGCGAGCGTGCGGCGGGATCGGACACGCCTGAGCACCAGCTCCGCCCGGACCGCTGCCCCGCTCACATCCGTTCGACGCGGTCGGCCTGTGGCCCTCGATCGCTCTGCCGCACCTGGTACCGGACCCGATCGCCCTGGTACAGCGCCTCGGCGCCCCTGATGACCGACACGTGCACGAACAGGTCGGGGCCGCCCGCATCCGGGGCGATGAAGCCGAACCCCCGCTCCGCGTCGTAGCGCACGACCACTCCCTCGCCGCCGCGCGTCGGGATGTCGGATGCACCCTGGTGTCCCGGCCGAGCGCGGGGCGTCGACCTCGCGGGTGCGCCCCGCGGTGTCGAGCCGCGTGCGAGGCGCACGTCGCGAGCCTGCGGGCCCTTCTCGCTCATGACGACGTCGTACGTCACCCGGTCTCCCTCGTCCAGCTCGGGGAGCCCGTCGGCCAGGTCCCGGACGTGAGCGAAGACATCGGGGCCGCCCGACTCGGGCGTGATGAAGCCGAAGCCCTTGTCCCCGTCGTACCAGGACACGGTGCCGTCCGCCCCGTCGGATGCCACGGCCGGCTGGGCCTGCTGGGCCGCCTGGGCTCCCAAGGGGAGCAGATGGTCAGCCTGCGGCCCCTTCTCCCCGTCGACGACGAGGAACGCCACCCGCTGCCCCTGCGAGACCACGCCGCCCCCCACGATGGCCGAGCTGTGCACGAAGATCTCGGCACCCCCGCCGTCGGACGTGATGAAGCCGTAGCCCTTGGCGGGCTCGTACCAGGAGACGGTGCCGAGCACTCCCAGCGGTGTATCGGTGGCCTGGTCGGCCGTGACCCGGACGCGGCGTGCCTGCGGGCCGCGGTCTCCCTCGCCGATCTCGAACTCGACCACCTGCCCCTCCCGGAGCAGCTTCATCGCGTCGTCGCTGACGATCTCGGACGCATGCACGTAGAGGTCCTCTGACTCCTGCCCGAGGGCGATGAAGCCGAACCCGCGGTCGGCATCGAACCAGCGGACGGTTCCCTCGGTCACGGCTGACTCCTTGTCGAAGCGACGGTCGGTGTTCCCCCCAGTGTCCCCGACGTGACTGCGACAAGCGCCCGGCCCCACCACCCTCGGCCATCGGCACTGTCGATCGACCTACCCGTGGCACGACCGGGCGTTTGGTCAGCGCCGTTCGTGGATGTCGCGCCGATGGCCCAACGGCGACCACCAGGACGACCAGCACGTCGTCGTGGACCTCGTAGACGATTCGGTAGTCGCCGGTACGGACCCGCCACTCGCCCTCTCCGCCGACCAGCTTCTTGGCCCCGCTCGGCCGCGGTTGATCGGCGAGCAGCTCGATGGCCGCTTGGACGCGCCGTGTGGCGGGAGGGTCGAGCTTGCGCAGCTGACGTAGCGCCGCCGGCGCGACCTCGACCCGGTAGGTCATGCCAGTCCGAGGTCTGCCTTGACCTGCTCCCACGGGATCGTCGACTCACCGTCGGCGATCTCGGCCCGCGCGGCCTTGGCGGCTTCGATGTCGGCCAGGTCCTCGGCGGCGGCGATCAGGCGGTCGAGGTCGTCGGCGTCGATCACCGCGGCCACCCGCTGCCCCCGGCGGGTCAGGTACACCGGGTCATGCCCCACGCGCGCGGCATCCACGACATCGGCCAACCGGGCCATGCCATTTCCGCGCTCGGCGCTTGAGCCTGCCGACATCCGGCACGTCGGGCAACACGCCCACCCGTTCACGGTGCGCCCGTGGCGGAGCACTCCGTTGCCCACCGCCCTCTCGACAGCGCGTGCCCGGTCAGAAGCCGCCGTCGCGGGCCATGTTGTTGAACCGGGAGTAGTGCCCCTGGAAGGCCAGGATGATGTCCTTGGTGGGGCCGTTGCGGTGCTTGGCCACGATGACGTCGGCCTCGCCGTCGCGCTCGGGGTCGGAGCGGTCGCGGTGCAGCAGGATGACGACGTCGGCATCTTGCTCGATCGAACCGCTTTCTCTCAGGTCGGACATCTGGGGCCGCTTGTCGGTGCGCTGCTCGGGCCCACGGTTGAGCTGGCTGATCGCGATGACCGGCACCTCGAGCTCCTTGGCGAGCAGCTTCAGCGCCCGGGAGAACTCGGCGACCTCCTGCTGGCGCGACTCGACCTTCTTGCCCGAGCTCATGAGCTGCAGGTAGTCGATGACGACGATGCGCAGGTTGTGCTGCTGCTTGAGCCGGCGGCACTTGGCCCGGATCTCCATCAGCGACATGTTGGGGCTGTCGTCGATGAACAGCGGGGCGTTGGAGATCTTGCCCATGATCCGCGCCAGCTTGGTCCACTGCTCCTGGTTCTTCAGGCCCTTGCGCAGGTCCTGGAGCTGGATGGTGGCCTCGGCGGACAGGATGCGCATCGTGATCTCGGTGCGGCTCATCTCGAGCGAGAACACCGCCGCCGCCATGTTGTGCTTGATCGCGGCGGCCCGGGCGATGTCTATTCCAAGCGTGGATTTTCCCACGGCCGGCCGCGCCGCGACGACGATCATCTGGCCGGGGTGCAGGCCGTTGGTGAGCTCGTCGAGCTCGATGAAACCGGTCGGCACGCCGATCAGGCCCTCGGTGCGCCCGGAGGCTGCCTCGATCTCCTCCATCGTCTCGTTGAGCAGGTCGCCGAGCACGTTGTAGTCCTCGCCGCCGCGCTTCTCGGCCACGGAGTAGACCTCGGCCTGGGCCCGGTTGACGATGTCGTCGATGTCGCCCTCGCCCTGGGCGTAGCCCATCTGGACGATGCGGGTGCCGGCCTCGACCAGTCGCCGCAGCACCGCCCGCTCGTGGACGATCTCGGCGTAGTAGCCGGCGTTCGCGGCGGTGGGCACCGACTGGATCAGCTGGTGCAGGTAGGCCTGCCCGCCGACCCGGGTGAGGTCGCCGCGCTTGCCCAGCTCGTCGGCGACGGTGATCGCGTCGGCGGGCTCGCCGCGGCCGAACAGGTCGAGCACGGCGTCGAAGATCAGCTCGTGCGCCGGCCGGTAGAAGTCGTGGGCCTTGACCGCCTCGAGGCAGTCGGCGATGGCGTCCTTGTTGATGAGCATCGAGCCGAGCACCGACTGCTCGGCGTGGAGGTCCTGCGGTGGCACCCGGTCGTCCGCACGCCCGTCACTGGGCCCGCCGAACGCCGCGTTCAGCTCCGCGATGGACACCCGCTCACCCCTCACATCCGGCCTGCACCGGGCTCGACTGACCACTGGTTGCGGTCGGACCGGCCAGCTTCAGGAGAAGCACACCAGAGGACACCGACAGCCCACCGCGAGTCACCGTAAGGGCAGCGGCCACGACCTCCAAGCCGAGTCGGCGACATCGCTCATATCGGTGTGCACAACCTGGGGACAACGTGTGCAAAACGCCCGAGTGCCGTGTGCACAGCCGGTGGAGAAGCCTGTGGACGACGCTCGCGCGGAGTTCGCGACAAGGCGCTGACCTGCACGGACACCATCCACCCCATGTGCACCCGAGAAAGTCTCGGGCGTGTCACGGTCCACATGTGCGCAGATCGCCGGGATGCCGTCACACCTCGTTACCCGCGGGTACGGCGGCCCCCGAACGGCGCCGAAGAGCCCGTCCGCCCCCCGGCGTGTCGCACGGGGGTCGTCGGCCTCAGCCGGTCCGGCCGTAGCGCTCCGCGCTGCGTGCCCGCGCCTTGGCCGCCTCGACCTCGCGGTCCTTCGGCGGGGCGGTCGTGACCAGCGCGTCGAGCAGGTGGGCGGTCACGTGCGCGACCTCCTCGACGGCCCGGTCGAAGGCCTCCTGGTTCGCCGCCGAGGGCTTGGTCGTGCCGCTCACCTTGCGGACGTACTGCAGGGCGGCGGCCCGCACCTCGTCGGTCGTGGCCGGGGGCGCGAAGTTGTTCAGGGGTCGGATGTTGCGGCACATGCTCCAACGGTAGGCCGCCCCACCGACCCGTGCCCGGATCAGGTGCGACCCGCTCAGCCCCCGGTGTAGCGCCCGGGTCGGTGGTTCATCGCGATGACGAGGTTGAGCAGCACCGCACCGGCCGCGGATGCCAGGGAGAGTGCGAGGTCGTGGCTCACGACCGCGAACGCCAGCACCACGGCGACGTCCAGGGCCATCTGCACGTAGCCGGCGCGCCAGCCGAGCCGCTCCTGGCACAGCAGGGCCACCACGTTGAAGCCGCCCAGGCTCGACCGGTGCCGGAAGACCACGAGGATGCCGATGCCGGCCAGCAGGTTCCCCACGAGCGCCGCGTACAACGGCCCGACGGTGAGCACCCCGAGCAGGTGCGGCTGCAGCGCCGAGAAGCTCGACACCAGGGCCACGGCCGCGGCCGAGCGCGCCGTGAACGCCCATCCCTTGCCGCGCACGGCCAGTGCCACGAACGGCAGGCTCACCACCACGAACACGATCGAGAACGACCACGTCGCGCCCTGCGACAGCAGCAGCGCCAGGCCGGCCGTTCCCCCGGTGGTCACCCCTCCGGCGGCGAGCACGAACAGGCCCAGCGAGGCGAGGAAGGCCCCGGTCACGATGCCGACGAGGTCCTCGAACGCCGTGTGCGGGTGCACGGCCACCTGCTCCACGACGCGCGGGCGCGCGGCGGGAATGAGGGTCATGCGCCGACTGTGCGCGTCTTCGGTCATCCTGCACAACCAAGGGCATCCTTGATGTGCAGCACAGCGGCATTCTCACGACAAGGCTGTGCACCCTGCCCGAGCGCGCGCTCCGTGCGGGGGCGCGCACCCGGCATCCGGATGCCGTGCGACTGAGGTCAGCCGAACCTCACCTGACGGAAATGCCCGAGGGGACAATGATGGGCTCCCATGAGGATCATCACCGTCGATGAGCTGGGCCGCCTGTTCGCCTCCCTCCCGGGCAAGCCCCGGGTCGTCGTCTCCGGGAACATGGCCGTTCCGTGGGCCGGCGTGCGGGCGCTCGACGAGAACAAGGACACCTACACGATCCACGCGCTCAACGCGCCGCGCGGCATCCCCGACCGCGAGGGGGTGACCGCCGAGACCTGCTTCGTCGGCCCCGGCATGCGCCGCCACTCCGACCTGTCGTACGTGCCGAGCCGGCTGTCGCTGGTGCCCGTGCTGCTGCAGCGGCGGATCCCCCCGGACGTCGTGATCGTGCACTGCGCCCCGCCGCGCGACGGCCAGCTGTCCCTCGGCATCGAGGTCAACGTGCTGCCCGCCGCCATCGCGGGATGCCGGCAGCGCTCGGGCCGCATCGTGGCCGTCATCAACGACCAGATGCCGTACACCTTCGGCGACGCGCAGGTGCCCCTCGAGGCGGTCGACGTCGCGATCGAGGTGTCCGAGCCGTTGCCCGCGCACGACCCGCTCGTGCCGGATGACGACAGCGCCGCCATCGGCGAGCGGGTCGCCAGCCGGGTCAGCGACGGCGCGACCGTGCAGATGGGGATCGGCGGGGTGCCCGACGCCACGCTCAACGCGCTCACCGGCCGCCGGGGGCTGCGGGTGTGGACCGAGATGTTCTCCGACGGCGTGCTCGAGCTCGACCGGGTGGGGGCGCTCGACAAGCACCACCCGCTCACCGCCTCCTTCATCTTCGGCTCGCGCGAGCTCTACGACTGGCTCGACGGCAACCACCGGGTGCGGATGATGCGCACCGAGCACACCAACGACCCCGGCCTGATCGCCCAGCAGCGGATGATGACCTCGGTCAACACCGCGCTCGAGGTCGACCTGTTCGGCCAGGCCAACGCCTCACGGATCAACGCCCGCATCCACTCCGGGTTCGGCGGGCAGACCGACTTCATCGTCGGCGCGCTGCACTCCTCGGGCGGGCAGTCGTTCATCGCGCTGCGCTCGTGGCACCCCAAGGCGAACGTGTCGACCGTGGTGCCGCTCGTCGACGAGCCGGTCACGAGCTTCCAGCAGACGGCGATCGTCACCGAGAACGGCATCGCCGAGCTGTGGGGCTACGACCAGCAGGCCCAGTGCCGGCACATCATCCGCGACGCCGCCCACCCCCAGGTGCGCGAGGAGCTGTGGGAGGAAGCCGCCGAGCTCGGGCTCGCCTGAGCCGCGCCTGAGCCCCACCTGGTGCTCGCACCACGCCGGGTTGGGTGCTGAGATGGCTGCCATGACGACCACGTCCGCACCCGAGCCGGGGCTGGTCGGGGCGATCCGCGCAGCGTTGGCCTCCGCCGGGGACCCGGACCGAGCGGCCGGGCAGCAGCGCTACATGAAGTCGGCGATGCCGTACCGCGGGCTGACCTCGCCCGAGCTGCGTGCCCTGCTCCGGCCGCTGCTGGCCGACCGATCGCTGGCGCCGGCATCCCGCGAGGCGTGGGAGGCCGACGTGCGCGCCCTGTGGGACGGCGCGGCCTACCGCGAGGAGCGCTACGCGGCGCTGGCGCTGACCGGCCACCGGGCGGCACGCGGGTGGCAGGACCCGGACACGCTCGGGCTCTACCGGTACCTCGTCGAGACCGGCGCGTGGTGGGACTACGTCGACGTGGTGGCCGCCGACCGGGTCGGGCCGATCCTGTTGCGGCACAGGGCAGTCGTGACGCCGGTGATGCGGGCGGATGCCGTCGACGGTCACCTCTGGGTGCGGCGCACCGCCATCCTCGCGCAGCTCAAGCACCGGGAGCAGACCGACCTCGAGCTGCTCTCCGACGTCATCGACGCCAACCTCGAGGGGTCGACGTTCGGGCAGGAGTTCTTCGTGCGCAAGGCGATCGGGTGGGCGCTGCGTCAGCACGCCCGCGTCGACCCGCAGTGGGTGCGCACTTTCGTCGACAGCCGCGGTGACCGGCTGAGCGGCCTGTCCCGGCGCGAGGCCCTCAAGCACCTCTGACCCGCCGCCGAGGAGTGCCGAGCGCGCGGCACGGCGCGCGCCTGACACCCCCAGCCAGCGCCACCCCCACCCGCACCGATGCCGGCTCGTCTCGCCCCGTGGCACGACCGGCCGGCAGCCCGGCACTGCAGGGCACCCCGTGGAACAGTGCCACCCGTGAGCAAGGACGCACCGGGGCCGCCGCGGGGCGAGACCGCGCGCAGCCAGCACCGCGAGGTGCTCCGGCTCGCTGTGCCGGCCTTCCTGGCGCTCGTGGCCGAGCCGCTCTTCCTGCTCGCCGACGCCGCCATCGTCGGCCGCCTGGGGGTCACCCAGCTCGCCGGCCTGGGCGTCGCGAGCGCCGTGCTGCTCACCTCGGCGAACATCTTCGTCTTCCTCGCCTACGGCACCACCGCCGTCGTGGCCCGCCAGCTCGGGGCGGGGTCGCGCGCCGGGGCGATCGCCGCGGGCATCGACGGCACCTGGCTGGCGATCGTCCTGGGCGCCGCGACGGCCGCCCTGCTGGCGGTCTTCGCGGCCCCGGTCGCCCACGTCTTCGGCGCGTCCGAGGCGGCCATCGACCAGGCGGTGACCTACCTGCGGATCTCCGCGCTCGGCATCCCCGCCATGCTCGTCGTCCTCGCCACCACCGGCGTGCTGCGCGGCCTGCAGGACACCCGCACCCCGCTCGTCGCCGCCGTGGGCGGGTTCAGCGTCAACATCGTCCTCAACGTGTGGTTCGTGCACGGCCTGCACTGGGGCATCGCGGGCTCCGCGTGGGGCACCGTGATCGCGCAGACCCTCATGGCGGCCGCCCTCGTCGTGGTGCTCGTGCGGTATGCCGCCCGCACGTCAGTGCCGCTGCACGCCCACCCGGGGCGGGTGCTCGCCGCCGCCCGCGGAGGCGTCCCGCTGCTCGTGCGCACCCTCGCCCTGCGCGCCGTGCTGCTCGTGACGACGTGGGTCGCCGCCGACCTCGGCGACGTGCCGCTCGCGGCCTACCAGGTGACCGCCACCATCTGGACCTTCCTCGCCTTCGCCCTCGACGCCCTGGCCATCGCGGCCCAGGCGATCACCGGCAAGGCCCTGGGGGCCGGCGAGGTCGACCGCACCCGCGACGCCACCGGTCTCGTGGTGCGCTGGGGGGTGCTCGTCGGCATCGTCCTGGGCGTGCTGCTGCTCCTGCTCTCCCCGGTGCTCGGCCCGCTCTTCACGCCCGACCCGGCGGTGCAGGCGGCCATCGCCGGCGGCCTCGTCGTCGTCGCCTTGGGGCAGCCGCTGTCAGGCTTCGTCTTCGTCGTCGACGGGGTGCTGATCGGCGCCGGCGACGGGCCGTGGCTGGCCCGCGCCATGCTCGCCACGCTGCTGGCCTACCTGCCCGTCATCCTCGGCGTGCACGCCGCGGGCGACTGGCTGCTCGAGGGCGGCACCACCCGCGGCGACGTGAACGCCGTCGTCTGGCTCTGGATCGCCTTCACCGCGTTCATGTCGCTGCGCGGCACCCTGATGTGGTGGCGAGTGCGCACCGACCGCTGGATGGTGACCGGCGCCTGACCCGGGGATGAACAGTGCCGCTCACCGTGCACACACCCTCGCCGGGCACCCCAGCCGGGCACCGACACCTCTCGACGGCAGCGAACGGCGCCCCTAGGATCGGGCCGTCCCGTGCCGGGACCGCACCACCGCCGCCCCGCCGGCATTCCCGAGGAGCCGTCCATGCCAGCCACCCGCTCGTCCCGTCCCCGCTTGCGCGCCTCGTTGGCCCTCGTGGCCGTCGCCGCCGTCGCCGCCGTCACCGCCACGACCGCCGGGCCCGCCGCCGCGTCGAAGCCCCGCCCGGTCCCCCTGCAGATCCTGTCCTTCAACGACTACCACGGGCACCTCGAGCCGCCGACCGGCACCGACAGCACCGTGCTGGGCAGCACCGGAGCCGTCCCGGCCGGGGGCGTGGAGTACCTGACGACCCACCTGCGCGACCTGCGCCAGGGCAAGAAGAACACCCTGACCGTCGCGGCCGGCGACCTCATCGGCGGCTCGCCGTTCCTGTCGGGCCTGTTCAAGGACGAGCCGAGCGTGGAGACGCTCAACAACCTCGGCCTGGACGTCTCCAGCGTCGGCAACCACGAGTTCGACGAGGGTGTGACCGAGCTGCTGCGCATGCAGTACGGCGGCTGCCACCCCACCGCGGGCTGCTTCGACCCCGACGGCTACTCCGGCGCCAAATTCCCCTGGCTGGCGGCCAACGTCACCTACAAGGCCGGCGTCAAGGCACCCTCCCCCGCCACGCGCCACTACGGCAAGTGGTTCCGTGCGTCCACCGGTCGCACCGTGCTCCCCCCCACCTGGGTCAAGAAGGTCGACGGCATCAAGGTCGGCTTCATCGGGATGACCCTGGAGAACACGCCCGAGCTGGTCGCGCAGGCCGGGATCCGCGACGTCGACTTCCGCGACGAGGTGGTGACCGCGAACCTGGCCGCCAACGACCTGCGCAAGCGGGAGGGCGTGCGGGCCATCGTCGTGCTGCTGCACGAGGGCGGACTGCCGCCGTCAGGCTCCACCTACGACTACGCCTGCAACGCCGGGGGCGCCGCCGCACTGAGCGGGCCGATCGTCACCATCGCGCAGAACCTCTCCTCGCAGATCGACCTCGTGGTGACCGGCCACACCCACCAGCCCTACGTCTGCAACATCCCCGACCCCTCGGGCCAGGCCCGGTACGTCACCAGCGCCTCCTCCTTCGGGCGGGTCATCACCGAGACGAACCTCCAGCTCGACCGCCGCACCAAGGACGTCATCCGTTCCTCGGTCGTCTCGCAGAACCGGGCCGTCACGCGTGTCGTGGCCCCGGCCGCCGACCAGACCGCCGCGATCGCCAAGTGGAAGACGCTGGCAGCGCCGGTGGCCAACCGTACGGTCGGCACGATCACAGGCGACATCACGCGCAGCCTCACCCGCAACACCGAGTCCAGCCTGGCCGACCTCATCGCCGACGCCCAGCTGTCGGCCACCACCGCGGCCGCCGACGGCGGGTCGGTGATGGCCTTCATGAACCCGGGCGGCGTACGCGCCGACCTCACCTACGCCTCGTCGACCGCTGGCGAGGGCGACCTGGCGTCGTCACCTACGGCGAGTCGTTCACCGTGCAGCCCTTCGGCAACCTGCTGGTCTCCATGGACCTCACCGGCACGCAGATCGAGACGATGCTCGAGCAGCAGTGGGTGACCCAGACCGACGGGACCGTGCGCTTCCTCCACCTGGGCGTCTCGGTCGGCTTCGCCTACTCGTGGTCCGCGTCCGCGCCCGTGGGCAACAAGGTCGACCCCGCCAGCATCACCCTGAACGGCACGGCGATCGACCCCAACGCCACCTACCGGGTCACGGTCAACTCCTTCCTCGCCGACGGCGGTGACGGGTTCACCGTCCTGCGCGATGGCCTGAACCGGGTGGGTGGAGGCGTTGACCTCGACGCCTTCAACGCCTACCTGGCCGCCAGGTCCCCGGTGACCGGCCCGGCTCCGACCCGGGTCACCCCGCTGCCGTGACCCCGCTGCAGTGACCCCCGGAGGGCCCGGTGCGCTGCGCACCGGGCCCTCCGCGCGGTTCCTCCGCCCGGCCCTTCCGCCCGGGTCAGCAGGTGGCGAGTCAGGCGCCGGGAGTGACCAGCACCGACCCGGTGCCGAGCACCGCGAGCGTGCCCGACACGAGGCGCATCTCGCCGAACAGCTCACGGCCCGCGCCCGCCGACCCGCTCGGGGTGATCGAGCCGGTGACCGTGCCGGTGCCACCTGAAGCGAGCACCAGCGGCCCGATCGGCACGTCGAGCGTGCCGAGGCTCGGCGCGAAGTACACGTCCCGGTAGTCGTAGGCGGTGTTGCCCGACGGTACGTCGTAGCCGTCCACCTCGACGGTGACGGTGCCGGTGGGTGGGTCGAGGATCGAGACCGACTCCTCGGAGTCACCGTCGGCCGACTGCCCGATCAGGTCGCCGTTCCAGAACACGGAGAGGTCGAGGTCTGCGCCCACGTCGGCCGGGTTGCCGATCGACACGTCGAGCCGCTCGGCCCCGGCGGGGACGTCGACGGTGAAGGTCTGCGCCTCGCCGTTCGCAATGGTCGGGCGGTCGCTGAGCGACGAGCCGAGCGAGCCACCCCGGGCCGTCGCGGTGACCGGGCCGAAGTCGTTGGTCACGGACCACGACACCGGCGTGACCCCGCCGACGGGCGCCGGGATCGACTGGGTGGCCGGCGTGACCGTCAGGCCCTGCGCCTGGGCGGTCAGCGTGTAGGGGTTGGCCAGCGTGGGCGAGGCGCGCCGTGCCTCGACGATGAGCTCCCACACCCCGGGCACCGGGTCCGCATAGGACCGTGCGGGTGGGTTGCACTCCGCGGCGTCGCTGTAGTTGGTGTAGCACTTGTACGACGCCGTGTCATCGACCGGAACGCCGTACGGGCTGAACGCGATCCACCGGGTCTGGCTACCCGGGCTGGTGCCCGCGAGGTTCACCTGAAGGACCTTGGTGCCCTCCGGGACGGTGACGAAGTGCCGCTTGACGAGGTTGCGCTCCACCGAGCCGGTCATCGTCGTGCTGTAGGTCGGCGCCACGAGCGGGGCGGAGACGATCACCGTGAGCATCACCTCGTGGTCGATGACCGGGGTGCGCGGGTCGTCGACCTGGAGGATTGCCGAGTGCAGGCCCGGGGTGCTCGGCTTCGAGCCGATCACGAGTGTCGAGGTGCGGCTGCGGCGCAGGCTCACGCTGGTGGGTGCGGTGAAGGTGCCGTCGTTGCCGATGAGCCGCACCCGATGCAATGACCCGACCGCGGATCCCGTGGTGCGAGTGACCTTCACTGCGTACGTGCGGCTCTGGCCCACCGCCTGCCCACCCGACCCTGCGGGGCAGCGGTTGTAGACACCGGCACCGTGGCCGGGCACCGCGAGGTAGCCGGACAGCGGGGTGCAGACCGGGGCGTCGGTCGTGTACTGCCGGACGAGCGGCCTGGCCTTCAGCAGGGCCCACGCGCGGGGGACGTCGACCTGGCCGTTCCCCTGCGAGGTGGCGTCGATGCCGGGGATGAACCGCGCCCCCGAGAGGAGGGAGGCGCGCAGCTGCGCGGGGGTGGTGACGAGCACGCTCGCCTTCGCCGCCGAGAGCAGCAGCGCCGCGGCGCCCGCGGTCTGCGGCGAGGACATCGAGGTGCCGTTGAACATCGCGTACCCGATCGGCAGGGTGTAGCCGGTCTCGACCACGTCCTGCTGCTTGAGCCAGCGCGGCACGCTGGAGACCGCCGCGCCGGGCGCCATCACGGTGGGTGCGAAGCCGCCGTCCTCGCGCGGCCCACGCGACGAGAAGTTGTGCAGCGCCAGCGGGGTCGTCACGACCGAGCCGTAGTCGGCCAGCCAGGTCTCCTTGCTGATCGACGAGCCCACGCTGATGACGGTGCTCGCGACGGCCGGGTCGCCGATGGTGTTCACGCCGGGGCCCTCGTTGCCGGCCGAGATGACGAGCTGCACGCCGTAGACGGCGATGAGCTGGTCGTAGAGCCGGGCCCGGGCGTTGTTGGCGTCGTTGAGGGCGGGCAGCCCGCCGATCGAGATGTTGACGACGTCGACGCCGCGGGTGGCGACGAGGTCGACCAGGCCGTCGGTCAGCGCGGCCGCACTGCAGCCACCGCCCCAGCTGCACGCGCGCGCGGAGACGATCCTCGCACCGGGCGCCTGGCCGTTCATCGGGCCGCCGAACAGGCTGCGCCCGGCCGCGATGCCTGCGACGTGGGTCGCGTGCGCGTCCTCGACGATGCCGATGTTGACGTAGTCGACGGTCGCGGGGAGCGACGGGTCGCCGTACGGCGACAGGTCGACGTCCTCGCGGTACTCGACGACGAACGGCATCCGCTCGACGACCGCGGTCGCGGGGTTGTCGGTGCCGAAGTGCCCGATCGCGCCGGCCTCCTTGAACGGCCGCAGCTTCTCGCCGGTGGCGAAGGTGCGGTTCTGGTCCGCGTCGACCCAGATGTCGTGGGTGGTCGTGTTGTAGAGCACGCCGAACTGGTCGGTCGTGTCGCCGTCGCGGTTCACGTCGCCCGCGGGCTCGCTGGCCGCGGTGATGGACTCGGCGAACCGGTTGAAGCGGAAGGCGCCGGATGCCGGTGCGGTCCAGGTCTGGTTCGCCTCACCGCTGCCGGTGGGCTGCACGAAGGTCGGGGTGGCGTTGACGGCGGTGAGCATCGGCCGCCAGGTGCCGTCGTTGTCGAAGACCGGGTCGGTGGCGGTGACCCAGTCGGCGATCTTGCGCACGCCGGTGGTCGTCGTCTGCAGCGCCGGGTGGTCGACGTCGACGCCGGTGTCGAGGATGCCGATCGTCACGTTGCGCCCGTCCCACGTGCGGTGCGCGGCCCGGAAGGCGACCGACCCCGTCTCGTTGGTCGGCAGGTAGGGGTTGTTGTCCGGGGTGCTGGCGCCCGGCGCGACCACGGCTGCGGCCACGTTGGGTGCGCCGGCCCGCTCGACCGAGGGGTCGGGCATCGGGATCGACTCGTCGAGGTCGACGGCCAGCACCCGGGCCAGCCCGGCGATCTTCTCGACGGAGGAGGTCGGGACCGCGGCGCGCACGTAGCCGATCCGGTCGTTGGTCGTCGAGGTGAAGCCACCGGCGGCCCGCACCGAAGCGGCCACCCCGGCGGTCTGTCCCTGGCCCGTCGCGAGGATGAGGGTCACCCGCCGGTCGCCCTTGGCCCGGGCCGCGGAGAGCAGCCCGCGGTCGTGCTCGCCGAGCTTGTCCTTCGTCGACGGGGTCGCGTCGGTCTTGGCCGGGCCCGTCCCCGGGACGACGGCCTGGTAGCGCACCCCGCTTCCCGGCTCCGGCGGGGCGGCGACGGCGGTGGTGCTGACGACACCGGTGGTGAGGGTGAAGGCGGCGAGCGAGGCGACGGCCAGGCGGGCGCGACGGGGACGTAGAGCTGTCATCGCGGGTCCTTGCGAGAGGAGGTGACCCCCGCGAGCAGGTGCCACCTCACAGTCGAGCACCTCGACCGGGGAGCCCGCGGGCCGGTCGAGCCGATCGAGACGCTTCTCACCACCGACGCGTTTGCGCCGGAGGGCGTCAGGCGACGTCGAGGACCTCGACCGCGGCCTCCCGGCGTGGGTCGCCCGCCGCCTGCAGCACGCCGTCCTCGCGGCGGTAGGCCGCGCCCACGCCACCGAAGAACATCTGCTGGATGCCGTGATCGCGCCCCGGCAGCCCCGCCTTGCGCACCGCGTCGGCGATCGCGGCATCCGTCTCGTGCTCGACGACGGGAGAGCCGTCCTCGTCGAAGCGCACGTGCAGGCGCGGCGCCTGGATGGCGTGGCTGAGGTCGGCGCCGTGCAGGCAGCCCTGGCCGAGCACCAGCATCAGGGCCGTGGTGATGCGGTCGGCGCCCGGGGAGCCGATGGCGAGCACCCGCCCGTCACGGGTGCGCCCGGTGGTCGGCGCCATGTTCGACGCGAGCCGCGTGCCGGGGGCCAGGCGGTGCAGGCCGAGGCGGTTGAGCTCGGGCTCGCCGAGCGCGTTGTTGAGCAGCATCCCGGTGCCCGGCACCGTGATTCCCGCGCCGTAGCCGCTGGAGACGGTGACCGCACAGGCGGTGCCGTCGCGGTCGACGACCGAGATGTTGGCCGTGCTCGAGCTCGTCGGCAGGCCGGCGAGCCCGTGCCGGTCGACCGACAGCAGCAGCTCGTGGCCGGCCGCGTCGAGGTCGGGCGCGCGGTCGTGCACCGCGTGCCGGTAGCGCAGCACCATGCGCTGGATGTCGATGATGTCGGGCCAGTGCCAGTTGCCGCGGCGCTGCAGCTCGCCGAGCATCACGGCGAGCATCGGGCCCCCCACCGACGGCGGCGGGTTGACCGCGAGGTCCCACTCGCCGACGGTGCGGCGCACGGGGGGGCGCACCAGCGGCGTGTACTCGGCGAGGTCGAGGTGGGTGATGAGGCCGCCGTGCTCGGCCATGTCGTCGACCATCGCCCGGCCGATCTCACCGGTGGTGAGCACCGACGCGCCGTCGTGGGCGACCAGGTCGAGCACGTCGGCGAGTGCCGGGTTGGTCATCACGTCACCCGGCTCCACCGCCGACCCGTCGGGCCGGGTCACGACCCGCAGGGCGTCGGGGTCGCGACCGAAGAGCGAGCGGGCCGTGAAGGTGAGGTAGCGGGCGGCCGCACCACCGATGGGGTAGCCGTCGCGGCAGGCCCGCGTCGCCGGGGCCACGACGTCGGCCCACGACAGCGCCCCGAGCTCCTCGACCGCCAGCTCGCACGCGGTGACCGCGCCGGGCGTCGCCACCGAGCCGTGCCCGGCGAACAGCCGCACCCCGCCGCCGTAGTCGGTGAGCACCTCCTCCACGCCACCGCCGAAGCGGTCGGCGGGCAGGCCACGGCCCGGCATCTCGACGTTGCCGTCGATGACCACCGGCTCACCCGCCGCCGGCCAGACCGACACGAACGCCCCGCCGGCGAGCGAGACGATGCCGGGCTCGGTGCTCATCGCGGCGAGCGCGGCGGCGACGGCGACGTCGACCGCGTTGCCCCCGGCCAGGGCGACCTCGCGCCCGGCCGCGAGCGAGACCGGCCCGGTCGCCGCGATCGCCACGCGTCCACCCATGGGGGTGATCCTGCCATCGAGGTCCCGGCCCTGCTGCCGGGCCTGCCACGAAGGCGCACTCGACCGGTAGCGTGCCGTCGCATGACCCGCCCGCCCCTCGGCATCATCGCCGGCACCGGCTTCTACGACCTCGGGGCCCTGCAGGACACCAGCACCCATACCGTCGGCACCGCGTTCGGTGACGCCAAGGTCACCCGGGGCACGTGGCACGGGGTGCCGATCGTGTTCCTGACGCGGCACGGCGCCGGCCACTCGGTGCCGCCGCACCTGGTCAACTACCGCGCCAACATCCGGGCGCTGGCCGACCTCGGCGTGCGAGACGTGGTGGCCGTCAACGTGACCGGCTCGATCGACCCCGACCTGCGCCCCGGCGACCTGCTCTGCCTCGACGACTTCCTCGACCTCACCCGGCAGCGGGCGGTCACCTTCTTCGACGGCTCCACCCCCGAGGGCGTCGTGCACACCGACGTGCTCGAGCCCTACCACCCGGCGATCCGGCGCGAGATCCTCGAGGCCGCCTCCTCGGCCGGCCACGCGATCCGCGACGGCGGCGTCTACGCCTGCTTCGAGGGCCCGCGCTTCGAGACCCGCGCGGAGATCCGGCTGGCCGCCCTCGCCGGGGCCGACGTCGCCGGGATGACCGGCGTCCCCGAGGTGACCCTGGCCGCCGAGGCCGGGTTACGGTATGCCGCCATCTCCCTGGTCGTGAACCCCGCCACCGGGGTCGGCGACTCCACCGAACCCATCACCATGGCCGACATCGACCAGGTCCTGACCGACAGCGCCACCACCGTCCTCGCCATCCTCGACGAGCTGGTCCACACCCGAGCCACCTTCCCCGACGACACGGACGACACCGAGACGCCAGCATGACGAAGATCCGCATCGAGAACGCGCAGTACCTCGTCACGGTCGACGAGCACGACACGATCCTGACGAACGCCACGATCGAGATCGACAACGGCAGTGATCACCAAGATCACGACGGCAGACGGCGACCCGGAGCGCGAGGCGACCGAGGTAGCGGAGGCGGAGGCGGAGCGGAAATCGTCGAGGAGGCCGCTGGCTGGGACTGGCGGGAGCGCGACCGAGCGCCAGCGAGGGAGTGCGGATGGTCTGCGGCCGACTGACGATTCCCGCGCAGCCGCAGGCGCCCCCACGAACGAGCCGGGCGAGGACGACGACGAGACGTGGTGATCGACGCAACGGGAAAGCTCCTGATGCCAGGGCTCGTGAACCTCCACACGCACCTCCCGATGACCCTCCTGAGAGGCCTCGCCGAGAACCTCGACCTCGACGGCTTCCTCCAGCACCTCTGGGCAGCCGAGGCAGCGGTGATGGACGAGGAGACCGTCGAGCTCGGCGCCACCCTGGGCGCCCTCGAGAGCCTCCTCGCGGGATGCACGACCCAGCTCGACATGTACTTCCACCACGAGGCGACCCACCGCGGAGCCGTGGCCGCCGGCAGCCGGCACGTCATCGGCCCGGTGTTCTTCGACGGCCCCGGCCCCGACGGCCTGGAGTGGACGCGGCGCCTCGACGACCTCCGGGCCTGGCCGGCGCTGCTCGACGAGATCGGCGGGCCCGAGGTCCCGGTCGCCGCGATGCCGCACGCCACCTACACCTGCTCCCCCGACAACCTGGCCGAGGTCGTCGCGACCCTGCGCACGGTGCTCGCCACCACCGGCCGGCCCGGCCTGCTCACCACCCACGTCTCGGAGACCGCTGCCGAGAACGCCGGCATCCGCGAGCGCTACGACGCCACCCCCACCGAGCTGCTCGCCCGCACCGGCTGGCTCGAGCCCGACCTGCCGATGGTGCTCGCGCACGGCGTGCACCTCTCGGCGGCCGACCGCGCCCTGGTCGAGGCGGCCGGCGCCGCGGTCGGGCACTGCCCGGGGTCGAACCTCAAGCTCGCCAGCGGCGCCCTGCACTGGGAGGAGCTGCGCGGCGACGGCATCCGGCTCGGTGTCGGCACCGACGGCTGCTCCAGCTCCAACGACCTCGACATGTGGCAGGCGATGCGCCAGGTGGCGCTGGTCGCCCGGCTCACGAGCGGCCGTCCCGACGTCGCGAGCGCCACCGAGGTGCTGCGCGCGGCGACCATCGACGGGGCCCGCGCCCTGGGCCTCGGCGACGCGATCGGCTCCGTGGAGGTCGGCAAGCGGGCCGACCTGGTGCTGCTCGACCTCACCGCGCCGCACCTCACCCCGGTGCACGACGTGGCGGCGTTGCTGGTGTTCGCGGCCGGTCGCGGCGACGTCACCGACGTGCTGGTCGACGGCCGCGTCGTCGTGCGCGACCGGCGCAGCACCCTGCTCGACACCGACGACCTGCTCACGCGCGCCCGCACGCGCGGCGAGGTCGCGCGGGCCGCGGCGGCCGTGCTGTGAGCTCCGAGACCGCCGAGCAGGTCATCGCGCGCCTGAAGATGTCGCCCATCCCCGAGGAGGGCGCGTGGTTCGTGGCCGGGCCGCGCACCCAGGGCCTGAACGCGATCACCGTGCTGCTCACCGACCAGCCCGACGGCTTCTCGGCGATGCACCGGCTCACCATCGACGAGGGCTGGCAGTGGCTGGCGGGCGCCCCCGCCGCCCTGCTCCGGCTGCGCCCCGGCGGCTCCGGAGTGCTCAACTACGTCGGCGCGACCACCAGCCAGTTCCTCGTGCGCCGCGGCACCTGGATGGGCGCCTCCACCCTGGGCGAGTGGACCCTGCTGTCGTGCTGGTGCTCCCCCGCCTTCCGCCCCGAGCACTTCGAGCTCGGCGACCGCTCGCTCCTGACCGCCGGCTACCCCTCGTACTCCGCCGAGATCGCCGCCCTCACCCGCGACGAGCCGATCGGGCGGATGCGGTGACCGTCGCTCGTCACCGGGGCCAGCGGCGGGCTCGGCCGGGTCATCGCCCTGGTGCTCGCCGAGCACGGCCACGACGTCGGCGTGCACTACCGCGGCGACCCCGACGGCGCCGCGGCCGCGGTCGCCGACGTCACGGCATCCGGATGCCGTGCCGTCGCGCTGCACGCCGACCTCGCCGTCGACGACGCCACCGCGTTGGATGCCGTGTGCGACCGGCTGCTCGACGAGTGCGCCGCCGCGGTCGGCGCGCCCGACGTCGTCGTGCTCAACGCGTTCCCGCAGGACCACCTCGAGTGGGACGCCCTCGACACCGCCGCCTGGGACGCCTTCCACCGCGCCGGCCTGCGCCCCACCACCGCCCTGCTGCACCGTGCCGCCGCCCGCCTCGGCGAGGGCGGCGTCATCGTGGTCGTCGGCTCGATCGAGGGGCTGCGACCCACACCGACCCACACCCCGTATGCCGTCGCCAAGGCGGCGCTGCACCACCTCACCGCCGCCGCGGCCGCGGAGCTGGGGGCGCGCGGCATCCGGGTGGTGGCCGTCGCGCCCGGTCTGGTCGACCGCGACGGTCTGGCAGCAGGCCTGGCCCGAGGGGGTCGAGCGCTACCGCCGGGCGTCGGCGCTGGGCCGGCCGGTGACGGCTCGCGAGGTCGCCGAGACGGTGGCGTTCCTCGCCTCACCAGCCGCTTCCGGCATCACCGGCACCACCGTCACCATCGACGCCGGGTGGTCGTCGATGCCCGGTTGGTGAGATCCGCCAGTTCCGGTGCGTGCTTTCCGTCACCACCCCCCTCTAGCGAGGTAACGACCCGGCAACGACACTCAGGGGGCCGTTCGTGCGGCGCCGCGCAGGCCATAGCATCTGCATGTCTGACCCGATCTCCAAGGAGAACCTTCATGAAGTCCACGCGTTACCTGGTCGTAGTGCCTGCGGCGCTCGCCCTCGCCCTTGCGGGCTGCGGCGGCAGCACCGGCAGCTCCGACACCCCCGCCGCCACCGGCTCGACTGCGGCAGGTGCGCCCGCGGATGACTCGAACTGCGCCTCCCCCGACGTCTACTGCATCGGTCTCGTGACCGACACCGGCAAGGTCGACGACAAGTCGTTCAACCAGTCCGCCCACGAGGGTGCCCTCGCGGCCGCCGAGCAGACCAAGGGCTTCTACAAGTACATCGAGACCCAGGACGCCAAGGACTACGCGGCGAACATGGCGCAGTTCACCAACAAGAAGTACGACACGATCGTCACGGTCGGCTTCCTGATGACCGATGCCACCACCGCGGCGGCCAAGGCCAACCCCACGACGCGCTTCATCGGCGTCGACCAGGGCTACGACGCCACCAAGGTCACCGAGAAGAACATCACCGGGCTGATCTTCCCCGAGGACCAGGCGGGCTACGGCGCCGGCTACCTCGCGGGCCTGATGACCAAGACCAACAAGCTCGGCCAGGTGCTCGGCCTCGAGATCCCGCCGGTGCAGAAGTTCGCGAAGGGCTTCGAGGCGGGCGCCAAGGCCGCCAACCCGAAGGTCACCGTCGCCACCGTCTACCACCCCGCCGCCGACAACGCGTTCAACGACCCGGTATGGGGCGCCGGCGAGGCCAAGAAGCAGCTCGCCCAGGGTGCGGACATCATCTTCGGCGCCGGTGGCAACACCGGTAACGGCGCCCTGCAGGAGGTCGCCAAGACCACCGGTGCGGGCACCGACAAGTTCTGCATCGGTGTCGACACCGACCAGTGGGACACCGTGCCGGCCGCCCAGCCGTGCCTCGTCACCTCCGCGATGAAGCTCATCAGCGACGGTGTCACCGAGACCGCGGTCAAGGCCAAGGACGGCGACTTCACCGAGCTCCAGACCCTCGGCAAGGCCGGCCTCGCGCCGTTCCACGACTTCGAGTCGGTCGTCCCGGCCGAGGTCAAGGCCAAGGTCGACGAGGTCGTCAAGCAGATGGAGGCCGGCACGCTGCAGACCGGCGTCACCCTCTGACCGAGGTGACCACGGGTCGCGCGCACGCGTGACCTCCGCCTGCTGAACACTGGGGGCGGGCACCCACCGGGTGCCCGCCCCCAGTGCGTCACGACCGGGTCGGTACCTTGTTTGGCTTCCCGGTCGACGACGCCGCAGCACCCCAGCCGCACCGCGTCACGACCGAGCCGTCGCGCACCTTTTGCCCCGGGCCGCGACACGCCACACTGTGGGCACCAACCGACATTGGAGTCACATGTCCGAGACACCCACGGTGGCCGAGCAGGCCGCCGCCTCGCCGCCCCCCGACGGGTCCGAGTCGGACGGCCGTCGACCCGACCGGCAGCCGCTGGCGTTCCTGCTCACCCACCAGAGCGGTGTCGTGATCGTCGTGGCGCTGGTCATCGCCCTGGCCGTCGGCGCGGTGCTGATCCGGCTGCAGGGCGTGGCCCCGCTCTACGCGTACGAGACGCTGATCAAGCAGGCGCTGTTCGTGCCCGGTGGCCTCACCCGCACCCTGCAGAAGACCGCGCCGCTGGTGCTCACCGGCCTGGCCGTCGTGCTCCCGCTGCGGGTCGGCCTGTTCAACATCGGTGGGCAGGGCCAGCTGATCTTCGGCGCGATGTTCGGCGCCTGGCTCGCCTACGCGGCCGGTGGCTTCGGCATCCTCGGTGCGGTGCTGGGCATGGTGGCCGGAATGGCCGCCGGCGCGTTCATCGGCTTCATCGCCGGTGTGCTCAAGGCGACCCGCGGGGTGCACGAGGTCATCACCACGATCATGCTCAACTACATCGCCGCCGGCGTCACGTGGTGGCTCGTGACCGGGCCGCTGCAGGCCGAGAGCTCCAAGACGAGCGGCATCCCGCAGACCGAGCTCATCCCGGAGTCGGCGCAGGTGGGTGCGGTCGCGAAGATCCCGATCGGGTTCGTCATCGCCGTGCTGCTCGCCGTCCTGTGCTGGTGGATGCTGTCGCGCAGCACCCTGGGCTTCAAGTTCAACACCGTGGGCGCCAACAAGCACGCGGCCCGCTACGCCGGCATCGACATCAAGCGGATCGTCACGCTGTCGATGATCTTCGGCGGTGGGCTCGCCGGCCTGGCCGGGGCCCTCGAGGCCCTGGGCACGCTGCACCGGTTCGAGCCCGCCATCGGCGGCACGCTCGGCTTCGACGGCATCACCATCGCCCTGCTCGCCCGGGCCAACCCGCTGGCGACGATCCCGGCGGCGTTCCTCGTCGGCGTCCTGCGCACCGGCGCCGCCGGCCTGCAGTTCGAGACCGGCATCGCCCCCGAGGTCGTCGACGTGCTGCTCGCGATGATCCTGCTCTTCGTCTCGATCCCGGTGCTCGGCAAGTGGATCTTCCGCAGCCGCGCCGACAAGGTCAGCGCCGCGTCGACGAGCTGGGGGAACTGACGTGACGACCGAGTGGATCGCCAAGAACCGCACGACCCTGATCGTCACGGTGGTCGTGCTCGTCGCGGCCTACGTCTTCTACTACGCGAAGAACGACATCGCCCCGAGCATGTACACCTCGGCGTGGGGCTACGCCATCCCGCTCGTGCTGGCCGCCCTCGTCGGCGTCATCGGTGAGCGCTCGGGCGTGGTCAACATCGGCATCGAGGGCCAGATGCTGGTCGCGGCCTTCGCGGGCTTCTTCGCCGCCGCCTACAGCGGGTCGCTGATCGTCGGCGTGCTCGCCGGTGTCGGCAGCGGCCTCATCCTCGGTGGGTTCCTCGCCTGGACCACCGTGAAGTGGCGGATGGACCAGATCATCGCCGGTGTCGTGCTCAACATCATCGCCACCGGCATCACGTCGTTCTACTACAAGCCGGGCAAGCTGCTGCCCGGGCTCATGCCGAGCTTCGACATCCCGCTGCTGTCGCAGATCCCGCTCATCGGCGACGTGTTCTTCACGGGCACGGGCGTCTTCGCCATCCTCGCGATCGTCGCCGCGCTGGTCGTGCACTTCGGCCTGTTCCACACCCGCTGGGGCCTGCGCACCCGCTCGGTCGGCGAGTACCCGTCGGCCGCCGACACCGCCGGCATCAACGTCGAGCGGCTGCGGCTGGTCAACGTCACCCTCGCGGGCTCGCTCGCCGGGTGCGCCGGCATCTACCTGTCGATGGACGCCTCGAGCTCGTTCGAGCGCGGCATGGTCGCCGGTCGTGGCTTCCTCGCGCTGGCGATCATGATCATGGGCGCCTGGCGGCCGCTGCGCGCGTTCGTCATGGCGATCTTCTTCGGCTTCATCAACGCCGTCGCGTCGCAGCTGCAGCAGAGCGGCAACATCGACGTCCCCCCGCAGCTCACCGGCACCCTGCCGTTCGTCGTGACGATCATCGTCCTGGCGGTCGCGGCCGGCCGGGTGAGGGCGCCGGGAGCCGTCGGACAGCCGTACGTCAAGGGAGACGAGTGATGACCGAGGTACCCGAGTACGACCCGACGCCGGTCGGCGCCGACACCGCGCCCGAGCACCTCGAGGCGATCGCCACGTCGGATGCCGTGCTCGAGCTGCCGCCGGAGAAGTCCGGTTTCGGTGAGGGCAACGTCGGTGAGGTGCTGCTCGACATCGAGGGCCTGTCCAAGAGCTTCGGCAGCGTCAAGGCCAACCGCGACATCACCATGCACGTGCGGCGCGGCGAGATCGTCGCCCTGCTCGGTGAGAACGGCGCCGGCAAGTCGACCCTGGTCAACCAGATCTTCGGCCTCATCACGCCCGACACCGGCACGGTCAGCGTGCGGGGCGACACGACCCCGATCAAGGACCCGCGCGACGCCATCCGGCGCGGCATCGGCATGGTGCACCAGCACTTCCAGCTGGTGCCGGTGATGACCGTGGCCGAGAACATGATGCTCGGGCACGAGCCGACCAAGGCCGGCCAGGTGCTCGACATCGCCAGCGCCCGCGAGATGGTGCGCACCCTGTCGGCCAAGCACGGCCTGCCCGTCGACCCCGACGCCGAGGTCGAGGACCTGCCGGTCGGCACCCAGCAGCGGGTCGAGATCCTCAAGGCGCTCTCGCGCCGGGTCGACCTGCTGATCCTCGACGAGCCGACCGCGGTGCTGACCCCGCAGGAGACCGACGAGCTGCTCGGCGTCATGAAGGAGCTCGCGGCCTCGGGCACGTCGATCGTCTTCATCACGCACAAGCTGCGCGAGGTGCTCGCCGTGAGCGACCGGGTCTACGTGCTGCGCCAGGGCGCCGTCGTCGGCGAGGTCGAGACGGCCACCACCGACGCCCGCAAGCTGGCCACGATGATGGTCGGGCGCGAGGTCGTGCTGTCGATCGACAAGGCCGACGCCACGCCGGCCGAGACCGTGCTCACCATCACCGACCTGCACGTCAAGGACGACCGCGACCTCGGTGCGGTCAACGGCTTCTCGCTCGAGGTGCGGGCCGGCGAGATCGTCGGCGTCGCCGGCGTCGAGGGCAACGGCCAGCGCGAGCTCGTCGAGGCCCTCGCCGGGATGCGCAAGGTCTCCTCGGGGCAGATGACCCTCGGCGACCTCGACCTCACCAAGGCCAACCCGCACCAGACCCACCACGCGGGCGTCGGGCACATCCCCGAGGACCGCGAGAAGCACGGCCTCGTCGCCGCCTACTCGATCGCCGACAACCTCGTGCTCAACGAGTTCGACCAGGCGCCGTACGCGAAGTCGGGGGTGCGCCAGTTCGGCGCGATCGTCGAGAACGCCGAGAAGGTGCGCGAGGAGTTCGACATCCGCTCGCTCGAGCGTGCACCAGAGCTCGGGGTCGCTGTCGGGTGGCAACAAGCAGAAGGTCGTCGTCGCCCGCGAGATGTCGTTCAAGCCGCGGCTGCTGATGGCCGCGCAGCCCACCCGCGGTGTCGACGTCGGGTCGATCGAGTTCATCCACCGCCGCATCGTCGACGCCCGTGACGCCGGTGCCGCGGTGCTGCTGGTGTCGGCCGAGCTCGACGAGATCCTGTCGCTGTCCGACCGGATCGCGGTCGTGCACGGCGGCAAGGTCGTGGCCGAGATGCCGGGCCGGGGCGCCGACCGCACCGAGATCGGTCGCCTGATGGCCGGCGACCACTGACGCAGGGTTCCTCCCGGGGCTTTCCCCCGGCCGGATGCCGTGAGCGGCACCACCGCTGTACCGAGATCGACCAAGAGGTCACTCCAGGGACGCCACACCACGTCCCCCGAGTGACCTGTTGGTCGATGTGGGGACACCCGGCCCACCGGATGCCGTCCTCCGTGTGACTATTGGTCGATGTGGGGACACCGTCGGGCGAGGGGAGGCTTGGTTACGGTTTCGTAAGTTACGTTCGCGTAGGTTACGCTGGCGTAGTGAGCGCATCCACCGTGACCCGACCGACCCAGCCCGCCGGCCACCCGCCGGCCGCGCCGTCGCGCCCGCGCGTCGGAGCCCACGCCCCCGGACCCCTCGGGGGCGTACTGCGTGGTGCCCGCAAGGTGGCCGAGGCCCTCGCCACCCCGCTCGTGCCGAGCGACTACCTCGACCTGATCGACCCGCTGCGCTCCGGCGCCGACCTGCGCGGCCGCATCGTCGAGGTGCGCCCCGAGACGGCGGATGCCGTGACGGTCGTCATCCGCCCCGGCCGCGGTTGGCTGGGGCACGTGCCCGGGCAGTACATCCGCATCGGCATCGACATCGACGGCGTGCGCCACTGGCGCGCCTACAGCCTCACCCACCGCGCCGACGGCACGGCCGCGGCCGGCATCCCTGCGGGGTGCGTCGCGATCACCACCAAGGCGATCCCCGACGGCAAGGTCTCCACCCACCTCGTGCGGGCCACCGCGCCGGGCACGCTGGTCATGCTCGACCAGGCCACCGGCGACTTCACCCTGCCGACCCCGGCGCCCGCCAAGGTGCTCTTCCTCACCGCCGGCAGCGGCATCACGCCGGTCATGGGCATGCTGCGCAACTCGCTCGACGAGCTGCCCGACGTCGCCCACCTGCACTGCGCCCCCACGGCATCCGACGTCATCTTCGCGGGCGAGCTGCGGTCGTATGCCGACAGCGGCCGCCTCGCGCTCACGCCTCAACCTCGACGACGAGCAGGGCGTGCTCGACCTCGCCCGGCTCGACGCCCTGGTGCCCGACTGGCGCGAGCGCGAGACCTGGACCTGCGGGCCCACCGGCCTGCTCGACGCCGCCGAGGCGCACTGGGCCGACGCCGGCGTCGCCGACCGGCTGCACACCGAACGCTTCCGGCCCACCGTGGTCGAGCCCGGGGACGGTGGCGAGATCACCTTCCTCAACAGCAGCATCACCGTCGACGCCGACGGTGGCACCCCGATCCTCGACGCCGGCGAAGAGGCCGGCGTCCTCATGCCGAGCGGATGCCGGATGGGCATCTGCTTCGGCTGCGTCGTCACCATGCGACAGGGCGCGATCCGCGACCTGCGCACCGGTGACGTCACCGTCGTCGAGCCCGGCGACGAGCTGCCCGTGCAGACCTGCATCAACGCCGTTGCCGGCTCCTGCGACCTCGAGCTCTAGACCCCAGCCCGGGGCAACTTTGACCTATTGGTCGATCTTGTCCCACCGCCCCGCCCGCCCGCGAGAGACCCGGAAGGACCTCCTCATGACCCTCGCCCCCGAGCGCCGCACCATCTCCCCCACCGCGCCGCACCGCGTCGCCGCCGACCACGCGTCGACCAAGCCGCACGGCATCAACCCGCGCCTGTCCGTCACCAGCGCGACCCCGCGCCCGCAGCGGCCCGCCTACAAGAAGAGCGGCCGCCCCAACCCGGCCGCGCACCTGAGCCCCGAGCAGATCGAGGGCATCGGCCACGAGCTCGACGCCCTGCGCAAGGAGGTCATGGACAGCCGCGGCGAACGCGACGCCGCCTACATCCGCAAGGTCATCAAGGTGCAGCGCTACCTCGAGATGGGCAGCCGCGCCGTGCTCCTCTTCTCGGGCGTCAAGGTCAAGGGCGTGCGCCCGGCCTGGTGGCTCGGCACCGCCGGCCTGTCGGTGGCCAAGATCCTCGAGAACATGGAGATCGGCCACAACGTCATGCACGGCCAGTGGGACTGGATGCGTGACCCGAAGATCCACTCGACCGCGTGGGAGTGGGACAACGCCAGCCCGAGCAGCCAGTGGAAGCACAGCCACAACGAGATCCACCACACGTTCACCAACGTGCTCGGCCGCGACAACGACCTCGGCTACGGCATCCTGCGGGTCGACGAGGACCAGCGCTGGAGCCTGTTCTTCCTCTTCCAGCCGATCTGGCACGTGGGCAACGCCCTGCTCTTCGAGTACTCCATCGCGGCCTACGACCTCGAGCTCGGCGGCTACCTCGCCAAGAAGAACCGGATGAGCGAGGAGGAGAAGGCGAAGTTCCGGGCCGACGCCAAGGAGGTCGGCGCGAAGATCAAGCGCCAGGCCACCAAGGACTACCTCGTGCACCCGGCGCTGTCGCTGGCCACCGGCTCGGCCCGCACCACGCTCACCGCAAACGTCGTCGCCAACCTGGTGCGCAACATGTGGACCAACACGGTCATCATCTGCGGCCACTTCCCGCCCGGCATCGAGACGTTCGAGAAGACCTCGATCGACGGCGAGACCCGCGGCGAGTGGTACGTGCGCCAGATGCTCGGCTCCGGCAACATCAGCGGCTCGCCGGCCATGCACGTGATGACCGGCAACCTCAGCCACCAGATCGAGCACCACCTCTTCCCCGACATGCCGAGCAACCGCTACCGCGAGATCGCCCCGCGCATCCGCGACCTGATGGAGCGGCACGACCTGCCCTACGTCACCGGCGAGCCTCGGCAAGCAGGCCGCCTCGGTCTACTGGAAGGTCGTGCAGCTCTCGCTGCCCAACAAGGTCGAGGGCCGCCGCCGCCGCGACATCGTGCGGCTGGCCGCGACGAAGGCCTGGCGCAAGAAGTCGCTCGACCGCTTCTGAGCACTGGCTGAGGCCACCGACCCCGGTCGGTGCCGTTCGGCCTGCGGAACCCCTGCGCCGTCCCCTACCGTGGGACGGCGCAGGGGTTCTCGTCGTCGAGAGGTTCCGATGAGCACGACCCCGCCAGCCGGCTGCTGCCGGCCACCGCCGCCCCCGCGCGGCCCCGCACGACCGCCCCCTTCCGGATGCCGGTGACGACCACCTCCGTCCCCCAAGACCCGCCGGCGACCGCCGTGACCCCGCTGGGGGCAGCCACGACGGCCGCCGGCGACTGGCCGGCACCCGTCGCCGCGCGAGGGCGCCGCTCTCGCCGTCCCGTGACCGGGCACTCTCGCCCCTGACCGAAGGTCCTCCCATGTCCCCCTCGCACCTGCGCACCACCCTCACCCGCGCCGCCGTCGGCCTGGCGGTCGCCGCGCCGCTCGCCCTGGCCACCGCCCCCACCGCGAGTGCGGCCACGAATGCCGAGATGGCCAGGCAGGTGATCACCCTGGTCAACCGGGAGCGGGCGAAGGTCAAGTGCTCCCCCCTGCGCATCGGCACCGCGCTGGGCAAGGCCGCCCAGCTGCACAGCGCAGACATGGCGAAGTACAACTACTTCAGCCACACCTCGCGCGACGGCCGCTCGCCGTGGCAGCGGATCCGCGCCCAGAACTACGCCTACGGGTCGGCCGAGAACATCGCCGCCGGCCAGCGCACCCCCACCGCCGTCGTCGCCGCGTGGATGAAGAGCACCGGCCACCGCAAGAACATCCTCAACTGCTCGAACAAGGCGATCGGCGTCGGCGTGGCCCGTGGCGGCTACTACGGCATCTACTGGACGCAGGACTTCGGCACCCGCTGAGCGCTCCCGCCGCATGCTCCACCGCCCGTGAGAGCATGCAGCGGGCCGCCTGCTCGGGCGGCGCCCGACCGACCGCGCTGCGGCGCCGGACCAGGTGAGGCGCGCTCATGGAGGTGCTCGGCGGCACGCTCGGCGCGGCCGCGCTGATGGCGCTGGCAGCGCTGATCATCGGCTACTCCAAGACCGCGCTCGGCGGCCTGGCCGTCATCTCGGTCGCGATCTTCGCCACCGTCCTGCCCGCCAAGCAGTCGACCGCCGCCATCCTCGCCGTGCTCATCGTCGGTGACGTCGTCGCCTGCTGGCACTACCGTCACGACGCCGACTGGTCGCTCATCAAGCGGCTGCTGCCGGCCGTCGTGCCGGGGCTGGTGGTGGGTGCCCTGTTCCTGGGCAGCGTCGACGACGCCACGCTGCGCCGCAGCATCGGCGCCGTGCTGCTCGTGCTCGTGCTGCTCCAGCTCTGGGTGAAGTGGCGCAGCGACTGCCGACACCGAGTCGACGGTGCATGAGGGCCGGGCCGCCTCGTGGTCGGCCGGCACCGGGGTCGGCTTCGCCACCATGACCGCCAACGCGGCGGGCGCGGTGATGACGCTCTACCTGTCGGCGTCCGGCATCGACAAGCGCCGCTTCGTCGGCACCAACGCCTGGTTCTTCCTCATCGTCAACCTCGTGAAGGTGCCGTTCTCGATCGGGCTCGGCCTGATGCACCCGGTGGATGCCGTGCGCGCCCTCGCGCTCGCCCCGGCCGTGCTGCTCGGTGGAATCCTCGGCTACGCGACGGTGCAGCGGATCAGCCAGCGCCGCTTCGACCTCGCGGTGCTGGCGGCATCAGCGTTCGCCGCCGCGGCCCTGTTGCTCACCTGACGGCGCGGCCCGGCCCCATCGAGGAGGCCGGGCCGCGGTATCAGCGAGCTCAGATGTTCTGCGGGAAGCCCAGCTCGATGCCGCCGTGGCTCGGGTCGAGCCAGCGCGAGGTGACGACCTTGCCGCGGGTGAAGAAGTGCACGCCCTCCATGCCGTGGGCGTGGGTGTCGCCGAACAGGCTGTTCTTCCAGCCGCCGAACGAGTAGTAGGCCATCGGCACCGGGATCGGCACGTTGATGCCGATCATGCCCGACCTCGACCTCGTTCTGGAAGCGGCGGGCCGCGCCGCCGTCGTTGGTGAAGATCGCGGTGCCGTTGCCGTAGGGGTTGGAGTTGATCAGCTCCAGGCCTCGTCGTAGGACTTGACCCGCAGCACCGAGAGCACCGGGCCGAAGATCTCGTCCTTGTAGATCGACATGTCCTTGGTGACGTTGTCGAACAGGGTCGGCCTGAGGAAGTAGCCCTCGCCGTCGGAGTCGACGTCGCCCTCGCGGCCGTCGATGACGAGCGTCGCGCCCGCCTCGGTGCCGGCGTCGAGGTAGGAGGTCACCTTGTCGCGGTGCGCGGCGGTGACCAGCGGGCCCATGTCGCAGCCGCGGGTGCCGTCGCCGGTGACGAGCTTGCCGACCCGGTCCTTGATCTTCTGACCAGGTCGTCGGCGATGGCGTCGACGGCGAGCAGGGCCGAGATGGCCATGCAGCGCTCACCGGCCGAGCCGAAGCCGGCGTTGACCGCGGCGTCGGCGGCGAGGTCGAGGTCGGCGTCCGGCAGCACGAGCATGTGGTTCTTCGCGCCGCCGAGGGCCTGCACCCGCTTGCCGTGCGCGGTGCCGGTCTCGTAGACGTACTTCGCGATCGGGGTCGACCCGACGAACGACACGGCCTTGACCTCGGGGTGGGTGAGCAGCGCGTCGACGGCCTCCTTGTCGCCGTGCACGACGCTGAGCACGCCGTCGGGCAGGCCGGCCTCCTTCCACAGCGCGGCGACGGCGTTGACGGCCGACGGGTCCTTCTCGCTGGGCTTGATGACGACCGCGTTGCCGCAGGCGATCGCGACCGGCACGAACCACAGCGGCACCATCGCCGGGAAGTTGAACGGGCTGATGACGGCCACGACACCCAGGCTCTGCCGGATCGAGTACACGTCGACCTTGGTCGAGGCGTTCTCGGTGAAGCCGCCCTTCATCAGGTGCGGGATGCCGCAGGCGAACTCGGCGACCTCGAGGCCACGGGTCACCTCGCCGAGGGCGTCGGACAGCGACCTTGCCGTGCTCGGCGGTGATCAGCGCGGCGATCTCCTCCTTGCGCTCGTTGAGCAGCTCGCGGAACCGGAAGAGCACCTGGGTGCGCTTGGCCAGCGACGCCGCTGCCACGACGACGCCCAGGCCGCCTTGGCCGCGGTGACGACCTCGTCGACGAGGTCGGCCGAGGCGAGGTCGAGCTCGCCGGTCTGCTCACCGGTGGCCGGGTTGAAGACCGGGCTGGTGCGCTCGGCGGTGCCCTCCCAGGGCGTGCCGTTGATCAGGTGGGTGATGCGGGTGGGGGTCGTGCTCACGGGTATCGGTCCTTGTCGTGCGAAGTGGTGGATCAGTGTGTCAGAGCACCTGGCGGTTGTGGAATGCGTGGCTCGATGCCGATTCAGACGAGCGATCAGTGGTCGTGGTCGTAGAGGGCGGGGCGTTCGGCCAGCGGGACGGCGACCGGCCGCCCGGAGCCGAGGGAGGCCATGCCGGCCGTGCTCACCGCGGTCGCGGCGTAGCCGTCCCAGGCCGAGGGCCCGACGTGGGTACCCGACCGGACGGCATCCACCCAGGCCTGCACCTCGGCGTCGTAGGCGCGGGCGAATCGGATGCGGTAGTCGTCGGGCACGAGGCCGCCCCACGACCCACCGTCCGGAGCGACGCGGGTGGCGAGGACGCCGCTCGTCGACAGCCCGGCGATCAACGAGCCTCGCTCGGCCACCGCCTCGAAACGCACCTCGTAGCCGACCTGGCTGTTGACGAAGACCTCGTTGGTCACCAGGCCGCCGCC
Organism: uncultured Actinomycetota bacterium; assembly: GCA_963806295.1. Lineage (GTDB taxonomy): Bacteria > Actinomycetota > Actinomycetes > Actinomycetales > Dermatophilaceae > Fodinibacter. The sequence goes on along the minus strand of CAWDXP010000003.1, from coordinate 74,526 downwards.
GGACATCCGGAAGATGGCCACCTGCGGATCGACCACCCCGTCGCCGGCGTGCGAGGTCGGTGTGGGCGACAGCACCGTCACCTCGACGACCTCCTCGCCGAAGAGGAACCGGGCGGCGTCGACCTCGTGGACCAGGCTGTCGCGCACGATCATCTCCGAGCGGAAGTCGGCGTTGGGCACCGCGCGGTTGCGGTGGGTGTTGTGCAGCAGCAGGAGCCGGCCGTGCGCCCCGGAGGCGAGCGCCGCCCGCACCGCCGCGTACTCCGGGTCGAAGCGCCGCATGAAGCCGACCGTCACGAGTCGCCGGCCGACCCCCGCCTCCGCGTGCACCAGGCGCAGGGCCGAGGCGTCGTCCATCGTCAGCGGCTTCTCGCAGAGCACCGCCTTGCCGTGCTCGAGGCAGGCCAGCACCTGCTCCTCGTGCACGAACCCCGGTGAGGCGATGACGACGGCGTCGACCTCGGGCGAGGCGACGAGGGCGAGCGGGTCGCGGTGCACCGTGGTGCCGAGGTGATCGGCGAGGGCGGCGGCCCGGTCCGCATCGGGGTCCGCGACACCCGCGAGCACCGCACCGGCCGTGCGCCGCGCCAGTCGCTCGGCGTGGTCGCTGCCCATCAGGCCCACCCCGATGACGCCGACGCGCAGGGCAGCCGGGCTCATCCGTTCCCCTCCGTCGTCATGGTTGGTGCGAGGTGGCCGCGCTGGTGATTCTTGGCCTCCGTGTAGGCGGCCGAGGCCGACCGAGTGCTGTCCAGCGCCGAGACCTGCGCCACCGGGACGTCCCACCACGAGTCGCTGCTCGGCGAGTGCACCCGGGGGTCGGTCTCGACGTGGATGACGACCGGCCCGCCGTCGCGCGGTGCCGCCTTCGCCTCGGCGATCGCGGCCTCGAGCCCGGCGCGGTCGTGCACCTCGATGACGTGGGCGCCGAGGCTGCGCGCGTTGGCCGCCAGGTCGACCGGCAGGTGCCCGCCGTCGAGGCGCCCGTCGCCGCCGCGGAACTGGTAGCTCGTGCCGAAGCGCTGCGAGCCGAGCCCCTCCGAGAGCGAGCCGATCGAGTGGAAGCCGTGGTTCTGGACCAGAACGACCACGACCTTGACCCGCTCCTGGACTGCCACGACCAGCTCGGTCGGCATCATCAGGTAGCCGCCGTCGCCGACCATGGCGAACACGTCGCGGGAGTCGTCCGCGAGGGCCACCCCGAGGGCGCCGGGGATCTCGTAGCCCATGCAGGAGTAGCCGTACTCCACGTGGTAGCCCTTGCGGTCGCGCACCCGCCAGAGCTTGTGCAGGTCACCGGGCATCGACCCGGCCGCGCAGAGCACGACGTCGCGCGGGTCGGTGAGCTCGTTGACGGCGCCGATCACGGCAGCCTGGGTCAGCAGCCCCGGGGCGAGCCGGTGGGTGACCTCGCTCGGCGGGTCGTACGCGGCGGCCACCTGCGCATCCCACTCACTCCAGAGGGAGGCGACGCGGGCCGCGTAGCCGGGCTCGACGGCATACCCGTCGAGCGCGCTCGTGAGCGCCGTGAGGCCCTCGCGGGCGTCGGCGACGAGCGGCAGCCCGCTGTGCTTGCCGGCGTCGAAGCCCGCGACGTTGAGGCTGACGAAGCGGACTCCGCTGTCGCGAAACGCGGTTCGCGATGCCGTCGTGAAGTCGGTCCAGCGGGTGCCCACCCCGATGACGAGGTCGGCCTCGGCGGCGAGAATGTTGGCGGCCGTCGTGCCGGTCGAGCCCACGGCCCCGACGAGCTGCGGGTGCCCGTGCAGCAGCGAGCCCTTTCCGGCCTGTGTCTCGGCGACGGGGATGCCGGTCGCCGCCGCGAACGCGGCGAGCGCCTCCTCCGCGCCGGAGTAGTGGACGCCACCACCGGCGACCACGAGCGGGCGGCGGGCGCTGCGCACGGCATCCGCGGCCTCGGCCACCCGGGCCGCCTCGGCCGGTGGGCGGGCGACGTGCCAGCACCCGGTCGGCGAACAGCTCGACCGGCCAGTCGAAGGCCTCGGCCTGCACGTCCTGCGGCAGCGAGATGGTCGCCGCGCCGGTCTCGACCGGGTCGGCGAGCACGCGCATCGCGCCGAGCAGGGCAGCCGGCAGCTGCTCGGGGCGGTCGACCTGGTCGTAGAAGCGCGACAGCGGGCGGAAGGCGTCGTTGACCGAGACGTCGGCGGCGTGCGGCAGCTCGAGCTCCTGGAGCACCGGCGCGCTGACCCGGGTGGCGAAGGTGCCCGAGGGCAGCAGCAGCACCGGGAGGCGGTTGATGGTGGCGAGCGCGGCCCCGGTGAGCATGTTGGTCGAGCCGGGCCCGACGGAGCCGTCAGGCCCAGGTCGCGAGCCGGTCGCGGGCCTTGGCGTAGCCGACCGCGGTGTGCACCATCGCCTGCTCGTTGCGCCCGAGCACGTAGGGCAGGCCGGCGCTCACCGGCATCGGTGGCCCGCAGCTCCTCCTCGAGCAGCGCCTGGCCGATGCCGGCGACGTTGCCGTGGCCGAAGATGCCGAAGCACCCCGCCACCAGGCGCTGCCGCTCGCCGTCGCGCTCGCTCCACTGGTGGGCGAGGAAGCGCACCACCGCCTGCGCGACGGTGAGCCGCACGGTCTGCGTCGTCGAACCGCTGGTCATCGGGTGCCTCCGAAGGGCAGTCGGGGGTCGACGTGCTCGTCGGCCCAGGTGTCGCGGACCCACGTATGGGCCGGGTCGTCGCAGATCCGCCAGGCGCGCTCGGGCCCGGGGCCGGCCATGACGTTGAGGTAGTAGAGGTCGGCGTCGGGGCTGGCGATCGCCGGGCCGTGCCAGCCGTGGGGCACCAGCACCACGTCACCGGTGCGCACCTCCGCGAGCACGTCGAGCGGGCGGGCGTCGGACGAGCCGTAGACGCGCAGGTAGCCCACCGGGTCGGTTCCGCGCGGATCCGTCGAGCGAGTCTCGACGTAGTAGATCTCCTCGAGCTCGGTCTCCTCGCCGGGGCGCTCCTCGTCGTGCTTGTGCGGTGGCCACGAGCTCCAGTTGCCGGCCGGGGTGATGACCTCGCAGACGAGGAAGGAGTCGGCGTCGAGCACGTCGGGCAGGCCCAGGTTGCGCACCTCGCGGCTCGCTCGTCCGGCGCCGCGCAGCTCGACCGGCACCTCGGATGCCGTGACGTGCCGGAATGGCTTCGGGTCCGCCGCCTTGGTGGCGGGGGCACCGCACAGTGCCACGCGGCCGGCATCCGGCCCGACGAGGCTGACCCGCAGCCGCGACCCGCGACCCGCGTAGACGACGTCGGTGGACCCCGCGAAGACCGACTCGCGACCGGCGAGCGTGACCGCGTGGGTCGTGCCGTCCACCTCGGTCACCTCGACGTGGAAGGAGCCGACGAGCGGCACGACGAGCGTCTCCTCGTCCCCACTGTCGTGGTCGACGTGCCCGCCCTCGGCGCACACCGCCACCCGGAGGCTGGTGTGCTCCCAGCCGGCGACGGGCTTGGTGGCGGTGGGGGTCACCGCCACCGAGAACTCGCCGTCGTCGGCCGTGCCGTAGGCGCGGACGTATTTGTCGTTGTCGTGGCCCTGCCCGGACGCGCCGAGCCGGGCGCCGCCCCAGAAGTCGTCGCTCATGCTCCGCCACCGTGCACGAGGTCGGCGGCGATGTCGACCGCGGCGGCGACGTCGGCGTCGGGCGGGAAGAGCAGGGCCCGCCCGACGACCAGACCGCGCACCGCGGGAAGCTCGAGCGACCGGCCCCACGCCGCATACGTCTCGCGCGGCTCACCCTCGGGGTCGCCACCGAGCAGCAGCGTGGGCAGGGTCGTGGCCTCCATGACCCGGGCGAGGTCGTCGACGACGGGCAGCTTCAGCCAGGTGTGCGCGCTCGAGGCCCCCAGGGCGGAGGCGACGTGGATGGCGCGGATCATCGAGTCGGGGTCGAGCAGGTTGCGCACGCTGCCGCCCTCGGCCACCGACCAGAACGGCTCGACCATCGCCATCCGGCCCAGCGCGGCCAGCTCGGTCACGGCGACGGCGCAGGCCTCGAGGGTCTCGACGCTGCGCGGGTCACCCAGCGCGATGCGGGTGAGCATCTTGCCGCCGTCGAGGCCACGCTCCTGCACCTCCTGCGCGGTGTAGCCGGTGAACCGGTCGTCGAGCTCCCAGGCGGACCCTTGCAGGCCGCCGCGGTTCATCGACCCGATGACGACCTTCCCCTCGAGGGCACCGAGGAGCAGCAGGTCGTCGAGCACGTCGGGGGTGCCGAGCACGCCGTCGACCCCGGGCCGCTCGAGGGCGGTGACCAGGCGACCCAGGAGGTCCGAGCGGCTGGCCATCGCCATCGGGTCGCCGCCGACCCCCAGGGCCCCGCGGGCCGGGTGGTCGGCCGCGACCAGGAGCAGGCGGCCGTCCTCGGGCAACAGCGGGCGCAGGGTGCGCTCGTCCCACTGGCGTGCGATGCGCTCGGGCTCCCGGGCGCGGATCTCGGTCAGGGCAGCGGTGTCGACGCGTCGCGCGGTCACGCTGCTCACCTCCCCGCTCCGGCGAGAGCGGCCTCGACCTCTGCGGTCGAGGGCATCGCGGTCGAGCACTCGAGCCGCCCGGCCACGATGGCGCCGGCGACGTTCGCGAAGCGGATGGTGCGCTCGAGCCCCCATCCGGCGAGCAGCCCGTGCACGAGGGCGCCCCCGAAGGAGTCGCCGGCACCCAGGCCGTTGACCACCTCGACGGGGAACGGCTCGACCTCGACCCGCTCCGCGCGGGTGGCGGCCAGCACCCCGCGCGGGCCCTGCTTGACGACGGCGAGCTCGAGGCCGCGGTCGAGGAGCGCGTCGGCCGCGCGGTGCGGGTCGCTCTCGCCCACCGCGACCTCGCACTCCTCGCGGTTGCCGACCGCGACGGTGACGCACTCCAGGGCCCGGCTCACCTCGGCCGAGGCCTCGCTCGGGTCGGCCCAGAACATCGGGCGGTAGTCGAGGTCGAGCACGGTATGCCGGGCCCGGCCGCGGGCAGCCCACGCGGCGTGGTGCGTGGAGCGCGAGGGCTCCTGCGACAGGCCGGTCACCGTCGCCCAGAACACCCCGGCGCCGCGGATGGCGTCGAGCGGCAGGTCGCGCTCCTCGAGCAGCAGGTCGGGCGCGATGGGGTAGCGGTAGAACCACAGCGGGAAGTCGTCGGGGGGAAAGACCTCGCAGAAGGTGACCGGCGTCGGCGGTCCCGGTGCGTCGAGCACCGAGATGGATGCCGGGTCCACGCCCAGGCGCTCGGCCTCCAGGCGCACGTAGCGGCCGAAGGCGTCGTCGCCGACCTTCGTCACCAGGCGCACGGTGTGGCCATGACGGGCGGCGGCGACGGCGACGTTGGTGGCGCTGCCGCCGAGGAACTTCGCGAAGGTGCTGACCTCCTCGAGGCCGACCCCGTGCTGCAGCGGGTACACGTCGACCCCGGTGCGGCCCATCGCGACGACCTCGGGGGTCGGGGTCCCGGCGGTCTCCACGGCACGATCGGCGTCGGCGGCGTCCGCGGCGCTCACGGGGTGGCCGCCAACGAGTCGGCGACGGTCAGGATGTGCGCCACCGAGGCGCGCACGTCGGACCGCGGGTCGATGCCGGTGTCGGCGGGCGACCCGGTGAGGATGGTGTCCTGCTCCAGGACGTACCAGCCGTCGTAGCCGTTGGCCTCGAGCGCCCGGACGATCGCGGCGACGTCGACGTCCCCGGCGCCCAGGGGGACGTACATCCCCTGCGCCACTCCCTCGGTGTAGGTGAGGTCGCCGCCGCGCACCCGATCGGCGAGGTCGAGGCGCACGTCCTTGAGGTGTACGTGGCCGATCCGGTCGGGGTGCTCGACGGCGACGCGCACGGGGTCACCGCCGCCGATGAGCAGGTGGCCGGTGTCCAGGCAGAGCGCGATGCGGCTGCCGGCCAGGACCCGGTCGGTCTCCTCGCCCGTCTCGACCACGGTGCCGACGTGCGCGTGCAGGGTCGCGAGCAGGCCGTGCTCCGCCGCGGCGTCCGAGATCCGGTCGAGGTTGGCCAGCAGCGTCGCCCACTGGGCGTCGTCGAGCACCGGGCGCTCGTCGTAGCCCTCGGCGCCGGTCGCCGCGGCGATGACGACCGTGGAGGCCTGCGCGGCGGTGAGCGACTCCATGGCGAGCTCGACGTCCGGCAGGGGGTCGGCCGCCGGGTCGTGCAGCACGACGGGCACGAACTGGCCGACGGCCCGCAGCCCGGCGGCGGAGAGCGTGCGCGCCTTGGCCTCGGGGGCATCGGGGAGGAACCCGTCCGGGCCGAACTCGGTGGCCGCCAGGCCGACCTCGCGCATCTGCTCCAGCACGAGGTCCGGGCCGAGCTGGTGGCCCCAGCCCGGCACCTCGCACACGCCCCAGGAGATCGGGGCACCGGCGACCCGGTCGCGCAGTGGGGTCGGCGTGGTCGTGTGGCTCATCGGCTGTCCTTCGTCGAGTGGTCGGGTGATGGGGGGTCGGATGGGTGGGTGCGTCGGATGCGGGGGTGCTCAGGCCGTGGGGATCTCGGGCAGCCGGACGGGTCGCCCCTCGTCCAGCGAGACCGTGCAGGCCTCGGCGACCCGGAAGGCCTCCAGGGCGTCGCGCACCGTGCACGGGCTGGGCGCCTCGCCGCGGGCCACGACGAGGAAGTAGGTGAGCTCGGCCCGGTAGGCCGGGCCGAAGCGGTCCATGAACGAGTCGTGCACCGGCCCACGGGGGAAGTCGACCCCGTCCTCGGCCGACCGCAGGGCGAGGGAGTGGTCGAGCCCGACGGCGACCGACCCCTGCGAGCCGAGCACCTCGAGCCGCACGTCGTGGCCCTGCCCGTGGTAGCGCGTGGTCGACAGCAGCGCCATCGTGCCGTCGTCGAGGGTGAGCAGCGCGGCACCGGAGTCGACGTCCCCGGCCTCGGGGAAGAAGCTCTCGCCCTTGGTGCCGCCGGTGGCGTATACGCGCTCCACCTCGTGGCCGGTCACGAACCGCACCACGTCGCAGTCGTGCACCGAGCAGTCGCGGAAGATCCCCCCGGAGGTCGGCACGTAGCCGGGGTCGGGCGGGCGCCGGTCGCTGGTGTTGGCCCGCAGGGTGTGCACGAAACCGAGCTCCCCGGAGGCCACGGCATCCCGGGCGCGTCGGTAACCGGCGTCGAAGCGGCGCTGGAAGCCGATGTGCACCGGCACCCCCGACGCCTCGACGACCCGCACCACGTCGATCGTCTCGGCCAGGGTGGCGGCGACCGGCTTCTCGCAGAATGTGGGCAGCCCGGCTGCGACCGCGGACCGGAGCAGGGGGGCGTGCCCCGGGGTGGAGGTCGCGATGACGAGGGCGTCGACGCCCGAGCCGACGAGGTCGTCGACGGCGACGGCGCGGGCTGACGGCAGGGAGGCTGCGACGGCCTGCGCCACCTCGGCACGGCTGTCACCGACCACGACCTCGTCGACCCCGTTGAGCGAGGCGAGCGTGTGGGCGTGGAACGCACCGATGCGTCCCGCGCCGGCCAGACCGATGCGCATACGACCTCCTTTGTCAGGACATACTGACATGAGTGGCGGCGAGCTGTACAGTCCGGTCCATGGAGACCCGGCTCGTCGACGTGCGCATCGACCGCGCGTCGCCGGTGCCGTTGTGGCACCAGCTCGCGCAGCAGCTCACCGCGGCCGTCGACGACGGGCGTCTGCAGCCCGGGGACCCCTTCGAGAACGAGGTTGCGCTGGCCGCCCGGCTCAACGTCTCCCGTCCGACGGTGCGCCGGGCGATGCAGGAGATGGTCGACCAGGGTTTGCTCGTGCGGCGACGGGGCATCGGCACCACGGTGGCCAACCGCAAGGTGCACCGGCGGGCCGCCCTGTCCTCGCTGCACGACGACTTGCTTCGGGCGGGTCAGGCCCCGACGACCACCGTCCTGGACCTGCGCACCACCACCGACCAGCGGGCCGCGGCGGCGCTGGACCTGCCGCTCGACACCGAAGTGCTCGCGATCGTGCGGCTGCGCTCGGCAGACGGAGCGCCACTGGCGGTGCTGCACAACTGGCTGCCGCCCGCCTACGCCGACATCACCGCCGACGAGCTGACCGGAGACGGCCTCTACGCCGCACTACGCGCCCGCGGGGTGAGCCCGGTCGTCGCCCGGCAGAGCGTGGGGGCCCGGATGCCGACGCGCGCGGAGCGCCGCCAGCTCGCCATCGTCGGGCAGCAGCCGGTGCTGACCATGACCCGCACCGCGTTCGGCGGTATGGGCACCGCCATCGAGTTCGGCGACCACTGCTACCGGGCCGAGGACTACTCGCTCGACCTCCTGCTCGACGAGCGCTGAGCGAGCACTCTCAGTCGTCGAGGTCGTCGAGGTCGTCGATGACGTGCCGCAGGTAGCGCCGCGGCTCGGCGAGGAAGCTGCGGTGGTGGGTGACCACCTCGAGGTCGTCCCACGTGGTGCGTCGGATGCCGTGCTCGCCCAACTCGAGCACCAGGGCCCCGGGGATGGCGGCCAGCACCGGTGAGTGCGTGGCCAGCACCACCTGCGTGCGCGGGCGGAGGGCCATCTCGGCGAGCTCGGCGACCAGGTGCAGCTGGGCCGAGAACGACAGCCCGGCCTCGGGCTCGTCCATGACGAAGAGCCCCTCGCCCCGGAAGCGGCGGGTGCCGAGCAGCGACACGAACGACTCGCCGTGCGACATGGCGTGGAAGGTGGGGTCGTTGCCCCGGCCCGGGGTTGGTGTCGAGCCAGGTGAACAGCCCGTGCATCGTCTCGGCCCGCACGAAGTAGCCCCACCGCGGCGCACCCGGGTCGCGCACCACGGTGAGCCACTCGTGCAGCGGCGACTCGCTGGCGTGGGTGCGGTGGTGCGCCCCGGTCGAGCCACCCTCGGCGTTCATGCCCGCCGCCATCGCGAGCGCCTCGACCAGCGTCGACTTGCCCGAGCCGTTCTCGCCGACGAGCACGGTGCAGCGCGCCAGCTCGAGCCCGTCGTCGAGCACCTGTGCGACGGCCGCGATCGTGAGCGGCCAGACGTCGGGTGCCGGCAGCTCGGCATCGCGGGCCTTCTGCAGGCGCCGGGCCGGCAGGCCCTCGGTCCACGCCTGCGCTCGGCTCGCCATGCGCCGGACGTTAACCCACCCTCCCGACAGCGGCGCGCCTACCCTCGAACGAGGGGATCGCCGGGGCGTCGCCGGGCGCGCCGGCCGCGCGACGGCATCCGCGGAGAGGAGCCCACCATGAAGGACAGCCACCACCCGCGCTCCGCTGCCGTGCCCTACCTCGCGGTGGTGGGCGCCGGCGACGCGATCGCCTGGTACGGGGCGGTGTTCGGTGCCGTCCTCGAGGGCGACCCGTACGTCAACGACGACGGCTCGATCGGCCACGTGGCCCTGCGCGTCGGGCACGGCGTCATCTACCTCGCCGACGAGGCGCCCTCCTACGGCGCGGTCGCACCCACCGGCCCGGGCGCCGCGGTGAGCCTGATGCTGCCGGTGGCCGACGTCGAGGCCACCTTGTCCGCGGCCGTCAAGGCCGGGGCCGACCCCGACGACCGCGGGGTGTACGACGGGTACGGCAGCCGCAACGCCTGGTTCGTCGACCCGTTCGGCCACCGGTGGGGCATCAGCAGCCCGATGGACTGACCGTAGGCTTGACCCTCGTGACCGAGACCCCCCCTGACGCCCTCCCCGAGCCTCCCCGAGGCCGACCTCCCCGAGCAGCTGCGGATCCGCCGCGACAAGCGCGACCGCCTGCTCGCGGCCGGCATCCCGCCCTACCCCGTCTCGGTCCCGCGCACCCACTCCCTCGCCGAGGTCCGCGAGCAGTGGGGGCACCTCGAGCAGGGCGAGGAGACGCAGGACGTCGTCGGCGTCGCCGGTCGCATCGTCTTCATCCGCAACACCGGCAAGCTCGCGTTCGCCACGCTGCAGGAGGGCATCGGCACCCGGCTGCAGGTCATGCTCAGCCTCGCCGAGGTGGGCGAGGAGGCGCTGACCGCCTGGAAGTCCGACGTCGACCTCGGCGACCACGTCTTCGTCGAGGGCCGGGTGATCAGCTCGCGCCGCGGTGAGCTGTCGGTGATGGCGCAGCCGCTGGGGGATGGCGTCCAAGGCGCTGCGCCCGCTGCCGGTGCTGCACAAGGAGCTCTCCGAGGAGAGCCGGGTGCGCCAGCGGTATGCCGACCTCGTCGTGCGCCAGGAGGCCCGCGACATGGTGCGCACCAAGGCCACCGCGCTGCGCGCCCTGCGCGTCGGTGCTCGACGACCAGGGCTACGTCGAGGTGGAGACGCCCGTCATCCAGCTCGTGCACGGCGGCGCCGCGGCCCGGCCGTTCCGCACCCACATGAACGCCTTCGACCACGACATGGTGCTGCGCATCGCCCTCGAGCTGAACCTCAAGAAGGCCGTCGTCGGCGGGGTCGACCGGGTCTACGAGATGGGGCGGATCTTCCGCAACGAGGGCGTCGACGCCACCCACTCCCCCGAGTTCACGATGCTCGAGGCCTACCAGGCGTGGGGCGACCAGACCTCGATCGGCGGCGCTCATCCGCGACCTCTACCTCGGCGTGGCCGACGCCCTCGGCTCGCGGCTCGTCGAGACCCCGGCCGGCACCGTCGACCTCGACGGCGAGTGGCGCTGGCTGCCGGTCTACGAGGCGGTGAGCGAGGCGGTCGGCGAGACCGTCACGCTCGAGACGCCCAAGGAGACGCTGCTCGGGTACGCCGCAGAAGCACGGCGTCGAGGTCGACCCGGCGCTGGAGAAGGACAAGGTGTTCCTCGAGCTGCTCGGCGAGCTGGTCGAGCCGGCCATCCTCCAGCCGACCTTCCTGTGCGACTACCCCGCCATCGCCCAGCCGCTGGCCCGCCCGCACCGCTCGAAGGACGGCCTGATCGAGGCCTGGGACCTCATCATCGCCGGGGTCGAGCGCGGCACCGGCTTCTCCGAGCTGGTCGACCCGGTGGTGCAGCGCGAGGTGCTCACCGCCCAGTCGCTGCGCGCGGCCGGCGGCGACCCCGAGGCGATGCAGCTCGACGAGGACTTCCTGCGCGCCCTCGAGTACGGCGCCCCGCCGATGGGCGGGCTGGGCCTGGGCATCGACCGGCTGGTCATGCTGTTCACCGGCGCCAACATCCGCGAGACGATTCTTTTCCCGCACCTGAAGCCGGAGGCCTGAGCCGATGGATGCCGTGTCGCCCCACCTCGCCGTGTTTCTCTTCTCGCAACCGACACCGGAGGCCTGAGCCGATGGATGCCGTGTGGCCCTACCTCGCCGCGATTCTCCCGACGATTCTGGTGGCGATCCTTTTCTACTTCCTCATCAAGAGCATGCTCGAGGGTGACCGTCGCGAGCGCCTCGCCCAGCGCCAGTTCGAGGCCGAGCAGGATCGGGCACAGGCCCGTTCGGTCGGCGACAGCGCGGCTGCGCCGACTACGGAATCCGAAGGCGACACACCGCCTTCGGACGCCTCGGGAACGGCGCCGCAATCCTGAGGGAAATGCGGATCGGGCTTAACTGTCTTTATCACTTCTTTACCACCCGGAGGAATTCGCTGCTAATGTCTTTTCCGGCATCATGACGCTGCCACGGAATCCACCCGAAACCCCCGAAGGGAAAACCATGGCAAAGAAGGTCCAGGTGCTCCTCGTCGACGACATCGACAAGAGCTCCCCCGCCGACGAGACCGTCTCGTTCTCGCTCGACGGCGTCAGCTACGAGATCGACCTGACCTCGGACAACGCGGCCAAGCTGCGCGACGACCTCGCCGTGTGGATCGGTCACGCCGAGCGCACCGGCGGCCGCCGCGCGACCGGCCGGGCGGCATCCAAGGGCTCGGGCCGCAAGACCGACCTCGGCGCGGTGCGCGCCTGGGCGCGCGACAACGGCCACCAGGTCAGCGACCGCGGCCGCATCTCGGCCGAGGTCCAGGCCGCCTACGACAAGGCGCACGGCTGAGTCGACCAGCCCCTCACCGATGCGGCGCCCCCCGACGTGGAGGGCGCCGCATCGCTGATGTCCCGGCGACACGCGTGGCTCACGTTCACGACGGGCGGGATGCCGTTGGCACACTCGCTCGACTCCTTCGCCAGCGCGCCGGGCACCGACGACGCCCGTGGCTGGCAGCAGCGGCTCACCGCCATGCACGGCCGGTGGTACGACGTCGACGCCCCACCGCAGGTGGCGGCCGTCTTCGTGCTGCAGTGGCTGCTCCAGGTGGCCGCCCACACCGCGGCCCACGCGGCGGCGGCCGGGCCGTGGCGCGCCGCGCTGGGCGGGCTCACCTTCGACCTCGGGCCCGGGCTGGTCCCGTCCCGCGTGCGGCTCACCACCCTCGTGCCGGATGCCGGCCCGCTCGCCGAGCGCCTGGCGCGCGCCGAGCGTGACTACCGGGCGGTGGCCGAGCCCGTGGCGACGGCATACCCCGCCGTGGTGCGGCTGGGCCCGCACACCCGCAGCGCCCTGGTCGACGACATGTGGTCGGCCGCCCGGCGCGAGGCCGAGGCGGCCGCCGGGCTGATCCGCCCGGGCGTGCCGCCGCGCGAGTCGTGCTGCCTCATCTACGCCCTGCCCGGGTGCGTCGAGTGCGCCGGCTGCCCGAGGCTCCGCTCGGCGGGCTGACCCGGTCGGCCGCGTCAGGGGAGGTCGGCGATCAGGTCTCCGTCGCGCTCGATGCGCTCGAGCACCTCGTCGAACATCAACTGCCGCAGCGCCTCTGGCTGCTCGGCGCCCTCCTCGACCTCGTCCCAGGTGCGGGGGGCGGCGACGCAGGGCAGCTCGCGGCCACGCAGCGAGTAGGGGCTGATCGTGGTCTTGGCGGCGACGTTCTGGCTCCAGTCGAGGAAGACCTTGCCGGGGCGCAGCGACTTGGTCATCTTCCACAGCACCAGTCCGGGGTACTTCTTGGTCATCTCCTGCGCGAGCTGCATCGCGAGGTCGCGCACCTGGTCGCTGGTGAGGTCACCGCCCAGCGCCGCGTAGAGCTGCATCCCCTTGCTGCCGGAGGTCACCGGGAACATCTCGAGCCCGAGCGCGGCCAGCCGATCACGCACCAGGAGAGCGACTTTCGCGCACTCGTGCAGGCCGGCCGGCTTGCCCGGGTCGAGGTCGATGACCAGCCGGTCGGGGTTGCGGCGCTCGCCGTCGTCGTCGACGGTCCACTGCGGCACGTGGACCTCGAGGCTGTTGAGGTTGACCAGGTAGGTGAGGTCGGCCAGGTCGGTGATGAGCGGGTAGGTGACGTCGTCGATCGGCACCCGCGGCAGCCAGCTCGGCGCTCCGGAGGGCAGGTTCTTCTCGAAGAACATCTGGTCCTCGACGCCGTGCGGCCAGCGCACCCGCGTCACCGGCCGGTTCGCGACGTGCGGCAGCATCAGCGGTGCGACCTGGGCGTAGTAGGCGAGCACCTCGCCCTTGGTCGTCTCGGTCGAGGGGTACATCACCTTGTCGAGGCTGGTGAGCCGCAGCTTGCGCCCGGCCACCTCGACCCGGGTCACCTCGGGCACGTACTCAGGCATCGTCGACCTCCTCCAGGTCGGCCGGGCTCAGGTCGCTGCGCACCCCGAGGTAGGCGGGCTGGCGCAACCGGTGCTGGCCGGTGAGCTCGAGGGTGCGCACCTCGACGACCAGCCGCGGCTCGACCCAGGTGGTGCCGTTCGCGTCGATGGCGGGCACCTCGTCGACGAAGGGCGAGGTCGGTCGGGTGAGGGGGCGCAGCCGGAGCGCCAGCGCCTCGCCCGCGGTGCCGGCCAGGCCGGACCCCACGCGGCCGGCATACCGCCACCCCCCGGCGCCGTCGGGGAGGCCGACGAGCACGGCACCGAGCCGGCCGTTCGACCCGACCTCCGGACGCCAGCCGCCCACCACCACCGACAGGCTGCTGCGGTGCGCGGTCTTGCGCCAGTCCGCCGAGCGGCGCCCCACGGCATACGGGGCGGTGCGTCGTTTGCTCACGATGCCCTCGAGGCCCTGCTCCTTGGTTGCCGCCAGCAGCTGCGGGCCGTCCTCGTAGACCTCGGGTACCTGCCAGTTCCGGCCGGTCAGGTCGAGCCGGTCGAGCAACGCCCTTCTCGCAGACCACGGTTGGGCCGTGAGGTCGGAGCCGAAGAGCCGCAGCAGGTCGAACACCATCAGCGTCACCGGGCGGGTCGCGGCCAGTCGCTGGGCGCGGCGACGGTCGCTGACGTGCATCCGCTCGGTGAGCGCGTGGAAGCTGGGGCGGCCGCCGTCGAGGGCCACGACCTCCCCGTCGAGCAGCATGTCGTCGTAGTCGCGTCCGATCTCCTCCAGCTCGGGGTAGGCCGCGGTCACGTCACGCTCGTTGCGCGACCACACCGTGACCACGCCCTCGCGCACGTCGACGAGCACCCGCATCCCGTCCCACTTGACCTCGTGCACCCACGCGTCACCGGTCGGCACGCGATCGGCGACGGTGGCCAGCATGGGGCGCATGCGCACATCCTGCCGCTCGACGTGCGATCGGGGGTGTCGGTCGCTGGATGCCGTGTCCCCCGGCGCGGATGCCGCACGCCCGTTGTCGGTCGCTGCCGGTTTGCCCATGCGGTCCCTCGTCGCGGTCAGCTGGGGTGGTGGTCGGCTTTTCCAGCGCTGTGGATGGGGTGCGCTCCCCTTGGTCTGTCGACTCGCGTCCCCACGCCGACCCGGCGACGTCACCCGGGTCGGTGGTCAGCTTCTCCAGCGCTGGGGACGGCCGTGCACTCCCCTTGGTCTGTTCGCTGCGGTCTCCCACTGCCCCGCCGACGTCGCCCGGGACCTTGGTCGCCTTCCCGTGCGCCCGGATGCCGCGTGCCTCCAGTGGCTAGGTCCCTTCTGGTCTCGCGCAGCCCCCGTCGACCGCACTCTGTTCGGTGGTCGCCTTCTCGGGCGCCAGGATGCCGGGCGCCGCCAGTAGGCGGGTCCTTGTCGGGCTCGCGCAGCCCCCGGACGTCACTCCGATCGCTGGTGGCCTTTCACCCTGCCTGGATGAGCCGGCGCCGCTCTTGATCGGTTGGCCCTGTCTCCAACCCCGGCCCCGACGTCACCTTGGCCAAGGGTCGCGATCTCATGCGGCTTGGAGGTCCGCGGCACCTCCGCGTGGGCCGGGTCGAGGCTTGCTGCACGGAGCCCTATGACCTGAGCCCGGACGGCGCCGGGCGTGGTGCGGTACTCGCAAAACGATTCTGCTGCAGGCGAACAGATGCATTCGAACACTTGTGCTATGCGCCGTCCGGCAGTAGAATCGAGGCATCGGGGAAGGGGGAGTCATGGTCACGTCGCAGCAGCGCAGTAAGCGGTCGCCGGGTGCGACTGACACGTCTCCCACCACGGCTTCGACCAGCCCCGCCGAGGCTGTCTCGGCCGGCGCACGCCGGGTCGCCGCGGCCCTCACAACGCCGGGCGAGGAGCGGAGCCGCGACGAGTGGCTGACGGTCGTTGGTGACTGCCAGTCGCTGATGAACACCCTCACCGCGGTGCAGGACGCCGCCATCGCCGAGGCAGCCCGCCGCGAGAGCGTGTGGTGCGAGGACGGCACGCTCGGCGAGACCGCCCATGCCCACGGCCGGGTGACCCTCGACGCCGCCGATGTCATCGCGCCCGTGATCGGGGCGTCGCACCCGCAGGCCCAGCGCCGTGTCGAGCAGGCGGTGCGGCTCGCGGCCCGCCGGGTGCCGGTGCCCGCCGATGGTCGCGACCTGCCCGAGGCGAGCGGGCTGGGTGGGCTGCACGAGGCGATGGTGGCCGGGCACCTCGACGGCTACCGCGCCGGGGTCGTCGCGTTCGAGCTCGAGGTGGCGCCGGCCGACGTGGCCGACGCGGTCGTGGCCGCGCTGTCCGGGCACTTCGGCGACGATTCGTCGTCGCTGCGGCGCCGCACCCGGGTGCTGCTCTCGCGCATCTCACCCGACCTGGTCCGCGAACGTGCCCAGAAGGCGCGCGCCAAGACCGGGCTGCGGCGGTGGGTCGCCGAGCCCGGGGTCGACGAGTGGCACGGCACGTTCCCCAGCGAGGACGCCGCCAGCGCGTGGGCCGCGATCGACCGCCTCGCCCACGACCTCGTCGCCGCCGGCACCTGCTCCAACATCGAGCAGGCCCGCGGCAAGGCCCTCACCGACCTGGTCACCGGCAACGCGACCATCGACGTGCAGATCGTGCTCACCGTGCCCGCCGACACCCGGCCAGCACCCGAGACTCCCCAGGTCACCGCCGAGGCAACGGCCGACCAGAGCGCGTCCGCATCCGCGCAGCCGGTCCGCACCACGCACGCGCTGGTGTCGGCCACCCCACCAGGCGGTGGGCCAGCAACGAGCATCGACGACGTGACCGACCTGGTCGCGATCCACGCAGGGCAGCAGACCACAGCCACAACCTCCAGCGGCTCTGCCGAGGTGCACGACCCGCGGCCCCCAACGCCCACCGGGCTCGGACCCGGAACCGAACGCAGTGCCACGAACGCACCCGGGCAACGAGGTCAGATCCGACGACGACCTGATCGAGGTGCAGGGGAGCCGACCGTCCGAGCCCTTGCTCGTCCGCCGCGGCTGGCTGCGCGACCACCTGCCGAAGCAGCCGCCCCCACCCGGGCGCCGCACGAAGAAGGCACCATCGCCATTCGTCCCCTGCGACCCACTCACCGGGGCGCGGCTCGACCCCAGCGATGACCTGGCGACCGACGGCTACCGTCCGGGTGCCCAGCTCGCCGCGCTGGTCCGCGCCCGCGACGGCCGGTGCCGATTCCCCGGCTGCTGCGTCGCGGCCCGGTTCTGCGACCTCGACCACGTCCGGCCCTGGCCGCTCGGGCGCACCACCGCCACCAACCTGCTCACCCTCTGCCGACGACACCACCGCATCAAGCAACGACCCGGATGGCGACGTGCGCCTGGCACCCGACGGCACCGCCACCTGGACCGACCCCACCGGCCGGAGTCCGCACCACCGCGCCGCTCGACGCCCTGACGGCACTGGTCCTCACCGCGGATGCCGTCCCCGACCGACCGGCAACCCCGCCCGTTCAAGAGATGGTCGAAGCAGCCACGGCGTGGAGCGGACTCGAGACGCTCCTCGAGTTCACCGCCGAGCACCGCCCGCACGCCCACCACGAACACCGCGAACACCGCCACTGGCTGCCGCCGACGCACCGCCGGTGCACCAACGCGGCCGACCTGCGGCTCGGGAATGCCCGACGCGGGGCCCGAGCCGCGGACCTCCTCGACGTACCGCCCTTCTAGAGCCCGCGTCCGAGGTGCTCGCCGCCCAGCATCCGCGACGGCTCGCGACCGCCGGACCTGCACGGAAGCCCGCCACGGACCTGTCCGGGCGCCGCTGACCGGCCTAGGCTGGGTGCTTGCGTCGAGCGCGAGGAGGCGCACGGCATACGAAAGGTGGACGGCCATGCGGGCGATCTGGAAGGGCGCGGTCTCCTTCGGACTGGTCAACGTGCCGGTGCGGCTGTACTCGGCGACCGAGAACCACGACGTGCAGTTCCGTCAGGTGCACCGCGAGGACGGCGGGCGGATCAAGTACAAGCGCACCTGCTCGATCGACGGCGAGGAGGTGTCGTACGACGACATCGCCAAGGGCTACGAGACCGAGGACGGCGACATGGTCGTGCTCACCGACGACGACTTCGCCGACCTGCCCAACCGCAGCTCCAAGGAGATCGGGGTCACCAAGTTCGTCCCGGCCGACCAGATCGACCCGATGTGGCTCGACAAGAGCTACTACCTCGAGCCCGACAAGTCCGCGACCAAGCCCTACATCCTGCTGCGCGACGCCCTGGTCAAGGAGCAGCGGATGGCGATCTGCACGGTCTCCATCCGCACCCGAATGACGATGGCCGTGCTGCGCGTGCGCGACGGCGTGATCGTCATGCAGACCATGCTCTGGCCCGACGAGATCCGCGCGGCCGACTTCGCGACGGTGACCGAGGACGACAAGGCCACCAAGCAGGAGATGGACATGGCCAAGATGCTCATCGACCAGCTGGCCGGCGACTACGACCCCGACGAGTACGAGGACGACTACGCCCTCGCGGTCAAGGACCTCGTGCGCGCCAAGGTCGAGGGCGGCGAGGTGCGCGTGAGCGCGGCCGAGCCCGAGGAGAGCGGCGAGGTCGTCGACCTGCTCGCGGCGCTGGCCCGATCGGTCGAGAAGGCGAAGGCGTCCCGCGGCGAGGCCCCGACCGCAGCCAAGAGCAGCAGCACCGACGCCAAGAGCCCCACGAAGAAGGCGGCGGCCTCGAAGACCACGGCAAAGAAGGCTCCGGCGAAGAAGTCGGCAGCCAAGAAGTCGGACAAGCCGGAGAAGTCGGACAAGGCCGAGAAGAAGGCGAGCTGACCACCGGATGCCGGCCGACCCCGACTCCCGACGCGACTCCCCTCCCAACGCCGACCGCGCGACGCCCCCGAACGAGGCGCGCGCCATCGGCGCCCCCGCCCGCCGCGCCCTGACCGACGCCGGCCTCACGACCTGGGATGCCGTCGACGCGGCACCCGACGCCGACCTCCTGGCGCTGCACGGCTTCGGCCCGCGGGCCCTGCGCATCCTCCGCGAGGGTGCAGCCGGACGAGCGTAGACAACACGCCGCGAACGAGTCGGCGCGCACGGCGAGTTGTCTACCGTCGACTCCGGCGCGCACCTGGGTGAGCACCCGGCATCCGCCGCCTACGCTGCCCTCATGCCCGAAGGCCACACGCTGTTCGCCCTCGCCCGCGACCTCCACGAGGCCTTCGCCGGCACGACGCCGGAGGTCACCAGCCCCCAGGGCAAGTTCGACGACGGCGCCGCCGAGCTCAGCGGTCGCGCGCTCATCCGGGCCACCTCCCGCGGCAAGCACCTGCTCGTCGAGTTCGCCGACGACCGCTGGCTGCACGTGCACCTGGGCCTGATCGGCAGCTTCACCGTCGACCAGCACGAGTGGACCGCCGAGGTGCCGGCCGTGGGTGCGGTGCGGCTCCGGCTGCGCACCGACCAGCACGTCGCCGACCTGCGCGGCCCGAACCTGTGCCAGGTCGCCACCCCCGAGCAGGTCGACGCGGTGCTCGCCCGCCTCGGCCCCGACCCGCTGCGCCCGGACGCCGACCCCGACGTCGCCTGGGCGCGCATCACCAAGAGCTCGCGCACCGTCGCCGAGCTGCTGATGGACCAGTCGGTGCTCGCCGGCGTCGGCAATGTCTACCGCTCCGAGGTGCTCTTCCGGCACCGCCTGTCGCCCGACACCCCGGGCAAGAACCTCCGGCGCGCCTCCTGGCGGCTCATCTGGGACGACCTCGAGCGCCTCATGCCGCTGGGCGTGGCCACTGGCCGGATCGTCACCGTCGAGGAGCAGGTGCTCGCGGTCGAGGCGGCGCTCGGCCGCGGCGAGGTGCCGCACCTCACCGAGCGCTCGTCCTACGTCTACAAGCGTGGCGGGATGCCGTGCGTCGTCTGCGGCTCCAAGGTGCGCACCCGCCTGGTCGCCGGCCGCAACCTGTTCTGGTGCGGCCGCTGCCAGCGCCGCCGCTGACGCGGACCCCCGCCCCGTCACGCCTCACCCCTCACGCCTCACCCCCATCGGGTGTCGCTCCACCGCGCGGCTCACGACAGGCTGGCCGCATGGCAACCACTGCGGTCGTCGTCTTCCTCGTGCTGGTCCTCGCCTTCGCGACGACCGCCCGGGTGCTGCGCCGCGTCGACGTCTCCGCCCCGATGGCGTTCGTGGCCGCCGGGGCCCTGCTCAGCCTCGGCCTCCCCGACCTCGGCGAGCAGGCGCGCGAGCTGCTCACCCTGGTCACCGAGCTGACCCTGGCCCTCATCCTCTTCCACGACGCCGCCCAGGTGCGGCCGCGCCAGATCACCAAGGACCGTGCGCTGATGGCGAGGCTGCTGCTGGTCGGCCTCCCGCTCACCATCGCGGCAGGGTGGCTGCTCGGCCACGTCCTGTTCCCCGGAATACCGGCGCTGATGCTGCTGCTGCTCGCGGCCGCCGTCGCCCCCACGGATGCCGGGCTCGGCGCCGCCACCGTGCTCAACCCGGTCGTGCCGGTGCGGGTGCGCCGGATGCTCAACGTCGAGAGCGGGCTCAACGACGGGCTGAGCACCCCGTTCGTGCTGTTCGCCATCGCCACGCTCGCCGGTGAGGAGGGACTGGCCCCGGTCGAGAGCATCACCTCGGCGCTGATCGACCTGGCCGTGGGCACCCTCGTCGGCATCGGGGTGGGCGCCGCGGCCGGGCTCCTGCTCGGCTGGTCGCGGCGGCGCGGGTTCAGCTCGCGCAGCACCCGCGCGCTGGCCGTGCTGGTGCTCCCCCTCATCGCCTACTTCGGGGCCGAGGTGGCCGGCGGCAACGCCTTCGTGTCGGCGTTCGTGGCCGGCACCGCCTTCGCCGGGGCGGCCGGCTGGGTCGAGGAGGAGGAGTCCTCGCTCGCCCTCACCGAGGCGCTGGCCGACCCCATGGGGTTCGCGGTGTGGTGCACCTTCGGCGTCATCGCCGTGCCGCTGCTGCTCGACCACGCGGGGTGGGCCGAGCTGGCCTTCGCGGTGCTCGCCCTCACCCTCCTGCGGATGGCCCCGGTGGCGCTCGCCCTGCTCGGCACCGGGTTGCGTCCGCAGACCGTCGCCTTCGTCGGCTGGTTCGGGCCGCGGGGGCTGGCGACGGTGGTCTTCACGCTGCTGGCCGCGCAGGACCTCGAGCTCGACGACGACCTGATCCGGGTGGTGGCCACGACCTGCCTCACCGTGCTGCTGAGCGTGCTCGCCCACGGCCTGAGCGCCGGCCCGCTGGCCACCCGCTACGGCGCCTGGGCGCAGCGCACCCACCCCACCGAGGAGCTGGTCGGCAGCACGGAGCCGCGCAGCCGGGTGCCCCTGCGCCGGCACGACCGCGGGCCGGATGCCGCGCCACCGGCCGCGGACCCAACCCTCGACAGGAGGTGAGCACCCTCTAAGCCGAGAGCGAACGTGGAACACCTCGGCCCGACCACCGCGTTGAATGGCACGTAACCGCGCCGCCCACGGGTGACCGCTTCGCGACATGGAGCGGCTCCAGCACAGGCGGCGCGACTAGCATCGAGGGGACTCGACGTCAGGAGAAGCACCATGTTCGAACGGTTCACCGACCGCGCCCGCCGCGTCGTCGTGCTCGCCCAGGAGGAGGCACGGGGCCTCAACCACAACTACATCGGCACCGAGCACATCCTGCTCGGCCTGATCCACGAGGGCGAAGGCGTCGCGAGCAAGGCCCTGGAGAGCCTCGGCATCAGCCTCGAGGCCGTCCGTGAGCAGGTGCAGGAGATCATCGGTCAGGGTCAGCAGGCCCCCACCGGTCACATCCCGTTCACGCCGCGGGCCAAGAAGGTGCTCGAGCTCAGCCTGCGCGAGGCGCTGCAGCTCGGCCACAACTACATCGGCACCGAGCACATCCTGCTCGGCCTGATCCGCGAGGGCGAGGGCGTCGCCGCCCAGGTCCTCGTCAAGCTCGGCGCCGACCTGTCGCGCGTGCGCCAGCAGGTCATCCAGCTCATCTCGGGCTACCAGGGCGGCAAGGAGGGCTCCACCGGCCCCTCCGGCTCGACCTCCGGCGGCCCCGCCGAGGGCACCCCGGCCGGCTCGCTCGTGCTCGACCAGTTCGGGCGCAACCTCACCTCCGCGGCCCGAGAGGGCAAGCTCGACCCGGTCATCGGGCGCGAGAAGGAGATCGAGCGGGTCATGCAGGTGCTCTCGCGCCGCACCAAGAACAACCCGGTGCTCATCGGCGAGCCCGGCGTCGGCAAGACCGCCGTCGTCGAGGGCCTGGCCCAGGACATCGTGCGCGGCGAGGTGCCCGAGACCCTCAAGGACAAGCAGCTCTACACCCTCGACCTCGGCGCCCTCGTCGCCGGCAGCCGCTACCGCGGTGACTTCGAGGAGCGGCTGAAGAAGGTCCTCAAGGAGATCCGCACCCGCGGCGACATCGTGCTGTTCATCGACGAGATCCACACCCTGGTCGGCGCCGGCGCGGCCGAGGGCGCGATCGACGCGGCCTCCATCCTCAAGCCCATGCTGGCCCGCGGCGAGCTGCAGGTCATCGGCGCGACCACCCTCGACGAGTACCGCAAGTACATCGAGAAGGATGCCGCGCTCGAGCGCCGGTTCCAGCCGATCCAGGTGGCCGAGCCGACGCTGGCCCACACCATCGAGATCCTCAAGGGCCTGCGCGACCGCTACGAGGCGCACCACCGCGTCTCCATCACCGACGCCGCGCTCGTGGCGGCGGCCAACATGGCCGACCGCTACGTCAACGACCGCTTCCTGCCCGACAAGGCGATCGACCTCATCGACGAGGCGGGCGCGCGACTGCGCATCCGCCGGATGACAGCACCGCCGGACCTGCGCGAGTTCGACGAGCGCATCGCCACCGTCGTGCGCGAGAAGGAGTCGGCCATCGACGGGCAGGACTTCGAGAAGGCCGCGCGCCTGCGCGACGACGAGAAGAACCTGCGCAACGAGAAGGCCAAGCGCGAGGCCGAGTGGAAGTCCGGCGACATGGACGTCATCGCCGAGGTCGACGAGGAGCTGATCGCCGAGGTGCTCGCCGCCTCGACCGGCATCCCCGTGTTCAAGCTGACCGAGGAGGAGTCCAGCCGCCTGCTCCACATGGAGGACGAGCTGCACAAGCGGGTCGTCGGCATGAACGACGCCATCAAGGCGCTCTCCCAGGCCATCCGGCGCACCCGCGCCGGCCTGAAGGACCCGCGTCGCCCCGGTGGCTCGTTCATCTTCGCCGGTCCCACCGGTGTGGGTAAGACCGAGCTGGCCAAGACCCTCGCGGAGTTCCTCTTCGGCGACGAGGACAGCCTGATTCAGCTCGACATGTCCGAGTACAGCGAGAAGCACACCGTCTCGCGGCTGTTCGGCTCGCCCCCCGGCTACGTCGGCTACGAGGAGGGCGGCCAGCTCACCGAGAAGGTGCGCCGCAAGCCGTTCAGCGTCGTGCTCTTCGACGAGGTCGAGAAGGCCCACCCCGAGATCTTCAACAGCCTGCTCCAGGTGCTCGAGGACGGCCGGCTCACCGACTCGCAGGGTCGGATGGTCGACTTCAAGAACACCGTCATCATCATGACGACCAACCTGGGCACCCGGGACATCTCCAAGGGCTCGCTCGGCTTCTCGGCCGGCCCGGAGACCCGCTCCGACTACGACCGGATGAAGGCCAAGGTCATCGACGAGCTCAAGCAGCACTTCCGCCCCGAGTTCCTCAACCGGGTCGACGACACGATCGTCTTCCCGCAGCTCAGCCAGTCCGAGATCGTCCAGATCGTCGACCTCGAGATCGCCAAGCTCGACAAGCGGCTCAAGGACAAGGACATGGGCATGGAGCTCACCGTCGCGGCCAAGAACCTGCTGGCGACCAAGGGCTACGACCCCGTGCTCGGTGCGCGACCGCTGCGTCGCACCATCCAGCGCGAGATCGAGGACGTGCTGTCGGAGAAGATCCTGTTCGGCGAGCTGCGGGCCGGCGAGATCGTCGCCGTCGACGCGGTCGGCGAGGGCAAGGACGCGACGTTCACCTTCGAGGGCACGCCGCACGCCGAGCCGATCGACGTGCCCGTGGTGGCCATCCAGGACTGACCGGCGCTGCTGCCAGCACTGCCACGAGGGGCCCCGACCACGCCGGTCGGGGCCCTTCGCCGTACCACCGACGGCGTCGATGAGGCCTGACCGGGCCCGGCGCGTCCCTTGCCAAACTTTGAACCGCCCTTTACCCAACACGGGGCCGTCCTGACGCACACTGGAAGCCGCAAGAGCCTTCCGGGATTCTTGCCAGCGGCCCGCCACCACCCCTGCGGTGGCGGGCCGCGTCCATGCCCCGGCACGGTCGCCCTGGCTCGCCCGGCGCCGGTGTGGGTCCGGGTGCCGACCCAGCCCCGCGGCACCGGCCGGGCCGTCGATACGCTCGTGTCGTGCCCACCGACGCCCAGACGCCGCCCCCGCGGACCGATGCCGTGGTGGTGCGCGCCGCACGCACCGCGGACGTCCGGGCGATCCGCGCGCTCGTGGCGCCGCTGGCCGAGCGCCGGGTGCTGCTCAACAAGGAGGCCGTCGCCTACTACGAGTCGGTCACCGACTTCGTGGTCGCCGAGGCGCACGGGCAGGTCGTGGGGTGTGGCGCCCTGCACGTGCTCTGGGAGGACCTCGGCGAGGTGCGTACCCTGGCCGTCGACGCCTCGGCGCACGGCACCGGGGTCGGGTCGGCCGTGCTCGAGCAGCTCGTCGAGCGGGCCCGGCTGCTCGGGCTGAGCCGGCTGTTCTGCCTCACCTTCGAGACCGCGTTCTTCGCGCGGCACGGGTTCGCCCCGATCGAGGGCCAGGCCGTCGACCCGGAGGTCTACGCCGAGCTGCTGCGCAGCTACGACGAGGGCGTGGCCGAGTTCCTCGACCTCGAGCGGGTCAAGCCCAACACCTTGGGCAACACCCGGATGCTGCGCGTGCTCTGAGCGGTCACGCTCGGTCGTCGGCCGCCGGCACGGGTTCGGCGGCGGTCGGCACCGATTCGTCGGATGCCGTCACCGGTGTCCCGGCGCTCGGCACCGGTTCGTCGGCCCGTCGGCGCGCCCGTGTCGCGCGGTGTCGGCGCCACCAGAAGACGGCCCCGGCGAGCAGCAGGAGGAGCAGCACGGGCAGCGCGAGACCGACCAGCAGCGCCCGGTCGGAGCGGCTGCTCACCTCGCCGGCCACCGACGTCGCCTGCGCGTACTCGCCCTGGTCGAGCAGCGCCGACGCCTCGTCGGCCCGGCCCTGCACCCCGAGCGCGGCGGCGCCGATCGCACTGATCGGGTCGCGGTCCTGCGCCGCGGCCCGCTGCGCCGCCCCCACGGCCGTGATCGCTGCAGCAGCCTGCGGCAGCGTGGTGGCGAGGGCGGCGTACTGCTCGTCGGTTTCCGCGCGCTCGTAGGCGGCGCGCACGGCATCCGGCACCTCGATGCCCGCCCGCTCGGCGGCGGCCTGCACGGCCGTCGCGTCCGCGCCGAGCCCGTTGACCTGGGTGCGCACCGTCGCGGCGCGGGCGAAGTCCCAGTCGGTCATCGCGTCGCGCAGGCCCTCCGGCGGCAGCCAGGAGCCGTCGGCGGTGTCGAGCTGGGTGTAGGCGGTGCGCGCCGTCGCGCGCGGGGCGAGCGCGGCCCGCTGCTTCGTGGTGAGGGCCCAGCGCTGCACCACCTGGGCGGCATCCTTGACGCCCGCGCGCGTCTCGAGCAGGTCCAGCCAGCGCATCCAGTCGGTGCGGCCGCCGTTGGCGTCCTTGCTGCCGGCCGGGTCGTACGCGCGCTCGCCGCGGATGGCGGCGCCGAGCACCGCCGACAGCTCGGCGTCGTCGAGCCCGCCGACCAGGTCGGTGGTGGCCCGGTAGGCCGCCGGGTAGGCGTAGGCGTCGACGGTCTCGGAGCGCTCGCTCGCCGAGCCGCCCCAGCTGTTCAGGGCGATCGCGTCCCCGGAGCCGCGGGAGACCTTCGGGTGCGTCGCGGGGGTGCCGCCGGTGGCCTTGACGGCGCGCTCGGCGAGCACCTGGGCCAGCCCCTCCGAGATCCACCGCTGGTCGAACCGGTCGCTGGACACCCAGGCGTGCGAGAGCTCGTGCAGCACGAGGTCGGCGTCGAGCTGCTCACCGATGACGATCTCGTCGTCGGTGGCGTCGAACCACCCGTCGTAGCCGCGCAGGCTGGGCGAGGCGTCCTCGCGGATGCGCTCCAGCCCGCCCGGCCACGGCGCGCCGACCAGCTTCTCGAGGGCCGGGATGCCCTTCGTGATCTGGCCCTCGACGAACCGGCTCCAGCTCGGGTCGTCCTGGAACCCGTCGAGCTTGACCGAGACCCCGTTGACCTCGACCGTGCGCTCGTCGGTGCGCTTCGGGTCGCGCAGCGACACCACGGCCCAGGACCCGCCGCCGTCGGAGGTCGTCGTGGAGGTGTGGGTGGTGGTGGCACCCTGCTCCTTCGCGGTGAAGTCGTCGCTGGTCGCGTCGAACGTCATCGACGTCGGTGCCACGACCTCGACGGTGTTGCGCCCGGCATCCCCGACGCCGTAGACGGCGAAGCTCGCGTAACCGGGCCCGACCCGGGTGCTGTCCTTGGAGCGCGGCTTCTCGCCCGGCACCTCGAAGGTCAGCGTGATGGTGCGGCTGCGCCCGTAGAGCAGGTTGGGGAACGAGATGCGGGCCAGTCGGGTCGAGGGGTCCTCGCTGGGCTTGAGCGAGACCGACAGGTTCGAGCCGCCGCTGCGGGCCCGCACCGTGGTCGCCCCGGCGGGCACCGGCACGGTGAACCCGTCGTAGTAGTAGAAGAACCCGCCCCGGCTGGGCGTGGTGTTGCGG
This sequence comes from uncultured Actinomycetota bacterium, assembly GCA_963806295.1. Lineage (GTDB taxonomy): Bacteria > Actinomycetota > Actinomycetes > Actinomycetales > Dermatophilaceae > Fodinibacter. Next base: position 48,263 of record CAWDXP010000003.1, on the reverse strand, counting down.
ACGTCGATGGTGACCGTGGCCTTGACGGTGGTCGCCTTGGGGTCGAGCACGTAGCGGCTGCGGGCCTCCGTGGACAACCCCTCGTCGGCCAGCGCCGGCTGCCCGATCAGCACCACCCCGACCGCGAGCGCCACCGCCCAGGTTCCGCGTCGTCGCGCTCGCCCTGCCCCCACTGCTGGTCCTCCGTGCTCACCGCCGCCCTGCTCACGGCTCTGGCGAGCACTGTATGCCGCGAGCCTGTGCCGCGTCAGCCTGTCCGTGGCTCCGCCGGGCGGCCCCCGCTGGGCGCGGTCAGCCGAGCCGGTCGAGCATCCCCTGCATCTGGCCGACCTGCTTGGTCTGGGTCACGCTGATGTCACTCGCGAGGGCCTCCACGAGCTCGTCGGCCGCGCCGCGGGCGTGCTCGGTGACCATCGCGAGGGCTCCCTCGTGGTGCCGGATCATCAGCCGCAGCCAGAGCCGGTCGGCCTCGACGCCGGTGGCGGCGCTGAGCGCCCGCAGGTCCGCCTCGGTCGCCATGCCGGGCATCGAGTGCGACCCGTGGTCGGTCAGGTTGGGGTTGGTCGCCTCCGGGGGGGCGCTCTCGCCGCGCTCCTCGAGGAAGCCGGCCATGTAGTCGATCTCCGGCGTCTGCTCGTCGCGGATCCGCGAGGCGATGGAGCGGACCTGGGGGTCGGTGAGATCGGTGAGCACGGCATCCACCATGACGATCGCCTGGGCGTGGTGCACGATCATGTCGCGCAGGAAGCGCACGTCATCGGGCCGAGCGCTCGGTGTGGTGACCGGCGCGGCGGCCGAGCCGCTGAGGGTGGCGTTGGGCTCACCCGGCCGGCCGGGCTGGAGCACCGGGGACGAGGGCGTCGGCGCGGTGACCGCCGGAGCCGGGGCCGCGTCGCCGGTGCACCCGCCCAGTCCGAGGGCCAGGGTGGCGGCGAGCGCAGCCGCCCCCAGCGGGCGGGTGTGCAGGCGGCGGCGTCGCGAGGTCATGGCGAGCCACTCTAATGTCGGTGCGCCACAGCAGAAACTTTACGCACTTCATACTATTTGGGCTCCCTGCGTGAGGCAGCGTGACGGGATCAGCCGTTGCCCGCGGGGGACGCCTCACCTGGTGGGGGGCCGTTTCGGGCCGAACCAAGGGGTGTACATGAGACTCACAAGACTTCTCGCGGTGGCAGCCGTGGGAACGATGATGACGGCGCTCGGCACCAGTGCCGCGTCAGCGGGGGACGGGCTGAACAAGTCCGGGACCCAGCTGGAAGTCGACGAGATCGGCTACAGCAAGAACATGCAGCACCTGAGCAACACGGCGCCCGTGGGCACGTTCGCCGGGTCGACCGGGTCCGACCTCGCCTTCACCGGCGACCTGGCCATCGCGGGCAACTACAACGGGTTCGTCATCTACGACATCTCGAACCCGAAGCGCCCCAAGACCGTCAGCCAGGTGCACTGCCCCGGCTCCCAGAACGACGTGACCGTCTCGGGCAACCTGCTCTACCTCTCGGTCGACTCCTCGCGCAGCGACGACAGCTGCAACAGCGTGGCGCAGTCCGCCACGGTCAAGGGCTCGTGGGAGGGCATCCGGATCTTCGACATCAAGAACCCCAGCGCCCCCCGCTACCTGAAGTCGGTCGAGACCAACTGCGGCTCGCACACCAACACCCTGGTCCCCGGCAAGGGCAAGTTCCGCGGCAAGGACTTCATCTACGTCTCGAGCTACTCGCCGAACGCGACGTTCCCCGACTGCCAGCCGCCCCACGACCTCGTGTCCATCATCGAGATCCCGAAGAAGAACCCGGCCGCAGCGCGCGTCATCGCCACGCCCAACCTCTTCCCGGACGGCGGCAACCCCGGCGGCACCAACCCCGCCGGCAACTCCTACTCGGCGACCAGCGGGTGCCACGACATCACGGCCTACCCGAAGAAGAACATCGCGGCGGGCGCCTGCATGGGTGACGGCGTCATCATGGACATCAAGGACCCGACCAAGCCCAGGGTCATCGAGCGGGTCACCGACACCGCGAACTTCGCGTTCTGGCACTCCGCCACCTTCAACAACGACGGCACCAAGGTCGTCTTCACCGACGAGCTCGGTGGCGGCGGCGCGGCCACCTGCAACAACACCATCGGCCCGAACCGTGGCGCCAACGCGATCTACGACCTGTCGCGCCAGAACGAGCTGACCTTCAAGTCGTACTTCAAGATCCCGCGCAACCAGTTCGACACCGAGAACTGCGTCGCCCACAACGGCTCGCTCGTGCCGGTCGAGGGCCGCGACGTCATGGTCCAGTCCTGGTACCAGGGCGGCACCTCGCTGTGGGAGTTCACCGACTCGGAGAACCCCCGCGAGCTCGGCTACTTCGAGCGCGGCCCGCTGAGCAAGGAGCGCCTCGTCGGTGGTGGCACCTGGTCGAGCTACTACTACAACGGCTACGTCTACAGCAACGACCTGGTCAAGGGCTTCGACGTGCTGAAGATCAAGGACAACAAGCTCAAGGAGGCCGAGCAGGTCCAGCTCGACGCGCTCAACCCGCAGTCGCAGCCGGTCTACCCGACCCGCTGACCCGCACCCACGCGGCATCCTGCAGCCGCGTGTGCGGATCGGCCCGCTCCCGTCGTCCGGGGGCGGGCCGATCGGTGTGCTCAGGGGCGGGTCACGGTCACCGGGTCGCCGGGCCGCACGCGCCCGGACACCACGACCCGGGCATTGAGGCCGCGCAGCCGCATCGGCCGGCCGACCGGGCCGTTGACGAACCGCATCGCCTCGGCCCCGAAGCGCTCGACGAACTTCGCGCACCCGGTGTGCGGCACCTCGGTCACCTCGATGACGGCGCCGCGCACCGACGGCTCGCCGATGGTCAGGCGCGTGCCGGCCGGCAGGTTGTCGTGCGAGAGGTCCAGGTCGAGGTAGAGCTGGTCGCCGGCCAGCGGGCGGCGCGCCGGGTCGCCCGCCAGGAACGCGACCATCCGGGCGCTCATCACGTTGAGCTGCATGTCGGGGTGCGGGCCGCCGTCCGGGGTGCGGCTGCTGCCGCGCTCGGCCCAGCCGTCACCGACCAGGCCGAGGGCCACGTCGAGCTCGCCCTCGTCGAGCACCTCGCGCTCGCCCGGGGCCGGGCGGCGCACGACGAGCTTGAGCGTGCCGACATCACGCGGCGCGTGGAGCAGCTGGGGCACGAAGGCGGCCAGCTCCTCGGGCGTGCGGTGCACCGGCGTCGGCGTGCTCCTCGGCGTCGGCACCGGTATCTGGTCGGCGTCCTGCCCGGGCTGCGCGGTGGTGGTCATACGACCAGTGTGAAGGCGCCGAGAACCGGGGCGCAGCGTCTTCCAGCCCGCGAACGCGTCACACTTTCCCTGCCGGCAGCCGCCGTGCTCGCGGGGCCAACGCCGTGTCGCCGGCTGCTCGTAGGGAAGGTCGGGGAGCCGCGGTCAGGTGGGCAGGCGGTAGCGGCCCCGCCCGGCGGGCTCGAGTAGGCCGTCCTCGATGAGGGAGGCGATGCAGCGCTCGACCTGGGCCGGGTCGGGCCCCGCCGACCCGAGCGCCGCGCGGGCCACCGGCCCCGCGCTGTCGCGCAGCAGCTGCAGCACCGCCCCGCGCACCTGCCGGTCGGTGCCGTGCCACGCCTGGCCGCGGCGGGGCGGGCCCTCGTCGGCGGGCCGGCCGGCGGCCACCCAGGCGCACAGGTCGAGCACCGGACACTGCTCGCAGCTCGGGGACCGTGCCTGGCAGACCAGCGCCCCGAGCTCCATGACGGCGACGTTCCAGGTCGCCGAGGTGGCGGGGTCGTCGGGCACGAGGGAGGCGGCCAGCGCCGACTCGGTCGCGGTCAGGGCCGGTGCGGCCTGCGCGCGACCCTCGACGACGCGCACCAGCACCCGCCGCACGTTGGTGTCGACGACGACGCTGCGGCGCCCGAAGGCGAACGCCGCCACGGCGGCCGCGGTGTAGGCGCCCACGCCCGGCAGCGCACGCAGCGCGTCCTCGTCATCCGGCACCGAGCCACCGTGCCGCTCGACGATGGCGACGGCGGCCTCCCGCAGCCGCAACGCACGCCGCGGGTAGCCCAGCCGGCCCCATGCCCGCACCACCTCGCCGGGCGACTCGGCCGCGAGGTCCGCAGGGGTGGGCCAGCGCTCCAGCCACGCTCGCCAGACCGGCTCCACCCGGGCCACCGGGGTCTGGTGCGACATGATCTCGGAGACCAGCACGCCCCACGGGGAGCACGACGGGTCGCGCCACGGCAGCGGCCGGGCGTTGGCGGCATACCAGTCGAGCACCCGCTCGCGCAGCAGCGCTGTGCTGGGGACCGCCGGTGGGCGGCGCCGGTCGGACACGGGAGCGCGGGTCAGACGTAGCGCTCGAGGATGCTCGACTCGGCCAGCCGGGACAGGCCCTCGCGGACCAGGCGGGCGCGGCCCTCACCGACGCCGTCGACGTCCATCAGGTCGTCGATGTTGGCCGCGAGCAGCTTCTGGAGGCTGCCGAAGTGCGAGACCAGGCGGTCGACGATGGCCCCGGGCAGGCGCGGCACCTTGCTGAGCAGGCGGTGGCCGAGCGGGCTGACCGATGAGTCGAGCGAGTCGCCGACGATGGTGAAGCCGATGGCGCGGGCGCCGGCGGCGGGGTCGAGCAGCTCGGTGGAGTCGATGGCCTCGAGGTTGGCGATGGCCTCCTCGAGCGAGTAGGCGGCCTTGGCCTCGGGCAGGTAGTCGCGGATGACCAGGCCGAGGTCGTCGGACAGGCCGCCGGTGAGCTCTTCGAGCTGCAGGCTGAGCAGGCGGCCGTCGGTGCCGAGCTGCACGACGTACTCGGCGATCTCGTCCTTGATGCGGCGCACCATCTCGAGGCGCTGCAGCACGTTGGCGACGTCGCGCACGGTGACGAGGTCCTCGATCTCGAGCGCCGACAGCGTGCCGGTGACCTCGTCGAGGCGCGACTTGTAGCGCTCGAGGGTCTGCAGGGCCTGGTTGGCGCGGGACAGGATGGCGCTGGAGTCCTCGAGCACGACCCGGCGACCGGCGATGTAGAGGGCGATGATGCGCATCGACTGGCTCACCGAGATGACCGGGAAGCCGGTCTGCTTGGCCACCCGCTCGGCCGTGCGGTGCCGCGTGCCCGACTCGCTGGTCTCGATGCGGGGGTCGGGCACCAGCTGCGTCGCGGCGCGCAGGATGCGGGTGACCTCGCGGTCGCAGACGATGCCGCCGTCCATCTTCGCCAGCTCGCGCAGGCGGGTGGCGGAGAACTCGATGTCGAGCGGGAAACCGCCGGTGGACACCGTCTCGACGACCTTGTCGTTGCCGAGCACGATGAGCGCGCCGGTGCGACCGCGCAGGATCCGCTCGAGGCCGTCGCGCAGCTCGGTGCCCGGAGCGACCGCGGCGAGCGTGGCGCGCACGAGCTCGTCGTCGCTCTGCAGGGTGGGCACATCGCCTCCGTCGTATGGGTCCCCGAGCCGGGGAGTCCACGGCCAGTGAGGGCATCCTATCGGGGCGCCGCCACACGGCGCTGCGCGCTCCAGGTTGCGAGTTCTCGCAGAGTCATGCGGATGCGAGTCGCCGCGCAGACGCCCGCCCGATGCCGACCACTGGGACCGACGGCGCGCTCAGCCGGCCTGGAGCAGGCCGCGGGTCACGGCCTCGGCCACGGTCGCGGCCTCGAGCACCCGGATGCCGGCCGGCACCGGACCGCCGCCGATGACCCCCGGCGGCACGACGGCCCGGGTGAAGCCGAGCCGGTGCGCCTCGGCGAGCCGGCGGTGGGCGCCGGTGACGGGGCGGATCTCGCCCGCCAGACCCACCTCACCGAAGGCGATCGTGCCGTTGGGCAACGGTCGCTCGGTGATGGCCCCGGCCAGTGCCAGGCTGATCGCGAGGTCGGCGGCCGGCTCGGTGAGGCGGACCCCGCCCACCGTGGACAGGTAGGCGTCGCTGCCGCCGATCGGCGCGTTGGCCCGCTTGTCGAGCACGGCCAGGATCATGTTGACCCGGGCGGAGTCGAGCCCGGAGGTGGCCCGGCGCGGAGTGGCCAGGGAGGACTTGGTGACCAGCGCCTGCACCTCGGTGACCAGCGGTCGGCGCCCCTCGAGCGTGACCGTGACGCAGGTGCCCGCGACCTCGGTGGTGCGCCCGGACAGGAAGAGCCCGCTGGGGTCGGTGAGCCCGACGATGCCGATGTCGGACAGGTCGAAGCAGCCCACCTCGTCGGTGGGCCCGTAGCGGTTCTTGACCGCCCGCACCAGGCGCAGCCGCGAGTGGCGGTCGCCCTCGAACTGCACCACGACGTCGACGAGGTGCTCGAGCACCCGGGGGCCGGCGATCGAGCCGTCCTTGGTGACGTGCCCGACCAGCAGCACGGCGATGCCGCGCGCCTTGGCCACCTGGATCAGGGACGCGGCGACCTCGCGGACCTGGCTGACGTTGCCGGCCGAGCCCTCGACCTCGGCGCTGCTGATGGTCTGCACCGAGTCGACGACGACGAGCTCGGGGTCGAGGGCGTCGATCTGGCCGAGCACGGTGGCGAGGTCGGTCTCGCTGGCCAGGTAGAGCGTGCGCGCCATCGCCTCGATGCGCTCGGCACGGGTGCGCACCTGCGCCGCGGACTCCTCGCCGCTGACGTAGAGCACCCGCCGCTCACCGTGCTCGCCGGACCGGGCCGCCCGGGCCGCGACGTCGAGCAGCAGCGTGGACTTGCCGATGCCGGGCTCGCCCGCCACGAGCACGACCGCGCCGGGCACGATGCCGCCCCCGAGCACCCGGTCGAACTCGGGCACCCCGGTGGGCCGGGCGACCGCGCGCCGGACGTCGACCTCGCCGATCGGGATGGCGGGGCGATCGACCGTCGTGGCCGCGGTGGTGCGCACGGTGGCCGCCCCGACCTCGGAGACGCTCCCCCAGGCCTGGCACTCGCCGCAGCGCCCGACCCACTTCACGGCCTGCCACCCGCACTCGGTGCAGCGGAAGGTGGCGCTCGTGCGGGGAGAGCGTCTCGCTGCGGTGGCCATGGCGCCCACGGTATGTCGCAGCACCGACATGGCGACCGAGGCGCGACCGGACAGCGAGCGGCATCCCCGCGCTGGGTGCTGAAACGGTCGCCAGAGCAGCCACTTGAGCACCCAACGCCGGATGCCGTTCGCGGTGGGTGCTGAAACGGTCGCCGGAGCAGCCACTTGAGCACCCAAGGCGGGGGTGGCGGGAGACGACGAGGCCCCCGGACCGTGACGGTCCGGGGGCCTCGTGCGGCTACGGCTGGGGTCAGCCGGCGACGACGTCGAGCTCGACGGTCGCCTGCACCTCGGGGTGGAGGCGCACCAGCGCGGAGTGCGTGCCGGTGGTCTTGATCGGGGTCGGGACCTCGATCTTGCGCTTGTCGAGCGACGGACCGCCGGCGGCCTTGACGGCGTCGGCGATGTCAGCGGTGGAGACGGCGCCGAAGAGGCGACCGCTCTTGCCGGCGTGCGCGGCGACCGTGACGGCCTTGGACTCGAGGTTGCCCTTGATGGACTTCGCCTCTTCGAGGGACTTCACCTCGCGGACCTCACGGCCCTTGGCGATGGCGTCGACCTGCTTCTGGCCGCCCTTGGTCCACGCCGTCGCGAGACCGCGGCGGAAGAGGAAGTTGCGGGCGTAGCCGTCCTTGACGTCGACGACGTCACCGGCGGTGCCGAGGCCGGTGACCTCGTGGGTGAGGATGACCTTCATCTTGATTTCCTTCGTCAACCCGACTCGGGGTCCCCGCGAAGTATCGCAGCGAGGGACGAGCGGAGAACTTCGTGGGGTGAGTCAGCGGGACGAGCTCGAGTACGGCAGCAAGGCCATCTCGCGCGCGTTCTTGACGGCATTGGCGATGAGGCGCTGCTCCTGCACGGTCACACCGGTGACCCGACGCGCGCGGATCTTGCCGCGGTCGGAGATGAACTTGCGCAGCAGTGCGGCGTCCTTGTAGTCGATGTTCTCGACCTTCGCCGCCTTGAGCGGGTTGGCCTTCTTCTTGGGCTTGCGAATGGCGGGCTTGGCCATCGTGGTGCTCTCCTTCTGCCGGAGCTGTCCCGGCGGATGAGCCCTGGTCTCCCAGGGATGGTGTCGTGCTGTGGTGTGGGTGCCGCCGTTGCCTCGTGGTCACGGCGGACCCGGTGATCGGTCGGGTCAGAAGGGGGGCTCGTCGTAGCTGGGGGCCTGGCCCCAGCCGCCGCCCTGCTGGCCACCCTGCTGGGGGGCGGGCTGCTGCGGAGCGGCCTGCTGGCCACCCCAGCCGCCCTGGCCACCCTGCTGGGGAGCCGGGGCGGACCCACCGGTGGCCCACGGGTCGGCAGCCTGCTGGCCACCGCCCTGACCACCGAAGCCACCACCGGAACCGCCGCGCTCGGCCTTGGTGACCTTCGCGGACGCGTAGCGCAGCGACGGGCCGACCTCGTCGACGTCGAGCTCGACGACGGTGCGCTTCTCGCCCTCCTTGGTGTCGTACGTGCGCGACTTCAGCCGCCCCGTCGCGATCACCCGCGTGCCCCGGTGGAGCGACTCGGCGATGTTCTCGGCCGCGTCGCGCCAGATCGAGCAGCGCATGAAGAGGGTCTCCCCGTCCTTCCACTCGTTGGACTGCCGGTCGAACGTGCGCGGCGTGGAGGCCACGGTGAAGTTCGCGACGGCGGCCCCCGAGGGGGTGAACCGGAGCTCGGGGTCGGCGGTCAGGTTGCCGACGATGGTGATGGTGGTTTCGCCTGCCATGGGGTCAGGTGGCTCCTTCTAGTCCCGTTCCGAGGTGTGCGGTGTGGACGTCGGTCTCAGGCGCCGGGGCGCATGAGCTTGGTCCGCATGACCGACTCGTTGAGGCCGAGCTGGCGGTCCAGCTCCTTGGCCGTGGCCGGCTCGGAGGTGAAGTTGACGACGGCGTAGATGCCCTCGGACTTCTTCTTGATCTCGTAGGCCAGACGACGGCGGCCCCAGATGTCGACGTTGTCGACGGACCCACCATCGGTGGTCACGACCTTGAGGAACCGCTCCAGCGACGGCTGAACCGTCCGGTCGTCGAGCTCCGGGTCGAGGATGACCATGAGTTCGTACTGACGCATGCGTTAACCCGCCTCCTTTGGTCTGTGGCGGTCACGGTCTCTCCGTGACAGGAGGGTATGCATTGCTGCCGACATCGCCGGTGGAGTTTTCCACAGGCGCGCACTGAGGGCAACTTCCACAGGGTACCGGCCGCGGCGGCATCCCCCCAACTCGCGCGCACCCAGGCCTCGCGGGCGAGCCAGGCCACCGCGACCAGCCGCAGCAGCAGCGCGGCGGCGTACCAGCCGGGCGGCAAGCCCGTGCGCGGGGTCGACGAGGTAGTCGAGGTAGCCGAACATCGCCACGGCGTGCACCGCCTCGGCGCCGGCCCAGAGCAGGTGGTCGCGCCAGCCGATGCCGACCAGGGCGACGAACGGGACCAGCCACAGGGCGGCCCACGGCTGGAACGACGCGGCGGTCGACAGCGCGGCGCACAGGCCGACCAGCGCGGCGGCCGCCACGACCGGGCGCGGCCGGCGGCGGGCCAGCAGCACCACGAGCGCGACGGCCAGCAGCATGCCGAGCGCGGCGATCACGGCCACGTGGCGCGCGCCGATCGGGAACCCGGCCAGCGTGAACAGGTACCAGGGCGACCCCGGCCCGGCCCCGGCCCGGGCCCACGCCCGCCAGGGGGCGGTGAGCACCCCGGCATCCACGAGGGCCACCGGCACCGCGACGACGGCGACGGTGAGCGCGGTGGTGACCAGCAGCCGGCGGCGGGCCTCACCAGCAGCCGTCCAGCACCGCCGCCGCCGCCCGGCAGCAGCAGCATCGCCAGCAGCACCACGGCCGACAGCGGCCCGGCGAGCAGGGCCAGCCCGCCCAGCACCCCGGCCAGGCGCTCACGGTCGCGGCTCCACGCCCACAGCGCCACGACGGCCAGGGCGAGCGGGAGCAGGTCGGTGGAGCGGAACACGGTCAGCGCCAGCACCGGCGACAGCGCGAGCGCCACCGGGTCGGCATCCGGATGGCGCCGCACCGTGCCCACGGCGACGACCAGCCCGGCCAGCACCGCCGCGGTGAGCAGCACCCACAGGGCGAGGAACCACTGCTGGTGGCCCGTGGCGACCCCCGGCGCGATGCGCGAGAGCGCCGAGGTCACCGCGCCGGACAGCACCGGCTGGGCCGGGCGCAACCCGGCCCCCAGCCAGGCCGCGAGCCCGCTGCCGGGGTCGCCGGTGCCCACCGCCTGCACCACCGGTGCCGAGCACTGCCGCCACACCGGGGTGTCGCCGCGCCAGCCCAGGGCCAGGCAGCCGGCCTGGCGCAGGGCCGCGACCGACAGCGGCAGGGCCAGCAGCAGCACCACCGGGGCGAGCCGGGCGAGCGGCCCGCGCTCGACCGCCCGCAGCCGGCGCCCGCCCGGGCCACCGAGCGGGGTGCTCAGGGCACGGCGGCAGCACGGGGTCACGCACGTCGTCCACGGCTGGCACCCTAGCCGCGGGTCGCCGGTCAGCCGCCCGGCGGTGGGACCAGCGGGGTGAGCGTCACCGAGGGCGTCGGGCGGGGCGGCCGCCGCCGGACGCCCCGTCCGGCTCGGGCTGGGCGACGGCTCGGCCGTCGTCGGCGGGGCGCTCGACGAGGGCGGTGCGCTGGTCGTCGGCGGCGCCTTCGTGGTGGTCGGCGGCGCCTCCCTCGTGGTCGGCGGCGGGGGCGGCGGCGGGTCGGCGTCCTTGTTGATGCCGGCCGGCTTCGGGAACTTGACCACCTTGGTGCCGTCGAGGGCGGCCTTCATGTAGGCGGTCCAGATGCGGGCCGGGTAGGTGCCACCGGTGATGTTGCCGGCGTTGGGCAGGTCCTCCATGGGCAGCTCCTCGCCGCCCGGGCCGCTGCGGTAGAGGCCGACCGCCGTCTCGAGCTGGGGCACGTAGCCGTTGAACCACGCCGAGCGGAAGCTCTCCGAGGTGCCGGTCTTGCCGGCGGCCGGGCGCCCGAGGTTGCGGCCGACGTAGCGGGCGGTGCCGCCCTCGACCGGGTAGGTCATCGCGTCGATGACGTCGGACATCAGGTCCTTGTCGAAGACCTGCTGCTTGACGACCTTGGCCTTGATGGTCGGCACGCTCTTGTCCTGGAAACGGATCTCCTTGACGATGTACGGGTCCGCCCGCACGCCCTGCGCCGCGATCGTCGCGTAGGCGGTGGCCATGTCGAGCACGGTGACGTAGTCGGTGCCGAGCACGTTGGCCATGTTCGGCTCGAGCGGGCTGCGCACACCGGCATCCTTGGCGGCCTTGCTCGACTTCTCCGGGCCGGCGTCGATGTTCAGCGCGGCGTAGACGGTGTTGACCGAGCTGCCGGTGGCCTTGCGCAGGTCGATGTTGCCGAACGACTCGTTGCCGAAGTTCTTCACCCGGCCGCGACGGGCGGTGGCGCTGTCGGCGCCGGGGTCGGCGAACTCCTTGAAGAACTGCGGGCTGGCACCGCTCATCCGCGAGTTCAGGCTGAAGTCGCCGGACTGCAGCGCGGCGATCAGGGTGAAGATCTTGAACGTCGAGCCGGCCTGCATCTTGTCCTGGGTGGCGGCGTTCTGCTGGCGCTTCATGTAGTCCTCGCCGCCGTAGAGCGCGACGATGGCGCCGTTGCCCGGCTGGATCGAGGCCATGCCGACGTGCACCGACGGGGTGTCCTTCGGGCGCTCCTCCTTGACCGCGGCGACCATGTCGGCCTGCTTGGCCCGGTCGACGGTCGAGACGATGCGGTAGCCACCCCGGTCGAGCTCGGCCTGCGGGATCTTGTACTTGTTGACGACCTCGTTCTTGACCATCTGGGTGAGGTAGCCGGTGGGGCCGCTCTGGGTGCGCGGCTTGTACTTCTGGAACTTGGGGAAGGTGGCGGCGGCGCGCTCCTCCGGCGTCAGCCAGCCCTTCTCGACCATCGCGTCGAGGATGAAGCCGGAGCGCTCCTTCGCGTTGGCCGTCTGCTTGTCACCGAGTGCCGGGTCGTAGAGCGAGGGCCCGCGGATGACCGAGGCGAGGAAGGCGCTCTCGGCCGGGGTCAGCTTCGAGACGTCCTTGTTGAAGTAGGCCTTCGACGCGGTCTGGATGCCGTAGGCGCCGCGACCGTAGTAGATGGTGTTGAGGTAGTTCTCGAGGATCTGGTCCTTGGTCTGCTGCTGGTCGATCTTGACCGCGAGCAGGATCTCGCGGGCCTTGCGCGACAGCGTGCGGTCGGCCGTGAGGAAGTAGTTCTTGACGTACTGCTGGGTGATCGTCGACCCGCCCTGGGTGGCCTGGCCGCCCTTGACCGCGACCCAGACCGCCCGCGCGATGCCGGTGGGCGAGATGCCGTTGTTCTGGTAGAAGTTCTGGTCCTCCGCCGCGAGCATCGCCTTCTGCATGTGGTCGGGGACCTTGGCGAGCGGCACCGACTCGCGGTTGCCCTCGGCGTCGGAGAGCCGGGCCATCTCGGTCTTGCCGTCGGAGTAGTAGACGATCGAGGCCTGCGCCGTCGCCAGCTCGTTGGGCGTCGGGACGTCGGTGCGGGCGTACGCGATACCGACCGCGGCCACGCCGATGAGGAAGAGCGCGAGCACGGCCCACAGGGCGCGCAGCAGCCACTTCTTGCCGCGTGAGCGGCCGGGGGATGCCGTGGCGCGGCCGTTGCCTGACCCGGTCGAGCCGCCGGATCCGCCGGAGCGGACCGAGGGGGACTGGGTCGCCTGGGCCTGTCGGGCCTCGGCGCGGGTGCGGGGGGTGGGTTGGCTCATGCTGCTTCCGTGGACAGGGGTTGGGGGGCAGGTTCGGGGCGTGCCGAGCGGGCGGGAACGCACGAACCCAACGGCCAGTATGGCGCGATTCCTTGGAGAAACCTGAATCCCGTGCTCCGGGGGCAGGCCCGCGACGGCATTCTCGATGTATCGCGTCGATATATCTGTGTTAGCGTGCCTCCTGACAAACGCCTCGTATGTCAGGTCCGTTCCCCAGCTCCCCGAAGGAGGTTCGCCGTGGTCACCACCCGCCGCGCCCGCCTCCTCGAGTTCGCCGTGCTCGGCCTGCTCCACGAGGGACCGACCCACGGCTACGACCTGCGCCGCCGGCTCAACACCGCGCTCGGCCCCTTCCGGGCGCTGTCCTACGGCACGCTCTACCCCGCGCTGAAGGGCCTGCTCGACCGCGGCCTGATCGCGCAGACCTCCGACCCGGCCGGCGCGAGCGGCAAGCGGCCTCGCGTGGTCTACGAGCTCACCGCCGCCGGCAAGGAGCACTTCGCCGACCTCGTCGCCCGCACCGACGCCTCCGCCTGGGACGACGACGGCTTCGACGTGCGCTTCGCCTTCTTCGCCCGCACCGAGCAGGACGTGCGCCTGCGCATCCTCGAGGGGCGCCGCTCCCGCGTGCAGGAGGACCTCGAGCGCGTCCGCGAGGCCACCGCCCGCAACCGCGAGCGGATCGACGCCTACACCTCGGCCCTCCAGCGCCACGGCGAGGAGACCACCGAGCGCGAGGTGCGCTGGCTGAGCGAGCTCATCGACGCCGAGCGGCGCCACCCCACCGACCCCGGCCCCCAGCCGTAGGTGCCGGTGGCGCCACCGCGGCGCACCCGGCATCCGAAGCACCACCCCGTCCAGTCCATCCACCGACCTCCCCAGGAGAAGCACATGGGTTCCATTCGCGTCGCCGTCGTCGGCGTCGGCAACTGTGCGTCGTCCCTCGTCCAGGGCGTGCACTACTACCGGGACGCCGACCCGTCCCAGACCGTCCCCGGCCTCATGCACGTCATGTTCGGCGACTACCACGTCCGCGACGTGGAGTTCGTCGCGGCGTTCGACGTCGACGACAAGAAGGTCGGCAAGGACCTCGCCGAGGCCATCAACGCCTCCGAGAACAACACGATCAAGATCGCCGACGTCCCCACCACGGGCATCACCGTGCAGCGCGGCCACACCCTCGACGGCCTGGGCAAGTACTACCGCCAGACCATCGACGAGTCCGGCGCCGAGCCGGTCGACGTCGTCGCCACCCTGCGCGACGCGAAGGTCGACGTGCTCGTCTCCTACCTCCCGGTGGGCTCGGAGAACGCCGACAAGTTCTACGCCCAGTGCGCCATCGACGCCGGCGTCGCCTTCGTCAACGCCCTCCCCGTCTTCATCGCGTCCGACCCCGAGTGGGCCGCGAAGTTCGAGGCGGCCGGCGTGCCGGTCATCGGCGACGACATCAAGAGCCAGGTCGGCGCCACCATCACGCACCGCGTCATGGCCAAGCTGTTCGAGGACCGCGGCGTGCAGCTCGACCGCACCTACCAGCTCAACGTCGGCGGCAACATGGACTTCAAGAACATGCTCGAGCGCGAGCGCCTGGAGTCCAAGAAGATCTCCAAGACCCAGTCGGTCACCTCGAACCTCACCGGCTCGCTGGCCGGAAAGACCGACGACCGCAACGTGCACATCGGCCCGTCCGACTACGTCGCGTGGCTCGACGACCGCAAGTGGGCCTACGTGCGCCTCGAGGGTCGCGCCTTCGGTGACGTGCCGCTCAACCTCGAGTACAAGCTCGAGGTCTGGGACAGCCCCAACTCGGCCGGCATCATCATCGACGCCATCCGGGCGGCGAAGATCGCCAAGGACCGCGGCATCGGCGGCGCCCTGCTGTCGGCGTCCTCCTACCTGATGAAGTCCCCGCCGGAGCAGCGCCCCGACGACCTCGGTCGCGCCAAGCTCGAGGCCTTCATCCGCGGGGAGGAGGAGCGCTGACCGCGCTTCACCCCTCACCGTGAGCGGGCGGCATCCAGACCTTTTCGGTCCGGATGCCGCCCGCTTCGCTGCTCCCCGCGGTCAGCGGGCCGGCGCACCCTCGTCGACCGGCACGACGGAGACGACGACCACCGAGACGTTGTCCCGACCTCCGGCGTGAACCGCCGCGGCGACCAGCTCGTCGGCAGCGGTCTGCGGATCGGCGTGCTGGAGCACGACCCGCAGGATCTCGTCGTCGTCGAGCTCGTTGGACAGCCCGTCACTGCAGAGGACGAACCGCTCGCCGGCGGTGGGCGGCAGCGCCCACAGGTCCGGCTCGGGAGCGAGGTCCGCGCCGAGCGAGCGGGTGATGATGTTGCGCATCGGGTGCCGCGCGGCCTCGTCCTCGTCGATCAGCCCGGCATCCAGCAGCTCGCGCACCTCGGAGTGGTCGCGGGTGAGCAGCTCCACCCGCTCGTCGGCCACCCGGTAGACCCGCGAGTCACCGATGTTGAACACCACCCAGTGCTCACGGCCACCGTCGTCGAGCACGGTGAGCCCGGTGACGGTGGTGCCCATCCCGCGCTGCTCCGGGTCGTGCTCCTGCGAGCGCAGGATGCCGTCGTTCGCCTCCTGCAGCACGTGCACCACGTCGTCCTCGCGCGAGGGCGGGTGGTCGACCAGGTGCGCGAGCGCCTCGACGGCGATCCGGCTGGCCACCTCGCCCGCCGCGTGGCCGCCCATCCCGTCGGCGACGGCGAACACCAGGCCGTCGGCGAGGAACGCGTCCTCGTTGTGGTCGCGCACCCGGCCGACGTGGGTGGCCGACCCCGAACGCACCCGGAGCGCGGTGCCCCGCAGCACCCGGTGCTCGGTGGCGCTCACGGTGCACCGCCGGGGAACGCTGGGACGGGCATGGACGAGCTCCCTCGGTGCGGCGGACGCTGACGGTCGAGCCTAACCGGGTGCACCGACCACCACACGGCGGTCGGACGAGCGGCGGTCGGGTTCGCGCTCAGCCCTGCGCCTCCGGCTGCTCGGCCCACCACGACAGCAGCCGCTCGCGAGCGACGTCCGGGCCCACCGGCCCCTCGTCCATCCGCACCGACAGCAGGTACTTGTAGGCGCGCCCGAGCACCGGCCCGGGGCGGATGCCGAGCACGGCCGCGATCTCGTTGCCGTCGAGCTCGGGGCGCACCGCCTTGAGCTCCTCCAGCTCGAGCAGCGCCTCGATCCGGGTCTCGAGGTCGTCATAGGTGGCGGCCAGCCGGCGGGCCTTGCGCACGTTGCGGGTCGTGCAGTCGGCACGGGTGAGGCGGTGCAGGCGCGGGAGGAGCGGGCCGGCATCCGTGACGTAGCGGCGCACCGCGGAGTCGGTCCACTGGCCCTCGCCATAGCCGTGGAAGCGCAGGTGCAGCTCGACCAGCCGCGCCACCGCCTTGGTCGTCTCCTTGTCGAAGCGCAGCGCCTTCAGTCGCCGGGCCACGAGCTTGGCGCCGACCACCTCGTGGTGGTGGAACGACACCCCGCCGGCGCCCTCGAAGCGCCGCGTCGCGGGCTTGCCCACGTCGTGCAGCAGGGCGGCCAGGCGCAGCACGAGGTCGGGGCCGGGCACCGACTCGGGCGGCCCGTCGGCCGGGCCCTCGAGGTCGATGGCCTGCTCGAGCACCGTCATCGAGTGCTCGTAGACGTCCTTGTGCCGGTGGTGCTCGTCGACCTCGAGCTGCAGGGCCGGCAGCTCGGGCAGCACGTGAGCCGCCAGGCCGCTGGCGCACAGCAGCTCCAGCCCGGCCCGCGGGTGCGGCGCCAGGAGCAGCTTGACCAGCTCGTCGCGCACCCGCTCGGCCGACACGATGCCGATGGTCGCCGACATCTCGCGCATCGCCGTGTAGACCTCGGGAGCCGGCACGAATCCGAGCTGGGCCACGAACCGGGCGGCGCGCATCATCCGCAGCGGGTCGTCGCCGAACGACACCTCGGGCGGTGAGGGGGTGCGCAGCACGCCGGCGTCGAGGTCGACCAGCCCGCCGTGGGGGTCGACGAAGGTGAGGTCGGGCAGCCGCAGGGCCATCGCGTTGACCGTGAAGTCGCGCCGCACGAGGTCGTCGTCGAGGGAGTCGCCGAACGCGACCACCGGCTTGCGGGTCTGCCCGTCGTAGGCGTCGGCGCGGTAGGTGGTGACCTCGACGGTCGTGCTGCCGCGGCGCGCGCCGATCGTGCCGAACTCGCGGCCCATGTCCCAGGTGGCGCTCCCCCAGGCCTTGAGCACGGCCTCGGTGACGTCCGGGCGCGCCGAGGTGGTGAAGTCCAGGTCGGTCGAGGGGCGGCCGAGCAGCGCGTCGCGCACCGGCCCGCCGACCAGCGCGAGGTCGTGACCCGCCGCGGCGAACCGCTCCCCGAGGTCGGTCAGCAGCGGCAGGTCGGGCGCCAGGTGGGCGACCGCCCGGCGCAGCAGGGCGGCCGAGGGCTGACGGGTGGACACGAGCACCAAGGGTATGCCGCCCGCGAACCTTCCGCGGTCGCCCCCGGGGTGCGTGGTCACCGACCGCACCGCGCCCCACTGGTTACAGTGACCAGATGAGCCACGTCGCCGCCGACCAGCCCGGGGTCAGTCCCCGACGGCTGCCCGCGGTCGAGGAGCGCAGCGCCGGTGGGGTGGTGGTCGACGTCCACGACGGTGAGGCCCGCATCGCCGTCATCGCCCGGCGCAACCGGGCGGGGCGCGTCGAGTGGTGCCTGCCCAAGGGGCACATCGAGGGCGAGGAGACGCTGCCCGAGACCGCGGCGCGCGAGGTGGCCGAGGAGACCGGCATCGAGGGGCGCGTGCTCATCGAGCTGGGCACCATCGACTACTGGTTCGCGGCCGGGGAGCGGCGCATCCACAAGTACGTGCACCACTACCTGCTCGAGGCCGTCGGTGGCCACCTCACGATCGAGAACGACCCCGACCACGAGGCGATCGACGTCGCGTGGCTACCCTTGCGCGACGCG
Organism: uncultured Actinomycetota bacterium; assembly: GCA_963806295.1. Classification (GTDB taxonomy): domain Bacteria; phylum Actinomycetota; class Actinomycetes; order Actinomycetales; family Dermatophilaceae; genus Fodinibacter. The sequence continues at coordinate 30,559 of CAWDXP010000003.1, read as the reverse complement.
CACCGCCACCTCACGTTCCCGAACGAGCGGCGCATCGCCCGGGTCGCGTGGCAGCGGCTCGCCGGCGACGCCTGAGCCCTCCCCTTCCCGGAAGACCTCCACCCCGATGACGACCGAGCCCCCCGCCCCCACGCCCGGCGAGCGCTCCGGCGACGGCCAGGGCGACGAGGGCCCGGTCGACGACGGCCTGGCCGAAGACCACCGGGCCGAAGACCACCGGGCCGAAGACCACCGGGCCGACGACGCTCCCGTCGACGAGGTCCAGGTCGACCCGGGCGGTGCCACGCTGGCGGCCGAGACCGGGCAGAACCCCACCGCGCCCCGGCAGAGCATCGGGCGGGCTGGCGCGGTGATGGCCTCCGGCACGCTGGTGAGCCGGATGCTCGGGCTGGTGCGTGCGGCCCTGCTCACCGGCGTCATCGGCACCACCGGGTACGCGGCCGACGCGTTCACCGCCGCCAACACCCTGCCGAACTCGTTCTACATCCTCATCGCCGGTGGCGCCGTCAACGCCATCTTCGTGCCGCAGATCGTGCGCGCGAAGCTGCGGCCCGACGGCGACGAGTTCGTCAACCGGATCATCACCATCTCGCTGGCCATCCTCGCGGTCGCGACCGTGGTCATGGTGGCGATCGCGCCGCTGGCCGTAAGGCTCTACTACAACGTCGACAACGAGGCCGCGCTCGGCCTGGCGACGGTGTTCGCGGTCATCTGCCTGCCGCAGATCTTCTTCTACGGGCTGTACACGATCCTCGGCCAGGTGCTCAACGCCCACGGTCGCTTCGCCGGCTACATGTGGGCGCCGGCGCTGGCCAACATCGTCGCCATCGCCGGGCTGGTCTGGTTCCAGCGGGCCGGCTTCCCGACCTCCGCGGCCCCGGCCGACTGGACCCCCGAGATGGTCGCGATCCTGGCCGGGTCGGCGACCCTGTCGATCGTGGTGCAGGCCCTGTCCCTGCTCATCCCGTTGCGCCGCATCGGCTTCCGCTACCGCCCGGTGTGGGGCATCCGCGGCCACGGCCTCGGCGAGGTCAGCACCGTCGCCAAGTGGACCTTCGGCTCCATCGTGGTCGGCCAGCTGGGGCTCGTGGTCACCTCACGGGTCCTCACCCGGGCCACCCAGCTGGGCCAGGCCGCCGGCGACCCGGCGCCCGGGCTAGCGGCCTTCAACCCCGCCCTGCTCATCGCCATGCTGCTGCACGGCCTGATCACCGTCTCGCTCATCACCGCCCTGTACACCCGGCTGTCCGAGGCGGCCGCCCACGGGGACTCCGCCCTGGTGATGCGCTACCACCACCAGGGCCTGCGGATGCCCTCGGTGATCCTCGTGCCCGGCGTGGTGTTCGTCGGGGTGCTCGCCCCCTACGTCGCCGCCACCCTGTTCTTCAAGAACACGCTCGAGGAGACCCGGGCGATCGCCGTGGTGCTGAGCGGCCTGATCTGGCTGGTCATCCCGATGGCCTGGACCTACCTCAACGACCGGGTCTTCTACGCCCACCAGATGACCTGGATGACGTTCCGCCTCCAGTGCGTCACCACCAGCCTGTCGACCGTGGGTGCGCTCGTGGCCGCCCAGATGGTGCCGGGCCTGACCGCCTTCACGCTGAGCCTCGGGCAGGCGCTCGCCTACGTCGTCGCGGCCGGGGTGGGGTTCTGGGTGCTGAAGCGCCAGCACGGCCACCTCGGGCTGCGTGGCACCGCACTGGTCTACCTCAAGCTCGCCGTGCCGGCCGTGCTCACCGCCCTGGCCCTGTTCTGGGCCATCCGCACCTTCCTGCCCGACTTCGGCGAGACCCGTGGCGTGCCGGGGTTCGTCATCGGCGCCGTGGTGCTGGGTGTGGCCGGCCTCGTCCAGCTCAGCGTCACCTGGGGGGTCGCCCACGCGCTCGGCGTCCGTGAGATCGGCGCGGCACTCGAGCCCGTCACGCGCAGGCTCCGACGGCGCTGACCTGCCAGTGCCTACTATGGGCGCAGACCCGTCAGTGGCGGGTGGCGGGCGCCGCGGGCGCCCCTGACAGACCAGGGAGAGGAGCAGCGGTGAGGGGTGTGGGTCCCGGCACCGTCCTCGGTGACCGTTACACCGTTCGCCGGCGGCTCGAGCAGCTGCACGGCACCGAGCGCTGGTCGGCCGACGACATCACCCTCGGGCGCAGCGTCTCGCTGCTCTGCATCGCCTCCGACGACCACCGCACCCCGGCCCTGCTCGATGCCGCGCGCCGGGCCGCCTCGGTCACGCACGCGGCGTTCGTGCGCATCCTCGACGTCGGCACCGACGACGGCGTCGCCTACGTCATCGAGGAGGACCTCGGCGAGGCCCGCACGCTCGCCGAGCTGGTCGGCGACGGCGGCGTGCCCGGCGACGAGGTGCGCCGCATCACCGGTGAGGTGGCGTCCGCCCTCGAGTCGGCCGGGCAGCGCGGTATGCACCACCTCGACCTCAAGCCCGACGACGTGCTGCGCACCCCCGACGGCGACATCCGGCTGCGCGGCCTCGAGACCGCCGCCGTGCGCGCCGGTGAAGACGGCACCGAGGCCGAGGATGCCGCCCGCCGCGACGCCGTGGGGGTCGTCGCCCTCACGTATGCCGGGCTCACCGGCCTGTGGCCGCTCGGCGCGGGCGGCTCCGGCCTCGGCCCGGCTCCCCGGGTGCCCGGCGGGGTCGCCGCACCCTCCGAGATCGCCGCGGGCGTGCCGCGCGACCTCGACGCCATCTGCCGCCTCACCCTCAACGACGACCAGGGCCCCACCAGCCCCGGCGACTACGCCCGCCAGGTGGCGCCGTGGCCCTCGCGCCAGGTCGTGGGGCACCCCGTCGCCCGCACCACCGCGGATGCCGGGAGCCTCGCCTCCCGCCCCGGTCCGGTCGGCCGCGACGCCTCGGGTACCTCCGACACCCTCGAACAGCCGGTCGTCGTCACCTCGCCGGCTGGCGGGGCTGCGGCCGGCGGGCGCCGCGCTCCGTGGCGCAGCGACGGCAGCCGTCCTCGCCGGTGGTGCCACGGCAGCAGCGGCGGCGGCCACGGCATCCGGCACCCGGGCGGGCGATGCCGCAGCCGGCCCGGTGTCGTCCGGGGCCGAGGCCGACGCCTCGACGGGGGTCGTCCCCGCCACCGATGGGGCCCCGGCATGGCTGAGCGCGACGCCGGTTGCCTCCCCCGCCGCCGACCGCACGACCCGCAGCCTGCAGCCCGCCGCCGCCCCACCCGACGGCACCAACGGTGCCGGCGACCAGACCCGCTCGCACGGCGCAGGGGCCGGTGCGGCGGCCGCCGGCGCGGGCGCCGCCGTGGTCGGCGCGTTCGGCTCGGTGGGCGGCCGGGTCGGCAACCTGGCCCGGCGGGCCGTCGACAAGGTGTCCGAGCTCAGCCCCGACACCGCCCCTCGCGCCGACTCCGGCGACCTCGAGGCACCGGCGCCGCTGGTGCCGGCCGAGCCGCTGACCAAGGACGAGTCGAAGCTGGCCCTCAGCATCGTCGTCGCCTTCGTGGTGCTGTCGCTGGTCATCGGCGTCTACGGGGTCTCACGGATCGGGTCCAACAGCTCCGCCGGGCTGGGCGACGTGGCGGCGCCGGCCACCCGCACGACCACGGTGGCCCCCTCGTCGGCGGCCCCGTCGGCCAGCCCGTCCGCCTCGCCCACCGGCACCGCCACCGGCGCACCCCCCGAGCCCCTCGCCATCCTCAAGGTCGAGGCCTACGACCCCGAGGGCGACGGCGCCGAGAACAACAACCTCACCCCGAAGGTCTACGACGGCGACAACGGCACCGGCTGGTTCTCCGAGAACTACCGCTCCGACACCTTCGGCGGCCTGAAGAAGGGTCTGGGCGTCGTCGTCGACCTCGGGCCGAACAAGAAGCCGCAGACCGTCGAGCTCAACATCCCGAACCCGAGCGACGTCGAGGTCTACGTCGGGCCCGACAACCGCCTCGAGGGGGCCACCAAGATCGGCGAGAAGGCGGATGCCGACGGCACGGTCCGGTTCGACGTCCCCGCCGACGTCAGTGGCCAGTACATCGTCGTGTGGTTCACCAAGCTCAACGCCGACGACAACGGCAAGCGCCGTGCCTGGCTCGACGAGGTCGTCGTCACCGGCTGACGCCGGACACCACGATGCTCGACGACCTCACCGCCCTCACCGACCAGGAGCTGCTGCAGCGCCACGTCGACGGCTGATGGTGGCGCCGCGTTCGGCGAGCTGTTCCGCCGGCACCGCGACCGGATGTACGCGGTGGCGCTGCGCACCACCTCCAACCGCGAGCTGGCCGCGGATGCCGTGCAGGACGCCTTCATCTCCGCGTTCCGGCGCGCCGACGCCTTCCGGGGCGAGGCCGCGGTCACGACCTGGCTGCACCGCATCGTCGTCAACGCCTGCCTGGACCGGCTCCGCCGCGAGAAGGTGTCGGTGCGGCGGGCCGGTGACCTCGGTGAGCTCGACCTGCCCGACCTGCACGACCGGCACGCGTCGGTCGAGACCCGGCTCGACGTGCGCGAGGCCCTGGCCCGCCTGCCCGAGGGGCAGCGCCTGGCCCTGGTGCTGGTCGACATGCACGGGCTGCCGGTGGCCGAGGCGGCCCAGGTGCTCGGCGTCGCCGAGGGCACCGTGAAGTCGCGCTGCTTCCGCGGTCGCGAGGCGCTGGCCGAGATGCTCCGTGAGCGTGCCGACGAGCGCTCGGGGCACGATGCCGGCCCGGCAGCCGTTTCCGGACCGGGACCCTCGGAACCTCGGGGGGCGCCATGACGTCCCACCCGTGGCCCGGCCCCTGCGACCGGCGCCATCCCACCCCATCCGTACCGCCCGAGGGCACGTCCCGGAGGACCTCGTGAGCCAGCAGCACGACGACACCGCACCCGTCGAGCACGACCCGACGGGGATGCGCGCGCTGCTGGCGAGCCTTCCGGACCCCGGCCCGATGCCCGACGACCTCGTGGCCCGGATCAGCGCCGCCCTGGCGGTCGAGGCGCAGCGCGGCGACGGCATCGACCAGCTGTGGAGCCTCGACGCGCACGCCGAGGAGTCCCGGGCGTCCGACGACGAGCAGGCGACTGCGGATGGCGGTGCGGCGGTCGTGCCGCTGCGTCGCCGCCGGCTCGGGCTGCGCCACCTGGCGGTCGCGGCCGCGGTGCTGGGGGTGCTGAGCCTGGGCGGCTTCCTCGTCAGGTCGCTCCCGGGTGACGTGATGGCCGCGTTCGGCACGACCGGTGGGTCCGCCGACTCCGCCGCCGGCGAGGCGCGGGACTCCGCCGCCGGGTCCGATGCCCTCGCCCTCGTCGCCCCCCCGGCCGGGTCGGGCGAGGTGGTCGTCGTGATGTCCGGGGTCGACCACGCTGCCGACCGGCTCGACGTCACCGCCCGCGAGCTCGACAACGGCACCCTCGACCCGATCGCCGAGCTGAGCGCCGAGTCGCCCTCGCTCGGGCCGATCGCGACGCAGATCGGGGCGCGCTCGTGTGCCACCGCGCTCGGCATCCCGACCGACGCCGGCATCCTCGTCGACGTCTCGGAGGTCGACGGCGTCTCGGCGGCGGTCCTGGTCGTGCACTCCGACGCGGGACGCACCGCCTGGGCGGTCGACCGCTCCTGCACCACCGGCACCACCGGCCTCATCCGTGGCCCCGTGCCGCTGGGTTGAGGCCCTTCTCGCGTCGTGCGGCCGCCGGCGACCGGCGGGGCGCGACCACCGCGGGAATCCCACGGCCGTAGGATCGGTTTCCCAGAGGCACTGCATCTAGCGGTTGCCACCAGCGATCACCACAAGGGGATGTGTCCCGTGACCAGCGACGTCCGCAACGTCATCATCATCGGCTCCGGCCCGGCCGGGTGGACGGCTGCCGTCTACGCGGCGCGCGCCAACCTCGAGCCGCTGATCTTCGAGGGTGCGGTCACCGCCGGTGGGGCGCTGATGAACACCACCGAGGTCGAGAACTTCCCCGGCTTCCGTGACGGCATCATGGGCCCGGACCTCATGGAGAACATGCGCGCCCAGGCCGAGCGCTTCGGTGCCGAGATCATCACCGACGACGTGCAGTCGGTGCGCCTCGAGGACGACGTCAAGGTGGTCACCGACGGCGAGGGTGTCGAGCACCGGGCCCGCGCCGTCATCCTGGCCATGGGCTCGGCCTACCGCGAGCTCGGCCTGCCCGACGAGAAGCGGCTGTCCGGCCACGGGGTGTCGTGGTGCGCCACCTGCGACGGGTTCTTCTTCCGCGAGCAGGACATCGCCGTGGTCGGCGGTGGCGACTCCGCGGTCGAGGAGGCCACCTTCCTCACCAAGTTCGCCCGCACGGTCACGATCGTGCACCGCCGCGACGAGCTGCGCGCCTCGGCGATCATGGCCGAGCGTGCCCACGCCAACCCCAAGATCCGCTTCGCCTGGAACAGCGCGGTCGACGCCATCCACGGCGAGGACAAGGTGTCCGGTGTCACCTTGCGCGACACGGTCACCGGCGAGACCCGCGAGCTGCCGGTCACCGGCCTGTTCGTGGCCATCGGCCACGACCCGCGCAACGAGCTGGTCAAGGGCGTCGTCGAGCTCGACGCCGAGGGCTACGTGCTCGTCGAGGGGCGCAGCACCCGCACCAACGTGCCCGGGGTCTTCGCCTGTGGCGACCTGGTCGACCACACCTACCGCCAGGCGATCACCGCGGCCGGCTCCGGCTGTGCTGCGGCGCTCGACGCCGAACGCTTCCTCGCCCACTGACCGCAACGGTCCTGTCGGAGCAGTGCGACAGGATCGACCCAAGCCCCCCGCCCCGCCTGCACCACCCTTTGGAAAGGACCCCCACCATGGGAGCCGTCAGCAAGACCACCGACGCCACCTTCGACGCCGACGTCCTCAAGAGTGACAAGCCCGTGCTCGTCGACTTCTGGGCCGAGTGGTGCGGCCCGTGCCGCGCCGTCGCCCCGATCCTCGACGAGATCGCCCGCGACCACGACGAGGTCACCATCGTCAAGCTCAACACCGACGAGAACCCGGCGATCACCGGCAAGCTCGGCATCACCAGCATCCCGACCATGCACGTCTACCAGAACGGCGAGATCGTCAAGACGATCATCGGCGCGATGCCCAAGCCGAAGCTGCTCCGCGAGCTCGAGCCCTTCCTCGGCTGAGCTCCACCGCAACGCGCACTAGGCGCGGAAACTGTTGCACTGCAACGGTTTCCGCGCCTTCTGTCATGTGTAGCGGGTGCTTCAAATGCCGGCGGATGCCGCCTGCCGTGCTTCGTGTCGGCCGGTCGCCCGGGCGTTGTGGGTGCTTCCGACCCGGGGCGCGGGTCGACCCCCGTCGCGCCCGGAATCAGTCCGCGTGGTGCTCGCGCAGGTGCATCGCGTCCAGGATCCGGTTGAGGTCCTCGACCGAGGCGAACTCCACGGTGAGGCGGCCCTTGCGCTGGCCGAGGGCGATGCGCACCCGGGTCTCGAGGCGGTCGGACAGGTCGGCGGCGAGGTCGTCGAGCTGCGGGCGGCGGGTGCCGGGTCGGGGGGCGCGCCGGGCGGCCGGACCCTCGTCGCCGCCCAAGGTGACGAGCTCCTCGACGGTGCGCACCGACAGGCCCTCGGCGACGATCCGCTGGGCCATCCGCTCCATCGCCGCGGCGTCGGGCAGGCCGAGCAGTGCCCGGGCGTGGCCGGCGCTGAGCACCCCGGCAGCCACCCGGCGCTGCACGAGCGGCGGCAGCTTGAGCAGCCGCAGGGTGTTCGAGATCTGCGGCCGCGAGCGGTGGATGCGGCGGGCGAGCTCCTCCTGGGTGCAGCCGAAGTCGTCGAGCAGCTGCTGGTAGGCGGCCGCCTCCTCCAGGGCGTTGAGCTGGCTGCGGTGGAGGTTCTCCAGCAGCGCGTCGCGCAGGAGGTCGTCCTCCTCGGTGGCCTTGATGATGGCCGGCACGACGTCTTTGCCCGCGGCCCGCGACGCCCGCCAGCGCCGCTCGCCCATGATCAGCTCGTAGCGCACCTCGCCGTCCTCGGTGCCCGGCGGCACCCGGCGGACGACGACCGGCTGCAGCACGCCGATCTCCTGGATGGAGTGCACGAGCTCCTCGAGCTCGTCCTCGTCGAAGACCGTGCGCGGCTGGCGCGGGTTCGGCCGGATCTGGTCGAGCGGGATCTCGGCGAACTCGGCCCCCGGCACCGGCTGGAGGTCGCTGCCCACCTCGGCGGCGGCATCCGGACCAGGGGCCTGACCTGCGGTTTCACCGTTCTCCGACGCCTCCGCGGGGGCCGGGGCGTCCGTCGACGCCGGGCGGTCCTGGTCGCGGAAGAACACGTCGACCGGTCGGTCGGCGGTGGCGGTGCCGCTCGGGATGAGGGCGCCCAGGCCACGGCCCAGGGCACGACGCTTCTCGCTCATGCGGACTCCTTCGAGGTCGGCGACGTGGCGGCGCCGCTCGGCGAGCTCGACGGCTGCCTCGAGGTAGGACAGCGCACCGCTGCTGTTCGGGTCGTAGGTCATCACGGTCTGTCCGTGGCTCGGGGCCTCGGAGATGCGCACCGAGCGGGGCACGCTGGCGCGCAGGGTCTGGTCGGGGAAGTGCTCCCGCACCTCGTCGGCCACCTGGGCCGACAGGCGGGTGCGGCCGTCGTACATCGTCAGCAGGATGGTCGACACGTGCAGCGTCGGGTTGAGGTGGCTGCGGATCAGCTCGATGTTCTTCAGCAGCTGCGAGAGACCTTCGAGGGCGTAGTACTCGCACTGGATCGGGATGAACACCTCGGTGGCGGCCACGAAGGCGTTCACGGTGAGCAGCCCCAAGCTGGGCGGGCAGTCGATGAGCACGTAGTCGAGGCGCTCCCCCGTTGCCTCGCACTGGTCGACGTAGGCCGAGACGGCGCGCTGCAGGCGGGTCTCGCGGGCGACCAGCGAGACCAGCTCGATCTCGGCGCCGGCCAGGTCGATGGTGGCCGGAACGCAGAAGAGGCCCGGCACGTCCGGGCACTCCTGCACGATCCCGGCCACCGGCTGGCCCTCGACCAGCACGTCGTAGACGCTCGGCACCTCCGCGTGGTGCTCGATACCGAGCGCCGTGCTGGCGTTGCCCTGCGGGTCGAGGTCGATGACGAGCACGGTGCTACCGGCCTGGGCCAGGGCGGCCGCGACGTTGACGGTGGTCGTCGTCTTGCCGACGCCGCCCTTCTGGTTCGCCACCGTCATCACCCGGGTCCGAGCCGGACGGGGCACCGTGCGGCCGCTGAGGGTGATGCGCTTCCGGGCGTCCGCGGCCACGGCCGCTGCGAGCGGGGTCCCGCCGTCTGCGCCGGGCATGGCCGCGGCGATCTGGGCGCGCACCTCGGTGTCGTCGGTGGCAGGCGCGTCCATGCGGTCCTCTCGGGTGCCGGCGGGTGCCGACGTCGGCAACGTGGTCTGACCTGCACTGTCACGCGGGGGAACCGGGGCGGCGGGCTCGACGGGCTCGGCCGGAGCAGCGGGCTCGGCCGGGGCGGCGGGCCTGGCCGGGGTGGCGGCTTCAGCGAGTGCGAGCGCCGCAGGAGCAGCGGGGCCGGCGATCTCCACGGTCTCCACGGTCTCCACGACCTCCCAGCGCTGCGCCGACTCAACAGACTCCGCGGGTTCAGTCTGCTCAGTCTCCTCAGTTGACACGGCGACCATCGCCACCGGTGACGCTGTGGCGCCCTTGGCGCCGGTTGAGAGGGTGGGAGCGGATGTTTCACGTGAAACGCGGTCCGGGGCCGGCCACCCCAAGGGGGTCGTCGGGACACCTGTCAGCCGCGGGAACCCGAGGCCGGGGGCGGCCGTGCGGGCGTTGGCGACGTCGGTCGTTGAGGTCACGCGATCACCTTCGTCGGGGGGTGGGGCGGAGCCAATCCAACCTCACGGGGTGTCAACACGCCAAAGCGCCACAGCGCGCTGTGGATGACCAGTCGACGAGCGGCACCCTGTGGATGATCTGATCTAGCTCGAGGGGCCAGATGAGCGACTCAACACCCTGGATCGCCCCCGCCAACCAGTACCGTCGCCAACCAGTACGGCCTCCGTCTGCCGCCGAGGCAGGCCTTCTCGGGCGGCCACCCCTTCAGCACCAGGCCAAACCGCGGCCGACCAGCGCCGCGTGGCCGATCCGCTCCGCCTCAGGTGGCCGCCCCCAAGGCCTTCGATACCGCGGGCTGCCCTGCCACGCAGTGCGCGACGGTCCCCGTTTCGCTTCGCCGCAATGTTTCACGTGAAACGTGCCTCTTCGGCACTCCTCGGCAGGGGTCCAGCCCCTCGTGATCATCGCGCGGTCCTGCTCGAGCCGGTCGACCACCGGGCCCAGGTTGTCGGGGCTTGGCTTCGGCGGGGAGCCGCGAGTCGCAGCCCGCGCCTGAGGCGGGCCCGCAGCGCCGCACAGTTGGCCATGCCCCTCGTCATTGGGGTTGCCACGAGGCCCTCGGCGATCGGGGCAGTCGTGAGGTCAGTAAGAACCCGAGACGGTCCCGATTCGCATCGCTGCGATGTTTCACGTGAAAGGGCCGTCGAACAGCTCGTCTGCAGGGGCTTGCGACGGCAGGGTCCACCGTCGGGCCCGTCCGCGTCATGACCCTGCAGCCTGAGGCAGCGGCGCGCAGCGCGGCTCAGCTGTCCCTCCTCCACCTCAGTGCGGCTGCCATGGGGCCCGTCGTGACCGCGGGCTGCCGACGGGCCAGTTGGAAGGCACGAAATGCCCCGACTCACGTCGCTCCAGAGGTTGTCGTGGCAGTAGTTCACGAGAAGCGGGCCGACCAACTGCTCGCTGGCAGAGCCTGGCGAGCGAAGGGTCCAGCGCGCTGAGCCGCCCACCCCCGTGGCCGCCGCCTGCGCCGGCGCTCCCACGGCCCCACCCGGGCGGCTGGGCCTCGGCTGGGCCCCGCGAGCGGACCTCCGCCACGAAGTCAGTGCGAGAGCAGGAGCTTCGGAGTTGCTGGGACTCGCGGATGTCGTGAGCCGTTCTGGCTCGAGGCCAACGGTGGTCCTGGCCTCCCACCACTCGGCCGGCCGCTCCCTCGGGCCCTTTGGGACGCCTCGAGCCCTGCCGTTTCACGTGAAACATCGCATCCCGAGCAGCCGGCGTGGTTCAGCACCCTGTCGCCGTCGCCGATTTCAGCGAGGTGGGGCAGGGCTGGCCGAGCCCTCCCATCCAGAGGTCGACTGGTTGCTCACGGAGAGGTCGTTGTGGAGCACCTCGTGTGTGGCGGAGCCACCTGCCAGGCCTTGGCAGACCGGACAATCCTGCGGCCATCGGTCAGAGCCCAGCGTTCGAGCCACTGCCTGCCATCACCCAAACGGCCAACCAGTGTGGGGAAGGCCGAGCGATCAAGCGCGGACGCCAGCCAAAGGCTGTCGCGTCGAGCGAACCGGGCTTCGCCTCATTCCCGACCCGGGGGTCGAAGATGCACGTGGGCAGCGCCTTGGGCCGTTTCACGTGAAACATGCCGGTCCGACCGGCATCCGACCAACTGGCACATCCGACCACCGGTGCACCTGCTCAGTGCAATCACTGCGACTGCGTTGGTCCCGCGTGTGCCGCGCTGGTCTGGCCCGTTGCGGCCTGACTCGTCGAGAGCCGGCTCGCCGTGGCCGTGCGCAGCTCGCCGCTCCCCCTGACCTTGCCAGCGTCGCTGCCTCTGCCCGCCTTGTTGGACTCACCGCCCCGGCCCGAACTGCTGGCCTAGCCCCTGCCAGGCTTGCTGGCCTTGCCCGCCTTGCCCGCCTTGCCGCGACGTCCGGCTTGCCGCCGCGGCTCGAAGCGCAGGTCGACGGTGAGCACCGGCTCGTCGAGCACGGCACCCCCGTGCTCCCGCACGACGGCGTCGACCAGGCCCAGCGTCACCAGGGCCGCGCGGTCATCCGCCAGCTCCTGCTCCGCCGAACGCCCCTTCATCGCCACCAGGGTGCCGCCGGGCTCCAGCAGCGGCACGCACCAGCGGGCCAGCTTGTCGAGCCGCGCCACCGCCCGCGCGGTGACATAAGGCCCCGACACCACCCCCGCGAGCTCCTCAGCGCGCCCGCGGTGCACCGTTACGGAGTCCAGGCCGAGCTCGGCGACCACCTGCGAGAGCCACTCGGTGCGGCGCAGCATCGGCTCCACGAGGTGCACGTCCAGATCCGGACGCACGATGGCCAGCGCAACGCCCGGCAGCCCGGCCCCTGACCCCACGTCGACGACCCGCGCGTCCGGCCCGAAGGCATCGGCCACGACCGCGCAGTTCAGCACGTGCCGATCCCAGAGGCGCGGCACCTCGCGGGGGCCGATCAGCCCATGGCTCACCCCGGTGTCGGCCAGGATCTCGGCGAACCGGACCGCCAGCGGCAAACGCTCGCCAAACACCGCAGCCGCACCCGAGGGTGCGGCTGGCAGTGCGACGCCGGCGTCATCCGGCCCGTCATGTTTCACGTGAAACGTCGCTTCAGGCCGGCAGGATGACGACGAAGCGGCGCGGCTCGGCACCCTCGGACTCCGAGATGAGGCCGGCGGCCAGCACCTCGTCGTGGACAACCTTGCGCTCGAAGGCTGTCATCGGGGTCAGCGGCTTGCGCTCACCGGTGGTGCGCACCTCGTCGATCGCTTCCTTGGCCACCGCGACCAGGGTGGCGCGCCGCTCAGCACGGTGCCCCGCGACGTCGAGCATCAGGCGACTGCGCTCGCCCGTAGCGGACTGCACCGCGAGCCGGGTGAGCTCCTGGAGGGCGTCGAGCACCTGGCCGTTCGGGCCGACGAGACGCCGCGGAACCCGCCCGTCCTCGGAGTCGACCACCGACACGGCAGCACGGTCACCATCGATGTCCACGTCGATGTCACCGTCGAGGTCGCAGATGTCGAGCAGGGTCTCGAGGAAGTCCGCCGCCACCTCGCCCTCGCGCTCGAGGTTGGCCCGCCGGTTGCTCTGTGCCGGCGGCGGCGCGTTGACGACGTCGTCTCGCGTCGTCGTTGTCGTCGTTGTCGTCGTTGTCGTCGTTGTCGTTGTCGACAGCCTCCTCCTCGACGGAGTCCAGGTCGCTGACCTGCGCGTTCGTCGACTCGTCACCCTCCACCGTGAGGTCGGTGTCGGGCGCCGGTTCGGTGGTCGGCTGGTCCTGCGTGAGGTTCTCGCTCATGGGGTTCTCCTGCGATCAGGGGGATCAGGTCGTGGGGGGCTTGGCCGGGTCGGCAGTGTTCTTGCCGGACGCCTTGGGTCCGTTGGGCTGCTGGCCGTTCTGGCCGTTCTGGCCGTTCTTCGTCGGCACCGGCGAGTCCTGGATGTTCGACTTGGCGCCGCCCTGCGCGGCCGGCTTGGCACCGGCGCCCTTCTTCTTGCGCTTCTTGCCGGCCGGCTGCTGGCGCTGGCCCGACTGACGCACCTGCTCGGCAGCCTCCGCCGCCTCGGCATCCGCCTTGGCCTTGGCGGCGTCGACGCCGGGGATCGGCTTGCCCTTGCGCTCCAATCGCGCGTGGTAGGCCTTCTCGGCCTGCGAGCCGGGAGCAGGCAGGCGACGGATGACGTAGAACTGCTGGCACATCGACCACACGTTGGTGGTGAACCAGTAGATGAGCACACCGATCGGGAAGTTGACGCCCGACACCGCGAAGACGATCGGCAGGATGTAGAGCAGCAGCTTCTGCTGCTTGGCGAACGGGTTGTCCAGCGCCGAGGCCGGCATGTTCTTGGTCATCAGCTGACGCTGGGTCAAGAAGGTGGTCGCCGACATCAGCACGATCAGCACGCTCGTGACGATCTTGACGTTGAGCGAGTCCGAGCCGAGGAAGGTGGCCGAGAGCGAGGCACCGAAGATGGTCGCCTGCTCGAACTGCTCGGCCACCGACTGGGTGATCGGCCCGATCGACTCCGTGGTTCCCTTGGCGACCTCGTCCATGCCGTTGAGCACGCGGAACAGGCCGAAGAAGAAGGGTGACTGCACGAGGATCGGCAGGCACGAGCTGAAGGGGTTGGTCCCCTCCTTCTTGTACAGCTCCATCGTCTCCTGGGTCATCGCCTGGCGAGACTCGGGATCGCTCTTGCCCTTGTACTTCTTCTGGATCTTCTGCAGCTCGGGCTGGATCTGCTGCATCTTCCGCGACGCCATGATCTGCTTGTAGAACAGCGGGATCATCGCGGCGCGCATCACGACGACGAGGCCGACGATCGACAGGGCCCAGGTCCACCCCGAGGCGGGGTCCATCCCGATGGCCGTGAAGGCCTGGTGGAACAGGTACATGATCCACGCCACGAGCCACTCGATCGGCCCGATGATCGTGTTGAAGAGGTCGCCCATGTCGTCCTTACGGCTGTGCCGGCCGAGGCCGACGGGGTTGGATCACGGTGGTGATGGGGTCAGGGTGCGTCATGAGGGCCGGCATCCGCGAGGTGCGGGTGCGCCGCGTCGTCGCCGACGCCGCGCGGCCCGGTGGTTCCGGGGATCGGGCGCCCGGTCTGCGGGTCGCGCAGCGGCACGTGGTCGACCCCGCCGGGGGTCCACGGGTGGCAGCGCCCGAGCCGGCGCGCCGCCATCCACGAGCCGCGGAGCACGCCGTAGCGCTCCAGGGCAGTGACGGCATACGCCGAGCACGACGGGTAGTAGCGGCAGGTGGGCGGACGCATCGGGGAGATGACCCGCTGGTAGACACGGATCAGCCAGATCAGGGGGGTCGCCAGCACCCGACCGATGCTCACGCGACACCTCCCAGTCGACCGATCACCTTGTGCAACAACGGATCCAGCGCACCCGCGAGTTCCCCGAAGGTCGCGGTGGCAGCCGGCGGGTTGGCGCGCACCACCAGGTCGACACCACTCGGGATGCCGGGGAGCCGGTCGGCCATCAGCGCGCGCAGCCGGCGCTTGGTGCGGTTGCGGACCACCGCGCCACCGACCGCCTTGGACACGACGAAACCGACCCGCGGCGGGAGTCCCGCACGCGTGTCGGTCGAGGTGGCGTGGACCACGAGCAGCCTGGAGCCGGCTCGGCAACCCCCGGAGGAGCGCACTGCCGACGTGAAGTCCGCCCGCTCACGCAGTCGGTTCGGCGCCGGCAGCACCGCCGACCTCAGGCGGAGAGCTCGGAGCGGCCCTTGCGGCGACGAGCGGCGAGGATGCTGCGGCCCGCACGGGTGCGCATCCGCAGACGGAAGCCGTGGGTCTTGGCCCGGCGGCGGTTGTTCGGCTGGAAGGTCCGCTTGCTCACGATGTTCTCTCGTCTGCTTCGGTGGGCCCGAGGGCCCGGGTGGTCGGGGAGCCGGTGGCAGTCGGCTGCGATCGGAAACCCATGACCTTCGCGGGGAAGCAACGCCCTCGCGGGCGCGGGTCACGGGCATGCGAAAACAGCCGAACCACAGGCCCGTTTACGGTACGCGAGAGCGGCCACGGGGGTCAAACCAGCTGATCTGGTCGCCCGGGTTCGGGAAAACGCCCTAGGATCGCACGCAGCACGGCCCGCCACCCGGCGCGACACGCCCTGGCGACCACGCGGCATACCCACAGCTTGTGGACAACCATGTGGACAGGGTGTACGGGGCCGGGTGGACCGGGCACCGAGATTCGGCCCGGTGGGCATCGAGAAGAACGGGGACCCGAGTGGCCGACGCGACCATGACCCAGCTGTGGCGCACGACCCTCGAGGTGCTCGACTCCGACGGCATCCCGGTGCAGCAGAGGGCTTTCCTGTCGCTGGCCAAACTGGTGGGGCTGCTCGACGACACCGCCCTGATCGCGGTGCCCAACGACTTCACCAAGGACATCGTCGAGACGCGCCTGCGCGAACGGGTCACCGCCACCCTGGGCAGCCAGCTGGGGCGCGATGTGCGCCTCGCGGTCACCGTCGACCCGTCGCTGGCCGACGCGCCGGCCCTCGACCTCGACGACGAGGGGCACCTGAACGGCCTGGACGACATGGGCCACGACCTGCGGGCGGCCGACCGGCGGCGCCAGATCGACGACCTGGACATCGGTGAGGACGAGGTCGACGGCACCGAGACCTCCGCCTTCACCGGACGGCACCCCGAGCACGGCGCGGCCGACGCTGCCCGCGGCGGGGGACAGAACGGCATCCCGGGGCTGGTCGAGGTGCCCGGGGCCCGCCGCCCGCGGCCGGGCAGCCAGCAGCCCGAGCAGGTCGAGCTGACCCGGCTCAACCCGAAGTACACCTTCGACACCTTCGTCATCGGCGCGAGCAACCGGTTCGCCCACGCGGCGGCGGTCGCGGTGGCCGAGGCGCCGGCCAAGGCCTACAACCCGCTGTTCATCTACGGCGACTCGGGGCTGGGCAAGACCCACCTGCTGCACGCCATCGGGCACTACGCCCGCAACCTCTTCCCGCACGTCAAGGTGCGCTACGTGAACTCCGAGGAGTTCACCAACGACTTCATCAACAGCATCCGCGACGACAAGGCCGCCAACTTCCAGCGCCGCTACCGCGACGTCGACGTGCTGCTCATCGACGACATCCAGTTCCTGCAGGGCAAGGTGCAGACCCAGGAGGAGTTCTTCCACACCTTCAACACCCTGCACAACGCCAACAAGCAGGTCGTCATCACCAGCGACGTGCCGCCCAAGCTGCTCAGCGGCTTCGAGGCCCGGATGCGCAGCCGGTTCGAGATGGGCCTGCTCACCGACGTCCAGCCCCCCGACCTCGAGACCCGGATCGCGATCCTGCGCAAGAAGGCCATCCAGGAGCGCCTGTCGGTGCCCGACGACGTGCTCGAGTTCATCGCCTCGCGGATCTCGACCAACATCCGCGAACTCGAGGGCGCCCTGATCCGGGTCACCGCCTTCGCCAGCCTCAACCGCCAGCCGGTCGACATGAGCCTGGCCGAGATCGTGCTGCGCGACCTGATCCCCGACGACGCGTCCAGCCAGGTCACGCCGGCGACGATCATGGCCCAGACGGCCGCCTACTTCGGGCTCACCCTCGACGACCTGCAGGGCCAGTCGCGCTCGCGGGTGCTCGTCACGGCGCGGCAGATCGCGATGTACCTGTGCCGCGAGCTCACCGACCTATCGCTGCCCAAGATCGGCCAGCAGTTCGGCGGCCGCGACCACACCACGGTGATGCACGCCGACAAGAAGATCCGCCAGCTGATGGCCGAGCGGCGGGCCATCTACAACCAGGTCACCGAGCTGACCAACCGGATCAAGCAGCAGTCGCACTGAGTCCGAGCGCCCCCACCGGCCGCTCCCCTCTGCTTCCGCACCCGCATCCTCCCCGCCTCCCCCCTGCGGGTCGTCACCTCGTGCACCGGGTTGTCCACAGGTCTTCCACACCCCTGTGTGGAGATTCTGTCGAACCTCGGACGCCGCCCTCACGCCGCCGCAGCGCGGGCGCCGCGTAACCGCCATCCGGCATCCGTTGTGTTACGAACAGGTAGCGGCGCGTCCACCTCTGTGCGCAACCCTGTGGACAACTTCCGCCGTTGATCACGAGTCACACGCACCACTGCAGAGTTGTCCACAGGTCCTGTGGACAGCTGTGGACGACCAGCGTGTCGAGGTGGACGGTCGACGGCCCCGGGGTGGAGCGACTGTGAACGCCCGCCGACCGTCAACAGCACGGCGCAGTTGTCCCCCGGCCCGTGGCCCGCTCGTCCACAGCCCCATCCACGGGCCGACCTGCCCGGACATGGCCGCGTCCACAGGATCCACAGCTCCTACCACTACGACGAGATCCCCAGAACTCCGATTCGGCCCCGAGTACGACCTGCCCGATCCGAGCCCAACGCGCGGAACCAACATCCGGGCGACACCTCGCCCGGGGTGTCCCCCGGATCAGGTACCGCCACGACAAGGCGTGCACTAGTGTCATGACCCCGCCTGCGTCGGCGCCCCTCCTGGGCGCGGCCGAGCCCGCGGACGGGGACCTAGGTGTGCACGAGCAGGCGCGACGTCATCGCGCCGGACGAAGGTGGTAAGCCGTGAAGTTCCGCGTCGAGCGCGACGTCCTGGCCGAGGCGGTCACCTGGGTGGCGCGCGGGCTGCCTGCCCGCCCTCCGGTGCCGGTGCTCGCCGGCATCCTGATGCGGGCCGATGACGACGGCACGCTCACCCTCTCGGCGTTCGACTACGAGGTCTCGGCCAAGATCACCGTGGCGGCCGAGGTCGCTGAGTCGGGCACCGTGCTCGTGCTCGGCCGGCTGCTCGCCGACATCTCGCGAAACCTGCCCGACCGCCCCATCGACGTCGCCACCGAGGGCTCGAAGGTGCAGGTCACCTGTGGGTCGTCGCGGTTCAGCCTGCTGATGATGCCGGCCGACGACTACCCGACCCTGCCGACCTCGCCGGAGCCGAGCGGCAGCATCGACGGCCACCTGTTCACCCAGGCCGTCGCCCAGGTGTCGGTCGCGGCCGACCGCGGCGACACCCTGCCCATCCTCACCGGCGTGCGGGTCGAGATCGAGGGCGACACGATGACGCTGCTCGCCACCGACCGCTACCGGCTGGCCATGCGTGAACTGCACTGGAACCCCACGTCGACCGACGCCAGCCACGTCGTGCTGATCCCCGCGCGCACCCTGTCCGACACCGCGCGTTCGCTCGGCGCCAGCGGCTCCATCGACGTCGCGCTCGGCACGGCCGCGGGCGGCGACGGGCTGGTCGGCTTCGAGGCCGGGCAGCGCCGCACCACCACCCGCCTGCTCGACGGCGAGTACCCGAAGGTCTCCTCGATCTTCCCCACCACCTCGGAGACCGAGTCGGTCATCAAGACCGCCGAGCTCGTCGAGGCCGTCAAGCGCGTGGCCCTGGTGGCCGAGCGCAACACCCCGGTGCGGCTGCGGTTCAGCGAGGGCCAGGTGGCCATCGAGGCCGGCGCCGGCGACGACGCGCAGGCGTCCGAGGCCGTGGAGGCCGTGCTGACCGGCCCCGAGATCGAGATCGCCTTCAACCCGACCTACCTCCTCGACGGGCTGGGCGCCGTCGGCACCGCCTACAGCCGCATCTCCTTCACCCAGGCCTCGCGCCCGGCGGTGCTGTCGGGGCAGGCCGAGGAGGACGGCGAGGCCGACACCTCCTACCGCTACGTCCTCATGCCCGTGCGGTTCGCGTCCTGACCAGCCATTTCAGGATGCCGCCGCAGTAACGTTCGCGGATCAGCACCTCATCGTCGACGCACCACACACCACGAGGAGTTCCGAGATGCAGCTGGGTCTGATCGGGCTGGGCAAGATGGGCGGCAACATGCGCGAGCGCATCCGCCGGGCCGGTCACGAGGTCGTGGGGTACGACCGTGACAAGTCCGTCTCCGACGCGAGCTCGCTCGCTGACCTGGTCAAGCGGCTCGACGCCCCGCGGGTGGTCTGGGTGATGGTGCCCAGCGGCGCCCCCACCAAGGACACCGTCGCCAAGCTGGCGGGCCTGCTCGACAAGGGCGACCTGGTGATCGACGGTGGCAACAGCCGGTTCACCGACGACTACGAGAACGAGAAGCTGCTCAAGGCCAAGGGCATCGGCTACCTCGACTGCGGGGTGTCCGGCGGCATCTGGGGCCTCGACAACGGCTACGGCCTGATGGTCGGTGGCACGGCGGCCAACGTGAAGAAGGCGATGCCGATCTTCGACGCGCTGCGGCCCGAGGGCCCGCGCGACGAGGGCTTCGTGCACGCCGGCAAGGTGGGGTCCGGGCACTACACGAAGATGGTGCACAACGGCATCGAGTACGGCCTGATGCAGGCCTACGCCGAGGGCTACGAGCTGCTGCAGAAGAAGGACATCGTCGAGAACGTCCCCGGCGCGTTCAAGGCCTGGAGCCGCGGCACCGTCGTGCGCTCCTGGCTGCTCGACCTGATGGTCGCCGCGCTCGAGGAGAACCCGACGCTCGAGGACGTCTCCGACTACACGGTCGACTCCGGCGAGGGGCGGTGGACCGTCGAGGAGGCGATCGCGCTCTCGGTGCCGATGCCGGTGATCTCGGCCTCGCTGTTCGCCCGGTTCGCCTCGCGCCAGCAGAACTCGCCCACGTTGCAGGCGGTCGCCGCGTTGCGCGGCCAGTTCGGCGGGCACCAGGTGATGACCGTCGCCGAGGGTGAGGAGCTGCGCGCGCAGGCTACCGCCGGGCCGAAGTCAGCGGCCACCGCGAGCACGAAGGCCGCCACCAAGGAGAAGCCGGCGAGCTCACCCAAGGAGGCCGCGGCCAGGGGCCGCAAGGCCGACCAGGCCGGGCCGTCCTCCGGTGCCGGCGCCACGTCGTCGAGCCGCTCGAAGGGCGCGGCGTCGGCGGGCCCGACCTCGGGCACCAGCACGACGCGGAAGCGCGCCGCCAAGAAGAGCTGAGCCGTAGGTGCACGTCCGGCACCTGAGCGTGGCCGACTTCCGCAGTTACACCGCTGCCGAGCTGCCGCTCGAGCCGGGCGTGACCACCCTGGTCGGCCTCAACGGACAGGGCAAGACCAACCTGGTCGAGGCCCTGGGTTACCTGGCCAGCCTGTCGAGCCACCGGGTGGCCACCGACTTGCCGCTGGTGCGGTTCGGCGCGACCCAGGCCATCGTGCGCGGCGCGGTGGTGCGCGACGGCCGCGAGACGATGGTCGAGCTCGAGATCACCCCGGGCCGGGCGAACCGGGCGCGGCTCAACCGCTCGCCGCTCAGTCGACCGCGCGACGTGCTCGGCACGCTGCGCACGGTGCTCTTCGCCCCCGAGGACCTCGCCCTGGTCAAGGGTGACCCCGGCGAGCGCCGCCGCTTCCTCGACGACCTGCTCGTCGCCCGCCAGCCGCGGTGGTCGGGGGTGCGCTCCGACTACGACAAGATCCTCAAGCAACGCGGGGCGCTGCTGAAGTCCGCCGCCCCAGTGCTGCGGCGAGGCGGTCGCCGCGGGGCGCGGCCGGCATCCGAGGGGGTTGACGTCGTCGCCGAGCGGGAGTCGGCGCTGCACACCCTCGACGTGTGGGACTCGCACCTCGCCCAGGTGGGCTCGCAGCTGCTCTACGCCCGGTTGCGGCTGCTGCGCGACCTGGGGCCGTACCTCGGCAAGGCCTACGACGAGGTGAGCGCCGGGCAGTCCGACGCCCGGGTGCACTACAAGTCGTCGCTGCGGGAGCAGACCGCGGCGCGGATCGCCGAGGGTGAGGTGCCCGAGGCCGAGGAGCTGCGCACCGAGATCCTCGCGTCGCTGGCCGAGGTGCGCGGCGCGGAGGTGGAGCGGGGCGTGAGCCTGGTCGGGCCGCACCGCGACGACGTCGTGCTGACCCTCGGCGAGCTGCCGGCCAAGGGCTACGCGAGCCATGGGGAGTCATGGTCGTTCGCGCTCGGGCTGAAGCTGGCCGCCTACCAGCTGCTGCGCCACGACCTGGGCGACGACCCGGTGCTGGTGCTCGACGACGTGTTCGCCGAGCTCGACTCGGGGCGCCGTGGTCGGCTGGCCGCGATGATCGCCGACTGCGAGCAGGTGGTCATCACCGCTGCCGTGCCCGAGGATGTGCCGGCCGAGCTGGTCGGGCGCACCTACGTGGTGACGCTGGGCGCGGTGGTCGAGCGTGAGTGACGCACGGCGACCACCGGATGACGCGGAAATCGGTTCCAGCACAACGGTTCCCGAGGTCTCCACGGAGTTTCCGGTCACCACCGATCCGGATGTGGTCTCCGAACCCGTCGTCGGGGATGCCGCCGAGGCCGCGGCGGCCGCGCTCGCCCGGGCCCGGGCGGCGGCCAAGGCGAAGGGGCTGCGGCCCGGGCTGCGGCCGCGACGCCGGGCGAAGGACGTGCCGGTCGGCGAGCGCTCGACCACCGGGCGCGACCCCAAGCTGCTCGGCGAGCAGCTCGACCAGTTCGTCACCGAGCGCGGGTGGGTCAGCGACGTCGCGGTGGGGGCTGTCATCGGGCGGTGGCCGCAGATCGTCGGGCCTGAGATCGCGCAGCACTGTGCCCCCGTCGACTTCGTCGACGGCATCCTCACCGTGCGCGGTGACTCCACCGCCTGGGCGACCCAGCTGCGGCTGCTGTCCTCCAGCCTGCTCACCCGGCTCGCCGAGGAGGTCGGCGACGGCACCGTCACCGAGCTGCGCGTCATCGGCCCGGGTGCGCCCACCTGGTCGCGGGGCCAGCGCCGGGTACAGGACGGCCGCGGCCCGCGTGACACCTACGGCTGACTGGCGCCCGACGGCCCGACGGCCCTTGTCTCGCGGAACACCGCTCGACGCCGCGGGGTGGGGCAGGCAGGATGCCGGGATGAGCCCCCCCTCCGACGCCGTCGACAGCTACCTCGCGCGCGCCCCCGAGACCGGCCGCGCCTTCTTCCTCGGCGTGCGCGAGCTCGTGCAGCGCCATGCGCCCGAGGCGACCGAGACGCTGTCGTACAACATGCCGACCTTCGTCGTCGACGGGCACCGGCTGCTGCACGCCTCGGCCTGGAAGGAGCACCTGGCGATCTACCCGCTGCCGCCGGCCGAGGACCTCGACGCCGAGGCTGCTGCGGCGCTCGAGGCGCACAGCTCGGGAGCGAGCACGCTCAAGCTGCTCTACCGCGAGGAGTTCCCGACCCTGCTCGTCGACGCGGTGGTGCGAGCCCACCTGGCGAGAGTCGCCGACGGCCGCTGAAGGTTGTCTCCGGCGTGGGGCAACATCGACCAATAGGTCGATCTTGTCCCACGGCGGGGCAGGGGCGGGCGGGGCAACTTTGACCTATTGGTCGATCTTGTCCCACGGCGGGGCAGGGGCGGGCGGGCGGGGACGACGTCGAGGTCAGGGGTGGTCGAGGCCGCCGCGCAGCACGTCCAGGGCCATCCGCACCTGCTGGTCGTAGGCCTGCCGGGGGTCGCGGAAGGTGTCGGCGCCGTACTGGCCGAACACCTCCAGGCTGGTGGCCCCGACCACCGTGGCCCACAGCAGCAGCGCCCGCGACATCACGGCCGGGTCGGTGGCCAGCCCGATGTCGGCCCCGACGACCCGCAGGTCACCGGCCAGCGGGTCGGGCGGTGCGTGCGGTGCCGGCCGGTCGGGCACGTCACCGCGGGCGACCCCCTCGGCGACCAGGCCCAGCAGGATGCCGATCACCCGGGTCCCCGGCTCGAGGGTCACCTCGGGTGGGGCGGCGTAGCCGGGAACCGGACTGCCGTAGAGCAGGGCGTAGCGGCTGGGCTCGGCGACCGCCCAGGCCCGGAACGCGTGGGCCGCGGCGAGCAGCCGTTCCGACCAGCGCTGATCGGCGTCGGCGGCGACCGCCGCCTGCACGGCATCCGCCTGGGCGCCGTAGGCGTCGACGAGCAGCAGGGTCAGCAGCTCGTCGCGGTTGGCGACGTAGCGGTAGACCGCCGACGACACCATGCCCAGGTCGCGGGTGACCGCCCGCAGCGAGAGCCCCGCGGCCCCGTGCTGGGCGAGGTGCTGGCGGCCGATGTCGAGGATGCGGGCGGTGACGTCCTCGCGGCGGCGGGCGCGGGTGATGGGCATGACGGCATCCTGCCACAGAACTGAGAGCACTGCTCTTGACTTTGCGTGATTCACACGGCACGCTGGTGTCATGAAACGAGAGCACCGATCTCACAACGCGACGGAGGACGACATGAACCAGCCGAGCAGCGACCGCACCCCCACCCCGAGCACCACCCCCAGCACCACCCCCAGCGCGGCGGTCGACCCCACCCGCTACGTGCCGCCGGGCGGCCGGATGGACGCCTGGTCGGCCGCTGTCGTGCGCTGGCTGACCGCGCACGGCATCAGCCTGCTGGGGTCGCGGGTGCTGGTGGTGCGCGGCCGGAAGTCCGGCGAGCCGCGCAGCAACCCGGTCAACCTGCTCGAGCTCGACGGTGAGCGCTACCTCGTGGCACCGCGCGGCAACACCCAATGGGTGCGCAACGCCCGGGCCGCCGGCGGTGGCGAGCTGCACCTGGGCAAGAAGGTCGAAGCCGTCGAGCTGGCCGAGCTGCCGGTCGACCAGCGGGTGCCGGTGCTGCGGGTCTACCTCACGAAGTGGGGCTGGGAGGTCGGCCGGTTCGTCGAGGGCCTGTCGAAGAGCTCGACCGACGCCGAGATCGCCGCCGTCGCGCCCGGGATGCCGGTCTTCCGGGTCATCACCCGCTCCTGACCCGAGTCGGGTGCCGGAACGGCTGCCAGGGCGACCGCTTGAGCACCCAACTCGAGGGTGTTGTGGCTAGGGTCGGGCCCGTGAGCGACGCACTGGTGCACCGGGCCGACGACGACCGCATCGCCGTGCTCACCCTGGACTCCCCGGCCAACCGCAACGCCCTCTCCCGCCGCCTGGTCGCCGACCTCGCCGGCCACCTCGCGGAGGCCGGCGCGGACGAGTCGCTGCACGGCGTGCTCCTGCGCAGCTCGCACCCGGTGTTCTGTGCCGGCGCCGACCTCAAGGAGGCGGCGACCGTCGACATGGTCGAGTCGGCGCGCGGCATCGTGGCCCTGCAGCGCGCCATCGCCGACCTGCCGGTGCCCGTGGTCTGCCGGCTCGACGGGCCGGTGCGCGCCGGTGGCCTGGGCCTGGTCGCCTCGTCCGACCTCGTGGTCTGCCGCGATGACGTGAGCTTCGCCCTCACCGAGGTGCGCCTCGGCCTGGCGGCCGCGGTGATCTCCATCCCGCTGCGCGCCCGGCTCAGCCCGCGCGCGGCATCCGACTGGTTCCTCACCGGGCGCTCGGTGACCGCGCTCGAGGCCCGCGACGCCGGGCTGGTGACCGAGGTCAGCGCGCCCGAGCAGCTCGATGCCGCCGTGGACCGGGTGCTCGAGAACCTGCGGGCCGGCGCTCGCCAAGGGCTCGTCGAGGCCAAGCGGCTGCTCAATGCCGACCTCGTGGCGGCGTTCGACGGGCACGGCGACGAGATGGCCCGGCTCTCCGGGCTGCTCTTCCACTCCGCCGTCGCCCAGGAGCGGATGGCCGCGGCGCTGCGCCGCTGAGCCGCTGAGCCGCTGAGCGCGCAGCCACACCCCGCACTCCGGTCGACCGACACTCCGGCGCCACGCTTAGACACCGTCACCGATGTTCCCGTATGAGGAACGTGCGTGGTCGCGCCCCCGGGGCTCAGCGACTCTCAGTGGTGGGAGCGGCACGGCGCCGCCCCACATCACTGAACGCAAGGGAGCGCCAGTGCCGACCGTGACGATCCACCCCACCGGCGAGGTCATCTACCTCGAGCCGGGAGAGACCGTGCTCAGCGGCCTCTACAAGGCGGGGTTCGCCTACACGGTCGGCTGCCGGCGTGGTGGCTGTGCGATCTGCAAGGTCGACTGCCGTTCCGGAGTGTTCGAGTACAACCACCCCGTCGCCGACACCGTCATCACCGACGCCGAGCGCCACGACGGCACCTGCCTGAGCTGCCGCGCCGTGCCCGAGACCGACATCACCATCGAGCTGCGGGGCGAGCACGTTCGCCTCGTCAGCACCTTCCTGCACCAGATCAACGAGAGGGCCCGGCAGCGTGCCGAGGCCTACGCAGCCGCGTCCTCCCCGACCGGCACCACCCACAAGGAGTAGCAATGGGAGTCATGAGGATGGGCTACGCCCATGTCCGCGTCACGGACATGGCCGAGGCCAAGGACCACTACGCCAACACGATGGGCCTGTACGAGACCCACGCCGAGGGCAACAAGGTCTACTACAAGGCCTGGGACGAGTGGGACCACCACTCGGTCGTCCTCGAGGAGGGTGGCGTCGGCCTGGTGAAGTTCGGCTGGAAGGTCGAGAACTCCAGCGACATCGACGACATCGAGAAGAAGGCCAGCGCCTTCGGCGTCACCGTCGAGCGGATGAGCAAGGGCGAGAACCCGGAGATCGGCGACGGCATCCGGTTCACCACCCCGTCCGACCACGTCTTCGAGGTCTACCACGAGGCCACCTGCGTCGGCACCGAGGTCGGCACCCACAACCCGGACGCCTTCCCCCGCCACCTCGTGGGTGTCGGTGTGCCGGCCCTCGACCACTCGCTGATCACCGCCGAGGACCCGGGCCTGATGGACCGCTTCCTCACCGCCGTGTTCGACTTCTACCCCACCGAGCGCGTGCAGACGAGCCTGGACTCCGACGCCGACATCATCGCCACCTGGATGACGAGCAACAACCAGATCCACCAGCTCGCCGTGCTCGCCGGCCCGAACTCCAAGCTCCACCACTTCGCCTTCCGGCTCGGTGACTGGGTCGAGGTCGGCCGCGCCGCGGACCTGTTCTCGATGGACGACGTGCCGATCGACATCGGCCCCACCCGCCACGGCATCACCCGCGGCCAGACCGTCTACTTCTTCGACCCGTCGGGCAACCGCAACGAGGTCTTCGCCGGTGGCTACCTGGCCTACCGCGACCGCCCGATGTCGGTGTGGACCCCCGAGGCACTCGGCAAGGGCGTGTTCTACCACGCTCGCGAGCTGAACGACGCGTTCACCTCGGTCCTCACCTGATCCCGACCTGACCCGATCGTCACCACCTCGGTGACGGCGGCGCGCCGTCGGCCGCCGTCACCGAGGTGGTGCCTGTCACCGCCCACCACCGCCCCACACCCCATCCGTCCGTCATCTCCGACAAGGAGCCGCTGATGCTCGTGCGCACCGAGACCGCCCTGACGTATGCCGGGGCACGGGTCGCGCTCGACGCCGCCCTGGCGCACGCCGAGGCGATCGGCGGTGCGTTCAACGTCGCGGTCACGGACGCCGCCGGGGGCCTGCTGGCCTTCGCACGGATGGACGGGGCGTTCGCGGTGTCCGGGTCGATCGCCCAGGACAAGGCCTGGACGGTCGCCGGCTTCGGCGGCCTGCCGACCGACGTGTTCTACGACGCGATCGCAGGCGAGGACGCCGTCCGTGAGGGCATCGGCCAGCGCGGCCGGGTCGCGGCCTTCGGCGGCGGCGTGCCCATCGTCGTCGACGGCACCTTCGTCGGGGCGGTCGGCGCGTCCGGCGGCTCCGCCGACCAGGACAAGGACGTCGCCTCCGCAGGCGCCGCCGCGGTCAGCGCCGCCCTGGACTCCGAGCGGCTCGAAGCCGCCGGCCTGCACCGACAAGCACGAGAGGACGCACGATGACCCCGTTCATGCTGCGCGTGGCCGAGCTCGTCGGCACGCCGGAGGAGGACCTGCCCGACGTCGAGGAGATCGCCCCGATGCCGGAGACCCGGATCAGCCGCCGGATCGCCACCGGCACCGGCGCCGACCGGCAGGTCGCGATCCGGTCGCTGGCCGAGCAGCTGGTCAGCGAGGCCAACGCGATCCTCGCCGAGTCCGACGACCGGCTCGGCCTGGTCGACGAGACGCTGCCCCACGAGCTCGCGTTCCGGGTGACGCACCGGGACCGAGCGGCTCGGGTGTCGACGACGTTCGAGGACGGCACGGCATACGGCCGGCTCGTCGGCGACGGCTTCGACTCCGAGCTCCCGCAGGAGCTCGACGGTCCGGACGCCCTGCCCGACCTCATCGTGCGCCTGCTCGTCGAGTCCGGCGTCACCCACCACCACGTCCCCTGACCCACTGCTTCACCGCTCCACCGCCCCAAGGAGGCACCGTGCAGTACGAACTGCGAACCCAGGTCATCGAGCCGCCGCGCAAGACCTTCACCCACCTCGTGACGCGTTACGGCGACCGCCCGGCGTCGCGCTACGAGGAGGGGTCGATCGACATCCAGGCCAAGGAGAACTTCCACTACCGGCCGCTCTGGGACCCCGAGCACGAGATCTACGACGAGGCGTTCAGCGCCTTCCGGCTGACCGACCCCTACTCGTTCACCGACCCGCGCCAGTTCTACTACGCGCCCTACGTGACCTCGCGGGCCGCGATGGCCGACTCCGTGGCCTCCACGCTGGACTACCTCGACTCGCGTGACCTGCTCTCGCGGCTGCCTGACGCCTGGTCGGCCGTGCTCGGCGAGCTCGTCGTGCCGCTGCGGCACTACGAGTCGGGCGCCCAGATGGTGTCGTGCGACATCGCCCGCTTCGGCTTCGGCACCACGATCACCCAGTGCGCGGCCTACGCGGCCTTCGACCGGATCGGCAACGCGCAGGCGCTCAGCCGGGTCGGCATCGCCCTGGGTGGCGGCACCGCCGAGCTGCTCGGCGACGCGAAGAACCGCTGGGTCGAGGACTCGTCGCTGCAGGGTGTGCGCCGCTACATCGAGGAGCTCTTCCTCGAGAAGGACTGGGGCAAGGCCCTGGTGCGCCTCGACGTGGCCGACAAGCTCATCTACTCGCTGTTCTACACGCACCTCGACGACGCGGCCATCGACGGCGGCGCCGGCTCGTACAGCCTGGTCGCGCAGCACCTCTCGTCGTGGTTCAAGGACCAGCGCAA
Organism: uncultured Actinomycetota bacterium; assembly: GCA_963806295.1. GTDB lineage: Bacteria > Actinomycetota > Actinomycetes > Actinomycetales > Dermatophilaceae > Fodinibacter. Next base: position 2,416 of record CAWDXP010000003.1, on the reverse strand, counting down.
GTGGGTCGACGCCCTGTACAAGGCCTGGGTCGCCGACCCCGAGACGGGTGCCGCCAACAAGGCGCTGCTCGCCGCCACCACCGCCGAGGCCCTCGACGCCGCACTCGTCGCGATGCGCCCCGTGACCGCCCGGGTCGACGAGCTCGTCGGCTCCGGTGCCACGGCATCCCTCGAGGCCTCCGCCACCTCCGTCCGCGACGCCGTCGCGGCCCTGACCACCTGACCGGGAAGGACAACGAGCATGAGCACCACCGCCGCCACCCGCCCCGTCGGTGTGGACATCCAGGAGAGCGAGACCAACCGCTCCGTCGTCGAGGCCATCGAGCTGACGAACGACGGCTGCACCGTGAAACACATGCCGGGGCTCGTGCGGATCACCGCACCCGGTCGCCTCGTGATCACCCGTGAGTCGGTCGAGGAGCGCCTCGGCCGCGAGTGGGAGACCCACGAGTTCCAGCTGGCGATCGTCAGCTACTTCGGGCACATCAAGGAATGGGATGACGACGAGATCGTCATCGCCTGGGACCACTGAGAAAGGCTGCGAGACAATGACGATCGCCCCCAAGGCCCCGCGCAAGCTGACCATGAAGCAGCGCTATGAGGCGCTGACCCGAGACCTCGACTGGGAGCCGAGCTACGTCGACAAGGCCGACGTGTTCCCCCACACCGAGTTCGAGGGCATCAAGATCCACGACTGGAGCAAGTGGGAGGACCCCTTCCGCCTGACGGTCGACGCCTACACGAAGTACCAGGCGGAGAAGGACAAGCGGCTGTACGCCGTGCTCGACGGGTTCGCGCAGAGCCAGGGCCACCTGACCCTGACCGAGGCGTCCTACCTCAACGCGATGAAGCTGTTCCTCCAGGGCGTCACGCCGCTGGAGTACCAGGCGCACCGCAACTTCGCCTACCTGGCCCGCCACCTCAACGGCCCCGGCCCGCGCTTCGCGGCGCTGTGCCAGTCGATCGACGAGATGCGTCACACGCAGACCGAGATCCACACGCTGTCGCAACTACAACAAGTACTACGGCGGCTTCCACAACTACCTCGAGCAGCACGACCGGGTCTGGTACCTGTCGGTGCCGAAGTCGTTCTTCGACGACGCCCTGACCGCAGGCCCGTTCGAGTTCCTCATCGCCATCGGGTTCTCCTTCGAGTACCTGCTGACCAACCTGCTGTTCGTGCCGTTCATGTCGGGCGCCTCGTTCAACGGTGACCTGCCGACGATGACCTTCGGCTTCTCGGCGCAGAGCGACGAGTCGCGGCACATGACCCTCGGCCTCGAGGCGATCAAGTTCCTCCTCGAGCAGGACGAGGCCAACGTGCCGATCGTGCAGGCCTGGATCGACAAGTGGTTCTGGCGCGGCTACCGCGTCACGGCGCTGGTCGCCCAGATGCTCGACTACATGCTGCCGCGCAAGGTGATGAGCTGGAAGGAGGCCTTCGAGCTCTACTTCGAGGAGCAGATGCTGGGCGGCCTGTTCCAGGACCTCGCCTTCTACGGCATCACGCCCCCGAAGCACGTCGACGACGCCATCGCCGAGAAGGAGGTGCTGTCGCACCAGGTGTACTGGACCCTGTACCAGTTCTCGCACGCGGCCGCCTTCACCACGACGATGCCCGACGCCGACGCCAAGACCTGGCTGTCGGAGAACTACGCCGACACCTTCGACAAGCTCTACCTCCCGCTGTGGGAGAAGGAGCAGAAGAACCTGGATGCCGGTGGGCGGCACTTCGTGCGCGGCCTGCCCCAGCTGTGCCAGGTCTGCCAGATCCCGATGCTCTTCACCGAGCCGGACGACCCGACGACGATCTGCCAGCGGCACTCGGAGTACAAGGGCGAGAAGTTCCAGACCTGCTCCAACGGGTGCCAGTGGATCTTCGAGCGCGAGCCCGAGAAGTACGTGCAGGCGTGGCTGCCGGTGCACCAGATCTACCAGGGCAACTGCGGCGGCGGGACCATCCCCGACGTCCTGGCCTGGTACGGCATCCAGGAGGGTGACGGCGGCGAGTACAAGGGCTCGGTCGACGACAACAACTGGAACTCGTGGCACAACCTCGCTGACCACTCCCACATCGGATCGGAGGGCTGATCATGGCCGTCAAGAGCATCGGTACGTACGACTTCCCGTCCAAGTCGCGGCAGGAGCTGTACGGCGACGACCAGCTCGTCCACCTGTGGTTCCAGGAGAACCCGTGGTTCTGCGCCGCGGCCTGCTTCCGGGCCCCCAAGGCGATGACCTGGGGCGACTTCTGGAACGCGCTCGTCGTGCCGTTCGCCGAGGAGGACCCGGACTTCGACCCGGCCGCCAACCGCGTGTGGACCCTGCACGGCGAGACCTTCGTGCCGCGCGACGACCAGACGCTCGAGGAGATCGGCGTCGAGCACAAGGACGTCATCGGGATGAAGGTCGTCGC
>CAWDXP010000002.1:0-45793 GCA_963806295.1 uncultured Actinomycetota bacterium | reverse complement strand
GGAGAGACGCACCTCGGGGACGCTCTCGCGGACCGCACGAACCGCTGGGGTCGGGACGGCTGCGCCAGTGGCCTTCGGCCGACGCTTGTGGGCGCGGTCGCTCGTTGCGATCAGGAGGAGTGGCGCGCGTCGCCTGGTGGTTTGGTGCTGCGCCGGAACGAGGACGCGCCGGACCAAGGCGACCTCATCGCAACCGCGACCCGCCTCGGTTGTACCCCAGATTCGTACCCCAGAAAAGTACTGCAGTGGGGTACGAAATTGGCGTGATCGGGTACCCCACAACGCCCCGACTTGTGCTCAATGCACCCTCTCGCGGACCCCATTCGGGGATTTTGCAAGCAGGCGGTCCATGGACAGCCGAGTCCGGTTGCAGCGCTGACCCGACCCGGCGACGAGCGCGCAGGTCATGTCTTCCGTCCTTCGGCCCCAACGGCAAGGCGCCCGCCGTGTGACGGTGGACCGCCTCGGAGTGCCCACTCGGCGACGGGGATGGTGAGGGGGATCCCGCCGCTCTGCGCTCCAATCGGTGTCGAATTCGGTTCCCGCGCAGGGTGATCGTGCGTCTTGTAGGGAGGGGTCGAGCTAGCGACGTGCGTGGGGCAGCCGCGGGACGTGCAGGTGCCTCTGGCGGCCGACCGCTGTTGCCACCCGGTGAGCGTCCTTCCTGAACGGCGGTGGTGCCGTGTCGGCCGCTTCTGCGACCGCGTCGGGCAGCCCGGTGCGCAGCCGCTCCACCCGGTCGAGTGCGAGCTCGGGATCCAGCTCGAGGGCGGTCGCGACATCGACCCAGTCCTCGACCGTCACGTCGCGGACCTGCCATGCCCTGCCAACCTTCATCGAGCTACGTACGGCCTCGCCCGCCTTGAGGTACGGCGCGTAGCTGGCCGCGTCGTACAGCGGCGCCAGGGCGACCCGGGGGCCCCGCAGCAGCAGGCTGTAGTTCTTCGCGTGTGCGTCCGTGCCTCCGACGAGCACGTTGAACGCGAACGCCTCGAAGAACGCCGTCCGCACCACCTGCCGGTCGGCGAGCCCCAGGGTGCCGAACAGCGCCGCGACGTTCCTGATGCTCGGGCCTCCGTCGGCCTGGTACTTCTTCGACGGCGGGTAGCTCATCGCCTGCAGCAGGTCCTCCTGGTGGAGACGCAGCCACTTCCCGTCACGGTCGCGGCGCCGGTCGTAGCGAGTGGAGACCAGAGTCTTCGCTCCGCCGAAGTCGACGAGGTCGACTTGGGCGACGCGCAGCCCGAGCAGCCCTGCGGCACGCAGACAGACGAACTCGTTGACGTGCAGGTCGCCGAAGCGGGTGTCGGCGTGCGTCGGCTTCAGGACGTGCGTCGTCGGGGTGGAGTCGTTCGGCACCCCCCAGCCGCCGTCGTCGAGCAGGTGCAGGGCGACCTTGTTCTGCGCGCCGGCCAGACTCCACCGGCCCGAGCCGGCCCCGACCTCCCAGCCGGCATCGCGCACGGTCAGCTCACGCAGCATGCCGGCGACTTCAACCTCGGACAGGCGGCGCACATCGCCGGTGCGCTGGGCCGCGTCCGGAGGGTCCACGTCGACCGGCAGCACCTGCACAGCCCCGGCGGCATCACGCCCGACGTGTCGCAGGAGTGCGAAGGGGTTGCGCGCCGACACCTGAAAGCGGCGGCCCCACTCCTCGCGGACAGCTGCGTTGTCGGGCAGCAGACCCTCCAGCCATGCGGCGACGACGCGGTTGCCGTGACGCCGCCCGGACAGCGGCATGGACAGCGACAGGGGGGTCGGGCTGGGCCGAGAGGTGTACCCGACGTCGTAGGTGAAGCTCAGGGCGCCACCGGTCGCCTGCTCCACCCTGCCGGCCAGGACGCCGTCGAGGAAGAGGTTCAGCTCGGGCACGGCTACTCGCCTGCGAACATGTCGGCAAAGGGGTCGTCGAACGAGCGGGGCTCGGGCGACGGGCCCAGCGTGACGGCCAGGCCGAGCGCCGCGAGCACGTCCAGCACCTTGCGGAGCTCGGCGCCGGGGTTCGAACCGGTCTCGAGCCGAGAAACCCACTGTCGCGGGACGCCAGCGCGGTCAGCCAAGGCTTGCTGGCTCAGCCCGGCCTGTTGCCGAGCAGCGCGGACGGCGGCTCCAAGGTCGCGGACTGTGGCGAGCATGGGCCTCCTCTCAGCGCTTGTCTGGAATGCATGACATCTACGGCTGTCACGCTACCATGACATATGCGTTTGTCATGATAGCCGGACAAGCGGTTGTGTCACGTCGGGCAGACACAAAGCGAGGGGTCTGCATGCGAGGGGCCTTGTTCCCAGGCCCCGCCCTCCCACAACTTGCGCCGGTTGTGCCCCAGATTCGTACCTCAGAAAAGTACTGCAGTGGGGTACGAAAATGGCGTGATCGGGTACCCCACAACGCCCCGACCGCGTGCTCAATCACCCTCTCGCGGAACCCATTCGGGGATTTTGCAAGCAGGGGGTCAGCGGTCTGCCTTCGTGTGGGCCCACCGTAGGTCAGAGACTCTTCCGCGCCGCACGGCCCCGGCGGGGTTCGCGAGAAGGTGGGGCCCGCCGGCATACCCGTGTGGGCGCCACATCCCATCACCGCCTAGCGTGGGGCCATGCGCGGAGAACTTCTTGACCGGTCCGAGCGGTCCGGCCCGCCCGGCCGCTTCATGCTCCAGAACGAGCGAATGCTCAAGGTCGACCTCACCGGGACGGGTGGGTACTTCTACGCCCGCCAGGGCTCGATGGTGGCCTACCAGGGCGACGTCGACTTCGCCTATGAGGGCAGCGGCGGCCTCAGCAAGATGTTCAAGAAGGCTCTGACCGGCGAGGGCATGGCGCTGATGAAGGTCTCCGGCAGCGGCGACGTCTTCCTCGCGCAGGAGGCCGACGAGATCTTCATCCTCGAACTCGAGAACGAGTCGGTTACCGTCAACGGCAACGCCGTGCTCGCCTTCGAGAGCAGCCTCACGTGGGACATCAAGCGGGTCGAGGGAGCCTCCATGGCTAGCGGCGGCCTGTTCAACACCACGTTCACCGGCAGCGGCCTGATCGCGGTGGTGGCTCATGGCACCCCGGTGGTGCTGCAGGTCGACGTGCCCACCTTCGTCGACATGCAGGCCGCCGTGCTGTGGTCGGCGGGCCTGCAGTCGTCGATCCGAAAGACGGCCAAGATGGGCGCGGTGATCGGCCGTGGCTCCGGCGAGGCCTACCAGCTCGCCCTCTCCGGTCAGGGCATCGTCGTCGTTCAGGCGTCCGAGGGGCACCCGCCGGAGGCCCGAGGCTGACGTCGGGCTGTTTGGTCAGGTCAGCTGGGCCGGGCCACGGATGATCAAGGATGCCGAGGCGAGTCCACGAGCGTCCGCATTCTCAGTCGGGCAACTCGCCGAGCGCGGCATACAACGGCTCGAGATAGGTGACGAGACCCGAGCCGCCCAGAGGCGCCCCCGGAACGGGGAGCTGGCGCAGCAGCAGGTCCAACGGCAGCTCCGGCTGCACCGGCAGTGCTGCGATGGGCGCGCCGGTCCAGAAGTCGACATCGGCCGGGCCCTCGTTGGGCGGCACCACGTCGGCCAGCGCCATCATCGCGCCCAGCCGCAGACCCTCGGACGTCGGGCCGGAAGGCTCCACCGCATCAGGTGCCGCGTCGCTGCCGCGCAGCTCACGAAGCCGGCTCAGCAGTGCGGTCCGAGTGCGCCCCCGCCACAGCAGGATGGCGAACGGGTCGTCGTCGAAGCGTTCCGCCAGCAGGTAGAACGTGGCCGCGAGGTGCTTGCACGGGACCTCCCAATCCGGGCATGAGCAGTACAGAGTCATGTCCTTGGCCCGCTGTGGGAACAGCGGCGCCCCGGCTGACCGGAAGACCTCCTCGAGGTCCTGGGGCATCTCGCCCGCAAGCAGCCGGGCACTGTGGATCGCCTGCTCCGCCAAGGTCACCTCGACCTTGGCCCACACCAGCTCGCTGAACGCGGGCAAGCCGATCGTCACCTTGTACGGCGCTCTGCGAGAACCCTGCACCGACGCCGTCACGACACCGGGCGCCACTGCAAGGGACAGCACCTGGCCCCGTCGGGCGTAGTTCTTGCCACGGGTGAGTCGTGAGCCGAGCGCGAAGGACTCCAGCACCTCGATGAAGCGTCGCGACCACCAGTGCTCCCCGATCGCACCTCGCGCGCTTCGGGCGACCAGCCCGCCGTCCACGGCGCGCGGCTTGGACGGGGGCGGAAAGCCGGATGCCGCGCCGTACCGTCTGCGACCGGGCGGCGGGCTCACTCCATCACCGACCCGGCCTCGAGCGTGAACAGCTGACGCAGGGCGGAGGTGGACAGGTCGGTGAGCCAGTCCTCACCGGTACCCACGACGCTGGCCGCGAGGCCACGCTTGCCCTTGATCATCGTGGCGATCTTCTCCTCCAACGTGCCGGCGCACACCAGCTTGCGCACCTGGACCGAGCGGGTCTGGCCGATCCGGAAAGCGCGGTCCGTGGCCTGGTCCTCCACGGCCGGGTTCCACCAGCGATCGACGTGGATGACGTGGTTGGCGGCGGTGAGGGTGAGCCCCGTGCCGCCGGCCTTCAACGACAGGACGAACAGCGGCGGACCATCCGCGGCAGGGTCCTGGAACCGAGCGACGAGCGCATCACGCTGACCCTTGCTCTGCCCCCCGTGCAGGTACCCGACCTCCCGCCCGAACCGGGCACCGAGGTGGGTGCGCAGCAGCTCACCGAACTCGGCATACTGCGTGAACAGCAGCGCCTTCTCCCCGGAGGCGAGCACCTCGTCGAGGGTCTCCTCGATGCGCGCGAGCTTGCCTGAGCGCCCGGACAGTCGGCTGCCGTCCTTGAGGAACTGCGCCGGGTGGTTGCAGACCTGCTTGAGCTTGGTCATGGTCGCCAGCACCAGGCCACGGCGCTCGATGCCGTCGGTGCTTTCGATGCGCTCCAACATGTCCGCGACGACCGCCTGGTACAGCGAGGCCTGCTCGCGGGTCAGCGAGCACACGACCTCCATCTCGATCTTGGCCGGCAGGTCGGTGATGATCGAGGTGTCGGTCTTCAGCCGGCGCAGGACGAACGGCTGGGTCAGGGATCGCAGGCGAGCCGCCGCGTCGGCATCGCCGTGCCGCTCGATGGGCGTCGCGAACCTCTGCTTGAACGACGTGGGCTGACCGAGCAGCCCGGGGTTGGCGAACTCCATCAGCGACCAGAGGTCACCCAACCTGTTCTCGACGGGGGTCCCGGTCACCGCGAACCGGTGCGGCGACGGCAGCGCCCGCACCGCGACCGCCGCGCGGGTAGCCGCGTTCTTGACCGCCTGGGCCTCGTCGAGGACCACGCGGCGCCAGCTCAGCTCGCGCAGCGCCTCGACGTCGCGAATCACCAGCCCGTAGGTCGTGACGACCAGGTCGCTGGACGCAACCACCTCCCGGAAGGCCTCGCCACGAGGTCGCTCGGCCCCGTGGTGCACGTGCACCCGCAGCCCCGGCGCAAAGCGGGCAGCCTCACGCTGCCAGTTGCCGACCAGCGACATCGGGCAGACCAGCAGGGTCGGGCCCGCGTCCTCGCGTACGTCACCGCACATCAGGGCCAGCAGCTGCACGGTCTTGCCCAGGCCCATGTCGTCGGCGAGGATGCCGCCCAGCCCGACCGACTCCAGGAACGCCAGCCAGGCCAGGCCACGTTCCTGGTACGCACGCAGCTCGCCGGTGAAGCCCTCCGGCGCGGCCATCGGCGCGATCCGGTGGTCGACCTCACCGGACAGCAGGTCTCCGAGCCAGCCGTGCGCCTCGACGTCCACCACCGGGAGGCCACCTGGCCCGTCGTCCAGTGCTTCGAGCGTCGCGAGCACCGCAGCAACGCTCATCCGCCCCCCGCCGTGCGACCGCTTGGCCAGGAACGTCCGAGCCCGGGCGAGGCGTTCGGCATCGACGTACATCCACTGGCCGCGCACCCGCACCAGAGGCTGCTGGGCCTCGACGAGGTCGGCGACCTCCTGCTCGGTCAACGTGTGCTCACCGACAGCCAGGTCCCAGCGGAACTCCACCAGACCCTCGCGACCGATCGACGCGGTGGTCGCGACCTGGCCCGGCTGCGCCGGGGTCGACACCGAGAGCTTCGCGCCCAGCCGCATCGACGGGTTGGTCCACCAGCTCGGCAGGAGCACCCCGAAGCCAGCGGCCAGCAGGATCGGCGCGGCCTCCGACAGGAACCGGTGCGCGCCGTCGGCATCCAGGGTCAGTGACGACGGCTTCGCGGTGCGCAGCGCACCCTCGATGTCCGGGTAGAGGCGCACTGCGCGGCCGAGCTCACCGAGCAGGGTCTCCTGCGGATCGGTGACGTGCCGGGCCAGGGCCCGCAGCGCCCCCCTGGCTCGCCACACCTGTCCGGCGTCGACGACGAGGCTCGGCTCCGCCGTCGACTGCAACGCGAAGTCCACCCGCCACGTGGGGTCGGGCACCACCTCGCCGTCCGCTGCCTCGTCGTCCGCTGCCTCCTCAGCCGCCCCAGCGGCCCCGGTCGGTTCGACCAGCCGGAAGCAGGCCCGAACCGCACCGACCTCGGTGACCTCCCGCTGCCAGTCCGCCAGCGCCCCGTTCAGGGCGGCCAGGGCGACCGGGGTGGTGGCGAAGTAGGGGTCGGAACCGGCCAGCGCCGATCGGAACGAGGACGCCGCGCGCCTGCGCCCGGCAGGAGGGAGGCGCGAGCGCACCGCTGCGTCGACCAGGGCATCGGTCGCAGCGGCCAACATCCGCACCGCGGCCGCACCCCGGTCACCAGCCTCGGGGCACGCCGCCGTGAACGAGCCAGGCAGCCCCCCGGCCACGGCACGGAGCCACACGGCATCGGCCCCCGTCACCACTGCCGACCACACGGCCAACGCCCGGCCCTCGCCCGCCTCGTGCACGCCGGGCAGCACCCGGCCGCGTCCGGCGAGATCCACGGCGAACCCGGCAACCGCCTGGAGCGCTCGCAGGTCACCACCGGCGACTGGTCGTTCCGGGTCGATCTCCGCCCCGCAGGGTGCCAACAGGTAGTCCAGGGCGTGCTGAGCATCCAGTGCCAGGGTCGAGACCTCCCACCGCCCGACGGGCGAGGACGGTGCGCTCGGCGACTCCGCTCTGGTTCGGGCCACTTCAGCCGACGCAGAAGGACCCCGGCCCGCGTTCGGCAGGGTGAGGACCGCGTTGCTCGAGGTGCCCCCCGCGGCGGCCGCAGCGGCCAGCACCGGCTCGGACGCCGCGAAGGGGTGCGGCTGCTTCGCCGGGCGGTGACCTCGGCGGACCGGTGGCTCGGAGGGTGCCTCGGTGTCCTCGGCCCACAGGACCAGCTCACCTCGGGGATCGTGCTCGATCGACCACCAGCCGTGCAGGACGATCAACGCAGCTCCACTCCCAGGATCTCCTTCACCGGGTGGCCAAACTATCCGATGGTGCCGCCCGTGCCATCCCGAGTCCTAGCGACGTGCATGGGGCAGCCGTGGGACGTGCAGGTGCCTCTGGCGGCTGACCGCAGCGGCCACCCGGTGCGCGTCCTTGCGAAACGATGGTGGTGCCGTCTCGGCCGCTTCCGCCACCGCCTCGGGCAGCCGGGTGCGCAGCGACTGGACCCGGTCGAGAGCGCGCTCGGGTTGCAGCTCGAGCGCGGTCGCGACATCGACCCAGTCCTCGACCGTCACGTCACGCACCTGCCATGCCCGGCCGACCTTCATCGAGCTGCGCATGGCTTCGCCTGTCTTCAGGTACGGCGCGTAGCTGGCCGCGTCGTACAGCGGCGCCATGGCGACCCGAGGGCCGCGCAGCAGCAGGCTGTAGTTCTTCGCGTGTGCGTCCGTGCCTCCCACGAGCACGTTGAAGGCGAACGCGTCGAAGAAGGCCGTCCGCACCGCCTCGCGGTCGGCAAGCCCCAGCGTGCCGAGCAGCGCCCCCACGTTTCGGACGCTCGGGCCTGCGTCGGCCTGGTACTTCTTGGACGACGGGTAGCTCATCGCCTGCAGCAGGTCCTCCTGGTGCAGGCGCACCCACTGTCCGCCACGGTCGCGGCGCCGGTCGTAGCGGGTGGAGACCAGGGTCTTCGCTCCGCCGAAGTCGACCAGCTCAACGTGGGCGACGGGCAGCCCGAGCAGCCCCGCGGCGCGCAGACAGACGAACTCGTTGACGTGCAGGTCACCGAAGCGGGTGTCCGCTCGCGTGGGCTTCAGGATGTGGGTCGTCGGGCTGGAGTCGTTCGCCACCCCCCAGGCGCCGTCGTCGAGCAGGTGCAGCGCGACCTTGGTCTGAGCGCCGGCCAGGCTCCACCGGCCCGAGCCGGCTCCGACCTCCCAGCCGGCATCGCGCACGGTCAGCTCACGCAGCATGTCGCAGACTTCGGCCGCGGACAGGCGGCGCACGTCGCCGGTGCGCTGGGCCGCATCCGGGGGGTCGACGTCGACCGGCAGGACCTGCACGGCCCCGGCGGCGTCACGCCCGACGTGCCGCAGTAGCGCGAAGCGGTTGCGCGCGGACACCTGGAAGCGGCGACCCCACTCCTCGCGCACGGCAGTGTTGTCAGGCAGCAGACCATCCAGCCATGCCGAGACGACGCGGTTGCCGTGACGCCGCCCGGACAGCGGCATCGACAGCGACAGCGGGGTCGGGCCGGGCCCAGAGGTGTACCCGACGTCATAGGTGAAGCTGAGTGCGCCACCGGTCGTCTGCTCCAGCCTGCCGGCCAGCATGCCGTCGAGGAAGACGTCCAGCTCGGTCATGACGGCTCGCGGGCGAACATGTCAGCAAAGGGGTCCTCGTCCAAGGAGCTGGGCTCGGCTGACGGCTCCAGCGTGACGGCCAGTCCGAGCGCGGCGAGCACGTCGAGCACCTTGCGGAGCTCGGCACCGGGGTTCGACCCGGTCTCGAGTCGAGACACCCACTGTCGCGGGACGCCAGCGCGGTCAGCCACGGCCTGCTGGCTCAGCCCCCCCTCTTGCCGGGCAGCGCGGACGGCGGCTCCCAGGTCGCGCACGGTGGTGAGCATCAGGCCTTCTCTCAGCTGCTGTCTGGAATGCGTGATGTCTGCTGTTTGTCACGCTAGCATGACAAACCTATTTGTCATGGTAGCCAGACGGTCTCGTCTGGCACGCCAGGCCACCCTGCGCACTGTTCGCCGTGCCCAGCCTGAAGGCCGCCATGGCGTCGTCCGGCGGCGCCGCCGGCGGCTTCAAGGAGCCGTCCGGCAGCCAGATCGGCTTCCGTACCTGGGGCGATGGCACGTCAACGGTCTTCGAGGAGTCCACGCTGAACTGATGCACCCCACGCAGGAGGGCGGCATCCGGTCAGGGTGCCGCCCTTCTGGCTGCAGGTGACGCGAGATGCGCCCGGTGCTGTGCCTGCGGCGTGCCGCGCACCCGCCCGTGCGCGGCACACCGCAGGAGGTGCCTGCTACGTCCTCGGCCGCAGCCGCAGCAGCTCCCAGCCGCCCTCCGGCTTGTCATCGCTGGGGTTCGTCATGAGGTTCATCGGGTTGGCCGTGCCGAGGTACAGCGCGTCATCGCTCACCATCGTGCGGATGCCGTAGTTGGCGTAGTTGCCGACACCGTCGACACTCTCCGCAACGGCAGCACCGCCCTTGGGGCCGAACCGCCACAGGTCGGCGCCGAACTGGTTGCCGACCAGCGCCAACTGGGTGCCCTCCGGCAGCCCGAGCTCGGGGAACGCCGACACGAGGCCCTCGGCCAGGATGTAGCTCCAGTCCATCGTTCCGACGTAGAGCGATCCGCCGTAGACGCTCATGGTCCACGTGTAGTTGTTGAACGTGTTGCCGAACCCCGACGGACCGTACAGCGGTGCGACGCCGCCCATCTTGTTGGGCAGCATGGTCCATGCCGTGCCGTCGTAGACGGGCAGGGTCTGCGCTCCGTACAGAAGCGACACCCTGGGCTTCTGGCCGCCCGGGCGCATCTCGAGGCTGAAGATGCTGATCGCACGGTTCGTGCCCAGCACCGTTGCGAGCTGCCCGGCCGTGTCTTCCGACGGGCCGTACTTGGCAGCGTGAGCCAGGGCGGCCGTCATCGGCACGTGCATCGTGCCCCAGATGAGCCGGCCGTTGAAGGAGGCCAACGCGCCGCCGCCGTAGGTCGCGGCCGTCACCGGGTCGGGCTCGTACTGACCGGCGTTCCAGACGCTCTGCCACTTGGCGGCGTCTGCACTCGTGAGCTTGTTGTCGCGACCGACCAGGGGGCTCATCCACACCGATGCCATCCCGGCGGCCGGCCAGGTGGACACGAACAGCCGACCCTTGTGCTCCGCGAACTCCGCGGGCTCACTGGTCAACGTGCCGACGACCTCGAACTGGAACGGGTCTGCTGCGCTGCTGCCCGTGTAGCGAAGGATGTTGCCGCCGTTGCCGGCCCGCACACCGGTGTAGAGCTGGCCCTGCACGGTCACCCACTTGCGGATGTTGGAGTAGCCAGGAAGGTTCTCGCTCCCGACAAAGCTGCCGTTGACGTCGAACACGAAGACGTTCAGTCCACCGCTGATGGACGGACCAGCCAGGAACACCCGGGTGGCGCTCGCGCCGCCGGAGCGAATGCCCAGGGTCGAGTGCAGGCGGGCCTGGCCGGCGGCATCGAGCAGCACGGCCTTGTTGACGAGCTTCTTCGCCGACTGGTCGTACATGAACAGGTCCGGTGGCCGGAAGTCGCCCAGGGCAGCCGGCAGGGTCACCCCGGGTGTCCAGGCGGTGCGGTAGGTCGACTCCTCGCCCTCGCACACCCAGGAGTCGGTCTGGTTGGCGGCCGTCGACTGGAGGTAGCTGCCCTGCACCAGGCAGTGGATGTTCGGACCGGTGCCGAACCACAGGTGGTCGCCCGCCTTGGCCAGGCCCCACACGTACGCCTGGTTGACCTTGGGCTGGCTGCCCTCCGGGCACACCAGGTTGCCCTCGGCGTCACGCGTCCCCACCGGGTAGGGCTTGCCGATGCCGGCGAAGCACTCGTCAGGCTGGCTCTTGGCGAGGAGCCTGCTCTTGAGCAGCGGTCCTTGGGGCTCGGGGACGGCGGCCGGCGTGGCCTGCGCCTTCCAGTACGACTCCAGAGACGTGACCTGCGCCGCCCCGCTCGGGGGGTCTCCAGTAGCGGCTGCCGCAGACGGGCCCACGCCGGCTATCACCACCCCCAAGCACAGTGCGACGAACCCTGCGGAGCACGCCTTGCCGGTCCTGTTCACCGATGACTCCTCACACCTCACGTCCGAGGGTCGCCACGGCACGAGAGTTCCACGGTCACGCAGGACCGACGGCGACGAGGTCACCGGTCCGCACTCTCGGACGCTCGATTCTCCTGCGGCCCGGAGCGGCCGGCGCGACGGTGTGAGGGATGGAACAGCGGCACCGCCCAGGAAGCGGATGACGCTTCAACTAGCCCTCGCCGGAACGGTTTTGGGATCATGGAGCCGTCAACTTCATGCTCCATTTCGGCGTGCCGAAGGGTGTGTCACCTGACCCCCGCTATCGTTAACCTGACACTGTGTGTGGTTGACCCCACACCGCCACGGTCGCGAAATGCGGGTCGGCGGGCGCCGGTCGCTCTACCGTCGCAATAGCAACGGCAACCGCCGAGGCCACTGACCCGAGCCCGCGCCGAGTTCAGCTGAGTGAAGTGGACAACCACATGAGCTTCCCCGAAGCGAGTGCCTCGCGCACCGCACCACGGCGCCATGTCGCCGTGCCGGAGGAGCTCCGCGCCCACCGGAGCGAGTGGCGATGTCGACCGGCCTGACCGCTCCGAGGCCACCGGCACCCGCACCAGCCCGACCCCCGGCACGCACCGGCTCGCTGACCCGGATGCCGGGCCTCGACGGTGTCCGCGCCGTCGCCGTCGCGGCGGTCCTTCTCTTCCACGCGAACCCCACCTGGCTGCCCGGTGGGTTCCTCGGCGTCGACGTCTTCTTCACGCTGTCCGGGTTCCTGATCACCTCGCTGCTGCTCACCGAACTCGACGCCCGCGGCGGCATCCGCTTCGGCCGCTTCTACCAGCACCGGGCCAAGCGCCTGCTGCCGGCGATGTTCCTGGTGCTGCTCGCCACCTCCCTGCTCGCCATGACCATCGCCCAGGATGCCGCGGCGCGCGTGCGCGAGGACGTCATCGCCTCCGCGGCTCTACGTGACGAACTGGTGGTACGTCGTGCACGACACGTCGTACTTCGACGTCATCGGCCGACCACCCGCTGCTGCAGCACCTGTGGTCGCTGGCGGTGGAGGAGCAGTTCTACCTCGTCTGGCCGCTGATCCTCTACGTGCTGTGGCGCATCGGCCGGGTGCCGGCCGTGCGCGTCGGCGCGATGATCGGGGTGCTCGCCTCCACGGCCTGGATGGGCTGGATCGCGGTGCGCGACGACATCCCCTTGGTCGCCGACTCCGGCCGGGTCTACTTCGGCACCGACACCCACGCGATGACGCTGCTGGTGGGTGCCGTGCTGGCCACCTACTGGACGCAGGAGGGCGCGATCTCGGCCCTCACCGCCCGAGGCCGACGAGCTGGTCAGCCTCATCGGCCTGGCGTGCCTGGCCGGTCTCGTCGTCATCTTCCGGTTCGTCGACGAGTCGTCGTGGGTGCTCTACCGCAGCGGCTTCCTCTGGATCGGGCTGATCACGGCGGGCTTCGTCGCGGCGGCCGCACTCAACGGCACGATCGTTCTCCCGCGCCCTGTCGCTGCAGCCGCTGCGCTGGATCGGTCAGCGGTCGTACGGCATCTACCTCTGGCACTGGCCGATCTTCCTGGTGCTCCGCCCCGGCGTCGACCTCGACGCCACCGGCTGGCACGTGCAGGCCGCCCGCTTCGCCGTGACCTTCCTGGCCGCCGAGCTCTCCTACCGCTTCGTCGAGATGCCGATCCGCCGCGGGGCGATCGGCCGGCTCTGGGCCGACTGGGGGAGCCGCAGCAGCCTGACCCAACGCGGCCGGGTCGGCCTGACGGTCGCGATGACCGCCGGCCTCGTGCTGGTGCTCGGGGTGGGCCTCACCGTCGCGCGCCAGCCCACCTTCCAGGACGCCCTCGGCGGGGTGACCTCGGTGGGGGCCGGCTCGCTCACCGCGGCGGGCGGCGCAGCGGCTGACCCCGGCACCAGCGCGGCCGGCACCGGCGGCAAGGGTGCCGCGGCGCCGTCACCGGGCCCGACCGCCACGAAGGACACCACGCGGACCGAGCGGCCGTCGCCCAAGCCCGCCACACCGACCAAGACCTCGAAGCCCGCCGCCACCCAGAAGCCCACCACCTCCGCGGCAGGCAAGCCGGTCAAGGTGAGCACGCCGACGACCGCCGTCGGCGACTCCGTGATGCTCGCCGCGAACCAGGCGCTCCACAAGACCTTCCCCAAGATCACCGTCGACGCGGACGTGAGCCGGCATGCCGGAGGACATCTTCGCCCGGATCCGCGAGCGCCGGCACGTCGGCCAGCTCGGCGACGTCGTGGTCATCGGTGCCGGCACCAACGGCCGGATCAGCAGCGCCGAGCTGACCTCGATCCTCAACCTGCTCAAGGACCGCAAGCGGGTCATCCTCGTGACCTGCCACGGCGACCGCTCGTGGATCCGGCAGTCCAACTCCGTCATCCGCAAGGTGGGCAAGCGCTTCGCCTCAGGGAACGTGCGGATCGCCGACTGGGACGCGTACGCGACCGCCCACCGCTCGCAGCTGTTCAAGGACGGCATCCACCCGCTCAAGGGCGCGGGCAGCACCGGCTACGCCCGCGTCATCCGCAACGCCTACAAGTAGCGGAACGCGCCGCCGACGACGTGGGAACCGGCGCCGGATGACGACCGCTCAGGCCACGTGCAGGGCCCCGTCGCGCGCACACTCCAGGGCCGCGGCCACCGCACCGACCGACACGACGTCCGCTCCCAGGGAGGACGCCACGAGCTCGGGAGCGGGCAGGTCGAGCTCGTCCGGCAGCAGTCGCCGCGCCACGACCAGCAGGTCCTCGACCCCGGCCGCGAGGCCACCCGACACGATGATCCGCTCGGGGTCGTAGAGGCTGCCGAAGACCCCCGCGATCCGCGCCAGCGTCGCCCCGGCGCGCTCCACGAGCGCACGCCCCACCGGGTCCCCGGCGCGGGCGAGGTCGATGACGGCCCGCGCGCGTCACGGCATCCGGGGGCAGCGCGTGCAGCGGGTGGTCGGCCGGCAGCGACCCCGACGCCACGGCCTCCACGGGCCCACGCCTCGAGGTGGTGCCCGATGCCGTGCGCCGCGTCGACGCCGCGCAGGTGCCGGATGACGACCACCTCACCGACTCCGCCGTGGGCGCCGCGCAGCAGGTTGCCGTCGATGACCACCCCGGCGCCGAGGCGCTGACCGGCCAGCACCGTGACGGTGTTGCGCAGCCCCACCGCGGCGCCCCGGGTGTGCTCCGCCACGGAGGCGAGCACCGCGTCGTTCTCGATGCGCACCAACGGAACCCACGACGAGAGCAGCCCGGCGAAGTCGGGGTTCATCCGCGGCCAGAAGCCGTCGCGGTGCACCGGCGAGACGCCCGCCGAGTCCACCGGCGCCGGCACGCCCACGCACACCGACAGCACGTCGGCGCGCTCGACCCCGGCCTCGGCGAGGGCTGCGTCGATCGCCTCCACGACGAGCACCCGCCGCCGGGCCGCGGAGTCGCCGTCGGCACCGACCCGCTCGGTGCGGGTCGCCAGCGGGCGCCCGCGCAGGTCGGCCACGGTGGTGACGAGGTGGCCCTGCCCGGCATCCACCCCCACGACCACGGCGGCATCGGCGCGCAGCTCGAACCGGCGCGCGGGCCGGCCCTTGCGGTAATCCCCGCCGGCCCGCGCGTTGGCGAGCTCGCGCACCAGGCCGAGGTCGACGAGGTCGTCGATCGCCTCGATCGTCGTCGAGCGCGACAGCCCGGTGGCGGCGAGCGCGTCGCCCGCCGTGAACACCTCGGCATCCCAGGCGTAGCGCAGCAGGGCGTCGAGGCTGGCCCGCCGCGGGACGGGGACGCGCAGCCCGCGGAACCTTTCCGAAAAATTGGTTGTCACTCCGGGTGGCCCTCCGTCCTCTCCTGCGTCATCATGCCTGTGGGGCACTTTATACGGTCACAAAATCTACTGGGCGGAACTTCTCCCCTCTCCGACCAGCAGGGCTCGAGAGGACAACGACGTGCTTTCACCCCAGCAGATCACCCGACGGAGCCTCCTCGCGGGCATTCCGGCTGCGGCGCTCGCCACCGGAGCGGCCGGCTGCTCGAGCTCGAGCGGGCGAGAACCCGTGCGGTTCCTGCTCAGCAAACCCGAGGCCATCCCCTACTTCCGCGACCTGATCGCGAAGTTCAACGCCTCCCAGCGCGACGTCGAGGTCATCTTCGACACCTCCTCGAACCTGCAGGCCGGCTTCCTGCGCGGCAACCCGCCCGACCTCGGGCTGCTGAACTACAACATGGAGATGGCGCGCTTCATGGCGCGCGGCGCGCTGAGCGACCTCAAGGACATGCCCGAGGCCGGGCGCATCCTGCCCGAGGTGCAGGACCTCGTGAACAACCTCGCGGCCTACCCGGGGCGCACCAGCGTGCTGCCCTACTCGGTGATGGCCGCCTCGGTCATCTACAACAAGCAGATCTTCGCCGACAACGACCTCGAGGTGCCCGAGACCTGGGACGACTTCCTCGCCGTCTGCGACACGCTCAAGGCCGCCGGCATCACGCCGATCTACTCGACGTTCAAGGACGCCTGGACCGTCTCGCAGGGCCTGTTCGACTACACCGTCGGCGGGATGGTCGACGTGGCGGCGTTCTACGAGCAGCTGCGCGAGGAGGGCACCAACGTCGGGCCGAGCTCGAGCGTCTCGTTCACCAAGGACCTCAGCGAGCCGGTGAGCCGGATGGAGATGCTCGCGCAGAAGTACACCAACAGCGATGCCGCGAGCCGCGGCTACGGCGACGGCAACCTCGCGTTCAGCAAGGGCGAGGGGGCGATGTACTTCCAGGGGCCGTGGTCGCTGGGCGAGATCGCCAAGAGCGGCCCCGACCTCGAGCTGGGCACCTTCCCGCTGCCGATGACCGACGACCCGGGCGAGCGCAAGGTGCGGGTGAACATCGACCTCGCCGCCTGGATCCCCGAGGACTCCACCCACAAGGACGCCGCCCGCACGTTCCTCACCTACCTGTTCCAGCCCGACGTCATGAACGCCTACAACGAGGCGCAGCTCGGCTACGGCACCACCACGGATGCCGCGCCGGTCACCGACCCGCGGATCGTCGGCATGAAGCCGTACTTCGACGAGGCCCGCTTCTACCAGGGGGCGTCGCAGGCGATCCCGCTGACCATCCCCACCGAGAACTACCTGCAGGGCATCGTCACCGGTGCCGGCGTCGAGCCGACGCTGCAGACCCTCGACGCCGACTGGGCTCGCCTGGCCCTGCGCCAGTGACGCCCCGGACCCCGAAGGACTGACGACATGGCAACGAGCACGGCAACCCGAGTCGACACCCGAGAAGCCCCACGACCCGACCTCGACGAGCGCAAGCGTCGCAAGGTCGAACCGATCTACTACCTCTTCCTGCTCCCGGCCCTGGTGCTGTTCACGCTGGCCATCACGCTGCCGGCGATCATGGGCATCTTCTACAGCTTCACGAACTCGATCGGGTTCGGGGAGTGGGAGTTCGTCGGCCTGATCAACTACCAGGCGATGTTCTCCGACCCGGCGATCTGGCAGAGCTACCTGTTCACCTTCGGCTTCGCCGCGGCGACGGTGATCGTCGTCAACGTCATCGCCTTCCTGCTCGCCGTGGGGCTCACGGCCAAGATCCGGCTGAAGTCGGGGCTGCGGGCGATCTTCGTCATCCCGATGGTCATCTCCGGCATCATCATCGCCTACGTCTTCAACTACCTGTTCTCGAACTCGGTGCCGAACGCCGGCAGCGCGCTCGGCATCAGCTGGCTCAGCGAGAG
Source organism: uncultured Actinomycetota bacterium (assembly GCA_963806295.1). Taxonomy (GTDB): domain Bacteria; phylum Actinomycetota; class Actinomycetes; order Actinomycetales; family Dermatophilaceae; genus Fodinibacter. The sequence continues at coordinate 28,899 of CAWDXP010000002.1, read as the reverse complement.
CATCCTGGCCAACCCCGACCTCGCCTGGGTCGCCATCGTCATCGTCACGGCGTGGCAGGCCATCCCCGGCACCCTGCTCATCTACATCGCCGGGCTGCTGGCGATCCCCGAGGACGTCTACGAGGCCGCCGACCTCGACGGCGCCACCAAGCTGCAGTCCCTGCTGAAGATCACCCTCCCGCTCGTCGCGGGCTACGTCGTCATCAACGTGATCCTCGGCTTCAAGAACTTCCTCAACGCCTACGACATCATCGTCGGCCTCACCAACGGCGGCCCGGGCACGTCGACCCGGAGCATCGCGATGACGATCGTCACCGGGTTCACCGGCGGCGACTACGCCTACCAGATGGCCAACGCCACGTTCTTCTTCCTCATCACGATCCTGATCTCCCTCGTCCAGCTCCGCGCCACCCGCGGAAGGAGCACCCTCTGATGTCGACGCAACCCGCTCTGCTCAACGCCGAGAACGCAGAAGGGGCCGAGATCCTCGAGGGGCGCACCCCCAAGGCTGCGCGCGGCCGCCGGATCGGCCACCCGTCGTGGACCACCACGCTGATCCTCGCGGTCTGCTCGCTCAGCATCCTGATCCCGCTCTACGTCACGGTCTCGATGGCGTTCAAGACCACCGAGCAGGCCGTCTCCGGCAGTGCCTTCGCCCTGCCCTCGCCGTTCAGCGTCGACGGCTTCACGGAGGCGTGGAGCCTCACCGACTTCCCGCGGGCGTTCGTGATCTCGGTGATCGTCACCGCGGGCTCGGTCTTCGGCACGATCATCCTGGCGGCGTTCGCGTCGTACGCCATCTCGCGCAACTGGGAGCGGCGGCTGTTCAAGTACTCGTTCTTCTACCTGCTCGCCGCGATGTTCATCCCGTTCCCCGTGCTGGCCCTCGCGCAGATCCGGCTCACCGGCATCACCAACCTCGACAACCCGCTCGGCGTCACGCTGCTGCACATCATGTTCCAGCTGAGCTTCAGCGTGCTGCTGTTCACCGCGTTCCTGCGCTCCATCCCGATGGAGCTCGAGGAGAGCGCCCGCATCGACGGCGCCACGACGTGGCAGACCTTCTGGAAGCTGATCTTCCCGCTGCTCGCCCCGATGAGCGCCACGGTCGGCATCTTCGCGTTCCTCGCCTCGTGGAACGACTTCATGATGCCGTCGCTGATCACGAGCGACCCGTCGCTGCAGACGCTGCCGGTCGTGCAGAGCATCTTCCAGACGCAGTTCAGCAACAACTACAACGTCTCGTTCGCGTCGTACCTGATGGCGATGGCGCCCGCGATCGCCGTCTACATCTTCACCCAGCGCTGGGTGATGGCCGGCGTCACCCAGGGCGCCGTCAAGGGCTGAGCCCGGGCGACCGCCCGTGACGAGCCCGGGCGGTCGCCTGCCCTGCGCACCCACCCATCCGACGTCTCTACCAGGAGGACTTCTCGTGACCACCCCCGTGACCTCGCACCCCCCCGAGCAGGCAACGCACGTCACCGAGGAGATCGTCTCGGCGCCGTGGTGGCGCCAGGCGGTGGTCTACCAGATCTACCCGCGCAGCTTCGCCGACGCGAACGGCGACGGCCTGGGCGACCTGCGCGGCATCCTCTCGCGCGTCGACTACCTCGGCGCGCTGGGCATCGACGCCGTCTGGCTCAGCCCGTTCTACCCGTCCGCGCTGGCCGACGGCGGCTACGACGTCGCCGACTACCGCGACGTCGACCCCCGCCTCGGCACGCTCGACGACTTCGACGCGATGATCGCCCAGCTGCACGACCGCGGCATCAAGGTGGTCGTCGACATCGTGCCCAACCACACCTCCGACGAGCACGCGTGGTTCCAGGAGGCGCTCGCGGCCGGTCGCGGCTCGGCGGCGCGCGAGCGCTACGTGTTCCGCGAGGGCACCGGGCCCGACGGCGCCGAGCCCCCGACCGACTGGGAGTCGATGTTCGGCGGGTCGGCCTGGGAGCGCGTCGCCGACGGGCAGTGGTACCTGCACCACTTCGCGGTCGAGCAGCCCGACCTGAACTGGGCGCACCCCGAGGTGCGAGCCGACTTCGTTCGGACACTTCGGTTCTGGGCCGACCGTGGCGTCGACGGCTTCCGGGTCGACGTCGCGCACATGCTGACCAAGGACCTCACCGAGCCGCTGCCGAGCAAGGCCGCGCTCGACGCGATGCCGCTCGACGGCACCCACCCGCTGCTCGACCGCGACGACGTGCACGAGGTGTATGCCGAGTGGCGCGAGGTGCTCGACTCCTACGACCCCCCGCGCACGGCCGTCGCCGAGGCCTGGGTGGCCCCGGCCCGGGTGCCGCTCTACGCCAGCGCGACCTCGCTCGGCCAGGCGTTCAACTTCGACCTGCTCGAGGCCGACTTCGAGGCGGCGCAGTTCCGGCAGGTCGTGGAGAACAACCTCGCCCTGGCCGCCCGGTCCGGTTCGTCGAGCACCTGGGTGCTGTCGAACCACGACGTCGTGCGGCACCCGACTCGCTACGGCCTGCCCGCCCCCGGCCGGGCCGCCGACGGTCGCCCCGCCGACCGGCACGGCCGTGAGTGGCTCCTCGCCGGCGGCGTCGACGCGCTCGACGTCGGCGGGCGGCATCCGGCGGGCCCGGGCCGCGACGCTGTTCCTGCTCGGGCTGCCCGGGTCGGCCTACCTCTACCAGGGCGAGGAGCTCGGGCTGCACGAGGTGGCCGAGATCCCGGACGCCCTGCGCCAGGACCCCACCCACAGCCGCAGTGCCGGCATCGACGTGGGCCGCGACGGCTGCCGGGTGCCGCTGCCGTGGAGCGCCGAGGGGCCGTCGTTCGGGTTCGGCACCGGTGCGCCGCACCTGCCGCAGCCCGGGTGGATGGCGCGCTACGCCGTCACCGAGCAGGACGACGACCCCGGCTCGACCCTGAACCTCTACCGCGACGCGCTCGCGCTGCGCCGCAAGCTGCTCGCCGGCGAGGACCTGGAGTGGCGCGAGAGCGGCCACCCCGACGTGCTGTGGTTCGCGCGGCACCCCGGCTGGCAGGTGGTCACGAACTTCGGGCCCACCGACGTGCCCCTGGAGGGCGCCGAGGTGCTGCTCTCGTCGGGGCCGCTGCGCCCGGGCGTCGTGCCCGCGGAGACGACGGTCTGGGTCGCGCCACTCCACTGAGCCACGCGGGTATCGGACGACGGGGCGCACGCCGTAGGATTGGGGTGCGCCCCGTCGTTCGGCGAGGGCGCAGCAGCGACACGGGGGCCGTCACTCGGCCCTTGCACGCGTTCGCGTCGACCCGGGATTACGTGTCCCCGGGCGGCGCCCGCCTCGCCTCGAGCACGGCGAATCCGGCGTCTGACGCCGGGGCCCCTGCCGTGACCGACTCAGTCAAAGGATCCGCTTGGCACAGCGAAGTCCGCGCCGGGCCGGCGCGCCGCGCACCACGCCGCGCGACCGGCATCCCGTGCGCGCCGGTGAGGACGAGGGGATCATCCCCGTCCTCGCGAAGACCGTGCGCCAGGTCGAGGCCGCCGCCCAGCGGGGAAGGTGCGACCCAACGGCCGCACGTCCTACCAGGTCGTCGCCCTGCTGGTGCGCGAGGAGCGCGCCCGGGTCAAGGGCGACACCACCATGTCGGAGGCCGAGCGCACCACGATGCTCACCCGGCTCGACGGCATCGCGACCATCCTCGCCAAGACCGCCGCCCGCGACACCTCGCTGCTCGAGCTGCTCGCCGAGGGCGCGACCGTGTCGCCCGCCGCGGTCGACCTGAAGAACGACATGCTCCGGGCGGCCGGCCGCGAGCCGGAGCCCGAACCCGAGCCGGAGCCCGAGGTGGCGAACGCGCTCGCCGCCTCGACCCGCCGCGTGGTGCCGCCGACGGTCATCGCCCGCCAGCTGGCCAACCCCTTCCTGGCCCCCGACTTCTCGGCCGTCGCCGGCGCCCCGCCCGAAGACCAACCGGCTGGGCAGCTGGGAGCTGCTGACCCCGCTGTTCCGGGCGTTCGAGTACGGCGGCGACTCCACTGCATGCCGCTGCCCGAGCCCGACAGCGTGGTGCACGGCATCAAGGGCCTGGAGCTGATGCACCACCAGGCCCAGGTCGTCGCCGCCGCCGCGGCCGGCCACCGCACCTTCCTGCTCGCCGACGAGCCGGGCCTGGGCAAGACCGCGCAGGCGCTGCTGGCCGCCGATGCCGCCGACGCCTTCCCGCTGCTGGTCGTCGTGCCCAACGTCGTCAAGGCCAACTGGGCGCACGAGGCCGAGCTGTGGACCCCGCGTCGCGCCGCCACCGTCATCCACGGCGACGGCGAGACCATCGACGGCTTCGCCGACATCGTCATCGTCAACTACGAGATCCTCGACCGGCACGTCGGCTGGCTCGGCGCGCACGGCTTCCGCGGGATGGTCGTCGACGAGGCGCACTTCATCAAGAACAAGTCCTCGCAGCGCTCGCAGCACGTGCTGCAGCTGTCCGAGCGGATCCGCGCCCGCAGCGCCAACGCGCTGCTGATGGCGCTCACCGGCACGCCGCTGATCAACGACATCGAGGACTTCAAGGCGATCTGGCAGTTCCTCGGCTGGATCGACGAGAAGAAGCCACGGCACGCCCTGATGGCGGCGCTGGAGGAGACCGGCCTGAGCCCCGCCGACCGCGGGTTCTACGCGGCCGCGCGCACCAGCGTCATCGACCTCGGCATCGTGCGGCGGCGCAAGGTCGACGTCGCCGCCGACATCCCGGCCCGGCGGGTCGCCGACCTGCCGGTCGAGCTCGACGACGAGGCGAGCCGCTCGATCCGGGCCGCCGAGCAGGAGCTCGCCCGCCGCCTCGTGGCCCGCTACCGGGCGGCACGGGCCGCGCGGTCGGTCGACGTCGACGTCGACGCGATCGACCACGACCTCGTGCGCAAGGTCGCGGCCGCCGAGCGCAAGAACGCCGGCACCGACAAGACCGGCGACAACGTGTTCACGGTGATGCGCAAGATCGGCCAGGCCAAGGCCGGCCTCGCCGCCGACTACGCCGCCCAGCTGGCCCGTAACGTCGGCAAGGTGGTGTTCTTCGCCAAGCACATCGACGTCATGGACACCGCCGAGGCGACCTTCGCCAAGCGCGGGATCGGCTATTCCTCGATCCGGGCGACCAGACCCCGAAGCAGCGCGCGGCCAACGTCGAGGCGTTCCTCACCGACCCCGACGTCGCCGTCGTGGTGTGCTCGCTCACCGCCGCCGGGGTGGGGCTCAACCTGCAGGTCGCCTCCAACGTCGTGCTCGCCGAGCTGTCGTGGACCTCGGCGGAGCAGACCCAGGCCATCGACCGGGTGCACCGCATCGGCCAGACCGAGCCGGTCACGGCGTGGCGGATCATCGCCGCCCAGACCATCGACCCCAAGATCGCCCAGCTCATCGACGACAAGGCCGGGCTCGCGGCGCGGGCCCTCGACGGCTCCGACGAGGAGGTCGGCTCCTCGGCCGACCTGCAGCTCGAGGCCCTCGTGGCGCTGCTCACCGAGGCGCTCGAGGCCGAGTACCCGAGCGCCCCGGACGGAACCGCCCTACACTGAAGGCGCACGGCTGCCCTGGACCCCGGTGGCGATACGTCCACCTCCAGGAGTCCTCATGGAATCCGTTGCCTCTCCCCACTGGTCAGAGACCGTCTCCTGCGCCACGCTGAGCGCCCGGCACCTGGACGCCGCCCCCTGGGTGCTCGAGCTGGCCGGCGAGACCGACGTCGCCACGGTGGACCTGTTGCGGCAGGAGCTGACGCGGCTGGTCAGGAGCCAGTGCGAGCACGCCGTGCTCGACCTGGCCCGGCTGACGTTCTGTGACGTGGCGTCGGCCCACCTGATGCTGACCGCGGGTCGCCTGGTGCCGGTCACCGTCACTGGTGCCACGCGCTCGGTCAGGCGCGTGTTCGACCTGATGGAGCTGCTCGAGGCGCAGCGGCTCCCGCACTACCTCGCGCCCAACCCGCTCACGCGTCGGCCGGTGGTGCGGTCGCGGCTCTCGGCCTGACGGCGACCCGGCGCCCGTTGGGCGCGCCGGACCCGGAGCTCAGGGTCCGGTGGTGAGGTCGGGGTGGCGACCGGGGTCGATGACGACGTCGCGGGCCACGTCGCTGAGCCGCAGGTGGTTGACGCGGGCGTAGGTGCGCATCCGGTCGAACGAGGCGTCGACCCCGGTGCCGTGGGTGCGGGCCAGGATGCCCTTGGCCTGCTCGATGGAGATGCGGCTGTTGAGGGCGCTCTGCAGCTGCTCGGTGAGGACCTCGGCACTGCGCAGGGCGCGTTCCTGGAGCAGCCCGATGGTCGCGATGTCGGCCAGGCACTGGATGATGCGGACGTCGGTGGGCTCGAGGCGGCCGGTGTCGGCGCTGAACAGGTTCAGCGCCCCGATCACCTTCTGCCGGTGGCGCAGCGGGAAGGCGTGCACCGACTGGAACCCGGCCTCGACCGCGCGGGGGGCGAACCGTGGCCACCGCGCGCCGGCGTCGCCGGCCTCGCGCAGGTCGCTGTTGACGACGGCGGTGCCCGAGTTGAAGCAGTCCAGGCAGGGTCCCTCCTGGTACTGCAGCTGGAAGAGCTCCAGCAGCCGCACCGAGGTGGCCGAGGACGCCATGTACTGGAGCCGGCCCTGTGGGTCGGCCAGCAGCAGCCCCGCGGAGGCGGCGTGGCTGACCTCGGCGGTGTGCCGGGTCAGTGACTCCAGGAATTCGATGACGTCGAAGTCGTCGACGAGGGTGTCGGCCACCTCGACGAAGACCTCGGCCAGTCGGTCAACGGCGATCATGCTGTCCGGCCTCTCGCTCGTGTGGCGCGCCAGCGCGTCGCTGCTGTGGGGGGTCACGGGCTGTCCCGATCCAAGGTGAGTTTACCGGCGACGATGTCCCGGGCGACATCCGCAATGGGCCGCCCCTCGGCGTAGGAGTGCGCCCTCAGGCGCGCCATGGCCTCGTCGACGCCGACGCCGAGGTCGACCATCACCATCCCCTGCGCCTGGTAGACCTCCAGCCGGGGGGCCAGGGCGTCGTCCAGGTCGGGCGAGGAAGTGTGGTTCCCGACCCGCGCCTGACCGTCGACCAGCAACCCCATGGCGACGTCGGCGAACGTGAACGCCCGGGTGAGGGCGTCATCGGTGAGCGACCCTGCCTCGGCGCGGTAGATGTCCAGCGCTCCCGCGCGAGCGGCGCCGACCTGGAGGGGGAACGCGAAGACGGCCCGGACGCCGTGCTCACGGGCGGCCGGAGCGTACCCGGGCCAGCGCTGCAGTGCCTTGGTCGAGGTCGGGCACCAGCACCGGCCGGCCAGTGGTGTACGCGTCGATGCAGGGACCCTCGCCGGCGGTGAACTGCAGCTCCTCGAGCACCCGGCTCCGCGCGTCGGATGCCGCGACGATGCCGCCTCCGTTGTGGTCCGGGGTGAGCAGGCTGACCCCGACCCCCGTCGCCGGCAGCGTCCGGGTCAGCGCCGAGCAGAGCCGGTCGAGACGACCGGTGGCACCCGCGGTGCCGTGGACGCCGAGCGGCTCGTCATCGATGAGTCGGTTGACCTGTGCAGCTCGCTCCGTCGCCGCGCGCTGCGTCGGGTCATCCACGACGACCACCGGCCGCGGTGCCGGCCCGGCGTCGGTGCGGACCGGGCGTGACGCGAGGCGGCTCGCACATGTGCACTCCTCGGACTGTGACGCTGGCTCGGGTGTCACCGGGGTCCGGGGCGACCTGGTCTATGAGTGCGACCCTACCGCCACTGCACCGGGTCGCGGCGGGGCCGCCGCCGGCGCGCGACGTTCCGGGCCGGTCAGTACCAGTGGGGCGAGCGGGACTGCCACTTGCTCCAGGTGGCGCACGGTGAGCCGTAGACCTGCTTGATGTACCCCATCCCCCACTGGATCTGGGTGGCCGGGTTGGTGAGCCAGTCGCTGCCGGCGCTGGCCATCTTCCAGCCCGGCAGGGCCTGCGGGATGCCGTAGGCGCCCGACGACGGGTTCGCGGCACTCCAGCTCCACCCGGACTCGCCGTTCCAGAGCTCGACCAGGCAGGGGAACTGGGTAGCGGGGTCCCAGCCGAAGGAGGCCATCTTCGACAGCGCGATCTGCTGCGCGGCGCGCGGGCCGCCCTTCGCGGCCTGCACGCCCGACGAGGGCGGTCGTGGACAGCCGGGCGCGCGGCCTCGCGCTGGTTCACCAGGTCGGCGGCGCCCTTCCGAAGCTCCTCCAGCCGCGCCGTGAGCGCCTCCTGCTTCTGGCTCAGCGTGGCCGCCTCGGCCGAGGCCGCCGCGGCGTCCTTCTTCGCCGCGGCCAGCTCGTCGGTGGCCCGGGCTGCGGCGATGTCGCGGGCGTTGCGGGCCGACACGAGCACCCGCTCCTGGAGGTCGGCCTGGCGCGCCGCGGCGGTGGCGTTGTCGAGGTCGTCGCGCACCCGGTGGGCCTGGGTGTTCATCACCACGGCGAGGTCCGACATCACGTTCGGGGGAGACGAGCACCAGCGTGGTCATGTCCTGCAGGTCGCCTCCCTGCATGTACATCTGGGCCGCGGTGCCGGACAGGAAGCGGTCGGCGTCCGCACGGGCGGCGCGGGCTCTCGCGAGGTCTGCCGTGGCCTGCGCCACCGCCGACTCGGCATCCGCCAGCTGCTGCTGCGGCCTGCTGCTCGGCGGTCACCGACTCGGGCCACCTGCGCCTGGAGCGCCTCGAGCCGGGCCTCGGCCCTGGTGACCTGCGCGGTGATGTCAGCGACCTCCTTGGCCGCCTGGGCCGCCGCAGCCTTGGCCTTCTGCACCTCGGCGGCGGTCGGCACCGACGGGGCCGGGCTGGGGCTGGGCCTGTTCGCGACCGGCGCCACCGGGGGGGCCACGGGTGCCGCTGCAGCGGCGTCGGCGCAGGGCGCAACGGCCGCCGCGAGTGCGGCGACCACCGCACCGGCTCGGGCCCATCGCGTCAGACGCATCGATCAACTATCCCTCCGATTCGACGGTCCTGCCATGACTCGGACGAACTAGTGAGCGTGTGACTCGCCACTGCCCCGCCCCGCGTTGTGCCGGGCGTAGAGGCCGTGGGTGCGCCGGTAGATGTCGCGGAAGGCCGCGTACTGCCGGTCGTGCACGGCGCGCGCGGCCGGGTCGGGGGTGTAGGTGGCCGCGACCCGCACCCGCGAGGGCACCTCGGCCCAGTCGAGCGCACCGACCCCGATGGCGGCGATCAGCGCGGCGCCGCGCGCGTTGGCCACGACGGGGTCGGCGATCTGGCGCACGGGGGTCTGCAGCACGTCGGCCATGGTCTGGCACCACAGCGCCGAGCTGGCCCCGCCGCCGATGAACCGCAGCGAGGAGAACCCGTCGGGCTGCCCGCGCCGGGTGAAGCGCTCGACCGCCTCCAGCATCCAGCGGGTGTTGAGCGCGATGCCCTCGAAGACGCTGCGGGCCAGGTCGGCCCGGGTGGTCGACAGCGACACGTTGAACCAGCCGCCGCGCACGGTCTGGTCGTCGACCGGGGTGCGCTCGCCGTTGAGCCACGGGGTGAAGACGACGCCGTTGCAGCCCGGTGGCGCGCTCTCGGCCAGCGCGTTGAGGCGCTCGAGGGCGTCGGCCGGCCGGGGCGAGGCGTCGAGCATGCCGTCCTGGGCGTAGACCACCGAGTCGAGCAGCCAGTCGACGGCCTTGCCGGCGACGTCCTGCACCGTGGCCACCCAGTAGGCGCCGGGCACGACGGACGGCAGCGAGGCGATGTTGTGCCGGATGTCGGTGCGCTTGAACGGCACGTGGCAGCTCAGCCAGGCCGAGGTGCCGACGTAGAGGTGGGCGTCGTAGTGCTCGGTGGCGCCGGCGCCGACGGCCGCGGCGGTGGTGTCGCCGGTGCCGGCGACGACCCGCACCCCGTCGGGCAGCCCGAGCTCGGCGGCGACGTCGGGCAGCACGGTGCCGACCACGCTGGCGGGCGGCACCAGCTCGGGCAGCCGGCCGATGTCGAGGCCGCAGCGGGCGGCGAGCGCGGCGTCCCAGACGACCGCGGACGGGTCGCGGTTGTCGGTGCACCAGCGCAGCACCGCGGTGTCGTAGCCGGCGACGGCGCGCCCGGTCAGCCGCATGGTGAGGTACTCGGGCACGTCGAGCAGCCAGGCCGCGGCGGCGTCCACCTCGGGCCGTTCGTGGCGCAGCCACGCCGCCTGGCCCACCGGGTCCTTGCCGGTGCGGGTCGGCACGCCCCCGGTGAGTGACAGCCAGTGCCGCAGGGCGCGCGCGTTGTAGCCGCCGGGCACCCGCAGCCCGCCGCCGGTGAGCTCCTGCGAGTAGCGGCTGCCGCGCGCGTCCATCCAGGTCAGGGCCGGATGCACGTGCCGCCCGTTCGCGTCGACCGGCACCAGCCCGCCCCACTGGCTGCTCATGCAGATGGCGGTGACCCGCTCGTACTCGCTCGGATGCCGGTCGCGCAGTCGCCGGCTCGCCGCCACGATCGCTCGCCACCAGTCGTCGGGGTCCTGCTCGGCGCCGCCGCCGGGCAGCAGCCGCAGGCCGACGGTCTCCTTCTCGTGGCCGACGAGCACCCCGTCGGTGCCGGCGAGGGCGACCCGCGGCCCGCCGGTGCCGAGGTCGACGCCGAGGACGAAGTCGCTCACTGGCGCCGGGGTCGCGCCCGGTGCGGCGCTGCTCTCGTCGTCGCGGTGCGACCCGCCGTGCGAGGGCAGCCGGCTCGCGACGACCACGCCCGGCACGGCGAGCAGGGCGAACGCCCCGAGGGCCAGGTAGGGGTTGCCGACGACGACCTGCACGACGAGCACGAGGACGGCGCCGCCGAGGTTGCCCGCCAGCAGCAGGAAGCCGGTGGCCGTGGCGGCCCGCTCGGGCCCGGCCTCGAGCTCGGACCAGTCCAGCGCGATGGGCAGGCCGGCGAGCAGGAAGAAGCCGACGACCGCGAGCGCGACCGCGACCAGCCACAGGGTCGGCAGCACCGACACCAGCGGGAAGGTGACGACGGCGAGCACGGTGGTGGTGAGCAGCACCGTGCGCCGGCGGTCGCGCCGGGCGGCGAGGTCGGGCAGCACGGCGGTGCCGACCAGCCCGGCGATGGTCGTCGTCGCGATGATGGTGCCGCCGGCATCGGGCATGCCGAGGTCGGCGAGGATCGGGTCGAGCCAGGTGGCCAGCGCGTTGAACAGCCCGACGCCGACGAAGAGCATGGCGGCGAGCTTGAGCAGCAGGCGGTCGTGCCGCAGCCAGCGCAGCGACGGTGCGGGGCCGGCATCCGGGGCGAAGGCGGGCGGCACCAGCGCGAGGGCGACGACGAGGGCGACGGCGCCGACGGTCGCGAACGGCGGCGTGCACGCCGAGCAGGAGCGAGCAGCCCGCCGGCGTCCATGCAGCGCGCCCGCGGTGGTCGCGGCGACGAGGATGCCGAGGAACTGGGCGCCGCTGCCGACGGCGATCGCGCGGGTGCGCTCGGTCGCCGGGAACCAGCGGGCGGCGACCTTGGTGGTCGCGTTGAGCACGAGCGGCTGGCCGACCGAGAGCACGACCTGGCCGGCGAGCACCCAGCCGTAGGAGTCGGGGTTGACGGCGCGCAGCAGCGCGCCGCCGGCGGTGAGCGCGGCCCCGGTCGACAGGGCGAGGCCGAACCGGCGGTCGGCCCACCGGCCGGCCGGGATCGCGAGCAGCACGTAGAGCACCGGGTTGACGACGGCGAGGTCGCCGATCGCGCCCTCGGAGACGCCGAGCGCGTCGGCGGCCCGGGTGGTGACCGGGGCGAAGGACAGCCAGAGCACCTGGGTCGAGGCGACGAGGGCGGCGAAGGCGAACAGCAGCGCCCAGCGCGCGGTGCGCACGCGGTGGTCCACGGCGGGCACCGGGGCCGCGCTCAGACACCGTCGACCATCGAGAAGACCCGGTCGAAGCGCTCGAGCGCGTCGTCGATGACGGCATCGGTGTCGGCCATCGAGGTGTAGAGCCGCGAGCCGGCCAGGGTGATGATGCCGTTGGCCGTGTAGGCCGCGCCCATCTGCTCCATCAGCTGCTTGCGGGGCTTGTTCTCCTTGAAGCAGCTTGACCGGGTTGTGCATGTCGAGCAGCATCACGCCGCTGCACTCGAGGTGCACGATCGAGCCCTGGTTGTAGACGACGTAGGGCAGGCGCGTGCTTGGCGACGAGCCGCTGCAGCCCGGCGGCGAGCCGGTCGCCGGCGCGGCCCGCGACGACGGGGGCGTTGGTGCGGGCCATCTCCTCGATGGCGAAGTAGCCGGCCGCGCAGGACAGCGGGTTGGCCGACAGCGTGCCGCCGACCTGCACGTGGGCGCCGCTCTTGCCGTCGAGGCCGGAGCCGAAGACCGCCATGACGTCCTCGCGGCCGCCGACCCCGCCGGCCATCGGGTAGCCGCCCGAGACGGCCTTGCCGAGCACGGTGAGGTCGGGCGTGACGCCGAAGTAGCCTGCGGCGCCGCCCATCCCGACCCGGAAGCCGGTGACGACCTCGTCGAAGACCAGCAGGGCGCCGAACTCGTCGCACAGCTCGCGCACCCGGGCGTTGAAGTCCTCGGGCGCCGGCCGGGTGCCCGACTCCGGGCCGAGCGGCTCGAGCACGACGGCGGCCGTGCCGCCGCGCGCGCGGTTCTCGATCAGCTTGCGGCGCAACGCCTTCAGGTCGTGCGGGAAGGCCTCGCGGGTGGCGCTGGTGGCGCCGAACGGGATGCCCTTGGCGTTCATCCGGAAGGTGCCGGGCACCCGCAGGCCGTAGACCAGCGTGTCGGACCAGCCGTGGTAGGCGCCGCCGACCTTGATCACGACCGAGTGGCCGGTGTACGCCCGGGCGGCCCGCACGGCGGCCATGACGGCCTCGGTGCCCGAGCCGAGCGAGCGGTACATCTCGACGTGCGGCATGTAGCGGTGGATCGACTCGGCGAGCTTGAGCTCGTACTCGTGGAACAGGCCCGGTGACCGGGCCCGGACTCGCGCACGACCTCGGCCACCTTCTCGTTGACCGGCCCGTAGTTGCTGCCGAGCAGGGTCGGCCCGCCGGCCTGGAGGAAGTCGATGTAGACGTTGCCGTCGCGGTCGGTGAGGTGGGCGCCGTCGGCGCGGTCGATGGCGAGCGGGAACGGGTGGTTGAAGGCGAGGTTGTGCTGCACGCCGCCGGGGATGCGCGACTTCGCCCGGTCGGTGAGCTGCTTGCTGCCCTGGCACTTGGTCTCGAACCACTCGAGCACGTCGTTGAGCGCGTCGTGCCGCAGGCCGCGCACCGGCTGGTCGACCAGGGCCTTGAGCCGCGTCATGGTGTCGTCGACGTCGGGGTAGCTGCTGATCGCGTAGCCGAGGCGGGCCGACTCGGCGCCGGGTGCCTCGACCGGCGCGACCGGCTCGGCCACGGCGAACGCCTCGCGCTCGGCCGACCACGGCGCTGGCCGCCGCGTCAGCGCTGGGGAGCGGCACGGCATCCGGAACCTGGCTGCGGCGGGAACGGACTTGGTGATCTGGGCGGCGATCCGCTTCTCGTCGCTGCGCAGCTTGGCTGAAGGCGATCTCGCGGATCGCCGCGGGGATCGTGTAGACCTTGCCCGACTCGGTGGTCAGGGCCAGCAGGTAGGCGATCGAGACCTTCTCGAGCAGGGCCATGTTGAACACGGCGCGCTCGGGGTCGGTGCCGACGGCCACGATGCCGTGGTTGGCGAGGATGAACGCGTTGTCGCCGCTGGTGATCTTCTTCTGCACGTTCCTGGCCAGGAAGCCGGTGCCCGAGGGGGCGTAGTCGATGACCGCGACCTCGCGGCCGAGGAAGCGCACCTGCTCGTCGGTGAGCGCCGGGATCGGGCGGCGCAGCACGGCCAGCGCCGAGGCGTAGGGCTGGTGGGTGTGCACGATGGCGTGGACGTCGGGGCGGGCGCGGTAGATGTTGGCGTGCATGCCGCACTCGATCGACGGCGCCAGCGCGGCGCCGGCGCGGTCGGCATCCGGCACGTGCTGGCCGTCGAAGTCGACGATGCAGACGTCCTCGACCCGCATCCGGTCGTAGGAGTAGTTGCTCGGGGTCACCGCGTAGAGCCGGCGGCCGGGCACCCGCACCGAGACGTTGCCCTCGGTGGCCTTGAGGTAGCCGCGCTCGAGCATCGTGCGACACATGTCGATGACGTGCTGGCGGGCGGAGAGGTGCTCCACGGGTGCTCCTGTCGTGCGCGCGGGCGGGTCGCCCGATGTCAAGGGTGCCAGCAAGTCTGGACGAATGTCCAGACTCTTGGCACAATCGGGAGATGCCGATCCGACCAGCCACCCACCGGGCCAGCGGCCGGGCGCGCAAGGCCGCCCTGCTCGACGCCGCCGTCGAGGTGATCGCCGAGCAGGGGGTCGCGGGGGTGACCCACCGCGCGATCGCGGCGCACGGGCCGGGATGTCGACGTCGACGACGAGCTACTTCTTCTCCTCGCTCGACCAGCTGGTCGCCGCCGCGCTGCACGTGGTCGGCGAGCGCATCGTGCAGCGGGTGGATGCCGTGACGGCGCAGGTCGTCGACGCCGAGCTGAGCCCCCGCGAGGCGATCGACCGGTTCGTCGACGCGGTGATGTCCGAGCCGGAACCCGACACGGTCGCGCAGTTCGAGATCTACCTCGAGTGCCGCCGCCGGCCGCAGCTGCAGCCCACCGCCCACCGGATCATGGCGAGCATCGAGCGCGGTGCCGAGGCGTCGCTGCACGCCCTGGGCGTCGCGGATGCCGCCGAGCGGGCGCCGATGGTCGTGGCACTGCTCGACGGCCTGGCCCTGCACCGGCACGCCCGGCCCCGGCCCTCCGACCGGCAGCTGCTCACCGATGCGCTGTACGCCCTGCACCGCGGGTTCGTCGAGGCCGACGCCGACGCCGGGGCTGGACGAGAGTAGAGAACACGCCGCGACGAGCTCGCGCCTCGCGGCGTGTTGTCCACCGTCGACCGGGAGGTCCACGGCACCGGCGACCCGAAACGTCGTGACGATCGGCACGGGTGGACCGCCCGGCGTGTGGTGCGATGGACGCCCACCGACCGAAAACCGAAGGGACCCTTCGATGCCCGCCGTCATCTCCACCCTGTTCATCTCCGCCGACGGCGTCGCCGAGATCGATCCCGGATGGCACTTCCCCTACTTCGACGACGACATGGGCCGCGCGGTCTCCGAGGACTACGACGCCGCCGACGTGATGCTGCTGGGGCGGGTCACCTACGACAGCTTCGCCGGAGCCTGGCCCGAGCGGGAGGCCGCGGGCGGTGAGGACGCGTCGTTCGCCGCGCAGCTGGGTGACGTGCGCAAGGTGGTGGTGTCGCGGCAGCCGCTCGAGCTCTCCTGGCGCAACTCCGAGCTGGTCGACGGCGACCTGGTCGAGGCGGTCACCGCGCTGAAGGCGGACGCCGGCATCCGCGGCATCCTCGTGCCCGGCTCGATCTCGGTGGTGCAGCAGCTGCTCGCCGCCGGGCTGGTCGACGAGCTGCGGCTGCTCGTGCACCCGGTGGCGGCGCGCGCGGGGCGCCGCCTCTTCGACGAGGGCGACGCGCCCTACCACCTGCGCACCCTGTCGACGGAGGTCTACGGCAGCGGCGTGATCCGGGTGGTCTACGCCCCCGGCGCCGGCGCCCGCGACCGAGTAGCCGGACGCCGTCGCGGGCCGGGTCAGAGCACCTGGGTGCCGTACATCTCGCCGAGCGGGTCGGCGATGAGCTCGATGCGGGCGCCGTCGGGGTCGCGGAAGTAGACCGACACCCCGCTGTGCACCTCGTGCTCGACCCCGGCCTCGGTGAGCCGCTCGACGAGCGCCTGCCAGCGCTCGGGCTCCACCGAGATCGCCATGTGGTGCAGCCCGCCGAGCACCTCGGCGTAGGGCCCGACGTCGAGGCCGGGGAAGTCGAAGAAGGCCAGCAGGTTGGAGTTGCCGATGTCGAAGAAGAAGTGCGACGAGCCGGGGTAGTCGCGGTTCTCGATCAGCTCGGTCAGCGGGAAGCCGAGCACGTCCTGGTAGAAGCGCACGGTGCGCTCGACGTCGCTGCTGACCAGGGCGGTGTGGTGCAGGCCGCGAGCGGTGGATGCCGGGCGCTCGCCGCTGGGGCGCAGGTGCGCCTCGCGGATCTGCTGCCGGCGCGCCTCGAGCTCGGCGGGGCTGGGCACGGACGGGTCGGTCGTGGTCATCGGTTCTCCTCGATCTGGTGGGGTGGCTGGGTGGCGGGGCCGGCGGCGACGGCAGCGCCGCGGATCGTGGTGCCCTGCGTCGCGTGCGTGAGCAGCCCGACGATGCCGTCGCGGTCGACCGGTCGCGGGTTGGGGTAGGGCCGCGCGGTGGCGAGCTCGGCGGCCCGCGGCACGTCGGCGAGGGCGAACCCCAGGTCGTCGAGACGCACCGGCCCACCGAGCTCGGCGACCAGCGCCTGCAGCCCGGAGGGCGCGTCATCCACCCCCAGCGCGGCGGCGGCCGCGCTCATCGCCTCCGGTGCGGCCGGGGCGTTGTAGGCCATCGCGTGCGGCAGCACCACCGTGTGGGTGGCGGCGTGCGGCAGGCCGAAGCTGCCGCCGAGGGTGTGGCAGAGCTTGTGGTGCAGCCCCATGCCGACCGCCTCGAGGCACCGGCCCGCCAGCCACGCCCCGTAGAGCAGGTCGGCGCGGGCGTCGAGGTCGTCGGGGTCGCGCTGGAGCGACCGCAGCCCGCCGGCGAGCGCGCGCAGCCCGTCGGCCGCCATCGCGTCGGTCTCGGCGGTGCGGTCGGGGGCGTAGAGCGCCTCGACGGTGTGCGCCATCGCGTTGACCGCGCTGGTCACGGTGACGAGCCACGGCAGCGTGGTGGTCAGCGCCACGTCGTAGACGACCACCTGCGGCAGGATCTCCGGGCCGGTGCGGGTCACCTTCTCGCCGTTGGCCGTCTCGCCGAGCAGCGAGGTGACCTCCGAGCCGGCGTAGGTCGTGGGCACCACCAGGTGCGGCAGGCCGGTGCGGGCGGCCAGCGCCTTGCCGAGCCCGGTGGTCGAGCCGCCGCCGACCGAGACGAGCGAGTCGGCCGCCAGCTCGCTGCACCCGCGCCAGCGCGGCCTCGCGTCACCTCGACCGGCGTGTGCGCCGCGGCGCCGTCGAAGATGCCGGCCGCGGCGTCGCCGAGCACGCCGGCCACCTGCTGCGCGAGGCCCCGCTGGCCGGCGGTCGAGAGCACCAGCGCCCGGCGCCCACCGGCCCGCGCCAGCTCGGCGCGCCACCCGCGAGAGCGTGCCCGTGCCGAAGACGGTCCGCGAGGCGCCGGTGTCGTGCTCGAAGGAGTGCATGGTCCGTCCTACCGCACCTCGGGCCCGGACGCCCCCGCGAAGGAGGACGTCCGGGCCCGGTGCGGTCACCCGAGGGATCAGGGGAAGTCGACGACCGTGACCGGAACGTCCGCGTTGGCGATGGTCGAGGGCCCGCCGATGCCGTTGACGACGTTGCGGATGCCGCCCTTGCCGTTGACCGGGTCGAGGAAGATCGTCAGCAGGTTGTGCAGGCGCACTCCCGGGGTCTCGGGCACCTCGAACGCGTTGTCGGCGAAGATGTCGATGCCCTGGTTGAAGAAGCTGTACGACCCCATGCCGGTGCCGGTGAAGTGCTTGACCTTGCGGCCGACCACCAGCGCCGGGTAGCCGTCGTGGCCGGGGGCCGACCTCCAGGCCGCCTGGCTCGGCGGGTCGTACGGCAGCTCGTTCTGGAAGAACGTGACGTTGCCGTGCTCGCCGTTCCAGATGACCTCGGTCTTCTGGTAGTGCTCGACGAACAGGCCGGTCGCGGTGACGTGGTCGCCGTTGACGATCAGCCCGGTGTCGGCCGTGTTGAGGGTCCAGCCGACGCCGTTGCCGTGGTCGGCGCGCCAGGCCCAGATGTCGTCGAGGATGACGTGGTCGCTGTTGACCTCGAGGCTCACCGTGGCCTTGCCGAGGTAGGGCCCGCCGATCCGGAAGAAGACGTCCTGCAGGGCGGTCGGGTTGGCGGCGCTGCTCCTGCCGGCGTGCTCGCGCCCCTTGCCCTTGCTGCCGTGCTTGGTGCCCACCTGGAGCAGCACCGGCGAGTTCTTCGCCCCGGCGTCGAAGGTGACGCCGGCGATGTCGACGCCCGGCACGTCGGCGACCGTCATGGCCACCTGGCCGGTGGTCGGGGTGAGGCTGGCGAGCCCGAGGCCCGAGCACCACCGTGTCGGCCCGCTTGACCTTGAGGGTGCGGTCGAGGTTGTAGACCCCGGGGGTGAGCAGCAGGTGCCGGCCGCGGGCCAGCTCACGGTTGATCTCCTTCGCCGAGTCCGAGGGCGTGGCGACGAAGAACTTGCTCGAGCGGGATCGAGCGGCCCGGCGTCGAGCCCGCGCCCCAGCGTGACCCCGCTGGTGTCGGTCGCGGGGGCGGGCACGAAGACGCTGTAGGCGCCCGAGGCGTCGGTGTAGAGGTAGGGCTTCTCCCGGCTCACCGAGCGTCGTCGCGACCGTCGTGTACGGGCCGCCGCACGCCGCGTTGGCGGGGAAGCACTCGGCGGGTGCGCCGGTGGTGCCGGAGAACACCTGGTTCCACACGCCGTTGCTCCAGCCGTTGAGCTCGCTGTTGCGGGTGAAGAACTGCTGCTGCGACCCGTTGATGACGAGGCCGTCGAACCGCGAGTCGGCGATGAAGCCGCCACTGGCGAACGACGGCCCGGTGCAGTAGTCCATCAGCGTGGTCTGGCCCTTGACGTGCACCCGGCGCAGCGGCGCCGCCTGCGACACGGCCCAGAACTGGCCGGTGTAGCAGCCGAAGTCGGGGGTGGTCACGTTGATCGTGAGGTTGGACATCGAGCGCCAGAAGTTGTTCAGGGCGATGCAGTTGCCGTTGCGTGCACTGGTTGCGCACGTAGACCGAGCCGTTGATGACGACGTCGCCCGGGTCGCGGCCGAGGCCGGCGACCTCGGTGTAGTAGCCCACCTGGAAGTTGAGCGGCTCGGCCGCGCTGCCGTAGGTGCCGGGCTTGAAGAGCAGGGCGTAGCGCGCGCTGCCCATCTCGTTGCCCACCTGCTGGGCGGCGATGGCGTCGACCTTGGCCTTGATGTCGGCGACCGGCATCGAGGGGTCGAAGACGATCACGTTCGGCCCGAGCGAGGGACCGGGCGCGGCGCTCTGCACCGCAGCCGGTCGCGGGCGCGGCGGCACCGACGTCGGCGGTCGCGACCGCGGAGCCGGCCGCCAGGGCGGTCGTCAGGAACAGCAGGGCCAGGGACCGGAGTCCCCGACGGTGGCCAGTGCGGTGATCTCCTCGTTGAGTCATGGCTGAACCCTCCACCCGCCCGCGCGATCGGGCAACCGCTGTCTATGGTCGGTGCGGCAGGCCCAGACCCCTAGGGTGGCGCGCGTGACGCTCTCGCCGCGGGTCCGGCTGGTGCTGGCCAGCGCGCTGATGCTGTTCGTCGAGCTCGCCCTGATCCGCTGGACGTCGTCGAACAACCTCTACCTGGTGCACCTCACCAACTTCGTGCTGCTCGCGAGCTTCCTCGGCATCGGCCTGGGGTTCCTGCGCGGCACCCGGGCCGCGACATCTTCCCGGTGGCCCCGGCCCTGCTGGCGCTGCTCGTCGCGTTCGTGCTCACCTTCACGGTGCGCACCGGCACGACCACCGCGGGTGGCTGGGCCCTGGTCGGCAACTTCGGCATGGCGCCGCTGCCGCGCTGGCTCTCGCTCACGGTGATCTTCCTGCTCACCGTCGCCACCCTGGGCACCATCGCGCAGGAGGTGGCCCGCACCTTCTCGCTCTTCGAGCCGCTCGACGCCTACCGCCTCGACATCGGCGGCTCGCTGCTCGGCATCGTCACCTTCGCCGGGCTGTCGTTCCTGCGGATGCCGCCGCTCGCCTGGGCGGTGCTCTCGGCCGTGGTGTTCGTCGTGCTGCTCGGGCCGCGGGTGCGGTCGTGGCGCTGGCTGCCCGCGGCCGGCATCGCGGTCACCGTGGTGGTGCTGGGGCTGGAGTCGTTCCTGGGCTCCTACCAGTGGTCGCCGTACTACAAGATCCGCACCGACCGGGCGTCGGGCGGCAACGTGCGCATCGACGTCAACAACACCCCGCTGCAGACCACCGCCTCGGTCGAGCAGATCACCAAGGACTCGCCGTTCTACCTCTACCCCTACACGTATGCCGGGCCGCACGACCGCGTGCTCGTCGTCGGCGCGGGCACCGGCAACGACGTCGCGGTCGCGCTGAGCCAGGGCGCGAAGCAGGTCGACGCGGTCGAGATCGACCCGGCCCTGGTGCAGATCGGCCGCGACCGGCATCCGGACCGTCCCTACTCCGACCCGCGCGTGACGGTGCACGTCGACGACGGGCGCGCCTTCATGGAGCGCGCGTCGAGCCGCTACGACCTGGTGCTGTTCGCCCTGCCCGACTCCGCGACCATCGTCACCGGCCAGTCGGCGCTGCGCCTGGAGAACTACCTGTTCACCACCCAGGCGCTCGACCGGGCGCCGCTCGCTGCTGACCCCCGGCGGCACGTTCGCGATGTACAACTACTACGAGCCGTGGCTGCTCGACCGCTACGCCAACACCATCCGCACCGTCTACGGCACGGCGCCCTGCGTGCAGCTCGGCCCGACCAACGGGCAGCGCCAGCAGGCCGTGCTCTCGCTGCGCGACGACGCCTCGACCGGCGGCTGCACCACCACCTGGACCCCGCGGGTCGGCGAGCTCGAGCCGTCGGTCGACGACCGGCCGTTCCCCTACCTCGGCACCCGCACCATCCCGTCGTTCTACCTGGTCATGCTCGGGCTGGTGCTGCTCGCCTCGCTGGTGCTGGTGCGCTGGGTCGGCGGGCCGCTGAAGAAGATGGCGCCCTACACCGACCTGTTCTTCATGGGCGTCGCGTTCCTGCTGCTCGAGACCAAGAACGTCGTGCAGTTCGCCCTGCTCTTCGGCACCACCTGGGCGGTCAACGCGGCGGTCTTCACCGGCGTGCTGCTCAGCGTGCTCGCGGCGATCGAGGTGGCCCGGCGGGTGCGCATCTCACGCCCGGTGCTGCTCTACCCCGCGCTGCTGGCGGCGCTCGCGCTGGCCTGGGTCGTGCCCGGCGACCTGCTGCTCGACCTGTCGCCGGTGCCCCGCTTCCTGGTCGGGGTGACCATCGCGTTCCTGCCGATCTTCGTGGCCAACCTGATCTTCGCGGTGCGCTTCAAGGGGGTCGGCGAGTCGACGACGGCCTTCGGCGCGAACCTGCTCGGCGCCATGGTCGGCGGCGCGCTGGAGTACCTCGCGCTCATCATCGGCTTCAACGCCCTGCTCGTCATCGTGGCGATCTGCTACAGC
This sequence comes from uncultured Actinomycetota bacterium, assembly GCA_963806295.1. Lineage (GTDB taxonomy): Bacteria > Actinomycetota > Actinomycetes > Actinomycetales > Dermatophilaceae > Fodinibacter. Next base: position 7,692 of record CAWDXP010000002.1, on the reverse strand, counting down.
CTGGCCCTGCTCACCGGCCGCAAGCACCTGGTGCCGGCCGCCGGTCTAGGCCGGTTTCGCCACCAGCCGGATGACGGGCAGCTCGCGGTCGGTCTTCTCCTGGTAGTTCCCGAACTGCGCCGAGGCCGCGACGATCTGCCGCCACGCCTCCTCGCGCTCGGCCCCGTGCAGCTGCTCGGCGCGCACCGCGATCGGGGCCGCCCGGCACCTCGATCGACACGTCGTCGGGGTGGGCCCTGAGGTTGTAGTACCAGGCCGGGTTCTTCGGCGCGCCGGCCGCGGCCGCCACCACCACGCGACCGACCGTCGTCGCGTCGACTGCCGCCTGCACGCTACCGCACGGCCGCCGCCAGCAGCTCGAGCACGTGCTGGTACTGGTGGCCGGTCGCCCGGGTCATGCCCAGCTCGCAGGTGCGGTTGCACGACGCGTACGCGTCGAACGGCCCGGCATCCGCGATCTCGGCCGACTGCACGCGCGTCGCCGACGCGGTCAGCTCGGGGTGCAGCATCCCGCGGTCGCCCGCGAAGGCGCAGCAGCCCCACGAGTCGGGCACGAACACCTCGTCGGCGACCGCCTTGCGCCACCGTCATCAGCGCGTCGTTCAGCCCCAGCTCGGTCGACGAGCAGGTCGGGTGCAGCGCGACCCGCCCGACCCGCCGCGGCGCCGGCAGCAGCGGCAGCACCGTCGGCCGCCACGAAGGCGACCGCGTCGACGACCCGGATGCCGGCGTACCGGCTGTCGCGCTCGGCCGCGTGCGCCAGGCTGGTCACCAGCCCCTCGGTGCACGACGCGGCGTCGCAGACGACCTCGAGCTCGCCGCCGCGGGTCGCCTCCCACAGGGCCGGCGCCACCCGGGCCTCCATCTCGGCGGCCCCGTCGCGCATGCCCTTGGAGCGCCACGGCGTGCCGCAGCACAGCCCGGGCAGGCCGGCGCGGGGCGACGAGCGCGCACGCCCGCCTGCGCGGCAGAGCGAGACGAAGGCGTCGCGCACCCCCGGCCCGGCGTCGCTCGGCCCGAACATCGTGCCCGACGCACGCGGTGAAGTAGACGACCTCGCGCACCGCGGCGGTCGTGGTGCGGCGACGCGCCCGCGCTCGCGTCGGGCCGGGGCCGGCCGCCCGCCGGGCAGCTCGCTCGACCACAGCGGCACGACGTCCTCGTCGCCCACCCGGCGGGCCAGCTCGTTCGGCACCGGCACCACGGGGTCCGGCAGCGCTCCGGGCCACCGTCAGCGCCGTGGACGCCGCCCGCGTCGTCCCCGTCCCAGTGCCGCGCGGCGGTGCGCCAGGCCCGGCCGGCGACCGGCCCGGCCGCCTCGGCCCGCAGCCGCTTGATCAGGTCGCCGGTGTTGATGTCGACCGGGCACGCGGTCTGGCACATGCCGTCGACCGCGCAGGTGTCGACGCGCGTCGTACTCGTACTCGTCCTCGAGCTCGCGCAGCAGCGCCAGGTCGCCCGGCCTGCGCGGCGGCCCGCATCTCGCGGCGCAGCACGATCCGCTGGCGCGGCGTGGTGGTGAGGTCGCGGCTGGGGCACACCGGCTCGCAGTAGCCGCACTCCACGCACCGGTCGACCTCGTCCTCGACGGTCGGGGTCACCTTGAGGTGGCGGGTGTGCGCGTCGGGGTCGTCGCTGATGATGACGCCGGGGTTGAGCAGCCCGCCGCGGGTCGCACAGCCGCTTGACCTCCTTCATCACGTCGTACAGCTCGTCGCCGTACTGCCGCCGCACGAACGGCGCCATGATCCGGCCGGTGCCGTGCTCGGCCTTGAGCGACCCCTCGTGCCCGAGCACCAGCTCCACCATGTCGTCGGTGAACGCGAGCAGGCGGTCCATCCGCCCGCCGCCCTCGAGCCGCTCGGTGAGCATGAAGTGGATGTTGCCGTCCTTGGCGTGCCCGAAGATCACGCTGTCCTCGTAGCCGTGCCGGGCGAACAGCTCGATGAGGCTGCTCGCAGGTCGGCAGCAGCGCCGGCACCGGCACCACGATGTCCTCGAGCAGCGCGGTGGTGCCGGACGGGCGGGCCCCGGCGACCGTGGCGTACAGGCCCTTGCGGGTGTTCCACAGCCGGGCGCGCGAGGCGGGGTCGGACGCGCAGCGCGGCCGGGGTGCTCACCGGCAGCCGGGTCAGCACCGGCAGGGCCGCCTCGCCCAGCGCCGCGACCTCGGCCGCCGTGAGGGCCTGGTACTCCACCAGCAGGGCGGCGTGCCGGTCGACGGTGATGCGCCGCAGCGCCTCGTCGGCCTTCGGGTCGGCCTGCCCGACCCGCAGCGACGCGGCATCCAGCAGCTCGATGGTGGCCGGGCCGGTCTCGAGGATCGCCGGCAGCGAACCGGTTGCGGCGCTGAGGTCGTCGAAGACCAGCAGCCCGGTCATCGCGTGCGGCAGCAGCGGCACGGTGCGCATCACCACGGACGCGACGAAGGCCAGCGTGCCCTCGCTGCCGACCACCAGGTGGGCCAGCACGTCGACCGGCCGGGTGTGGTCGAGGAACGAGTTCAGCCCGTAGCCCATCGTGTTCTTCATCGAGAACTGCTGCTCGAGGGTGCGCACCGATGCCGGGTTGCCGCGCACCCGGTCGCGCAGCCGGTCCAGCCCGGCGTACAGCTCGGGCTCCAGCTGCCGCAGCCGCTCGTCGGCGTCGGCGGCGCCGGTGTCGATCACCGTGCCGCTCGGCAGCACCAGCACCAGCGAGTCGAGCGTGTTGTAGGTGTTGGCCACCGTGCCGCACGCCATCCCGCTGGAGTTGTTGGTGACGACACCGCCGAGGGTGCAGGCGATCTCGCTGGCCGGGTCGGGGCCGAGCTTGCGGCCGTGCCGGGCCAGCCGGGCGTTGACCGGGCGCACGGTGGCGCCGGGCCCGACCCGCACCCGCATCGCCGTCGTCGAGCACCTCGATGCTGCGGAAGTGCTTGCGGGTGTCGACCAGGATGCCGTCGGTGCCGGCCTGCCCGCACAGGCTGGTGCCGCCGGACCGGAACGTGATCGGGACGCCGTGCGCGGCCGCCGCGCCGCGAAGAGCCGGCCGACCTCGGCCGCGTCGACGGGCTCGGCCACCGCCTGCGGCACCAGGGCGTAGTGCGAGGCGTCGTGCGACATCTTGAGCCGGTCGGTGGCCCGGGTGTGCAGCCGGCCCGGCTCCCCGAGCGCCGCGGCGAACGCGCCGACGACGACCGGGTCGGCCGGGGTGCAGCAGTGCTCGTCACGGCGTGACGACCATCCAGCCGAGCACGGGGGTGGACTGCAGGTAGACCAGCACGCACATGCCGAACAGCAGGCCCAGGCTCCACCAGATGACCTTGCGGAACAGCACGCTCTCCTTGCCCTCCATGCCGACGACGGCGGCGGCGATGGCGAGGTTCTGCGGCGAGATCATCTTGCCGAGCACGCCGCCGGAGGTGTTGGCCGACGGCCAGCAGGTACTGGCTGATGCCGGTCTCCGTGGCGGCGGTCATCTGCAGCACGCCGAACAGCGAGTTCGAGGAGGTGTCCGACCCGGTGACGGCGACGCCGATCCAGCCGACGACCGCGGAGAGGAAGGCGAAGAACGCCGCCGGTCGCGGCGAGCGCCGTGCCCAGGGTGCCGGTCTGGCCGGAGAAGTTCATGACGTAGGCCAGGGCGAGCACCGCGACGACGGTGAGGATGGTCAACCGGAAGTCGACGACGACCTTGCCGAGCGACCGCAGCGGCCTTGCCGGGGCTGCACCCGGTAGACCAGCGCGGTGAGGATGCCGGCGACGAGCAGCACCGTGCCGGCCGCGGTGAACACGTTGAGGTTGAAGGTGGCGGCGGCCGGGGTCTTGCCGGCCGCGTTGAGGATCTCCAGGCCCGGCCACTGGAACTTCCAGCCCGAGTGCGTGTCGAGGAAGGTCTTCAGCGGGCCGAACGAGACCAGGGTGAACAGCGCGACGACGATGAGGTAGGGCGCGAAGGCCATCAGCGTCTCGCGGCCGGTGACCGGCCCGGTGGTCGGGCCGCCGCTCTCGCCGAGGTGCGGCGGCGGCTCGGGGTCGTCCTCGTCGACGACCGTGGTGGTGCCGGCGCTGCCGGTGCTGCCCGCCACCGGAGGCGACGCCCACCGGCTCGGCGGCGGCGCGGGTGCGGGCGGTGTCGGCGGTGGAGATGCCGTCGGTGCCGAGCACCTCGGACGGCGACCAGCACCCGCAGCAGCGCGACGACGGCCAGGGCGCCGGCGAAGGCGGCGACGATGTCGGCCACCTGGTAGTTCCAGAAGTTCGAGGTGAGGAACTGCCCGATGCTGAAGGCGAGCGCCGGCGACGACGGCCGGGAGCCACGTCTCGCGCACGCCCCGCCTGCCGTCGACCATGAACACCAGGATGAGCGGCACGAACACCGCCAGGATCGGGGTCTGCCGGCCGACCATGGCGCCGAGGCTCTCCGGGTCGAGGCCGGTGATCTTGCCCAGGGTCGTGATCGGCACGGCGACGGCGCCGAAGGCCACCGGTGCGGTGTTGGCGACCAGGGCGACCGCCGCGGCCTTGACCGGGCGGATGCCGACCGCCATCAGCATCACCGCGGTGACGGCGACCGGGGTGCCGAAGCCGGCGAGCGCCTCGAGCAGCGCGCCGAAGCAGAAGGCGATGAGGATCGCCTGCACCCGCTGGTCGGGCGACACCGACCCGAACGCCCGGCGCAGCACCAGGTCGTAGCCGGTGAGCTCGGTGAGCCGGAAGATCCAGATCGCCGTCAGCACGATGTAGATGATCGGGAAGAGCCCGAAGGCGCCACCCTCGGTGGCGGTGATCAGCGCCTGGCTGGCCGGCATCCCGAAGAAGACGACGGCGACCACGATGGCGACGACCAGGCTGGTCAGCCCGGCCTGCCAGGCCTTCCACTTCAGCGCGCCGAGGAGCACGAACAACGTGATGAGCGGTAGGGCGGCCACGAGCGCGGAGAGCGCCAACGATCCGCCGACGGGGGCTGCTTCTGGCTGGAACACGTGGGACTCCCTTGTCCGGAACCGGATATCGTCTGACAATATGACCCGTATACTTGTCATGCAATCGGAAGCAAGGGTCGTCTCCGTCACACCGCGCGGTCGCCGCAGCCTCGCCGCTGCTTGGCTGATCTCCCCGGGCGAGCCGGAACAGGAGGTGCCCGTCGTGAGCACGCTGCGGACCGTGTCGGTGGTCGACGCGCTGGTCGACACCCTGCGGGCCCGGGTGCTCGACGGCCACCTGGCGCCGGGGGCCGTGCTGGTCGAGGCCGACATCGCCGCGGAGTTCGGCATCTCGCGCCCCACGGCGCGCACGGCCATCACCCAGCTCGTGCACGAGGGGCTGCTGCGCCGCCAGCCGCACAAGTCGGCCCACGTGCCGGTGCTGTCGCGCGCCGACGTCGAGGACCTCTTCCTCGTGCGCATCCCGCTCGAGATCGGCGTGGTCGGCGCCGTGGTGGCGCAGGGCGCCCCGCCCGCCGGGTGCCGGCCGGGCCGTCGCCGCGCTGTCGGCGGTGCCCGACGACGCGCCGCACAGCGTCTTCGTCGACGCCGACCTCGACTTCCACCGGGCCCTGGTCAGCTCGGTGGCCAGCCCCCGGCTCAGCCGGCTCTACGCCGCGCTCAGCGGCGAGATCCACCTGTCGATGGTGCAGTCGCGCTACGTGCTCGGCCGCGACCGGATCGCCCGGGAGCACCGGCAGGTGCTCGAGGCCCTGGAGGCCGGGGACGCCGCGCTCGCGGAGGAGCGGATGCGCGCGCACCTCGAGGGAGCGCGCGAGGCGCTCGCGGGCAGCCTCGAACGCGGTGGCTCCACCTCCGCCTGAGCCGCCCGATTCCGGTCGATCGTGGCCGTTACCTTTTCGTTATGTTCGTAGATCCCCGCTGAGCGCGGGCCGGCAGCACTGTTGAGTCAGAAATGTAAGCGCTTTCAAAGATGAAGGCAGGACCATGGCTGACGCCGATGACGCACGCCGGGGAGCGACGATCTACTCCGTCGCTGCCCAGGCCGGCGTCAGCATCGCCACCGTCTCGCGGGTGCTGCAGGGGTCCTCGCTGGTCTCCGAGCGCACCACCCGCAAGGTGCTCGATGCCGTGGCCAAGCTCGACTACCTGCCCTCCGGCGCCGCCCGCAGCCTCGCCGTGCGCCACCACGCCACCTACGGTCTGGTGCTGCCCGAGCTGAGCGGTCCCTACTACGCCGAGCTGCTCGTCGGCTTCGAGACCCGGGCGGCCGACCTCGACCAGAGCGTGATGCTCGTGCTGGGCGACACCAAGGAGGACCGCGACCGGGCCGTGCGCACCCTCGCCAGCCGGGTCGACGGCATCGCGGTGCTCGGCTCGGACGCCGCCAACATCGGCGGCATCAGCAAGCCGGTCGTCGTCATCGCCGGCCACGCCCGCGCCGGCATCGAGGCGATCGCGGCCGAGAACGTCGAGGGCGCCCGCCTGCTGACCGAGCACCTCCTCGGCCACGGCCGCAGCCACCTGCGCTTCGTCGGGGACATCGAGGCCGCCCCCGACCTCTTCGAGCGCTACGAGGGTTTCGTCGCCGCCCACCAGAAGCACGGCCTGACCGCTGCCGAGCCCGTGCGTGCCGAGTTCCGCGAGCGCGACGGCACGGCGGTCGCGGATCGGCTGCTCGCCGGCGACCTGCGCGCCGACGCCCTCGTCTGCGGCAACGACGAGCTGGCCCTGGCCGTGATGGCCCGCCTCATGGACGGCGGCGTCGGCGTGCCCGACGACATCGCCGTCGTCGGCTGGGACGACGTCATGGCGTCCCGCTACGTACGGCCCGGGCTCACCACCGTGCGCCAGCCGGTCCAGCAGCTGGGGCGCCCTCGCGGCGGACCGGCTCCACGACCTGGTCTCCGGCGCCGCGCCCAGTGCGGAGCGGCGGGTGCTGGCCACCGAGGTGGTCATCCGCAGCTCGTGCGGGTGCCCGCCGGGCCGTCCCGCCGGTTAGCGACCCGGCCACCGCCGGCTCGCCACGGCATCCGTCACACACACCACACCCAAGACCCACCGATTCACGCATCCCACCAGAAAGTGAGAGACCGATGAGACGCACCTCCGCCATCACCCTGGCCGGCGTCACCGCGCTTGCCCTGACCGTGTCCGCCTGCGGACGGGAGGACGCCGGCAGCGGCGCCGCCGAGACCGGCAAGGCCGTGGCCTCAGGGGCCGCGACCGGCACCATCACCGTCTGGGCGATGGGCGCCGAGGGCGAGAAGCTCCCCGAGCTCACCAAGGAGTTCGAGGCCGCCAACCCCGGCGTCAAGGTGCAGGTGACCGCGATCCCGTGGGATGCCGCGCACGACAAGTTCACGACCGCGATCACCGCCAACAAGACGCCGGACGTCGCCATGGTCGGCACGACCTGGATGGGTGAGTTCGCCGGAATGGGTGCGCTCGACCCCACGCCGGGCGAGATCGACAAGTCCGTCTTCTTCGAGGGCGCACAGAAGACCACCGAGGTCGACGGCACGTCGTTCGGGGTGCCCTGGTACGTCGAGACCCGCCTCGTCTTCTACCGCACCGACCTGGCGAAGAAGGCGGGCATCACCTCGACCCCCACCGACTGGGCCGGTCTGAAGGACATGGCCAAGGCGATGCAGGACAAGGCCGGCGCGAAGTACGGCATCGGCCTGCAGGCCGGCGGCACCGGATCGTGGCAGTCGATCATGCCGTTCGCGTGGTCCGCGGGCGCCGACCTCAGCAAGGACGGC
>CAWDXP010000001.1:0-108964 GCA_963806295.1 uncultured Actinomycetota bacterium | reverse complement strand
GAAAGCCGGTTTTCTTGCCGCGCAGCTTGAGCTTCATGCCGCGCGCGACTGCGAGAAAGGTGGTCGGATTGGCGGGAATAAAATCCACCTGGGAGTTCCTTCCATTGGGAAACCCCGGTGAACGCCAGCAGATTGACCCCGGCCTTCGCCAGTCCTGACAGAATCCGTCCCGCCTCGCCGGGCCGGTTGGGGATTTGCATCGCGAAGTAACTGACCTTCTGTGCTGTGGCCATACTCATCCTCCTGATGTCATGTCCGATGGCTGATGCCGGTGGCATCATAGCGCAACGACAAAAATACAGACAGCGCAGAGACAGCGATGCAGCGAAGCACTTCATCGGCTGCTCGACCACTAGTTGCTCGCGACTGTATTCATGCGTCAGAGCATCGCACGGGATCTCGCGAAAATACAGCATCGACGCTGGAATCCGGCCCAATACAAGGTAAAATGGACGCATAGCAATTCCCTCCATCTGTCCTCACCGCGCTGCCCCAGGGCTCCAAGCGACAAGGACGGATGATGTAACTGGAAGTCCCCGGCAAAGCCGCATCGTGCCAGAAAACTTGTGACAGGTTTCGCGTTGCCAGGCAACGGATATCCGGCATTGAATCTCGAATAACCGGCTGTGGTTCGTCCGGCCATGGAGATAACGATGGCAACAAACTCAAAATAACCGTTATGCGTGCCCTGCACCAGCAACCCGAGTCTCGAGGATTTCTTCCGGCGCCTGCGAACCGCGCCGGAAACGCGCGCTGCTGCTCGATTACGACGGCACGCTCGCGCCGTTCCGGATACGCACGGACGAAGCGCTGCCGTATCCCGGCGTGCGCGACATTCTCGACGCCATCATGGAAAGCGGTCACACCCGGCTTGTCATCGTCAGCGGCCGCTGGACCCGCGACCTGCAGCCCCTGCTCGGCCTCAAGCGCCTTCCCGAAATCTGGGGCTCGCACGGCTGGGAACAGCTCAAGCCCGACGGCGAATACGCGGTCGCGCGCATGAACGAAGACGGCGCTGCGGCATCTGGTCGACGCCGATGCCTGGACCGCCGAGGTCGAGGCCCACGGCGAGCGCGTTGCGAAATCAAACCCGGCGGTCTGGCGATCCACTGGCGCGGGCTGGCGCCAGGACCGGATCGGCGATATCCGCAGCCTCGTGTTCCAGAACCTGTTGCATGACAGGAAATGCACAAAACCCTTGTCTGGCATGACTTCGACGGCGGCATCGAACTGCGCGTGCCCGGTCGCCACAAGGGATTTGTCGGTGGACACCGTGCTTTCCGAAATGGACCGGGAAACCGCCGCGGCCTATCTCGGCGATGACACCACCGACGAAGACGCGTTCAAGGCCATCCACGGCCGCGGCATCGGCGTGCTGGTGCGTCCGCAGTTCCGTGCCACGGCCGCGGATTTCTGGCTGCAACCGCCGGAGGAACTGCTCGACTTCCTGCAGCCAGTGGCATGAGACCAGCGGAGGAATGAAATGAATCTGCTCGGGCAAACCTGTTACGGAAACACCGCTGCTTGGACTGGCTGACGGCGCTGGCCGTCGTCATCGCGCTGGCGCTGCTGCTGTATTTCGCGAAGCGTCTCGTCATCGCCCGGCTCGCGGCCTGGTCGCAAAAGACCGAAACCCGGCTCGACGATTGCGCCGTGGACATCCTCGCCGGCACCCGCTTCCTGTTCCTGCTGATCATCGCGTTCTACTTCGGATCGCAGTACCTGGAACTGCCGCCGAAACCGACGCGCCTCATTACGCACTTCGCGGTCATCGCGCTGCTGGTGCAGGTGGCGTTGTGGGGAAACCGGGGCATCGTCCTGTGGCTGAACGATTACCTCGAACGGCACAGGGACACCGACGCCGCCAGCGCGACCACCGTGTCGGTGCTGGGCTTCATCGCGCGCGTGGCGCTGTGGTCGGTCCTGCTGCTGATGATCCTGGACAACCTCGGGTTCAACATCACCACGCTGGTGGCCAGCCTGGGCATCGGCGGCGTCGCGGTGGCGCTGGCGGTCGCAGAACATCCTGGGCGACCTCTTCGCCTCGCTCTCCATCGCCCTCGACAAGCCGTTCGTGATCGGCGATTTCATCGTCGTCGACGATATCGCTCGGCACGGTCGAATACATCGGCCTCAAGACCACCCGCCTGCGCAGCCTGTCGGGCGAGCAGATCGTGTTCTCCAACGCCGACCTGCTGAAGAGCCGCATCCGCAACTACAAGCGCATGTACGAGCGGCGCGTGGTGTTCGGCTTCGGCGTCGTTTACCAGACGTCGCATGAGCAGCTGAAGACGATTCCGGTGATGGTGCGCGAGATCGTCGAGGGGCTGGAGAAGACACCGCTTCGATCGCGCCCACTTCAAGGAGTACGGCGACTCGTCGCTGAATTTCGAGGTCGTCTACTTCGTCCAGGACCCGGATTACAACGTCTACATGGACATCCAGCAGTCCATCAACCTGGCCATCTTCGAACGTTTCGCGCGGGATGGCATCGACTTCGCCTATCCGACGCGCACGCTGTATCTCCATCGCGAAACAGGGGTGGTTCATGGCTGACCAGGTCCGTCCACGGACGACGCGCTCACTGCGCCTCGGGCTGCTGGTCGCGGCGATCATCGGCGTCGTCACCGGCCTGTTCGCCTGGCACCAGGTGCAAAACGAGCGCGCCATCGACCTCGATGACGTGGGGCGGCGCGCGCATGCGCTGGCGCAGCAGCTTTCCGACCGGGTGCTGTACGCGTTGACGCTGCCGGACATACAGGCGCGCGCGCTGTTGCAGCCGCGTGTCGAGGGCTATCAGCGGCTGCTCGGTTACGCGGTGTTTCGTGCCGATGGCCGGCTGGTCGCGGCCGGCAAGGCCATCTCCGACTTCACCAACAAACTCGATGGCCCGATGCGCGAGGCATTGCAATCCGGAAATGAAGTCACGCAACTGACGCGCGGCGCCGGCATGCAGGTCCATGTTTTTGCCAAGAAGTTTCCCGAAAAAGGCGAGGCCGAAGGCGTTCTGGTGGTGGTGCACGACGTGTCCTATATTGATGACCGCGCGCTCGCCCGGCTCGCGCAGTTCGCCTTCTGGGTCCTGATCGTCTCCCTGCTCGCCGTGGCGCTGGTGGTGGGCAGCACCTGGTTCGTGTACGAACGGCCACTCACCAAACTCGCCGACTGGATGCGGCGCCTGCGGGTGGATAACGTCGCGGAATCGCCGCCGCCGGGACTGCCCTCGGGACAGTTGCGCAGCGAATCGGACCGGCTGGCGGCATCTTTCCGCGCGGCACGCTCCACCGGCCGGGCGCTGTCGGAAGCGGCGCTGTTTGCCGAACAGGTATGGACGCCGGAACGGCTGCGCGCGCACGCAGTGGCTTCCCTGGGCGAGGCGCATCAGCTCGTCGTGGTGAGCAATCGTGAACCCTACATGCACCAGTGGCGTGACGGCCGGGGACACGTGATCGTTCCGGCGGGCGGGCTCGTGACCGCGCTCGACCCGGTGCTGCAGGCCTGCGGCGGCGTGTGGGTCGCGCACGGCGCGGGCAACGCCGACCGCGCGAACGCCGATGACGAGGGCCGACTCACGGTGCCGCCCGGCGACACGCGCTACACGCTCCGGCGCGTGTGGCTCTCGCGCGAGGAGGAACAGGGGTACTACTACGGCTTCTCGAACGAGGGCCTGTGGCCGTTGTGTCACCTGGCGCACGAACGGCCCATCTTTCGCGCCGAGGACTGGGAACACTATCGCCAGGTCAATCGCCGCTTCGCCGACACGGTGCTGGACGAGGTGGGATCGGGCGATGCCGTGGTGCTGGTCCAGGATTACCAGCTCGCGCTGGTGCCGCGAATGCTCAAGGAGGCGCGCCCCGATTTGCGTGTCGGGATGTTCTGGCACATTCCCTGGCCCAACCCGGAGGCGTTCCGCATCTGTCCCTGGCGGGCGGAGATTCTCGAGGGCATGCTCGGCGCCGATCTCCTCGGCTTTCATCTGCAGCAGTACTGCAACAACTTTCTCGACACCGTGGATCGCGTGCTCGAGTCGCGGCTCGACTGGGATCACTTTCCGTGGAACTGCGCGGCAGCCGCACGCGCATGCGTCCGTTTCCCATCAGCGTGCAACCGTGGTCCGAACGCCACGTGCCCGAGGTGGAAGCTCTCGCGAAGCAGATCGCCGAACTCAAACCGCAACATCAGCTGGGGGATGCCTTCATTGCAGTCGGCGTGGATCGCATCGACTACACCAAGGGCCTTGCCGGAACGATTCCGCGCCATCGCCCGATTGCTCGAAAAGTATCCGCAGTACCGCGGGCGTTTCACCTTCGTCCAACTCGGCGCGCCTTGGCGCACGCACATTCCGCGCTACCGCGAACACCTGGACGGGCTCGAGGCGCTGGCCGACGAAATCAACTGGAAGTACCAGAGCGAAGGCTGGAAACCGATCCATTTTCTCATCGCGCACCACGACGCCAAAACCGTGCACGCCTTTCTGCGCATGGCGCCGATGTGCATCGTGAGTTCCCTGCACGACGGCATGAATCTGGTGGCGAAAGAATACGTGGCGGCGCAAACCGGCGGCGACGGCGTGCTGGTGCTGTCGGAGTTTGCCGGCGCGGCGCGCGAGCTGGCCGACGCGCTGATCGTCAATCCATACGACACCGAGCAATTCGCCGAGGCCATTCGCTACGGCCTTGAAATGGAGGCCGGGGAACGGCGCGCGCGCATGCAGCGCCTTTCCCGCCAGGTCGAGGAACACAACATCTACCGCTGGGCCGCGAATTTTCTCGCGGCACTCGCCGCTGAGCGCACGGCGGGCACCGAATCAACCGGCATCAGCAAGGCGGCGAGCTCATAACGGACATCGGCCAGGAGCCGGCATTCATTTCGCTCCGGCGTTTGGTTATCATGCCTGCCAGCGCAAACCAAGGCCACCGTCCATTGTACAAATTGCTGCGTGCCCTGCTGTTCCGGCTGCCGCCGAAACCAGCCACCACCTGACCTTCACGCTGCTGCGCCTGTTCTACCGCCTGCCTGGCGCAGGCGCGCTCACGCGGTCCCTGTTCGCGCGCCATCCGGCGACGCTGCCGGTCACCGTGATGGGGCTGAACTTTTCCAACCCGGTCGGGCTCGCCGCCGGCCTGGACAAGAACGCCGAATACGTCCGGCCGCTTTCCGACTTCGGCTTCGGTTTCCTCGAACTCGGCACCGTCACGCCCCGGCCGCAGCCCGGCAACCCGAAGCCGCGGATGTTCCGCCTGCCGCGCCAGGCGGCGCTGATCAACCGCATGGGTTTCAACAACGTGGGCACGGGAAAATTTCTCGTGAACCTCGCGGCGCAGGGCAAACCCTGCCCGCTCGGCGTCAATATCGGCAAGAATCGCGATACCCCGCTGGAACAGGCCGTCGACGACTATCTCGCGGTGCTGAACGCGGTCTACCGCCTCGCCGATTACGTCGCGGTCAACATCTCCTCCCCCAACACCGCCGGCCTGCGCGACCTGCAGGAAGAGGAAAACCTCGAGGCGCTGCTGCGCGCGCTGAAAAACGAACAGGCCGCGCTCGCGGAAAAATATGGCCGCTACGTCCCCATCGCCCTCAAGATCGCGCCCGATCTGGACGACACCCAGATCGCCGCGATCGCGCGGCTGGTGCTGGAACACAAATTCGACGCCGTCATCGCCACCAATACCACCGTCACCCGGCCCGGCCTCGCGAACGATCCGCCGGCGCGCCAGAGCGGCGGCCTGAGCGGGCGCCCGCTCAAGGCGCTGTCCACGGAAGTCATCCGCAAACTGTACGACCGGTTGCAGGGCGCCGTTCCGATCATCGGCGTGGGCGGGATCGAGAATGCGGAAGACACGTGGGACAAACTCGTCGCCGGCGCCGACCTGGTCCAGATATACACCGCGCTGATATACGAGGGGCCGTGCGTGGTGCAGGCGATCGCGCGCGGTCTGGCCGAACGCGTGCGGGCCTCCGGTTACGCCACACTGGCGGAGGCCGTGGCGCAGGCGCGCCGTCAGAAAGCCGGTTAAAAAAAGAAATAAAGGAATTCAGCCACAGAGGTCACAGAGAACACAGAGTTAAAACGGAAAGATCTGCTCTCTGTGACCTCTGTGTGCTCTGTGGCAGATCTATTAAATTACTCGAATCAGGCATCGGTGGCGCAGCCCACGACCACGCGATTGCGTCCTTCCCGTTTGGCCTGGTACATCGCCTTGTCCGCGTTCTGAATCAGTTCCTTCATGTCCACGGCCTGCCGGCCGAAACAGGCCACGCCGATGCTGACGGTGATGCGCATTTTGTCGAGATCGCGATGCAGGTCGGCGGGGATCGCCAGCGGCGCCTCCTCCACAGCCTTGCGCAGGCGTTCCGCCAGCTGGGCGGCGGTCTTCACCGGCGTGCTCGGCGTGATGACCATTATCTCCTCGCCGCCATAACGCGCCACGATATCCGTGGTGCGGACGGTGTTCACGATCAGCTGCGCCAGGCCGCGCAACACCACGTCGCCGACCGGATGCCCGTAGGTATCATTGATGCGCTTGAAGTGGTCGATATCGATCAACAGCACCGAGAGCGTCATGCCATAACGGCTGGCGCGCGCGACCTCGGTGGCCAGGCGGCGTTCCAGATAACGGCGGTTGTAAATGCCCAGCACCGGGTCGGTGATGTTTTCCCGTTCCAGCACCGCCATGTAGCGCACGTCGCGCGCGGTCTGGAGCGACAGATAGTTGACCACCAGCACGAAGCACGCGCCCAGGAAAAACACGGTGGGCACGACCAGGTCGGCGAGTTGCTCGTGACTGCCCCAGAACGCCGGGATGTAGGCGCCGTAACCGACGATGAATATGAAAATGAGAGCGGTCAGGACATACCAGCTGAACCGCGGGCGGCCGGGAGGAAGCAGCGTGATCAGCCGTCGCACCGGGCCTCAGCGCCAGAAACTGGAGAATGATCCCGACAACCACCAGCCCATTGGCGATGAAATGCAGCATTTAGGGTGAATTCGTGCGAATAGCGTTATCGAACCGGGCTGAAAGTATCATCCGCGGGGCGCCGTGGGAAGACGAACGCAAGGACACACCGGAAGCATCACCCCTTTTGCCACCAGATCGAGCGGTTGTTCGCCGGCATGGCGCGGTCGCCGGCAAGCACCAGGCCGTTTTGCCCGGCCAGACGGCTGACATCCTAGCAGGGATGCCGGTGTGTCACCGACCGAGGCCGCCTCCAGCAGTCGCTCGACGTCCTCGACCGGGATCGCCTTGGGCAGCCGTGCGGGGGTGCTCGGCGGGCTCACCCGCCGGGCGGGGTCGGCATCCACCACGCCCTCCAGCGCCAGGAAGCGGTGCAGGCCACGCACGGCGACGAGGGTGCGCGCGGCCGAGGTGGCCGCGAGGGGTGGGTGGTCGTCATCCCCCTCGCGCAGCCCGGCGAGGAACTCCGTGACGTGCCGCTCGCGCACGTCCTCGGGGCGCTCGACGCCCACCGAGCGCAGGTAGGACGTCCACCGCCCCAGGTCGCGGCGGTAGGCCGACAGGGTGTGCCGCGAGGCGCCGCGCTCGACGTCGAGGTGGGTCAACCACGCGTCGACGGCCCGCTCCACCGGGGTGGGGCGGGCCGTCGGCTCGGTCGGGGCTGAGGTCAGGACAGCGCCTCGTCGAGGGTGATGCTCTCCATGTCGAACGCCTCGGCGACCGCGGCGTAGGTGATGTGGCCGGCGTGCGTGTTCAGGCCGAGGGCGAGGGCGTGGTCGGCCTTCGAGGCGTCCTTCCAGCCCGTGCTCGGCGAGCTTGATCGCGTACGACATCGTGGCGTTGGTGAGCGCCCAGGTGGAGGTGTGCGGCACCGCGCCGGGCATGTTGGCGACGCAGTAGTAGATCGAGTCGTGCACCTCGAAGGTCGGGTCGGCGTGCGTGGTGGGGCGCGAGTGCTCGAAGCAGCCGCCCTGGTCGATGGCGACGTCGACGAGCACCGAGCCGGGCTTCATCGCGGCGACCATCTCGTCGGTGACCAGCTTGGGGGCCTTCGCGCCGGGGATCAGCACGGTGCCGATGACGAGGTCGGCGCCGATGACCTGCTCGCGGATCGACATCGCGGACGAGGCGATCTGGGCGACCCGGTTGTCGTAGCGCCAGAAGCTCATCCGCAGCTTGTCGAGGTCGGTGTCGAGCAGCGTGACGTCGGCGCCCATGCCGAGCGCGATGTTGGCGGCGTTCTGGCCGGCGACACCGGCGCCGATGACGACCACCTTGGAGTTGGCGACACCGCCGATGCCGCCCATGAGCACGCCGCGGCCGCCCTGCGCCTTCATCATCGAGTGGGCGCCGACCTGCGGGGCCAGGCAGCCCGCCACCTCGGACATCGGGTAGAGCAGCGGCAGCAGGCCCGAAGGCAGCTGCACGGTCTCGTAGGCGATGGAGGTGGTCTTGGTGGCGACGAGCTCCTTGGTGAGCGGCTCGTCGGCGGCCAGGTGCAGGTAGGTGAACAGGGTCAGGCCCTCGCGCAGGCGGTGGTACTCCTCCGCCACGGGCTCCTTGACCTTCATCACCATGTCCGACTCGCCCCACACGTCGTCGGGGTCGTCGAGGATCGTCGCGCCCTGCGAGACGTACTCCTCGTCGGTGATCGAGGAGCCGAGCCCGGCGCCCTTCTGGACGAACACGTCGTGACCACGGCGGACGAGCTCGTGGACCCCCACCGGCGTGATGCCGACGCGGAACTCGTTGTTCTTGACCTCGCTGGGGATACCGACCTTCACGGTTATCTGGCCCAATCTGACTCGTCGGACACCTCGGCACCGTTGCCGCAGGCTGCTGCGCCCCGGTGGAGCGCGATGCGAGTCTAGACCCGGGCCACGCCACGGCCCGACGACCCACAGGAGCCCCCATGAAGCTGTACAGCGACATCCCCGGCCGCCGCGCGGTGCAGGTGGCCACCGACGTCGGCATCGTGCTGTGGGTGGTGCTCTGGGTGCGGATCGCCCAGCGCGTCTACGACGCGACGATGGCGCTGGCCACGCCGGGGCGCAACCTCGCCGGCGCCGGTGGCAGCTTCCGCGACACCATGTCGAGCGCCGGAGACGGCGTCGACAACCTGCCGCTGCTCGACGACCGGGTGGCCACGCCGTTCCGGTCCGCCGCCGGGGTCGGCACCGAGATCGAGAAGGCCGGCACCGACCTGGTCTCGGCCGTCGAGCGGGTGTCGCTGCTGCTGGCGATCACCACCGCCCTGGTGCCGATCCTCATCGTCGGCGCGACCTGGCTGGTGCTGCGGTGGCGCTTCGTGCGCCGGGCCAGCGCAGCCCAGCGGTTCATCGACGCCGAGCCCGACCTCGACCTGTTCGCCCTGCGCGCGATGGCGAACCAGCCGATGCCGCGCCTGGCCAAGGTCTCCGACGACCCGGCCGGCGCCTGGCGGCGTGGCGACCTCGACGTCATCCACGCCCTCGCGCTCCTCGAGCTGCGCGACAGCGGCCTGCGCCCACCACCCCCGCCCGTCACGGCCTGAGTGAACCCCCAGACAGGCAGTGGACGCCTCAGGACGGCCCGCTGAGCACGAGCAGCGAGCGAGACGGACCCCACTGCCTGTCGACAGGAACACTCCGGCGCGATTGCCGCGCGAAAGAGTGCGCCGACAGACGGACAAACGCGTCTTCCAGCGAACCACCCGAGCCTGCCGCGCGGCCGTCGCCCACGGCATGTCCGTCCGCAGGAGCGCTCGCCCGACGCTGATCGCGCGCCCGGGCCGGACGTGAACCGCAGGACATGCAGTGGGCCCGGCGACGAAGCGTGCTGAGCACGAGCAGCGCAGCGACAGGACCCGACTGCATGTCACCAGAAGCACCGGACCGAAGAACACCGGCCGAGGGAGCGGAAGGTGACCACGGACAAGGCGACCGAAGCGGCAGGAGCGGAGCGGTGGGATGCCGTGGGCGCGCCGATGGACGGGTCTGGCGGGAGCGCGACCGAGCGCCAGCGAGGGAGTGCGGATGGTCAACGGCCGCCCACGGCATCCCACCGCGCAGCGGACAGACACGGCGAGAAGAGGCGCCAAGGAGCCAGGCGCGGCGCTACGGGGTGGCGACGGCGGGCTTCAGGTCGGCCACGGGACACTCCCAGGTGCCGGCGTCGGCGTCGACCTGCTCACCGGACCGGATGTCCTTGACCTGGTCGCCACCCTCCCCCGCGCCCGGGAACCAGACGAACGGGATGCCGCGCCGGTCGGCGTAGCGGATCTGCTTGCCGAACCTGGCGGCGCTGGGCGCCACCTCGCACGGGATGCCGCGCGCCCGCAGCGCCGCCGCCACCCGGCGGGAGGCCTCGCGGCCCTCCTCGTCGACGACGGCGACCAGGACCGCCGCAGGAGTGGAGCGGCTCGCGGTGAGCCCACGCTTGGTGACCAGCAGGTGCACCAGCCGGGTGAGGCCGATCGAGATGCCCACGCCGGGGTAGGTCGTGCGCCCGTCGGTGGCCAGCGAGTCGTAGCGGCCGCCGGAGCACACCGACCCCCACGACTCGGAGCCGACGAGCTGGGTCTCGTAGACGGTGCCCGTGTAGTAGTCGAGGCCACGCGCGATCTGCAGGTCGGCCACGAGCACCCCGGGCGCCTGCTCCATCCCGACGGCGATGACCGCGGCAAGGGCGTCGAGACCCTCGTCGAGAGTGGGGTGCTGCACGCCGAGGGCGCGCACGGCATCCACGAACGACAGGTCGGTGCTGCTGATGGAGGCCAGCGCCAGCACCTGGCGGGCCTGGTCCTGCGACGCGCCCGACTCCACGAGCATCGTGGTGACCTTGTCGGGCCCGATCTTGGCGAGCTTGTCGACCGTGCGCAGCGTGCCCGCGACGTCGGTGAGCCCGATGCCGAGGTAGAACCCCTCGGGGATCTTGCGGTTGTTGACCTGGATGCGGAACTCCCCCACCGGCAGGCGCGAGAACGCCTCGGCGATGACGAGCGGCATCTCGGCCTCGAAGTGCGGCGCGAGCTCGCCGACGTCGACGACGTCGATGTCGGCCTGGGTGAACTCGCGGAAGCGCCCCTCCTGGGGCCGCTCACCGCGCCAGACCTTCTGGATCTGGTAGCGACGGAACGGGAAGGCGAGCTTGCCGGCGTTCTCGAGCACGTAGCGCGCGAAGGGCACGGTGAGGTCGAAGTGCAGGCCCAGCGCGGCATCCCGCCCGCTGTCGTCGCCGGCGAGCCGGCCGATGCCGTAGATCTCCTTGTCGGCGTCGCCGCCCTTGCCGAGCAGGCGCTCGACCGGCTCGACGGCGCGGGTCTCGAGCGGGGCGAAGCCGTGCAGCTCGAAGACCTCGCGGATGACGTCGAGGAAGTGCAGCTCGAGGAGCCGTTCGGCGGGCAGCAGCTCGGGGAAACCCGAGATCGGGGTGACCTTGGTGGTGGGGACGCTCACGCGGTCAATCCTCGCAGGTAGGGGTTGGTGGCCCGCTCCCGGCGCATCGTCGTGGCGGCGCCGTGGCCGGTGAGCACGAGCGTGGAGTCGGGCAGCGGCAGCACGACGTCGCGCAGCGAGCGCTGCATCGCGTCGTGGTCGCCGCCGGGCAGGTCGGTGCGCCCGATCGAGCCGGCGAACAGCACGTCGCCGCTGACCATCGTGCGGTCCAATCCCTCCTCCGGCGGTAGGCCGGCAGGCACCGCGCCGAGGCCGAACATCACCGAACCCTCGGTGTGGCCCGGGGCGTGCAGCACCTCGACGTCGAGCCCGGCCAGCGTGAGCCGCTGGCGGTCGTTGACCTCGACGACGCGCTCGGGCTCGCGCCAGGTGGCCCGCTGCCCGAACTGCTGCTCCAGCATCTCGAGCAGGCCCGGCATCACGTTGCTCAGCGGGTCGCGGAGGCGGTAGCGGTCGTCGGTGTGGATGTAGGCCGCGGTGTCACCACCGCAGACCGGCGTCACCGAGTAGACGTGGTCGATGTGGCCGTGGGTGAGCAGCACCGCGGCAGGCTTGAGTCGGTGCTCGGCGAGCACGTCACGCAGCGTCTGCTCGACCCCGATGCCGGGGTCGACGACGACGCACTCCTCCCCCGGGCCGGGCGCGAGGACATAGCAGTTGGTGCCGAAGGCGGCGGCAGGGAAGGCGACGGCGAGCACGGGTGGAGCGTAGCCGCAGGGGGCCTGCCTAGACTGGGCCGCCGTTGCCGCTGTGATGGAGGGACTGACCGAAGTGACCAAGGAGCAGGAACGCGCCCGGGCGCGCCGGCGCTACGAGCGCCAGCAGGCCAACCTCGCCCAGCGCGACTCGGACCGCGCCCGTCGGATGCGGCTCACCGCGATCATCCTGACCGTCGTGCTCGTGGTCGGCGTGGCCGCCGTGCTCGGCGGCATCTTCGGGTCCTCCACCTCGTCGGACGACGCCCCTGCCGACACCGCGGCCACGACCACTGCCGCCGGCTGCGAGCCGCCCCCCACCGCTTTGGGCACCGCGGCCCAGCTCGAGCTGCCCGACGCCGCCACCGCCAAGGGGAAGACCTACGTGGCGACGGTGACGACCAACTGCGGTGACATCGAGCTGACCCTCGACGGCGACAAGGCTCCCCAGGCGGTCGCGGCGTTCAACGAGCTGGCCAAGCAGAACTACTGGCTCAACTCGCCCTGCCACCGGCTGACGACCGCCGGGCTGAAGGTGCTCCAGTGCGGCGACCCGACGGGCGTCGGATCGGGCAACCCCGGCTTCGGCTTCGGCGTCGAGAACGCCCCCAAGGACGGGGTCTACCCGCGGGGCACCCTGGCGATGGCCCGCACCCAGGACCCGGAGAAGGGCAACGGCGGCCAGTTCTTCCTCGTCTACGGCGACTCCACGCTGCCGGACCCGGATGGCTACAGCGTGTTCGGCACGGTCACCTCCGGGTTGGATATTGTCGACAAGATCGCTGCCGCCGGGGTCGCCCCCGGCGGGGCCAGCGCAACCGACGGGTTCCCCGCCGCACCGATCAGCATCCTTCGGGTTGCTGTCACCGAGAAGAAGGCCTGACCGTGTCCGACGACAAGCCCACCCCCCTCCCGAGCATCCCCTCGCCGGCCTCCCTCGCCCGGATGCACCCGCGTCCGGTGGCGGCACCGCCCGCGGTCGCTCGCTCGGAGTCGGCGCGGTTCGGCCGGGCCGACGACGAGGGCCACGTCTTCGTCACCGTCGGTGACGAGGAGCGCGAGGTGGGCTCCTACCCCGGCGCCACCCCCGACGAGGCCCTGCAGTACTTCGCCCGCAAGTACGACGAGCTCGCGGCCTCGGCCGACCTGCTCGAGGCCCGCCTCGCCAACCCCGACGTCTCGGCCAAGGAGGTCGCCGACGGCCTGGCCACGCTGCGCGAGCACGTCGAGACCACCGGCGTGGTGGGCGACATCCCCGCCCTGCAGGCCGCCGTCGAGCGGGTCGAGGCCGGGCTCGAGGCCAAGCGGGCCCAGGAGGCCGAGCAGCGCGCCGCAGCCCGGGCCGAGGCCACCGCCCAGCGCGAGGCCATCGTGGCCGAGGCCGAGCAGATCGCCGCCCAGCCGGCCGCCTCCACGCAGTGGAAGACCAGTGGCGAGCGGATGCGCGCCCTGCTCGACGCGTGGAAGCAGCACCAGCGCACCGGCGCCAAGCTCGACAAGGCCACCGAGTCAGCCCTCTGGCAGCGCTTCAGCCATGCCCGCAACTCCTTCGACAAGGCCCGCCGGGCCTGGTTCGCCGAGCTCGAGACGAGCCGCGCCGAGGCACGGGCCACCAAGGAGGCCCTGGTCGCGGAGGCCGAGCAGCTCGCGACGAGCACCGACTGGACCCCCACGGCCCGCGCCTTCAAGCAGCTGATGGACCGCTGGCGCGCCGCCGGCCGGGCCTCGCGGGCCGAGGACGACGCCCTGTGGGAGCGGTTCCGCACCGCCCAGGACTCCTTCTTCGCGGCCAAGGACGAGATCTCGGCCGCCGAGGAGGCGGAGTTCCGCACCAACCTGTTGGTCAAGGAAGAGCTGCTGACCGAGGCCGAGGCGCTGCTGCCGGTCACTGACGTCGAGGCCGCCAAGGTGGCCCTGCGCGGCATCCAGGACCGCTGGGAGAAGGCCGGCAAGGTGCCCCGCGCCGACCTCGAGCGGGTCGAGAAGCAGATGCGACGCGTCGAAACCGCCGTGCGCGAGGCTGACGAGCAGCGTTGGAAGAGAACCAATCCCGAGGTCGCCGCCCGGGCCCGCTCCCTCGTCGACCAGCTGGAGTCGTCCGTCGCCTCGATCGAGGCCGATCTCGCCAAGGCCGAGGCCAAGGGCGACGACAAGGCGGCCGAGGCCGCCCGCGGGCGGTTGACCGCCCAGCAGGAGTGGCTGGCGCAGGCCCGCGCCGGGCTCGACGAGTTCGGTGGCTGAGCCCACCCGGCTGAGCCCCCCGGGCTGAGCCCCACCCCGAGAACAGCACCACGACACCTGCGTCCGGCCGCGCCCGCCGGACGCCACCCGGCACGAGGGTCGAGCGCGCCCATGGGACGGCACGGATCCGGTGTACGACGACCGCGAGGGACGGGGGCGCAGCCCTGACCCCGGCGATGCAGCCGGTGCTGCGGGAGGTGGCGGCGGATGCCGACGGGGCCTGCGCCACGTTCCGGGTCACCGCGGAGCCGCCCGAGGCCACCGCCCAGCGGTTCGAGGCGGGCGGCACCGCGGCACCGCGGCACCCGACCTCTGGGTGCCCGACTCGGCGCTGCTCGCCCGTCAGGTGGCGACGGCCTCCGGGGGCCGGGCCAGCGTGGGTGCCACCGTCGCCAGCACGCCGGTCGTGCTGGCCGTGCCGGACGGTCAGCAGGCGCCCGACCCGGTCGCGTGGGGCTCGACCATCGTCGCCCGCAACACCCGCCTTCCCGACCCGACCACCTCCACCGTCGGACGGGTGACCCTGATGGCGGGGCTGGCCGAGCTCGACGGGGTGCCGGCCGACCAGCGCTCGGCGGCCCTTGCCGGCATCGGCGGCATGCTCAGCCGGGTCGTGCCCGAGGAGACCCTGCTCACCGCTCACGTGCGCGGCGGCGACGCCGCGGTCTTCCCCACCACGGAGCAGCAGGTGCAGCGCGCCGCGGTCAAGGGGTTGGTCGTCAGGACCGCGGCCTCCACGACCCCCGCGCTCGAGTACTCGCTCGTGACAACGCCTTACGCCCCGCCGGAGGCCGCAGAGGCACTGACGAGGGCACTGACCGGGGATGCCGGTCAGGCCGCGCTGCGCGACGCCGGCTTCCGCACGCCCGACGACCCGACCCCGACCATCGACGGCGGGCCGCCGGCCGGGGCCGTCGGTGCCGCGGTCACGCCGGATCAGGCGCAGGCCGCCGAGCAGATGTGGACGGCGATCGCCACCCCCACCCGGCTGCTCACCGTCATCGACACCTGCGGCTCGATGGACCAGCGGGCGTCCGAGGGCGAGGGCTCGCGCACCGAGCTCGGCGGCGACACCGGGCTCTACGACACCGTCGCGGCGGCCTACGAGGCAGCGGTCGAGGACTACGACCCCAAGGCCAACAACCTCGTCGCGCTGTTCACCGACGGGGTCGATCACTCGTCGGGGCGCCGGCCCCCGGTGACGCGGTGCGCGTCGAAGACACCGTCGACCTTCTGCACGGCCCGCACGACGTGACCCAGGTGCGCCGGGTCGCCCATCTCGAAGGTGAAGTGCAGCTTGGCGACGCGGTCGCGCGAGGTGGTGACCGCCGCCGACAGGATGTTGACCCCGTTGTCGGAGATCACCCGGGTGACGTCGGACAGCAGCCGTGACCGGTCGAGCGCCTCGACCTGCAGCTGCACGAGGAATACGCTGCCCGAGGTCGGGGCCCACTCGACCTCGATGATCTTGTCGGGCTGTGAGAGAAGGGAATCGGCGTTGGTGCAGTCCTTGCGGTGCACGGAGACGCCGTTGCCGCGCGTGACGAAGCCGAGGATGTCGTCGCCCGGCACCGGCGTGCAGCAGCGGGCCAGCTTGACCCAGACCTCCGACATGCCCTTGACGACCACGCCCGGGTCGCCGTGGCGGCGGTGGGTGGGCCGGGAGGTCACCGGGGTGGCGGCCTCGGCGATGTCCTCGCTGGCGCCCTCCTCGCCACCGACCGACGCGACCAGGCGCGACACGACGTGCTGGGCCGAGACGTTCCCCTCGCCGATGGCGGCGTAGAGGCCCTCGATGCCGGCCAGCCGCAGCTCCTCGGCGACACCGGTGAGGGACTCGACGGAGGTGAGCCGCTGCAGCGGCAGGCCCTGCTTGCGCATGGCCTTGGCGAGGGAGTCCTTGCCCTCGTCGATCATCTCCTCGCGGCGTTCCTTGGTGAACCAGTGCTTGATCTTGTTGCGGGCCCGCGCCGAGCGCACGAAGCTCAGCCAGTCGCGCGAGGGGCCGGCGGAGTCGGCCTTGGAGGTGAGCACCTCGACGACGTCGCCGTTGTCGAGCCGGCTCTCGAGCGGCACCAGGCGGCCGTTGACCCGGGCCCCGATGCAGTGGTGCCCGACCTCGGTGTGCACGGCGTAGGCGAAGTCGACCGGGGTGGACCCGGCGGGCAACCCGACGAGCTGGCCCTTGGGCGTGAAGACGTAGACCTCGCTGGCGTTGATCTCGAAGCGCAGCGACTCCAGGAACTCCCCGGGGTCGGAGGTCTCCTTCTGCCAGTCGAGCAGCTGGCGCAGCCAGGCCATGTCGTTGGTGGCGTCGGCCTGGCCGTCGCGCACCTGCACGCCGCCCTGGTTGCCGGTGCCCTTGGCGCCCGGGTCCTCCTTGTACTTCCAGTGCGCGGCGACGCCGTACTCGGCCCGCCGGTGCATGGTGTGGGTGCGGATCTGGATCTCGACCGGCTTGCCACCGGGGCCGATGACCGTCGTGTGCAGCGACTGGTACATGTTGAACTTCGGCATCGCGATGTAGTCCTTGAACCGCCCCGGCACGGGGTTCCACCGCGCGTGCAGCGCCCCCAGCGCCGCGTAGCAGTCGCGCACGGTCTCCACCAGCACGCGCACCGCGACGAGGTCGTAGATCTGCTCGAAGTCGCGGCCCCCCACGATCATCTTCTGGTAGACGGAGTAGTAGTGCTTGGGGCGCCCGGTGACGGTGGCCTTGATCTTGGCCGAGCGCAGGTCGGCGCTCACCTCCTCGCGCACCCCGGCGAGGTACTCCTCACGGGCCGGCGCGCGCTCGGCCACCAGCCGCACGATCTCGTCGTAGACCTTGGGGTACAGGGCCTGGAACGAGAGGTCCTCGAGCTCCCACTTGATGGTGTTCATGCCCAGCCGGTGCGCAAGCGGGGCGTAGATCTCGAGGGTCTCCTTGGCCTTGCGCTGCGCGCTCTCCTGCGAGACGTAGCGCCAGGTGCGCGCGTTGTGCAGCCGGTCGGCGAGCTTGATGACGAGCACCCGGATGTCGCGGGCCATCGCCACGACCATCTTGCGCACCGTCTCGGCCTGGGCGGCCTGCCCGTAGGTGACCTTGTCGAGCTTGGTGACCCCGTCGACGAGCATCGCGATCTCGTCGCCGAAGTCGCGGCGCAGCGCCTCGAGGCTGTAGGAGGTGTCCTCGACGGTGTCGTGCAGCAGCGCGGCGGCGAGCGTCGTCGGGGTCATGCCGAGCTCGGCCAGGATCGTGGTGACCGCCAGCGGATGGGTGATGTAGTCGTCGCCCGAGCGGCGCTTCTGGCCCTCGTGGGCCCGCTCGGCCACGGCGTAGGCGCGCTCGATGAGCGCGAGGTCGGCCTTGGGGTGGGTGGTGCGCACGACCTGCAGCAGCGGCTCGAGCACGGGGTTCTCGGGCACCCGGTTGCGCCCGACCAGCGCCAGCGCCGCGCGGGCCCTGGCGCGCGAGGACAGCCCGGGGGGCGGGGTGGTCCCCGGCACGGCCGTCGTGGTGTCCTCCGCCATGTCCGGAGTGTAGTCGCCGGTCATGGGACGACGAGGAGGGCTCCCACGGTGCGTGACCCCATCCGGGCCCGGCCGCCGAGCACGGCGAGCTCGACGATGCACTCGAACGCCACGACCTCGGCCCCGGTCTGCTCGAGCAGGTCCCAGGCGGCCACGGCCGTGCCACCGGTGGCCAGCACGTCGTCGACGAGCAGCACCCGCTCTCCCCCGACGAACGCGTCGGCGTGCACCTCGATCTCGGCCGAGCCGTACTCGAGGTCGTAGGAGATCGAGACCGTCTCTCCCGGCAGCTTCCCGGACTTGCGCACCGGCACGAAGCCCACGCCGAGGGCGTGCGCCAGCGCCGCTCCGACGACGAAGCCGCGGGCCTCCACCCCGGCGACGAGGTCGACGGCGCCGTCGTGCCGCGCCCGGATCACCTCGACCACCGCCGCGAAGGCGTGCGGGTCGGCGAGCAGCGGGGTGATGTCCTTGAAGACGATCCCGGGCTGCGGGAAGTCGGGGACGTCGCGCAGGCCGCCGGCGACCAGGGCGTCGACGGACTCGGTGCCGGACCGGCCACCGGGGCTGTCGACGCCGCCGGGGGCGGTCGTCATCGGGTCAACGTTTGGACTTCGGCGTGCGCCGCGGCTGGTTACGCGGCCCGGCCGGGGCCTGGTGGGCGTACTTGTGCACGGCCCGCCCGGTCAGGGTGGCGCCCTCGCCCTCGGCGGCCGCGGGAGCACCGCCGCCGACGACCACGGGCTCGCCGGTGAGCTCACCGGCCTCCCGGGCTGCCTCGGCGGCCGCGACGTCCTTGGCCTTGCGGGCCTGGTGCCGCACGGCCTTCTTCTCGAGCTCCACGACGGACGCGTCGCGCCGGCGCAGGCTGACCAGCAGCGGGGTGGCGATGAAGATCGAGGAGTAGGCACCGATCAGGATGCCGACGAACAGCACCAGCGACAGGTCGAGGAGCACGCCCGGGCCCAGGAAGACCGCACCGACGGCGAGCACCGCGGTGATCGGCAGCAGGCCGATGACGGTGGTGTTGATCGAGCGGACCATGGTCTGGTTCACCGCGAGGTTGGCGGCCTGGGCGAAGGTGAGGCGCCCGTTGGCGAACGCCTCGTTGGTGTTCTCGCGGACCTTGTCGAAGACGACCACGGTGTCGTAGAGGCTGTAGCCGAGGACGGTGAGGAAGCCGATCATCGTCGCCGGCGAGACCTCGAAGCCGCTCCAGGCGTAGATGCCGACGGTGATGATCATGTCGTGGGCCAGGGCGATGAGCGCGGCGGCCGCCATCTTCCAGTTGCGGAAGTAGATCGTCATCAGCAGCGAGACCGCGATCAGGAAGATGACCAGCGCGCGCAGCGCCTGCTGGCTCACCGAGGCACCCCACGAGGGGCCGATGAACGTGCCGCTGACCTCGGACTCGGCCACGCCGAACGCCGCGGCCAGGTCGGTGCGTACCCGCTGGCTGTCGCTGTCGGAGAGCCGCTCGGTCTGCACCCGCACGGTGTCGTTGCCGACCAGCGTGACGCCGACGCCACGCTCGTCCTCACTGGCGCCGACCGTGTTGCGCGCGATCTGCTCGTAGTCGCCGGGCACCGAGGTGGTGGCGACGCGGAACTCGGACCCGCCGCGGAACTCCAGGCCCAGGTTCAGGCCCTGCGTGACCAGGCCGAGCCCGGCGATGATCATCATCACCAGCGAGGCGAGGTAGAAGCGGCGGCGCTGCGGGACGACCGGGATCGAGCGCTTGCCGGTGTAGAGGTCGTTGCCAAACGTGGCGAAGCGTGAGCTCATGCCACACCTCCTTCGGTGCCGGCGGACACGGGTTCGGGCGTGGGGGCGGGGGTGGGGGTGGTGAAGCGGCCACGACCGGCATACCGGACCGTCTGCGGCACACCGAGCCGGCGCGGGTCGAGACCCGACCAGGGGTGGCCGTCGCGGAAGAACGGACGCCGCGCGAGGAGCGTGAGCACCGGGTGGGTGAACAGGAAGACCACCAGCAGGTCGATCAGCGTGGTCAGACCCAGCGTGAACGCGAAGCCGCGCACGCTCGAGCTGGCCAGCGCGAAGAGCACCAGGGCCGCGAGGAAGTTGACGCCGTCGGCGACCAGGATGGTGCGCTTGGCGCGGTTCCAGCCGGTCTCGACCGCCGCTGCGAGCGACCGGCCGTCGCGCAGCTCGTCGCGCACCCGCTCGAAGTAGACGATGAACGAGTCGGCGGTGAAGCCGATGGCGACGATCAGACCGGTGACCCCCGCCATGTCGAGGCGGTAGTTGTGCGACCAGCCCAGGATGGTGATGGTCAGGTAGGTCATCAGGCCGGCCACGACGATCGACGCGACCGTGACGAAGCCCAGCGCCCGGTACTGCAACAGCGAGTAGACGACCACCAGGAGCAGGCCGAGGAGGCCGGCGATCAGGCCGTAGCGCAGCTGCTCGCTGCCCAGGGTGGGGCTGATGTCGATGCTCGTCTGCTCCACGAACGACAGCGGCAGCGCGCCGAACTTCAGCTGGTCGGCCAGGCTGCGGGCGCTGTCGAGGGTGAAGCCGCCGGTGATGCTGGCGCGGCCGTCGAGGATGGCCTCGTTGAACCGGGGCGCCACGATCACCTTGGAGTCGAGGGTGGCGGCCAGCTGGTTCTGCGGCTCGGGCAGCGCGACCATCGTGCGGCTGATGTCGGCGTACTGCCTGGCGCCCTCGCCGTTGAGGGTCAGGGCGATCTCGACCTCGCTGGTGACGGTGCCCTGCTGGTTGGTCTGGTAGCCGGAGGTGGCGTTGCTGATCTTGTCGCCGGACACCGCGACCGGGCCCAGGATGTACTTGGCCGAACCACTGACGTCACAGGTCACCAGCGGCTCCGCCGCGACGTCGACGATGGCATCCACCTGCGCCGGGTCACTGCAGTCGAGGGCGTCGAACTGCGCCTGCACCTCGGGCGTGATCCAGGCCAGGTCGGTGGGGTCGGTCGGCGTGGTGCCGGATGCCGGAGGGGCGCTCGGTGAGGGAGCGGGCGACTCGGCCGGGGTGCTCGGTGACGGCGTGGGCGCCATCAGGGCGTCGGGCACGGCGCTGTTGCTCGTGGGCGAGGCGCTGCTCGCGGTCGTCGGCGTGCCGGAGGGCGACGGGCTCGGGGCGCCGGTGGCGGTGCCGGTGGGTGCCGGCGAGGCCGGGGCGGCGGCCTGCGGGCTGCCGGCCGCGACGGCGAGCACCGGGCGGAACTGCAGCTGCGAGGACTTGCTGATCGCGTCGCGCACTTCCTGCGTCGGGATCTCGGGGATGCTGACCACGATGTTGCGGTCGCCCTGGGTGGTGACCTCGGCGCCGGACACACCGCCGGCGTCGACGCGCTGGACGATGATGTCGCGCGCCTGGTTGAGCTGCTCGGTGGAGACGCTCTGGCCGGCCTCGGTCTTCGGCTCCAGGATGATCTGGGTGCCGCCCTCGAGGTCGAGGCCCAGCTTGGGTTGGGTCTTGGCGTCGGAGAGGAAGACCGCACCGGCGAGCAGGCCGCCGAGCACGAGGATGATGGCCAGGAGGAACAGCAGGGACCGCCGGGCCGCGGTCGTCTGGTTGCCGCCGGCCATCTCAGGCCACCTCGCTGGCGCGCATGCCGATGGCGCGCCGGTCGTAGCGCAGCGTGCTGCCCGCCCCGGTATCGAGGGTGACCACCGTGTCGTCGAGCGCGACGATGGTGCCGTAGAGGCCCGACGTCGTCACCACCTCGTCACCCACCGACAGTGAGCTCTGCATGGCCTGCACCTGCTGGGCGCGCCGCCGCTGGCTGAACACGATGAAGATCAACAGCGCGAATGGGAGCAGCAGGACGAGCAGATAGCCGAGGCCGGAGCCGGTGAACATGAGTGAGTTCGGTCCTTCGTGTCAGTCGCCCGCGGGGCAGGCAGTGGTGTCGGCCGCGGACCAGCCATACCGAGGGGCAAGTCTAGGTGACGCCGTGGTCACCCACCCAACGGGGCTGGCCGCAGCATCGTGCCCTTTTCTCAGGTTGTCACCCCGAGAAACGGCCGGGGCCTGCGCCCTCGTCGGGGCCGCCCTCGAGCGGGAGTGCGTCCTGCTGCAGGAAACCGGCCGGCGCCTGCAGCCCGAGGTGGCGCCAGGCCCGGGCCGCGGCCGCCCGCCCGCGCGGGGTGCGCACGATGTAGCCCTCGCGCACGAGGTAGGGCTCGGCGACCGTCTCGACCGTGTCGGACTCCTCCCCCACGGCCACCGCGAGCGTGGACAGCCCGACCGGACCGCCACCGAACCGGCGGCACAGCGCCTCGAGCACGGCCCGGTCGAGCCGGTCGAGGCCGGCGTCGTCGACGTCGAACAGCGCCAGCGCCGCGTGGGCGGCAGCGGAGTCGACGTGCCCCTGGCCGTGCACCTGGGCCCAGTCGCGCACCCGGCGCAGCAGCCGGTTGGCGATGCGCGGCGTGCCGCGCGACCGGCTGGCGATCTCGGCGATGCCGGCCTCGTCGGCCTGCACCCCGAGCAGCCGCGCCGAGCGGTGCAGGATCGTGATGAGGTCGGCCGTGTCGTAGTAGTCGAGGTGCGCCGTGAAGCCGAACCGGTCGCGCAGCGGCGCGGGCAGCAGCCCGGCCCGGGTCGTGGCCCCGACCACGGTGAACGGCGGCAGCTCGAGCGGGATGGCGGTGGCACCCGGGCCCTTGCCCACGATGACGTCGACCCGGAAGTCCTCCATGGCCAGGTAGAGCATCTCCTCGGCGGATCGGCTCATCCGGTGGATCTCGTCGAGGAAGAGCACCTCGCCCTCGTCGAGCGAGGACAGCACGGCCGCGAGGTCGCCGGCATGCTGGATGGCCGGGCCGCTGGTGACCCGGATCGGCTTCTCGATCTCGGCGGCGACGATCATCGCCAGGGTGGTCTTGCCGAGGCCGGGCGGGCCGGAGAGCAGCACGTGGTCGGGGGCGCTCCCCCGCCGCTTGGCGGCTTCCAGCACGAGCCCGAGCTGGTCACGCACCCGCGGCTGCCC
The DNA here is from genome assembly GCA_963806295.1 of uncultured Actinomycetota bacterium. Taxonomy (GTDB): domain Bacteria; phylum Actinomycetota; class Actinomycetes; order Actinomycetales; family Dermatophilaceae; genus Fodinibacter. The sequence goes on along the minus strand of CAWDXP010000001.1, from coordinate 86,139 downwards.
GGGGAACTCGCTGAGCCGCTTGGGGCGCAGGGCCGCCTCGACCAGCCGGTCGTCGTCGGAGCCGGCGGCGTCGACGACCCGGGCGGTGGCCTCGTAGGAGCCGTCGGCCTCGAGCATCTCGCTCGCGAAGCCGCGCTCGGGCTGCGACGCGGGCTGGGGCGCGCTCACGGCCGCAGCTCGCGCAGGGCCAGCCGCAGGTAGGCGGCGATGTCGGCGTCGGCGGGCGCGGACGCGGCGACGCGCTCCACGGCATCCCCGGCCTGCTTGGCCGACCAGCCGAGACCCACGAGGGCCTCGGTGACCTGGGCGCGCCACGGCTCGCGGCCGCCGGGGCCGCTCGTGGCGGTGCCGGATGCCGTGCCCGCGCCCGAGCCGCGCACCGCACCGACCTTGTCGCGCAGCTCGAGCACGAGGCGCTCGGCCGACTTGGCGCCGATGCCGGGGATGGTGGTCAGGGACTTGGTGTCGCCCGAGGACAGCGCCACGGCGAGCTGGTCAGGACCCATCACCGAGAGCATCGCGAGGGCAAGGCGCGGGCCGACGCCGGAGACGGTCTGCACCGTCTCGAACATGTCGCGCTCGGCGGGGGTGGAGAAGCCGTAGAGGGTGAGGGAGTCCTCGCGCACGACGAGGGTGGTGGCCAGCGACGCCTCGGCGCCGCGGCGGCAGGAGGAGGCGGTGGCCGGGGTGGCGTGCACGAGCATCCCGACGCCGCCCACCTCGACGACCACGTGGTCGAGGCCGACGTGCGTGACCGGGCCGCGCACCGAGGCGATCATCGGCGGGCCTGCTCGGCGAGGGCGGAGGCGGCGAGGGCGTCGAGCCGCGCGCTGGCGGCACCCCGCCAGGCGTGGCAGATGGCCAGGGCGAGGGCGTCGGCGGCATCCGCGGGCTGGGGCGCGACCTCGAGGCCGAGGATGCGGGTGACCATGGCGGTGACCTGCGCCTTGTCGGCGCGGCCGGACCCGGTGACCGCGGCCTTGACCTCGGTGGGGGTGTGGAACACGACGGGGATGCCGCGCTTGGTCGCCGTGAGCAGGGCCACGGCCGTGGCGTGCGCGGTGGTCATGACCGAGGCGACGTTGACGTCGGCGAAGACCCGCTCGACGGCCATCACCTCGGGGGCGAACCGGTCGAGCCAGCCGTCGAGCTCGCGCTCGAGGAAGACCAGGCGCTGGCCGGGGTCGGCGCCGCTCGGGGTGCGCACCACGCCCACGGCCACCATCGTGGCCCGGCCCGGCCGCCCGTCGACGACGCCGAGGCCGCACCGGGTCAGGCCGGGGTCGACGCCGAGCACGCGCACGAGGACACCCCTTCCGCCGTTAGAACACCTGTTCGGGATGCCACGCTACACAGCGCCGGCCGGTGGTTCCCGCAGTGACACGCGCGTCGATGGCACCTCCCGCTCGGGTCCGGTCCGGTCACGGCGCTGTGGATGACGAGGGCCGGCTCCCGCGCCCACCGCACCCTCGCTCGGACAACAGTGGGAGATATCGGTGCCATCACCCCGATAAGTCCCACCCTTGTGTACTTCCCTCAGGGTTGCGCGACGACCAGGTAGCGCTCGTCGGTGATCTCGTGGCCCCACAGTGCCGGGTCGGGCAGGTGGCGCACCTCCACCCGGGAGCACGACTCCCCCACGATCTCGGCACACCGACCCGCCGAGAGCCCGGCGCCGGTCGACCAGTCGCCCTCGACGAGCACCAGCCGCCCACCGGGCCGCAGCGCCCGCACCCACCGGCCCACCACGGCATCCGGGTCGGGCAGGGCCCACAACACGTGCCGGCAGAGCACCACGTCGACGGATGCCGGGGCCAGCCCCGGGTCGGCCGCGTCGCCCTCTCGCACCGTCACCAGCCGACCCACCGGCTCCGGAGCAGCCGCCAGCTTCGCCCGGGCCAGCCGCACCATGGCGGGCGAGAAGTCGAGCGCGTCGACGGCATACCCGTGCTCGGCGAGCAGCAGCGCCAGGGTGCCGGTGCCGCAGCCGAGGTCGGCGACGCGGGCCGGTGCCGGCGGCAGCACCCCGAGCAGCAGGTCACGCCAGGCAGCGCGCACCCCCGCGTCCAGGAGCCCGTGGTCGGGTGCCTCGTCGAACGCGGGGGCCTCGGAGTTCCAGAGGGCGACGGCGTCGGAAGTCATCCGTCGACCCTACGGTTCACTCCTCGTCGAGCTGGGCGAGCACGTCGTCGGGGATGTCGCCGTTGGCGAACACGTCCTGCACGTCGTCGGAGTCCTCGAGCGCCTCGATGACCCGGATCATCTTCTTGGCGCCGTCGAGGTCGAGCGGCACCTGCAGGGTGGGCACCCACGAGGCCTCGGCCGAGTCGTAGTCGACCCCGGCCTCCTGCAGCGCGGTGCGCACGGCCACGAAGTCGGTGGCCTCGGACACGATCTCCCAGGTGTCGCCGTTGTCGTTGACCTCCTCGGCCCCCGCGTCGAGCACGACCTCCAGCAGCTCGTCCTCCGACTTCTCGGACTTGGGGACGATGACGACGCCCTTGCGCTCGAAGACGTAGCTGACCGAGCCGGGGTCGGCCAGCGCGCCGCCGTTGCGGGTCAGCGCGGTGCGCACCTCGGCGGCCGCCCGGTTGCGGTTGTCGGTGAGGCACTCGATGAGCACGGCGACCCCGCCGGGGGCGTAGCCCTCGTAGGTGATGGTCTCCCAGTCGGCCCCGCCCGCCGTGGCACCCGACCCTCGCTTGACCGCGTTGTCGATGTTGCTGTTGGGGACCGAGGTCTTCTTGGCCTTCTGGATGGCGTCGTAGAGGGTCGGGTTGCCCGCCGGGTCACCGCCGCCGGAGCGGGCCGCGACCTCGATGTTCTTGATCAGCTTGGCGAACAGCTTGCCGCGCTTGGCGTCGATCGCCGCCTTCTTGTGCTTGGTGGTCGCCCACTTGGAGTGGCCGCTCATGAACGCTCCCTCTGGATCTGCGTGGCGATGTGCTGTCGAACGATGTCGACGAACAGCTGGTGCACCCGGTGGTCGCCGGTCACCTCGGGGTGGAAGGAGGTGACGAGCAGGTCACCCTGACGCGCGGCGACGATCCTACCCGCGGCGGGTCCGTGCTCCACGCGGGCCAGCACCTGCACGGCATCGCCCGCCTCCTCGACCCACGGCGCCCGGATGAAGACCGCCCGCACCGGTTCACCGCCGAGCTCACGGATGTGCAGGTCCTCCTCGAAGGAGTCGACCTGTCGGCCGAAGGCGTTGCGCCGCACGGTGATGTCCAGGCCTCCGAGCGTCTCCTGGTCGGGGCGGCCGTCGGCGATCCGGTCGGCGAGCATGATCATCCCCGCGCACGACCCGTACACCGGCATCCCGCCGGCGATCCGCTCGCGCAGCGGGCCCTGCAGCCCGAAGGCCCGCACCAGCTTGTCCATGGTGGTCGACTCCCCGCCCGGGATGACCAGCCCGTCGACCGCGGCGACCTCCTCGGGCCGGCGCACGGTGGTGGCGTGCGCCCCGCTGGCCGCCAGGGCCGCGAGGTGCTCGCGGACGTCGCCCTGGACCGCGAGGACGCCGATGTGGGGGATGCCGGTCACGGGCGACGATGCTACGGCGCGGCTGCCCACGCTCGCCGCGTGCCCCCTGCTCCCGTGACACGCAAGACCCCTGGCCCACCCGGCGGTAGGTAGCCTCGTCGGAGTCATGCAACGAAACGGAGGTGAGGACATGGCACCGGGTGTCACGCTCGCGGTGATCGGGGCGATCCTCACGTTCGCCGTCCGCTCCCCCGCCACGGGCATCATCAACTGGCACGTCGTGGGGGTGATCCTCATGGTCGCGGGCGCCGGGCTGATCTGGCACGCCCGCCGCGGCACCACCCACGAGCGGGTCATCACCCGCGTCGAGGGCCCGGTGGGCGGCGGGTCGTCGCTGCCGGACCCGATCAGGCGGAACTCGCGCACGGTGCGCGAGACGATCCAGGAGCGCGAGCACGAGTGACGGCCGGCACCTGAGCACCCGGCGGCCGCGCTACGGTCTGGGGCATGTCGTCAGCGCTGACCGAGCGGGCCCGCGAGCTCGACGCCGCCCACGCCGCCACTGACCTGCGCGGCCGGTTCCGGCTCCCCGCCGGGGTCGTCTACCTCGACGGCAACTCGCTGGGCGCGCTGCCTACCGGGGTCGCCGAGGCCGTGGCCGACGTCGTGCACCGCCAGTGGGGCAGCGACCTCATCGCCAGCTGGAACGACGCCGACTGGTGGGGCGCTCCGACCCGCGTCGGCGACCTCATCGGCTCGCTCGTCGGGGCCGCGCCGGGCCAGGTGGTCTGCACCGACTCCACCTCGGTCAACCTCTACAAGGCCATCGTCGCGGCCTCCCGGATGCGGCCCGGGCGGCGGGTCGTGCTCACCGACCCCGACTCGTTCCCGACCGACCTCTACGTCACCGCCGCGGCCGCGCGGGATGCCGGGCTGGTCGTCGAGCTGGTCTCCCCCGCCGATGCCGTGGCGCGGATCGCCGAGGTCGGCGACCGACCTCGCCCTCGCGTCGTACTCGTCGGTGGACTACCGCACCGGCGAGCTCTGGGACCTGCCGGCCATCACCCGGGCGGCCCACGCGGTGGGCGCGCTCGCCTGCTGGGACCTGTGCCACTCGGCCGGGGTGCTCGACGTCGGGCTCGACGCCCACGAGGCCGACCTCGCCGTCGGCTGCGGCTACAAGTACCTCAACGGCGGCCCCGGCGCGCCGGCCTTCCTCTACGTGGCGCACCGCCACCTCGACGACTTCGACCAGCCGCTCGCCGGCTGGAACGGCCACGCGACGCCGTTCGCGATGGCGCCCGACTACGTGCCGGCTCCCGGCATCACCCGCGGGCGGGTCGGCACGCCGCCGCTGCTCGGCATGCTCGCGCTCGAGGCGGCGCTGGCCGCCTACGACGGGGTGGCGGTTCCAGCGGTGCGCGAGCGGTCGCTCTCGCTCACCGGGTTCTTCCTCGAGTGCCTCGACGCGCTGCTGCCCGACCTCGAGGTGGCGACCCCGCGCGAACCGGACCGGCGCGGGTCACAGGTGAGCGTGCGGCATCCACAGGCGTATGCCGTGGTGCAGGCGCTCATCGCCCGCGACGTCGTGGGCGACTTCCGCGAGGCCGACATCGTGCGGCTGGGGTTCGCCCCGCTCTACCTCACCCACGGCGACGTGCTGCGGGCCGCCGAGCACCTGCACGCCGTCGTCGACGGGCGCGAGTTCGAGCGCCCGCAGTTCCAGGAGCGCGCCACCGTCACGTGACGGGTCCGGGCGACGGAGGCTGCCAGCCCGTGCCGGCGAGGATGCCGTCGATCGCGTCGGGCTGGGGCGCCATCAGCCGCCAGATCACCTCGAAGTCCTGGCCGCTCGCGACCGGCAGCCAGTTCGAAGTCTTCGCGGCGTCGGTCGGCTGGGTCGCCTGCAGGTAGATGTCGATGGACCCGTCGGCGTTCTTCGTCAGCGGCGAGCTGGCGCCGAGGTTGTACCGGTCGAGGGCGTTGGGGATGAGGGCGCCCTTGGTGGTGTAGACCGTGACCGTCCACCCCTCACGGGCGGGCGGCGCGGCCGGCAGGTGCATCGTGTAGGCCGACGAGCCGTCGAGGGCCGTGCCCGAAGCGTCGGTGAAGGTGCTGGCGAAGATGGTCTGGTCGGACGTGAAGGCGCCGAGCCCCATCACCGCCACCACGGCGCGCAGCTGGTAGTTCGTGCCGTAGGTGCCGAACCCGCCCAGGAAGTAGCCGTTGTGCTTCGTGGCGCTCGTCGCGGACACGGACTTGGTGTCGGCCTGGATCTGGGCCGGGCCCGCGGCGATCGCGTCGGTGAGGCCACGCACGGTGTCAGCACTGAGCGAGGAGTCCTTCGACGGTGTCTTCCCCGGCCCGATCCCCATGGTCGCCAGGGTCGCGAGCTGGGGCTTGTCGGCCGCCGGCGGGGGGAACTGCTCGAGCTGCTGGCCGAGGGTGTCGAGGAACGCCATCCCGGTGGGCACGGCGTGCGTGTCGACCGTCGTGTCCTTCGTGGTGGGCGCCGGTGGCGTGTAGTCGGTGCCGTACTTGCTGAGCGGGGTGAGGGTGTAGCCGTCCTGGATGGCGTTGACGTTCTTCAGGTCGTCGGGGCCCTTGAGCTGGGTCGACCCGATGACCCAGATGCGCGTCTGGTCCACGTCGATCCGCTCGGTGCCGGCCGGGGTCTTTGCCGTGCTCCCGGGAGGGGCGATCAGGTAGTCGCCCGGTGGCGTCGAGTGGGCGCTGCCGAGGTTGCGCAGGTCCTCGGTGTACGGGTCGAGCAGCGCGAGCACGAAGTAGTGGTCCTTCACCTCGGGCACGTGCAGGACCTGTGGCTCTTTCGTGAGGTCGAGCCAGGCGATCGACGACAGGGCGCTCGCGCCGGGCGCGACGACGGCCGTGCTGTTGGGGTTGTTGAGGGTGCGGACGCTGTTGAACTGGTTCACCGGCCCGAACCCCTGACCGTTGGTGACGTTGACGCTGGTCATGGTCTGGAACGTCGCGTTGGTCACGAGCAGCGGCAGGCCGTAGGTGTACGCCTGAAGGCCCACGTCGTAGGCCTGGTCGTACGCCGAGGGGGTGCTCGTCGAGGAGCAGCCACCCAGGCCGGGCCCGAGTGCCGCCACCAGGAGTGCACCAAGGGCGAGACGGGAGGCTCGCCTTCCCGTTCGCGTCGTCATGGCAAGCCCCTTCTCGACCCTGCCCAAGTGCCGGGGTCACCAAGGACCCGGCCACGCTCCGATCGTCGCACCGGCCCGGATGCGGCCGCGGCGCCGCGTCGAGCATGAGTCGGACGTCACACGGCGAGGCGTCCGCAGGTCAGGAGGGCTTCTCGACGTCCCCGGGCTCCCCCGTTGCCGGGTCCTCCGGCGCTGCCGGGTCGGCCGCGTCCTCGTCCTGCTGGGCGGCCCGCTGCTTGCGACGCGCACGCCACCCGACGACCGAGGCGACGGCCTCCGCCGCGAGCTCCAGCGCGTCGTCGAGCACGGCGTCGCCGCCTCAGCGCCGGGCCGTCACCAGCCCCGCTCCGCCAGGCGGTGCGGCTGCGGGATCTCGTCGACGTTGATGCCGACCATGGCCTCGCCGAGCCCGCGCGACACCTTGGCGATGACGTCGGGGTCGTCGTAGAACGTGGTGGCCTTGACGATGGCCTCGGCGCGCTGCGCCGGGTTGCCCGACTTGAAGATGCCCGAGCCGACGAACACGCCCTCGGCGCCGAGCTGCATCATCATCGCGGCGTCGGCCGGGGTGGCGATGCCGCCGGCGGTGAAGAGCACGACGGGCAGCTTGCCGGCCTCGGCGACCTCCTTGACCAGGTCGTACGGGGCCTGCAGCTCCTTGGCCGCGACGTACAGCTCGTCCTCGGGGAGGTTCTGCAGGTGGCGGATCTGCTGGCGGATCTGGCGCATGTGCGTGGTCGCGTTGGAGACGTCGCCGGTGCCGGCCTCACCCTTGGAGCGGATCATCGCCGCGCCCTCGGTGATGCGGCGCAGCGCCTCGCCGAGGTTGGTCGCGCCGCAGACGAAGGGGACGGTGAAGTTCCACTTGTCGATGTGGTTGGCGTAGTCGGCCGGGGTGAGCACCTCGGACTCGTCGATGTAGTCGACGCCGAGGCTCTGCAGCACCTGCGCCTCGACGAAGTGCCCGATCCGGGCCTTGGCCATCACCGGGATGGACACGGTCTCGATGATGCCGTCGATCATGTCGGGGTCGCTCATCCGCGACACGCCACCCTGGGCGCGGATGTCGGCGGGCACCCGCTCGAGGGCCATGACCGCGACGGCCCCGGCATCCTCGGCGATCTTGGCCTGCTCGGCGGTGACGACGTCCATGATGACGCCGCCCTTGAGCATCTCGGCCATGCCGCGCTTGACGCGGGTGGTGCCGGTGCCCTGGGCGCTGCTCTGCTCACTCATGCCGCACAGTGTAGGTCGGCGCGCGGACCCGGCGAACCACCGTCCGAGGCGCTGGAGGGCGCGGGTCAGGACGACAGGGCAGGGGGCAGCACGTCGTCGAACTCGACCGGCTCGGGCAGCTCGGCATAGCCCCACAGCCGGAAGAGGCGCACCGAGCGCTTGGCGCGCACCCGACGCACCTCGCGGGTGGCGTCGTTGTGGAACCGCCGAGCGAGCTGCACCCGCAGCCCGCTGGCGGCGATCCGGTCCAGCGAGTCGGCGACGAGGTCCTCGTCGCGTTGGCGCAGGTCGCCGACGACCTCGGCGGTCAGGGCGGCCCGCAGGGCCTCGCTGAGGTCGCTCTCGACCTGTTCGCGCCCGCCGAAGTGCTGGCCGTCGAGCAGGTCGCCGGTGACCGGCTGCTCGGTCGTGCGCTCGATCGACTCGGTGGCGGCGTCGGCGATGAGCAGGGCGCTGGCCGGGTCGAGCACCCCGCTGTTGGCGAGCTCGAGCGCCGCCTCGGCCCGGCGGACCAGCGCAGCGTCGAGCGCGGACATCGAACCCTCGACCTTCGCGTGCAGGCGGTCGAGGCGAGCTGCCGAGTACGAGAGGTACCAGGCCACCCCGATGACGACGATGACGATGAAGGTGGCCAGCTGCAGGACGTCGACCGTGCCCATCAGCCGCCCCCACCGGGCACGCCGCGCACGAGCCGGCCCCACAGGCCCTGCGGCACGGGATCGGCCGGCTCGCCGTCGGCCCCCTCGATCACGGTCTCGTAGACCGCCATGATCCGGTCGGCCACCACGCCCCAGTCGAACACCCGGGCCCGGGCGGACCCGGCGGCGCGCAGCGCCTCGCGGCGGTCGGCATCGGCGAGCAGGCCGAGCACGGCGTGCGACAGCCCCTCGGGCGACCCGGTCTCGAACAGGATGCCCGTGCTGCCCCCGTCGAGCACGGCGGCGAACGCCGGCAGGTCGGACGCGATCACCGGGGCGCCGGCAGCCATCGCCTCGACCAGCACGATGCCGAAGCTCTCGCCGCCCAGGTGCGGCGCGACGTAGGCGTCGACCGAGTGCAGCAACGTGGCCTTGTCGGCGTCGGTGACGGTGCCCAGCATCTCGGTCGCGGCCGCGGCCCGCGGGTCGGCCGCCTTGAGCAGGTCGGCGGCGTCACCGGGGCCGGCCACGAGCAACCGGGCCCCCGGGTGCTCGTCGAGCACTGCGGGCAGGGCCGCCAGCGCCACCGCCAGCCCCTTGCGGGGCTCGTCGACCCGCCCGAGGAAGGCCAGGGTCGGGCCGGCCGCCCCGCCGCTCCACTCCGGCCGGCGGGAGGCCCGCCGGAAGACGTCGACGTAGACGCCGTTGGGGATGATGAACGCCTCGCCGCCCAGGTGCCGCTGCACGGTGGCCCGGGCGTCCTCGGAGACGGCGATCCGGCCGCGGATCTTCTCGAGCGAGGGACGCAGCAGCGGGTGGGCCGCGTGCAGGGCCCGCGAGCGCAGCATGGCCGAGTGGAAGGTGGCCACCACCGGCTCGGTCGAGGCCCACAGGGCCATCAGCGACGCCGACGGGTTGAGCGGCTCGTGGATGTGCAGCACGTCGAACCGGCCCGCCTCGAGCCAGCGGTTGACCCGCGCCGTGGTGGCCGGCCCGAAGGTGACCCGGGCGACCGAGCCGTTGTAGCGCACCGGCACCGGGCGCCCGCACGACGTGAGGTAGTCGGGCAGCACGGCGTCGTCGTCGGCCGGCGCCAGCACCGACACGTCGTGGCCGCCGCGGATGAAGTGCTCGGCCAGGTCGCGGACGTGGAACTGCACCCCGCCGGGCACCCCCCACGAGTACGGGCAGACCAGGCCGATCCTCATCGCGCCCGCTCGTGGGCGGCGGCGAGGCGGTCGGCGTCGAGGTCGTCGAGGAAGACCCGCTGCAGCATGTGCCAGTCGGCGGTGTGCTCGACGATGGCGGCCCCGAGCACGTCGGCGCAGGCCTGGGTCATCGCGGTGGCCCGCTCGCGGGTGGTGCCCGACGCCGGCACGTCGACCGGCGGGTGGAAGGTGATGACGATGCCCCACCCGCGACCGCGGCGCTCGTGGCGGATGGAGACCGGGTGCAGGGGGCGGCGCTCGGCCAGCGCCAGCGCGGCGGGACCGGGCGCCATCCGGGCGGCGTGGCCGCACAGCTCGACCTCGACGCCGCGGGCGGTGAGGTCGCGGTCGGCGAGCAGCGGGATGATGCCCGGCCGGCGGGCCGCCTCGCGCAGCGCGGGGAAGGGGTTCCCAGCACCGGTGAGCGGGATGATCGTCATCCCGAGCGACTCGCGGAACTCGAGGAACTCCTCGAAGACCTCCTCGGGCTTCAGCCGCTCGGCCACCGTCGTCACCGGGCCGAGGTGCATCGTCCCCCAGGCGCCGGCGAGGTCCCAGTTGCCGAGGTGACCGAGGAAGGCGATGACCGAGCCGCCGCCGTCGATGACCTCGCGCACGGGGCCGTCGCCCTCGACGCGAACCCGCGCGAGCACCGCATCCGGGGTGAGCGTGGGCAGCCGGAATGCCTCGCAGTAGTAGCGCAGGTAGTTGCGCATGCCGTCGCGCACCAGGGCGTCCAGGGCCGCGTCGTCGAGCTCGGGGCGCACCCGGGCGTAGTTGGACCGCATCCGGGCGGCACCACCGCGGGCCACGGTGACGTCGGCGATGCGGTCGAAGAGCGCGTAGGCGGCGCGTTCCGGCATCCGGCGCACCGCGCCCCAGCCCAGGCGGAAGCCGGCGATGGTCAGCGTGTCGGTCACCGACCCGGGCAGCACCTTCACACGAGGTCCAGGGCCTGGCGGCGCACCTCGAGCATGCGCTGCACCACGGTGACCAGGCTGGCGAGGGCGAGCAGCCCGAGCACGACGCCGAGGAAGACCCAGGGCAGCTCGAACAGCCCGGTGAACCCGGTGGCGACGAGCACGACGACGAGGCGGTCGGCGCGCTCGGCGATGCCGACGTTGGCGGTCATGCCCAGCCCCTCGGCCCGGGCCTTGGCGTAGGACACCACGCTGCCCAGGATCAGGCAGGCCAGCGCCAGGGCCGCCATCAACGGGTTGTCGCCGTCGCCGGCGAACCACAGCACCAGACCGCCGAAGATGGCGGCGTCGCCGACCCGGTCGAGCGTGGAGTCGAGGTAGGCGCCCCACTTGCCGGACCGGCCGGTCTTGCGCGCCATGATCCCGTCGAGCGTGTCGGCGAAGACGAATGCGACGATCACCAGGGTGCCGACGAGGAGCTCACCGCGGGGGTAGAACGCCAGGGCCCCGAAGCAGACCCCCAGCGTGCCGATGATGGTGACCACGTCCGGGCTGATGCCGAGCCGGATGAGCACCGCCGCCACGGGGGTCAGCAGCTTCGTGGCGAAGGCACGCGCGTATCGGTTCAGCATGGTGGGTCCAGCGTAGTGGCGTCGTGGCACGTCGCCCGTCACGCGCCGCCGGGCGGGTCCGTGCCGCGGCCGCCCGGCGGCTCCGTCACACTCCGCGATGACCGCTTGTGCCCCGGCGCGAATCGGTGAAATGTAGGCGCCATGAACGGCACGACACCCCAGGCCCCCACCGTCAACGGCACGACCAGCATCCGCAACGTCGTCCTCGTCGGACCGAGCGGGTCGGGAAAGTCCAGGCTGTTCGACCATGTCGTCGACGCGGTGGTGCCCGGCCGGGCACCCCGCGGCCAGACCGAGCCCACGACGGGCCTGCGGGCCGCCACGGTGTCGAGCGGGTCGGTGGTGGTCACCCTCCTCGACGCCCCGGGCAACCCCGACTTCGTCGGGGACGTGCGGGCAGGGTTGAGGGCGGCGGATGCCGCCCTCTTCGTCGTCTCGGCGGCCGACGGCGCCGACGCCCAGAGCCGCGCGCTGTGGCACGAGTGCGCGGTGGTCGGGATGCCGCGTGCGGTCGTCATCACCCAGCTCGACGCCCGCGACGCCGACTTCTCGGCCACCCTGGCCGACTGCCAGGCGCACTTCGGCGCCGGCATCCAGCCGCTCGGGATCCCCGTGCCCGGCTCGGAGGGGGCGGTCACCGCGATCGCCGACCTGCTGCTCGGCGAGGTGCACGACTACTCCGGCGGCACCCGCACCGTGCGGCCGGCCGGCCCCGAGCACGCCGACTTCTTCGACACCTACCGGCCCGCCCTCATCGAGGGGATCATCGAGGAGTCCGAGGACGGCGCCCTGATGGACCGCTACCTCGAGGGCGAGGAGCTCGACTTCGAGACCCTCGAGAAGGACCTCCTCACCGCCGTCGCGCACGGCACCTTCCACCCGGTGCTGCCGATCTCCGCCGAGACCGGCGCCGGCATCGGGGTGCTGCTGCACGTCATCGAGGCCGCCTTCCCGCACCCCGGGCTGCACCCGCTGCCGACGGTCACCCCGGTGGGGGGCGGCGCCGAGGTCGAGGTCAGCCCCGACCCCGCCGGCCCGCTCGTGGCCGAGGTCGTGCACACCCAGTCCGATGCCTACGTCGGTCACCTGTCGCTGGTGCGGGTCTTCTCCGGCACGCTGCGCCCCGACCGGGCGGTGCACGTGTCGGGCCACCTCGAGCTGCTGGGCGTGCCCACCGGCGAGGGCCACGCGGCCCACGACGACGACGTGCGCCCGGGCGCCGTCTTCGCGTCGTTCGACGGTGAGCTGCTGCCCAAGACCGAGGCGATCGCCGGTGAGGTGGTGGTGGTCACCAAGCTCGCCACCGCCCAGACCTCCGACACCATCTCCTCCCCCGACGCCCCCCTGCTGGTGACCCCCTGGGCACTGCCCGAGGCCCTCCTGCCGGCCGCGGTCGCCGCCGCGACCCGCGCCGACGAGGACCGGATGCCGGTCGCCTTCCGCGAGCTGGCCGCCGAGGACCCCTCGCTGCGCATCGAGCACGACGGCCAGACCGGGCAGGTGGTGCTGTGGACCACCGGCCCGGCGCACCTCGACCTCGTGCTGAGCCGGCTGCGCTCGCGCTTCAACGTGGGGGTCGAGCAGGTGCCGGTGAAGGTCGCCATGAAGGAGACCGCCATCGCCCGCGCCGAGGCGCAGGGCCGGCACGTCAAGCAGTCCGGTGGGCACGGCCAGTTCGCGGTCTGCCACCTGGTCATGGAGCCGCTCCCCCGCGGCACCGGCATCGAGTTCGACGAGGTCGTGGTCGGTGGCGCCGTGCCGCGGCAGTTCTTCAGCAGCGTCGAGAAGGGTGTGCACCAGCAGCTCGCGAAGGGCCTGCTCGCCGGCTGGCCGGTCATCGACGTCAAGGTGACCCTCACCGACGGCAAGGCGCACTCGGTCGACTCGTCCGACATGGCGTTCCAGACCGCCGCGGGGCTGGCCCTGCGCGAGCTCGCCTCACCGGCGACGATGTGCCTGCTCGAGCCGATCGACACGGTCACGGTCACCGTCGACGACGACTACCTCGGCGCCGTGATGACCGACATCGGCACCCGTCGCGGGCAGATCATCGGGTCCTTCGCGGCCGAGGGCCAGCCGGGCCGCTCGGTGCTCGAGGCCGCGGTGCCGCAGCTCGAGCTGCTCGACTACGCGATCAGCCTGCGCTCACTGGCCCACGGCACCGGCTCGTTCCACCGCGAGCACCGGGGCTACGAGCAGCTGCCCGACCGCCTGGCCAAGGACCACGTGGGCGAGCGCGGGCGGCACGGCTGACGGTTGGTCATCGCTCCCACGAACAGGCAGGCAGCCGGCCGGCGGCCCCTGCTGAGCGCGACACCGACGCCTTCGATGTGCTACTGCCTGTTGGCAGGTGCGCTCGCCCGGGTCGTGACGGCTCAGTCCTCGTGGCGCTCCAGGGTGGAGGCGTAGTCGGGCACCTCGTGCTGCAGTGACCGGGCGGGCCGCACGTAGCCCTTCGACGGCGGCCGCTCGGGAAGCACGATGGTCGGCTCCTCGACGTCCTCGTAGGGGATCTTCGACAGCAGGTCGGCGATCATGTTGATCCGCGAGCGGCGCTTGTCGTCGCTCTCGACGACGTTCCAGCGCGCCTCGTTGATGTCGGTGTGCACCATCATGTCGTCCTTGGCGCGCGAGTAGTCCTCCCACCGCTCGATGCTCTGGATGTCGGTGGTCGACAGCTTCCAGCGGCGCATCGGGTCGGTCAGGCGCGACTCGAACCGGCGCTGCTGCTCGGAGTCGCTCACCGAGAACCAGTACTTGTGCAGCCGGATGCCGTCCTCGACGAGCATCCGCTCGAAGATCGGGCACTGCCGCAGGAAGCGCTGGTGCTCCTCGGGGGTGCAGTAGCCGAGCACCCGCTCGACGCCGGCGCGGTTGTACCAGCTGCGGTCGAAGATGATGATCTCGCCGGCGCCGGGCAGGTGCTCGACGTAGCGCTGGAAGTACCACCGGGTGCGCTGCCGCTCGGTGGGCGCCGGGAGGGCGACGATGCGGGCCTGGCGGGGGTTGAGGTACTGCGTGACCCGCTTGATCGTCGAGCCCTTGCCGGCGGCGTCGCGGCCCTCGAAGATCAGCACGATGCGCTCGCCCTCGCGGCGCACCCACTCCTGCATCTTGACCAGCTCGGCCTGCAGGCGCACCAGCTCGGCCTCGTAGACGCCCTTGTTCAGGCGCGGTTGCTTCGACATGGTGGCCATCGTGTCAGACGGCCCGTCCGGCCGCCGGGCGGTCCCGTGATTCTGCACGCGCGAGCGCTCGGCTCAGGCCGGCCAGTGCTCGACGAGCCGGCTGCGCACGTCCTCGAGCAGCATCGGCAGCGCCTTGGTGCGGGCGATGATCGGCAGGAAGTTGCTGTCCCCGCCCCACCGCGGCACGACGTGCTGGTGCAGGTGCGCCGCGACGCCCGCGCCGGCGACGGCGCCCTGGTTCATCCCGAGGTTGAAGCCCATCGGGGCCGAGGCCGCCTCCAGCGCCCGCACCGCCGCCTTGGTCAGCGCGGTGAACTCCGCGGTCTCGTCGTCGGTGAGGTCGACGTAGAGCGGCACGTGCCGGTAGGGGCAGACCAGCACGTGGCCGGGGTTGTAGGGGAAGAGGTTCATCACGACGTAGCAGTGCTCGCCGCGGTGCACGACCAGACCCTCGGCGTCGTCCTTGCCCGGGGCCGCGCAGAACGGGCAGCCCTCCCCTTCGTTGGGGTCGGGGCGCTCACCGGCGATGTAGACCATCCGGTGCGGCGTCCACAGCCGCTCGAAGCCGTCGCCGACACCACCAGCGAAGTCCGCGGGGTCCTCGTGCGCCGGCATACCCCCGATCCTAGGCCGGTGCCGGGCGTCGACGACGGCGTGCGACGGTCGGCGCGTGGCCTCCTGCGTCACACCGCACCGGCGGTGCGACCCGAGGGTAGATTCGCAGGATGCCGGTGCCACCCAGCCGTCACCTGCTGCGCGCCAAGGACCTCGTCGACGGGCACTATGCCGAGCCCTTGACGGTCGCCGACCTGGCCGCGGCGGCCCGACTCTCCCCCGCGCACTTCAGCCGTGAGTTCCGCCGGTCGTTCGGCGAGTCACCGCACCAGTACCTCCTGACCCGCCGGCTGGAGCGCGCGGCATCCCTGCTGCGCTCGACCGACTGGTCGGTCGCCCGGATCTGCGTGTCGGTCGGGCTGAGCAGCGTCGGCTCGTTCACCGTGAGCTTCGGCCGGATGTTCGGGATGCCGCCCACGGCCTACCGCGCGGCGCACCCGCCGGCCGCCCAGGTGGCCCGGGTGCCTGCCTGCGTGGTGCGGGCGTGGGGCCGTCCTCAGGTGCGCACGTTTCGAGAAGACGCCGCGCCCGTGGGGGCGGTGGACTGGGTGCAGCCCGCCACCGCGGCGGCACCCACCACCGTCGAGAACGAGGGAGCACCCGCATGATGAACATCGCCACCGCCCAGCTCTGGGTGCACGACCAGGACGAAGCGCTGAAGTTCTGGACCGAGAAGGTCGGCTTCGAGGTGCGCAGCGACGTCACCGTGCCCGAGATGGGCAACTTCCGCTGGCTGACGGTGAGCCCGCCGGCCCAGCCCGACGTCGCCATCGTGCTGATGGCGGTGCCCGGCCCGCCGATGGTCGACGCCGCCACCGACGAGCAGCTGCGCGACCTGATCGGCAAGGGTCTGGCCGGCACCGTCTTCCTCACCACTGACGACTGCCGGCGCGACTACCGCGAGATGAAGGACCGCGGCGTCGAGTTCGTCGGCGAGCCCGAGGAGCAGGTGTACGGCATCGACGTGGGGTTCCGCGACCCCTCCGGCAACAACGTGCGGCTCAGCCAGCTCAACGCCGACTTCGGTCGCTGACCCGCAGCTCCATCAGCCGTTCCGACGGGGGCCCGAACCCCATCCGCTCGTAGAGGGTGCGGGCCTCCGGCACGGAGTTCAGCTGCACCCGGGTGACCCCGTCGGCCTGCGCCCAGGCCAGCAGCGCCTCGATCAGCCGCTGGCCGACGCCGAAGCCACGGGCGTCCTGCGTCACGAACAGCAGGCTCACGTGGAACCACGCGTCGGCGGGGCGGTGCGCGCTCGGCAGCTTCTGCACCCGGGTGCCGTGCAGCACCCCGAGCGGGCGGCCGCGCGGGTCCTCGGCCATCCAGGTGCGCCGGGCCCGGTCGCGCAGCCAGGCGTCGGACAGGGCGTCGAGGAAGCCCGGCGGCACCGCGTGGCCCCGCTCGCGTTCGTCCTGGATGTGCAGCGCCCCCACCGAGAACGCGTCGGAGGGCCGCGCCTCACGCACCGTGACGTCATCCGCACGCACCGTGAGGTCGTCGCTGTCCGTGGCTCCAGCGCTGTCCATGGCTCCAGCATGGCCCAACTGCCCGCTCGACGGGGGGCGGAACAGGTGAGGCCCCGGGAAGTATGAGTTCCCGGGGCCTCTGCTGACTCGGCGTGATGCTCCTCGTCTCACGAGGCAGACTCCGCTCGCCCACCACCCTCATCACAGGGCGGCTCCGTGCGGCGAACCGCTCGGGCTGGCGCTCGGCCTTGTCTCGATCCCTTCGCCACCGAGGTGGTGAAGTAGGACTATTTGTAGTCCTGGATCCGCTGCGCCGCAAGTGGTTTCGTCGATGAAGTTGCAGGCAGTTTCGCGCGTCGGCGTGTCGTCGGCGTGTCGTGTGACGCCAGTGACCAGGCCTCGGGCGGCCGCTCGCCACGTCTCGACAAGTGAGACGCGGCGAGACGGCAGCGCCGGAGACGGGGGTCACACCTGGCGTCGGTCGGCGATGGCTGCGGTGATCTCGGCGATGGCGTCGTCGACCGGCACGCCGTTCTTCTGGGTGCCGTCGCGGTAGCGGAACGACACGGCTCCGGCGGAGCGGTCGTCCTCCCCCGCGATGAGCACGTAGGGCACCTTCGCCTTGCTCGCGTTGCGGATCTTCTTCGGGAACCGGTCGTCGCTGGCGTCGAGCTCGGTGCGGATGCCGTGCGCCCGCATCCGCGCCAGCACGCCACCGAGGTACTCGTCGAACTCCTCGGCCACGGGGATGCCGAGCGCCTGCACCGGCGACAGCCACACGGGGAACGCCCCGGCGTAGTGCTCGACGAGCACCCCGAAGAACCGCTCGATCGAGCCGAACTTCGCCGAGTGGATCATGACGGGCTGCTGGCGGGTGCCGTCGGACGCCTGGTACTCCAGGCCGAAGCGGGCCGGCTGGTTGAAGTCGTACTGGATGGTCGACATCTGCCAGGTGCGGCCGATCGCGTCACGCGCCTGCACCGAGATCTTCGGGCCGTAGTAGGCCGCGCCCCCCGGGTCGAGCACGAGCTCGAGGCCCGACTCGACAGCGACGTCGCGCAGCACGTCGGTCGCGACCTCCCACTCGGCATCGGACCCGATGAACTTGTCCTTCTTGTCGCCCTCGGTCTCGCGGGTGGACAGCTCGAGGTAGTAGTCGTCCATCCCGAAGTCGCTCAGCAGCGACAGCACGAAGTTGAGCAGGTGCTTGATCTCGCCCGGTGCCTGCTCGGCGGTGACGTAGCTGTGCGAGTCGTCCTGGGTCATCCCCCGCACCCGGGTCAGGCCGTGCACCACGCCGGACTTCTCGAACCGGTAGACCGACCCGAACTCGAACAGGCGCAGCGGCAGCTCGCGGTAGGAGCGCCCGCGCGAGCGGTAGATGAGGTTGTGCATCGGGCAGTTCATCGCCTTGAGGCGGTACTCGGTGCCCTCGAACTCCATCGGCGGGAACATGGTGTCGGCGTAGTAGGGCAGGTGGCCCGAGGTGTGGAACAGCCCGTCCTTGCTGATGTGGGGGGTGCCGACGTACTGGAAGCCCTCCTCGATGTGCCGACGGCGGACGTAGTCCTCCATCTCGCGCTTGATGATGCCGCCCTTGGGGTGGAACACCGCCAGGCCCGAGCCCAGCTCGTCGGGGAAGCTGAACAGGTCGAGCTCGGCGCCGAGCTTGCGGTGGTCGCGCTTCTCGGCCTCGGCCAGCCGGTCGAGGTAGGCCTTCATCTCGTCCTTGGTGGGCCACGCGGTGCCGTAGACGCGCTGCAGCTGCGGGTTCTTCTCCGAGCCGCGCCAGTAGGCCGCGGCGCTGCGCATCAGCTTGAAGGCGTTGCCGAGCACCTTGGTGGTGGGCACGTGCGGGCCCCGGCACAGGTCACCCCAGGCGCGGGTGCCGTCGCGGCGCACGTTGTCGTAGATGGTGAGCTGGGCACCGCCCACCTCGACACTCGCCCCCTCGGCGGCGGTCTCGGACGCCCCGCCCTTCAGGCCGATCAGCTCGCACTTGTACGGCTCGCCGGCCAGCTCGACGAGGGCGTCGTCATCCGAGATCTCGCGCCGGTGGAAGGTCTGGCCCTCGTTGACGATGCGCTGCATGACCTTCTCGAGCGCGCGCAGGTCCTCGGGGGTGAACGGGGTCTCGACGTCGAAGTCGTAGTAGAAGCCGTCGCGGATCGGCGGCCCGATGCCCAGCCGGGCGTCGGGGTGCACCTCCTGCACGGCCTGGGCGAGCACGTGGGCGGCCGAGTGCCGCAGCACGTCGAGGCCGTCCTGCTCGGCCGCGGTGACCGGCTCGACGACGTCGCCGTCGGCGAGCACGTGCGCGAGGTCGCGCAGCTCGCCGTTGACCCGGGCGACCAGCACGGTGCGGTCGCCGTCGAAGAGTGCGCCGGCGGTGGTCTGCTCCGGCACCGATCGCTCGCTCTGCGCGACGTGGACGGTGATCTGGGCAGACATGGCGAGGACTCCTGGTGGTGTCGTGGGTGCGGGCCGCGAGGGCGGCCCTTCGGCAAGGGTATCGAGGGCGGACGAACGGCCGCGACGCGGTTACGGCGAGGTCAGGGGGACAGGCGCCCCCGGACGAACCGCCCGGTGTCGAGCCACTCGCGCAGCCGCTGCACCGTGACGTCGAGGTAGGCGGTCGCCTCCGCCCGCAGGGATGCCGTGCTGCTCATGAGCAGGCTGTTGGCCAGGAGCAGCTGCCGGGCGGCGACGAGCGCCTCGAACTGCTCGCCGGACACGTCGGGCAGGGGGCGCACCTGCGCGTAGCCCTCCTTCAGCGCCCGCTCGAGCGCAGGGTCGGCGTCGCGCAGGTAGAAGGTCGAGATCGCCAGGTCGAGCGCCGGCACGCCGAGGCCGGCGTCGTCGAGGTCGAAGACCGCGAGGCGCCCCTCGTGCCACTTCAGGTTGCCGCCGTGCAGGTCGGCGTGCAGCACGATCGGGCGCTGACCGGCATACACCTCGTCGAACCCCCGCCGGCAGCGCGCGAGCGACTCCGCCACCACCTCGGCATGGCCGCGCGGCATCGGCACGGCACCCTCGAGCAGGTTCTCGTCGTGGCAGAGCGGCTCGTCGAACAGCGTGAGGTGCGCCCCCGGCGGCAGGGTGAACCCCTCGGCGTGGTCGTGGAGCACCGCCATCGTGCGTCCGAGCGCCTGCGCCTGCTCCTCGTCGCACTGCCCGACGTCGTCGCCGTCGAGCCACGATGCCACCGTCGCGTTCAGCGGGCCGCCCCACTGCGGGCAGTCGACCGCGACGTACCAGCCACCATCCGGCGCGGCGAGGGGATCGGGCACCAGCACGTCGGTGTCGGCGGCCAGGGCGTGCAGCCACGCCTGCTGCGCGGCGATGTGGGCCGGGGTGCTCTGCGAGTTGGTGTTGACGCGCAGCGCCAGGCGCCGGCCGTCGTCGGTGTCGAGCGCGAAGGTCGTGTTGAACGCGTGCAGCACCAGGGTGAGGTCGCGCACCCCGAGCCCGAAACCCTCCGCGGCGACCAGCGCGACGCGGCGCAGCACCTCCACCTGACCGGCCTCGTCGAGGTCGGCGTAGTCCCGCTCCATCGGTCATACGGTAGGGCGATGCGCCTTCCCTACGGCACCTGGCCCTCCCCGATCTCGCCCGAGTCCCTCGCCACCGGGCAGGCGTCACTCGACGAGGTGCGCGTCGACGGCCGCGACACCTACTGGCTGGCCGGCCGGCCGGCCGAGGGCGGCCGCGCGGCGCTGGTCCGCCACGACGGCACGCAGCACCACGAGGTGCTGGCCGCACCCTGGGACGTGCGCAGCCGGGTCCACGAGTACGGCGGTGGGGCGTATGCCGTGCTCGACGGCACCGTCGTGTTCTCGCACGCCGGTGACGACCGCGTGCACCGCCTGGCCGCCGGGTCGACGCAACCGGAGCCCATCACCCCGGCCGGGCCCTGGCGCTACGGCGGCCTGGTGCTGCACGGCGACCACGTGTTCGCGGTGCGCGAGGACCATTCCCGCGAGCCGGGACCGGCCAACGAGGTGGTGCGGCTCGACCTGCACGGTGACAACGTCGAGGGCGGCGTGGTGCTGGGCACCGGCAGCGACTTCGTGTCGCGCCCAGCGGTCTCGCCCGACGGCCGCTCGCGTGGCCTGGGTCGCCTGGCGCCACCCGTACATGCCGTGGGACTCCACCGAGCTGCTCCGCGCGGAGCTGGGCGAGCAGGGTGCGAGTGCGGCCGTCGTCGTCGCCGGGGGTGACGGCGTGTCCGTCGCGCAGCCGACCTTCGGCCCGGACGGCGCGCTGTGGTTCGTCTCCGACGAGTCGGGCTGGTGGACCGTGCACCGCGACTCGGGCAGCGGCCCGATTGCGCTGCACGAGGCATGCGCCGACCACGCCGCCGCCCAGTGGACCCTGGGCATGGTCGACCTCGCCGTGCTCGACGCCGACCGGGCCCTGGTGCGCTGGTGGGACGGCGCCGATGCGGTGCTCGGGCTGCTCGACGCCCGGACGGGCTCCGCGGAGCGGCTCGCCGTCGAGGGGGTTGCCTTCGACCAGCTCCAGGCCGTCGACGGCGAGCTGGCCCTGCGCCGCGGCCTGGCCGACCGGCTGCCCGAGGTCGTGCGCGGCCCGGTGGGCGGGGTGCAACGGGTGCTCGCCACGGCCGGCTCACTCGCGCTCGAGCCGGCCGACGTGTCCCCCGCGCAGGCCTGGTCGTGGACCGACACCGACGGCCTGACGGTGCACGGGCTGCTGCACCACCCCCGGGCGGGCGGCACGCACGGGCCCGAGGGCGAGCTGCCACCCCTGATCGTCATGGTGCACGGCGGCCCGACGAGCCGCGCCGAGGCGTCCTTCGCCATCTGCGACGCAGTTCTGGACCACGCGCGGCTTCGCGGTGCTGAACGTGAACTACTCGGGCAGCACCGGCTACGGGCGGGCCTACCGCGAGCGGCTGCTCGGCCGGTGGGGGCTGCTCGACATCGACGACTGCGTCACCGGCGCGGCGTCGCTGGCGCGAGCCGGCCAGGTCGACCCGACCCGGCTCGCCATCCGCGGTGGCAGCGCCGGGGGGTATGCCGTGCTGCGCGCGATGACGACCAGCCGCACCTTCGCGGCCGGCACCAGCCTGTACGGCGTCGCCGACCTCGCCGCCCTCGCCGCCGACACGCACAAGTTCGAGTCGCGCTACCTCGACCGCCTGGTCGCGCCGTGGCCCGAGGGCGAGGCCGTCTACCGCGAGCGCTCGCCGATCCACCACGTCGACGACCTGCACGGCGAGCTGCTCCTGCTGCAGGGCGCCGACGACATGGTCGTGCCGGTGTCGCAGGCCCGTGAGATGGCCGAGGCGATGCGGGCCGCGGGCCGGGAGGTGCGAGCTCACGGTCTATCCGGGCGAGGGGCACGGCTTCCGCCGGGCCGAGTCGATCGTCGACGCGCTGACCCGCGAGGTCGCGTTCTACCGGAGGGCGCTCCGGCTCTGCGACGCCGGCTGAGGGCCGCCCCCTGACCACCTGCCGACCCCGGCTGCGGGCACGCCCCATAATGGGGCGCGTGACCGAGATGCTCGAGCTGTGTGCAGACCTGCCGCTGGAGCAGCTGGCCGCGGGTGACGTGCTCATCACCGAGGGCTCACCGCCCTCCCGGATGCTGGTGCTGGTGTCGGGCACGGTGACCGTCGAGCGCGACGGCACGCCCTTCGCCCGGATCGCCCACGGCGGGGCGGTGTTCGGCGAGATGTCCTGGATCCTCGACAAGCCCGCCACCGCCACCGCGCGTGCGACGACCGACGTCGTGGTGCACGTCATCGACGACCCCGAGACCTTCTTCCGGCAGCGTCCCGGCGCCGCCCTCGGCGTGCTGCAGATGACCGCCGCCCGGCTCGACGGGCTCACCCAGTACCTCGTCGACGTGAAGCGGCAGTTCGCCGGCAACGACGACCACATGGCGATGATCGACCGCATCCTCGACACCCTGGTGCACCACCAGGCGCCGCGGCCGCGCACCGGCTCCGCGCGCGACCCCGAGGAGCAGCACGAGGGGCACTGAGCCCCACCATCGGGCGTCAGCCCAGGTCGATGGTCTCGCTGTCGAACACCCCGAACCAGTGCGCCGTGCCCGCCTCGGTGTCGAAGGTGATGTGCGGCGGCACGTGCCCGATCTGCTTGCCCGCGTTGAACACCTGGGTGCGCCCGAGCCGGGCGTGCCACGAGCCGCCCTTGGCCCACGGGGCCTGGTGGATGTGGCCGCAGATGACGACGTCGGGCTGGTACTGCTCGATCCACGCGGCCAGGTCGTGGTCGGGGAACTCGCGCCGGCCGTCGCGGCACAGCACCGTGCCGGCCGGGGGCGAGTGGTAGATCCACACCCACCGGTCGGGTCGGTCGACCGCGGCGGCCGCGAGCTGCGCGTCGACCTCGTCGCGGGTCACCGAGCCGTCCCACCAGGGGCAGACGGTGAACCGGATGCCGTCGACGTCGACCGAGGCGCCGTCGACGACCACGCGCTCGTCGGCGACGCGGTGCAGCCAGCCGGCCACCTGCTCGCCGTTGGCGCCGGGACCGTCGAGGTCGTGGTTGCCCGAGGAGACCAGCACCAGCGACTGCTCGGCGAGCCGGGACAGGTAGGTGCTCAGCACGACCGCCTGCACCTCGTGCGGCACCGGGCTCACGACGTCGGCGAGGTCACCGGCGAGGACCACGACGTCGGCATCCGCCGCTGCCTTCACGAGCCAGTCGTAGTGCGGAAGGCGATAGTGCAGATCCGACACCGAGAGGATCCGCACGGGTGGCACTCTAACCGACGAGTGCCGTCGGGAGGTCGAGGCCGTGGCCCTCGGCCGCGACGAGCACCGGGATCGACGCGGTGAAGGTGCGCCCGATCTCGTCGAGGGCGTCGTCGGTGCGGTGCGGACCGTGGTGGAACAGCACCACCTGGCCTGCCCCCACCCGCTCGGCGAGCCGGATCGCGTCGTCGACGGTGGCGTGCCCGTAGTCGACCGCCCGGGGCCGCTCGTGCTCGAGGAACTGCGCGTCGTGCACGAGCACGTCGACCCCGGCCAGCGCCTCGAGCGCGTCGTCGGAGACCCCCAGCTCGGGCGCGTGGTCGGGCACGTAGCCCACCGCGCTCGACCCCGAGCGCACCGTGTAGCCGAAGGTGCGGCCGCCCTTGTGCGCCACCTCGAAGGCGCGCACCGCGAACCCCTCGACCTCGAGCTCACCGGGCTGCACGGCGTCGAAGGTCCAGGCGCCGATCAGGCCCTCGGGAGTGATCGGGAAGGCCGGCGGCGACATCATCTGGGCGATGAGGTCGCGCCCCGACCGGCCGCCCTGGGCCGGCACGACGAGCCGCACCGAGGCCCCGGCCCGGTCGCCGGCCGCGAAGAACGGCAGGCCCTGCACGTGGTCCCAGTGCACGTGGCTCACCAGGATGGTGCCGCGAAAGGGCGCGCCCCCGAGCATCGAGGTCGACGGTGCGGATGCCGGTGCCCGCGTCGAGCAGGAGCGCGGGCGCCGCGTCGCGCGTCGGTGCGCACGGCCAGGCAGGAGGTGTTTCCGCCGTAGCGGACGAAGTCGGGGCCGGGGGCACAGACCGAGCCACGCACACCGAGGAAGTCGACGCGCACGGGCCCTCCTTGCGCGCCCGGGAACGGTGGATCCGCCTGCTCGACGCTGTGAGCGTGTGGGAGTCTAGCGATCCCGACCACCCCGCGCCGACCGGCCCACCTGGAGCACGACCGATGACCGACCTGCGTCGCCACGTCCCTCCCCTGACGCTGGTCTGGGACGACGAGGTCCCCGGCGCACTGCACCGCACCGTCGACGGCACCCTGGTGTTCGCGGACGTCTCGGGGTTCACCGCACTCACCGAGCGGCTCTCCCGGCAGGGCCGGATCGGCGCCGAGGAGATCGTCGAGGCGCTCAACCGGGTGTTCGGGCCGATGCTCACCATCGCGGCAGCCCGCGGCGGCGAGCTGCTGAAGTTCGGCGGCGACGCCCTGCTCTTCCTCTTCCGGGGCGAGGACCACCCCGAGCAGGCCTGCGACGCCGCCGTCGAGATGCGGGCCTCGCTGCGCGCCGCGGCCGCCGTGCCCACGTCGGCGGGCCGGTTCTCCCTGTCGATGTCGGTGGGCGTGCACGCCGGCGACATCGAGCTCTTCCTCGTCGGCTCCCCCACCCGCGAGCTGCTCGTGCTCGGCCCCGGCGCGAGTGCCGTGGCCGCCGCCGAGAAGGCCGCCGAGGCCGGCCAGGTCGTCGTCAGCCCGGCGACCGCGACCCGGCTGCCGCCCGGGTCGACCCGCGCGCGCGACGACGGTGCCCTGCTGCTGCGCCGCCGGCAGCCGCACACGGCACCGAGCCGGCCGGCATCCGCCCCGCCCGACCGCGAGGACCGCCTGCCGACGCTCTTCCCGGTGGCCCTGGGCGAGTACCTCGCGCCCGGCGCCCCCGACCCCGAGCACCGGGTCGCGACCATCGCCTTCGTGCGGTTCTCGGGCACGGACGAGGTTCTCGCGCAGGCGGGCCCGCAGGCCCTCGCCGAGCTGCTGCACGAGCTGGTGAGCACGGTCGAGGCGGCCCTCGACGCCGAGGGCGTCACGCTGCTGGCGACCGACCTCGACACCGACGGCGGCAAGTTCTTCCTCGGCTCGGGGGTGCCCAGCACCCGCACCGACGACGAGGGCGCGATGCTGCGTGCGCTGCGGCGGGTGGCGGATGCCGGCCTGCCACTGCCGCTGCAGCTCGGGGTGGCCCGCGGGAACGTCTTCGCGGCCGAGGTCGGCGTCGCCGACCGGGCGGCGTACTCCGCCATGGGCGACACCACGAACACGGCGGCGCGGATCATGGGCACCGCTCCACCCGGCACGGTGCACGCGCACCCGGCGGTGCTCGACCACTCGCGCACGCTCTTCGCGGTGACGCCGCGCGGCCCGTTCCGGATGAAGGGCAAGGCCGCGCCCGTGCTCGTCTACGAGGTCGGTGAGGAGCTCGGCAGCCGCGAGTCGGTCGACGACACCCGGCTGCCCTTCCTCGGGCGCGACGCCGAGCTGGCCCGCGCGCGCGCGGCCCTCGACCGCGCCCTGTCCGGCGAGGGCGGGGTGCTCACGGTCGAGGGTCCGGCCGGCATCGGCAGCACCCGGCTCGCGCAGGAGGCCCTCGACGCGGCGGGCGCCACCCACGCGCCTCGCGCTGCGGGCCGAGCCCTACGGGGCCTCCAGCGCCTACCGCGTGCTGCGCGACCCGCTGCGTGCGCTGCTCGGCATCGGTCGCGGCACCCGCGAGGAGATGGGCGCCGCCCTGCTCGCGGCGCTGGCCGACCGGGCGCCCGGGCTGCTGCCGATGGCACCGCTGCTCGCCGACGTCGTGCACGTCGGCGTGCCCGACACCCCGGAGGCCGACCGGGTCGACGCGCAGTACCGCGCCGACCGGGTGGCCGACGTCGTCGTCGAGCTGCTCGACACGGTGTCACCCGGGCCGCTGGCCGTCGTGGTCGAGGACGCCCACTGGGCCGACGGCGCCTCGGTGCACCTGCTGGGCCGGCTTGGCGTCCGCGACGTCCGGGCGGCCGTGGGCGGTCGTCGTCGTGCGACGCGGCGAGCGCGACGGTTTCGTGCCGGCATCCGGCACCCGCATCGTGCTCGACCCGCTGCCCCCCGAGGTGGTCGAGCAGCTCGTCAACGCCGCCACCGAGGCCACCCCGCTGCGCCCGCACGAGGTCGCCGCCGTGGTCGCGAAGGCCGGCGGCAACCCGCTGTTCGTCGAGGAGGTCACCCGCCTCGCCCTGGGCGCCGGCTCGCTGGCGGAGCTGCCCGAGTCGGTGCAGGCGGTGATGGGCGCGCAGGTCGACGAGCTGCCGCCGGCCGCGCGGCGGATCCTGCGCTACTGCGCCGTGCTCGGGCTCAGCGTGCGGCGCGAGGTGCTCGCCGGCACGCTCGCGGCCGACGGCCTGGCCCTCGACCCGGCCACCCTGGCCACGCTCGGCGGCCTGGTCGAGGCCGACGGCCCGGACCGGCTGCGGTTCCGCACCAGCCTGGTCCGCGACGCGGCGTACGACGGGCTCGCCTACCGGGTGCGCGCCCGGGTGCACCGCACCGCCGGCGAGGTGCTCGAGCGGCTCAGCACCGACCTCGACACCGACTCCCCCGCCCTGGTGCTGCACTTCGCCCGGGCCGGTGACGCCCCACGCACCTGGGCCTACGCGCAGCGGGCCGGTCGGCTGGCCCGGGCGTCGTACGCCAACGCCGATGCGGCCGACCACCTCGAGACGGCGCTCGACGTGAGCCGGCGGCTGCCGGAGGTGACGGATGCCGAGCGGGCGGCGCTGTGGGCGAGCGTGGGCGACCTGCGCGAGCTGGCCGGCATGTTCACCGAGTCGGTCGAGGCCTATCGGGCCGCGGCCCGGCTGACCCGCGACGACCCGGTGGCCACCGCCGAGGTGCTGTCCCGCCAGGCGGCTGCCCACCTGCGCACGGGGGCCTTCACCACCACGCTGCGCGTCGTCAGCCGGGCCCGCGGCCTGATCGACGGCTCCGACGCACCCACCGCCCGCCGCACCCGGGTGCGGCTCGACGCCCTCACCGCCGTGGTCCGGGTCGAGCAGGAGCGCCCGCGCGAGGCCCGCGAGTGGGCGACCCGGGCCATGGAGGCGGCCGGGGCGGTCGGCGAGCACGAGACGCACGTGCGGGCGCTGATGCTCGTCGACATGGTCGAGATGCAGCTGGGGGTGCCCGGGCTCGGGGCGCGGCACCGCGAGGCCCTCGAGATCTGCGTGCGCCACGGGCTGCGCTCGCAGGAGGCGAAGGTGCGCTCGAACCTCGGCGCGATGGCCTACTACGCCGGACGCTGGACCGAGGCGGCGCAGTGGTACCGCACCAGCCGCGACGTGGCGATGGAGGCCGGCAGCGCCTTCGTCGCCGCCCAGACCGACGTCAACCTCGGTGAGCTGCTCATCAACCAGGGGCACCTCGACGAGGCGCAGGAGGTGCTGGTGAGCGCGGTCCGGGTGCTGCGGGCCTCCGGCGCCGCGCGGTTCCTGGCCGAGGGACGGATGCAGCTGGCGCGCGTGCACCTGAGCCGCGGCGAGCTGGCGCAGGCCGAGCAGCGGGCCGCCGAGGTCGTGCAGGAGTTCACCGACCTGGGCAACCCGACGAGCGCCCTCGAGGCCGCCCTGGTGCGGGCCGAGGCCGTGGCGCTGGAGGGCCGGGCGCAGGAGTCGCTCGACATCGTCGCCGCCGCCGAGCGCGACGCCCGTGACGACGCCGTCTTCTCGATGCCGCGGCTGTGCCTCCAGCGCGCGCGGGCCCTGCTGGCCCTGGACCGGCTCGACGAGGCCGCGGCGATGGTCGCCGACGGGCTGGCCGCCGCCCGCGAGCAGGAGCTGCCCTACGAGGAGGCGCTGCTGCTGCAGGTCGGCAGCACGGTCGACGAGCGGCGGGGGCTGGCGGCGGACGCCGCTGGCGCGCGCCGCGCGTCAGAGGCCCTGCTGGCCGGGCTCGGGGCGGCGGGCTGACCGCTCGCCCCGAGCCGGACCGCGTGCCGTTGCGCGCACGGGCAGGCTCACCACTGCATCTTGGCGTCGCCGTAGACGTAGACGAGGTCGCGCACCGACACCTGGTCGGGGTCGCCCGCGACGGCCTTGGCCGTGCGGGAGATGACGCACGCGAACTGGGTGCCGATGAAGTCGTCCTGGTCGGGCAGGGTCGCCACCTGCGCGGCGGTGTAGCCCGGGAACAGGGCGGGGTCGTCGACGGCGTTCGCGTCGGGGCACCAGCCGAGCGTGACCAGCGGTGAGGCGCCCGCGGCATCCGGGGTCTCGTAGTCGATCTTGACGTCGGGCAGGACCTGGGTGGACGTGGTGCTCGGGAAGAGCGAGGTGACGTCCCAGACGAACTGGGCGGTCGGCTGCACGTCGAGCGGCTTGAGGAAGCGGGCCGTGCCGGCGTTCGGTCGACAGCGAGTAGGGCACGGCCGAGCAGGGGGCGGCACCGACGTTGTCGAGCCGGAAGATGGTGACCTCGGGCTTGTCGCCGACGGCGAGCGCGGTCTCGGTCGAGCCGCCGCAGGCGACGGTGTCGGCCGCGACCTCGAGGATCGACGCCTTCGGGGTCGACAGCGGTGCGGGCGGCAGCACCGAGCCGTCGGCAGCCGCCCTCGACCGAGAACGAACCCTTCAGCGCCTTGAGGGTCAGGGTGTCGAAGTAGACGCCGTCGTCGGCGCCGGTCCAGGACGGGACGCTGATCGGCCAGCGGCAGTTGTCGTTCTCGCCGCTGTCGGGCCCGGAGTCGGCCCCGGTCGTTGCAGACGAAGGGCGTGGTGGTCGCGACCGGGGGCAGGCCGACGCTGTAGCCGCTCTGCAGCTCGAAGGTGCCGACGACCGTGCCGGCCAGCCGGGCCGTGGCCAGGATGCGGGCGCTGCCCTTCAGCTCGACGTCGAGGTAGGCGGAGGTCGCCACGGTGTCGGGCCCGAGGGCGGTGCGCAGGCCCGCACCGAGCCCGAGCTCGAGCGACTCGCTCGGCGCACCGACCTGGTAGCACGACGTGCCGGTCTTCTTCTCCTTGACCCCGATCGAGCCGCTGGCGTACGAGGCGAGCGACTCGCTGAACGTGCCGCCGGTCGAGCCGCGCAGGGTCAGCAGCTGGCTGGCCGCCGGCCCGAGGTTGACGCCACAGTTGGCAGCCGGCGCCAGGGTCTGCGCCGCACCCTGCTGCCCGTCGACGGTGTTGAGCGTGATCGACGAGGTGCTGCCGGTCCGCACCGCCACCCACGTGGGGGTGAGGGCGGGGGTGGTCACCGCGGCGGGCGCCGCCTGCACCGACGCCGGTGCGGCGGCGCGCTCGGGCAGGTGCCCGACGACCAGGGCCAGCGGCACCATGGCCACGGCCAGCACCGCGCCGACGGCCTTGCACGGTGGAGAGCCGGCGCGGGCCGGACAGGCGGTCGGGGGTGTCGGGTCCGGGGCGTGTGCGGCATCACGGGCTCTCCCTGCAGAGACGTCTTCGTGCCCCGCCCGGTGCGCGCGGACCGACGAAGGCGGACCGGGCGGCGAGCATCGCGGCACGACCCCGGACCACGTCGCCCGAAGTGAGGTCAACCTAGCCCGCGCCCGAGCCGCTCACCATGGCCCGATCCGGGCCATTGTGGCCGGCCCCGCTGTGCGCTAGCGCCCCGCGCTCAGCGCTCGAGGGTGAGCACCAGGTGCCCCTTCGCGGGGTCCTTGGCCGACCGCAGCCCCGCGGTCACCGTGCCGTCGTGGTGGCCGACGACGAGCTCGACGGTGCTCGGCAGGAAGACCGGCCGGGTGAACCAGACGCTGCTGCTCGAGGGCCCGAGCGAGGTGCGGCCCAGGCTCGCGAGGGTGCGGGCGTAGGTCCACATGCCGTGGGCGATCTGCCGTGGGAAGCCCATCGCCTTGGCGCTCAGGGCGTGCAGGTGGATGGGGTTCACGTCGCCGGACACCCCGGCGTACGAGCGCCCGAGGTCCTCCGGCAGCCGCCAGCGGGCGACCGCGGGGCCGTCCGGCAGCGCGGGGGGCGCCTCACCGCGGGGCGCGTCCGACGACCCGCTCCCCCGGCTGAGGTAGACGCTGTCGCACTCCCAGACCAGCTCGCCGTCGACCTCGGCCTCGAGCCGCACGTCGAGCGTGCGGCCGCGCTTGTGCGGCCGCAGCGCACCCGCGGTCACCGACAGCGTGAGCGGGTCAGCGGCATCCAACGACCGGTGCGTGGTGACCCGGTTGCTGAGGTGCACCATGCCCGGCAGCGGCACCGGGAAGTCGCGGCGCGCCATCAGGGCCGTCTGCAGGGGGAACGCGAGCACCCACGGGTACGGCTGCGGGAGGGTGTCGCCGATGTCGTACCCGGTGAGCCGCTGGTAGGCGGCCAGCCGCCCGCGGTCGACCTGCACGTCCTCGACGACCAGGGTGCGCTCGGGCACCGAGTCGCCCCGAGGGAGCTTGGCGGTCAGGGCCGCGCGCAGCAGCAGCGGTGCCGTCGACGGCATCCCGGCGAGTGTCTCGACCGCCACCTCAGGCCCCGAGCAGGCTCTGGCCGCAGACCCGCACGACGTTGCCGCTCACCGTCGACTGGGCGTCGGAGGCGAAGTAGGCGATCGTCTCGGCGACGTCGACGGGCAGCCCGCCCTGCGACAGGCTGTTCAGCCGCCGGCCGAGCTCGCGGGTGGCGAACGGGATGCGGGCCGTCATCTCGGTCTCGATGAAGCCGGGGGCGACGGCGTTGACGGTGATGCCGCGCCGCCGCAGTGCCTTGTCGCTCGCGTAGGCGTCGACCAGCCCGATGACGCCGGCCTTGGAGGCCGCGTAGTTGCTCTGCCCGCGGTTGCCGGCGATGCCGGCGATCGACGAGACGAGCACGACGTGACCGCCCTGGCGCATGCCGTCCTTGTCGAGGAACGCCTCGTTCATCCGCAGGATCGAGCCGAGGTTGACGTCGACGACCGAGGCCCAGCGGTCGGCGTCGGTGTTGGCGAGCAGCTTGTCGCGGGTGATGCCGGCGTTGTGCACGACGATGTCGAGCCCGCCGTGGCGGGTGCGGGCGTGGCCGAGGATGCGCTGCCCGGCATCCGCGGCGGTGACGTCGGCCTGCAGCGCGGTGCCACCGATGCTGTTGGCCACCGCCGCGAGGGCCGCGCCGGCGGACGGCACGTCGACGCACACCACCGTCGCGCCGTCGCGGGCCAGGGCGCGCGCGATCTCGGCGCCGATGCCGCGGGCCGCGCCGGTGACCACGGCGACCTTGCCGGCGAGCGGGTGCTCGGCGGAGGTCGGTGGCGCCTCCCCCTCGCCGACCCGGAACACCTGCGCGTCGACGTAGGCGGAGCGGGCCGACAGCAGGAACTCGACGGTGCCGCGCGCCGCGGCCTCGGACCCGTCGGCGACCAGCACCAGGTTGGCGGTGGCGCCGGCGCGCAGCTCCTTGGCCACCGACCGGGTGATGCCCTCGAGGGCCCGGCGGGCGGCCCGCTGGGCGGGCGAGCCGGCCCGTGCGGGGTCGCGCCCGATGACGACGACCCGGGCGCAGCGCCCGAGCCGCTTCAGGGCCGGGGCGAGGGTGGCGCGCAGCGACTCCAGGTCGGCCGGGCCCTCCGCGGCGGTGAGGTCGACGACGACCCCACCGAGGCGGCCCGACTCGGGCACCGCCTCGACCAGCGTGGCGCCGGCCGCGGTCAGGCCGTCGCGCAGCGCGGTCAGCGCGGGGGTGTCGGCGTGGCCGCCGACGAGCACCGGCCCGTCGACCAGCGGCCGGCCCGGCACCTGGCGGCGCAGCGCCACCGGCTGGGGCAGGCCGAGGGTGGTGGCGAGCTTCTTGCCGACGCCCGAGGAGACGAACGCCGTGTAGCCGTCGCGGTGCGCCATCTCAGGCCGCCTCGAGGATCGCGACGACACCCTGCCCGCCGGCGGCGCAGATCGAGATCAGGCCACGCGAGCCCGGCCCCTTCTCGGCGAGCAGCGTGGCGAGGGTGGCGACGATGCGGCCGCCCGTGGCGGCGAACGGGTGGCCCGCGGCCAGCGAGGACCCGTTGACGTTGAGGCGGGAGCGGTCGATGGCGCCGAGCGGCGCGTCGAGCCCGAGCCGCTCGCGGCAGAACTCCTCGTCCTCCCACGCCGTGAGGGTCGTGAGCACGGTGGCGGCGAAGGCCTCGTGGATCTCGTAGAAGTCGAAGTCCTGCAGCGACAGGCCGTTGCGGGCGAGCAGGCGCGGCACGGCGTAGGCGGGTGCCATCAGCAGGCCCTCGTCGCCGGTGACGTAGTCGACCGCAGCGGTCTCGCCGTCGACGAGCCACGCCAGGGGCTTCAGGCCGTGGGCGGCCGCCCACTCCTCCGACCCGAGCAGCACGGCGGAGGCGCCGTCGGTCAGCGGCGTGGAGTTGCCGGCCGTCATCGTGGCGCCCTCCCCCTTGCCGAAGACGGGCTTGAGGGAGCCGAGCTTCTCCAGGCTGGTGTCCGGGCGCAGGTTGGCGTCGCGGGTCAGGCCGAGGTAGGGCGTCAGCAGGTCGTCGAAGAAGCCGCGGTCGTAGGCGGCGGCCAGGTTGTGGTGGCTGGCCAGCGTGAGGGCGTCCTGGTCCTCGCGGGTGATGCCCCACCGCGCGGCGGTGATGGCCATGTGCTCGCCCATCGACAGGCCGGTGCGCGGCTCGGTGGCCGCCGGCACCGTGACGCCCAGGTCGGTGGGCCGGAAGGCCAGCGCCGCCATCGCCTTGTCGGTCGAGCTCTTGGCGCGGTTCATCTTGAGCAGCTTGCGGCGCAGCTTCTCGGGCACCACGACCGGCGCGTCGGATGCCGAGTCGGCGCCACCGGCGATGCCCGAGTCGATCTGGCCGAGGGCGATCTTGTTCGCGACGAGGATGGCGGCCTCGAGCCCGGTGCCGCAGGCCTGGGTGATGTCGTAGGCCGGGGTGGTGGGCGACAGGCTCGAGCCGAGCACGGCCTCGCGGGTGAGGTTGAAGTCGCGGCTGTGCTTGATGACCGCGCCGGCCACCACCTCGCCGAGCCGCTCGCCGGCCAGCCCGTGGCGGGCGACCAGGCCCTCGAGGGCGGCGGTGAGCATGTCCTGGTTGGAGGCGTCGGCGTAGGCGCCGAACTGGCGGGCGAACGGGATCCGGTTGCCGCCGAGGACGGCGGCGCGGCGGGTGGTGGTCACCGGGATGGCTCCTTGGGTCAGGTGCTGGGGCGGGTCGTAGTACCCGGTACGGAAGGTAACAGGTACTGCGGGTTCCTGCTACCGTCCGGGGCGTGGGTGCGACCGAGGTGACACCGGACGGACGCAGCTCCCGCTGGGACGAGCACCGGCTCGTCCGGCGCCAGGAGCTGGTCGAGGCCACCCTGCGCGCCATCCGCGCCCACGGCGCCGGCGTCGGGATGGACGAGGTGGCCGCCACCGCGCGCACCTCGAAGACGGTCTTCTACCGGCACTTCACCGACCGCGCCGGCCTCTACACCGCGGTCGCCGAGCGGGTCGACGCCACGATCATCCGCGACCTGACCCGCGCGGCCGGCGACCCGGCCCCCGACGGCCCGCGCGACGTCGTCCGTGGCGTCATCGGCGCCTACCTGCGGCTCGTCGCCGACGACCCGGAGGTCTACCGGTTCATCGTCAACGCACCGATCGTGCCGGCGGGTGAGCGGCCCCAGGGCGACGTCGCCGCGGGGATGACCGACCGCATCGCCCGGCACGTCGCCGACCTGGTCGCCGGCGGCCTGGGCACTCAGGACACTGCGCCGCGGCTGTGGGGCGTGGCGCTCGTGGGGATGGTGCGGGCCACCGCCGATGCCTGGCTCGCCGCGGGTGGCGCCGCGGGCGGCCCGAGCAGCGAGGAGCTCGCCGACGACCTCACCGCCCTGGTGTGGGACGGCCTGTCGAGCCTCGCCGCCCCGGCCGCGGGGGCCTGAGCGCGCTCGGGACCGCGGGGTCGCGGGTCAGGCGTTCCACCACGGGCGCAGCGGCAGGCCACTGGAACCGTCGTCGCGCGGGCGCTGGGCCAGCACCTGGTGCAGCTGGATCTCGTTGCGCTCGAAGCCCAGCCGCGACCCGGCCATGTAGAGGCCCCACACCCGGGCGGTGCCCTCGCCCACCTCGGCGACGCACTCGTCCCAGTGCTCGACGAGGTTGCGGCACCACTGGGCCAGGGTCAGCGCGTAGTGCTCGCGCAGGTTCTCCTCGTGCAGCACCTCGAGGCCGACGTCCTGCGCCGCCGTGATGATGCGGCCCGACCCGATGAGCTCACCGTCGGGGAAGACGTACCGGTCGATGAAGTGCCCGGTCTCCTGGCGGCGGTTGTGGGGGCGGGTGATGCAGTGGTTGAGCAGCAGCCCGCCGGGGCGCAGCCGGTCGCGGATCCAGCGGAAGTAGCTCGGGTAGTTGCGCACCCCGATGTGCTCGGTGAGCCCGATCGACGACAGGGCGTCGAACCCGGC
Organism: uncultured Actinomycetota bacterium; assembly: GCA_963806295.1. Classification (GTDB taxonomy): domain Bacteria; phylum Actinomycetota; class Actinomycetes; order Actinomycetales; family Dermatophilaceae; genus Fodinibacter. The sequence goes on along the minus strand of CAWDXP010000001.1, from coordinate 51,692 downwards.
CTCGGTGACGTCGCGGTAGTCGCAGTGGCGCACCTCGGCGAGGTCGGCCAGGCCCGCCTCGGCGATGGCCTGGTTGGCCCACACGGCCTGCTGGCGCGAGAGCGTGACGCCGAGCACCCGCACGCCCTGCCGTGCCGCGTAGCGGACCATGCCGCCCCAGCCGCAGCCGATGTCGAGCAGCCGGTCGCCCGGTGCCAGTCCCAGCTTGTCGAAGACCAGGCGGTACTTGTTCTCCTGGGCCTGCTCGAGCGTCGCCGCGGCGTCGGGGTAGCAGGCGCAGGTGTAGGTCATCGACGGCCCGAGCACCATCTCGTAGAACCGGTTCGACACGTCGTAGTGGTGGCTGATCGCCTCGGCGTCGCGGGTCGTCGAGTGGCGCAGCCCCTCGGCCACCCGCCGCCAGCGCGGCAGGGCCTCCTGCGGGGGCGGCGGCGGCGGGGTGAGGCCCTTCAGGCCCAGGGTGCGCGCCGCCTCGACGGCCGCGGCGGCCGTGGGGCGCCGGAACCGCAGCGACGAGAGGTCGACGAGCAGCTCGTACGGGTCGCCGGGGTGCACGCCCTCGACGGCGAGGTCGCCCGTGACGTAGGCGCGGGCCAGGCCGAGCTCACCGGGCGCGGTGGCGAGGTAGGAGGCTGCCCTCGGGGTGCGCAGGTGGAGCGCCCGCGGGGGGTCGGGCGGTCCGAGCGAGGACCCGTCGTAGGCCCGCAGGCCCAGGGGGATCGGCCCGTCGAGCACGGACTCGACGATCTCGGCGATGGACATCTGCTTCCTTCTCTCTGGGGCTCCGGCTCGGGTGGGTCGGTGGTCGAGGCGGACGTGGCGGTCAGGCTCCGCGGACCGCCTTCGCGTACAGGCCGGGCAGCCGGCCGTCGGGGTCCCACCGGCGCTTGAGCGCGGCGTACTCCTCGCCGCCGTAGAGCCGGTGGAACTCCTCCTCGTCGTAGAACGACTCGGAGTACAGCGACTTGTGGCCCCCCAGGGCGGTGACCTCGTGCTCGATGCGCCGGTTCGTGGCGCCGGGCCCCGCCGCGAGATCGGCCGGCACCGACGACCAGAAGCCGACGTTGACGTAGGTCTCGCCCGGGCGTAGCGGGTAGAGGGACCACGGCTGGTCACTGCGAAGCCGCAACGGGCACAGCCAGATCGGCTCGATCGGCACCTCGCGCAGGAACCAGCGCAGGAAGTCGGCGGTCGCCGCCAGCGGGATCTCGACGTCTTGCACCACCCGCTCGCGCGGTGGCCGGCCCTGCCAGGCCTCGATCCGGTCGGCGACCGAGAAGCGCCGGTCGAGGGCGATGAGCTTCCAGTAGACGCTGCTGCGCAGCCAGCGCCGGGGCCACAGCCGGCGCACGCCCGGGCGCTGCGCGCCGAACGCCCGCGAGCACCAGAACCAGTCGGTGTCCCAGCGCCACAGGTAGTCGAGGGTGCCGAGCCGGTCGCGCTTCGGCGCGGCCGCGTCGTGCTGGATGGACCGGTAGTAGACCTGCCGCCCGGTGTAGTCGCTGGTGGGGCCGGGCTCGTCGCTGCGCGCACCGAGCACGAGGTAGGACTCGGTGGCGGAGAAGACCACGCCGTCGACGTAGTCGACCGGTCCGCCGTCGAACGACCCGTCGGCGACGACGGCCCCGAGCGCCTCGACGAGCTCGTCGAGGTCGTGGAAGCGCACGTGGCGCAGGGTGACGACGCGGCCCACCGGCTCGAGCTCGATGCGCAGCCGGGTGGCGTAGCCGAGCGTGCCGTAGGAGTTGGGGAAGCCGCGGAAGAGGTCGGGGTGGCGCGACCCGGCATCCGCCGTGACCACCTCACCGCTGCCGGTGAGCACGTCCATCTCCAGCACCGACTCGTGCGGGAGCCCGTTGCGCCACGACGCCGACTCGATGCCGAGACCGGTCACCGCACCACCGAGGGTGATGGTGCGCAGCTGGGGCACGACGAGCGGGGTGAGCCCGTGCGGCAGCGTGGCGTCGACGAGGTGCTCGTAGGTGCACATGCCCTGCACGTCGGCCGTGCGGGCCTCGACGTCGACCTCGACCACCCCCGTGAGGCCCGAGGTGTCGAGGCCGGGGGTGGTGCTCGCGGCCCGGGCGCGGAACAGGTTGGAGGTGCGCTTGGCGAGCCGCACCCGCTCCCCCGCCGGGATGGCGCGGTAGCTGTCGAGCAGCCGCTCGACGCCGGCCTCGTGGGCCGCACCGACGACTGCGGTCATGCGCGCTCCACGCGGTCACCGACCCGGATGCTGCCCGGCTCACCGACCGCGGCGTAGAGGCCGGGGCACGAGGTGCCGGTGAGCTGCACCGCGAGCAGCACCTCGCCGATGCGCACCACCGAGCCGTCGAGGGCCTCGACCTGCGCGGTCGACGCGTCGAGCACGAGGTTGGCCCGGGTGGCCGGGGCGTCGGCACCGACGAGGGAGACCGCGGCCTTCTTCGGCCGGTCACCGGCCAGCCCGGCCTCGTCGACGCGCACGCTGGCATGCTCGACGCCGGCTTCGCCGCGCACCGGGAAGGTGTGGATGGCCCGGACCCGGATCTCGTCCATGCCCCATCAATACACCTGCGTGCCGACGGCGTTCCTCACCTTTTCGGGGCGGGCCGGCTCCCGCCCGGACGTCGGCGAGATGTGCCCTCGGGCACATAGGTGACACACAGGTTCTTGATGGAGTCCTGGGAGGCGGTGCTCCTAGCGTCGCCCTCGTGACCACCCCCCACGTACACACGTCCTGGCGGCGCCGGGCGCTGGTGGCGCTCGCGGTCGTCTCCCTGGTCGCCGTCGGCGCGGTCGCAGGATGGTGGTGGAGCAGCCGGGCGTCCGCGACCCCCACCGCGTCGACCACCACCACGCAGCTGGCCACCGCCTCGCTCGGCACCGTCAAGCAGACCGTCGCCGCGAGCGGCACCATCGAGCCGGCGAAGCAGACCACGGCGTCGTTCACCTCCTCCGGCACCGTCACGTCGGTCGACGTCGAGGTCGGCGACCGCGTGCGCACGGGCCAGGTGCTGGCGACGATCGACGACAGCGACCTGCAGGATGCCGTGGACCTCGCCGAGGCGAGCGTCGCGGCGGCGCAGGACCAGGTCGACAGCGCCTCGACCACCGAGGCCCTCGCCTCCGCCAAGGCACAGCGGGCCAGCGCCCGCAGCCAGCTCGCCGACGCGGAGGCCGCCCTCGACGGCGCGACCCTGCGGGCCACGATGCCCGGCACCGTCGCGACCGTCGGTGTGGCCGTGGGCGACTCGACCGGTTCCGGGTCGGGGGGGTCCGGGGCGGCCGCAGGCGGCGCCACGGGTGGCACGGGAGCCGTTGCCGGAACGGACACTGCGGCCACCACGTCGAGCACCGGCATCCAGGTCGTCGACACCTCGAGCTGGATCGTCGAGGCCGGGGTGTCGAGCGCCGACCTCGGCCAGCTCAGGAAGGGGCTCCAGGCGACGATCACCCCGACCGGGGCGACCGAGAACGTGTTCGGCACGGTGAGCACCGTGGGCGTGGTGGCGACGTCGTCATCGTCCGGCACCGCCACCTTCCCGGTGGTCATCGACGTCACCGGCACCCCGAAGGGGCTGCACGCCGGCACGACCGCGACCGTCGCGATCACCGTGAAGCAGCTGACCGACGTGCTCACCGTGCCGACCCAGGCAGTGCGCACCACCGACGGCGCGACGACCGTGGAGCTCAGCACCGACGGCAAGGTCACCACGACCCCGGTCACCGTCGGGGGCGTCTACGGCACCTCGACGGTCATCACCGCGGGCCTGTCCGAGGGTGACCAGGTGGTCGTGACGGTGCGGTCGCTGCCGCGCGGAACCTCGTCGGGCTCGGGCCAGCAGGGCCAGTTCCCGGGCGGTGGCCAGTTCCCCGGGGGCGGCCAGTTCCCCGGGGGCGGCGAGTTCCCCGCCGGCCCCCCGCCGGGAGTGGGCCAATGAGCGACACACCGATCCTGCGCCTGGACGACGTGGGCAAGGTCTACCGCTCCGGCAGCCTCGAGGTCGCGGCCGTGCGCGGTGTCAGCCTCACCGTCGAGGAGGGCGAGTTCGTCGCCATCATGGGCCCGTCGGGCTCCGGCAAGTCGACCCTGATGCACGTCATCGGCTGCCTCGACACCCCCACGAGCGGCACCTACCAGCTCGCGGGCGAGGACGTCAGCACGATGCACGAGAACGCCCTCGCCGACGTGCGCAACCGCCGCATCGGGTTCGTCTTCCAGCAGTTCAACCTGCTGTCGACCATGTCGGCCTGGCGCAACGTCGAGCTGCCACTGGTCTACGCCGGCCTGCCACGCGCGGAGCGCAAGCGTCGCGCCGTCGACGCCCTGGCCCGCGTGGGCCTGGCCGACCGGGTCGACCACCGCCCCGGCGAGCTGTCCGGCGGGCAGCAGCAGCGGGTCTCGGTGGCGCGGGCGCTGGTGACCGACCCCCAGCTGATCCTGGCCGACGAGCCGACCGGCAACCTCGACTCGACCGCCACCGCCGACGTGCTCGACCTCTTCGACGAGCTGCAGGCGCAGGGCCGCACCATCGTGCTCATCACCCACGAGCACGACGTCGCCGCCCGCGCCCAGCGCGAGGTGCACATGCGCGACGGCCGGCTGCTCGAGGTCGGCCGGGTGGCGGCACCATGACCTGGGCCGAGACCCTGCGCACCGCGTGGGAGGCGATCAGCACTCGCCGGATGCGGTCGGGCCTCACCGTGCTCGGCATCCTCATCGGCATCGCGGCCGTCATGCTCACCGTCGGCCTGGGCCAGGGGGCGCAGCAGCAGGTCGCCAGCCAGATCGGCAAGCTCGGCTCGAACCTGCTCATCGTGTCGCCCGGCTCGAGCACCAGCCTCACCGGCATCCGCGGCGGCCGCGGCTCGGCGACCACCCTGACGACGGCGGATGCCGCGATGCTCGCCGACCCCAGCGTGGCGCCTGACGTGCGCGCGGTCGCCCCGACCTCGACGACCTCCGTGGCGCTCACCGCCAACGGCACCAACTGGACGACCAGCGTCATCGGCACCACCCCGCAGTGGCTCCAGGTGCGCGCCCGCTCGGTCGCCTCGGGGCGGATGTTCACCCAGGCCGAGCTCGACAGCGTGCAGCCCGAGGTGGTGCTGGGCTCCACGACCGCGCAGGAGCTGTTCGGCATCCGCAGCCCGGTCGGGGAGACCGTGACCATCGGCGCCCAGCCGTTCACCGTCATCGGCGTGCTCGACGCCGTCGGGTCCACCGTCGGCGGCGACCAGGACGACCTGGCCATCGTGCCCGCCACGACCTACGCCACCCTCGTCTCCCCCTCCAGCGGCACCAGCGTCTCGACGATCTACCTCGAGGCGACCAACACCGACACCCTCTCGGCCGCCTACCAGGAGGCGACCAACGCGCTGCTGACCAGCCACGGGGTCACCGCCGCCACAGCGGACTTCAGCATCAACAGCCAGGAGTCGATCGTCGAGACGGCGACCAGCACGTCGCGCACCCTCACCGTGCTGCTCGGCGGCATCGCGGCGATCTCGCTGCTCGTCGGCGGCATCGGGGTCATGAACATCATGCTGGTCTCGGTCACCGAGCGGGTCCGCGAGATCGGGCTGCGCAAGGCCCTGGGGGCAACCCCGCGGATCATCCGCCGCCAGTTCCTCACCGAGGCGACGGTGCTGGGCCTGATCGGCGGGCTGCTCGGCCTGGCCCTGGGCATCGTCGGATCCCGAGTGCTGCCCTCGCTGCTCGACCAGCCGGTCACCGTGTCGCCGGTCGCCGCCGGTATCGCGCTGGCCATCTCCCTCGTCATCGGTGTGGTCGCCGGGGTCTACCCCGCCGGCCGCGCTGCCCGCCTGTCCCCCATCGACGCCCTGCGAAGCGAGTGACCATGCCCCCCGTTCGTCCCCTCCACCGCACCGCCCTCGTGGTCGGCGCCGCCGCTGTCGCGGCACTGGCCCTCGCCGGGTGCAGCTCCTCCGGCGGGTCGGGCGACACCGCGACCCCCACCACCGCCGCGTCGCCGCCGGCCGGCGGCGGCGCCCCGGGCGGGCCGGGCGGGCCGGGCGGCGGGCGCGCGCCCGGGGTCTCGGGCACCGTCGCGGCGATCGAGGGCACCACCCTGCAGGTGCAGGGCACCGCCGAGCAGACGGCCGTCGTCTACACGGCGACCACCACGGTCACCGCCCAGGTCGCGACCACCGCGGCGGCGCTGAAGGTCGGCAGCTGCGTCAGCGTGCGCCCGGTCGCGACGGGCTCGACGGCGTCGACCGGCCCGATCGCTGCCGGCAGCGTGACCATCCTGTCGACCACCGGCGGGTGCGAGGCCGCCGGCGATGGCTTCCCCGGCGGTGGCTTCCCCGGCGGCGGCCCCATGCCGTCCGGTGCGCCCACGGGGATGCCGTCCGGTGCCCCCACCGGCCCCCCGCCCGGCATGCCCTCCGGAGGTCGGCCCGGCGGCGGTGGCGGCTTCGGCGCGATCGGCGAGGTCACCGCAGCATCTGCCGGCACCTTCACGGTGGCCTCGGCCCTGCCGCGCTTCGGCGCACCGGGCGCACCCGGCGGTGCCGCCACGCCCGCGCCCACGGCATCCGCGTCGAGCACCGCCGTGACGGTGACCTACGCCGACGACACCACGTTCCTCACCACCGCTGCGGCCAAGGCCGCGTCGATCACGGTCGGCTCCTGCGTGCGGGCGACCGGCACACCCGACGACACCGGCACGCTCACCGCCACGACGATGACGGTCAGCCAGCCGGTCGACGGTTCGTGCACCTCGTTCGGGGTGCGCGGTGGCTGATCGACGCCCCGTCCCCCGCTGGGCCCGCTGGACGGCCGGGGGCTGCACCATGGCCGTGCTCGCCGCCGGCACCTACCTCGTCGTCGACGCGATGCCCAGCCAGGCGGCGACGTCCGGCCTGCGCACGGCCACGGTCGAGACCGGCTCGGTGACCCAGACGATCTCGCTGTCCGGGTCGGTCGAACGGGTGGACCAGGTGACTGCCACGTTCCGGACCGCCGGCACCGTCACGTCGGTGAAGGTGTCCGTCGGCGACGAGGTCGAGGCGGGCGACGTGCTCGCGACCCTCGACACCGACGACCTGGAGCGGGCGGTCACGGTGGCGCAGGCGAACCTCGTCGCTGCCCAGGCATCCTTGGATGCCGCGTCGTCCTCCACCGCGTCGTCGACCAGCACGTCGTCGACCAGCACGTCGTCGACCAGCACGCGAGCACCCCCTCCACGCCCGCGGCGTCGGCCACCCGGGCACCGTCGGCGAAGGCCGGGGCGCTCGACACCGCCGGCGCGCACCGGGCGGTCGACGCCTACGACGCCCAGGTGAAGGCGGCTGTCGCCGCCTGCCGGCCGCTGACGGCCGGGGGCACGCCCCCCGGCCCCGGGCCGACGCCGACACCCACGCCGACACCCACGCCGACCCCCTCCCCCAGCGTCACCACGACTGCGACCCCGAGCCCGTCACCGTCGCCGACCTCGAGCGAGACGCCCTCACCCTCCGCCTCCCCGACGTCCTCCGCCTCACCCAGCCCCTCCGCGTCCCCCACCCCCTCCGCAGCCAGGGCCGCCGCCGGGGTCGAGCCGGCGAGCCTGACCACCGAGCCCGCCCAGAGCCCCACCCCCGAGCAGGTCACCGCGTGCATCTCCGCCCTGTCGCGCGCCCTCGGCTCGGCCCAGCGCACGGCAGCAGAGCTGGACCGGCTGGTCATCGCCCTCGACGCCGCCACCAAGGCCCTCCAGCAACAGCAGTCGACCGCGGCGACCCAGAGCCCCACCGGGTCGGCGCCCGCAGCGCCGGCAACACCGGTACCGCCGGCACCACCGGCGGGGGCATCGCGCTCGAGCGCGAGCCTCGAGGTCGCCGTGCTGGAGGCGACCCAGCAGCTCGCGAGCGCCGAGCAGGACCTCGACGCCGCGGTGCTCGAGGCGCCGATCACCGGCCGGGTCGGCCAGGTCGACCTGGTGGCCGGCGAGCAGGCGAGCACCTCGTCGGGGGTCGTCATCGTCGGCCCGGGCGCGGCCGTCGTCACCGTCGACCTCCCGCTGGCCCAGCTCAGCAAGGTCCGGGTCGCCCAGGAGGTCGACGTGACACCGGCCGGCACCACCGACCAGGCCCCCGGCCTGGTCCAGAGCATCGGGGTGCTCCCCACCTCGACGACGTCGTCCACCCCGACCTATCCGGTGCGGGTCACCGTCTCCGAGGCGCCGGTCACCCTGGCCGCCGGCTCGACCGCGACGGCCACGATCACCCTGGCCACCGCCAGCGACGTGCTGACCGTGCCGGTCTCGGCGGTCACCGGCGTGAGCTCGGGCACCGGGACCGTGCAGGTGCTGACCAGCGGCGCCGTGGAGGTCACCGGGGTCACCGTCGGGGCCGTCGGGCAGGGCAAGGTGCACATCGAGGACGGCCTGACCGCCGGGCAGGTCGTCGTGCTGGCCGACCCCACCACCGCCCTGCCCACCGGCAACAGCCCGTTCCGTCGCTCGACCACGGGCGGCGTGAGCAGCCTGACCGGTGCGGGCACCCCGGGCGGAGGGTTCGGCGGTCGGCCGCCCGGCTGAGCCCCCCTCACCCCGCCGGGGTGATCCCTTGTGCGCCAGGGCTGCGAGAGGTTGGAGGGGTCAACGCAGCCAGCACCGAGTCGGCCCGCGGATCGAGGGCCGGCACCACACGCGGCTCTCGGCTCCGGCTGGGGCGGCTCTGGAAGGAGAACCCTATGGACGAGAACACTGACACCACGGTGGAGGAGCTGGGACCGGTCGACTACCTGGTCATCGAGTTCCCCGCCGGTGAGCAGAACTTCACCGGGGAGGCGGCCGAGGAGCTCGCCAAGCTGGCCGAGTCGGGCATCATCCGCGTCCTCGACGTGCTGATCCTGGTCAAGAACGAGGACGGCTCGATCGACGCGATGGAGCTCGACGAGACGCCCGCGGTCGACGCGATCCGGGCGCTGGAGGCCGACATCGCCGAGATCCTGGCCGCCGAGGACGTCGAGCTGCTCGCTGCGGCCATGGAGCCCGGCAGCGTCGCCGGTGTCGTGGTCTGGGAGAACCGCTGGGCCGCCCCGTTCGCTGCTGCTGCCCGGCGCGCCGGGGGCCAGCTGATCGCCAACGGCCGGATCCCGATCCAGGCCATCGCCGCCTCCATCGAGCACGAGCTGGCCCAGGAAGGAGGTAACTGACATGCCCCTACGTCCCGCACGCGCAGCCCGCCGCGGAGTGATCGGCGCCCCCGTGGCCCGCACCGCCGCCACCGTCGGCACCGCAGCCGTCGTGGTCCACGGCGTCCGCCGTCGAGGTGACCGCCGCGAGGACCGGCGCGACGACCGCCGCTGACCGGCATCCCGCAGTTCCACTTCAGGGGCGCCGCCGTGACCGGCGGCGCCCCGGACCGCTGAGGAGGCGGAGCACGTGACACCGGGGTTCGCAGGCAAGATCGAGCTGGACATTCGGGACTCCACGCCGGACTGGGCGCCGTACCTGGCACCGAAGGCCCCGGAGGGTGCACCGAACGTGGTGTTCATCGTCTGGGACGACGTGGGCTACGGCACGATGGACTGCTTCGGCGGGCCGGTGCGCACCCCGACGATGACCCGGATCGCCGAGCGGGGCGTGCGCTACGGCAACTTCCACACCACGGCCCTGTGCTCGCCGACTCGGGCGTCGCTGCTCACCGGGCGCAACGCGACGTCGAACGGGATGGCGACCATCGCCGAGTTCAGTTCGGGCTTCCCCGGCATCTCGACGCGCATCCCCTTCGAGAACGGCTTCATCTCCGAGGTGCTCGTCGAGCACGGCTACAACACCTACTGCGTCGGCAAGTGGCACCTCACCCCCGGTGAGGAGACCGGGATGGCGGCGTGGAAGAAGCGCTGGCCGCTCGGCCGCGGGTTCGAACGCTTCTACGGCTTCCTCGGCGGCGAGTCGAGCGGCTGGTTCCCCGACCTCATCCACGACAACCACCCCGTCGACCCGCCGGCCACCCCCGCCGAGGGCTACCACATCGCAAAAGACCTGTCCGACAGGGCGATCGAGTTCATCCGCGACGCCAAGGTGGTCGAGCCCGACAAGCCGTTCTTCCTCTACTTCAGCCTGGATGCCGCGCACGCCCCGCACCACGTGTTCCTCGAGTGGGCGGACAAGTACAAAGGCACCTTCGACAGCGGCTACGAGGCGATCCGCGCCACCATCCTGGCCCGTCAGAAGGAGCTCGGGCTGCTGCCCGAGGACACCGAGCTGAGCGGCATCAACCCGCACGGCGAGCCCGGCGTGACCGGCCCCGACGGGCAGCCCTGGCCGCTGCTCGACACGGTGCGCCCGTGGGAGTCGCTGAGCGAGGACGAGAAGCGGCTCTTCATCCGGATGGCCGAGGTGTTCGCCGGCTACGTGGAGTACACCGACGACCAGGTGGGCCGGGTCGTCGACTTCCTCGAGTCGTCGGGCGAGCTGGACAACACGATCATCGTGGTCGTCTCCGACAACGGTGCCAGCGGCGAGGGCGGCCCCAACGGCACGTTCAACGAGTGGCGCTTCTTCAACGGCGTGCCCACCCCCACCGAGCTGACCCTGCAGCACATCGACGAGCTCGGCACGCCCGCCTCGTACAACCACTACAACACCGGATGGGCGTGGGCCTTCGACACCCCGTTCCCGTACTGGAAGCGGTGGGCCGGCTACGAGGGCGGCATCGCCGACATGTGCGTCGTCTCCTGGCCGGCGAAGGTGCCGGCCGACGGCCGGGTGCGCTCGCAGTACGTGCACGCGGTCGACGTCGTGCCGACCATCTACGACCTCATCGGCATCACCCCGCCGTCGACACTGAACGGGTACGAGCAGCGGGCGATGGAGGGTGAGAGCTTCGCGGCGTCACTGACCGACGTCGACGCGCCGGCGAAGCGCACCCAGTTCTACGCCATGCTCGGGCAGCGGGCGCTGTACGAGGACGGCTGGCTGGCCTGCACGATGCACCCGCCGCTCAGCAGCTGGGGCACGTTCGACCAGGACGTGTGGGAGCTCTACCACGTGGCCGTCGACCGGTCGCAGTCGACGAACCTCGCCGGTGCCGAGCCCGAGCGGGTCGAGGCCATGGTGGCCCGCTGGTTCGAGCTGGCCGAGGAGTTCAACGGCCTGCCGCTCGACGACCGCAACGCCCTGGAGCAGATGCTCTCCGAGCGCCCCAGCGGGGCGCCCACCCGTGAGCGCTACGTCTACTACCCCGACTGCGCCTCGGTGCCCGAGCAGTCGGCCGTGGCGATCGGCGGCCGGTCGTACACGCATCTCGGCCGGGGCGCACGTCGACTCGGCCGACGCCGAGGGCGTGCTCTTCGCCCAGGGCGGCGTGGCCGGCGGGCACAGCCTGTTCCTCCAGGACGGGAAGCTGCACTACGTCTTCAACTGGGTCGGCACCCACCTGCAGACCATCACGGCGGACCGGGCGGTCGAGCCCGGTGCGCACGTCATCACGGCCGAGTTCGTGGCCGAGGGGCGCAGCGAGGACCCGATGATGACCGGCGCGCGCGGCACGCTCACGCTCTACGTCGACGGGGATACCGTGGGCAGCGACACCATCGTCACCCAGCCCGGTGCGTTCTGCGTGGTCGGCGACGGCCTGTGCGTGGGCCGCGACGACGCCTCGCCCGTGTCGCCGACCTACACGGCGCCGTTCCGGTTCACCGGCGGCACCATCGACAAGGTGGTGGTCGACGTCTCGGGTGAGCGCTACCGCGACCACGAGGCCGAGGTGCGGGGCTGGTTCATCATCGACTGACACGGCACGTGAAGCGGCCCGCGGCGACGTCTCGAGACGCCACCGCGGGCCGTTGCCCGGTCAGGTGAGCGGCGGGATGCCCTTGGCGACGAGGTTGACGCCGATCACGAGGAACAGCACGGTCATGACGGCGTCGTTGTGCAGCGCGAGCCACTCCTTGGTGGCGTCGAGCCGGGTGCGCGCCGCCGCTCCGCCGACCAGGTAGTAGACCACCGGACCGGCGATGGTCAGGCTGGCGAGGACGACGAAGACCGCCAGCGAGACCACCGCCTCGGTCGTGGGGAGCGCGAGGCCCGCGACCGCTGCGCCCGCGCCGGCGGCGAGGAGCAGGTTCTTGGGGTTCACGCCGGCCAGCAGCACCGCCAGGGCGAGCGCCTTGACCGGTGAGAACGAGTCGATCCCGGCCATCCACGTCGGCTGCTCGGGCTGCTGACCGGCCGGCGCCCGCTTGCTCCAGGTGCGCACCGCCAGGAGCACGAACAGCGCCCCGAAGAGCACCTGCGACCAGGACGCGGCAGTGGTCGTGGAGCCCTCGGATGCCGCGTCGCCGGCCAGGAACGCGACGCCGCTGACGACGGCCAGGGCAACGGCCCAGCCGAGCAGGAACACCGGGCCGTTGACCTTGGCGCGGCTGGAGAAGAGCATCAGGATCACCGCGATGATCGGCACCGGGCTGATCGCGACGCCGATGGCGAACGGGAGGACTTCGGCAACGCCGTCCATGTCGTGACTTCCTCCTCCTCCGCCGTCGGCTCAGCCGAGGTCGATGCCCTCGAGCGAGGCGGAGGGTGTGACATCGGGCAGGCGCATCATCCGGAAGGAGTTGCCGAGCCCGACGAGTGCGGCAAGGAGCGGCACCAGGAGTGCGACCTGCAGCGAGCGGTTGCGCGCCTCGTCGTTGATCTCCAGCACTGCCGCCTCCACCTCCGGGGGCTGGCCGACGATCTGCTCCGCCAGGGCGGTGTTGCTCATGACCTCTGCGTCGTCCTCCAGCGCCACCGAGATCTGCTGCTGCTGGGCGGGCGGGATGACGGTGCTCGCCTCGGTCAGGTTGGTGAAGCTGAACGACAGGGCGGCCAGCATGATGCCGCCGGCCATCGCCAGGCCGAAGGACAGCCCGAACGACCCCGCGGCGGAGTTCACCCCCGCGGCCTCGCTGATCCGCTCCTCCTCGATCGGGGCGAGCGTGTAGTTGTTCAGCTGCGAGACCAGGAGCCCGAGCCCGCAGCCGGTCACGACCAGCGGGATCGCCAGGTACCAGCCGCTGTCGATGACGGGCACCATGACGATGATGATGGCGAGACCCACCGCGGCGAGCCCGAACCCGGTGCGGATGATGCGGGCCGGGCGTCGCTTCCCTGCCTTCTTCCCGGCGACCAGCGCGGCCGCGAACATCGTGAGGGACAGCGGCGCCAGCGAGAGGCCGGCCTCCATCGCGTTGTACTCCAGCGTCATCTGCAGGAACAGCGGCAGGGCGATCATCGCCCCGCCGAGGGCGACCTGCTGCAGCATCTGCGAGGAGATGCCCGCGGTGAAGTTCTGGGAGCGGAAGAGGTCGGGGTCGAGCAGGGTGACCTTCCCGCCGCGCTTGCGCTTGACCAGCCACCAGGCCAGCGACCCCAGGGCGACCGCGCCCACCGCCATCAGCAGCAGCACGAACTCGCCACCCTCCTGCCAGACCAGGATGCCGAGCACCACGCCACCCATGCCGACCACCGAGAGCACCGCGCCGACGACGTCGACCTGGCGAGAGCCCGTGTAGGGCACGTCCTTGACCATCCGGATCTGGCTGAGCACCACCGCGATGATGACGACCTCGAGCGCGAAGCCGACTCGCCACGACAGGTACGTCGTGACGAACCCGCCGATCAATGGCCCGACCGCCGCCGCGATCGCGGCGGCGGCGCCGATCATGGCGTACGCCTGCTTCTGGGCCCCGCCGGAGAAGTTGCCGTGGATGAGCGACTGCATGGCCGGCAGCAACAGCGAGGCGCCGAGCCCACCGATGACGGCCCAGAAGATGATGATGGCCGTCAGGCTCTGGGTCAGGGTCATCGCCAGCGCGCCCACGGCATACGCCAACAGGCCCAGCACATAGGCCCGCTTGCGGCCGATCAGATCGCCGACCTTGCTGTTGATCAGGATGAAGGCCGCCGACACCAGCGCCTCCAGGGCGATCGCGGACTGCACGCCGCTGGCCGTGGTGTCGAGGTCGTCGATGACCGCGGAGATCGACACGTTCATCAGCGAGGTGTCGACCACCAGCACGAACATCGCCATGGCGAGCAGCACCATCAAGGTCCGGCTCCCCTGCTCGACCGGTTCGCGGTGCTCTCCTGGTCCGGTGCTCATGGGTGCTCTCCTCCGCGGCTGGGCGAGCGCAGTCGTCGCGCGTCGTCACGTCGCCTCGACGCTACGAAAGGTGGCGGACGGCGGGCATCACCCCGGCAGGATGAGGTCCCGTGCTCGGCGCGAGGCAATGCTCGTGCGCCGTCGCCGGCCGGCCGCGATGTCACTCACAGTGGGTGATGCTCGCCCGTCGTGGCCCTCGTAGCGTCGGCGACGTCCGGCCCACGTCAGGCCGTCCGGGCACCCCGGTCGGACACCAGCGGCACGCACCACGGGTGGTGCGGAGCGGGAAGGGCGAACGCCAGTGGCACGCTACGAGATCATCGTCGACAGCGAGATCGGGCCCCTGACGGCCGCAGCGCTCGAGGGCTTCGAGCCGCACCGCCTGCCGGGCGGCCGGACCAGCCTGGTCGGCGACGTCGTGGACCAGGCCGCATTCCACGGCCTGCTGAACCGCCTGCAGGACCTGCGCCTGGAGATCGTCGAGATCCAGCGCGTGGAGCCGGGGGGCGGCCCTGCTCGGACGTGAGCCACGGGCTCCGACGGTGGTCGAGGGCCTGTGCGTCCAGGTGGGACGATGAGGGCATGGCCCCAGGACCCGCGCCGGACCCGCTGCGCCAGCCGTTGCCGCGCACGGTCGTGCCGCGGCCGGCCCTCGAGGCGCGCCTCGACGCCCTGCAGCCGGGCGACCTCGGGCTCCTCGTCGCAGCGGCGGGCTCAGGCAAGTCGGTGCTGGTGCGGCAGTGGGCCGCCGGCCGCCCTCACCTGCGCATCGCCGCCGTGGCCGTCACGGCACAGCACGACGATGCAGTCGTGTTCGCCCGCGACCTCATCGGTGCGATCCGCGGCGTCGCCCCCGAGCGTGCCGCCGACCCCGCCCCGGCCCTCGCCTCGCCCGCCCGGACGGTGGTGGACGCCCTCATCGACGAGGTAGCCGGCGTCAGCGGCGACCTCGTGCTGGTGGTCGAGGACCTCCACCTGCTCACCAACCGACCCCTGGTGGAGGACCTCGGCCGGCTCTTCTGTGCCCTGCCGCCCTCGACGCGCGCCATGGTGACCAGCCGGCGCGACCTGCCCTGGGCGCTGCACCCGCTGCGCGTCGGCGGTGCGCTCGTGGAGTTCCGGGGCACCGACCTCGCGTTCGCGGGCGACGAGGCGCACGAGCTGCTCGAGAAGGTGTCCGGCCGCCGGCTCACGGATGCACAGGTCACCGCGCTGCTCGGCCGCACCGACGGGTGGGCCGTCGGGCTCCAGCTGGCGGGCATCTCGCTGCGGGAGGCCGATGACGTCACGGCCTTCGTCGACAGCTTCGCCGGCAGCCACCGGCACGTCGCGGAGTACCTCCTCGAGGAGGTGCTCGAACGACAACAGCCCGACGTGCGGCGCTTCCTGCTGCAGACCTCGGTGCTCGACTGGCTCTCGGCCGACCTGTGCGACGCGGTCACGGGTGCAGGCGACGCCCGGGCGATGCTCGCCAGGCTCGACGCCGCGGTCGCTGTTCCTCATCCCGCTCGACCCGTCCGGCGCAGGTGTTCCGCTACCACCGGCTGTTCCGGGACCTGCTGCGCTACCGACTGCAGGTCGAGTCACCGGGTGAGGTCGCCGACCTGCACCGCCGGGTGGCCGGCTGGCTCGTCGACCACGGCCGATCCGAGGAGGCCGTGAGCCACCTGCTCGCCGCCGGCGACCACCAGCGTGCGTTCGACGTGATCTCCACCGTGGGCCACCGCGCTCTACGAGCGCGGTGAGTCGGCCACCCTGGTGGCCTGGCTGACCGCGGTCGAGGCCGGCCACCACGATGTGCCCGCAGCCGTGCAGGTCAGCCTGCTCGCGGCGCAGGTGGCCCAGGACGAGCTCGGGGTCGCCGCCGACACCTACCGGCGGCTGACCCGCCGCACCGACCTCACCGTGGGTGAGCGGACGGCGGCCAACGCGCTGTACGCCATGCTCGCGTTCCGCGACCTGCCACCGGATGCCGTGGAGCGGGCCGTGGCGCAGGTGCGCGACGCCGTGCCTCGCCTGGGCCCCGGCGAGGTCGTTGACTTCCTGGGCGTCGGCGGCCGGGACTCCGTCCTGGTGATGGCGGAGTACGCCGCCGCGGGCTCACGCTTCCTCGGCGGTGACGTGGTCGGGGCGTCGGCCGCCCTCGAGCGGGTGCTCACCCTGCCCGGGGTGGCCTACCCGGTCTACAAGGTCTACGTCGTGGGGCTGCTCGCCCTGACCCGGGCCTGGCTGGGGCACAGCGCCGAGGCGTCCCGGCTCGCCGACGTCGCGACCCGCACGGCCGAGGTGGCCGGCATCCTCGGGCACCCCGCGTGCGTCCACGCCCACCTGGCGGCCGCCCTGGCACACCTCGACCGTGGCGAGCTCGACCCCGGCCCGGGAACGGCTCGAGCGGTCGCGGCCGCTGCTGGCCCGACGCCTGGCCAGCGTCACGTACTTCGACCTGCAGCAGGCCCTCGAGATCCTCCTCGTCGCCGTCACCCAGGGCCCGGACGAGGCACGCACCGCTCTGGCTGCGCCGGCCGGCGCGGGCCCCGAGGCGGTGGTCCTGCACCGGGCCAAGCACGCGCTGCAGGCGCGCCTGCTGCTGGGGACGAACCACGTGACGGAAGCGCGCACCCTGCTCGGGCCCGACCGTGGCGAGGCGCACCTGTCGGGCCCGCGCATCGATGTGGCCCTGGTCAACGGGGACACCGCTGGGGCCCGGGCCGTACTCGACGCGTGGACCCCGCACGAGGACGACCTGCGCAACCAGGTGCGGCACCGGCTGGCGGCCTTCGCGGTGCTCAAGGCCGAGGGCCGCCGGGGTCTCGCCGCCCAGCGCCTGGCGGAGGCGGTCGCGCTGGCTGACGACGACCGCCTGTTGTGGCCCTTTCTCGAGGTTCCCGCGGCCCTGCAGGTGCTGCGGCGCGACGGCGAGCGACAGACCCCCTTCACGGACGATGCCTTATGGGCCCTCGCCAGCCGCCTGCACCCCCGCCTCGCGTCGCAGGCGTCGCTCGTCCAGCACCTCACCGAGCGCGAGCTCGAGGTGCTGGCCTACCTTCCGGGCCGGATGAAGAACCCCGAGATCGCCGCTGACCTGTACGTCTCGCTCAACACCCTCAAGACCCACGTGCGCAGCATCTACACCAAGCTCGGTGCCACGGAGCGCAACGAGGCGGTGGCGCGCGCGGTCGAGCTCGGGCTCCTCTGACCGGCCCCGGGCAGCGTCATACCTTCTGCACGGTGAGGTCGGGACCTCCTCGGATGCCGCCTCAGCCAGCGGCTCCGTGGGCGACAGCAGCCCGCGCGGTCGCCTCGTGCAAGGACAGCTCCTCGTCGTGGGCATGCGGTGCCAGGTCGAAGACGACGTTGCGCACGGTCCCGGTGAACGCGTAGGGGGCCCGGTCCTCGTAGTCCAGGTCGACCACCCCGCCGTTGTCGCGGGAGATATCCATTCCTGCGTAGGTCGTGAACAGCATGGCCACGGTCCGGGGTAGGTCACCCTCGCCGATCTGCCGGTCGTCGGCCCACAGCGTGACGTGGCCACCGGTACCTGGCCGGGACTCGTCGGCACGGAACATCATCGTGAGGGTCACGTCGCCGGTGGGGATCGGCTCGGTGGACGTCTGCCGGTAGGTGTCGACACCGAGGAACTGGTAGGTGTGGTTGAGCAGGCCGTTCTCGTCGACCCACAGGGCGAACCCGCCGATGAAGTCAGCGAACGCGACGAGCACGCCCTCGGCGCCATCCTCGGGAACGTGCACGTCGGCCTCGATGGCGTAGGAGCGCCCGTAGATGCGCGGGATCATCGTCGTCTGGATGTTCTGCACGTCACCCGCGAAGGTGAACCGGGTCTGGGTCGGCATCGGCGGCAGGATGCCGAAGAAGGCCGCGAAACCCCCGAGCAGCGGGAGCACGCGGTGGCGCTCGGCCTCGGCCCAGAAGAGCGCGACCAGCTCGGAGACCTTCTCGGGGTGGTCGGCGGCGATGTCATGGGCCTGGGAGAAGTCGTTCGGGAGGAAGTAGAGCTCCCACACGTCGTCGCCCGGGTTCCACTCGCCACCGGGGCCGAACCGGGCCAACGTCTCCGGGGCGAAGTCCCACGGCAGCTTGTCGAGCTTGGTGCACGCCCACCAGCCGTCCTTGTAGATGGCACGGCTGCCGTACATCTCGAAGTACTGCACGGTGTGCTGCTCGTCGGCCTCGGGGGCGTCGAACGTGTAGGCGAAGCTGGTGCCGTCCATCGGCTCCTGGTCGACCCCGTCGACCACTGTGGGCTCTGGCAGACCGACCACCTCCAGGATGGTGGGCACGATGTCGATGCAGTGCGTGAACTGCGTGCGCAGGTCACCGCCGGAGGCGATCCTGCGCGGCCACGAGATGACCATCGGGTCGCGGGTGCCGCCGAGGTGCGAGGCCATCTGCTTGCCCCACCTGAACGGGGTGTTGTTGGCGTGCGCCCAGGCCGCCGCGAAGTGCGGCGCCGTGTGGAAACCACCGAGCTCGGCGATGCCACCGAACTTCTCGATGAGCGCGAGCTGTTCGTCGGCGTCCAGCACGACACCGTTGAAGAACGTCGTCTCGTTGAACGAGCCGGTGGTGGTGCCCTCCATCGACGCCCCGTTGTCGCCCCAGATGTAGATGACGAGCGTGTTGTCGAGCTCGCCCATCTCCTCCACCGAGTCGAGCAGCCGGCCCACGTTCCAGTCGGCGTTCTCGGAGAAGCCGGCGAACACCTCCATCTGCCGGGCATAGAGCTTGCGCTCGGCCTCGGACAGGGTGTCCCACGCCGGGAACGCGTCCGGGCGCGGCGCGAGCTCGGTGTCCATCGGGACGATCCCGAGCTTCTTCTGCCGCTCCAGGGTCCGCTCACGGTAGACGTCCCAGCCGTCGTCGAACTGGCCCTTGTACTTGTCGGCCCACTCCTGGGCGACGTGGTGCGGCGCGTGCGTGGCCCCGGTGGAGTAGTAGACGAACCACGGCTTCTCGGCGTCCTGCGCCCGCACGGCGTGCAGCCACTCCACGGTCTTGTCGGTGATGTCGTCCGGGAAGTAGTAGACCTTGCCCTCGTCGTCCTCAGGCACCCCGAGGGTGGAGTTGTCCTGCGTGATAATGGGGTCGTACTGACCCGCCGCACCGGTCAGGAACCCCCACCAGTGGTCGAAGCCCCACCCGGTGGGCCAGTGGTCGAACGACCCGGCGGCGCCCATGTCGCGACCCGGGGTCATGTGCCACTTGCCGAAGCCACCGGTGATGTAGCCGTTCTCGCTGAGGATGCGCGGCAGGGCGGTGCAGGCCCGCGGGCGGACGCCGGTGTAGCCGGGGAAGGGTCCGGGGAACTCGGCGATGCCGCCCATGCCGACGCGGTGGTGGTTGCGGCCGGTGAGCAGGGCCGCGCGGGTCGGGGAGCAGACGGCGGTGACGTGGAACCGGTTGTAGGTGACGCCCTGCTGCTGCACGCGCGTGAGGTTGGGGGTGCGGATGCCGCCGCCGAACGTCTCGGGGCCGCCGAACCCGGCGTCGTCGATGAGCACGATGAGCACGTTGGGCGCGTCGTCCGGGGCCTTGGGCCCTGCGACGACGCTCCAGTCGCCGACGGACTCGTCGATGGTGTGGCCGGCCACGCCGCTGAACGCCTTGTCCGGCAGCGGCAGCACGGTCCGGTCGGGCGCGAACTTGCCCATGGCCTCCGCCAGCTTCGCCTTCAGCTCGTCGATGCCCTTCTCGTCGCTCTCCACGACCGACTTCAGCGGAGCGCCGGGCAGGGCTCGCTCGACGGCCAGCCGGGCCTTCGCCGGGAACACCCCCACGATGACGGCCGTGCCCGCCTTCAGGGCCGCGCCGATCTGCTCCTGGACGGCGCTGGTCAGCTTGTTGCCCGCGAAGCGACCCACGACGGCTCCGGCCGCCGCCCCGACGGCCACCGCACCGAGCATCGGCGGGGCGAACATGCCGACGAGCACGCCCGCGCCGCCACCCCATCCGGCACCGCGCCGCCCAAGGTGGTTGCCGGTGTCCATCAGTCGTGGCTCCCCGTCGGCGTCCTTGCCGACGAGGATCATCCCCTGGCTCTCCAGCTCCCGGTCGGCCACCGTGCGGGCGAGGGCCCGGAACTCCGCCTCGGCGACGTCCACGTCGGCGTAGCCAGCGACGATCAGCATCTGGGTGTCGGTCATGGTCTGCTCCCATCGGGCCCACCGGCGCCACGCCGGTCGGAGCCATCGGTGCGGCCTCGACCGCGGTGGTCGGGGACGGCACCCACGCACGTCGGTTGCGTCGGCGGAACGACGCGGAGCTTAGGGGTCGCGGGTGCCACGGTTCGATCCTCGCCGCTCCGGTGCCGATGGGCATCACCTGAGGGGGATGAGCCGTGCGTGGAGAGCGATGGCGTCGGCCGGTCAGAGGCCGGTCTGGGATGCCACGCCAGCGCCAGGCACTGACGCTGATCGCCGGCCTGTGCGAGGGGCCCGCAAGGTCATCGGCAAACCGGGCCTGCACCGGCACGACCTGCGGCGCACCGCCGCCACTCTCGGCGCACGGGCCAACCCACTTCATCACCCTCCTGAGGTGGTGCCGGAGCGAGAGCGCCACCATACGGTCGACGTGGGTCGGACTTCGATGCCCCGATGGCGTCGTGCAGCCGACCACGCCAGAGGAGGGCCTCCCATGTCCCCGCACCGCACTCGCCCGGTCACCTGGGCCGTCATCGGCATCGTCCTTCTGGTCGCGACCGGCTGCAGCGGCAGCGACGGGGCGGTTACAGCGGCGCAGGCCAGGGTCACGGCCAGTGAGAAGGCGCTCACCGACGCTGAGGCCGCCGCGGCCGAGGCGGAGGCGGCGTTCTGCACGGCGAGCACCACGTACATCACGGCCATCGACCGGTATGGAGATGTCCTCAACGCCACAGCGCCCACTGTCGGCGACGTGAAGGACGCTGGCAGCGACCTGGAACAACCGAGCAAGGACGCTGAACAGGCTGCCAGTGCAGTCACGGAGGCCAGGCAGGCGGTCACGGTGGCCCAGGAGGAGCTCGCCAAGGCGCAGGCTTCGCTGGCCACTGCGGAGGCGTCCGCTGCTGGCACGACCCCGGCACCAGCGGCACCGACGTCGACCCCCACCCCCACACCCACACCGGTCAGCGTCACCGCGGTGCAGAAGGCCGAGACGGACTTCGCGGCCGCGCAGGCTGGAGTCAGCGACCAGACCCCGCTGGACCAAGCAGCCGAGCAGTTCAACGCCGCGGCCGTGGCACTCGAGATGGCCTGGCTCCAGCTCGTCAATGACACCGGTTGCCTCAGCGACGCACAGCAGGCCACGGCAGCCACCACCGTTGAGAGCTACACGACCACCCTGCAGCAGGCGCTGGCGGACGCCGGGTACTACGACGGCAAGGTGGACGGGGTGTACGGGCCAGAGACGGTCGCGGCGGTCGAAGCGCTGCAGAAGGCGAACGGGCTCCCTCAGACCGGGACCCTCGACAAGGCCACCGAGAAGGCGCTGCGTTCCGAGCTCGAGGCGAAGGGTGGCGCGGCTGCGCAGCAGGAGACGGCTTCGACCGCCGCGGTGCAGCAGACGCTCAAGCTTGCGGGTTACTGGGACGGCCCAGTGGACGGTCAGTGGACCGACGAGCTCACCGCCGCCCTCGAAGAGTTCCAGAAGGACCTCGGGGTGGAGGTCACCGGCACTGTCGACGCGGCCACGATCGCGGCGTTCGAGAAGGCGCTCGCGGATGCCACGTCGCAGCCCTCCCCCAGCCGGACAACGCCCTCGACCCCGGGACCTTCGGCGTCAAGCTGACATGGAGCCGACGACAAACGCTCCGGACCACGTACCGGATCCGCCGTCAAGAACCAGCGTGGTGGCACGGCGCGTGTCCACCCCTTGCCGGCCGCGGGAAAGGGATGCTGGCCGGGTCTACGCTCGGGCCATGCCGTTGACCGATCATCCAGCGTTGACCGGCGCGCACGACCGAACACACGGCATTCTTCGAATGCCTGTCCCAGGTGCGTCATAGCGCCGCGTGCCGCCCTTCCAGGCGCGCACCGTGACGCTCACGCGACTCAGGCGAGGGCCCCGAGCGCCGCGGTCTCCCGCCCCTCTCGCTCCAGACCGGCCATGGAGCCCTCGACGTCACGGGCGATGGGCGCGAAGCGGGACGTGAAGAACCGCAACGTCGGCGACTCGTAGACGAACTCGAGCCCGCCGATGTCCCGGCGTCGCTGGTGCACCCGGATCACCGAGTCCGCCACGACGTCCATGTGCGAGTTGGTGTAGACCCGCCGCGGGATGGTGAGCCGCACCAGCTCCAGCTTCGGGTGGCGGTTGCGCCCCTCGCCGTCCCGCCCCGCGGAGACGATGCCGCGCTCCATGGTTCGGACCCCCGAGTCGAGGTAGATCTCGGCGGCCAGGCTCTGGGCGGGCAGCTCGTCCTGGGACAGGTGGTCGAGGAACGCGGCGGCGTCGACGAACACCGCATGGCCCCCGGTCGGCTGGACGATCGGCACCCCCGCCGCCATGAGTCGCTCGCCGAGGTACGCGACCTGGCCGATGCGGTGGGTCAGGTAGTCGTCGTCGAGCGCCTCGCGCAGGCCCACCGCCATCGCGTCGAGGTCGCGGCCCGCGAGCCCGCCGTAGGTGGGCATGCCCTCGTAGACGACGACGAGCTCGCGGGCCTTGAGCAGGATCCTCTCGTCGCGCATGGCGAGGAAGCCGCCGATGTTGACGAGGCAGTCCTTCTTGCCCGACATCGTGAGTCCGTCGAAGTGGGAGAGCATCTCCTTGGCGATGGAGGCGCTCGAGCGGTCGGCGTAGCCGGGCTCGCGGTGCTTGATGAACCAGGCGTTCTCGGCCAGGCGCGTGGCGTCGGACCACATGATGATCCCGTGCCGGTCGCACACCTCGCGGACCGCTCGCAGGTTCTCCATCGACACGGGCTGTCCGCCGGCCATGTTGACCGTGACGGCGACGTTCACGTACGCGATGTTCTCGGCGCCCACCTCCGCGACGAGGGCCTCGAGCTTGCCGATGTCGACGTTGCCCTTGAACGGATGCAGCGAGCCGGGGTCGTGGGCCTCGTCGATGATGACGTCGTCGAAGATGCCCCCGGCGAGCTCCTGGTGCAGGCGGGTCGTCGTGAAGTACATGTTCCCCGGCACGTGCTGGCCGGGCCGGATGAGGATCTTCGAGATGAGGTGCTCCGCCCCACGGCCCTGGTGGGTCGGGCACACGTAGGGGAAGCCGTAGTTGTCGCGCACGGCCGCCACGAGGTGGTCGAACGAGCGGGCTCCCGCGTAGGCCTCATCACCGAGCATCATGGCGCTCCACTGCCGGTCACTCATCGCCGACGTGCCCGAGTCGGTCAGCAGGTCGATGTAGACGTCGTCGCTGCGGAGCAGGAACGTGTTGTAACCCGCTGCCCGGATGGCCTCCTCGCGCTGGGCAGGAGTGGTCAAGGTGATGGGCTCGACCATCTTGATCCGGTATGGCTCCGCGACCGCGGCCATGGTGGTCCTCTCTCGATGGGACGGACACTCCGTCGCGTCTGCCCTGCGCACATCAGCCTGCACCTCGGCGCCAGGGAGTGCAATCCGTCCATAATCTGTCGCTCAGTGTGTACAAACTGAATGCCTCGAGTGAGTTTCGCATGGACAGGATGATCGCTTCGAGAAGTCTCTGCCGTTGCCCGCGCCGCGACTCCCAGGAGCACCGGACGAACAGTGTGCGCGGCCACCCGCCCTTCTCGCCGGCACGTCGCGCGGAGCAATCTCGGATTGGGAAACGGGGTGCGGCAGGGATGTCCACCATCGCGAGCGCAGGCTGGCGGGAGGGGACCGGGGCAGACTCTGCAATCGGTCAGGGTTTGAGCAGTCCCACGCCGTGAAGGTGCTCGAACACGAGATGGGTCTGGGTTGCTCGCACGGCGGGGTGGCTGGTGATGTGGTCAAGGATCAGCGCCCGCAGCGCATCGGCGTCGGCGGCGGCCACGTGGATGAGGTAGTCGTCCTGCCCGGCGAGGTGGAAGACGTGCAGCGCGCCGGGCAGCCGAGGAGCGAGGGCCCGGAAGGCGTCGACGTGCGCTCGGGTGTGACCGTGCAACCGCACGGCGATCAGCGCCTGCAACGGCCGGCCCACCGCCGCCGGATCGATGTCGGCGTGGGTTGCGCGCAGGACGCCTCGGGCGCGCAGTGCCCGGGTCCGCAGCGACGCCGTCGAGGGCGCGACCCCCGCCGCCGCAGCCAGGTCCGCGTTCGGGGCGCGGCCATCCTGGCTCAGGGTGCGGAGCAGGGCCAGGTCGACGTCGTCGAGTTCGGTCGGTGCCGGGCGTGTTGCCGTTGAACGATCTTTCGCCATCGATGCCCTCGTCCCTAGTGTCGTTGATGAACCACGCGAGATGCGTGCGATGTCGAATCCTGTGCGATAGATGCACCATATCGCGCAAGAATCGCTCACGCTGATCCGTATGGGACACGCGATGCAGTTCTCAGGGCCTCGTACGACTGCCGTTCATGCGGGCAGGCTCGACCTTGTCGGGTTGGGCGTCCACGCGCCGCCGCTGGACCTGTCGAGCACCTATCCGCTCGGCGACGTGGACGTCGCCGGCGCATCGTATGAGTCGATGGCCTTCGGTGGGCACCCCACCGAGGGCGGCCCGGTCTACGCCCGGCTCTGGAACCCGACGGTCGCGCGGTTCGAGTCGGCGCTGGCCACGCTGGAGGGAACTGCGGAGGCGGTCGCCTTCAGCAGCGGGATGGCGGCGCTGACGGCGGTCCTGCTGGCGTGTCTGCGCGAGGGCCAACCGCACGTGGTGGCCGTGCGTCCGCTGTACGGCGGCACGGACCACCTGCTGGCGACCGGCCTGCTGGGCACCGAGGTGACCTGGGCCGAGCCCGGCGGGATCGCCGCCGCGATCCGCCCGGACACCGGGCTGGTGATCTGCGAGACGCCGGCGAACCCGACGCTGGAGCTGATCGACATCTCCGACGCCGTGGCGCAGGCCGGCGAGGTGCCCGTGCTGGTCGACTCGACGTTCGCGACCCCGGTGCTCCAGCAGCCCGCCCAGCACGGCGCTGCCCTCGTGATGCACAGCGCGACCAAGTTCCTTGGAGGCCACGGCGACGTGGTCGGTGGAGTGGTGGCCTGCGAGGCGGACTGGGCCGTGAGGCTGCGTGCGGTGCGCGCCATCACCGGTGCCTTGCTACACCCGCTCGCCGCCTACCTGCTGCTGCGCGGACTGCCCACGCTGCCGCTGCGTGTGCACGCACAACAACGCACCGCGACCGAGATTGCGGCCTGGCTCACCGAGCATCCGGCGATCACCGCCGTGCACCACCCGAGCCGGCCTGGCGCCGACCCGATGGGGCTGCTGGGCAAGCAGCAGGCGGGGCCGGGAAGCCTGCTGGCTTTCGACGTGCTCGGCGGGGGACCAGCTGCGCGCGACGTCGCCGACTCGCTGCAGCTGATCACCCATGCGGTATCGCTCGGTGGCATCGACTCGCTGCTACAGCACCCGGCATCGCTCACCCACCGCCCGGTCGAGGCCTCCGCACGTCCGCACGAGTCGCTCCTGCGGATGTCCGTGGGGCTCGAGGACACCGAGGACCTCATCGCCGACCTCGACAACGCACTGCGATCGCACTGATGGCCAAGCACCACCAGCGAAGCACCCCCAGGTGCCGACGTCGACCTCGAGCCGCTCGAGGACGTCCATCATCGGGCCCTGGCTCGCACCAAATCGGCCCAGCCGTTGGACGCGGCATGAGTCGAGCTGACGCCCCGACGATCCGCACCTGCGAGTACACGCTGCGTCATCCCGCCAGATCGCGGTGAGATCAGCGCCCTGGGGTGGGCATTCCTGGGCCGTCCGGACCCGGCAGGTCATCCCGGCCACACCGGCGCGCCGGCCGACGTCGGCATCACTACGGTTGGGGCATGACCGAGTTGGACGTGAACGGCACCGCGACCGATGAGCAGTCGCTGCGCACGCCCGGCTGGGCCCGGGCCAGCGACGACGAGATCGCCGAGCGGGACGCCTTGGCCGCCTCCGTGGTAGCCGCGTTGCGGGCTGCCGGCTGCCCCGCGGACCTGGCCCACCCGGACACCGACAGGGACCGCGGCTACTACGTCGAGGTCGACGCCGGCGCCGACTTTGCCGGCGGCGTCTTCGTCATGTGGGCGCCCGGCGGGACGGTGGGTCGGCAGGCCAAGGACGCGGTGCTGTCCCACGACTACACCCACCCGGCGATCAAGTTCCACGGCGAGGTCGCCCACGCGATGACCACGGCCGCCCTGCACATCCTGCACGCGGCCGGCTTCACCGCCGTCCTCGCTGACGACGACCAGCGCCCCTACGAGCTCGACGTGCGCGCCGGCAGCCTGGACGCGGTCAACTGGCACCTGTAGCAACCGCGCCGACCCCCTCGAGCAGACCGAGCCAGGGCAGTTCACTGCTCCTGCGGTCGGGTCCGAGACGCGGCAACGGAGTCGTCGAGGTTGTTGGCCAGTACCGTTTGCTCACGCGCTGGTTGGCCCTCGGGTCGAAACTGTCTTGCGCACCCAACGTCACACCGGCGACCTGCGCCTGGGCAGTGCGCGAAGATCCACGCGGAGCGCCTGCGTTGACGCACCGGGCGGACTCTGTCCTGCCGGCCTGAGCCGGCCTCTTGTCAGGCTCCACCAAGGCAACGAGGATGGGTCCGCGGGCGAACTGCGCGGGCTCACCGGACGCCCAATGCCCGGACGTCAGGACATCAACCCATGGAGGCGTCGATTGCAACCATTCCCTCGACGCCGGACCAGGCTTCCTTGGAGGCCCTGCGGCTGCGACGCGCTGAGCTGCGCCAGTCGATGAGCGTGCTGGAGCTCGCGATGGCCGAGCCAGCACCGATTGGTCGTGCCCGCTGGGCCGGGCGCGTCCATGTGGCGCTGGTTGAGTTGTCGGCTGACGTTCGCGAGCATGTCGAGGTCACACAAGGTGAGGCGGGGGTGCACTCCGACGTGCTCGCGGCAGCGCCACGTCTGTCCGGTGCGGTCGCCCGCCTCGCCCGGGACCACGTGCAGATCAGCCACCTCGTCGATGACCTGCTTGCCCGAACGTCCGGGCCGGAGCCGAGCGTGGATCAGATCCGACGTCTTGGCACGACGCTTCTGGGTTTGCTGGTCAGCCACAGGCAACGCGGCTCTGACCTGCTCTATGAGGCCTACGAGTTCGACGTCGGCGGAGAGACCTGAGGTCGCTGCCCGGGCCGACCAAATTCGATGGTTTCCACCGCGTCGGCGGCATCGCAGTACACGAGATCGACAGGCCTGACGCGCGTGCCACCACCAAGGAGGCGTTCGCCTCCTTCGAGCCACGAAATGGCTTCGGTTCACCATGCGCGAGGCAGCAATTCCGCGCCACATCGCGGGTTGCGCCAATCCGGACGCCTGCCGTTTCCGTCGGCGGCTGTTGATCGATGTGCACGACCGAAAACACCATCCGCCCCGCGTCACGGTGCGTCTCAGCGCCGCGTGGCTCGCTGCTCCTCGTGCGATCCGCGGTAATGGACCACTCAGTCCTGCGAAGCACGGAGACCTGTGCCACTGGCCGCACTCGACGCCGGACCGCTCAATCCCTAGTCGTTCGCGCCGAGCCCTGCCCGACGTGCCCGCTGCACCGCGTCGGCGCGGTCGGCGGCTCCGAGCTTGGTGAGCACCGACGACACGTGGTTGCGGACGGTCTTGTCGGAGAGGAAGAGCGCCTTGGCGATGCGCCGGTTGTCATAGCCGCGGGCGACGAGGTCGAGGACCTCGCGCTCCCGCTCGGTCAGCTGCGGGAACAGCTCGCGTCCGGGCTGGGCCGCCAGTCCGCTGAACCACGCGCCGAGCCGGTCGGCGACCGCCGGGCTGAACACCGCGCCTCCGGCGGCGACCGTCCGCACCGCCTGGAGCAGGTCCTCCCGTCCGCCGCCCTTGACGAAGTAGCCACGGGCTCCCGACCTCATCGCGGCGACCACCGCGGCGTCGTCGGCCGACATCGTGATGACCAGGACCCTGGTGGCCGGGCAGAGGGCGGTGATCTCGCGGGTGGCGTCGGCGCCGGAGCCGTCCGGGAGGTTCAGGTCCATCAGCACGACGTCGGGGAGCAGCTCGGCGGTGAGGGCGAGTGCCGTGGCGACGTCGTGGGCCTCGCCGACCACCTCGAGGTCGTCCTCACCGGCCATCGCCGCGCGCACGCCGTCGAGGAACAGCGGGTGGTCGTCGACGAGCAGCAACGAGGTCACGTGGACACCTCCGAGATGGGTAGGACGGCCTGGACGCGGGTGCCGCGCCGGCTCGGCTGGAGTCGAGACCACGAGTCGACCACCGAGCTCCTCGGCGCGGCGGTGCATCGACGTGAGCCCGACGCCGCGGCCGTCACCCGGCTGCAGACCGACTCCGTCGTCCTCGACGGTGAGCACGAGGACGGCGTCCTCGACCGCGAGGGTCACCGCGACGTGGCCCGCGCCGCTGTGCCGCACCACGTTCGCGAGCGCCTCTGCGGCGATCCGGTAGGCGGCGGCCTCGCTCGCCGGTCCGACGTCGGGAAGGGAGCCGACCTCGACCGTGACGTCGAGCCCCGGAGCGCGCACGCGGTCCGCGGCGAGCTCGATGGCACGACCCAGCCCGAGGTCGTCGACCCCCGGTGGACGCAGGCCCTCACAGATGTGACGCACCTCGGCGACCGCCTGCGCGATGCCGTCGCCCGTGCTGTCGAGGAGCCGTTGGGCGGTCGGGTCCCCGACGAGTCGGCGCGCCGACTCCACCTGCAGCCGCATCCCGGCGAGCGTCGCCCCGAGGCCGTCGTGCAGCTCCCGTCGCAGGCGCCTGCCGCTCGACCTCCCGGGTGGCGACGAGGGACTCGCGGCTGCGCTGGAGCTGCTGGTGGAGCTGGAGCGCTGCCAGCGCCGGGGCGGCCTGGTCGGCGACGTGAGCCAGGATCTCGGCGTCCCGAGGGTCGAGCCTGCGCTCGCCCGGCCGCGGGGCCACCCGCAGCCGTCCGACGACCTCGCCGCGGTGCCGCAGGTCGAAGGCCGGTGCGTCCTCGGGCACGGCGTCTCCCGCCTCTGCCACCGCCCGGCGCTCGTCCGTCGACGTCGAGCTCGACCTCGGCGCCCCGCCAACCGCAGCGAGGTGACGACCGCGGTGGCAGACGACATCCGGCACGCTCGACACGTCCAGGCCGGCGGCCGCGAGGTCCTGCCCCAGCAGGGCGAGAACGGCGTACGGGTCCGCGCGGTCGCCGTAGTAGAGCCGGTCGACCCCGGCGGAGAGTCGCTTGGCGAGGGGCTGGAGCACGACTCCGGTGGCGCCGGCCGCGAGCGCGGCGCTCGCCGTGGAGTCCGAGCCGAGGAAGGCGCGCAGCACCGCCAGGACGCTGACGTAGAGCCCGGCGAGGCAGACGGCCAGGCTCGCGGCGACCAGCGCCCGACGCACCGCGATGTCGAGGTCGTAGAGCCCGTGCCGGGTCACCGCGACACCGATGGCGAGCGGCAACAGAAGGATGGCGACGGCCTGGGCGAGCACGTCCCACGGTGACGGGATCGCGCCCTGGGCGAGCGTGACCACGAGGAGGAGGGCGGCCGGCACGACGAGCACCCCCACCTGGCGCCGGGCGACCCCGTGCGACGAGCGGAGGCGCACGACCAGGGCGGCGAGCCCCGCGAGCACCGCCGGCGCCACGAGCAGCGCGCCCGGCACCGTGAACGCGAGGGCGACCGCCTCGGAGGTCACCGGCTTCTCGACGGGCACGCGGCCCGGCGAACGGCTCGGGGTACAGGCACATGCCCACCGACAGCAGCAGGCGACGCCCACCACGGCGGCACACGACGCGGCGAGCCGCCACCCCCGCCCGGGCAGCAGGCCGTCCGGGTAGAGCAGCGGCACCAGGGTGATGAGCGGGAAGAAGCCCGGCACCCAGAGCAAGCCCTGCAGCTGCACGAGGACCGCGGTGGAGGTGGCGTCCGGCGGGCAGGACGAGGGCGAGGGCCGTGCACAGCGCGGCGAACGCGGCCGCGACCCCGCTCACGAGCATGACCCGGCCGAGGGTGCGGGCGCCGGCCGTGACGTCGGCGATGGCGATGACCGCCGCGATCACCGGGAAGCCGAGGCCGACCGCCGCGTCGACGAGCACCTGGGGGCGGGGGCGAGCGACCAGACGTCGCCGGTCAGCACGACGAGCGCGGCGACGACCGAGGCCACGACGGCCAGCACCGCCGGCACGACGGTCGAGATCGCGCCGGCCGCGGGAGCGCCACGGGCGCCGAGGATGCTGCCGACCCCGCGGCGCCGAAGCGGCCGCGGGGCGACGACGGGCGCTGGCATGCGCCGCAGTGTAGGCATCAGGCGGCTCGGTTCAGTGCCGGTTCCGGGAGTGCCCGAGGCGCGGTGCGCACGAAGGACGCCGGCCCCCAGCGCCAGCACGGCGCCGGACCACACCGTGACTCGCCCGAGGCCAGGCCCGCCGAGCCCCGATGACCGTGCAGGCGCCGGCCACCCAGGCGAAGAGGCCGCGCGCGCCTCGCGGACGACGGCCCCGAGCACGCGCCAGCACGGTGAGGGTCGTGACCACCCAGGCCATGTCGAACAGGTGCGGGTTCTGCGAGTGGTAGCCGGTGGTCGCGGCGTTCTGCAGCGGCGAGCTGGTCGACGGCGTACGGCATGAGCACCGCCCCGACGAGCAGGGCGAGCGGCGTGAGCACCGGGTCGACCGAGACGGTGCCGCGCAGCCGCGGCCGCAGGGGAAGGGCCGCCCACAGGAGGGCGCCGGTCACCGCGACGACGGCGACGAGCGCTCGGGCGCCGCCACCGGCGGCGACCGCCGAGGTGACGACGCCGGCGCCGACGAAGGCCAGGTGACGGTAGCCGGCAGCGGTCGACGGGCGCCGCCCGCGCCAGCCGGCCCGGATGAGCGGCAGGACCGCACCGAGCCACAGGGCCATGAGCACCAGGCCCTGCCCGGTGAGCTGGTGGAAGCGGTGGTCGGCGTCGGCGCCGGTCGACCAGCATCGCGGTGATCGTCACCGTGAAGGTGACCGGGAGGGCGCAGGCGACCAGCGCGGCGGCGGCGACCGCGGCACGGCGGCGTGCGCTGGGACGGGAGGCTCCGGTGGAGACCTCGGTGGACGGGACGGGGGCTGTGGTGGTTGTCATGACCGCAACGCTCCTGCGCCCGATGTCCCGGGACATCGCCGCAATGTCCCGAGGATGTCCCGATACGACGAGAGGACGACCCGGGCAGGATGGCGCGCTGGCCTCTGGTGTCGGCCGTCCGATGCAGGACCGAGCAACAGTAGGGGTGCGTCTCGTCGCCGCCACTTCACCCTCCGGGATCAGGTTCCGGGCGGCGGCGCCGCGCCTCCCAGTGTGTGAAGTCTCACGATTCCGCGCCCACAGCGCGGTAGGACACTCGATGTGTGAGGACCCTTCGCGGGCTTGCCGTCCTCATCGCGCTCCTCCTCCTCTGTGGCGTGCGGAGGCGTGGCGGGTGACAACCGCCGGCATCGGCCGCGGCAACGCCTGAGATCGGTTCGGTGCTTCAGACGATGCTCGACACCCAGCGCGACGAGTATGGCGCCCCGGGAGCCCTCGCCGTCGTTCGAGTCGGTGACCGGCGCTGGGCAGCGACCGCCGGAACGTCCAGGACTTCGGGCCCGCCAGTGGTGGCCACGGACACGTTCCGCATCGCGCAGCATCACCAAACCGGTCGTTGCAGCCCTGGTGCTCGAGGCGGTCGAGCGGGGTGTGCTCTCCTTGGCGCGACGTGGTCGGCGACCTGCTCCCCGGCGTCATCCGCGACGAGCCGCGATCACCGTCCGAATGCTGCTCAACCACACGAGCGGGATCTTCGACGAGATCAACGAGGGTGACCCCGAGGCAGACGCTGCGAAAGCCACCGACCCAGCACTGGTCAAGGGAGGTGACGCAGATCGGACGTCGGTATGGAGCCGGGGACCACGCATCGCCTCGGACCGGCTGCTCGTCGCCCTCGCCGAGACCCATGACCGCTACTTCGCACCGGAAACCGGCTACCACTACAGCAACACCAACTACCAGCTCGCCGCCATGGCGCTCGAGAAGGTGACCGGCCAGGCCCTGTCCGACCTGCTCCGCACCGGGTTCGTCGAGCCGCTCGGCCTGCGGCGCACGACGATCGCACCACCGGACCGCACGTCACCAGTGATGCGCGGCTACGCCACCACCGCGACGAGCCGCACACCCGTCGACGTCACCGACGACCTCCTCGCGTTCGGCAACGGCGGCAACGGCGGCGTCATCTCGAACGCCGACGAGCTCCTGACCATCCTGCAGGCGATCGTCGCAGGACGGTTCCTCTCAACCGCGATGGTCGCCGACATGATGACCGCGGCGGAGGGCACCTACGGGCTCGGCCTGAACGCCTACGCCACCGGATGCGGCGTCTTCTACGGCCACGGTGGCGCGGTCAACGGAACGGGCTCGATCGCCATGGTCTCGGCAGACGGTCGCGACGGTGTCGTCATCGCCCAGAACCTCCTGAGCGACGCCGACGCCGACCTGCCGGCCCTCGCCGAGCAGATGATCTGCACAGCGAAGGGCTGACCTCTGCGGGCGCCGCCAGACAGGCGGCTGAGGCTGTTCGAGAACCCACCTCGCTGCCCGCAGCCGGGCCACGATCTCGCCGACCGGGAGCCCGCTCGACGGGACGCCGTTGTCGAGCCTGCCCTGGACCAGATGATGCCGAAGTCGTCGATCAGGGTGTCGCTCCCCGAGTCGTAGTGGAAGCCGACCGTAAGCCGTCCTCTGAAGTCGTTGCCTCCAGGTAGGCACACCAAGGCCGCGGCCATCAGGACATCGTCGCCGTCGACGAAGCCGGGGCCGGAGAGCCGAGCAGGATCGCCCCCGCAGGCACCGGTAGCCGCACATCGACGTAGACCATGGCGTAGACGCGGCTTCCTGCCCCGGTGACGTCTAGCGTCTGGCGGGCTTCTCGTCGGCGTCGATGGAAGTCCAAGTGCCGGCCAGGGTTCCGCTACCACCCTCAGCGGCCGCAGCAGCAGTCGCGGGTGCGAGGAGTGCAGCACCAGCGGTGATCACCGCGAGGAAGGGCGAGGATCCATCGCAATACCGTCGTTTGACTCATGATTCCGCCTTCCTCGTGCCGGCGTCGCATCGATCCCACTGATGGCGGCGCTGCACCGACGAGAGTGGCAATGGCCTGATCGGGCCACGGATGGCGCCCTCGGCGCCCACCGTGTACCCCCGCGTCGCTTCGCCGCGTTTCGGCGATGCCCGCGTTCGGACCGGTCGATGGTCGAGCGTCTGGGGGAGTGCGGACAACTCAGACTCGGCTGGCGCGGCGTGCGAAGCCCGCCCAGGCTGAGATGGAAGTGGTCGCGTTGGCTGAGCCCGTCGAGGTCCACATGCGCGAACACCAATGCGTTCGCTTGGTACATGGAACAGGACCCGCTGCTGCGATCGACGGTCGTCGTCGTCCTGATGCTCGAACGCGCACCGGACTGGCATCGGTTGACGGAGCGGCTCGAGCGGCTCACCCGTATCTCTCCCGGTTTCCGGCAGAAGGTGGTGCAGCCACCGCTGCGGCTGGCCACGCCCCGCTGGGTCGTTGATCCCGACTTCGACCTGTCCTGGCACGTTCGCCGGTTCGAGGCAGCGTCGCCCAAGACGCTTGAGACGGTCCTGCCGTAAGACCGGAATGGCCGGCCTCGATCGTGATCGACCTCGGGAGGCCACGTTCATCGAGAAGCTCGAGGGCCAGTTCGGACGGCTGTCGTCCTGAAGCTCCACCACTCGTTGACCGACGGCGTCGGTGGCATGGACATCGCGCGACTCCTGTTCGACGTCGAGCCGCAGCCCGCGGATCGTGGCTCCCTGCCCGAAGCGCCTGACGGCGAGAACCTCGACACCGTCGACCTGGCTCGCGATGCCCTCGGCTACGGCTGGTCCGACTTCTCGGCTTCTCGAAGCAGGTGTTCACCTCGGCACCTGGCGACGCGGCCAACGCGTTGCGGCACCCCCGCGAGACCGTGGGCGAAGCGGTCGCAACGGTCCGGTCGATCGCGCGCTTCCTCCAGCCCGCGTCGGCCACGCTCTCGCCGGTCATGACCGAACGCCACCTGGCCTGGCACTACGACGTGCTGCAGCTGCCGCTGGTGGACATCCTGAACGCGGCGCACGCGGCGGGGGCAAGCTCAACGACGCATTCCTCTGGCGTCACCGCGGGGTTGCGGATGTACCACGAACGCCACGGCGAACGCGTCGACGAGCTGCGAGTCACCATGCCGATCAGCATCCGCAAGGACGGTGACGCCCTCGGTGGAAACCGCATCACGCTCATGCGTTTCAAGGTGCCCGTGGCCATCACCGACCGGGCGAGCGGATGAGGGAGACCCACAACCGGTGCGAGCCGATGAAGACCGACCGGTCACTGCCGTTCACCGACGTCCTCGCGGGCGCGCTGAACCTCCTCCCACGGGCGTACGTCGGCGGAATGCTCAAGCACATCGACTTCCTCGCCAGCAACGTTCCGGGCATCCCCGTCCCGCTCTATCTCGCAGGAGCAGGGGTCGACAGCTTTTTCGCTTTCGGCCCGACGCTGATATCGGGCAGCGCTGAACGTCACCCTGATGTCGTACTGCGGAACCTGTTTCGTCGGCATCAACATCGACACCGGTGCCGTCCCGGACCCCGACGTGCTGATGGAGTGCATGCGGGACGGCTTCGATGAGATTCTTGCCAGTGCAGGAGGCCCGGACATGCCGGTGCTGGCCGAACGCCGCCTCCTGAAATACAGCGACCGGCTGCCGCGACGTGTGAGTGGAGGTAATGCGTCCGTTCGCCGCTTGTTCACGGGCGGGACGAGACGCAGATCCTCGCTGCTCGCGGAGGGTCCGTCTCTCCGCCTGCAGGCCCGGGGCGAGCTTGACGCCAGGATGCGCTTCGCATTGGGAGAGTCAGGAATCTGAAGGTGCCGCGGGGGCACGAGTATGGACATTTGGTACCCGCGCCATAAGGGATGCGGCAGGTGCACCACAGTGGCACCATGAGACGCCTTGCCATCGCCGCCCTGCAGTGCGTCGCCAACCCGCCGGCCGTCCATATAAGTAGAAGAGACCCGGGCGCGGAGGACCTCATCGGGGCTCTTCCCTCTCACTTGACGGCGGTGGGTGCAGGCGACAGTGCCCCCATGGCTGACGACATTGAGGGCTCTGATGTCTCCGAACGTCAGGTCCATGCCGATGCGACGTACGAGCGCCTGTTCGGGCCACGCGACGTGGATGCGCCGGCCAACGATCCTGAGCGTGCATGCGCATCCTGCGTGGGTTCATCTTCGGAGACGTCTTCGACACCGGCGTCCTGGACGACCAGACCCGTGAGCTGATCACCGTCACCGTGCTTGCTTGCCTGCAGACGCTGCCGCAGCTGACGTCGCACACGGGGGCCGCGCTCAATGTCGGTGTCGGCAGCCCGTCGCGATCCGTGAAGCCGTCTACCAGCTCGCGCCCTTCATCGGCTTCCCGCGCACCCTGAACGCGGTCGCGACGATCAACGAGGTCTTCCAGTCCAGAGGCATCCCGCTACCCCTGCCGGAGCAGGGCACCGTCACCGACGCCGAGCGGTACACCAAGGGCCTGGCCGTACAGGCACCCCTGTACGGCAACGAGATCAAGTACAACCTGGCCGACCTGCCCGACCCATTCAACACCGCACTTCCCCAGTTCCTCACCGAGTTCTGCTTCGGCGACTTCTACACCCGAGACGGACTGACACTGGCCCAACGCGAACTGCTGGTGTTGTGCGCTCTGGCCGCCATCGGCGACACCGCTGCCGAGCTCGGACCTCACGGCCGCGCGAGCATCCACACCGGCAACACCAAGACCGAGGTGGTCGCCGCCGGTCGACTGCTTCCCCTACATCGGATTCCCGCGCTGGTCGCCGCCATCCGAGCAGTCAAGGACCTTTAGACACCAGCCCTCCGACGCCCTTCGTTCGACATGGGTCAGGTGCGTCTGAGCGCCGCCAGCTGTCCTACCCGGCAGGGGCAGGAACTATCCCTGGGTGTCTAGTCCTGCGAGTGGTCCACGCGGTCAGATCCACATCCGGGAAGCTGAACTTGTTCAGCGGATCGGTCAGGGAGGCGTTCTCGTAGGGCGAGTAGGTCGTGACGTCCACCCGGCTGGCGCCGGGTAGAACCGGATCAGGCGAAGGTACCCGCGCCCCGCGGACGGAACATCTGATAGTTGGCCAGGACCTGGTGCACGGGCAGGCCGCCCTCGTTGCTGCTCACGCGCCCGACCGCGTACGACACGGTGTCGTTCGTGGGTTCGATCACGTGGCTGTCGAAGACGAACTGGACGTTCGGGTGCTTGCTCACGAACTCGCGCCACATGCTGCTCCCGTTGTTCATGGTCGAGTTGTAGGTCTTGGGCAGGTAGTTGTCGGTGGGGTCGACGCCGCGGTGGTGGTTCTTCTCGTTCAGGTAGTCGTGCGTGACGACCATGACATGCCGGTGCGGATGCGCGTCGACGCACGCTTCCAGCCCACTGCAGGATCGAGTCGTTCGCCCCGAGCTGAGATTGAGCACGAGTCCACACCGCCCGCGCTCATCAGGTAATAGGTGTTGAGGTAATCGCTGGGAAGGTAGGTCCCGCTGACGGAGTAGTTCGACAGCCCTGAGATGAGGGTGTTGAACGCAGTCCGGTGGACCTTGTACCGGTTCGGCCGTATCGGTCAGGTCGAACACGTCATGGTTGCCCGCCGCAACGACGAATGGGACCTTGCTGCTCAGGTAGGCACAGACGTCTTGGCGTTCTTCACTGGCTGGGCTGGGCCGCCTCGTCGACGACGTCGCCGCTGTGCATGACCAGTGCCAGGTTCAGGCTGCACCTGCTTGGTGGCCAGCCAGCGCATCTGCGACGCGAAGATCGCCGGGTAGCTCGCCGGCGTACTGGGTATCGGGGACTACGGCGACGGTGAAGTAGGTGTCGTTCTGGACCCGCGCAGAGAAGCTGTCGAAGATGGTGTTGTTCGACCCCCACGTGTACATGCCGAACTTCCCGGCGGGCAGGCTCGAATCCTTCACGGTGAAGACGACCGCCCCATTGATCAGAATCTGCAGACTGGATCCCACCGCGACGACCCTGAGCAGGTAGGACGTGTTGGTTGCGTACCCACGACTGTTCTGGGCGAGCAGCGTGTAGACACCATTCACCTTCTTCACGAGGCGCTGGTAACCGCGCTGTCGGTCCATTGAGAAGCGAAAGTGGTTGTTGACGTAGCGGAACACGACGCCGACCCCGTCGTCGAAGGTGCGCATCCGAACTGAGAAGTCGTAGTCTTCCAGGCCGGGGTTTCCCGCCACGATGTTCGTTCCGGGCTTTCGGATGTCGGATCGCGTCGTGCTTCCGCCATAGATGTTGCTCGACTGCTTGAGCTGGTAGTTCACGACCTGCCACCGCGAGGGTGCGGAGATGTGCCGTCATGCACGGTCCAGCCGTCCAGCCGTCCACTGTTGAAGAAGTCGATGAAGGACAGCGGCCTCGGGATGGGCTCGGCTGCTGATGCGGGCGGGGTAGCGAACTCCAAGACAGAACAAGAGCGAGGGCCGTCCAGGCGGCAGCCCGCGACCCCCGCTGCCGCGTCCCTCCAAACGCGAAGATGATGGCCGCCAGCACCAGCGCCTCCCTCCAGCGACCGCGCAGTTGGCCGGAATGTCCAGAGACAGCGCGGGCGGCGGCGACGACAGGTACCCAATCGGGTCATCTTCAGTCGCCGGCGGGCCCGGCACGTTGAGGTCCGCGGGTCATCTGGGTGCGCGTCGCTTCGGTCCTGAATCGTTCGGTCCGGGTCGTCACGCGGCGAGCCGGCTGGTCGCGTCACGCTGCTCAGTGGGCCTGCAAGGGCTGGGTGCGACGGGCTTTCAAGTTGAATCCTCCTCCCCTTCAGGGCTTGTCGTTGTCAAGAACTTCCGCCTGATTCTACCACGCGACCAGGCCGGTCAGCGGAAGGCAAGCGTGTGAGCCCGGTAGGCGTAGGTGTTCGGGTGCGCTCCATCCTCCGTGAGGCGATGACCGTCTGCGTCGGGCGGGCGGCCACCGCGCCCGGTGGGTGACCGACGTAGACCCCGCACTGAGGGGTGCTGGTCCGGTCGTTGCCGGTGCCCTGACAGAGGCTTATGAGGGGTTCGGCTCAGGGTTGTTGGTGTATGCGGCGAGCCGGTCGAGGGTCACGGTCATCGTCTGCTCGTTGCGACGGGCGCGATCCTTCGTGCCGGTGATGAACGGCGACAGCGTCGTCACCAAGGCCCCCCGGAGGTCCTGCCACAGCTCGGTGACCACACAGCCCTCCTCGGTCGGCTCGACCTCGTACGCCCAGTCCGCCACGCTGAACGGGCCGATCGAGACATGGAAGGCGAAGCGCCGCCCCGGCTCGCACGCGGTCACGGTGCCGTTGGAGCGCCACTTCTTCGAGCCCATCTGGTTCGTGCCTCTGAAGCGGGCGGCGATGAGAGCCCACGCCTCTTCCGGTGTCGCGCTGGTGCTGCGTTGGACGCGAAGGGTCTCGGGCTGCTGGCTGCTCGGCATGAAGACGCCTCCCTTTCGTGCTCGGTCGGTGCTGACGAAACGAGCCCCTCGGCGCGGGGACATCACTCGGTTGGGGGATACGACCCCTCAGAGCAGTCATCCGGCCGCGGCACCACCGACTGCCCGCCGTGTGGGGACCTCGACGGCGCCTGCGGCACGGTACGCGCCGTGCGCTCTCGGCCAACTCCCACGGTGCGCTCACGCGGGGATCAGAGCCGGGACATGGTCAGTGGTGCGGCGCTGGCGATCGTCGACGGCATGGCCCCGCAGCGATGCTCGGGTGCCTCTCATCGCCGCGCGAGGACGGGGGTTCGGCTCGCGGAAAGGTGGAAGACCACGTTGAGTTGTGGTGATGACCGAGGTCACTGCCGCGCGCTGCCGGAGCCGCTGACTCCGCCCCGCCTCTTCTGAGCGTTCAAGTGTCGATCTTCATCCTTCGACGCACCCGAGGAGCCACGTCGGCGCAGCGCCGATTGCTCGAGTTGGCGATTCGAACGACCAGAAGCGATGGCCACCGCCAGCACCGAT
The DNA here is from genome assembly GCA_963806295.1 of uncultured Actinomycetota bacterium. Lineage (GTDB taxonomy): Bacteria > Actinomycetota > Actinomycetes > Actinomycetales > Dermatophilaceae > Fodinibacter. The sequence continues at coordinate 12,498 of CAWDXP010000001.1, read as the reverse complement.
GACGACCCCGTGGTCATCCGAGCCATGGACCCCGAGGGTCCCGGTCGGGCACCATGGGCCAGCAGGTGGAGCCCGCCCCGACGCGGCCGCCGTACCATCGCCGACCGCATGCCAGTGACGAAGAACTGCACCACAGTGAACGACGGTGAGCCCCGCGAGGGCCCAGGCGAAAGGGGAGGCCATGCCAGGTTCACCCCTGACGCTGCATGCTCCGACGGACGTGGAGCGTGGCACCGAGGTACTGACCGCGGAGGCCTTGGCGTTCCTGGCCGAGCTGCAGCGCAGGTTCGGACCGCGGCGAGACGAGCTGCTGGTCGCCCGTGAGCGGCGGCGCGAGGAGGTGTCGCGGACAGGCCGGCTCGACTTCCTCAGCGAGACGCGGGAGCTTCGGGAAGGCCGGTGGCGCGTGGCCGAGGCACCGGCGGACTTGCGCGACCGCCGAGTGGAGATCACCGGACCCACCGAGCGCAAGATGGCGGTCAACGCGCTGAACTCGGGAGCGAAGGTGTGGCTCGCCGACCTCGAGGACGCCAACACGCCGCACTGGCACAACGTCGTCGGCGGGCAGGTCAACCTCCTCGACGCCGTGCGAGGCAGCATCGAGCTGACCACGCCCGAGGGCAGGCACTACGCGCTCGAGGACCCCTCGGACGTGCCGGTGATCGTGCCACGCCCTCGCGGCTGGCACCTCGACGAGGAGCACCTGCGGCTCGAGGGCCGGCCACTGGTGGGGGCGCTCGTCGACTTCGGGCTCTACTTCTTCCACAACGCGGCCGAGCTCCTGCGCCGCGGCAGCGGGCCCTACTTCTACCTCCCCAAGATGGAGTCCCATCTCGAGGCGCGGCTGTGGAACGACGTGTTCACGTTCGCGCAGGAGGCGGTGGGGGTCCCGCACGGGTCAGTCCGGGCCACCGTGCTCATCGAGACCATCCCCGCGGCCTTCGAGATGGACGAGATCCTGTGGGAGCTGCGCGACCATGCGGCCGGGCTCAACGCCGGCCGGTGGGACTACCTCTTCTCCATCATCAAGTACTTCAGGGATGCCGGGCCGTCGTTCACGCTGCCCGACCGGGGCGCGGTGACGATGGACGCGCCGATGATGAAGGCGTACTCCGACCTGCTGGTGCGGACCTGCCACCTGCGGGGGGCCTTCGCGATCGGCGGGATGGCGGCCTTCATTCCCAGCAAGGACCCCGAGGTCAACGAGGCCGCCTTCGCAAAGGTGCGGGCCGACAAGGAGCGCGAGGCGAACGCCGGCTTCGACGGCTCGTGGGTCGCACACCCCGGGATGGTCGACCTGTGCGCCGAGGTCTTCACCGGGGTGCTCGGCGACCGGCCGAACCAGCTCGACGTGCTGCGCGACGACGTGGCCGTCACCGCCGACGAGTTGCTCGACGCGGCAGCCACCCCGGGCGAGCGCACGCTCGACGGTCTGCGCACCAACGTCTCGGTCGGCATCGCCTACCTCCAGGCCTGGCTGCGCGGCAACGGCGCCGTCGGCATCCACAACCTCATGGAGGACGCCGCCACCGCCGAGATCTCCCGCAGCCAGATCTGGCAGTGGCTGGACGCCGGAGCCACCCTCGCCTCTGGAGAGACGGTCACCCGCGAGCTCGTCGAGGGGGTGGTGGAGCGCGAGTACGCCGCGCTGCTGGTCGCTGCGGGCGACGACCAGCAGGAGCGCGAGGCCTGGGACGCCGCGCGGCGGCTGTTCGTCGAGTGCGCCCTCGACCCCGACTTTCCCGCCTTCCTGACGCTCCCGGCATACCAGGAGATCCTCGCCCGGGAGGCAGCCGAAGGCCGCCGCGATGTCTGACGCGAGCGGGGCGACCGCACCGGGTGACCCGATCGCGGCACGCCTCATCCGTGAGCTCGACGTGCTGCTCGCGGGCGCGGACGACGCGCTGGCGCGGGACTTCCCCGGGGAGCGGCCGGGGCGCCAGCCGGTGCACACCGTGTACGTGCCGGCGGACCGGTATGCCGCCGACCTGGTGCCGCGATGGGGCGCCGACGCGTTGGCGGCGCTGGACGAGCACGGCGGTGACGCGGCGCTGGCGGCGGCCGCGGCGCTCGGTGCCGACGTGGCCGCGGACGTGTGTGCCCGGGTGCGGGCCAAGCTCGGCGTCGGAGCCGGTGGAGGACCTGCGGATCGACTTCGAGGACGGGTACGGCACCCGGTCGGACGCCGAGGAGGACGCGGCGGTCGACGCCGCGGTGTCGGCACTGCTGGCGTCGGGTCGTGACGGCCGGCCGGCGCCGTTCTGCGGCATCCGGTTCAAGTCGTTCGAGGCGCCGACCCGGGCGCGCGGGGTTCGCACGCTGGCCCGGTTCGTCGGCGGGATGGCGGCCGGGGGCGCGCTCCCGCCGGGGTTCGTGGTGACGCTGCCCAAGGTCACCTCGGTCGAGCAGGTCGAGGCGATGGTGGTCGCGTGCGGACGGCTGGAGCAGGCGCTCGGCCTGACCGACGGGTCGCTGCGGTTCGAGGTGCAGGTGGAGACCCCGCAGGCCGTCGGCGGGCCGGACGGCACGGCGCTGGTCGCGCGGATGGTGCACGCCTCCGGCGGCCGGTGCACGGGGCTGCACTACGGCACGTACGACTACTCCGCGTCGCTGGGGATCGCCGCGGCGTACCAGTCGATGGAGCACCCCGCGGCCGACCACGCCAAGGCGGTGCTCCAGGTCGCGGCGGCCGGGACCGGCGTGCGGCTGTCCGACGGCTCGACGAACCGGCTCCCCGTCGGGTCGACCGAGCAGGTGCAGGCCGCGTGGGCGCTGCACGCCCGGCTCGTGCGACGCTCGCTCGAGCGGGGGTTCTACCAGGGCTGGGACCTGCACCCGGCGCAGCTGCCGACCCGGTTCGCCGCGACCTACGGCTTCTACCGAGGCGGCTTGCGGCAGGCGGGTGAGCGGTTGAAAAACTATGGTGGGCAAGTGGATTCGAACGTCCTCGACGAACCGGCCACGGTTCGGGCGCTGGCCGACTTCGTGGTGCGGGCGCTCGACTGCGGCGCGACCGACGACGCCGAGGCGCAGGGCCTGACCGGCCTCGAGCGCGCCACCCTCGCCCGGCTCGCCCGACGCGCTCCGGCCTCGACCGGGGAGGTGGCGCGATGAGCTTCGTCCTCGGACCGAACCGCTATGGCAAGGCGGAGAACCGCGTGGTGCGGATCTACCGTGACAGCGCCCGGCACGAGATCCGCGACCTCAATGTCACGACGACGCTGCGGGGCGACTTCACCGCGGCGCACGTCGAGGGCGACCAGTCGCACGTCCTCACCACGGACACGCAGAAGAACACCGCGTTCGCCTACGCCAAGCAGGTCGGGGTGTCCTCACCCGAGGAGTACGCGCTCGCGCTCGGCGAACGGCTCCTGGTCGCGGCACCCGCGGCGACCGGCAGCCGGGTGCAGGTCGAGGAGTTCCCGTGGGAACGGGTCCGGGTCGCCGGCGCGGAGCACGACCACACGTTCGTGCGTCGCGGTGGCGAGGTCCGCACCGCCGTGGTGGTGCACGAGCGGGGGACCGGGCCGCTGGTCGTCTCCGGCTTCCACGACCTCGTCGTGCTCAAGTCCACCGGGTCGGAGTTCAAGGGTTTCCTGCATGAGGAGTACACGACGCTCCAGGACGCCGACGAGCGGATCCTGGCCACCTCGCTCATTGCCCGCTGGCGCCACACGGACACCGGTGGCGTCGACTGGGACGCCCGCCACGCGGCTGTCCGCCAGACCTGCCTCGAGGCCTTCGCCGGGACGTACAGCCGGGCGCTCCAGCACACCCTCTACGCGATGGGGGCCGCTGTCCTCGAGGCGCACCCCCACGTGGCCGAGATCGATTTCGTCGCGCCCAACAAGCACCACTTCCTCGTCGACCTGTCGCCGTTCGGCGTTGACAACGACGGCGAGGTGTTCATCGCGACCGACCGCCCCTACGGCCTCATCGAGGCCAGGGTGCAGCGCGAGGCGCACGAGTGCAGGGAGCACTTCGGTGAGTTCTGAGCCAGACGTCAGCGGGTTCGACGCCCTCCCGCCCGAGGCGGTGGAGTCGCTGCTCACCGCCTGCCTGCCGGTGTCACGGTGGGTGGCGCAGGTCGCGGGCGGGCGCCCGTACTCCGAGTGGCCGGCCCTGCTGACCGCGGCCGACGAGGCGGCGGCCGAGCTGTCCGACGACGAGCTCGCCTCCGCCCTCGCCGGTCACCCGCGCATCGGGGAGCGGGCCTCCGGCCCGGAGCACCAGGGCGAGCTGAGCGAGCGCGAGCAGTCGGGAGTGGACGCGGGTGACGTGGAGGTGGCGAGCCGACTGGCCGTCGGCAACGCGGCATACGAACAGCGCTTCGACCGCGTGTTCATCATCCGGGCGGCGGGGCGGGACGCCCCGGGGGTCCTCGCCGAGCTCGATCGGCGGCTCGGCAACGACGACGAGACCGAGCGAATCGAGACCGTGGACCAGCTGCGCGAGATCGCGCTGATCCGCCTACTGCAGGCGGTGTCCTGATGGCGACGCTCAGCAGCCACGTCCTCGACACCAGCCGCGGCCGGCCGGCCGTGGGGGTACCGGTGGAGCTCTGCTCGGTCACGGGGGAGGTGCTCGACTCCGTGGCGACCGACGCCGATGGCCGGGTGACCGGCCTGGGTGGTGACCAGCTCCCGCCGGGCGACTACCGGCTGCGGTTCGACACCGCCGCCCACTTCGTCACGACGGGCCAGGTGGGCTTCTACCCCGAGGTGGTCGTCGCGTTCACGATCGGCGACGAGGACGCACTACCACGTGCCGCTGCTGCTCAACCCCTTCGGCTACTCGACCTACCGGGGCAGCTGAGTGGCCGCGGACCTCGTGCTCCGCGCTCGGCGCGCGGTCGTCGGTGACGCCGAGGTCGCGGTGACGGTCCTCATCGCGGACGGGCGGGTCGTCGGGCTGGAACCGTACGACGCGCCCGCACTGGACGGGGCGAAGACCGTCGTGCTCGCCGACGACGAGGTGCTGCTGCCCGGGCTGGTCGACACCCACGTGCACGTCAACGAGCCTGGACGCACCGAGTGGGAGGGCTTCGCCAGCGCGACGAAGGCGGCGACGGCCGGCGGGGTCACCACGGTGGTGGACATGCCGCTGAACTCGATCCCGCCGACGGTGTCGGTGGCAGCGCTCGGCGAGAAGCGTCACGCCGCGATGGATCAGGCGTTCGTCGACGTCGGGTTCTGGGGCGGCGCGGTGCCGGGCAACGTGCCTGACATGGGTCCGCTGCACGAGGCCGGGGTGGTGGGCTACAAGGCGTTCCTCGTCGACTCGGGCGTGCCGGAGTTCGGTCACCTCGACGACGTGGGGCTGCGCTCGGCGCTGGCGGAGACGGCCAGGCTGGGCACGCTCCTGCTCCTGCACGCCGAGGACCCCGACGCGCTCGCGGTCGCGCCGGCCGCCTCGGGTCGCGGGTACGCGGGGTACCTCGCCTCCCGGCCGCGGGCCGCGGAGGAGCGTGCGGTCGAGCGGGTGGTTGCTGCGCTGCGCGACGTCGGTGGCCGGGCGCACATCGTGCACCTGTCCGACGCCGACGGCGTGCCGATCGTCGCCGCTGCCCAGGCCGAGGGGATCGCGCTGACCGCGGAGACCTGCCCGCACTACCTGACCCTGTGCGCCGACGAGATCCCCGACGGCGCAACGGAGTTCAAGTGCTGCCCGCCCATCCGCGAGCGGGACAACCAGGACGGGCTGTGGGCCGGGCTGGCAGCCGGCACGATCGGCCTGGTGGTGTCCGACCACTCGCCCAGTACGGCCGACCTCAAGCAGCTCGAGACCGGGGACTTCGGGGTCGCGTGGGGCGGTGTCGCCGGACTACAGCTCGGCCTGCCCCTGGTCTGGACTCAGGCGCGTCGGCGCGGCCACGCGCTGGCCGACGTGGTGCGCTGGATGGGTTCCGGGCCCGCCGACCTCGTCGGGTTCACCGACCGGGGCAGGATCGCCGTCGGGTCCGTCGCACATCTGGTCGCGTTCGCCCCTGACGAAGCCTTCACCGTCGACGTCACCGCGCTGCACCACAAGAACCCGGTGTCCCCGTATGCCGGCCGGACCCTCACCGGGGTGGTCCGGCGGACCTGGCTGCACGGCATCCCGGTCGATCTCGATGCCGCCCCTCGCGGGCGACTTCTCCGGAGAGGAAGCCCATGAGCACCCCGAACTACTTCGTCCCCCGCGGCGGCCTGCCCACCCAGAGCGACCTGACCACGGACCGGGCACGGTTCACCACCGCGTACGCCGTGCTGCCGCGGGGGACGATGCGCGACATCGTCACCAGCCAGCTCCCGCACTGGGCGCGGACCCGCCTGTGGGTCATCGCCCGGCCGCTGTCGGGGTTCGCGGAGACGTTCTCCTGGTACATCGTCGAGGTGCAACCCGGCGGCGGGTCCGAGGCCCCCGAGCCTGACCCGGCCGCCGAGGCCGTGCTCTTCGTCGTGGCCGGCTCAGCGACGCTCACCGTCGGCGAGGCGGCCCACGAGCTGTCGCCCGGCTCCTACGCCTACCTGCCACCCGGGCAGACCTGGACCCTGCGCGCCACCGGGGACGAGCCCTCCACCTTCCACTGGGTCCGCAAGGCCTACGAGGTCGTCGACGGTGTGGACGCCCCCGAGGCGTTCGTCACCCACGAGTCCGACGTGCGACCACAGTCCATGCCGGGAACGGACGCGTGGGCGACCCAGCGGTTCGTCGACCCGCTCGACGTGCGCCACGACATGCACGTCAACATCGTCGGCTTCGAGCCGGGGGGTGCAATCCCGTTCTCGGAGACACACGTCATGGAGCACGGTCTCTACGTCCTCGAGGGCAAGGCCGTCTACCTGCTCAACACCGACTGGGTGGAGGTGCAGGCGGGCGACTTCATGTGGCTGCGCGCGTTCTGCCCACAGGCCTGTTACGCCGGGGGGCCCGGCCGGTTCCGCTACCTGCTCTACAAGGACGTGAACCGACAGGCACGATTGACGCTGGGCATCGGCTGATCGTGCGCTTCTGGCGTTTGCTCGACCGGCGCCACGGCTCGTTTCGCGCTCGCGGAACCAAGGCCGGGGACACCTTCCCCGGGCGAGTCTCATCGCCGCCAGCCAGCCGGCCTTCCGATCGGCGGCGGATGCGCTCGTCAGGGCCCAACGCCCACCGGTGCCGGTGGGTGACGACGAGCGCGACGGACGAGGGCCAGGACAAGCTGATGGACGTTCGCGCACGCCCGGAACGGAACGTCAACTTCCCGTCCTCGCGGCACCTCATGGCTGCACTGGGGTTCTCAGCGACGTTGCATGTCCCAGGCGAGATCGATGGCCGCGCGCACGGCCGCAGCCGGGGCGTGATCGAGATAGGCCTCGATCTTGTGGTGGGCCTCCATACGCGGCGGCACCCCGAAACTGTCGGGGAAGGACTCCAGCAACGACTCGCGTTCGCTCAGGGGGACCCGGATCACCAACGTCGTCGGGTCCTGCAGGCGCACGACCAAGCGGTCATGCACGTACCAGGCAGGACGGGACTCAGTTCCCTTGCGCTTGACCTGAGCGAGTGACTCCGCATACTCGCCCACCTCGTCTGGGGTCACCCGCGCAGCGTAGCCTCGCGCACTTCGAGACCGACACGCACAACCGGTCAGTGGCGTCAGCGCGACCTACAACATGCGTCAGAGCGGCGCCATCTCCCAGCGGCCGGGGGACCGGACATAGCGAGGGGCTGCATTCCTCGAGTCTCTCGGGCGCAGCGGTCGCTCTCCACAGGCGTTGCCTCATCCGTGGTAGCCGGGCCTCGCTATCAGTACAGACTCGAAGTACCGGCCGTCCTGGTCGTCGTCGCCCTCAGGAACCACCGATCGCCACAGCGCGAGCAGCAGATCTGGCGCGGTGGCGGAATGCCCGTCTTCGTCGACGTCGAGTGCCGTGTGCTCACGCAAGCTCTTCACCAACGCAACCGCCGGGGTATCCATTTGCCTCCAGGATCTGCCTGGTCGAGTCGTCGGCGGCCTGTCTGCGGTTGCCCGACGCAACGGAGCGACCGGGCTTGCGTGGGCCACCACGCCACTTCGTGAGGATCTGCTCGATGGGATCGTCTCGGGCAGCTTCGACCTGAGGGCGGTCGATGCTGGTGGCCCCTTCCAGGCGGGGGTTCAGCTGGGCTCGGCGGGCGAGGGCGGGGCGGTCGATCCAGTCGGTGGCGATGGAGTGGGCGACGACGTCGAGCGCGGTCTGCTCGCCGGTGGTGGCGACGAACACCTCGTTGGTCGACCGGCCTCGGGTCATGGGGACGTAGAGGTTGCGGACGTCGGTGGGTCCGTCGAGGTAGAGGATGGCGACGTCGACCGTGCGGCCTTGTGCGCCGGCTCCGGTTCGGGCGTAGGCGAGGTCGACGTGTTCGGCGACGTACTCCTTCGGGAGTCGGACGCGACCGCTGCGGCCTTCGGCGAGGATTGAGCCGTCGGCGTGGATGGCCGTGACGGTCCACACGGCTCGGTTGCGGACCATCCTTCCCCGGTCGGTGAGGAGACGGCGGTCGTTGTCACGAGTGGCGATCTCGTCGCCGACATAGATCGTGTGGGCGCCAGCGCGGACGCCTGCCGCGGTGACATCGATCTGGCCTTCGCTGATCCGGACGAGCTGGCAGTAGTGGTTGAGTTCGTCGACAGCACGGTTCGTCGGCGACATCAGGAGTGCCGTCCGGCCCGCCTCGCGTTCGATCCACCAGCGGGTGATGGCCTGCGCTCGCATCCGCTGCTCGGTTCCGCCGTGGAGGCGGCCGTGGTGGTCGTACAGCTCGGCGACGTCGGTGTCGCCGCGACGGAGTCGGAGGCTGGCCTCGCGTTCCCAGTCGTTGTCGAAGCGGTGGACTCGGTCGAGTTCGACGGCGTCGTAGGTGTCGACGAGGAGGCCGAACATGCCGCCTCTGCCGACGGCGGAGAATTGCATCGGATCGCCGACGAGGACGACTCGCCACTGCTTGCGGTCTGCGAGCGATGCAAGCTCGGCGAGCTTCGGCGTGGAGGCCATTCCCGCTTCGTCGACGATGAGGGTCGAGCCGGCGGGCAGGTCGTAGCGGTGGTCGGGTGGACGGTCGCTGCGGTGCTCGATGAGCAGCTTGTCGAGCGTGTCGGAGACGACGCCGGTCTCGTCCTGGAGCACCTCGGCTCCAGCAGCGGACGGCGCCACGCCGAACACTGGTCGACCGGTGGCTCGCAACTGAGCGACAGCGGGGCGGAGTGCGGTGGTCTTGCCCGTGCCGGCGGGACCGACGATGAGGACGAGCTGCTCGTCGCCGGCGACTCGGGACGCTGCGTCGGCCTGGGCGATGTTGAGATCGACGTCGGCGAGATCGATTGCTGCGGGCTCGACGTCGCCGCCGAGGGCGAGGCGGTGTTCGGCCCAATCGAGCAGATCATGTTCCTGGTCGAGGATGGCCTGGGTCGTCAGCGCCCGATCGACGGCCGACTCGGAGACGGGGCGACCGTCGGCTCGCAGGAGCGCATCGGGTGGGATGGGCGCAGAGATGTCGACGCAGCGGCTGGCCGTGATTCGATCGGCGAGGTGGTCGAGCGCGTCGACGATCGCCGACGCGTCGGCTCCCACGTCGGTCGGGAGGACTCCGCCGAGCTCTCGCTGGAGTTCAGTCGGTCGCCAAGTGGACTGTCGCTCGCTCATCGCTTCGATCGCACGCTCGATCAACACGCTGGTCTCGTGCTGATCGAGCGAACGACGAGGATGCACCTTCCCGACGGCGTCGGCGACGATCTCGTCGGGCGTGGTACCGAGTTGCATCGCCTGCTCGCGCCACTCGGCGTGGAGAACGGCGGCGTTGACGTTCGGCTCCTTGCCTGGGCGTGTGTCGAGCACGGCTTCTCGTTCGAGCTGCCACCGCTCCCTCGGTGTCGGGTCGCGATCCATCGTGCCGACGAAGCGGTCGAGCTTGGCGTCGATCCGGCGGCGGATGTCGTCGGTACGGCTCGAGTACTCGGTGAGCACGACATCGGGGACGTCGGCCATCTCGGCGATGCCGTTCTCGGGTGTGCGCCAGCGAACGCCGAGATGCTGGGTCAGCTCGGCTCGCAGGCCGGCGTGGTAGAGCGCGGAGAGGGTGCGCTGGTCGCGCTTGATGAGTCGGGCGTCGAGGGCGAGCCAGCGGCCGTCGGGTGACTTGACCCGGTTCGGGATGACGACGTGGGTGTGGATCTGGGGATCGAGGGCGCGGCTCGTGTGCTGCCGGAACAGCGCGGCGACGATTCCCTTCGCGTCGACGACGGCGACCTCGCCGCCGATGCGGTAGCGGGTGTGGGCGTGCCGTTCGATCCAGTCCACCATCGCCTTGACCGCCCGGTCGTGCGAGTCGAGGACTCGCTGGCGGACGTCGTCGTCGCCGAGTGCAAAGAGTACGGACACGGACTTCGGTGCCGAGCAGGTGACGTCGAAGCCGCGGACCGATGTGTCGCCGTATTCACGGCCGAGGTTCCGGTTGGGTCGGGTCGGGTCGCGCCCGTCCATGATCGTGAGGAAGTCGTCGTCGTCGAGCTCCCCGGCGAGGCCGAGTTCGAGGGCGGCGTTCCCGACCCAGCGGCCTCGGGGCTCGTGGGCGTCGAGGTAGTAGCGAGGAAGCTTCTCGACGTAGTAGCGCCCGGCGCCGAGCCCCTTCAACGTCGACACCCGGACGGTCATCGCCGACCCCCGAGTCGGCTCCCGAACGCGACTGTGCACTCGTCTGTATTTGATGGGTGGTGTGGTTGGTTGGTCGTTGTGGTGGTCATGGGGTGGTGAAGGGGAGGTGTGGTTGGTCGGGTTCGGTGGCGGGGGTGACGGTGGTGGTCGTGGGTGGGTGATCGGTGGTGGGGGTGGGGGCGTGTTGTTCGTGTGGGGTGGTGGAGTCGGGGTTGGTGTGGTCGGTGAGGGCGGGGATGGTGATGGGTCCACCGGTGAGGTCTTCGAGCTTTCGGCGCGGGACGCGGAGTTGCTTGCCGAAGCGGACGGCGGGGAAGGTGCCTTCGCCGAGGTCGGCGGCTCTCCGAGCCAGTTGGTACGCGCACGTGCGGCCGATGCCGATGACGGCAGCGGCCTGCTCGACCGTGAGGAAGTCGGGCTGGGTCAGATCGGCGGTCGACGTCACATCCCTGACATGCCGATGAAGGACGTCCTCGTTGCAAAGAATCTCGGCTGATGACATCTGGCGCTCCTTCTCGGTACCTGTCGAAGGCCCCATGAGGGGCGATGTCGTTACGGAGAATCTCGGCTGGTGACATCCCGTGCTCCTCGTGGCCCGAGCACTTCACCGACCCGCGAGGTCGCTCGCCGTTACAGAGACATGTGTCCGCTTCCCTCGGCTTGACCGGACCGGTACGTTGAGACGTGGGGGCGTGCTCGATCCGATTCAGGAGGCAGGTCGACGATGGCTGGACACATTGCCAAGAAGGGGAACCGCTACTACCCCGTCGTGTACGGCGGCATCAACCGCACGACCGGCCGGGACGATCCGCGATTGGCACGACGGCTTCGCCAGCCGCAAGGAGGCCGAGCGGGCCCTCGCCGAGATCGTCAAGCGCAAGCACGACGGCGACTACCGGTCGCCGGATCGCATCACGCTCGCCGACTACCTCAACGATCGATGGCTGCCGCTGAAGAAGTCGCAGCTGAGTCGCTCGACGTTCGACTCGTACCGGAACAACGTCCGGCTGCACGTCGCGCCGAGGATCGGCTCGATCCAGCTTCGTCAGCTCCAGCCCGAGGACCTCGACACGCTGTACGCCGAGCTGCTCATCGACGGCAAGCTCAACGGCGCCGGCGGCGGGCTCGCACCGAAGACCGTGCGCAACATCCACGGCATGCTCCGCAAGGCGCTCGCCGACGCCCACCGCAAGGGCACCGTGCTCCGCAACGTGGCCGACCTCGCCGACCCGCCGAAGGTTCGCACCGGTGGAGCGAAGGACCATCAGGTCTGGTCGGCCGACGAGCTGCGCGGCTTCCTCTCGGCGATCGAGGACTCCGACTGGTTCGCCCCGATCTACCTTGAAGGCGAACACCGGGATGCGACGCGGTGAGCTACTCGGACTGACGTGGCGCAACGTCGACCTCGACGAGGCCCGCCTCGTCGTCGACCAGCAACTGCTGTCGGTCGGCTACGACGCCGAGATCGGCGCGCCGAAGACATCGACGAGCCGGCGAACGATCGACCTCGACCCGCGCACGGTCGCCGTGCTGCGGACCTGGCGACGGGTGCAGCTCGAGCAGCTGATGGCGAACGGGACGCGGAACGACGGCGACTTCGTGTTCACGCATCCCGACGGCGGGCCGGTCCATCCCGACCGGTTCTCGAAGGTGTGGGACCAACTCGTCGCCGAGCACGGCATCCGCCGCATCCGCCTCCACGACCTCCGCCACACCCACGCCTCGATCCTGCTGAAGGCGAACGTCCCCGTGAAGGTCGTCAGCGAACGCCTCGGCCACAGCAGCCCGGCGTTCACGATGACCGTCTACCAACACGTCCTCCCCGGCATGCAGGCCGACG